>NZ_JAUSZH010000001.1:2102500-3532500 GCF_030817355.1 Streptomyces sp. V1I1 | reverse complement strand
TTAGGTGCAGCGTCGTGTGTTTCTTGCCGGAGGTAGAGCACTGGATAGGCGATGGGCCCTACCGGGTTACTGACCTTAGCCAAACTCCGAATGCCGGTAAGTGAGAGCGCGGCAGTGAGACTGTGGGGGATAAGCTCCATGGTCGAGAGGGAAACAGCCCAGAGCATCGACTAAGGCCCCTAAGCGTACGCTAAGTGGGAAAGGATGTGGAGTCGCAGAGACAACCAGGAGGTTGGCTTAGAAGCAGCCACCCTTGAAAGAGTGCGTAATAGCTCACTGGTCAAGTGATTCCGCGCCGACAATGTAGCGGGGCTCAAGCGTACCGCCGAAGTCGTGTCATTCCAGCATGAGGGCCAACGCCCGCTGGGATGGGTAGGGGAGCGTCGTGTGCCGGGTGAAGCCGCCGCGTAAGCGAGTGGTGGACGGTACACGAGTGAGAATGCAGGCATGAGTAGCGATACACACGTGAGAAACGTGTGCGCCGATTGACTAAGGGTTCCTGGGTCAAGCTGATCTGCCCAGGGTAAGTCGGGACCTAAGGCGAGGCCGACAGGCGTAGTCGATGGACAACCGGTTGATATTCCGGTACCCGCTTTGAAACGCCCAGTATCGAGCCCATTAATGCTAAGGCCGTGAAGCCGTCCTGGATCCTTCGGGTGAAGGGGAGTGGTGGAGCCGCCGGCCCAAGGTGGTAGTAGGTAAGCGATGGGGTGACGCAGGAAGGTAGTCCAGCCCGGGCGGTGGTTGTCCCGGGGTAAGGGTGTAGGCCGTGTGATAGGCAAATCCGTCACACATCAAGGCTGAGACCTGATGCCGAGCCGATTGTGGTGAAGTGGATGATCCTATGCTGTCGAGAAAAGCCTCTAGCGAGTTTCATGGCGGCCCGTACCCTAAACCGACTCAGGTGGTCAGGTAGAGAATACCGAGGCGTTCGGGTGAACTATGGTTAAGGAACTCGGCAAAATGCCCCCGTAACTTCGGGAGAAGGGGGGCCATCACCGGTGATGAGTCTTGCACTCTGAGCTGGGGGTGGCCGCAGAGACCAGCGAGAAGCGACTGTTTACTAAAAACACAGGTCCGTGCGAAGCCGTAAGGCGATGTATACGGACTGACGCCTGCCCGGTGCTGGAACGTTAAGGGGACCGGTTAGTCACATTTCGGTGTGGCGAAGCTGAGAACTTAAGCGCCAGTAAACGGCGGTGGTAACTATAACCATCCTAAGGTAGCGAAATTCCTTGTCGGGTAAGTTCCGACCTGCACGAATGGCGTAACGACTTCTCGACTGTCTCAACCATAGGCCCGGTGAAATTGCACTACGAGTAAAGATGCTCGTTTCGCGCAGCAGGACGGAAAGACCCCGGGACCTTTACTACAGTTTGATATTGGTGTTCGGTTCGGCTTGTGTAGGATAGGTGGGAGACTGTGAACTCTGGACGCCAGTTCAGGGGGAGTCGTCGTTGAAATACCACTCTGGTCGTGCTGGATGTCTAACCTGGGTCCGTGATCCGGATCAGGGACAGTGTCTGATGGGTAGTTTAACTGGGGCGGTTGCCTCCCAAAGGGTAACGGAGGCGCCCAAAGGTTCCCTCAGCCTGGTTGGCAATCAGGTGTTGAGTGTAAGTGCACAAGGGAGCTTGACTGTGAGACCGACGGGTCGAGCAGGGACGAAAGTCGGGACTAGTGATCCGGCGGTGGCTTGTGGAAGCGCCGTCGCTCAACGGATAAAAGGTACCCCGGGGATAACAGGCTGATCTTCCCCAAGAGTCCATATCGACGGGATGGTTTGGCACCTCGATGTCGGCTCGTCGCATCCTGGGGCTGGAGTCGGTCCCAAGGGTTGGGCTGTTCGCCCATTAAAGCGGTACGCGAGCTGGGTTTAGAACGTCGTGAGACAGTTCGGTCCCTATCCGCTGCGCGCGCAGGAGTCTTGAGAAGGGCTGTCCCTAGTACGAGAGGACCGGGACGGACGAACCTCTGGTGTGCCAGTTGTCCTGCCAAGGGCATGGCTGGTTGGCTACGTTCGGAAAGGATAACCGCTGAAAGCATCTAAGCGGGAAGCCTGCTTCGAGATGAGGACTCCCACCTCCTTGAGAGGGTAAGGCTCCCAGTAGACGACTGGGTTGATAGGCCAGATGTGGAAGCCGGGCAACCGGTGAAGCTGACTGGTACTAATAGGCCGAGGGCTTGTCCTCAGTTGCTCGCGTCCACTGTGTCAGTTCTGAAGTAACGAACTGTCGAGCCCCCATGGCCGGGGCTCCGGATCGATATCTTCATAGAGTTTCGGTGGTCATTGCGTTAGGGAAACGCCCGGTTACATTCCGAACCCGGAAGCTAAGCCTTTCAGCGCCGATGGTACTGCAGGGGGGACCCTGTGGGAGAGTAGGACGCCGCCGAACAATCTTTGTGGGAAAGCCCCGCACCATTTTGGTGCGGGGCTTTTCTGCGTTTAGGGTCCAAGCATGCGCTACGACCTTGTGATCTTCGACAACGACGGTGTGCTCGTCGACAGCGAGCCCATCTCCAACGCCATCCTGGCCGGCTACCTCACCGAGCTCGGGCACCCCACCTCGTACGAAGAGTCCATTCGTGACTACATGGGGGCCGCTGTGCACCGGGTACACGATCTGGTGAAGGAGCGGACCGGGCAGTCGTTGCCCGTGGACTTCGACGACACTCTGCATGCTCGCGTCTTTGCCGCCTTCGAGCGTGAGTTGACCGCCGTGGACGGCGTGACAGAGGTGCTGGAGAAGCTGGTCGCGGACGGGGTGTCGTACTGCGTCGCGTCGTCCGGGAGTCATGCGCGGATCCGGGTCGGGCACCGGAGGACCGGTCTTGACCGGTGGTTCGAGGACGGGACGGTCTTCAGTGCGCAGGATGTGGGGCGGGGGAAGCCGGCGCCGGATCTGTTTCTGCATGCAGCCGAGCGGATGGGGGTCGCACCGGAGCGGTGTGTGGTTGTGGAGGACAGTCCCCTCGGGGTGGCGGCGGCCAGGGCGGCCGGGATGGATGTGTACGCGTTCACTGCGATGACGCTGGCCGGGAAGCTGGACGGGGCCAAGGGGTACTTCGGGGCCATGGCGGAGTTGCCCGCATTGCTTGCGTGATCTATCTACCCATGAGTATTTGAGCGGCCTACGCTGTGCGGCCATGACAGATGCGCGGTTGCGGCATGGTCGGGCCTCCTTGGCGTTGAGTTTCTTCGCGCAGGGAGTGGCCTTCGCGCTGCTCGTGACGCGTATCCCCGCCATCCAGGACCGGTACGGGATATCTGACGGGCTGCTGCCCGCGTTTCTGGCGGCCGTGCCCGTACTCGCCGGGGTGGCGAGTGTGGTCACCGAGCGGCTGGTGAAGCGGGTCGCGCCGAGTGTCGTACTGCGTTGGGCCCAGCCGCTCGTGGTGCTGGCGCTGCTCGGGGTCGCGGCCGGGAGCGAAATATGGCAGGTGGCGCTCGCGCTGGGAGCGTTCGGGCTGGCGGTGGGGGCGCTGGATGCGTCCATGAACATGCTCGGGGTGAGCCTGCAGCGGGCGTACGGGCGGAGCATCATGCTCGGTTTCCACGCGGCGTACAGCCTGGGTGGGATCGCCGGGGCCTCCTTCGCGTGGGTCGGGGCGCACTGGGATCTGTCGCTGCTCGTGTCGTATCTGCCGGTGGCCGGCGTGCTGTTGCCGGCGGCGCTGGTCGGAAGCCGGTGGTACGCGGACGGGGAGCGGGGTGGGGAGCGCGCTGGGGAAGCGGCGCGGAAAGGGGCCCTGGAGGGGCAGGGGGTCGCCTTCAGGCTGCTGCTGCCGCTCTGTCTGGTCATGACCTTCGCGTACATCGGGGACTCGACCGTCTCGAATTGGAGCGCGAAGTATCTGCAGGACGTGCTGGGGAGCTCGGAGGAGCTCGCGACCGTTCCGTACAACGCCTATATGGTCACGACGCTGCTCGGGCGGGCCGTCGGGGATCTTGGGGTGCGGCGGTTCGGGGCGGTCGCGGTTGTGCGGTGCGGAACCGTGCTCGCGGCGGCCGGGTTCGGGGTGGTGGCCGTGGCGCCGGGAGCCTGGGTGGGGATTCTCGGGTTCACCATGCTGGGGCTCGGGTTGTGTGTGATCGTGCCGCAGACGTTCGCGGCGGCGGGGCGGCTGGCTGTGGAGAGCGGCGGTCCTGGGGCGAGTGATGCGGCTGTGGCGCGGCTGAATGTCTTCAACTACGTGGGGTTTCTGGTCGGCTCGCCGCTTGTGGGGGCCCTCGGGGATGTGTGGAGCTATCGCTGGGCGATGGTCGTGCCGATGGTGTTGGTGCTTGTGACGTTGCGGTATGCCCGTTCGTTCGAGATGCAACAAGCCGGATACGGTGTCGGGCATGAGCGGCCGCGGGTTGTTGATGTGGGACGAGGCGGTAACGAAGTATGACTTCGGGAACGGCCATCCGATGGATCCGGTGCGGCTTGCGCTGACCATGGAGTTGGTGCGGGCGTACGGGCTTGATCGTGCCCTGGATGTGGTGGCCGCGAAGCCGGCCGGGGACTCGACGCTCCGGCTCGTACACCGCGAGGACTACGTGGCGGCGGTGCGGGCGGCGTCGGCGGATCCGCGGGCTGCGGACCAGGCGTACGGGCTGGGGACGATGGACGACCCGGCGTTCGTGGGGATGCATGAGGCGTCGGCGCTGATCGCGGGGCAGTCGGTGGGGGCGGCGGAGGCGGTGTGGCGCGGGGAGGCGACGCATGCGGTGAACTTCGCGGGCGGGCTGCACCATGCGATGCCGGGTTCGGCGGCAGGGTTCTGCATCTACAACGACGCGTCGCTGGCCATTGCCCGGCTGCTGGAGCTGGGGGCGGAGCGGGTCGCGTATGTGGATGTCGATGTGCATCACGGCGATGGGGTGCAGGCGACGTTCTGGGACGACCCGCGGGTGCTGACCGTGTCGCTGCATGAGCATCCGCGGACGCTCTTTCCGGGGACGGGGTGGCCCGAGGAGACGGGGGCGCCGGGTGCGGCCGAGGGCAGTGCGGTGAATCTGGCGCTGTCGGCCGGGACGGGGGACGCGGGGTGGCTGCGGGCGTTTCACGCGGTGGTGCCGGAGTTGCTGGCGGACTTCCGGCCGCAGGTGCTGGTGACGCAGCACGGGGCCGATACGCACTTCGACGATCCGCTGGCGCATCTGGCCGTGTCGTTGGATGCGCAGCGGGTGGTGCAGGCCTCTTGTCACGCGTTGGCGCATGAGTACGTGGACGGGGGGCGCTGGGTCGCCCTGGGGGGCGGCGGGTACGAAGTGGTGGAAGTGGTGCCGCGGTCGTGGACGCACTTGGTGGGGATCGCGGGGCACGCGCCGGTGGAGCCGGAGTCTGTGATTCCGTCGTCGTGGCGGGATGCGGTGTATGCGCGGACGCGGCGGGTGGCGCCGGGGCGGATGACGGATGGGCTGGATCCGGTGTGGCGGGGGTGGGAGGAAGGGTACGACCCGGCGGATCGGGTTGATCAGGCGGTGCTGGCCACGCGGCGGGCGGTGTTTCCGCTGCGGGGGTTGCTGGCGTAGGGGGCGCGGTACGGGTACCGGGGGTCCGCGGGGCGGGCCCCCGGCGGCGGGGTCCGCGGTGCGGGTCCCGGGTCCTGGTTGCCGGCGTCTGTGCGGAAAGGGCGTCTGTGCGGCGCGGGCGTCTGCGCGGTGTGGGCGGGTGCCGCTGCGCGGGGCGTTTCCCCGCCCCACACCATCCCGCCCAGTCCCGAACCGGGGCTCCGCCCCGGACCCGGGGGGTTGACCCCACCCGCCCGCCCTTGATCCCCACGCCCCTGGCGGTGCGGGCGTTCGCGGTGTGGGCGGCTGCCGCTGTGCGGGGTGCCCAGTGCCGTTACGCCAACTGTGCGGCGTATCCAGCCTTTTGACCCGTCGGATCAGAGCCGTGCGGGAGCATCAGCAGAGTGTTGAGTACCGGAGCGTTACGTGCGCATCTCCTGGCTGCACGGCTGGCCGGGCCCGTGGCCACGTCGCGTGAGGAGAGTCTGCGCAGCTATCGCCTCTTCGCCGCCAGGGATCCCCGCGTCACCCTCGGGCTCGATCCCGAATGGGACTGGGGCGAGCGGGACTTGATCGCGCTGATGGCTGACAAGTGCGGTGTCTCGGACGACCCCCACCACACCGCAGGGCCCGATGTCATCGATCCGGAGCGGACGTTGAGCGGGCTCGTCGCGTTTGCCGAGCGGCTTGGGGAGGTGGCCGCGCGGCGGGGTGCCGTGCTGTTCGGGACCGGGCATCCGCATCGGCTGCTCGGGTTCTACGCCGGGCTGGCAGACGCTTTGTCGGCGGCGGGGTGTCTTGTACTCACACCCGCGAAGGGGCGATGTGTCGACATAACGACCCGGTTCGGCGTACGCACGTACAACCTTGAGTACGCACGAGGAGTCGCGCTGATGCGGGAACCCGGCGCACAGGGCGCCGGCAGTGGGACCGGCGCACACACCCACTCACCGCTCCCGGTTCGGGCCGCCCTGGAGAGCGTCGCGGAGTGCGGAGGGCCGCTGCCCGAGCTGGTCGTCGGGGACCACGGCTGGGTCTGCGGGGCAGGTCAGCTGGGGATTGAGGCCATCGGTCTGGCTGATACGGACGATCCCGCGCTGTTCGTCGGCGAGGCCGAGGGGCGGGTGTCCGTAGCCGTTCCGCTTGATGACGCTGTGCGGTCTGATTACTACCGACCGCTTACTCGCTATGTACTCAATCGAGCGTGTCTGTCACAGTAGGCGGCCGATGGCTGCTCCTCTTCCCCACTCGCATCACCCGCCCCTAGTCTGGGGAGTGAGCGCACAGCGACGAAGAGTCACCGGAGGGGAAGCCGGTGTGCGTCATGTGCGGAAGGTACAGGTGGGTCATGGCTGCTGGCAGCGAGAGGCCTCTCAACGAGGTCAAGTTCCTTACCGTGGCGGAAGTCGCCTCGGTGATGCGAGTGTCGAAGATGACCGTGTACCGCTTGGTGCACAGCGGTCATCTGCCGGCGATCCGGGTGGGCAGGTCCTTCCGGGTTCCGGAGCAAGCGGTTCACGAGTACCTCCGCGAATCCTTCGTGGGGGTGGAATCCGCGTAGTCGGAGCCGGCCGGTTCCCCTCGGATTACGTCCCTCACTCGGCGGCAGGTAGGCTAGGCCGACGTAGGTCGTGTGGGCCCAGACGCCCCGCACCGAGTGAAGAGAAGTGAGCGAGGGTAGTCGTGGGCTCTGTTATCAAGAAGCGGCGCAAGCGGATGGCGAAGAAGAAGCACCGCAAGCTGCTCAAGCGCACCCGCGTTCAGCGTCGTAACAAGAAGTAAGCGACAGGCTGTACGTGTCGCCGCGGCCCTTCCACCAGCACGGTGGGAGGGCCGCGGTGTTGTGGTGGCCTATTTTTGCGTCCATTTCTGCGACGCCGGCAAAAGTGCGCCGCGCGGTCATCACAGCGCAACACCGAACCGCTACGGTGACGCGTAAAGGTGGACCTAGGCGGACCTATGGGAAGGCGCTGGTCTTGGGGAAGGTCGTGCTCGTCACCGGAGTGGCCCGGCAGCTCGGAGGCCGTCTCGTACGGCGAATCCAGCGGGATCCCGAGGTGGACCGGGTGATCGGCGTCGACGCGGTGGGGCCCCAGCATCATCTGGGCGGGGCCGACTTCGTCCGCGCGGACATCCGCCAGCCCGCGATAGCGCGGGTGCTGGCCGAGTATGCCGTCGACACCGTCGTGCACATGGACGTCACGGGTACGCCGCTCGGCGCCGGCGGCCGTACGACGGTCAAGGAGACCAACGTCATCGGCACCATGCAGCTGCTCGGCGCCTGCCAGAAGTCGCCGACCGTCAAGCGGCTGGTGATCAAGTCCAGTACGAGCGTGTACGGCTCCGCGCCCCGCGACCCCGCCGTCTTCACCGAGACCACCCCGCCCAAGTCCCTGCCGAGCGGCGGCTTCGCGAAGGACGCGGTGGAGGTCGAGGGATACGTACGCGGCTTCGCCCGGCGGCGGCCCGACGTCGCGGTGTGCGTGCTGCGCTTCGCGAACATCCTCGGGCCGTGCGCGGACTCCCCGCTCGCCGAGTTCTTCTCGCTGCCCGTCATGCCGACCGTCTTCGGCTACGACCCGCGGCTGCAGTTCGTCCACGAGGACGATGTGATCGACGTTCTGCGGATCGCCTTGCACGAGCCGCGGCGCGGGACGCTCAACAGCGGCACGTTCAATGTCGCGGGCGACGGCGTGCTGCTTCTCTCGCAGTGCTCACGGCGGCTGGGGCGGCCGACGATGCCGGTGCTGCTGCCCGCCGTCACCTGGGTCGGCTCCGCGCTGCGTACGGTCGGCGTCACGGACTTCTCGCCCGAGCAGATCCGGCTGCTCACGCACGGCCGGGTGGTGAGCACATCGCAGATGCGCGAAACACTGGGCTTCGACCCGAAGTACACGACCGCGGAGGCCTTTGCGGACTTCGCCCGCAGCCGGGGTCCGGGGCTGCTGCCGCCGGAGACCCTCGCGAGGGCGGTGGACCAGGTGGCGGCGGCGCTGCCTTTCGTGGGCGGTGTGCATGCCCGTACGACAGCCGGGCAGATGGCTGCCACCACCCAGACCACCCAGACCACCCAGACCACCAAGACGACTCAGAGCGACGCCGAATAAGGAGCGCAGCCAACGATGGCGGACGCCAAGGTCATTCCGTTCGACGACGACCGTTCGCGCGGCAGCGCGCAGCGATCGGCGCGGCGGCGCCCCGCAGGGGGCAGTCGCCGGAAGGCCGAGCCCGCGGCCGTACGCGAGGTTCCGGTCAGCCCCGTGCCTGCGCAGGGGGTGGTGCGGGCTGCTGAATCGATTGGCCAGGAGCCCCCGGCGGTCCAGGAGCGGGTGGGCGGGAGCGCCGGCTGGGAGCGGCGGATCGCGGGCGGTCTTGCGTTCCTGCGTCGGCGGGTCACCGGTGACTACGAGGTCGACGAGTTCGGTTACGACAAGGAGCTCACCGACCAGGTCCTGATGTCGATGGTCCGGCCGCTGTACGAGAAGTACTTCCGGGTCGAAGTGAAGGGCGTCGAGAACATCCCGTCCGACGGCGGGGCGCTGGTGGTGGCGAACCACTCGGGGACGCTGCCGCTGGACGGGCTGATGATGCAGGTCGCCGTCCACGATAACCATCCGGCGGGCCGCCATCTGCGGCTGCTCGCCGCGGACTTGGTGTTCATGCTGCCGGTGGTCAACGAGCTGGCCCGCAAGGCCGGTCACACCCTGGCGTGCTCTGAGGACGCGGAGCGGCTGCTCCAGCGCGGCGAGGTGGTCGGGGTGATGCCGGAGGGCTTCAAGGGCATCGGCAAGCCGTTCAGCGACCGCTACAAGCTTCAGCGGTTCGGGCGCGGCGGCTTTGTGTCGACGGCGCTGCGGGCGGGGGCGCCGATTGTGCCGTGCTCGATCGTCGGGGCGGAGGAGATCTACCCGATGCTCGGCAACGCGAAGACGCTGGCGCGGCTGCTGGGCTTCCCGTACTTCCCGATCACGCCGACGTTCCCATGGCTTGGGCCGCTGGGTGCGGTGCCGCTGCCGACGAAGTGGACGATCCAGTTCGGCGAGCCGATCCCGACGGACGGGTATCCGCCGGAGGCGGCGGAGGATCCGATGCTGATGTTCAACCTGACGGATCAGGTGCGGGAGCAGATCCAGCACACGCTGTACAAGTTGCTCGTGCAGCGCCGCTCGGTGTTCTTCTGAGACCTGTTCCTCCGAGACCTTTTCCTCCGAGACCTGTTCTTCTGAGACACGGGTGAGGGCGACTGCTCCTTCTGGGAGCAGCCGCCCTCACCCATGTACCGACGTACTTACTGGTCGTCCTCGCTGTCGAAGCCAAGCCCGGGCAGGATCCCCGGCAGCAGCGGCGGGATCGTGACATCCGGCTGCGGCGGCGTGGAGTTCTTGCCGGACGGGTACGGTGACGCGCCGTTCGCCGGGGTCTCGAACAGGCCGCCCGTGTTCCCGCCGAGCAGGCCCTCGGCCGCCGTGGTGCCCGAACCGGACGGGTGCGGCCGGCCGACCTCGCCGGGGCGGTTGTCGCTGGTGCCGCTTGCGGACGGTGTCGTAAGCCCAGGGCCCGAGGTCCTGCCGGAGTCCTGCGTGGCCGAGCCGGACTGCTGGGAGCCGCGGCCCTTCTCCGGGGCCCGGGGCAGCAGCGACTCCAGCGGGCCGACCTCCTGGTCTATGGCGTCGAAGACGGAGTTCACCTCGTCGCCCACGTCGGTCAGCTGGACCGGCAGCCGGTCGCGGAGCCCGTTCCACGCGTCGCGGTGCGACCGGGAGAACGAATTGAGCGTCGCCATCGGGCCGAGTGATCCGTCCCGTTCGTACGCCGCGCTCAGCAGGCGGTGTCCCTCGCTGGCGTCGTGCCGCATGCCGTTGAGCGCTCGGCGGACCTCGCCGAGCGACTCGTGGTCCATGTCGCCCGCCCGGCCGCGCTCCATGAGGCGGCGGGCCTCGCTGAGGCGGTTGGATGCCTGGTCGAGGTAGAGCTCGCCGCGGTCGGAGTCGTCGTCCGCCATGCCGAGCTTGAAATCTTCCATGCCACGCTTCAGCCCGTACAGCGAGTCACCTGGAAGAGCCTCGGAACTGGCAGCGGCCACTCCGCTGAAGGCCCCCGCGGCGACGCCTACGGTGAGACCGCCGGCTGCGATCCCCTTCGTCCAGCGCGAGCGCGGGCGCAATTTCCGGAGCCGGGAGGCCCGATGGGCGCCTCGGCCGGTGGTCCGTTGCCCGGGCACCGTAGAGCCCTCGGACGCACCTCCCGAGGCGAACATCTCTTCCATGGCAGCCACGAGCTGTGCTCGCTGCACCACCTTGACCTCGGGGTCCAGCTCCGGCTTCGGCAGCTCGCCGAGACCGTTCGCCAGGGCCAACAGCCGTCCGTGCTCGGTCGGTTCGACCGATTCCGTGGGCTGCTCGGCCGCCTGGTCTTCCAAGGCCTGGGCGAAGGCGTTCGCCCGCCGGTGCGCCGAAACTTGTCCGATCACTGGCGGCACCTCCTCTCGTCATGACGATCGACTCCCCTGGGGGTCCGGAAGGTTGCACGCCTTGAGCACATCCACACGATCGAGTGAGTGGCTGTGGGCATGGCGTGACCACAGGGAGCCTGCATCCCGCACAACGAGCGTCGCGGCACTTGGGTTACGCGCGAAAGATGATCGGACCAGTGCGTCATCAAGCCGTCACGGATTGTGAGTTGGAGGGGTCAGCGGGCGTCGTCGGGGAGGAGCCGGGCCAGGGTGCGCACCGCCCGGTACTGGAGGGTCTTGATCGCGCCCTCGTTCTTGCCCATCACCCTGGCCGTCTCGGCGACCGAGAGGCCTTGCAGGAAGCGCAGGGTCACGCACTCCTGCTGCTGAGGGTTGAGCTTGCGGACCGCTTCCAGCAGCGCGGCGTTCGACAGGGATTCCAGGACGGAGTCTTCGGGGCTGCGTTCGACCTCGTTGGCGTCGAGCATTTCGCCTGTGGTCACTTCCAGCCGGAAGCGGCTGGACTTGAAGTGGTCGGCCACCAGATTGCGGGCGATCGTGACCAGCCAGGCGCCGAAGTCGCGGCCCTGCCAGGTGAAGGTGGAGATACGGCGCAGGGCGCGCAGGAAGGTCTCGCTGGTGAGGTCCTCCGCCGTCGCCTTGCCGCCAACGCGGTAGTAGATATAGCGGTAGACGGTGTCGCTGTACTGGTCGTAGAGACGGCCGAAAGCGTCGGCCTCGCCCGCCTGGGCGCGCTCGACCAGGTCCATCATGCGGGCGCTGTCGCTGTCGGCGCTGGGCCGGCGGGCGGTGGTCGAGGCGCCGGAGCCGCCCCGGCTGCCCCGTCTGCCGACGTCCCGCCCGCCGCCCGACCTCCGCCCCTCAACGACGGCGCTGCGCCCCGGCACCTTCTCGATGCCGTCGGCCAGGGCGTAGCAGGGGGCGGCAGGGCCGCTTACGGCAAGGCGGGGCGTGGCGAATGCGGGGACGGCGTACGCGGTGGGGACGAAGCCGCGCATGTGGTCGAGGACCGTTGCGCGCAGCGTAGCCAGGCCCGAGGCGTCAACCCCGACGTGTGGGTACACGGGACTCCCAGAGGCAGAGCTTCCATCACGTGCAGTGCGGGATCATTCACCCGTCGTGATGACTGGTGGGATCCGTCATGCGTCTGAGGAGAATAACGCTTCGTACAGGCAGTGCTACACCCAGTTGCCCAAATCGTCGTTTCCGTCGCTTCTCTTACGCCTCTGCGACGCATCAACTAACACTTTGTGAGCGCTTGTTGATCGAATTGCGTCGCGATCTGTCTTGTCGCGCGGTGAGTTGTGCCCGGTCGGCGGCATCAGGACTGGCCGGGGGCCTGCCCGGGTAAAGGGCCCGGATTGGCCCTCGGCGCGTCGTCCGCCTCGGCGGCGGCCGATGGGTCAGCGGCCGAGGGGTCAGCGGCGGGTAAGCGCCGGAGGGTCGTCAGCGGCGGGTCAGCGCCGGCGGCGGTGCAGGGCGACCGCGGCGGCCGTCCCGCCCGCGATGGCGCCCACGCCGGCCGCGGCCGGGATGCCGACCTTCGCGGCCTTGCGGCCCGTCCGGTAGTCACGCAGCCGCCATTCGCGCGCACGTGCGTGCTTGCGGAGTTTGGTGTCCGGGTTGATGGCGTACGGATGCCCCACCAGCGAAAGCATCGGGATGTCGTTGTGCGAGTCGCTGTACGCCGCGCAGCGGGTCAGGTCCAGGCCCTCGGCGGCGGCCAGCGCGCGCACGGCCTCGGCCTTGGCGGGGCCGTGCAGCGGCTCACCCACCAGCTTGCCGGTGTACACGCCGTCCACCGACTCGGCGACGGTGCCCAGCGCTCCGGTCAGGCCGAGGCGGCGGGCGATGATCGTCGCGGTCTCCACCGGAGCCGCGGTCACCAGCCAGACCTTCTGGCCCGCGTCGAGGTGCGCCTGGGCGAGGGCGCGGGTGCCGGGCCAGATGCGGTCGGCCATGTACTCGTCGTAGATCTCCTCGCCGATGCTCATCAGCTCGGAGACGCGGTGGCCCTTGACGATGGACAGGGCGGACTCGCGGACGTCCTGCATATGCTCCGGGTCCTCGACGCCGGCGAGCCTGAACCACGTCTGCTGCCAGGCGAACCGGGCCAGTTCGCGGCGCTGGAAGAACTTCCGCTTGTACAGGCCGCGGCCGAAGTGAAAGATCGCGGCGCCCTGCATCACGGTGTTGTCGAGGTCGAAGAAGGCTGCGGCCCGGTCGTCCCCGGTGACGGGGAACTCCGGTTCGCCGGCCGGGGCAGTGCCGTCCCGCGCCTCGAGTGCATCGAGCGCCTCGAGTTGCTGCGACGACTTACGCGCTGCCTCGGCTGCTGCCTCGCCTGCGAGCACGCTCCGCGCGGTGGCGGAGCGTCTACGGGGGGTGAGCCATCCCAATGCGGCCATGTCGTGAGCATAGCCAGTCCGTTCGGCACTTCCCGACACGCCGGGATGCCATGGCGTGAACTCTCCGCGACCGCTCTGTTAAACGGGTGATTCCGTACGTACGGGACTGGGCGTCGCATCGCGCGGGCGCGGGCGGAGAATGGCTGCATGAGTCCTGTGTTGCGGCGTACGAAGAAGAAGGCCGACGAGCGCGTGGTGACGCTGATCGGGAAGCCGGGGTGTCACCTCTGTGACGACGCGCGGGTCGTGATCGAGGAGGTGTGCACCGAGGCGGGTGCGTCCTGGGAGGAGAAGGACATCACTCAGGACGAGGCGCTGCACCGGGCGTACTGGGAGCAGATTCCGGTTGTCCTGGTCGACGGGGAGCAGCACACCTTCTGGCGTGTCGACGCCGGGCGGCTGCGCCGCGCGCTGGGGGCGTAACCGGAAAGTTCGTCACCATCATGGCTGTTTTGCTGGGATTTCTCCGGCGGACCCGGCTCTATCGGGACGCGATGGGGACAGGGCACAGTGGGCTGCCTCGGGGGCGTATTCGTAAGGAGCGTGTGCGGCTTTGTCCCCTTCGCGTCTCGAACGGACGGGTCCGGTTCGTGGTTCCTGGGTCGCGCGCCCGAATCGCGTGACCCCGGTCACTTTGCACGGACAAAACGGACACCATCTTTGTGCACGCGTTCACAAAGACATAGCCTGCATTCGACGGGGCGGTCCCTGGACATACGACCGCCTAGAGCTTCGCTCATCCCGCAGGAGCACCGTGGCAACTGGCCGAAATCACCGACCGGCGACCCGTAGCCGAGGAATCCCCGAGGCCACCGTCGCCCGGCTTCCGCTGTACCTGCGCGCCCTGACCGCGCTGTCCGAGCGGTCCGTGCCCACTGTCTCGTCCGAGGAACTCGCGGCCGCGGCCGGGGTCAACTCCGCGAAGCTGCGCAAGGACTTCTCCTACCTCGGCTCCTACGGGACGCGGGGCGTCGGCTACGACGTGGAATACCTCGTCTACCAGATCTCCCGCGAGCTGGGCCTGACCCAGGACTGGCCCGTCGTCATCGTCGGCATCGGTAACCTCGGCGCCGCGCTCGCCAACTACGGCGGGTTCGCCTCGCGCGGCTTCCGGGTCGCCGCGCTGATCGACGCGGACCCCACGATGGCCGGGAAGCCGGTCGCCGGGATGCCCGTCCAGCACACCGATGAGCTCGAGAAGATCATCAGCGACAACGGAGTGTCGATCGGCGTCATCTCGACGCCTGCCGGCGCGGCGCAGCAGGTGTGCGAACGCCTGATCGCGGCCGGCGTCACCTCCATCCTCAACTTCGCCCCCACCGTCCTCTCCGTGCCCGACGGCGTGGATGTGCGCAAGGTCGACCTCTCGATCGAGCTGCAGATCCTCGCCTTCCACGAGCAGCGGAAGGCCGGCGAGGAGGCCGAGGCCGCGGCAGGCCGGAAGGGACCGGACGGGGACATGCCCGCCGTGATGCCGGCATGAGCCTTCTGGTCGTCGGACTGAGTCACCGCAGTGCGCCGGTGAGCGTGCTGGAGCGTGCCTCGCTGGCTGCGGACACGCAGGTCAAGCTGCTCCAGGACACGCTGGCCGCGGAGCCTGCGGCGGAGGCCGCGGTGCTTGCCACGTGCAACCGCATCGAGCTGTACGCGGACGTGGACAAGTTCCACGCGGGTGTCGCCGAGCTGTCGACGCTGCTGGCGCAGCACAGCGGGGTCGGGCTCGAGGAGCTCACTCCGTATCTCTATGTGCACTACGAGGACCGGGCCGTCCACCACCTCTTCTCGGTGGCGTGCGGGCTCGACTCCATGGTCGTCGGCGAGGGACAGATCCTCGGGCAGATCAAGGACGCGCTCGCGCTCGGGCAGGACTTGCACACCGCGGGCCGGCTGATCAACGACCTCTTCCAGCAGGCTCTGCGCGTCGGCAAGCGTGCGCACAGCGAGACCGGGATCGACCGGGCGGGGCAGTCGCTCGTCACGTTCGGCCTGGAGCAGTTGGCGGACGGCGCGGACGTCGAGGGCTGGGCCGCGGGCAAGCGGGTGCTGGTCATCGGCGCGGGCTCGATGTCCTCGCTGGCCGCGACGACGCTGGCGCGGCTGGGTGTACGTGAACTTGTCATCGCCAACCGGACGCTGGAGCGCGCGGAGCGGCTGGCCGCGGTGCTGAACGAGCCGGGCGGCATGACGGTGCGCGCGGTGACGATGGCCTCCGTTGCCGACGAGCTGACACGTGCCGATGTGGCGGTGTCGTGCACGGGTGCGACGGGGCTGGTCCTGACGGCGGAATCGGTCGCGGCGGCACTCGCGGTCCCGTCCGCCCCACAGACGCGGGACGACCTGCGCGCCCCGGACGGCAGCCTGGTGGCCCGCCTCGCGGCGACGGCGGCGAGGGACGGGCGTATCGCGGACCGCTCGGCCGGTTCTCCAGCCCGTCCGGCGATTGACGACACGCCCGAAGAGCGTGCCGACAGCGAGCTCGCTGAAGGTTGCCCCGTGGGGCTGGACCAGTTGCACGCCGAGGACCTTGCGCAGCACGGGGCCTGGGTCGACAACGCGGACCGGGCCGCGCGCAGCGTCGTCGTAGCGGCCGGCCGGGTGACCCGCACCGCCCGCGTGCGGCTCGCGCTGCTCGATCTGGCCATGCCGCGGGACATCGACGGCGCCGTCCACCGGCTCGCCGGGGTCCGGCTCGTCGACATCGAGTCGCTCGCCGAGGCCTCCGCCGACGCCCCCATGGCCGCCGATGTGGACCAGGTGCGCGGCATAGTCTCCGACGAAGTCGCCGCCTTCGGCGCCGCCCAGCGTGCCGCGCACATCACGCCGACCGTTGTAGCCCTGCGCACCATGGCGGCCGACGTCGTCGCCGGTGAAGTCGCTCGGCTCGAAGGCCGTCTTCCCGACCTGGACGACAAGGAGCGCGCCGAGATCACCCAGACCGTGCGCCGCGTCGTCGACAAGCTCCTGCACGCGCCCACCGTGCGGGTGAAGCAGCTCGCCAGCGAGCCCGGCGGTGCCGGGTACGCGGACGCGCTGCGGACACTCTTCGACCTCGACCCGGAGACGGTCGCCTCCGTCAGCCGGGCCGACATGAATGACGCCGATGTCAAGAACCGAGGGCGAGTATGACCGAGAGGGCCGAAAGGCCACTGAGGCTCGGGACCAGGCGCAGCGCGCTGGCCATGGCCCAGTCCGGGCAAGTGGCTCAGGCGGTGCGTCAGTTGACCGGCCGTGCCGTCGAGCTCGTCGAGATCACCACGTACGGGGACACCTCCCGTGAGGCTCTCGCACAGATCGGCGGTACGGGGGTCTTCGTCACCGCATTGCGGGACGCCCTGCTGCGGGATGAAGTCGACTTCGCCGTTCACTCGCTGAAGGACCTGCCCACCGGGCAGCCCGTCGACCTGACGCTCGCGGCCGTGCCGCCGCGTGAGGACCCGCGGGACGCGCTGGTGGCCCGCGACGGCCTGACCTTCGCCGAGCTGCCGTCCGGCGCTCGCATCGGTACCGGCTCGCCGCGCAGGATGGCGCAGCTGAACGCCTACGCCCGCAGCCACGGCATGGCCATAGAGACCGTGCCGATCCGCGGCAACGTCGACACCCGGATCGGATATGTACGCAGCGGGGAGCTGGACGCCGTGGTGCTTGCCGCGGCCGGGCTCAACCGCCTCGGCAGGACCGACGAGGTCACCGACTTGCTGTCGGTCGACTTCGTCCTGCCCGCCCCCGGCCAGGGGGCCCTGGCGATCGAGTGCGCCGCGGTCAACGCGGACCTCGCCGCCGCACTCGCCGAGCTCGACGACCCGGAGACCCGGGCCGCCGTGACCGCCGAGCGTTCCCTGCTCGCCGCCCTGGAGGCCGGCTGCTCCGCACCTGTGGGTGCGCTGGCCGACCTGCTGGCCGACGGACAGGTTGTCACTGAGATGCGCCTGCGCGGCGTCGTCGGCACGACCGACGGCTCGACGCTGGTGCAGCTGTCCACCACCGGTCCCGTACCCACGTCGCACGGCGACGCCATCGCGCTCGGTCGCGAACTCGCGTCCGAGATGCTCGCCAAGGGTGCGGCCGGTCTTATGGGGGAGCGAGCACTTTGAGCCCCACCGCCAATGCATCCTCGACGTTCTCGGCACACGGGCACGTCACTTTCCTCGGCGCCGGACCCGGCGACCCCGGACTGCTGACTTTGCGCGCCGTCGAGGCGCTCGCGCGCGCCGACGTACTGATCGCCGAGCCGGATGTGCTCGACGTCGTGCGCAGCCATGCGCGAGCGGGTGTAAGCACGCCTGAACTGACGGTTGTTGACGAGGCATCAACAGCCGCCGGGATCCCCGTACTCAGGGATGCGGCCAATCTTGTCATGGAGGCCGCACGGGGCGGCAAGCGGGTCGTACGGGCGGTGACCGGCGACCCGGGCCTGGACACCGACGCAGGTCAGGAGATGCTCGCCTGCGCCGCGGAGGGGATTACCTTCGAGGTCGTGCCGGGTGTCGCCACCGCGGTGGGCGTGCCCGCGTACGCCGGTGTGCCGCTGCGCGACCCGCAGGGTACGGACGTCCGCTTCGTGGACGCCCGTACCGCGAGCGAGCGTTGCTGGACCGAGGTCGGCGCGAGCGACGGCACGGTCGTCGTCTCCACGACGCTGGAGACGGTCGCCGCGGCGGCGGGCGAGCTGGTGGCCGCGGGCCGAAAGCCGGACACCCCGCTGACCGTCACCGTCGCCGGTACGACGACGCGCCAGCGGACGTGGACCGCGACGCTGGGCACGATCGCGCAGACGCTGAAGCAGGCGAAGGTGCTGCCGTCCCCGGAAGGCCACCAGTCCGTCATAGCCGTGGTCGGTGAGCGCAGTGCCGCCGCCCAGCGCGACCAGCTCGCGTGGTTCGAGTCCAAGCCGCTGTTCGGCTGGAAGGTGCTCGTACCGCGGACCAAGGAGCAGGCGGCTTCGCTCTCCGACCAGTTGCGTTCGTACGGCGCTGTGCCGCACGAGGTGCCGACCATCGCGGTCGAACCGCCGCGCACGCCGCAGCAGATGGAGCGCGCGGTCAAGGGCCTGGTGACGGGCCGCTATGAGTGGATCGCCTTCACCTCGGTGAACGCGGTCAAGGCCGTGCGGGAGAAGTTCGAGGAGTACGGGCTCGACGCCCGTGCCTTCGCGGGGATCAAGGTCGCCGCGGTGGGGGAGCAGACGGCCGCCGCGCTGGTCGACTTCGGCGTCAAGCCGGACCTGGTGCCTAGCGGGGAGCAGTCCGCGGCGGGGCTGCTCGAGGACTGGCCGCCGTACGACCCCGTCTTCGACCCGATCGACCGGGTGTTCCTGCCGCGCGCCGACATCGCCACGGAGACGCTGGTCGCCGGGCTGATCGAGCTCGGGTGGGAGGTCGACGACGTCACCGCGTACCGGACGGTGCGGGCGTCGCCGCCGCCGGCGGACACGCGTGAGGCGATCAAGGGCGGTGGGTTCGACGCGGTGCTGTTCACGTCGTCGAGCACGGTGCGGAATCTGGTCGGCATCGCAGGCAAGCCGCACAACGTGACCGTCATCGCGTGTATCGGTCCCGCGACCGCGAAGACCGCGGAGGAGCACGGCCTGCGGGTGGATGTGCTGTCGCCGGAGCCGTCGGTGCACAAGCTGGCGGAGGCGCTGGCGGAGTTCGGCGCGCAGCGGCGGGCGGCGGCGGTGGAGGCGGGGGAGCATGTGACGCGGCCGAGCGAGCGGCGTCCTGGCGGACGGCGCAGACGGACGACGTAGTCCTGGCGGTGCGGTGGGGTGCGGTGCGGGTCGCCTGCGGCGGGCCTGTTCCCCACCCCGACCCTTCCCGTAACTGGGGCTCCGCCCCAGACCCCTGCGCCGGCTGCGCGGCGCGAACTGGGGCTCCGCCCCCGAGCCCCCGTATGCGACCTTCGGCCGCATGTCCTCAAACGCCGGACGGGCTGGATGTGCGGCTTGGCCGCACATCCAGCCTCGCCGGCGATTGAGGCGCGGGGTCTGGGGCGGAGTCCCAGGGCTGGATCGCGCCGACGGGCTGTCGGTACGTGTGGCCCCCGGACGGGCGTAGCGTTGCCGCTATGACTGCGTACGGATCCTTTCCCGGCGCGCGGCCGCGGCGGCTGCGCACGACCCCCGCGATGCGGCGCATGGTCGCCGAGACCCGGCTCCACCCCGCCGATCTGATCCTCCCCGCCTTCGTACGGGAAGGGATCAGCGAGCCCGTCGCCATCTCCGCGATGCCCGGCGTCGTGCAGCACACCCGCGACACCCTCCGTAAGGCCGCCGTCGAGGCGCGCGAGGCGGGCGTAGCCGGGATCATGATCTTCGGGGTGCCGGAGGACGCGAAGAAGGACGCGGCCGGGACGGCGGGGACGGACCCGGACGGGATTCTCCAGGTCGCGATCCGGGACGTGAAGTCCGAGGTCGGGGACGAGCTCGTGATCATGTCCGATCTGTGTCTCGACGAGTACACCGATCACGGTCACTGCGGGGTCCTCGACGCCGAGGGGCGCGTCGACAACGACGCCACCCTCGAGCGGTACGCCGAGATGGCCCAGGTCCAGGCCGACGCGGGCGTCCATGTCGTCGGGCCCAGCGGGATGATGGACGGCCAGGTCGGCGTCATCCGCGACGCGCTGGACACCATCGGCAAGGAGGACGTGTCGATCCTGGCCTATACGGCCAAGTACACCTCCGCCTTCTACGGCCCCTTCCGCGAGGCCGTCGGGTCCTCGCTCCGCGGTGACCGCAAGACGTACCAGCAGGACCCCGCCAATGTCCGCGAGTCCCTGCGGGAGTTGGCGCTGGACCTGGAAGAGGGAGCCGACATGGTGATGGTCAAGCCGGCGGGCCCGTATCTCGATGTGCTGGCGAAGGTCGCCGAGGCCGTGGACGTGCCGGTCGCCGCGTACCAGATCAGCGGTGAGTACGCGATGGTCGAGGCCGCGGCGGAGAAGGGCTGGATCGACCGCGACAAGGCGATCGCCGAGACGCTGCTGGGTATCAAGCGCGCGGGCGCGAGCATGATCCTCACCTACTGGGCGACGGAGGTCGCGCAGGGGCTCGGCGCAGGTCGCTGAGGAAGGAACTTTCCCGACGGCCCGGTGCGCGCACGCGCACCGGGCCGTCCGCGGTACCGGTCACGCGACGGCGTACTCCCCGAGGGCCGGTTCGAGCATGCCGAAGGCGCGGGCAGCCTCGTCCGCGACGGCCTGGGCGATGTCGTCGTTGGTACGGCCCGCGAGGGTGAGCTCCTGGATACGCCGGAACAGCACCCGGTGCACCGCGCCGAGCAGGGCCGCGGCCGTACGCGGAGTGATGTCGGCGGTGGAAGAACCGGTGGCCTGGGCCAGGGCGTCGGTGAGGGCCTCCTCGCGCCGGTCGTGCAGGCTGCGCAGACACACCGACAGAGTGGGGCTGTCGTCGATCATGCGGGAGAAGTCCAGGCCGGCGAATCCCGCGACCGGGTTCTGCGCCGCGACGGCGGTCTCGAACGCGCGGCGCAGCGCCGTGAGGGCTGACTCTCCGGTACCCCGGGTCGCCACCGTGTGCGCCAGGCTCCCGACGAACTCCTCCTGGTGGTCCAGAGCCATGTCCTCCTTGCGCGGGAAGTAGTTGGTCACCGTCTTCTTGGCCACGCGCGCGGCGTCGGCGATCTGCGCGATGGTCGTCTCTTCGAAGCCCTGAGCGATGAAGAGCCGGGTGGCCTGGTCGGAGATCAGTTGCCGTGTCTCGCGCTTCTTGGACTCCCGCAGTCCGGTCGCCGGCTCGGCGGAGGCGGGGGCGTTCCTGCCCACTGCTGTGCTGGTCTCGGTACCCATGGAGAAATCTTACATCGGTGGCAAATTTATGTTGACACCCGAGGTACGTCGGATCTAAGTTTACGTCTAACGTAAGTTTCTCTCTCGAGGGGACGCCTCGTATGCAGCACGTCGACATCGCCAAGGCCCTCGCCGATCAGGCTGAGGCCGACTACCGCGCCGCTCGCCGGGGTTCAGGGCGACGGCAGCTCGCGCAGATCCCGCCCGCCCGCTTCCGGGACAACAACGTCCGCGTACGCAACCTCCCGCGGCGCAGCTCGTACTGACCGCCGCCGAGGTCTCCGCCCCCGTCAACTCCCCCTTGCGTGAAGGAGCCTGCCTTGCAGATCACCACTTCCACCGTCTCGCTCACCGTCGACGATGTGGCCGCTTCCCAGGCCTTCTTCACGACTCACCTCGGCTACCAGGAACAGGCCGTCGCCGAAGGCTTCGCCTCCCTCACGCGGCCCGACGCCGCGGTGGACATAGTCCTGCTGCGGCGCGGCATCGAGGTCCTGCCCGCGGATCAGCGCGACCGGCACGCCGGAGGTCTGATCCTCGCCTTCACCCTCACGGGGCTGGAGGCCGAGGAGAAGCGGCTGCGTGCGGAGGGCGTCGAGATCACCATGCCGTTGCGCGAAGAGCCGTGGGGCGAACGCCTCTTCCAGGTCACCGACCCCAACGGACTGATCATCCAGTTCGTCGAATGGGTCACGCCCGCCGACGCTCAGGAGGAGAGCATGTGAGGGCCCCGGTTCACGCGGGCGTGAACCGGGGGTCCCGGCTCACGCCCGCGTGACCAACGCGGCTGTGCCTACGGCGCGTCGAGCACCGTGCCGGTCAGGACCGGGCCGTCCGGCTTGCCCTCGTCGTCGGTGGGCTGGAGGCCCACGTACTCCGTCGGCTCGGCCACCTGGTCGCGGACCGTGGGCACAGGCACCTCGGCGCTCGTCTTCCCGGCCGGTACCCCGGCCCACAGGTAGGCGTACTCCAGCTGGGACAGCGGCACTTCACCGTCCGGGACCTCGCCGAGCATGTCGAGCAGCCACTGCCGGTCGACGTCCTTGGTGGACAGCTCGGGGCGGCCCGTTACGGGGACGATCTTCAGCGTCTTCGTGATCTCCACGTCGGCGGGCGCGGACAGGGAGATCTGCCACTTGAGGGGCTGCCCCTCGGTCACCTTGCCGGCGACCGGCTTCACGGTGATCTCGGGCATCGGGTCGTCGTTCTCGGCGGTGACCCCGCCCGCGTGCGAGCCGACGACGGTTCCGCGGACCGCCTTCACGAGCACGTCGTGGGACACGTCCCAGGCGTACCGCTTGTTGCCCTTCACCTGCACCGACACGTCGATGCTGCTGCCACCGGGCCGCACTGTCACCAGCCGGTCCTTTGCCTTGCCGGTGGCCGGGTCGAGGACGTACAGCCGGACCGTGCCGCTGCCCTTCCCGGAAACGCGGACGGGCACCCGGTACGTGTGGACGCCCGAGTCGCCCTCCTTGACCTTGAGGCGACCGATGTCGACACGGGTCAGGGAGGCTTCCTTCACGGCGGGGGTGCCGGGGCTCCACGCCCAGGCGTCCATCAGCCACGCCTGTCCGGAGCTGGTGCGCGGGGTCAGCTCCAGAGAGGCGATGTGGCGCAGGTCGAGGCTGGCGCGGGTGGCCGCGGTGAGCGGTACGCGCACCTCGCGCGCCCAGTAGGAGGCGGTGCGGTCGCTGCCAGGGAGGCCGTCCACCTGCACGCGACCGAGGTTCGCCCGCTTGCCGGAGGCGTCGGTGACGGACACGTCGAGCTGTGTGCCGGTGGAGTTCGGCGGCACGAAGACGCGCAGCGCGAGGCTCTTGGCGTCCTTGACGGAGAGCGGCTTCTCGGGGCGGACCTTCACCGCCGAGCCGGGCGTGGACCAGCGCAGGGCCACCGCGCGGCGGCCCGTCTCGCGTTCCGGCCCCCAGTTCGCGAAGTGCGGCGAGGAGCCCGCCTCCGTGTCCAGGCAGGCCGCGCGCGGGTCGGGATCGATCGCGGAGCACAGCCGTCCGCCGGTCACCTTCACGGAGCCGTCCGGCAGGAACCCGGCGCCGCGGTTCGCGCCGACCGCGTGGGTCAGCACCCGCGCGGGATCTGCGGAGGGGGCCCGGCGGCCCGAGCCGTCGAGCAGTTCGCGCACCCGGTCGTCACCGGCGACGAACAGCCGGGCCGCGGCGGCGATATAGGTGGCGCCGGCCCGGTGCTGCTGGTCGGCGGTCAGCCGGGTCGCGGTGCCCGGCGAGCACACCGGGTCCGGCTGCTCGGGGTCGGGCCAGAAGTCGTCGTCGGCGGGCGCCTGGGCCTTGCCCGGCGTCCACTCGCTGTTGAAGTAGTTGTGGTTGGCTCCGACCATGTAGACCGCGCTGTGCAGGGCCTTGCCCCGGCTGACCCCGCGGGTGCCGTCGGCGTACACCTGGCCCTGGAGGTCGGAGACGTCGCCGTCGCAGCCCGGCAGGATCGTCAGCGACGGCACGTCCGGCACCGGGTTCTGGCCGAAGATCGTCGGCCCGATGAGCACGGTCCCGCTGATCTGCCAGCGTACCTTTCCGCGGTAGCTGTCCTGGGCGGGCGGGGGCGGGTACAGGCTGTCCATGGCGGCGCGGTTGACGCCCTCGCCGCCGCGCGAGTGGCCGACGAGCAGGACGCGGGACAGGTCGGCCTTCGGCGCCTTCCGTACGGCCGCGGGTGCCGCGGCCGGCTTTGCGGCCCAGTCGGCCCAGCGGGTCAGGTGGGTGCGCACCAGAGAGGAGCGCGCCTGCGCGCCGCCGTCCTCGGCGGCTCCGTCCTGGCCGTTGATGCCGTTGGCGGAGATCGACACGGTCACATAGCCCTGGGAGGCCAGCAGTTCCTGGTCCCGCAGATAGCCCCGGTGGCTCGGGATCGGCTTGGCGCCCTTCGCACAGGGCCAGTCGCCGTTCACCTCCTCGCTGCCCGGGACGTAGCAGGTGGCATGCCGGCCGTGCAGGAACAGCGCGACCGGACGCTTGCCCTTGGCGTCCTTCGGTGCGACGACGACGCCGCGCATCTCGACGGGCGCGGAGAAGCCGGGCAGGCGGACCGGGTCGAGTGCGTACTCGCCGGTGACCGTGCGGTACGTGCCGGGCTTGCCCGGGTCGACGGAGCCGGCCGGAAGCTTGGCAGGCGGTTTCGCGGCGGAAGGGGAGCGCCGGTCACGAGCGCCGTCGGCTTCCTGGTCCAGCCGCCGGCCGGCCGCCAGCACCTGAAGATCCGCCAGATCTGCTGTGCGCGCGTCGTCGAATGGCAGCCGGAATGTCCGGCCGTCCTTCTCCGGCTCGGGCACGCCGACAAGCTTGCCGTCGGCGTGGAACTCCACGCGCGCGTCGCCCGCGGGTACCCGGCGCGGGGAACGCCACTCCAGCGCCTGTTCCCCGTCGGTGTTCGTGATCCGCCAGCCGGGCGGCAGGCCGTTCTCTTCGTTCGCCGCCCTGACGGGCGTGACATCAGGTGGCTGCGGCTGGGCGTAAGCCACTGCCGGCGACACCCCCGCCACCGTGAGCACCGCTATCGCGGTGGCCCACACTCTCCGGGCTCGTATCAACGGTCTCTCCTCAACCCCCCGACTGGGGCGCCCGGTTGGGCCCGGGTGCCTCTCGATTCCGGAGGACGGGGAGAAGATCCTGTGGGTTGCCTGGGGGTACGTGAACAGGGAGTGGCCACAGTGACTGTGGCGCGAAATAGGGGCTCACATGGCTGACCGCGGACCGGGGGAGCGTTCTCCCCGGCCCGCGGTCTGTGTGGGGGGTGGGTCAGCAGTACAGGTTGGAACCTGTCGGCACGCCCAGGATCTGCGTGAACTGCGTGTAGTTGTTCACGCGGCTCTGCACCTGCGCCGGGTTCTTGCCGTCGCATTCGAGCGAGCCGTTGATGGAGCGGATGGTCTGGCCGAAGCCGGCCTGGTTGACCATCGCGTTGTGCGGGGTCATCGTGCCCGGGCCGTTCTGCGTGTTCCAGTACCAAAGGCCCGTCTTCCAGGCCACCGCGGCGTCGTTCTGCACAAGCCAGGGGTTGTTGAGCAGATCAATGCCGAGCGCGTCGCCCGCGGCCTTGTAGTTGAAGTTCCAGCTGAGCTGGATCGGCCCGCGGCCGTAGTACGCGGCCTGGCCGGCCGGGCAGCCGTAGGGCTGGCTCCAGTCGCAGTAGTGCGGGTAGTTGGCCTCGTTCTGCTCCACGATGTGGACCAGACCGCCGGTTTCGTGACTGACGTTGGCGAGGAAGGCGGCGGCCTCCTGCTTCTTGACGGTGTCACTGCCGGTGTTCGCGAAGCCGGGGTACGCGCTGAGGGCGGCGGTCAGCCCGCTGTACGTGTAGAACGAATTCCGGTTCGGGAACATCTGATTGAACTGCGACTCGCTCACGACGAAGCCGGACGGGGACGGGTTCCCGCCGCCGCTACAGGTGTACGGGTCCCAGTACCAGGTGCTGATGGTGGGGTCGTAACCCGGGTTGTCGTGCTCGGCTATGTAGTACTTGCCGTCTGTGTATTTGACAACGTTGCCAGTGCCGTACCAAGTACCGGCAGACCAGTTCGGCGCGGAGGTGCAGGCGTCCGCGGTGGCGGCGGTCGCGGCGGGCATGAAGACCGCTGCCAGTCCGCTTCCTACGAGGACCGCTATCAGCAACGCCAGGATGCGTTGTCTCAGCATTCGATCACTCCTTTGCACGGCAACGGCCTTGTCCGGATCGGGCGTTGAGGCCTCCGAACAGGCCGTGGTGGGGGGCTTGCCGCACACTCAAGCGTGTTGACGTGATCGAGTCAAGGTATAGACCAATGTGACCTTAGGTCAGCCGAAAATTGTTCTTCCGGTCAGTCCCACCAGAAGGTCCAGTGCTGCCTGCCCAGCAGGCCCTCCGTCGCGTACTCGCGGATCGTGTCGTACCCCTGCCGGACGTTGTCCGGGCAGAACGCGTGGTGCTCGGCGGCGACTGCGAGCGCCTCCGTCATCGTGCGGGGCGGGGCCGCGACGGAGACGTCCAGGCGGTCGAAGTGGAGCGCGACGACGCGCAGTCCGAAGCGGTCCTCCCACGAGCGCAGGACGGTGGACAGCGGGCCCGTGTCGTAGTGGATGCCCGCGGCGGTCCAGCCCAGCGCGCTGAGGATGTCCGCGCTGCGGCGTACGGGAATCAGCCCGGCCCGGGCGCCGGGCAGTCGGCCGGCCTCCATCAGCTCGTCCGCGACCCGGGCGGCCGTGACGTCCGGGTCGGCCACCCGCTCGCCCGCGGGGGCGAGGCCCGGCCACTCGGACGTGAACGGGGCGATGGTGTCCGCGTCGTCCTCGGCTTCGTTCTCCGCCATGTCGTAGTCCCACAGGGACGTCAGGACCTCTTCGACGTCGTAGTCGTCCGGGTGCGACACACGGTCGAGATCGAGGTCCCGATCCCAGGAGAGGGAGCGGTCCTCGTCGTTGACGAGCAGCACCGGGTGCATGCCGGATGCCTCCCGGGCGGGGAGCAGGCGCGCCCAAGTGTTGAGCTGTGCGGGCTCGTTCGCGTACCAGAGGGACGGCTGGACGCGCATGGCACCGGGCGGTAGATCCAGGCCGAGCGCGTTCGGGTTGATCACCATGGAAGTGACTTTAGGGGTCACCACTGACAATTGGCTCAGATCAGGGTGGCGGTGAAGGCGGCCCAGGTGGCGGGGGTGAGGGTGAGCATGGGGCCGTCGGGGTTCTTGGAGTCCCGGACGTGGACGGCGGCGGGGTGGGTGGCTACCTCGACGCACTCGCCGCCTTCGCTGCCGCTGTGGCTGGACTTGCGCCAGGCGTACGCGACTTCTAGGCAGTCGCCGCCGTCGCTGCCGCTGTAGCTGGACTTGAACCAGTGCAGTGCGGTGCTCATTGCTCTCCTAGCAAACGGTCCAACAGGCCCACGGTGTCCTCTTGGTTGAGTGCCTGAGTCCGCAGCATCGCATACCTCTGGGCAAGGATGCTCACCTCATCGAGGTCCGAAATGAGCTGACTTCCACGCTGAGTTTCGGCGTACGCGAGGTACTGGTGATCCGGGGTCTCCAGCAGAATGAAGGGGCCGTCAAGAGCGGGGTGAGCACCTCGATCGAGTGGCATGACCTGGATGGAGACCCCAGGGAGTTCGGCGCAGGCGCGGAGGTGGCGAATTTGCTCCGCGCAGGTCTCCCCGTCTCCTAGGCGAAGCATGAGCACCGGCTGCCAGATGACGAAGCTGACGCTCATTGGGTTCTTGCGCTGCAAGATCTCCTGGCGCTCGATGCGGGTTGCGACGCGCTTGGTGATCTCATCCTCGTCAAGGATTGGGATGCGGCTGCGGAAGACGGCGCGGGCATAGCTCTCGGTCTGCAGCTGGCCCGGAACGACCTGGTTCTGATACGAGGACAGGGCGATTGCCTCGCGCTCCAAGTCCATGTACTGCTCCGCCCACGCCGGGATCAGATCAATTTCGGGCATGTTGGCGACCGCTGTCTCCAGCGCGTTCTTGGTTTCCAGCAGACGGTCCAACCGTACGGCGAGGTCGGGCTTGAGGGGGCGGCGACCCTGCTCAATCGAGGCGATTGTCTCCAAGTTCACATTGATCGAACTGGCCAGTTCGCGCTGGGTGAGCCCGGCTGTTTCCCGGAACATGGCCAACTGCGCGCCCACGAGCTTCATCGCCGACGCGTTCTTTCGCTGCCGCTTTCTGGGGTGCATGCCCGTCCAACTCCCCACCCGTATCAGTACGTCACGCACTGCGGGCCCGTACGGATTTCTTGTACGGGTTCGCCTACTGCACCACCGTAGTCACGGGGAGTGACGCTCGTCTCATGGATGACGTCATTCAACAACCCTGTCTGCGGGAGCAGTTCTACCGCCGCGAGCTGCGATCCGTGCCCGCTGCCAGGAAGTTCGTACGCACCGCCGTGACCGACTGGGGCGTCGGTGCCCGTATCGACGACGTACTGCTCTGCGTGAGCGAGCTGGCCACCAACGCGCTCGTGCACGGCGTACCACCTGGGCGCGGCTATCGGCTGAAGCTATGGCTGTACGGGGACGGGCTGCTCCGTATCGAGGTGCATGACAGCGGCGACGGGGAGCCCGGAGTGCGGGAGCCGGACGGGGAGTCGGGGCGGGGGTTGATGCTCGTGGATGTGCTCGCCGACAAGTGGGGGGTCGGCGAGCGCGATCCGGGGAAGATCGTGTGGTGCGAGTTCGGACCTACTTCTTGAGAAGGTCCGCGAGGCGGGACAGGCTGTCGGCCTCGTAGCCCTGCTCGATCGCGCGGTCCATGATCGCCTGGAGCGGCTCGAAGAATTCCGTGCTGACTCCCTGGTCGCGGAAGGTGTTCAGGAGGTTGGGGAAGGCGGCCTGGCTCACGGCGAGGCTGGAGACATCCGTCAGGTGCTGTCCCGTGTCGATCGCCTTGCCCAGCTCCGGCGCGCCCGAGAGCATCGCGCTGATCCAGGGGACCAGGAGCTCGGAGAATTCGGTGGCTGGGATGTTCTCCGTACGCACCAGCGCGAAGGCTTGCAGGACGCCCATGAACATCCCGTACATGCCGGTCAGCAGCGCCAGGTCGTGCAGGGCCGCGAGGCCCGGGTCGGTGCCGGTCCACTTGGTGTCGCCGAGGGCAGCGAGGGTGGGGCGGTGGGTCTCGTAGGCCTGCTCGTCGCCGCTGTAGAGGACGTACGCGTGCGGGCCCGCGATCATCTGCGGTACGGCCATGATGCCGCCGTCGATGTAGTGGGCGCCGTGCTTGGCGGACCAGGCGGCCAGGTCGCGGGCCTGGGCTGGAGTGCCGTTGGTGAGGTTGACCAGGGTCTTGCCGGCGACGGCTTCGGGGAGGGTGGCGAACAGCTCCTCGACGTTGTCGTTGGTCAGCAGGCAGAAGACGACGAGCGGGCTCTCGGCCACCGCCCCGGCGGCGGTCTTCGCGGGGAGCGCGCCCTGGGCGACCAGCGGGCCGGTCTTGGCGGGGGAGCGGTTCCAGACGGTGACGGGGTGTCCGGCCTTCAGGAACGCGGCGGCGAGGGCCGTGCCCATCATTCCGAGGCCGAGCACGGATACGGGGGGCTTGTTCGCGGGCATGACTGGGCTCCTCCGGAAGGAAAGGGAATGCGGTGCGGGATTGCTTCCGATCCTTGCCCGGCGGCGAAAAGGGAACAAGTACCGACTATTAAGTCAGGTACTCACCAGCTGGTAAGTGATGGATCCCGTAAGTGCTGTGGTGATCTCCGGCCGGGCGGCGCACTCTGGAAGAAGTACCGCTGGAGGTGATCCGCCATGAAGACACTCGTCGGATGGCACATCGAGATGGAGTTCCAGGAGGACGGCGACCGGACGAGAGCGGCCGCCATGGTGAGGCTCGGCGACGGCACGGAAATGCGCGGGCACGGCAATGCCCAGCGCCACCATTCCGACCCGGAGCAGCTGCGTGTGGGCGAGGAGATCTCGGGCGCACGGGCGCTCATGGACCTCGCCTCGCAAATGCTGCAGAAGGCCCACACGGAGATCGATGAAGCATCGGGCAGAACGTCCCGCCCGCTGATGTGACTGGAATGCGGTGACAGCCCCCGCCGGGGATCCGGTGGGGGCTGTCGCGTGGTGTGCGTCAGTACGTGGTGTACCTCAGTACGTGGTGTACCTCAGTACGTGAGCGCGTCGGACATGCTGCTCTGCCAGTAGCTGACGGCCGCGGTGTCGTCGATGTACGTGCCCGCGGGCAGGGTGAGCACGTGGGGGTTGCCGATGGAGCCTGAGCCGTCGCGCGGGGCGAACATCACGGCGAGGGTCTTTGCCGTACCCCCGTTCTCGCCGCTGCCGTCGGCGGAGGCCAGGAGGATCGAGGCGTACGCGGACTGCCTGGGGGCGATGGTGACGACTGCCTGCGGCTTGCTCTCGTCCATGATCTGCGTGGCGGCCTGGCCGTCGTCGAAGCGGAGGAGCGGGGCGTGGTAGGCGTTGCACGCCTTGGAGCCGGTGTTGGTGACGGTGAGCAGCAGGTGGTTGATGGGGCGGCTCACCTTGCTGACGGTGACCTTGGTGTTGGCGCCGGTGCAGGCGGTGGTGACGGGGCCGGTGCCATCGCCGGTCTTTCCGTTGCCCTTGGGGGTGGGCTCGGTGTCCGCCGTGGGCTGCTTGGTCTTGTCCGCGGCCGGGGCCTTGGCGTCGGTCGTGGGCTCGGTGTTGCCGACCGCGGGGGCGCTCGTGGACGGGGCCGACGCGCTGGGCTTCTTTCCGTCGTCGTCGGCGGACTGGCACGCGGTCAGTGAGAGGGCGGCCAGCAGAGCGGTGGCGGCTACGGCGGCGTTGCGCATGGTGTTCGGTTCTCCCCGTGTGGACGGTCTGTAGGTCAGAAGTGGCAGATGAGGGTCGTGAGGATCGCGATCGACGCGATCAGTACGAGTACCGCCACGGCATCAATGAGGCTGTCGCGGATTCGGCTTCGCATTGATCACAGGCTGGGCCGCGGCGGATTCCGGCCGCAACAGGCCCTGAACCATTGGGGATGCTGGAACGCTTCCGCGTACTGTGACCTGGTCGGATTTCACGTCCCTGGAACGGCGTTCCGGGACAGTCGGCAGGGTTCACAAGGGGGGAACACGGCAGTGGCGACGCCAGAGGCCGAGGATTTCGCGGTCCTGCTCAGAGAACTGAAGGACCGCTCCGGACGCAGCTACGGCGTGCTGGCGGGCAAGCTCCATGTCAGTACGTCCACGCTGCACCGGTACTGCAACGGCGACGCCATCCCGACCGAGTACGCCCCCGTGGAGCGGCTCGCGCGGCTGTGCGCGGCGACGCCGGACGAGTTGGTGGAGCTGCACCGGCGCTGGATTCTCGCGGACGGCGCGCGCAAGCGGGCGCGGGTGGAGGGCGCGGCTCCGGAGGCGGTGGCGGAGGCAGCCCCAGCAGCCCCCGAGATCGCGCCCGAGGTCGCGCCCCAGGTCGCCCCTGACGTCGCGCCAGACGCCGAGGCCGACTTCGCGCCGCGCGCCCGCGACCCCAGGCGGCTGCGGATCGGCCTTGCCGCGGGGGCTGTTGTCGCCCTTGCCGTGCCCGCCGCATTCGTCGCCGGCCACGCGGTCACAGGGGACGAGGACGGGAAGAGGACCGGCGCCGTCTCCGACACAAGCTCCGCCCCACGCACCGCCGCGCCCCGCTCCACGGCCCCGAGCGCTTCGCCGAGCGGAAGCCCTTCCGCGAGCACATCGCCGAGCGGGAGTCCGTCGGCCTCAACGTCGCGGAGCCGCGCCACCACGCCACCGGCGGCTGCCGGCGTACCGCTGCGCGTGGGCATCAGTTCGTACAACTGGGAATCGCCCTGCTACCAGTACTACCTCCTGGACCAGGCCCCGGAAGCGGTCCCGCCGCCGCCCGCGCCGCAGGACAACCGGGGCTGGGGCCGGGCGCTGGGCGGGGTGGACGGCGGCCACATATTTCTTCAGCTGACCGCGACGGGCAAGACAGCGGACTCGGTGGTGCTGAATGCCGTGCACGTACGGGTCGTTGCACGCAGTGCACCCCTGGACCGGAAGGCGTACTCGATGTCCTACGGCTGCGGTGGCGGCATCACCCCGCAGACCTTCGACATCGACCTGGATGCCGCGCATCCGCCGGTGAAGCCCGTGGCGGGGCAGGACGGCGACACCGTCGTGCCCGCCAAGGACTTCCCGTACAAGGTCGCGTCCAACGATCCGCAGGTGCTCAACCTCGACCTCCACACCGAGGGACACGACGTCAGCTGGTACCTGGAGCTCGACTGGAGCAGCGGGGACCGGCGGGGGACGGTACGTATCGACGACGGCGGGAAGCCGTTCCGCATGAGCGCGATCAAGGGACCGACCGAGTACGGGTACTGGCCGGACAAGAGCAGTTGGGTCGAACAGCCCAAATCCTCCTGAGGACCCCTGGGGTCAGAGACGCTCGGGGGTGCGGATGCCGAGGAGCGCCATGCCCTGGTGGAGCGTACGGGCCGTGATGTCGCACAGGAACAGACGATTCTCGACCTGGGCCGGGGTGTCTGCCTTGAGGACCGGGCACTCGGAGTAGAACGTCGTGTAGAGCGACGCCAGTTGGTAGAGGTACGCGGCCAGCTTGTGCGGCTCGTACGAGGTCGCGACCTCCGCGAGGGTCTCACCGAACTGGTCCAGGTGGAGGCCCAACGCGCGCTCTGCCGGGGCCAGTTCGAGCTCCGGGTGGGCGGCCGGCTTCGTGTCGCCCGCCTTGCGGAGGATGGACTGGATACGGGCGTAGGCGTACTGGAGATACACGGACGTGTCGCCGTTGAGCGAGACCATCTGGTCCAGGTCGAACTTGTAGTCCCGCGCCGCCGACGTGGACAGGTCCGCGTACTTGATCGCGCCGATGCCCACCTGGGTGGCGCGCTCGGCGATCTCCTCCTCCGTCAGGTCCTGGGCCTTCTCGCGCACGACCGCCGTCGCCCGCTCCACCGCCTCGTCCAGCAGGTCCACCAGCCGCACCGTCTCGCCCTCACGGGTCTTGAACGGCTTGCCGTCCTTGCCGAGCACCGTGCCGAACGCCAGCTGGACGGCCTTCACCTCGTCGTTCAGCCAGCCCGCCCGGCGCGCGGTCTCGAAGACCATCTTGAAGTGCAGGGACTGCCGGGCGTCCACGACGTAGATGAGCGTGTTCGCCTTCAGGTTCTGCACCCGGTCGCGGATGGCGGAGAGGTCGGTGGCCGCATAGCCGTAGCCGCCGTTGCTCTTCTTGACGATGAGCGGGGTCGGGTTGCCGTCCGGTCCCTTCACGTCGTCGAAGAAGACGCACAGCGCACCCTCCGAGCGGACCGCCACGCCGGACTCCTCCAGGAGGCGGCAGGTCTCGTCGAGCATGTCGTTGTAGCCGGACTCGCCGACGATGTCGGGGTCGCGGATCTCCATGTCGAGCTTGTTGAAGACCGAGTAGAAGTAGATCTTCGACTCGTCGACGAAACGCTGCCAGTGGGCACGCGTCTCCGGGTCCCCGGCCTGTAGGGCCACCACCCTGTTGCGGGCGCGGTCCTTGAACTCCTCGTCGGAGTCGAAGAGCGCGCGGGAGGCCTTGTAGATGCGGTCCAGGGACGACATGGCCTCCTCGCCGGAGACCTCCTCGACGCCCTCGTGGTCCAACTCGTGCGGGTGCTCGATCAGGTACTGGATGAGCATGCCGTACTGGGTGCCCCAGTCGCCGATGTGGTGGCGCCTGATCACCTTCTCGCCCGTGAACTCCAGGATCTGCACCATCGCGTCGCCGATCACCGCGGAGCGGAGGTGGCCGACGTGCATCTCCTTGGCCACGTTCGGCTGGGCGTAGTCGATGACCGTCGTGCCCGCGTGCTCGGCGTACGGAACTCCCAGCCGGTCGTCGGCGGTGCGGGCGGCCAGGGTCTCGGTGATCGCCTGGTCCGTGATCGTGATGTTCAGGAAGCCGGGGCCCGAGACCTCGATGTCCCCCAGCACATCATTGGCCGGGATCGCCTCGACGACCTTGGTCGCCAGCTCGCGCGGATTGCCCTTCAGCTTCTTGGCGAGTGCCAGGATGCCGTTGGCCTGGAAGTCGGCCCGATCGCTTCGGCGCAGCAGCGGGTCGGCGGAGTCGGCCTCCGGCAGAGCTGCCGAGAGGGCGTCCGCGAGGTGCTGCTGCACGGTCGAAGCGAGGGAAGGGACCGAGGCCATGAGCTTCCGTTCCTGTCGAGGGTGTCGTGGGGTGTCTGGACGGTTGTCAAGTATCCCATGGAGACACAAGCCATTTCCCGCGAGAATGGCGGGGGAGCGGGCAACCTCGGAGGGGTGCCTCCCGTCTGGGAGAATGGTTTACATCCCAAGCAACCGAACCAACCCGAGCAACCCGAGCATCAAGGACGAGGACGTGCCGATCGTGGCTCAGAGCAGCACCGAGACCGACTGGGTCTCCCGTTTCGCGGACGAGGTCATCGCCGAGTCGGAGCGACGTGCGCCTGGCAAACCGGTCGTCGTCGCGTCCGGCCTGTCGCCCTCCGGCCCGATCCACCTGGGCAATCTGCGTGAGGTGATGACCCCGCACCTGGTCGCCGACGAGGCCCGGCGGCGTGGGTACGAGGTCCGGCATCTGATCTCCTGGGACGACTACGACCGGTACCGCAAGGTGCCGGCCGGGGTCCCTGGCGTGGACGACTCGTGGAGTGAGCACATCGGCAAGCCGCTCACCTCGGTGCCCGCGCCGGCCGGGTCGGCGTACCCGAACTGGGCCGAGCACTTCAAGGCCGCGATGGTCGAGGCGCTGGCGGAGCTGGGGGTCGAGTACGACGGCATCAGCCAGACCGAGCAGTACACGGCGGGTGCGTACCGCGAGCAGATCCTGCACGCGATGAAGAACCGGGCGAAGATCGACGCGATCCTCGACCAGTACCGGACCAAGAAGGCTCCCGCGAAGAAGTCGCAGAAGCCGGTGGACGAGGCGGAGCTGGAGGCGGCGGAGGGTTCCGGCGCAGCCGCCGAGGACGACGGCAGCGGGGGCGCCGGGGGCTACTTCCCGTACAAGCCCTACTGCGGGCAGTGCGGGAAGGACCTGACGACCGTCTCGTCGTACGACGACGAGACGACCGAGCTGGCGTACACCTGCTCGGCGTGCGGCTTCGGGGAGACGGTGCGGCTGAGCGAGTTCAACCGCGGCAAGCTGGTCTGGAAGGTCGACTGGCCGATGCGCTGGGCGTACGAGGGCGTGATCTTCGAGCCGAGCGGCGTCGACCACTCGTCGCCGGGGTCGTCGTTCGTCGTCGGCGGGCAGATCGTTCGGGAGATCTTCGACGGTGTGCAGCCGATCGGCCCGATGTACGCGTTCGTGGGGATCAGCGGCATGGCGAAGATGTCGTCCTCGCGCGGTGGTGTGCCGACGCCGGCCGACGCGCTGAAGATCATGGAGCCGCAGCTGCTGCGCTGGCTGTACGCGCGACGCCGGCCGAACCAGTCCTTCAAGATCGCCTTCGACCAGGAGATCCAGCGGCTCTACGACGAGTGGGACAAGCTGGACGCCAAGGTCGCGGACGGGACGGCGCTGCCCGCGGACGCCGCGGCGCACTCGCGGGCGGCGCGTACCGCCGCGGGTGAGCTGCCGCGTACGCCGCGCCCGCTGCCGTACCGCACGCTCGCCTCGGTCGTCGACATCACGGCCGGCCACGACGAGCAGACGATCCGCATCCTGAGCGATCTGGACCCGGCGAACCCGCTGTCCTCGCTGGACGAGGTCCGGCCCCGGCTGGACTGCGCCGAGAACTGGATCACCACCCAGGTCCCGGCCGACCAGCGCACCCTGGTGCGCGAGGAGCCGGACACGGAGCTGCTCGGCTCGCTGGACGACCAGGGGCGCGAGTCGCTGCGGCTGCTGCTCGAGGGGCTGGACACGCACTGGTCCCTGGACGGCCTGACGACGCTGGTCTACGGCGTGCCGAAGGTGATGGCGGGCCTGGAGCCGGACGCCAAGCCGACGCCGGAGCTGAAGGTCGCGCAGCGGTCGTTCTTCGCGTTGCTGTACCACCTGCTGGTGGGCAAGGACACGGGGCCGCGGCTGCCGACGCTGCTGCTGGCGGTGGGCGCGGACCGGGTGCGGAAGCTTCTGGGGGCGTAGGGCTCGCCTGCGGCGGGCGTTCCCCTACCCTCCCCTTCCCGAACTGGGGGCAAGCCCCCAGACCCCCGTACGCCCTTCGGGCGTGTCCTCAATCGCCGGACGGGCTTGAATTTTCGCCCGTCCGGCGGAAACTTGAAGCGGCAAATCAAGCCCCGTGGGGGTCCCCCCGGACGAAGTCTGGGGGAGATTGAGGAGCGGAGTCTGGGGCGGAGCCCCAGTTGTGGCCCGGGCTAAGCGATGTGTTCCGCCTCGAGATCCGACTGGTAGCGGTTCCTGAACGCCGGGATCAGCCGGCGCAGCAGCGCGGGGCTGCGGGGGTGCTGGACGCCGTGGCCGTCGTTGAGGTGTATGTCGAGTTGCTCGGCGCTGGGGAAGTCCCCGTGCTGCTGCACGTACGTCCGGAAGACCGGGTATGCGAGCTCGGCGAACTCCTCGTCCTCCGCCGGGCCGGGAACGGCAGGCCCCTCCAGTACGTCGTCCACCGGCTCGGGGAAGGCCTGGGGCTCCGGCTGCTGGGTCTCCGTACGGGGGCCGGGGACCATGCCGCCGAGAGGGCGGGTGCGGCCCGGGCCCGCGGGGACGCGTACGGGGGTGGGCTCCAGGCCCTCGACGTACGTCGGGTTGAAGGCGGCGCTCTCGTAAGCCTCCTGCGGCACCTGCGGCGCGGCGAACCAGGGGCTCTCGTGAGCCTCTGAGCCGCCCTCAGCGGGCTGCGGCTGCTGCGCGGCGTACTGCTCCTGCTGCGGGACGTATTGCTGGTCGTACTGCTCGTACTGCTGGTCGTACTGCTCCTGGTACTCGTCGTGCTCCTGCGGCCACTCCTGCCCGCGCGGCAGCTCCGGATGGGGCTGCGGCTGGGCCTGGACCTGGACCTTCGGCTGGGGCTGCGACTCGACCTGGGACTGGGGCGCCGGAGGCAGCAGCACCGGCTCGACGCCCGCCGCGGCCAGCCCCGCCGGGGCCGTCTCCGCGAGCGGTACGCCGTACTTCGCGAGCCGCAGCGGCATCAGCGACTCGATCGGGGCCTTGCGTCTCCAGCCCCGCCCGAACCGCGCCTGGAGGCGCGCCTGGTAGATCAGCCGGTCCTGCTCCAGCCTGATGACCTGCTCGTAACTGCGCAGCTCCCACAGCTTCATCCGGCGCCACAGCTTGAACGTGGGGATGGGGGACAGCAGCCAGCGGGTGAGGCGCACGCCCTCCATGTGCTTGTCCGCCGTGATGTCCGCGATCCGGCCCACCGCGTGCCGCGCGGCCTCGACCGAGACCACGAACAGCACCGGGATGACCGCGTGCATGCCGACGCCGAGCGGGTCGGGCCAGGACGCCGCGCCGTTGAAGGCGATCGTGGCGACCGTCAGCAGCCAGGCCGTCTGGCGCAGCAGCGGGAACGGGATGCGCAGCCAGGTCAGCAGCAGATCCAGGGCGAGCAGGACGCAGATGCCTGCGTCGATGCCGATGGGGAAGACGAGGGAGAAGTCGCCGAAGCCCTTCCGCACGGCGAGCTCGCGTACGGCGGCGTACGACCCGGCGAAGCCGATCGCGGCGATGATCACCGCGCCCGTAACGACGAGCGCGATGAGTATTCGGTGCGTGCGTGTCAGCTGCATCGCGGCCACCCGCGATCCCCTCCCGTTTTCGAATCCAGCGGGCACAGCCTGGCACACGCTTGCGGAGCCCGTCCCTCCGGGCGTGCTTCGAAAGGGTTACGGGCTCCGTCAACAAGCGGTGGCCGGGACGTACTTGAGGCCGTGGCCGAAACTTACTTGTTGGCGACGCCGACCGAGGTCACGGCCTCCTTGGCGGCCGCCGTCGCGCTCGCCAGCAGGTCGGCGGAGTCCGGGGACTTGGCGCCCGCGTAGCCGGTGCCGTTGTAGGTGAGCGTGATCACGATGTTGTCCGTACGTGTCACGATCGTGGCGTAGGAGAAGTCCTCGCCGGTCTTCTTCAGCTCGTAACGGATGGCCGTGGCCGCCTCGCCGACGCCCTTCACGACCGAAGTCCGGACATTCTTCGCGCCCTCGGTGGCCTGCGTCTTGGCGATCTCCTTGGCGTAGTTGTCCTCGGCGCGCTTCTGGCCGCTGACGCCGAGGGAGGTCTCGGAGTCGTACCGGAGGAAGGAGACGTCGAACCAGCGGTACTGCGAGCCCTTCACGCCCTTGTCGTCCAGACCGTTCCAGGAGCAGCTGCCGCGGCTGGTGATATCGCTGGACTTGCCCGATGTGCCCGCCTTGGACTTCGTCGCCGGGACCAGCTTCTCGATCGTCTTCGTGGAGACCGACTTGCAGGGATTGGGCAGCTTCGCGTACTTGGCGGGCGCGACGGTCGCGGGCTTCTCCCCGCCCCCCTGGTCCTTGGGGGAGGCGGAGGAGGACGAGCCCGAGTCCTTGCCGGCTTCGGAGCCGGAGTCCGAGGAGCAGCCGGCGACGACGAGCATCACCGGGACGGCTGCGCAGGCGAGTATGCGGGTGAGTCGCGGGGCTGAACGCTGCATGGTTCCTTCAGTGGATCGATTGTCGTGTCGTACGGGCTGTCCGGCTGTCCGGTTGTCCGTCCGTCCGACTGCCCGTCCGGTCGGCGAGGCCACGGTACGCGGACATGGCGCGTCCGCGGGTGTGTCTGCCGATACGTACGTCACTGACCGGCCGGTCCGCGGGGCCGGTCAGTCGCTGAACCCTTCGGCGAGTCTGCCGGCCAGACTCTGTGCCTTTTCCTGCAGTTCCTTGCTGTCCGGGACCTCTGTCGTACGGGCGGGCTGCGCGCCGTAGACGATGGTCACGATCACGTTCGATGTGCGGAAGACCACGCTCACGGTGCGGCGCTGGGCGGTCGATCCGGCACCCGCTCCGGTGAGGACGTCGTCGATGAAGGCGGCGTCGCCGAGGCCGTCGAGGACGCGGGGTTCGAGCCCGTCGGGGGTCCCGGACGGGGTGCCGGAGGGAGTACCCGTCGGCGTCGCGCTCCCCGTCGGTGTCGGTGTCGGTGTCGGCTTCGGCGTCGTGGACGGTGACTGGGGCTGGGAGGGGGAGGAGCCGGTGGCCGTGGACTCCTGGCCCTTCTCGGTGCGGGGGTCGGCGGGGACCGGCAGCGAGGCCGCGGCCTGCTTCTTGGCGAAGACCTCTTGCGCCCGGTCGTCGTCGCTCACGGCCGTGTCGTAGGAGACGACCCGCTCGAAGTCGACGCTGAGGATGTGGGAGGCGTCCGCGGAGTCGGCCTTCCAGCCGCAGCCGACGCGGCGGTCGGTGTCGTAGGTGACGACGGCCGTGCCGCGGAAGATCCTCTGCTGCTGTTCCTCGGGCAGCTCGGCGGCTCCGGGCAGCAGGTCCTTGAGGGTGGAGCGCCCTATGGAGCCGCAGGGCTCGGGGAGCGTGCGGTACTTGCCGGGGGCGGCGACGGAGGACTTGGGGCCGCCGGCCTTGGAGTCGATGGCGGAGCCGCCGGTGCCGGTGCCGGCGGTGCAGCCGGCGACGAGCGCCGCGAGGAGCGTCGCGAGGCCGGGTACGTACGCCTTTCGTTGCACGGTCCCAGGCTCCCTTCGAGAGGAAAAACGGTTGCCGCCCGACAGCGGCCGATGGACACAATGTCTATCGCACGCGCAGCCGTGGATGCCGGTCCGTTGAGTCTTTTGCGGGCCTTCGGGCAGATTTTGCGCTTTGAGACTTTTATGGGCTTTCGGGGGAATCGAGGAAGTATGTCGTACGTAGAGGTACCGGGTGCCAAAGTCCCGATCCGGATGTGGACAGACCCTTCGACGGTCGAGGGCGGTGCCATGCAGCAACTGCAGAACGTCGCCACTCTGCCGTGGATCAAGGGCCTCGCCGTGATGCCGGACGTCCACTACGGCAAGGGCGCGACGGTCGGCTCGGTGATCGCGATGCACGGGGCGGTCTGCCCGGCGGCGGTCGGCGTCGACATCGGCTGCGGCATGTCGGCGGTGAAGACCTCGCTGACCGCGAACGACCTGCCGGGTGACCTTTCCCGGCTCCGCTCGAAGATCGAGCAGGCGATTCCGGTCGGCCGGGGGATGCACGACGATCCGGTGGACCCGGGTCGGCTGCACGGTTTTCCGACGGCGGGGTGGGGTGACTTCTGGAGCCGGTTCGACGGGGTGGCTGATGCGGTCAAGTTCCGTCAGGAGCGGGCGACGAAGCAGATGGGTTCGCTCGGAAGCGGAAATCACTTCATTGAGTTCTGCCTGGACGAGTCGGGATCGGTCTGGCTGATGCTGCACTCCGGATCCCGGAACATCGGCAAGGAGCTGGCCGAGTACCACATCGGCGAGGCCCAGAAGCTGCCGCACAACCAGGGTCTGATCGACCGTGACCTGGCGGTCTTCATCGCGGACACGCCGCAGATGGGGGCGTACCGTAACGATCTTTTCTGGGCGCAGGAGTACGCGAAGTACAACCGCGCGATCATGATGGGACTCTTCCAGGACGTGGTCCGTAAGGAGTTCAAGAAGGCGAAGGTGACCTTCGAGCCGGTCATCTCCTGCCACCACAACTATGTGGCGGAGGAGCGGTACGAGGGGATGGACCTGCTGGTGACCCGTAAGGGCGCGATTCGGGCGGGCAGCGGGGACTTCGGCATCATTCCGGGCTCGATGGGCACCGGCTCGTACATCGTGAAGGGGCTGGGTAACGCGAAGTCGTTCAACTCGGCCTCGCACGGGGCGGGCCGGAAGATGAGCCGGAACGCGGCGAAGCGGCGCTTCTCGACGCGTGACCTGGAGGAGCAGACGCGGGGAGTGGAGTGCCGTAAGGACTCGGGCGTCGTGGATGAGATTCCGGGTGCGTACAAGCCGATCGAGAAGGTGATGGAGCAGCAGCGGGACCTGGTGCAGGTCGTCGCGAAGCTCAAGCAGGTCGTGTGCGTGAAGGGCTGAGGTCCGGCACAACACGTGATCGACATGCCCCGGACTGACTGCAGTCCGGGGCCTGCCGCTGTGACAGCAGTTGTCGGACCTCGGTGGCCGGAGTGGTGCGCCAGGCTCGGCCGCATACTGCGAGTTCGACACGCCGCTTGAGCCGGGAAAGGCATACGGGCTGAGCACTCCGCTGAGGGTCCGGGCTGTGGCAGAGCATGCGAAGTCCGAACTGCACGTCGGCTTGAGAGAGTTGCCATACGGCCAGGAGCCCCCCGGGGACAAGGAAAGGCGCGGTAGCGTCGGCCTCCTGAGGTTGGTGCCGCAACCCGCGACGGGCAGTACCCGGTCACTGGTCGACATGGAGTACCCGGGCCAGAGCGCCTACGTAGACATCAAGGCCCCCTCCGTGGCCGGTGAACCCGATGTCGCCGCGGTCGGCGCCACCGTACGCGCGGACGTCGGGAAGCCGTTCGATGTGAAGGTCGGCATCCGCAATGACGGCACGGCCCCAACGCACAAGGGACGCATAGAGCACCTGTCCGTGCGGATCCCCAAGGGGGTCGACGTGCAGCTCGCCGACAAGCGGTGCCGGCGCACGACCACCCCACCGAGCGCGCTGTACGCATGCGAGCACGACGGCCATGTCCTGCATCCAGGGGAAAGCGCCCTTTTCGGCTTCCGGATGCAGGTCACCCGTCCGCTCGCCGAGACCAACGGCTTCGTCTACAGATACGGCTTCGACGAGGGCAAGGGCAACAACGTCAACGATGAGTCCCAGCTGACAATCTCCACAAGCACCCCGCCGAACGTCTCCACACCCAACCGGCACGACGCTCCACCGGTCATCGGTATCGCCGCAGGCTCCGCGGCCGCCCTCGGCGGGTGCCTGTCTGTCCTGGTCATCCGACGACGGGCATTGGATGGATCTGCTGGTTACCCGCAAGGGTGCGGCTCGGAGGAGTGGGGGATCATCCCCGGTCCCGTGGGCACGGAGTCGTACATCGTCCGTGGTCTGGGGAACGAGAAGTCGTTCAACTCGGCGTCGCACGGGGCCGGCCGGAGGATGAGCCGCACCGCTGCGAAGCGGAAGTTCACGGCGAAGGACCTGGAGGAGCAGACGCGGGGTGTGGAGTGCCGTGAGGACTCCGGCGTGGTGGATGAGATCCCGTCGGCGTACAAGCCGATCGGGCAGGTGATCGACCAGCAGAAGGACTTGGTGCAGGTCGTCGCCAAGCTCAAGCAGGTCATCTGCGTCAAGGGCTGAGGAGCAGCACACCACGTCATCGACGGGCCCCAGAGGAGCGCTGGGCCTGGAAATGTCGTCGGTTTCAAGACGGCCAAGCGAGCCGTCTGTTGTCATCTCACCTCGTTGTGGAGCGCATCGGGGGCTGGGCAACGCATGGAGGGGCCCTGGTGCCGTACGGCACCAGGGCCCCGAAGGAATTGCTACACCATCTGCCGGCCCTAGTTCTGCGCCGGCCTACTGGGTCCGCGGAACCGGCCCGAAAGTCGGGCGGGCGTGCGGGGATCGCGGATGCGTGACCGGGGACCACCTGCCTATCCGGGGTCTTGCGGTACCCGGACTCAGTCCTTCTAGTCCGGGCGATCCTGATGGCGCTCGACTCCTCCGTTCTTCCCTCTGAACCAACTACTGATATTGCGAACTGGGGTACTGCTGACACTGCGACCTGCTGGTGGCCTCAAGAAGCCACTCCGTCCGGCAGCCAGCCCCGTCGCCCGTCCTGCATCTGCTCTGGCTCAGAACCCCACTGCCGAACCTCTCAGCACGCGTGCCTGCAGCCCGGCGCCTTTGCTGAGAGACCACTGTGTACCGACTGTCTGCTGCACTTACTGCGGTACTGCTCATGGCAGCCCCTGCCGGGCCACCCGGTACGGCCGTCGTCAGTCCCGTCGCCATCCTGCGACAACCCTGGCTTCGGAACTCCACCACCGCACCGCACTGCGAACTCACTACCGCTGCCCGCCAGTTCATGTCTGGCCGGGCCCTTCGACCTTGGCTACGAGAGAAACCATAACCACACGGCAACCCAATGTCTACTTCGGCGGGAACAGATTTTGGAGTTCATGAACGGCAGCTATTCTGCAGACCTGAGACGAGGCCGCCGTCGAACGCTGCTTAGCATGACCGCATGGCTGCCCATGACCCCCACGTCCCAGCACATGACCATGTCTCCCCCGGCCCGCCGCACCCCGACAGCGGCACAGCCCGCCCAGCCGGGGCGACCGGTGGCCAAGAGAGAGAAGAATCCGGTCCTGTCGGTGCTCTCGTGGAGCGGGCAGCCGACATCGTGCAGCCGCTCAAACCGAAGTTGCGCGGCTGGCTCCACGCGGGGATGGTTCCCGCCTCGCTGATCGCAGGCGTCTTCCTCATCCTTCTGGCCCGCACGCCGCAGGCGGTCCTTGCCTGCACCGTCTACGCCGTCACCGCCTGGCTGCTGTTCGGAACGAGCGCGGTGTACCACCGCGGCACCTGGGGGCCGCTCGGCGAGGCCGTCCTGCGGCGCCTCGACCACGCCAACATCTTCCTGATCATCGCCGGCACCTGCACTCCCATGGCCGTACTCCTGCTCCCCCCGGGGCAGCGGACGGTCCTGCTGTGGATCGTGTGGACGGGCGCGCTGGCCGGCGTCGCCTTCCGCGTGCTGTGGGTCGGGGCTCCCCGCTGGCTCTACACGCCCTGCTACCTCGCCCTGGGCTGGGCACCGGTGCGCTACCTGCCCGACTTCCTGCACACCGGCGGGGCAGCCGTACTGACACTGATCGTGGCCGGTGGCCTCCTCTACAGCGCCGGCGCAGTCGTCTACGCCCTGCAGCGCCCAGACCCCTCACCCCGCTGGTTCGGGTACCACGAGGTCTTCCACGCGTTCACCGTGACGGCCTTCGCGGCGCACTACACCGCCATCTGCCTCGCCGCCCTCTGACCCAGCCGCCTCCAGGCGGCCGCCCCATCACCCCGTGTTCCGGAGGCCAAGGCAGCCAGCGGCCAGGCGCGGACCGTCTCAATTTCCGTCTCATTCAGCCAGGTTCGCCGCTGTTCGACCGAGGCGAGGAGCAGACGCGGGGTGTGGAGTGCCGTAAGGACTCGGGCGTCGTGGATGAGATTCCGGGTGCGTACAAGCCGATCGAGAAGGTCATCGACCAGCAGAGGGATCTGGTCGAGGTGGTCGCGAAGCTCAAGCAGGTCGTGTGCGTGAAGGGCTGAGATCCAGCACTCCACCTGCTTCCACTTGATCGACAGGCCCCGGACCGGCAGTGGTCCGGGGGCCTTCCGCTGTGATCGTGATTGTCGGAGCCTGGTGTCACAGCGCCGCCTGTCCGGCCAGTCGTGGTGTTCTGGAGATTCAGCGGCCCCCCGGTCGTCACACGCCGGCCTCCGCTGCCCAGTGATCACCTGCTGTGGTCACTTTGCGTAAGAGGCAGCCCGGCCTCCGCTGCGAGATGCTGATCGTCGCAGGTGTCCTTCGACGAGAGCACGAGGCCCGACCTCGACAACGCCGTCAGCTCCATCGACCTGGGTCCCGAGGCGGACGACTTCTGCGGGTCCGAGAGCCGGTTCACGGTCTACCAGTGGGACAACCAGCCCAAGCCCCGCCCCGCCGGGCTGCCGGTCAACGGCGCCTTCGGCGATGCCAACGGCGACGGGTATGCCGATCTGTTCTCCCGCAACAAGTTCGGGCAGCTGTGGACGTCCCCCGTCTACGAGGCCACGGGGCAGACCCGGCTTGTCGGGGCCGGCTGGAACTCCATGACCAAGCTCACCCGGTACGGCGACTACAACCAAGACGGGGAGGACCTGTTCGCCCGGGACAGCGCCGGGGTGCTGTGGTTCTACCCCGGCAGGGGCGACGGCACCTTCGGTACGAGAGTGAAGGTCGGCGCGGGCTGGAACACCATGCGCGAGATCAGCGCGGCCAGTGACCTGACCGGCGACGGCCGCCGTGACCTGCTCGCCCGCGACACGGCCGGTGTGCTGTGGACGTACCCGGGCAACGGCAAGGGCGCCCTCGGCGTCCGCAAGAAGGTCGGCGGCGGCTGGAACGTCATGAACCGGCTCGCCTCGCCCGGCGATCTGACCGGTGACGGCAAGGCCGACCTGCTGGCCCGCCACGGAGCGCGGGCGCTGTGGCTGTACCCCGGCAACGGCCAGGGCGCCTTCGGCACGCGCAAGAAGCTCCCGTACGCCTGGCCCGCCGACCAGCCGGTCATGGCCACCGGTGACGTGAACGGTGACGGGCTGTCCGACATCATGCGGCCTATCGACTACCAGCTGTTCCTCTACCACGGGAACGGGGCCGGCGGGATCAGCGGCCCGAACGCAGACATGCTCTGGGACTCCGCGCCCAACGTCCGCGTCTTGTGACGCCCAGGTGGTGTGAGTGAAGGGCTGAGGCCCGGCCCAGTACGGAAGGCCCCGGACCGTCGTCAACGGTCCGGGGCCCTCCGTTTGCCGTCACAGCTCCCTGTGGACCTTGGAGTTGGAGGCCTGGGCGCGGGGGCGGACCACCAGCAGGTCGATGTTCACGTGGGAGGGGCGGGTGACCGCCCAGGTGATGGTGTCGGCGACGTCGTCGGCGGTGAGGGGCTCGGCCACGCCCGCGTAGACCTTCGCGGCCTTCTCCTCGTCGCCGCGGAAGCGGGTCGTGGCGAACTCCTCGGTCTTGACCATGCCGGGGGCGATCTCGATCACGCGGACCGGGGTGCCGACGATCTCCAGGCGGAGGGTCTCGGCGAGGACGTGGGCACCGTGCTTGGCCGCGACATAGCCCCCGCCTCCCTCGTAGGTGGAGTGGCCCGCGGTGGAGGAGATGATCACAACGGTGCCGTCGCCGCCGGCGGTGAGGGCCGGGAGCAGGGCCTGCGTCGTGTTGAGGGTGCCAATCACGTTGACCTCGAACATCTGGCGCCAGTCGGCGGGGTCGCCGGTGGCGACGGGGTCCGCGCCGAGTGCGCCGCCCGCGTTGTTGACGAGGACGTCGCAGCGGTCGAGGGACGCGGCGAAGTCGTCGACGGCCGGGCGGTCGGTGACGTCGAGGACGTATGCGGTGGCCCGGTGGCCCGCGCCGGTGAGCTCTTCGGCGAGCGCTTCGATGCGGTCCTTGCGGCGGGCGGTGAGGACGACGTGGTAGCCGGCGGCCGCGAGCCGACGTGCGGTGGCGGCGCCGATGCCGCTGCTGGCTCCGGTGATGACGGCGACGGCGGTCCCAGCGGCGGTCATGTCCTACTCCTCGCGCGTGTGATCGATACGCGGCCCAGGATAGGCGGCCGACCCGGCGGGGCGGGGCGGTCGGGGCGGTCGGGGCGGTCGTGGCGGACCGGGCGGTCGTGGCGTCAGCGGCCCCGCGGGGCGTACATGATCACAGCCATGCCCGCGAGGCAGACCAGCGCGCCGATCACGTCCCACCGGTCCGGGCGGTAGCCGTCCGCGACCATCCCCCAGGCGATGGAGCCCGCGACGAAGACTCCGCCGTACGCGGCGAGGACGCGGCCGAACTCGCCCTCCGGCTGGAGTGTGGCCACAAAGCCGTACGCACCGAGGGCGATGACCCCCGCGCCGATCCAGATCCAGCCCCGGTGTTCCCGGAACCCCTGCCAGACGAGCCAGGCGCCGCCGATCTCGAAGAGGGCGGCGAGGAGGAAGAGAGAGGCGGAACGGACGACGAGCATGGCGTCAGCGTGCCACGCGACGAGCCCAAGACTCGCCGGGGCTGATGGACAATCAGGGGCAATAGCCTCCAACAGGTATCTTCTGGTTATGTGCCTGAAGCGCAAGGCGCTGCTGGCGGGTTCCGCCGCAGTGGTGATGGTGGTTGGTCTGGGTACGAGCGCGGGCGCCGGTGAGCGGGCGATCGCGCCGGAGGCGGACGTGGCGCACCACGGCCATGTCTCGTTGGCGAGCGGGCGGCTCGGGGTCTCGCTGGTCTCCGAGAATCATGGCCCGTCGAGTCTCGCGAACGCGACCGTGTGGCTGTCCTTCTCGGTGCGGCTGCCCGCCGCTCAGGCGCTGCCCGCCGGGTGTCTGTGGGCTGGTGACGAGCTGGTGCTGTGTGCGACGGGCCCGCTGCGGGCCGCCGGCAGAGGACACCGGGTCACGCTCGACCTGCGGACGGTGGGCACGCCGGACGAGGTGATCGTGCGGGTCGGAACGCAGTGGAACGGCGGCGCGACCGACCGGAACCCGGACAACAACGAGCACGAGGTGCTGGTGCCGGCCACTGGCGACCGGTACGTGTTCTGACGTCTGCCTCGGGTGTCGGGCGCGGCATGCGTCTGCTCCGTACTATCTCTGCATGACGCAGAAGAATGCGGCCGGGCGCGGCAGGCTGATGGACGAGCTGTCCACCGCCTCGCGCCGCTACATGGCCTCGTACGCGCTGTTCAACCAGGCTCTCGCCGACCATCTGCGGCTCCACCCCACTGATCTGCAGTGCCTCAACCTGCTGGGGCTCGAACCCGGTCCGGTCACCACCGGCCGGGTCGCCGAGCTGACCGGGCTGACCACCGGGTCCGCGACGCGGCTCGCCGACCGGCTGGAGCGGGCGGGGTATGTCACGCGTGAGCGTGACGCCGAGGACCGGCGGCGGGTGCTGGTCACGCTGGTGCCCGAGCGGATGGCGGAGTTCGGCGCGGTGTGGCAGAAGCTGAACGGCTCCTGGTTCGCCATGTTCGACGCGTACAGCGACGAGGAGATCGCCCTCCTCACCGCACATATGCGGCGGACCGTGGAGCTCAGCGCCGCGCAGGTCGAGCGCCTGCGGGAAGGTGAGCTGTAACGCCCTGCCCTGGCAGGCCGGGCCGAACTACGCGGCTGCGCCGCCGAATTCCCGTAGCGCCTCCGCGACGATCGCCTCCAGCCGCGCGTGGTGCGCGCCCCGCCAGTACACGCGATCGCACGCCGTGCACTGCGCGAACACGTCGTACGTGCGCTGCGTGCCCTGCTCCAACTGGTCCTGGACCGAGTCCTTGTCGGCGTCCGTCAGCCGGCCGTTGCAGGCTGTGCAGCGGGTCCAGGGCGCGAGCGCGGGCGTGAACCGCTCCAGTACGTCGCGCAGTTGGTCCTCGGGCCGGTCGCTGTAGACGTACGCCCCCGCCCAGATCTCCCGGCGCCGAAGCAGCCCGCGGTCCCGGGAGAGCAGCACCCGGCGCTCCTGCGCCGAGAGGGTGGCCAGCGCCGGGTCGCCGATGTCCTCGTTCTCGTACGCCGCATCGACGCCGAGGAGCCGCAGCCGCCGCGCCAGCGTGCCGAGGTGGACGTCGAGCAGGAACCGCAGCGGGGCGCCGGGGACCTGCTGCGGCCGCTCGACGCCGTACACCTCGACGTGCTCGCCCGCGCGGGGGATGTGTGAGGCGGCCACCTGGCGGCCGTCGACGAGGAGCCGGCCCGCCTCGGTGAGCGGGACGCCGACCGACTCGACGACATGGCCGAGCGTCGACAATCCGTCGGTGACCAGGGTCGTACGCCCCTGGCGGCGCTCCGGAGTGACGAAGAGGCGCAGCTCAGGAGCGACGCTGAGGTGGATTTCCGGTCCGTTCACGCTGTCAGCATGTCATCGGGCGGCGTGTCCCAGCCAGGCTGTTTCGGGAGGGCTCAGGCGCGGAAGGCGTCCGCGTTCTCCTTGGCCCACTCGGCGAAGGTGCGGGCGGGGTGGCCGGTCAGTTCCTCGACGCTGCGGGTGAGGGGAGCGGGCGAGCCGTCCGTCGAGGCCCAGTAGTCGAGCAGCGCGTCCGCGAAGGCGCCCGGCATGTACTCGGCCATGGACTCCTTCCATGCCCCACGGGGCACGGTGTTGAAGGGGATGGGGCGGCCTGAGGCGCGTTCGATGATCGCGATCTGCTGGGTGAAGGTGAGCGATTCGGGGCCGGTCAGGTGGTACGTCGCGCCCCGCAGCGGCGGCCGGGTGAGGACGGCGAGCGCGGCCTCGGCAATGTCCCGTTCGTGGATGGGGTCTCCGTAACTGCCCGGGTAGGGAAGGTCGATCGCGCCCGTGGACTTCAGCGCCCACGGCCACTGGAGCGCGTTGCTCGCGAACGCGCCCGGCTGCAGCACGGTCGTCTCGATCGGCGAGGCCGCCAGCGCCTGCTCGGCCGCGAGGTGGGACGCGGCGATCGGGTTGCCCGCGGCGTCGGGGTCCAGGACGGAGCTGGAGGAGAGCAGCACGATGTGTTCGACGCCCGCCGCCCCCGCCTCGTCGAGGAACGCGTCGATCTGCGACGCCTCGGCGTACAGGAACACGGAGGTCACGGAGTCCAGGGCGGCCGGGAAGGTCGCGGGGTCGTCGAGCGCGCACTTCACGGCGTCGACGTCCGCGGGGAGGCTGAGCTTCTCGGGGCTGCCGGACGCCGCCCGGACGGCGGCTCCCGCCTCGTGGAGGAGTGTGAGGAGGGTGGAGCCGACTTTGCCCCGGCTTCCGGTGATGAGGATGGTCATGTCTGGGGTTCCTTGAGGGAGTTGGGGCCGCCGCAACGCAAAGAGGCAGTAGTGTGCGCTGCACAGAAGCTGCGTCGCGCAGATAAATATCCGGGAAAAGGGCTTGCTCGTCAAGCGGGTCCAACCCTGGCGCGGTTACGCCACGACGCGGTCACGCGCTGGGGGCTACGGCGTCGGCTTCTCCTGGTCCTGCCGCTCCTCCAGGTCAAGCCGCCAGTCGTTCGACCGCAGCGGGTTCCCCGGCGGGTACTCGAAGTCACACTCGCCCACCAGTGAGAAGCCCGCCTTCCTGCACACCGCGTTCGACGGCCCGTTGGCCAGGGACGGGAACGCGTGCAGATAGCGGTGCTTGTGCTCCGCCCTCGCCTCCTCGACCACCGCCACCGTGCCCGCCGTGGCTATGCCCCGCCCCTGGAAGGCCGGCAGGACGCTCCAGCCCGTCTCGTACACCGGCCGCCCGCCCCATGTCTGCTCCCAGAAGCCGACCGTGCCCGCCGCCTCCCCGTCCGTCGGCAGGACGATGCGGTACATCCGGCCCTTCCCCGTCCGGTCCGCGCTGAGATCGACGTACCGCTGGTGCCGCTTGATCAGCTGTTCTTCCGTCTCGGGGCCTCCCAGGTGATCCATCAGCTCCGGCGCGTTAGCGGCGCGGAGCAGGTCGAAGTCGTCCTCGGACCATGGCTCGATCCGTACCACCGGTGCTTTGATCTCCATGTCACGCACTGTAGGACGAGGGTCTGACAACCGGGGGTCGGACGATGAGCTTCACCGGTTTATGGGCGGTCGGCGCCGTCCCCGACGCCGAAGTCGCGGCCCTGCCGGGGCGGTTCGCGCACCTGGAGGGGGAGTGGACCATGCCCCCGAACTACGCCGCTGACCTGACTTGGTGGCTCAGCGGCGGCGACCGCGAGCCGTACTTCACACCCGAACCCACGCCCGCTGCCCGCCGTTTCGCCGCCTTCGCGCGGAGCGGCGGCCCCAGCGCACCGGCCGTCGCCGCCATGAAGGAGGCCGGAATGGATCTGCTCCACGACGCCGGAAGGGCTGGGGATACGGAGGGCAGCGCCGCCTTTGTCGCCGCCGCACGCAAGGGCGATCCGGCCGTCGCCCTCTGTTACGGCCTCGGGGCGGAGGCCGCGGCCCGGCTCCCCGGCTGGTTCGGAGACTTCCTGCTGACCACCGCCGAGGCACGGACCGTCCTCCCGTACGCCGAGTCCGTCCTCGCCGTCGCCGGGCCCCGCCGCACCGAGATCCTGGCCCGTATCGACGCCTGGATGTCGGCCATGAGCGACGACCCCGGCTTCGACGCGCGCACGCTGCTCGACGGGCCGCTGCGGGTGCTGCGGTACGCGGCCGCCAATGGCTTGGGCGCGGTCGGCGTCACCGACTCCTACTGACAGCCACCAACTGCTACGGACAGTTGCTGACCGCTTCTGGCAGCGGCTACTTGGGCGCCGGGCGGGCGTATGCGGTCGGCGGCACGCCCACCGTCGCTGTGAAGTCCCGTACGAGATGGGCCTGATCGCTGTACCCGAGCTCGGCGGCCAGCGCCGCCCAGTCCAGCGCTCCCTCGCCCGCCCCAGTGCCCGCCCCGGCCTCCACCCCTGTGCCCGGGTCCTGCGATGCTTCACCCGACTCCGCGCGCTCCAGCGCCTCATGGATGCGGTAGCGCAGGATGACCCACTTCGGTCCGACCCCGACGTACGCCGCGAAGAGCCGCTGCAACGAACGCGCCGAGACCCCTTCCACCGCTGCCAGCTCGGCGACCCGCCGGATCGTACGGTCCGTACGCACCAGGTCGACCAGCTCCATCGCCCGCACCGCCTGCGGATCCGCCGCCGGTTCGAGCCCCAGCAGAAGGGCGTCCAGCGCGGCGACTTGCGCGTCCTCCCCCTCCGGTCCGAGGATTCCGCGCACGGTCTCCGGGTCCGCGCCCGCCAGGACGTCCGCGACCGGCACCCGCTGCCCCGTCCAGTCGGACACCGGCCGCTCCGGCGCGAACGGCCGGAAGCCGCCGGGCCGGAACTGCACCCCGCACACCCGCCCCCGCCCCTCCAGCTTCTGCGTGAACAGCCCAAGGCCGATGCCCGCGACCTCGCCCCACGGCGCCTCGTCGCCGTAGCGCTGGAAGACCACATTCACTGACGGATGGGGCACCACATGGGAGGCGTACGGCTCCGAAAGGTCCCAGTCGATGAGCCAGTAGTGCTCGAGATACGGACGCAGCGCCGGGGCGGGCTCGCGGCGGCGGAAACGCACCCGTGCGAAGAGTTCGCGGGCTTCGACGATGCCCCTGGTGTCGCGTCGCGGACCTGCCATGCGGAGGATCCTATGTCGCGTTTGTTCAATACGCAGGGCGCCGGCCGACCCTACCGTCGAGCCATGACGAACACCATCAGTGACCTGCTCGAATCGGCGGCGAAGCGTGCCGTTCCGGTGGTGCTTGGCATCACCGACGAGCGACTGTCCGACCCCACGCCGTGCAGCGAGTACGACGTACGCGCCCTGACGGATCACCTCATGCAGGTGGTGATCAACTTCCAGGCGCTGGCGGCGAAGAAGAACGCCGACTTCGCCTCGGTACCGCATTACATAGACGACGCCGGCGGCTGGCGGGCCCGGTTCGCCGACGAGACCGCCAGGCTCGTCGCGGCGTGGGCGGCTCCCGGCGCCGAGGAGGGCACTTCGGGGACCATGGGTTTTCCGGCCAGGACCGTCGGCCACATGGTGCTGGGCGATCTGACCGTGCACGCCTGGGACCTGGCCCGCGCGACCGGGCAGGAGTTCACGCCGGACCCGGCCGTGGTCGGTGAAATCGGGCCCGCACTCGCGGAGATGGCGCCGATGGGCCGCAAGGGGGGCGTGTTCGGCGAGCCGTTCCCGCTGCCTGACGACAAGGAAGTCTCGGACTTCCACCGGGTGCTGGCCCTGACCGGCCGGGACCCGCATTGGCAGCCCGAGCACCCCGAGTAGGCCGCGTCGGACCGGGCGGGCCCGGATCTCACCAGGTCGCGCGCCGCCGCTCGGGTTCACCCTGCTGGAGGTGGCGAGTGAGTCAGGTCTGACCAGCGTCGACACAGTGATACCCGAGCGGACAGGCTCGCGCTTGCGAGGCCTCGGGGCCAGGCAGCCTGGCCGTTGACCGTGCGTGGCTGAGGATCGCTTACGGGGTCTGACTGGGGCGGAGGCGGCGCTGACGGATCCTGGTCTCGGCAGTGTGCGGGGCACTGATCGCACTTTGGGCGGGGACGATCCGAGCGGTCAGGGTGGCGCCGCTGTCGATGCGGCTGGAGCGGCCTATGGCGATGCCGGGGCCGAGGCCGATGTTGTGGCCGGTCTGGGTGCCGTCACCGATCAGGCCGCCGAACCGGGGTGTGCCGCACCGGTACAAGCCGCCCTCGCCGCGCATGATGACCCCCGGTCGGGATGGCGCATGTCTTCGCACAGGTTGATGGCAGCGACGGTGATGGACGAGGAGAGGTGGACACCGGCGCCGACGATGGTGCGATTGATGCCGATGCGGTGTCCGAGGACCGAGCCTTCTCCGACGTAGGCGTGGGTGACCTCGCAGTTGAAGCCGACCGAGACTCCGGCGGCGAGGACGGCGCGATGGCGGACAGTCGTGAACTCGTGGACCTTCACGTGGGGGCCGATGATCACGTCGTCGCCGATGATCGCGGTGGGGTGGACCTGGGCGGTGGGGTGGATGCGTCCTTCGCCCAGTGAGTGAGGGTGCAGAGGGGGTGCGCCGGCCGTGCGGGCTGCGGCGGCCCATGCGGTGGTCGACGGTGTGGCGCATGGCTCGCCTCGGCCGCCCGCCGGTCATCTAGCCCCGTACTTCGCAGGTCGCCGATTCGGTTCCCGCAGGGGTTGTTCCGGGCCCGAACCGGACCGCATCCGATTGATGGTGCGAATCGCGTTGTGACCCCGATCGATCAGTGTCCGGTGGCGCCCGATCGATCTTCACGTTCTTCGCGGTGGCGGTGTGGCTGCTCGCGGACGACTTCCTCGCCGCGGGCTTCGCCTTCGGGGGCAGCCTGTTCGGTCTCGCCGCCCGGACGGGCGTCCTGGCCGCGCGGCACGCCAGGATGAGTGCCCCGCTCGGGCCGTGGACCGTCGCCGACTCCGACGAGGCAGTGCGCTTCACGGGCACGCACATGGAGACCCGCCGGGGCTGGCAGACCTTCGGCGGGTACGTGGAGACCGCTGCCGGATTCGTCCTGCTGTCCCCGGCCCCGTACTCGGTCGTTGTCCAGTACTTGCCGAAGCGCGCCCTGGGCCGGGCCGACACCGACCGGCTGCGCGGCATACTCGACCGCCGTCTGCCCCGCCACGGCGGCCGTCCGCCCCGGCATTGAGGGGCCGGTAGGATCCGCGGGTCGTCTTACCGGGGAGGGACCATGGCCGAGGGCCGCGAAGTCACCAACAACAGCGCGGAAGTCGCCGCCGATGTCGTGGACGAGGCGGCGGTGCAGCTGGTGTACCGCCCGCAGCCCGCCGACACACTGGTCGGTCTGCGGGTCCGGCAGCGGATCAAGCGGTGGGGGCTGCTACTGCGGAGCGTGTTCCTCGCACTGTGGGTGGGGCAGTGGCTGGTGGGCACCATAAACCGGGGCAGTGCCGACGTGGTCTCTACCGCTCTGTTCCTGTTCGTCGTCCTGGTGGTGGGCGGCTATCCGCGGCTGCAGGCCGCCCAAGTGCAGCGGATCGTCGGATGGCAGGGCGAGTACCGCACCACCGTGTCCCCGGCCGGAATCACCACCAGCAGCGACCACAGCACGCTCATCCAGAAGTGGTCGGTCCTCCAGGGCTACCGGGAGACGCGCGGCCACTTCGTCTTGCTCAGCCGGGACCCCAACATCATGTGCCTCGAGGTCCTGCCCAAGCACGGGCTGAGCACGGCCGACGACGTCGACCGGCTGCGGGCCCTCCTGGACCGGCACACCACCCGCGTCTGACGCGCCAACGACCTCAGTGCTTTGTCACCTTCCGGACCGATCTGGCTTTCCGGACGTCCCATGGTGACTGACTCACACCCGCAGGGGCCTTGAGCAGACATGTGCCGGGCAGCCGGAGGCATGGGCAGCGATTACACCGGATCCAATGAGCAGCTCAACGATAGTAAGCGGAGGTGTGCCCGCCATGGTCGTCAGAGTCCGTTGCACTTCCCGCCCCATGCCGTCACCGCGAGTGCTTCCATACGTGACGGAGGGAGGTCATCCGTGGTCAGCGTGCAGCAGTGGACCGGCAGGGAAGCGAGCGCCCTGCGCGCCGCGCTGCGCATGAGCACGCGTGCCTTCGCCGAGCATCTCGGTGTCGCGCTGCGCACGGTGGCCAAATGGGAGAGCCTCGGTACGGAGACCCGGCCCCGGCCTGACACCCAGGCCATCCTGGACACCGCTCTCGCCCGTGCGGATTCCGCCGTGCAGGCCCGGTTCGACGCGTTGTTGTTCCCCGAGCGGAAGAGCGCCCGGCCAGCGGACTACGAGACCTGGACCGAAGACATCGAGCGCGCCGTCGTCTCCATCAGCCGTCAGGACTTCTCTTTCGCCGGCACCTGTTGAACCGCTGGCTCGGGCGCCATGACCCGCATCGTCTGGACTGCAAGGGTCTCTACCTGTACGGCCGTTCCCTTGTGCTGCTCGGTGATCTTCAGCGCGACCAGGGTGCAGTTCTCGGCCCGCTGTCCGCTCGCCAGTCCTACCTGAGCGCCCGCGGCATGTTCACCGAACTCGACATCCCGCGCCGGGTGGCCCAGATCGAGCTGTCTCTCGCCGTCGTGCAGGAGATGTCGGGCCAGCTGGAAGCTTCCGCCCGGCACTACGAACTCCTCGCCGCAGATGAGCGCTTGAGCCCGCGGGACCGTGCCAGAGCTCGGCTCTGGGTGGGTACGGCGCTGAGCAAGGAGGGCGACAACGAGTACGCCACCAATGTGATGACGGCCGCCACTCGCGCCTTCGAGGACCTCGGCGAGCCGGAGGACTGGTCGGTCGCCCATCAGAAGCTGGCCCTCGCCCATCGGGGCGCCGGCGACCTGAAGCAGGCCCTGCACTACATCGACATCGCGCGCACCACCGGCCTCACGGGCGCGCGACAAGGATCAGCCAGACGCGGCTCGTCGATCCCCGCAGGTCGCGCCGGACGATCGAGCTACTCGTCCGCCAGTACTACGGCCGCTGCTGCCACTGGGATGCCGTGCGTGAGGTTCTGGACACGGTCTTCGACACGCTCGACACCACAGACCGCGTGTCCGACCTGACGAAAACGTCGACGATCGCCCTGCTCACCGCTCTGGGCTGGTCAGGGGAAGTGCTGGACAGCAGTGAGATCCCGACCCGGCAAGGCCGATCTGAACGCCTTGCCGACCTCGCCGCGGCCACCGACAGCACCCACTATCTGTGCGGCACCGGCGGGCTCCGCTACCTCGACGTCGGTCCCTTCGCTGCCCGCGCCGTCCCTGTGCTGCCTTTCCACACTCCTGTGGATACGGATGACCCGCTCTGGCAGTGGGCCCGGCGGATCAGCAGCCTCTGGGCCTTGAGCAAGATCGGACCCGGGGCGCAGCATCCTCGGCATGGCCGTGGAGGACGGGCTGCTGCCGAAGAACCCCTGCAAGGCGAAGTCGGTCAAGCTGCCGACCGCGACCAAGAAAAAGATCATCCCTTGGTCGTTGGAGCGAGTACGCGCCGTCATTGCCGGACTGCCGAAGCGCTTCCAGGCCGGCGGCAAGCTCGCCTTCGGGTGCGGCCTGCGCCAAGGCGAGGTGTTCGGCTTCGCCGTTGGCGATATCGACTTCAAGGGCGGCTGGATCCACATCAACCGCCAGGTACGGCTGGTCGGCACGAAGCCCGTCTTCGCCCTGCCCAAGGGCAACAAGATCCGCTCAGTGCCGCTGCCGGCTCAGCTGGCCGCCGTTCTCAAGGCCCACATGAAGGAGTTCCCGCCGGTCGAGGTCACGCTGCCCTGGGCCAAACCGGACGGTGAGCCGAAGACCGTACGCCTGCTCTTCGTCGACGAGAAGGACCGGGCCTACAACCGCAGCGTCTTCAACATGGGTGCCTGGAAGCTCGCGCTGGCCGCCGCTGGCGTGATCCCTCCCCGCGAGCGCGGGGCGAGGTACCTCCAGGCGGCCCCGGAGGACGGCATGCACGCCCTCCGGCACGCGTACGCCTCCGTGCTCCTGGACGCGGGGGAGAGCATCAAGGCGCTCTCCGAGTACCTCGGCCACTCGGACCCCGGCTTCACGCTGCGGACGTACACACACCTGCTGCCGTCCAGCGAGACCCGCACCCGCAAGGCGATCGACGACGCCTTCACGGAAGCTGAGGCGGAAGACGAGGGCGACCCGCCCGCCGCCCAGGGCACATCAGTGCCCCCAGCGAAACCAATGTGCCCTCAATGTGCCCTGGCCGCCTGACGGCCCCTCCTGGCGCATGACGAGGGCGGGGCTCGAAAACCCCGCCCACACGCCACGAAACCCCAGGTCAGGGCCAGACCAGGCAGTACGGCTGGTGCCCCGCCTCATGCAGTCGGACCGAGAAGTCCTGCCATTCGTGCAGCAGCTGGTAGACGTTGAAGGCGTCCCGCGGCCCGCCCCGGTCCGGGACCGTCGACCAGATGAACGCCGCCGCGCCCACGGACTCCTCGCCAATGCCGCGCAGCGGGTCGACCACCGTCATCGGAAGCTTGACCACCGCATAGTCGGGGTGGAGCACCACCAGCTCCAGCGGCGGCACCTTGTTCAGCGGCATGCCCTGGATGCCGGTCAGCACCATCGCGGCTATGGTCTCCGGCTTGATCTTGGCGAACATCCCGCCCATGCCGAGCTCGTCGCCGCCCAATTCCTCCGGGCGCATCGAAATCGGCACCCGTGCGGCCGTGGCTCCGTCAGGCGCGCCGAAATATTTGTAGGTCACCCCCACTCGGCCGCTCCTGCTTCCCAAGGGCTCGTCCGCGCCCGCGTCGCCTCGCCGGTGCTTTCCACGCCGGGCAGGCTCAGGACCCAGGTCGTCGGTCCCCTCGCCCAGTCCGCCACCGCGATGCATATCTCCACCCGACCACTCGCAGCCCCCGCCGCGCAACCCGATCATCGTGACAGTGACCTCCCCCACGAACGTGCTGTGAAACACCACTCGCCAAGAACGTCGGGGCCTCTGACACCATGGATTCCGTGAGCTTTCCCTATGTCGCCCCAGTTTCGCAGACGCGAGAGGGGTGACGCCCTTTCGTAATACGAGGAGACCGCGCTCCCTGCTCACCGGTGGCCGAGATCCTCCGTCCCGGCACCCCGCACATCCGAATCGCAGATCAGGACCAAAGTGGCGTATTCATACGAAGCCCCAGTTTCGCAGACGCTGTTCGACCGCGCGTCCCTTGTGACGCCCGGCGGCGTGAACTCTCCCGTCCGTGCCTTCCGAGCCGTGGGCGGTACGCCCCGGTTCATGGTGTCCGGTACCGGCCCGTACCTCACCGACGCCGACGGCCGCGAATATGTCGACCTCGTCTGCTCGTGGGGGCCGATGATCCTCGGCCACTCGCACCCGGCCGTCATCGAGGCGGTGCAGGCCGCGGTCGCCCGCGGCACCTCCTTCGGCACACCCGGCGAGGGCGAGGTCGTACTCGCCGAGGAAATCGTGGCCCGGATCGAGCCCGTCGAGCAGGTACGGCTGGTTTCCAGCGGTACGGAAGCGACGATGTCCGCGATCCGGCTCGCCCGCGGCTTCACCGGCCGGGCCAAGGTCGTGAAGTTCGCCGGCTGCTACCACGGTCATGTCGACGCGCTGCTCGCCGCGGCCGGCTCGGGAGTGGCGACTTTCGGGCTGCCGGACACCCCGGGGGTCACGGGCGCGCAGGCCGGAGACACGATCGTCCTGCCGTACAACGATCTGGAAGCGGTGCACGAGGCCTTCCACGCGCACCCGGGTGAGATCGCCTGTGTGATCACCGAGGCGTCGCCGGGCAACATGGGCGTCGTGCCGCCGCGGCCGGGCTTCAACGAGGGGCTCAAGTCGGCCTGCGAGAAGAACGGCGCGCTGTACATCTCCGACGAGGTCATGACCGGCTTCCGTACGTCGAAGGCCGGCTGGTACGGCGTCGACGGCGTCGCGCCCGACCTGATGACCTTCGGCAAGGTGATGGGCGGCGGCTTCCCCGCCGCGGCCTTCGGCGGCCGCGCGGACATCATGGCGCACCTCGCACCCAGCGGGCCCGTCTACCAGGCGGGCACCCTCTCCGGTAACCCGGTCGCCACCGCCGCCGGGCTCGCGCAGCTGCGGCTGCTCGACGACGCCGCGTACGAGAGGGTCAACGCGGTCTCGGCCGAGATCCAGGCTCTGGTGACGGACGCGCTCGGCAAGGAGGGCGTGGCCCACCGGCTGCAGACGGCGAGCAACATGTTCTCGGTCTTCTTCACCGGCGCCGAGGTCAGGAACTACGAGGACGCAAAGCGGCAGCAGTCCTTCCGCTTCACCGCCTTCTTCCACGCGATGCTCTCCCGGGGCGTCTATCTCCCGCCGTCAGCCTTCGAGTCCTGGTTCGTCTCCACGGCCCACGACGAGCGGGCGATCGAGCGGATCGCGGCCGCGCTGCCGGCCGCCGCGCGGGCCGCCGCCGAGGCGACGGAGGCCTCGGCATGAGCGAGAACACCCTGAACGGCGAGAGCGGTACGAACGGCGAGGGCAGCCGGGACAGCGAGATCACCGTCGTCCATCTGGTGCGGCACGGCGAGGTCGAGAACCCCGACGGCGTCCTCTACGGCCGCCGGGCCGGCTACCACCTCTCCGAACTCGGCCGCCAGATGGCCGACCGGGTCGCCGAGCATCTCGCGGACCGCGACATCACCCATGTCGTCGCCTCCCCGCTGGAGCGCGCCCAGGAGACCGCGGCCCCCGTCGCCAAGAGCCACAGCCTCACCCTCGACACCGACGAGCGGCTGATCGAGGCGGCCAATGTCTTCGAGGGCAAGACCTTCGGGGTGGGCGACGGCGCGCTGCGCAATCCGGCCAACTGGAAGCATCTGACCAATCCGTTCCGCCCGTCCTGGGGGGAGCCGTACGTCGATCAGGTCGTACGGATGATGGGCGCGCTGGGCGCCGCGCGGGACGCCGCCCGCGGGCACGAGGCGGTCTGCGTCAGCCACCAGCTGCCGATCTGGATCGTGCGGAGCTTCGTAGAGCGGCGCCGGCTGTGGCACGACCCGCGCCGCCGGCAGTGCACGCTCGCGTCGCTGACCACGTTCACGTATCAGGGCGACCGGATTGTCTCCGTCGGCTACTCCGAGCCCGCGCGAGATCTTGTTCCGGCGCATCTTCTCGCAGGTGCAAAACCCGTGAAGGGCAAGGCCAAAGCATTCGGCGCGTAGTTGGCCGCGTAGTTGGCGCCGCATAGTCGGCCGGGCAGTTTCTCTTGAGTCCTTTCGAAAATAGGCGCTAGTCCCCGGAACCCCCGTCTTCCGTACGGCATCTAAACCGGTAGCGGTTTGGATGGGCTCTCCCGACCAGGAGAGCGCGGATGGGGACGATATGCACGACATCAGCCGAAGGGGCTTGCTCGGGGCGGGACTTGGGGCCGCAGCCGCGATCGGAATCGCGGGCTGCGGCCTGGCTGAACAAGACAGAGCAGGGCAGACCGGCCATGACGGGGGTGCCGACGAGGGTAACGGCGGCAATCCCTCCCCCTCCAAGAGCGAGGGCCGGCTCATAGGCGACGGCTCCACGTCCGACACCGGAAAGCAGCCCAACCAGCCGGACAGGCCCGTGCCCCTCGAGCCGGGTCAGACGCCGCCGCAATTCGTGATCTTTTCCTGGGACGGCGCGGGCGAGGTCGGCAATGGCCTCTTCCCGCGCTTCCTCGAACTCGCCAAGAACCACGACGCGGCGATGACCTTCTTTCTCTCCGGGGTCTATCTGCTCCCCGAGTCCAAGAAGACGCTCTACCGCCCGCCGAACAATGGCATCGGCGCGTCCGACATCGGTTATCTCACGGACGGTCACATCAAGGAGACGCTGAAGTACGTACGCCAGGCATGGCTCGACGGCCACGAGATAGGCACGCACTTCAACGGGCATTTCTGCGCCGGCTCCGGATCGGTCGGCAACTGGACACCCGCGGACTGGCGGAACGAGATAGACCAGGCTGTGTCCTTCGTCACGCAGTGGCGTACGAACAGCGGCTGGCAGGACATCGATCCGCTGCCCTTCGACTACCGCAAGGAACTCGTCGGCGCCCGCACCCCCTGCCTGCTCGGCCAGGACAAGCTGCTGCCCACCGCGAAGAAGCTCGGCTGGCGCTACGACGCGAGCTCGCCCGGCGGCCGCCAGAAGTGGCCGGAGAAGCGCCAGGGCCTGTGGGATCTGCCGCTGCAGCAGGTGCCGTTCCCCGGGCGTTCCTTCGAAGTCCTCTCGATGGACTACAACATGCTCGCCAATCAGTCGCAGAATTCGACCCAGGGCGTGCCCGAGCGTTATCCCGGCTGGAAGAAGCAGGCCACCGAGGCGTACCTCGCCGGATTCAATCGCGCCTACGAGTCCAATCGCGCGCCCTTCTACATAGGCAACCACTTCGAGCGGTGGAACGGCGGCATCTACATGGACGCCGTCGAGGAAGCCCTCAAGGGCATGGCCGGCAAGAAGGACGTACGGCTCGTCTCCTTCCGGCAGTTCTGCGACTGGCTCGACGTCCAGGATCCGCAGGTGCTCGCCAAGCTCCGTACGCTCGAGGTCGGCCAGTTCCCGGCGGGCGGCTGGAACACTTTCCTCAAGGCCGCCTGACAACGGGCTCCTCAGGGCGGCCTGCATCGGGTTCCTTGAGGTCGCCTGCAACGGGTTCCTTAAGACGGCCTGACATCGGGCCTTACGGGCACCCAGGGGGGCGCGGAAAGATCCCCGTATCGGCCATGCGAAACTTTTCACATGAGCCTTAGCCGTGCCCCCCGCGCTGCCCTGCTGACCGGCCTGGTCGCCGTCGGCGCGCTCACCCTGTCGGCCTGCGACGGCGGGGGCGGCGCGAAGTCCGGCGGTGGCGGTGACACCAACTTCGTCACCGACACCGGCGGTATCTCCACCGCCGCGAAGGGGAAGCGCACGGCCCCCAACAAGCTCTCCGGCGAGACCCTCGAAGGCAAACCGCTCGACGTCGCCGACCTCAAGGGCAAGGTCGTCGTGATGAACGTCTGGGGCTCCTGGTGCCCGCCCTGCCGCGCCGAGGCCCCGCATTTCGCCAAGGTCGCCGAGGAGACCAAGGCCAAGGGCGTGGAGTTCGTCGGGATCAATACCCGCGACGCCAACAAGGGCCCGGCGATCGCCTTCGAGACGGACTACAAAATCAGCTATCCCAGCCTGTACGACCCGATGGGCAAGCTGATCGTCAATGGCTTCCCCAAGGGCAGCCTCAATCCGCAGTCCATTCCCTCCACGATCGTGCTCGACCGCGAGGGGAAGATCGCGGCCCGCTCGCTGAAGGCGCTCGACGACGAAGAACTCCACAAGATCATCGATCCGTTGATCGCGGAGAAGTGATCCTGTGGACGTTGGTGAATACCGGTGAACGAGACGGTCTTCGACGGGGCGCTGATCCTCGCACTGCCCATCGCCGTACTGGGCGGCCTGGTTTCCTTCTTCTCGCCCTGTGTGCTGCCGCTCGTGCCCGGCTATCTCTCGTACGTCACCGGAGTCAGCGGCACTGACCTGGCCGAGGCCAAGCGCGGCCGGATGGTCGCGGGAGCCTCCCTCTTCGTACTCGGCTTCACCGCCGTCTTCGTCTCCGGCGGCGCGTTCTTCGGCTACTTCGGCTCGACCCTGCAGGGGCAGAAGGAGATCCTCACCAAGGTCCTCGGGGCCCTGATGATCCTGCTGGGCGTGTTCTTCATGGGGCTGATGCCCTGGCTCACCCAGCGTGAATTCCGCCTCCACAAGCGTCCGGTGACCGGGCTTGTGGGCGCGCCGCTGCTCGGCGCGCTGTTCGGCGTCGGCTGGACGCCGTGCATCGGACCGACGCTCGCGTCCGTGAATGCCCTCGCCGCCGAGCAGGCGAGCGCGGGCCGGGGGGCCATACTGACCGTCGCGTACTGCGTCGGTCTCGGACTGCCCTTCGTGCTCGCGGCGGTGGCCTTCCGCAAGGCGCTCGGCGCGTTCGGCTGGATCAAGCGCCACTACGCCTGGGTGATGCGGACAGGCGGCATCATGATGATCGCAACCGGTCTACTGCTGCTGACCGGGGTATGGGACAGCCTCGTGCAGGAGATGCAGGTCTGGTCCAACGGCTTCACGGTGGGGATCTAGTTCGATGAGCAAGACAGAGGCAGAGGCTCACAAGGCAGAGGCCGAGAAGCAGGACACAGGGCAGGACACAGCGCAGGACCTCGGCGCGGCCGGTGCGCAGCTCTCCACCGCCCCCAAGGAAGAGCTCATCGGCGGGCCCTCCCTCTCGGTCATCGGCTGGGCCCGCTGGTTCTGGCGGCAGCTGACCTCCATGCGGGTCGCGCTGATCCTGCTGTTCCTGCTCTCCCTCGGCGCGATCCCCGGCTCGCTCATCCCGCAGAACAGCGTGGACGAGCTCAAGGTGCAGACGTACAAGGACAGCCACGAGTTCTGGACGCCGGTCTTCGAGAAGCTGCAGTTCTTCGACGTCTACAGCTCGGTCTGGTTCTCGGCGATCTACATACTGCTGTTCGTCTCACTCATCGGCTGTATCGTGCCGCGCTCCTGGCAGTTCGTCGGCCAGCTGCGCGGCCGGCCGCCGGGGGCACCCGGCCGTCTGACCCGGCTGCCCGCGTACACCACCTGGCGCACCGCCACCGGTCCCGAGCAGGTGCGCGAGGCAGCGCTCACGATGCTGAAGAAGCGCCGATTCCGCGCCCACACCGTCGGCGACGCGGTCGCCGCCGAGAAGGGCTATCTGCGCGAGGCCGGCAACCTCCTCTTCCACATCGCCCTGATCGTGATGCTGGTGGCCTTCGCCGCGGGCCAGCTCTTCAAGTCCGAGGGCGGCAAGCTGATCGTCGAGGGCGACGGCTTCTCCAACACCCTCACGCAGTACGACGACTTCAAGTCAGGATCGCTGTTCAGCACGGACGAACTCGCGCCGTTCAGCTTCCGGCTGGACGCCTTCACGGGTACGTACCAAAAGGGCGGCCCGCAGCGCGGCACCCCGCGTACCTTCGAGGCCGACGTCACCTACTCCAAGGGCGGCGGCCCGGACAAGAAGTCCGTCATCCAGGTAAACAAGCCCCTGGTCATCGACGGCACCAAGATCTATCTGCTCTCGCACGGATACGCGCCCGTCGTCACCGTCCGGGACGGCAAGGGCAACGTCGTCTTCAACGGCGCGGTGCCGCTGCTGCCGATCGACAACAACATCACCTCGACCGGCGCGATCAAGGTGATGGACGGCTACCGCGACAAGAAGGGCAAGAAGGACCAGCTGGGTTTCCAGGCCTTCTTCGTGCCGACGTTCGGCGGCGCCGGCAAGGGCGACATGTTCTCGCAGTTCCCGGGCCTCGAGTTCCCGGTGCTCGCGCTCACCGGGTACCACGGCAGCCTGGGCGTCGACGCGGGCCTGCCGCAGAACGTGTACCAGCTCGACACCGGCAAGCTGACCCAGTTCAAGGACGCGCACGGCCAGATCCTCAAGGCACGGCTGCTGCCCGGCGAGAAGATGACACTGCCGGACGGCGCGGGCTCCATCACCTTCGAGAAGGAAGTGAAGGAGTGGGCCAGCTTCCAGATCTCGCAGCAGCCCGGCAACGGCTGGGCTCTGACCGGTGCGATCGCCGCCATCGCGGGTCTCGTCGGCTCTCTGTTCATTCAGCGCCGCCGGGTCTGGGTCCGGGCGGTGGCGGGTGCGGACGGCGTCACCGTCGTCGAAATGGCGGGGCTCGGCCGCAGCGAGTCCGCGAAGCTGCCCGAAGAGCTGGCCGACCTGGCCGTAACCCTCAACTCCGAGGCGCCGACGGCGCCCGATACCTCAGACGTACCTGCCGAAGGGGCTGAGAAGTGACTCTCGCCGCCGCAACCAACGAAAATCTGGCTCAGTTCAGCAATTCGCTGATCTACGCCTCGATGGCCGTCTACACGCTGGCGTTCTTCGCGCACATCGCGGAATGGGTCTTCGGCAGCCGCAGCAAGGTCGGCCGTACGGCCGCCGCGCTGACCGGCACCGGGACGGCCGCCGCGGCTCCCGCGGTAAAGGTCCAGGTGAAGCAGCAGGGCGGGGGCACCGCCGTACTGGACAAGCCGAAGATCGTCACCCGCTCGGCTGTCGGCAGCCGGGACGTCCCGGACGGGCCTGGCGCGGCGGGCGGCACGGTGAAGGGCGATCTGTACGGGCGGATCGCCGTCTCGCTGACCGTACTGGCCTTCCTCATCGAGGCGACCGGGGTCGTCACCCGCGCGGTAGCGGTGCAGCGCGCCCCTTGGGGCAACATGTACGAGTTCTCCACCACCTTCTCCACGGTGGCGGTCGGCGCGTACATCGGCTTCCTGCTCGCGAAGAAGCCCGTCCGCTGGATCGGTCTGCCGCTGGTCACCACGGTCCTGCTCGACCTGGGCGTCGCCGTCACATGGCTGTACACGGAGAGCGACCAGCTGGTCCCCGCCCTGCACTCGTACTGGCTGTGGATCCATGTCTCCACCGCGATCTTCTGCGGCGCGGTCTTCTACCTCGGTGCGGTCGGCACGCTGCTCTACCTGTTCCGTGACTCGTACGAGAACAAGCTCGCCCGCGGCGGCAATCCGGGCGCCTTCGCCCGCTCCGTGCTGGAGCGGCTGCCCGCCGCGGCCAGCCTGGACAAGTTCTCGTACCGCATCAACGCCGCGGTCTTCCCGCTGTGGACCTTCACGATCATCGCCGGTGCGATCTGGGCCGGTGACGCCTGGGGCCGCTACTGGGGCTGGGACGCCAAGGAGGTCTGGTCCTTCATCACCTGGGTCGCCTACGCCGCGTATCTGCACGCCCGCGCGACGGCGGGCTGGAAGGGCCGCAAGGCCGCGTACATCGGTCTTGTCGCCTTCGCCTGCTTCCTCTTCAACTACTACGGCGTGAACATCTTTGTGAACAGCCTGCACTCGTACAAGGGCTTCTGAGCTCGCGCGCGGGCAGCCCCGGAGCGACGCTGGTGCCATGACCGTAGTCATCCGTCATGGCACCAGCGAGACCCGGGACGGCGGCATACACCTGCTGCACTTCGAGCTGCGGCTGCCGCACCCGGTGGTCCGCGTATGGGCCGCCGTCGCCACGCCGGAGGGCCTGCCGACCTGGCTCGCCGCCGCCGACGTCCTCGAACCGCGCATCGGCGGGGCGGTCATCCTGCACTGGCTCAACGCCGATCCGCAGGGCCGCCACACCATCGCCCAGGGCACGGTCACCGCATGGGACATAGAGCGGGTCGCCGAGTACACGGTCAGCGTCCACGGCCGGATCCGCTTCCACCTGGAGCCGTTCGGCGCGCGCGAGAGCGCGAACGGCACGGTGGTCCGCTTCACCAATGAGTTCCGCGGTACGGACGAGCTGCGTCTTGACCGCCTGGCGGGCTGGCACAACCACTTCGAGCTGCTTGCGGACGCGCTGGACGGGCACCCGATGACGGCCACGGACTGGGCGCAGTGGACGCCGGGGCGCTGGCAGGAGCTGCGCGACCAGTACGTCAGTCGGCCGTGATCGCGTCGAGCTGGGCGCGCAGATACGTGTGCGAATCGACGCCCCGGACGGCCGTGCCCGGATCGCACTCGTAGAAGTACACCAGCGAGATCAGCTCCTCGGCCGGTGCGTCCGCCGGCGGCGGCAGCACCCGGTGACGGCCCGAGCGCCAGCGGTCGCCCGTCCAGCGGGCCATCAGATCGCCGATGTTGATGGTGAATGCCTCCGGGTCGTACGGCGCGTCCTCCCAGCCGACGCCTCCGTCCGCGGGGTCCGTGAAGACCTGGAGCCCGCCCTTGCCCGCCTGACGGTCGAGGACGGTGACGGTGCCGAAGTCGGTGTGCGGGCCGATGCGGAACTGACCCGGCTGCGGTTCGCCCACCCGGTTCCGGCCCGGGTACCAGTTGACGTTGAAGCCCCAGGTCGGGTGCGTGGTGTGCCGGGTGAAGAAGTCCTCGGGCTCGCCCAGCGCGACGCCGAGGAGCTCAAGCAGCTGGTCGGAGAGGGTGCGCATACCGGCGAGGTAGGACTCCACCAGGTCCCTCAGGTGCGGCACCTCGGCGGGCCAGGTGTTGGGCAGGAACCACTCGGCATCGACCGCCGGGTCGCCGGTCGGGTCCTCCGCGGCGAAGGACAGCGACTCCTTCAGGTCCGGGGGAGTCTCGGTTCCTTCCGCGTACGCATTGGCCTCCGCGCCAGGACCCAGCCAGCCGCGCCCGCCGACCTTCACGGCGTACGGCTCCTTCTCCCGGTCCGGAAGCCGGAAGAAGTCCCGTGCCGCGTCCCGGATCTCGCCGCGCAGCCCCGGATCGACTCCGTGACCGGTGACCAGCAGGAATCCGGCGGTCCGCAGGGCCTGGTCGACACTCCCCGCGATCCGGGCGCGGGCCGCCGGATCCCCGGAGCGCCATGTGCGCAGGTCAATGGTGGGAATCCTGGGGTCAGTCACCGATGTCCTCACTCCACAGTTCGGGGTTGGCCCGGATGAAGTCACGCATCAGGCCCTTGCACCCGGCGTCGTCCAACAGCACGATCTCCACGCCGTGTTCGGCCAGCCAGTCGTGCCCTCCGCAGAAGGTCTCCGCCTCGCCGACCACCACCCGGGAGATCCCGAACTGCCGGACCAGACCACTGCAGTACCAGCAGGGTGAGAGGGTCGTCACCATCGTCGTACCCCGGTACGAGCGCTGTCTCCCGGCGGCGCGGAAGGCCGCGGTCTCCGCATGCATCGACGGATCGCCGTCCTGCACCCGCCGATTGCGCCCGCGCCCCAGCAGGGCGCCGTCCGCCCCGTACAGCGCGGCCCCGATCGGAATCCCGCCTTCGGCCAGCCCCGCTCGGGCCTCCTCGACGGCTGTCGTCAGCCAATTCGCGTACTCCACGGCGCTCACCATCCGAACGTACGTCATCGGCCGGGCCGATCGGCCCATCGGCAGGACGCCCCACTGGCTCGTGGACCGGCCGCGCGGCAGCCGCTTCCCCTCCCGCCACGCCACCTGCTTCGCCGCCCCGGCGAGCGCGTGCGTGGGCGCACAGACCAGCACCAGCGGCTCGGCGGTGAGCACCTCGGTCGCCAGGCCCGCGTGCACGGTCCGAAGGCAGACGCAGCTCCCTCAGGGCTGGTCGTCCCCGTCCTGCTTCTTCTTGTCGGTGTTCTCGTTGTGCTTCTCGTCCTTGAGGGACCGCAGGAAGTCGGGGTTGTCGTCGGGCGCGACCCAGCCGCGCGAGCCGGCCGAACTCCGCGAGCCGGGCACCGCATGGCGCTGCTTGCCCGCTACCAGCCAGACGACGGGGCCGACGATCGTGAAGATGAGGATGATCAGCACCCAGACGACCTTGGGCAGGTGCTTGACCTCTTCCTCGGGCGTGTTGAGGCAGTCGATGAAGGCGTAGATCGTCAGCGCCAGCATCAGAAGGAACGGCAGGTACCTGAGCATCGTGGAGCGGGTCCCCCCAAGTACGGCGGCAGGGGCTGGGTGCGGCCCCGGTGACAGGTCCAGGGTAGTCGGTGGCCGATACTGGGGGGCATGGCTTACGACGATCTTCGCTCCCTGCTCCGGGCGCTGGAGCGCGAGGGAGACCTCAAGCGCATCAAGGCCGAGGTCGACCCGTACCTGGAGGTCGGGGAGATCGTCGACCGCGTGAACAAGGCGGGCGGTCCGGCCCTGCTGTTCGAGAACGTGCGCGGGTCGGCGATGCCGCTCGCGATGAACGTCTTCGGCACGGACCGCCGACTCCTCAAGGCGCTCGGACTCAAGTCCTATTCGGAGATCAGCGACAAGATCGGCGGGTTGCTCAAGCCGGAGCTCCCGCACGGTTTCGTCGGCGTGCGCGAGGCGTTCGGGAAGCTCGGCACGATGGTCCACGTACCGCCGAAGAAGGTGAAGGACGCGCCGGTGCAGGAGGTCGTCCTGCGCGGCGACGACGTCGACCTGGACCAGCTGCCGGCGCTGTTCACCTGGCCCGAGGACGGCGGGTCCTTCTTCAACTTGGGCCTGACACACACCAAGCACCCGGAGACGGGGGTGCGCAACCTCGGTCTGTACCGCCTCCAGCGCCACGACCGCCGCACCATCGGCATGCACTGGCAGATCCACAAGGACAGCCGCAACCACTACCAGGTGGCCGCCAAGCGCGGCGAGCGGCTGCCGGTCGCGATCGCCTTCGGCTGCCCGCCCGCGGTGACGTACGCGTCGACCGCACCGCTGCCCGGCGACATCGACGAGTACCTCTTCGCGGGCTTCGTACAGGGCAAGCGGATCGAGATGGTCGACTGCAAGACGGTCCCGCTCCAGGTCCCCGCGCAGGCCGAGGTCGTGATCGAGGGCTGGCTGGAGCCGGGAAAGATGCTGCCGGAGGGCCCGTTCGGCGACCACACCGGCTTCTACACCCCGCAGGAGCCCTTCCCGGCGCTGACCATCGACTGTCTGACGATGCGCAAGCGCCCGCTGCTCCAGTCGATCGTGGTGGGCCGCCCGCCGACGGAGGACGGGCCGCTGGGACGCGCGACGGAGCGTTTCTTCCTGCCCCTGCTCAAGATCATCGTGCCGGACATCGTGGACTACCACCTGCCCGAGTCCGGCGGCTTCCACAACTGCGCGATCGTCTCGATCGACAAGAAGTATCCGAAGCACGCGCAGAAGGTCATGCACGCGATCTGGGGCGCGCACATGATGTCGCTGACGAAGCTGATCGTGGTGGTGGACGCGGACTGCGACGTCCACGATCTGCACGAGGTCTCGTGGCGCGCGCTCGGCAACACGGACTACGCCCGCGACCTCACGATGGTGGAGGGCCCCGTCGACCACCTCGACCACGCCTCGTACCAGCAGTTCTGGGGCGGCAAGGCGGGCATCGACGCGACGAAGAAGCTCCCCGAGGAGGGGTACGTCCGGGACGGCGGCTGGCCGAACATGGTCGAGTCCGACCCGGAGACATCCGAACGGGTGACCCGTCGCTGGAAGGAGTACGGGCTGTGAGGCGAAGGCCGACCATGGAGAACGGCAGCGCGGAGCCGGGGTTTCCCCGCCTCTGCGGGGATGAACCGGAGTACGGCCTGTGAGCGCGTCCGCCGCAGCGGTACCGGGTCCGGGCAGGACCAAGGCCTTCCTCCGGCTGGTGATGATCGAGCACTCGGTCTTCGCGCTGCCCTTCGCGTACATCGCCTCCCTCACCGCGATGTTCCAGCTCGACAGGAACATCCACTGGGGGCGGCTGCTCCTGGTGACGATCGCCATGGTCGGGCTGCGTACGTTCGCGATGGCCTGCAACCGGATCATCGACCGCGAGATCGACGCCCGTAACCCCCGTACCGCCGGGCGTGAACTCGTCACCGGCGCGGTCTCCGTGAAGTCCGCCTGGACCGGCGCGCTGATCGCGGTCGTCGTCTTCCTGGGCGCCGCGGCCGCGCTGAACCCGCTGTGTCTCGCGCTCGCCCCCATCGCGGTGATCCCGATGGTGGTCTATCCGTACGGCAAGCGGTTCACGAACTTCCCGCACGCCATCCTCGGCCTCGCCCAGGCCATGGGCCCGGTCGGCGCGTGGATCGCGATCACCGGGCAGTGGTCCTGGGACGCGGTGATCCTCGGCCTCGCGGTCGGCATCTGGATCGGCGGCTTCGACCTGATCTTCGCCTGCCAGGACGTCGATGCCGACCGCGCCCACGGTGTGCTGTCGGTGCCGGCCCGCTTCGGCGTCCCGGCGGCGCTGTACGGTGCGCGGGCCTCGCATCTTGTGACGACGGTTCTGCTGGCCTGGTACGCGCTGGCGACGGACGCGGGCGGGTTCTTCTGGACGGGCCTGGTGACCGTCGCGGCGGCGTTCCTCTACGAGCACACGATCGTGAAGCCGAACGACCTGTCCCGCCTCAACCGCGCGTTCTTGACCGTCAACGGGTTCATCGGGATTGCCCTGTTCGGGTGTGCGCTGCTGGATCTCCTGGTTCGTGGCCTGACCGTGTAGCCACGGCGCGGCACACCGTCGCCGGCCGACCCGAACGCCTGACGTATCGCTCCACAGGCCGCCGGATAGGCTCACCGGTGTGGAGCCAGGAAGAGTGAAGAGCCGCCGCCCCTGGATCGTCGGGGTCTCCGGCGCGTCCGGGACGCCGTACGCCGCCGCCGTGCTGCGTGGGCTGCTTGCCGCGGGCGAGAGCGTGGACCTGGTGGTCAGCCGTGCCTCGCGGCTGACGCTGCTCGACGAGACGGGGATCGCCTTCCGCGACGCGCACTGGCGCGAGGATCTGCGGGAGTGGCTGGCGCGAGGGGCCGACGGAAAGCCGGGTACCTTCCGGGTGGACATCGACGATGTACGGCACTGGGCCGCCGGGGACCTGGCCGCCGGGCCTTCGTCAGGTTCGTATCCGGTCAAGGGAATGCTGATCGTCCCGGCGTCCACGGCCTGTGTGGCCGGGGTCGCGCTCGGACTCTCGAAGGATCTGCTGCAGCGGGCCGCGAGCGTCACGCTCAAGGAACGGCGGAAGCTTGTGGTCGCGATCCGGGAGACGCCCTTGAACGGGCAGACCCTCAAGCATCTGGTGACGCTGGACGAGGCGGGCGCCGTGGTGCTGCCCGCCTCTCCGGCGTTCTATGCGGGAGCGACGCACATCCAGGATCTGGTGGACTTCGTCGCGGGGCGGGTGCTGGATGCGGCAGGTGTGCCGCATCAGCTGTACCGCCGTTGGGAGGGAGAGCTCGGTGGCTCTCGTACGGATTAGCCGGGTCAGCGCTTCTTGGCGCGGCGTGCGTTACGGGTCTTGTCGACGCGGTGCGCGGCAGCCGGCTGGTGGGCACGCGAGCGGTTGGCCAGCTCCTGCAGCTCTCGCATGTGGGCGTAGGCCATCTCGATCGTGTACACGGTGAGTGTCATCTCCTGAAAGATCGTCTTTGATCGTTTGAAAGATTCGCAGGGTGCTTGCCCTGCATGCCTTAGATTCTATACGTAGACTTGCGAGATTGCTAAACAATGGAAGGGTCCAGGCATATGGACACGGTGGACAGGCAGCTCATCCAGGCCCTCAGAGAGAACGGCAGGGCCTCGTACGCCGAGCTCGGCCGGCTCGTCGGGCTCTCCGGGCCCTCCGTCACCGATCGCATCAACCGCCTCGAGGCGGCAGGCGTCATCACCGGCTACCGCGCCACCGTCGACGCCGCCTCGCTCGGCCTCGGCGTCACCGCCCTGATCGGCATCTCGCTCTCCGACGCCGCCGACCACGAGGACGTGGCGCGCCGGCTGAAGGACCTCGCCGAGATCGAGGACTGCTGGTTCATCGCGGGAGACGACTCGTACATGCTCAAGGTGCGGGCGAGCGACGTGGACGGTCTGGAGAAGACGATCCGCCGGCTGTCCGGGACCAGGGGTGTGTCCCGTACGCGTACCACCATCGTGCTCTCCACCAAGTGGGAGAACCGGGTCGGAGATCTGCCCGAGGAGAGCTAGGGATACGGTGGGCGGAGCCTGTTACGAGACACATGGGAGGCGGCCGTCTATGGACGCGGGACTCAAGCGCGAGCTGGAGGAGAAGGTCCGGGCCGGGGAGAGGCTGACCCGTGAGGACGGCATCGCCCTCTACGAGTCGGACGACCTCGCGTGGCTCGGCGGCCTCGCGCACGAGGTGCGTACGCGCAAGAACGGTGACGTCGTCCACTTCAACGTCAACCGACACCTCAACATGACGAATGTGTGCACAGCGTCGTGCGCGTACTGCTCGTTCCAGCGCAAGCCGGGCGAGAAGGACGCGTACACCATGCGCATCGAGGAGGCCGTCCGCCTCGCCAAGTCGATGGAGGGCGAGAACCTCACCGAGCTGCACATCGTCAACGGGCTCCACCCCAACCTGCCGTGGCGCTACTACCCGCGCTCCCTCAGCGAGCTGAAGAAGGCCCTGCCGAACGTCTCCCTGAAGGCCTTCACCGCCACCGAGATCCACCACTTCGAGACCATCTCCGGCCTGTCCGCGTCCGAGATCCTCGACGAGCTGATCGAGGCCGGTCTGGAGTCGCTGACCGGCGGCGGCGCCGAGATCTTCGACTGGGAGGTCCGGCAGCACATCGTCGACCACCGCACCCACTGGGAGGACTGGTCGCGCATCCACCGGCTCGCGCACGAGAAGGGTCTCAAGACCCCGTGCACGATGCTGTACGGGCACATCGAGGAGCCCCGCCACCGCGTCGACCATGTGCTGCGGCTGCGTGAGCTGCAGGACGAGACCGGCGGCTTCCAGGTCTTCATCCCGCTGCGCTACCAGCACGACTTCGTCGACATGCAGGACGGCAAGGTCCGCAACCGCCTGCAGGCCCGTACGACCATGGCGACCGGAGCGGAAGCGCTGAAGACCTTCGCGGTCTCGCGTCTCCTCTTCGACAACGTCCAGCACGTCAAGGTCTTCTGGGTGATGCACGGTGTGCAGACCGCCCAACTGGCCCTGCAGCACGGCGCGGACGACATGGACGGCTCGGTCGTCGAGTACAAGATCACGCACGACGCGGACAACTACGGCACGCCGAACAAGCTGACCCGCGACGATCTCCTCGACCTGATCCGCGACGCGGGCTTCCGCCCGGTCGAGCGGAACACCCGCTACGAGATCATCCGCGAGTACCCGGGCCCGGACGCCGACCGCCGTGAGTCGCCGCAGCCGATGCGGGTCTGACGCGGGACTGAGGCCCCGCCCCGGGCACGGACGTTTCCGAATTCGCCCGGGGGCGCGGCCATTCGGGGGATTCTGACCACACAGCAGTTTGCCCAGAGTCAAGTCTTCCAGGTTGCTGGCATCTTGATGGCCACTCAGCCTCAGCTTTCTGGAAGGCATGGTCATGCAAGCATCCCCCACCAGCGGCACCACGCTCCCACCGCAGCAATCGGAATTCGACAGACAGTCGCCGGCGAAGACGGTTCATGAAATTCGCTCCGGCGTCGCATGGTGGATGTGGGTCCTGGCGGGAGCGCTGTTTCTCCTTTACACGGCGCTGTCCCTGCGTATCCATCAGCGGATGCTCTCCAACAGCTACGACCTGGGAATCTTCGAGCAGGTCGTCCAGTCCTACGCACACGGGCACCTGCCCGTCTCTGAACTGAAGGGTCCGGACTTTCCCGTCCTGGGGGACCACTTCTCACCCATTCTGGCCCTGGTGGCACCGCTCTACTGGCTGTGGCCGTCGCCGAACGCCCTGCTCGTGACGCAGGCGGCGCTGATCGCCGTCAGCGTGCTGCCCCTGACCGTCTGGGCAAACCGAACCCTGGGCTCCTTGGCCGCCGCGGTCATCGGTGCCGGCTACGGCCTTTCCTGGGGTATCGCGAGTGCGGTCGGCTTCGACTTCCATGAAGTGGCCTTCGCTGTCCCCCTCCTCGCCTTTTCACTGACGGCTCTCGGGAACGACCGGCTGCGCGCCGCGGCGTATTGGGCTCTTCCCCTGCTGCTGGTGAAGGAAGACCTCGGGCTCACGGTGGCCGTGATCGGTCTCGTCATCGCCCGGCGCGGCGACCGCAGGCTCGGGATCTTCACCGCGTCGGCCGGTCTGGCCGGGATCGTACTGGCGCTGCTGGTGGTTCTGCCGGCTGTCAATCCGAGTGGGTCCTTCGCCTATTGGTTCTACCTGGACAGCCCGGGAGGAAGTGAAGGCGGACCGGGAGATCTGCTCTACAAGTACACGATCGGTCTCATCACCCCCGAGCCCAAGATGTCGACTCTTGTGCTCGTCCTGGCTCCGACCCTGTTCCTGGCTCTGCGATCCCCGCTGCTGTGGATCGCACTGCCAACCCTGCTCTGGCGGGGTGCCTCGGGCAACGCATTTCACTGGGGCACCGAGTTCCACTATTCGCTGGTGCTGATGCCGATCGTCTTCGCGGCTTTCATCGACGCTCTGGTCCGACGGCGCTCCAGTGCGAGCAGTCTGCGCCGCTGTCTCGCGGGCTCTGCCGCGATCACCGTCCTGCTGCTTCCGCAGTTTCCGCTGTGGCAGCTGGTCCAGCCGGCCACCTGGCGGACCGATCCCCGCATCCCTGTCGCCCACCGTCTGATGGATCAGATCCCTGACGGCGCCACGGTCCAGGCGTCCAACCAGCTGGCGCCCCAGCTCACCAGCCGCACGAGCGTCAGCATGTTCGGCTGGCTCGCAAGCCGCCCCTCTCCTCAGTGGATCATGGTGGACACACGGGTGCCGGCGGATCGGCGATGGCCGCTGACGGTCGCACAGGAGAAATTCAAACTGGACGGCGCCCGCCGCAAGGGGTACCGCACCGTGGCTGACCAGGATGGCTTCGTCCTGCTCAAGAGCCCGGACGGACTCGGCGTCCCAGGGAGCGGGCACGATGTGAACGGCTTTCCGCCTAATAGATAATCTCCACCATGTCCCTTGATTTCGAGCTGGATCCGCCGGTCGACCGCGCCCTGCGGGACGGGATCCTCGCGCTCTGGGCCGACGTGTCCAACGCCGACGGCGCGGTCGGCTTCGTGCCCCCGGTCGACCGCGAGGCCGTACGGCCCGAGCTTGTGAAGCATCTGGCCTCGATGGCCGAGGGCCGCACCCGGCTGCTCGTGGGATACGACGAGGAGGGGGCGGTCGCCGCCACCGCCTTTTTCACGCACAACACGCACCGGCTGATGCTGCATTGGGTCTGGCTGTACACGGTCATGGTCCACCCGCGCCACCAGGGCATGGGCCATGGCCGCGATCTGATGGCCGCGGCCGCCGACGCGGCCCGCGGCTTCGAGGGCATCGAGGCGATACGGCTCACCTGCCGCGGCGGCACCGGCGTCGACCGCTTCTACGGGGCCTGCGGCTACAAGGAGGTCGGGCGGGTGCCTGGCGCGATCCGGGTGGCCGACGGTGACGACCGCGACGACATCACGATGCTGCTCCCGCTGCTCTGATGCCCGCTTGGAGGGGGCACTGCCGACCGTGCTTCACTGGTTGGGCACGACCTGTCGTACGAAGAGAGAAGGCCCGCCGTGTCCGCTGCCAGGACGAGCGCCGCGATCCGGTATACCGCCATGCGCTTCGCCATCTTTATCGGCTGCCTCGTCGTCGTGGGCGGCCTTGTCCAGTTCGGCGTACTGCCCAAGGGGCTTGGCGACTCGAACTTCGTCTGGGTCGTCCTGCTCGCTCTCGTCCTGTCCGCGCCGCTCAGCTTCGTACTACTGGGCAAGCAGCGTGACGCGATGTCCGAGCAGCTCGTCGGCAAGGTCGACAAGGCCAAGGCCCGCCTCGATGCGAACCGTACGCAGGAGGACGGCGCCGTCCAGTAGCCGCCGCGCCGCGGTTGTCAGCGTTTCTTCGAGCCCGTACGCGCTCGCCTGGCCGCCCTGGATCTGGTGGCCGGCTCGGGAATCGCCGCAAGCCGCTGTGCCGCGAATGTGCGGTTGGCTCGTGTCTGCTCGCGATGGGCGTCGGGCACGTCGGGCATCGCCAGAAGACGGTCGCACGCCTGGAGCGAGCCGGTGAAGTCGCCCACCCAGTAGGCCGTGATCGAGAACTCGAACAGCAGACCCCAGCGATACACCCATGGCTGGACGAAGAGCAGGTCCTCCGGCTGCCTCTGGCCGAGCCCGGCGCGGACGATCGAGTGCGCGAGACGGTAGCGGCCCAGTTTGCGCAGCCGCGCGGCCAGTTCGTAACACGCTTCGAGCCGCTGCGGACGCGACTCCCAGGCGCGTGAGAAGGCGTCCATGGCTCCGGGCCAGTCGTCGGTCTTGGCTTTGAGGATCCCGACCTGCAACAGCGCGTAGTACACCTCTTCGGGCCAGCCCCCCATCTCCGCGCGGCGCTCGTACAGAGTGATCGCCTCGTCGTCGTCGCCCATGTCGCGCATGGTCTGCGCCAGATAGAAGACCGTGCGTGAATTGGCGGGGTCGCGCTCGAGCTCGGCGCCCAGCAGGCGCGCGTCGCGCTCGAACTTGTCGTGCCGTGAGCCCCCGTCCGCGAAGTCCTCGATGACGAGCGCGTCGAGATTCCTCTGGCTGTGCTGCTGGTCGGCGGTGAGGTACTCGTGGGTGACGCCCTCGTAGCGCCAGGCGATGTCGCCGCGGACCAGGCGCTTGATTCGGTATTCGGTCGCGCCCTCGTGCCGGAGCATGTAGGAATCGGCTGTCAGACGGGGCAGGGGGCCGTCCCGCCGGATCACGAGGTCGGCGTCGAGGAGGAGCAGAAAGTCGGCTTTGCCGCGGGCGTGCTGGATGTTCAGGGTCCGGTTGTGGCCGAAGTTGACCCAGGGCTCCTCGTGAAGCTCGCCCGGGATGCCATCCAGTGCCGTACGGATCAGCTGCTGGGTTCCGTCGGTCGAGCCGGTGTCCGAGATGACCCAGGTGCTCACCAGGTCACGGACGGAGGCGAGGCATCGCTCGATGACTTTTGCCTCGTTCTTGACGATCATGCAGAGGCAGATGGACGGCTTCATGGCATCACCATTCCCGGCGGGTCGGACCGGGCGACCTTATGCACTGGGCCTGCGAGCCCGGTGACGGCACGCCGACCGCGGTTCCGGGTTCGCTGTCGCGCATGCGCCCATTGGAGTTCCCCTAATACGCCATCCTGTTGATAGCTTCGCGAGGCTCTTAAGGCATTGCGTCTGTGAACCGATGATTTCGAGGGAAGCTCGAACCCGCTTCCGGTGCATCATCCGATCCGGTTCCAAGATCCGGTTCCAAAAGGAGCAGTGAATGAATCCTGAGAACAGGAGCAGGTCCTCCCTGGGTCCGCTTCCGAGACGCAGTGCCTGGCTGACCGGCGGCACCATCGCTTCGATGGTCCTCGTGCTTGCGGGGATCGCGAGCCCCGCGGTTGGCGTAGCGAACAGTCCCATGGCGCCTGGCACCGTGAGTGCGGCAGGCCCGTCGGCTGGGGACGACGACTACTGCGAGATCACGGTGGAGGACGGGAGGGCCGTACTGTCCGGCGGCGACGATTGCGGGAAGGACAAGGGCAAGGGGAAGACGGGCGCGACGGGTGCCACGGGCGCTACCGGTGCCACGGGTGCCACGGGTGCCACCGGCGCTACGGGTGCCACCGGCGCTACGGGTGCCACGGGTGCGACCGGTGCCACCGGCCCTGGGTCGTGCAACGACGTCGACACCTACAACCCCCTCGTGCTCGATGCGGTTTCCCTCCACCAGATCAGCGGCGCGCTCTTCGATCCGGACGGCCCGGGCACGGGCACTGTCGAGGCGCACGCGGGCGTCCGGACGGTCCCCGGCGGCACCTACGCCTGGACGGAAATCAGCGACAACACGGCCTTCCCGCTGGACGCCTGTTCCATCTCGGCGTCCAGTAACAACCTGTCGTCTATCCTCCCGGATGGCATCTCGTTCCAGGTGCTGACCACGGCCGGGGTCGTGTGGGAGACCGAGTGCACCCTGAACCCCTTTGTTCCTGAGGATCCCGGGCCGCCTATTATTCCTGCGGTGGCCCCGACCCTTACGTGCGAGAACCCTTGGACAGAGGTAACGGACCAGCCGACGGCGCCGTAGCCTGCTCCAGGCGCTCGACTCGGCCAGTGGTTCTGGTCAGGTTGCAGCCCTGACCTGGTCTGGATCGTGGCGCGGCCCCCCTTTCATGCTGGAAGGGGGGCCGTTCCGCGTTTTTGGGCTCCTGTTGGGGGTCGTAGGCTTACCGCGAGGTAAGGATGTGTGGGGCGGGAGGATGTCTGACATGGGTGCTGTGAAGGGCATCAGGAGCAAACGCATGCCGCGCGCCGTGCGCGAGCGGCAGATGATGGACGCCGCCGTGCAGACCTTCGGGCAACGCGGCTACCGCGCGGCCTCGATGGACGAGATCGCAGAACTGGCCGGGGTCTCCAAACCGTTGGTCTATCTGTACCTGAGCTCCAAGGAAGAGCTCTTCACGGCGTGCATCCGGCGCGAGTCCGAGGCGCTGATCGCGGCCGTGCAGGCAGGGGCCGAGCCGGGGCTGCCGGCTGACCGGCAACTGTGGGCGGGCCTCGGGGCGTTCTTCACGCACACCGCCGAGAACCCCGATGGCTGGTCGGTGCTGCACCGGCAGGCGCGGACGCACGGGGAGCCGTTCGCCGCGGAGGTGGCGGTGATGCGGGACGAGATCGTGGCGTTCGTGACCGGTCTGATCGGGGCCGCGGCTCGCGAGGCCCACCAGGGCCCCGAGCTGGCCGACCGCGATCTGGCGGGGCTCGCACAGGCGTTGGTCGGTGCGGCGGAGTCGCTCGCGGGGTGGGCGAACGAGACCGGGGGCGTCTCGGCGAAGGAAGCGGCGGGGACGCTCATGAACTTCGCCTGGATGGGGCTGGGCGACCTGATGAAGGGTGAGCGCTGGTCTCCCCGGTGAGGTGGACGCGGTCGCCGCTGCGGAGTTGGAAGGCAGTGCCGTCGGTTGCGTAGGTCACGGTCGTGGGGAGCGGTACAGGGGCCTTGAACTCCGCTCGTACGCAGGCTGCTTGACCCGTGTCCGCCTCGGCCAGACAGCGGGCGAGCGTCCACATGCCGTGGGCGATCGCGCGCGGGAAGCCGAACAGCCTCGCGGTCAGCGGGTGCAGATGGATGGGGTTGCGGTCGCCCGAGGCCGCGCCGTAGCGGCGCCCGACGCCGGCGGGGAGCTGCCACTCGGCGACCGCGGGGAGGGGGAGATCAGGGGTGCTCTCGCGAGGGTCGTCGGGAGGACCGGATTGCATGGTTCTGTGACGGGCCAGATAGGCGCTGCGGGATTCCCACACCGGCTTCCTGTCCAGCCTTGCCTCCGTCACCATCGTGACTTCCGTGCCGCGGCGATGGGGCCTCAACTCATCTGCGTACACGGTGAGTTCAAGAGAATCCTCGGGACGCAGGGCGCGGTGCTGGGTGATCTCGATACGAGTGTGGACCAGGCCGAGGAGAGGGAGCGGGAAGCTGCGGTCCGCCATCAGCCGCATCGCGAGCGGGAATCCGAGGATGTGCGGATACGGGAGGGGCAGCGGGTCCGCCTGCTGGAAGCCGCAGATATGTGCGTACGCGGCGAGGCGGACCGGGGCGATCCGTACGCCCGGCTCCACCAGCCGGGTCCCGGGGAGCCGGGCCCCCGCATGGATGTTCCGCTTCAGCGGCGACGTCAGCGCGCCTCGCGCCAGGGTGAGCGCGAGGGGCACTGTCCTGCTCCCAGCAGCCTCTGCCCGTCGACGCGTACGACCTGGTCGGTCGGTCATTGTCCTGACTCCCCTGCTGGGTCGCAGATTTACTGCGAAGTAAGGTTACTCAGCCACTCCTGGGTGTGAGTACGCCTGAACACGCCGCCTGAACGCCACTTCTGGTTGCCGGTCAAGTAGCACGCGTCGGACAGCCGCCCCGCATGAACGCAGGGTGACCGGCGAGTGCCCTTCGCCACATTCGGGCGGTCGGCGCCGGGCCGGGACGCCGTCCGGAGAGTGGCTCCATCCACCCTTCCGAGCAGGGGTGATGCCGTTCGATCGTGGTCCGGGCGGGCCGACGGGAGCGAATGGCCTGTGCCGCGCACAACAGGCGGGTCGGGTTAACGCTGGATAAACTCGCCGTTTGCCGTGCGCGGAATGGGGATTCGCAGCGCACTCGACACGACCTACGGAGAGTGAGAGATGCGTACGAACCGGGCCGTCATCCACAGGAACCAACCTCTACCGGGCGACCTGCGGGACGCTGTATGACCGTGGCCGCCGAGTCCCTGACGCTGCTCGACCCGCTGCTCGACCAGGTGCCCGCGCCCGCGCTCTTCACCGCGGGAGCCGCAGCCCCCGAGCGCACCCTCCTCGACATCCTCGACGAGACCACCCGCCGTCACCCGAATGCATCAGCTGTCGACGACGGTACCGCGCCCCTCACATACCGCGAACTGCTCGCCGAGGTCGAGACGATGCGGCTGCGCCTGGCCGCCGCCGGGATCGGTGTCGGCGACCGCGTCGGCGTACGTGTGCCGTCCGGGACCACCGACCTGTACGTGTCGATTCTCGCCGTACTCGCGGCGGGCGCCGCCTACGTCCCGGTCGACGCCGAGGATCCCGACGAGCGCGCCGAGCTGGTTTTCACCGAGGCCGCGGTGAGCGCCGTCGTCGGCGCCGGGCGGACGATCGTGCCGTGCGGCGCCCCCGTCGGTGACACGGGCAAGCGCCCGGGGCCGGACGACGACGCGTGGATCATCTTCACCTCCGGTTCCACCGGCAAGCCCAAGGGCGTCGCGGTCACCCACCGCAGCGCCGCCGCCTTCGTCGACGCCGAGGCCCGCCTTTTCCTGGCGGAGGAGCCCCTCGCCCCCGGCGACCGCGTTCTCGCCGGGCTGTCCGTCGCCTTCGACGCCTCCTGCGAGGAGATGTGGCTCGCCTGGCGGCACGGCGCCTGCCTGGTCCCCGCGCCCCGCTCCCTCGTACGTACCGGCCTCGACCTCGGCCCCTGGCTGGTCGAGCAGCGCATCACCGTCGTCTCGACGGTCCCCACCCTCGCCGCGCTGTGGCCGGCCGAGGCGCTCGACGACGTACGGCTGCTGATCTTCGGCGGCGAGGCCTGCCCGCCCGAGCTGGCCGAGCGCATGGCCGTCACGGGGCGTGAGGTCTGGAACACCTACGGCCCGACCGAGGCCACCGTCGTCGCCTGCGGCGCGCTCCTGACCGGCGAAGGACCGGTACGGATCGGGTTGCCGCTCGACGGCTGGGAGCTCGCAGTCGTGGACGCCCAGGGCGACCTCGTGTCCATGGGCAAGACCGGTGAGCTCGTCATCGGCGGCGTCGGCCTGGCCCGTTACCTGGACGCGGAGAAGGACGCCGAGAAGTACGCACCCCTGCCCGCTCTCAGCTGGGACCGCGCCTACCGCAGCGGCGACCTGGTGAGGGCGGAGGCGGACGGCCTGCTCTTCGTCGGCCGCGCCGACGAGCAGATCAAGCTCGGTGGCCGCCGTATCGAACTCGGCGAGATCGACGCGGCGTTGCAGGCCCTGCCGGGCGTCGCGGGAGCGGCGGCCGCGGTTCGTACCACCACAGCCGGACATCAGCTGCTGGTCGGCTATGTCGTCGAGAGCGACGCAGCCGGAAGGGACGGCGCCGGAAGGGACGGCGCCGAGCGCGAAGGTGCCGGGACTGACGGCGTCGAGAGCGGAGGCGTCGGGAGTGCTGGCGTCGAGAGCGACGGCTTCGACCAGGCCGACAGCGTGAAACGGCTGCGCAAGGAGCTGCCCGCGGCCCTCGTGCCGCTGCTCGCCGTCATCGACACCCTCCCCACCCGTACCTCCGGCAAGGTGGACCGGGCCGCGCTGCCCTGGCCCTTGCCGAACGTGGACACACCGGCTGAGGATGCCGAACTCACCGTCACCGAAGCCTGGCTGGCCGGGCAGTGGGCCGAACTCCTCGGCACCCCGGTCACCGGCCCCGACGCGGACTTCTTCGTGAACGGCGGCGGCAGCCTGGCCGCCGCGCAGCTCGTGTCACGCATCCGGGAGCGGTACGCGGCCGGGTCGGTCGGTGACATCTACCAGAACCCGACGCTCGGCGCGCTCGCCCGGACGCTGGACGCGTCCTCCACCGGCGGACCCGAGGCCGGGGAGGTGCGGCCGGTGCCGCGCCGTACCGGATTCGCGCAGACGCTTCTCATGCTGCCGCTGCTCGGCGTTGTCGGGCTGCGCTGGGGCGTGGTGGCGGTGGCGATCAGCAATCTCCTGGGGAACGTGCTCGGCCTGCCGTGGGCGCCCACCGTGTCGTGGTGGTGGGTGGGCCTCGGCTGGCTGCTCATCGTCAGCCCGCCCGGGCGGATCGTGATCGCGGCGGGTGGTGCGCGGTTGCTGCTGCGCGGCCTGCGCCCTGGTACGTATCCGCGCGGCGGCGGCGTCCATCTGCGGCTGTGGACGGCCGAACGCCTCGCCGAACTCAGCGGTGCCACCAGCCTCGCCGGCGTATGGCTCACGTACTACGCACGGGCGCTCGGCGTCCGTATCGGCGACGACGTCGATCTGCACGCGCTGCCGCCGGTGAGCGGGATGCTGCGCCTCGGCAAGGGCTGCGCGGTCGAGCCCGAGGCGGATCTGTCCGGGCACTGGCTCGACGGCGACCGGCTGCACATCGGCACCGTACGGATCGGCGCCGGAGCCACCGTCGGCGCACGCAGCACGCTCTTCCCCGGCGCCCGTATCGGCAAGCGCGCCGAGATCGCGCCCGGCTCCGGTGTGACCGCAACGGTCCCGGCCGGCGAGCGCTGGGCGGGCGTGCCCGCCTCCCGCAAGGGGAAGGCCAACCGCCATCTCCCCGACGGCCGCCCGCTGCGCAGGCGGCGTTGGACCACGGTCTACTCGCTCACATCCCTGGCGCTCGGGCTGCTGCCCGCACTCGCCGCGCTGCCGGGCCTGCTGGTGATCGGCCTGTTCCTGCGCGGCCGCACCGGCATCGGTGAAGCGCTGACGGCCGCCCTGACCGCCGTGCCGCTCGCGACGGTCGTCGCCGTGGTCACGTACGCGCTGATCGTCCTGGTCGGCGTACGGCTGCTCAGCATCGGCCTGCGAGAGGGCTACCACGCCGTCCACGGCCGGGTCGCCTGGCAGGCGTGGGCGACCGAGCGGCTGATGGACATGGCGCGGGTGCACCTCTTCCCGCTGTACGCGAGCCTGTTCACGCCCGTGTGGCTACGGGCCCTGGGCATGAAGGTGGGCCGCCGGGTCGAGGCGTCGACCGTGCTGGCGCTGCCCGCGATGACGACGGTCGGCGACGGGGCGTTCCTCGCCGACGACACGATGGTCGCCTCGTACGAACTCGGCGGCGGCTGGCTGCGGATCGCCGAGGCGCGGATAGGCAAGCGGGCCTTCCTCGGCAACTCCGGGATGACGGCCGCGGGCCGTTCCGTACCCAAACGCGGCCTGGTCGGCGTACTGTCCGCCACCCCGAAGCGGGCGAAGGCGGGCAGCTCCTGGCTCGGGATGCCCCCGATGAAGCTGCCCCGGTCGGCCGAAGAGGGCGACCAGAGCCGTACCTTCCACCCGCCGAAGCGGCTGATGTGGGCCCGCGCGGCCGTCGAGGTCTGCCGGATCGTGCCGGTCATGTGCGGAGCGGCACTCGCCGTACTGGCCCTCGCGGCCTTCGAGCTGCTTGCATCCCGCATCGGCGTCGGTCTCGCGGTGCTGTGCGGCGGCGGAGTGCTGCTCGCCGCGGGATTGGTCGCCTGCGTCGTCGCGATCGCGGCGAAGTGGCTGCTGGTCGGCCGTTTCCGGGCCGTTGAGCACCCACTGTGGTCGTCCTTCGTGTGGCGCAACGAGCTCGCCGACACCTTTGTGGAGGTGCTCGCCGTGCCGTGGCTGGTCGGCGCCACCAGCGGGACGCCGCTGATGAACCTGTGGCTGCGCGGGCTCGGCGCCCGCATCGGCCGCGGGGCGTGGTGCGAGACGTACTGGCTGCCGGAGGCCGACCTTGTGACGGTCGGCGGCGGGGCGAGCGTCAATCGCGGGTGTGTTGTGCAGACGCACCTCTTCCATGACCGGATCATGCGTATGGACAATGTCGTCCTCGAAGCGGGCGCGACGCTGGGCCCGCACGGCATCGCGCTGCCCGGCGCGGTCATCGGCGAGCGGGCGACGGTCGGCCCGGCGTCGCTGGTGATGCGAGGGGAGAGGGTGCCGGCGGGGACCCGCTGGCTGGGGAACCCGATCGCGGCCTGGCAAGGCGATGAGCGGGGCACGGAAACTGCACGATGAGAAAGACCGCGGCACCGAAATCGCACGATGAGAAAGACACAGAGGGCGTACAAGGGTGACGGATTCGTACCTGCCGCAGCACGGTGACAGCGGCTACCGGACGACGGAGTACGACCTGGAGCTGGACTACCGTCCGTACGCCGGCCGGCTCTCCGGCCGGGCCAGGATCAGCGCCGTCGCCGAACGTGAGCTGGCCGAGGTCGCCCTGGACCTCGGCCCGTTCCGTATCAACCGCGTACTCGTGGACGGCGCCCGCCCGGCCCGGTACACGCACCGCGCCGACAAGCTGCGGGTACGGCCCGCCCGGCCGTTGCGCGCCGGGGCCGCCTTCACCGTCGAGGTGCGTTACACCGGCGTCCCGCGGCCCGTCCGCACCCGCGACTGGGGCGACCTCGGCTGGGAACAGCTGGAGGAGGGCGCGCTGGTGGCCTCCCAGCCGAGCGGTGCCCGCTCCTGGTTCCCCTGCAACGACCGCCCCAGCGACAAGGCCGCCTACCGGATCGCGGTGACCACCCCGTCCCCGTACACCGTGGTCGCCAACGGCACCCTCACCTCTCGTACGATCAGCGCCTCCACCACCACGTGGGTGTACGAGCACCCGGCGCCCATGGCCAGCTATCTCGCGACCGTCCAGATCGGCCCGTACGAGCTCGTCGAGGTGAAGCAGGCCGGGCAGGTGCCGCAGCCGGCCGCTGTGCCCCGGCGGCTGCTCAGCCGTTTCGAGCACGACTTCGCCCGGCAGCCGCAGATGATGACCGCCTTCACGGACCTCTTCGGCCCCTACCCCTTCGACGACTACGCGGTCGTGGTGGTGGACGAGGAACTGGACGTGCCTGTCGAGGCACAGGGCCTTTCGATCTTCGGGGCCAATCATGTGGACGGGCGGCGCGGCAGCGAACGCCTGGTCGCGCACGAGCTGGCCCACCAGTGGTTCGGCAACAGCCTGACTGTCGCGGACTGGCGGCACATATGGCTCAACGAGGGCTTCGCGAAGTACGCCGAGTGGCTCTGGTCCGAGGTGTCCGGCGGCCCCTCGGCGGCCACGCTGGCCGCCAAGTCCCGGGCCAAGCTGGCCCTGCTGCGCCAGGACATCCGGATCGGCGACCCGGGCCTGCGGCGGCTGTTCGACGACCGGCTCTACGAGCGGGGCGGGCTCACGCTGCATGCGCTGCGTACGGTGATCGGGCACGCGGCGTTCGTGAGGCTGCTGCGGGAGTGGACCGCGAGTCACCGGCACGGGGTGGTGACCACGGAGGAGTTCATCGCGCTCGCGCAGCGGCACTCCTCGCATCCGCTCGACGGGCTGTTCACGATGTGGCTGTACGACGCGAAGCTGCCCACTCTGCCGCAACCGCGCCACTGACGTCGTGGGGGACTCTCAGCCTGCGGGCCGGCCGGAGCGCCAGTCGCGTACGACAGCGTCCACGTCGTAGGGCTGGAGCCCCAGCTGGGGACCCGGCGGAGGGCGGCGGATCGCCGCGGCGATCTTCTCGTTGACCTCTGTCAGGATCCGCCGTACCTCGGCCGCGGACGGCGCCCGCCGGGCAGCCTCCAGGGCGTCCTCGGCCTCCTTGCGGAGGGCGAGCGTGGGCGGCAGGTAGGAGAGGTGCTCGCGGTGCATCTTCTGCTTGACCCACCACAGGTCGTCGTACGTGCGATCAACGTCGGGCAGCGGCTTCCCGAACCCCGGCAGGTCCTTGAAGTCCCCACGCTCGGACGCCTCGCGGATCTGCTTGTCGACCCACGACTCGAAGCTGACGCCCGGCGGCTTGCGTTCGGTCACGACTCGTCCTCCCGCTCGACCCGCTGCTTCCACACCTCTGTCCCCAATCGTGGCACGTGTCGCACGCGGTGATGGTGGGGGAGAAAGGCCAGAAAGCCGGAAAGGCAGGAGCCCCGATCCACAAAGAAACGGGGCTCCTTGGTACTGCTGAGTCGTTCGCGATCGCCGACCCGTGGCTGACTAGGCCGGGGTGACGTTCTCCGCCTGCGGGCCCTTCGGGCCCTGGGTGACGTCGAAGTTCACGACCTGGTTCTCCTCGAGGGAGCGGAAGCCGGTCGCGTTGATCGCGGAGTAGTGGACGAAGACATCCGGGCCGCCGCCGTCCTGGGCGATGAAGCCGAAGCCCTTTTCAGCGTTGAACCACTTGACGGTTCCGGTAGCCATAAGCCCTCCTTGGGCCAAAGGGTTGCCCTGCTCCAGAACCTGCAAGAAGTCTGAAAACTACAAAAGCCTGCGGGTTACATGCTCCGCAGGCTCTGTACTGCAAGGGAAACCAAACTGCAACTTGCGTTGAGCCTAGCACGCAGCGTGTGCGCAGCGGTAGAGGGAAAGATCACGTCACCCGGACGTTTGACGGGCCCTTGATCCGCTGACGATTGGCCGGCGAATCGCGGACGAATCGCAGCTCGGGAGGGGTGCGTGTACGGGTGCTTGTACGGGTCGTGCACGGGCGTGTGTACTGCCCCGGCACCCCCGCCCGTAGGCCGCAGGTCTAGCCTCGCGATGTGGACAGTCTTGGAGAAGGCACAGCAACCGACCACCGTCGCAGCCGGCCCCGCGTCGGCCACATCCAGTTCCTGAACTGTCTGCCCCTGTACTGGGGGCTGGCGCGTACCGGAACTCTCCTCGATCTCGAGCTGACAAAGGACACCCCGGAGAAGCTCAGCGAGCAGCTGGTGCGCGGCGCCCTCGACATCGCGCCTATCACCCTCGTCGAATTCCTGCGCAATGCCGATCAGCTCGTCGCCTTCCCCGACCTCGCGGTCGGCTGTGACGGGCCGGTCATGTCCTGCGTGATCGTGTCCCAGGTGCCGCTGGAGCAGCTCGACGGGGCGCGGGTGGCGCTCGGCTCCACGTCGCGTACGTCGGTACGGCTGGCCCAGCTGCTGCTGGCCGAGCAGTACAAGGTGACGCCCGACTACTACACGTGCCCGCCCGACCTCGGCCTGATGATGCAGGAGGCGGACGCTGCCGTGCTGATCGGCGACGCCGCGCTGCGGGCCTCGCTGCACGATGCGCCGAAGCTCGGCCTCCAGGTCCACGATCTGGGGCTGATGTGGAAGGAGTGGACCGGGCTGCCGTTCGTCTTCGCGGTGTGGGCGGCGCGCAAGGACTATCTGGCGCGCGAGCCCGTCGTCGTACAGAAGGTGCACGAGGCCTTCCTCGCCTCGAGGGATGTCTCCCTGGAGGAGGTCACCAAGGTGGCCGAGCAGGCGGCGCGCTGGGAGACCTTCGACGCGGAACTCCTTGAGCGCTACTTCACGACTCTGGACTTCCGTTTCGGGGCCGAGCAGCTCGCGGGCGTACGGGAATTCGCGCGCCGGACCGGGCCGACGACCGGGTTCCCGGCTGATGTGACGGTGGAGCTGCTCGGCGGCCGGCAGTTGTGACGAGGCGGGGTCGGGGTCAGGACGCGGGGATGGGGGCCTGCATGTGCTCGCTGATCCACTGGATGGATCCGTCCCCCATGCCCTTCACGTAAGTCTTGGCGTTGTGCTCGCCGTCCTGGATGACCTGGAGGCGGCTCTTGACCGGGCCCTTGCAGTAGTCGCGGACGAAGCGCTTGAGGCTGTTCATCCCGCGCTCCTTGGTGCCTATCTGGAAGGCCAGATAGACGTCGTTGTCCTTGGTGTCGGGCTTGGCGGCCAGGGCCTTGGCAAGCTTCTCCGGGTTGTTGGCCTGCCGCTGGGTCTCGTGGCCCGCCCACAGCGGTGAGTCCGGGACGGTGTCGGGACCGGAGGCGATCACGGCCTTGAACTTGTCCGGGCGCTGGAGCACCGACTTCAGGCCGACGAACGCGCCGGACGAGGAGCCCATGAAGGCCCAGCCGTCACGGGACCTGAACGTACGGAAGTTGGCCTTCACGAAGTCGGGGACGTCCTCGGTCATCCAGGTGCCCATCTTCGGCTGCCCCGGTATGTCGCTGCCGTCGTAGTAGTACTTGGCGTCCGGGTTGAGCACCGGCATGACCACGATGAACGGCAGGCTCTTGCCCTCCTGCGACCACTTGCTGATGCTGCTCTGCAGCTTGAGGTCGGTGCCCATCCAGTAGTTCTTGGGGTAGCCGTTGCCGCCGGGGAGGGCGATCAGCACGGGGAAACCGCTGTTCGCGTACTTGGGGTCGAAGTACTCCTTCGGGGCCCAGACCCACACCTTGCCCTGGAAGCCGGACTTCTGGCCGTCCAGCGTGGTTACGCCGATCTTGGTGCCGTCGTCGAGAGTGTTCTGGGTGGTGAACTCGGCCCTCGGGCCGGTCGGCATCAGTGTCTTGGCCGCGGCTTCCCCGGCCGCCTTTTCGGTCGTACCGCCGCCGGAGCCGCCGCCCGACTGCTGGGCGGCGGGGGCCTTCGCGGTGGGCCCGTCGAAGGAGACAGGGTCGCCCTCGTCCGAGCAGCCGGCGACGAGCGCGACAGAGCCGAGGGCGACGGCGGCTATGAGGGCCTTGGGCAGGCGTTTCATTGGGGGACTCCGAGGGTTCTGGCACAGGAGCGGTTTTCGGACAAGCCGTGTGATTTACGACCGGAGAGATGACGGAACGCCCGGTTCGGTTCGCTCCGTGGCGGCGGGAATCCTCGTGATGCCGAACACGCCGGGCCTAGGCTGAAGCGCAGCAGGTGCGACGCGACGCGAGGCAACGCAGGGCAACAGGCAATCGGGGGAGTGCAGATGCAGCCGCTGGATCCGGGCGAGCCGCAGAGCATCGGGGCGTACCGGCTGCTCGGCAGGCTGGGGGCGGGCGGGATGGGCCGCGTCTATCTCGGGCGCAGCGCCGGCGGCCGTACGGTCGCGGTGAAGGTGGTCCATCCGCATTTCGCGCTCGACGAGGAGTTCCGGGCGCGGTTCCGGCGTGAGGTGGAGGCGGCGCGGCGGGTCGGCGGGCAGTGGACGGCGCCGGTGCTGGACGCCGACCCGGAGGCGCCGGTGCCCTGGGTGGCGACCGGGTATGTGGCCGGTCCGGCCCTGTCCCAGGCGGTCACCGACCACGGTCCGCTGCCCACCCATTCGGTACGGGTGCTGGGCGCCGGCCTCGCGGAGGCACTCGCGGCCGTGCACGGTCTTGAGCTGGTGCACCGGGATGTGAAGCCGTCCAATGTGCTGATGACCCTGGACGGGCCGCGGCTGATCGACTTCGGGATCGCCCGCGCCACAGACGGCACCGCCTCGCTCACCTCAACCGGGGTCTCGGTCGGCTCGCCCGGCTATATGTCGCCGGAGCAGATCCTCGGCAAGGGCGTCACGGGCGCGGCCGATGTCTTCTCGCTGGGCGCGGTGCTGGCGTACGCGGCGGTGGGCGCGGCGCCCTTCCCGGGCGACTCCTCGGCCGCGCTGCTCTACAAGGTGGTGCACGGGGAGCCCGAACTGGGTTCCCTGGAGGGCGACTTGCGCGAACTGGTCGCCGACTGCCTCGCCAAGGACCCGGCAGCGCGGCCCGCGCCCGCCGACATCGCGAACAGGCTGGCCCCGGGTGGGGCGGCCGCGCTGGTCGGGGCGGGATGGCTGCCGGGCCCGCTGGTCGAGCAGGTCAGCCGGTCGGCGGTCAGACTGCTGGATCTCGAGCCGTCGCAGGCGGACCCTGTGGCGTCGGGGCCGGTGGGTTCGGGGCCGTTGGCGTCGGACCCGGTGGCGTCAGGGCCGGTTGCGTTCAGCAGCGCCGCGGTCGGGGCGTTCGGGCCGCCGGTGGAGCCGCCCCGGGACTCGTCGCTGCCGGGCCAACACAGCCCCAACGGGCGGCTCTCCGTCTCGATGACGGCCGACTCCGTACCGACCGGGTCCGGCGAGCCGGGCGAACGCCGGGGCCGGAAGGTGAGCTGCACGGTGGCCCTGGCGGTGGCAGGTGCGCTTGCGGCGGTGACGGTGGGCGGGACGGTGCTGTTCGATCTGTTCCCGGGCGGGAACGGCAAGGGTGACAGTTCGGCGGCCGGGCCGCAGAAGACCAAGAGCCCGTCGGTGTCGGACAGCGCGTCGGGCGAACCCGAGGGGCAGGCGAACGCGGTCCGGAAGACCTTCATCGGCACCTGGAAGGGCCCCTTCCAGGTCGAGTTCGCCGGCAGCAAGATCAACGCCGGGACCTTCACGATCGTCATCGGCTCCGGGAAGACGGGCGCGAAGGTCGGCACGGTCAACCAGTTCGACGCCCTGGGGAGCTTCGCCTGCGAGGACAACCTCGTACTGCGCAGCGCGAGCAGGACGGAGCTGGTCGCCGAGGGCAAGTCCAGCGGCAAGGAAGGCAATGCCTGCACGGCGGGCACGCACACGGTGAAGCTGCGGCTCGCCGAGGGCCGCCTGGAGTACACCTCCCAGGACCCACGGGCGGGCAACCCGCGTGCCCTGCTGGAAAAGTCGAGGTGATCGTCACCGCGGCGGGCCACGCACCGACGCCGTGCCGACCGTGCCCGCAGGTTGCCACCACCCCTGGCGTAGGCTGGATCGGCCCGCAGATGCTCTGAACCACCGCCGAAAGGTGACACCCGGTGACCGAGAAGGCCGACCTTCAGTCCGCGCTGGACCGTGCTGCCGAGGGTGGGCGGATCACCCCGGAGGAGGCGCTCGAGCTGTACCGTTCCGCGCCGCTGCACGCGTTGGGCGCGGCGGCGGACGCCGTACGGCGGCGGCGTTACGCGGGTACGGAGCACATCGCGACGTACATCATCGAGCGCAACATCAACTACACCAACGTGTGCGTCACCGCCTGCAAGTTCTGTGCCTTCTACGCCCCGCCGAAGGACACCGACAAGGGCTGGACGCGCGACCTCGACGACATCCTGCGGCGCTGCGCCGAGACGGTCGAGCTCGGCGGCACCCAGATCATGTTCCAGGGCGGGCACCACCCGGACTACGGCGTCGAGTACTACGAGAAGCACTTCTCGGCCATCAAGACGGCGTACCCGGAGCTGGTGATCCACTCCCTCGGTGCCTCCGAGGTCGAGCACATGGCCCGTATCTCCAAGGTGTCGGTCGGGGAGGCGATCTCCCGGATCCACGCCGCCGGCCTCGACTCCTTCGCGGGCGCCGGCGCCGAGCTGCTGCCCGAGCGGCCGCGCAAGGCGATCGCGCCGCTCAAGGAGTCCGGCGAGCGGTGGCTGGAGATCATGGAGGCCGCGCACCGGCTGGGCGTCGAGTCGACGTCGACAATGCTGATGGGCACCGGCGAGACCAACGCCGAGCGGATCGAGCACCTGCGGATGATCCGCGATGTGCAGGACCGGACGGGCGGCTTCCGGGCCTTCATCCCGTACACGTACCAGCCCGAGAACAACCACCTCAAGGGCCGTACGCAGGCGACGCTCTTCGAGTACCTGCGCATGATCGCGATCGCGCGCCTCTTCCTCGACAACGTCGCCCACATCCAGGGCTCGTGGCTGACCACGGGCAAGGAGGTCGGCCAGCTGTCGCTGCACTACGGCGCGGACGACCTCGGTTCGATCATGCTCGAGGAGAACGTCGTCTCCTCGGCGGGCGCGAAGCACCGGTCGAACCGGCTGGAGATCATCGACCTGATCCGTAAGTCGGGCCGGGTGCCGGCGCAGCGGACGACGACGTACGAGCACATCGTCGTGCACGACGACCCGGCGGACGACCCGGTCGACGAGCGCGTCGCCTCGCACATCTCGTCCACGGCGATCGAGGGTGGTACGGCCCACCCCGAGCTGAAGCTGCTCGCCTCCAACTAAGAGCGGTACGAGGCCGAGTTGCAGACCATCCATGTGGCGGACGACGTCTTTGTGGGCGGCCGCCGGGGGGTCCACGCGGTTGCCGTGGACGCCGGGTTGATCATCGCGATGGGCACGTACGAGGAGATGGCTGCCGCCCGCCCGCAGGCGCGGGTGCGGCGCTGGCCCGGGCTGCTGACCCCCGGGCTGCGGCACCCGCAGGCCGCCGCACTGCTTGAGGCGGCCTACCACCCCGATCCGCGCGAGGCTGACCAACTCGGCACCGAGCCGCTGACCGGCGAGGCGCTGGCGGCGCTGGAGATGGACGAGGCCCGCTGGGGCGCGAGCGCGCGACGCGGGTTGCAGCGGCTGCTGCGGCACGGGGTGACGGCGGTCTGCGGCCCGTTCACCCGGCCCTCGGTGCGGACAGCGGTGGCACGGTCGGGGCTGTATGTACGCGAACCGATGGGTGGCGCCGAGCGCGAGGCGCTCACGCTCGATCCGTTCAAGGGCTACCCGCTGAACGCCCTGCTCGACCGGAGCCTCACGGTCGGCGGGTCCGCCGACTTCGCGGTTTTCGACGTACCGGTCGAGGGCGTACCGGTCGACGATGGCCCGGTCGATGATGTCCCGGCCGACGACGTCCCGGCGCGGATGCTGCGGCTGCACGGCGCGGGGACCTGCGTCGCGACCGTACTCGGTGGACGTCTGGTGTACCGGCGCGCGTAGGGGCCATGTCCTGGTGACCGTGTTCGGCGCGATCATCTTGGCCGGCCTCGGGCTCTTCGCGTACGCCATCAGGAGGTCGCAGAGAGGTGGCGGGAGCCGGCCCCGGTTCCGGTGAGCCCTGCCGGGCGGCGTGCTGTTTGAACGTGCTGCTTGAATGGGTGCGTGACCCGAGCAACCCTGGACAAGCAGCCGCACGAAGTCGCCTCGATGTTCGACGACGTGGCGGCGAACTATGACCTCACCAACGATGTGCTCTCGCTCGGCCAGGACCGGCGGTGGCGCAAGGAGGTCGCGAAGGCGGTGGACGCCCGCCCGGCGCAGAAGGTCCTGGACCTGGCCGCGGGCACGGGCACGTCCTCGCTTCCGTTCACCGCCACCGGCGCGTATGTCGTCCCCTGCGACTTCTCCCTCGGCATGCTGCGCGAGGGCAAGAAGCGCAACCCGTGGCTGCCGCTCACCGCGGGCGACGCGACGAAGCTGCCGTTCCGCGACGGTGTCTTCGACGCCGTGACGATCTCGTTCGGGCTGCGCAATGTGCAGGACACGGACGCGGCGCTGCGCGAGCTGTACCGGGTGACGAAGCCGGGCGGGCGGGTCGTGATCTGCGAGTTCTCGCAGCCGACCTGGGCGCCGTTCCGTACGGTCTACACCGAGTATCTGATGCGGGCGCTGCCGCCGGTGGCGCGGGCGGTCTCCTCGAACCCGGACGCGTACGTCTATCTCGCCGAGTCGATCCGCGCCTGGCCCGACCAGGCGGGGCTGGCGCAGCGGCTCCAGCAGGCAGGCTGGTCCAAGGTCGCGTGGCGGAATCTGTCCGGCGGGATCGTGGCGCTGCACCGCGGCACCAAGCCGCAGTAACCCGCGCCGCCATGGACTACCAGGCGGTCCTGGAACGGATCGCGGCAGACATCGCACCGCAGATCGGCAGCGGCAGGCCCGCCGAGTACATCCCGGCACTCGCCGCCGTCGACCCGCGCCGCTTCGGCATGGCCATCGCGGACGTGGACGGCAAGGTGTACGGAGTGGGCGACTGGCAGCACCCCTTCTCCACCCAGTCGATCACCAAGGTCTTCTCCCTCGCGCTGGCCATGACCCACGGCGACGCCGGCCTCTGGGAGCGCGTCGGCCGTGAGCCGTCCGGCAACCCCTTCAACTCGCTGGTGCAGCTGGAGTACGAGAACGGGATTCCGCGCAATCCCTTCATCAACGCGGGCGCGCTCGTCGTCACCGACATCCTGCAGACTCTGACCGGCGACGCGAGCAGCGAACTGCTGGAATTCCTGCGGCAGGAGAGCGGCAACCCGCACCTGGGTTTCGACCCGGATGTCGCCGAGTCGGAGTCCGCGTACGGCGACCGCAATGCCGCGCTGGCCCACTTCATGGCCTCGTACGGCAATATCGTCAACCCCGTACCGACCCTCCTCGACCACTACTTCTGGCAGTGCTCGATCGAGATGAGCTGCGCCGATCTGACCCTGGCGGCCCGCTTCCTGGCCCGCCACGGGCTGCGCGCCGACGACTCCCGCCTGCTGACCCGCAGCGAGGCCAAGCAGATGAACGCCGTGATGCTGACCTGCGGTACGTACGACGCGGCCGGCGACTTCGCCTACCGGGTCGGACTGCCGGGCAAGAGCGGCGTGGGCGGCGGGATCGTCGCGGTGGTGCCGGGGCGCTGCACCTTGTGCGTCTGGAGCCCGGGCCTGGACGCGCGCGGCAACTCGGTGGCGGGGGTCGCGGCGTTGGACCGGTTCACGACGCTGACCGGGCTTTCGGTGTTCTAGCCCGAGACTGCTGCCGTGAACAGCCGTGAACAGCCGTGAACAGCCGTGAACAGCCGTGAGCAGTCGTCAGCAGCCGTCAGCAGCCGAGAACTGCCTTGAATCTGGCGTGAATTGGCGCAACCCAGCCGGATGTTGACGGGAACCGGCAGGCGGGGAAGTTGAGTCAGTTGTTTACGACGTTCTTATCTCCCCGCCCGTCCCCACCTGTCACCTCGGAGTCTCCCCCATGGCGTCGTTCTGCCCGCACTGCGGCAATCCATCTCCGGATGAGGCTCGCTTCTGCATGAAGTGCGGACGGGAGAGGTTGCCCGAGGCTTCGGCCCCGCCCGCGATGCCTCCGGCTCCGCCCGCTCTCGCGGTTGGGCAGCCCGCCCAACCTTCCCCCGTCGGGGCGTTCTTCGGGCGTGTGTTCCGCGGCGACTGGCCGGCAGCTGCGAAGGCCGCGGCCTGGCCGGCCGGACTGCTGTTGGCGCTGGCGGTGGTTCTCGCCATCCCGTCCTACGGCCAGGACGACGAGGTCGTCGTCGGCTGGAGCGACCGGCTGCGGATCGCGCTCGCGATGCTGCTGCAAGGGTTCGGCGGCGGCTTCGAGGTGAAGGCGGCGGGCGGCTCGTCACCGTTCGGCCCGGATTCGGGCTCCGGCTCCGGTTCCGGCTCCAGTTCCGGTTCCTCGGGCGGGATCTTCGGCGACTCGGACATCGACGCGATGGGCGCGGCCTCGCTCTCCGTGGTGCCGCTGACGGTGACTCTGCTGTGGATCGGCGCGCTGTACGTGGGCGCACGGATGCTGCGTACGCGAGGGGCCGGGCTGGAAGCCGCCGTACGGCTCTCGCTGCTGGTCACCGGTGTGGTCCTGGTCCTCGGCCTGTTCGCCCAGCCCGAGATCGCGGGCGTGGCGGTCTCCTCGTCCCCGCTGCTCGCGGCGCTCGGCGCCCTGGCGATCTCACTCGCGGTGACCTGCGGGGTGCTGCAGCGCGACGACCTCGCGGCGTGGCTGGCGCAGCGGCCCGCGGCACGCTCGACGGTACGTGCGCTGGGGACGGCGGTGCGCGCGCTCGGCGCGGTGCTGGTGCTCTGCTCGCTGGTCGGCTTCGTCGCGTACGCCAACGCGGACGACGTGGACGGCACGGCCCTGCTGGTCGCGCTGGCGATCCTGCCCAACATCGGCTTCGCGGTGCTCGGGCTGAGCTGGGGCGTGCCGGTGGAGTACGACGTCCAGGGCCAGTTCAGCCCGATCGGCTCCAGCACGGAGCACGGCAGTTTCGGACTGCCGGAGATCAACGATGTGTGGGGCGGCGGAACGGTCGCCGGGGCGCTCGCCCTCGGTGCGGTATGCGCGCTCACGCTCGGCGTCTGGGCGGCGCGCCGCTCGGCGGACCGTCGCGAGCAGCTGCTGGCAGGCGGCTTCTCGCTGGGGCTCGTCCTGCTGTTCACGGGCGTCAGCGGAGTCTCGGTCGAACTTGCGGGGGGCCTTGCGGACTTCGGCGGTCAGGGCACCTCGGAGTTCGCGCCGAGCGTTCCGGACGCGCTGCTGTTCGGGCTGCTGTGGGTGGGGGCGGCGACGTTCCTGGGCCCGTACGTGCTGCGAATGATGGGGCAGCAAGCGGCAGTTCTGCCGGTTCCGCCGGTTCCGGCGTACGGCCCGATGGCTGCCCCGGTGACTCCGGCGGCTCCCACCACGCCTCCTGCCACGGCTCCTGCCGCTCCCTATGTGGCCGACCCCCACAATGTGGCTGACCCCCACGCCGTGCACCTCGCCGCCGCGCCGGGGGTTGTCCACGATCCAGCCGCCACGGCAGCCGCGGCCGAGCGCAAGCGCAAGGTCCTTGTCTGGACGGCCACCCTCACCGCCGCGTTCGTCATCGGCGGCGGCGCGACGGCCGGGGCGCTGCTCCTGAAGAGGAACAACGAGAGGAACAACGACGAGTCCGGCCAGGCACAGAACAAGCCACCCGCCGCCTCGCAGTCGCCCACCCCCAAGCAGGACCCGCCGGCGTCCGCCTCACCAGCCGCCTCGGCTTCCGACTCACCTCCCGTGTTCCCCTCCGCCATCCCGTCCCCCAACCCCTCCCAGTCCCAATCCCCGGGCGGCGCCGCGCTCCCCGCCGGCTTTGTGCTGAAGCAGGACCCCGCCGGATTCACCGTCGGGGTGATGGACGGCTGGAAGCGCCGGCAGGCGGGCAGCCAGATCTTCTACGAGGCCCCGACGGGTGGTTCGTACATCCAGATCGGGATCGTCAAGAACACCCCCATGTCCTCGTACGAGAACTTCCTCGGCCTGGAGAAGAAGCACCAGGAGACCCCCGAGACCGACTACCAGCGCAGCCGGCTGGCGCAGAACACCTACCAGGGACGGCCGGGCGCGCTCTGGGAGTTCACCCACATCCCCGAGCCGGACGAGAGCGGCCTGCGGCGGCACGTCATCGACCAGGCGTTCGTGGCCTCGGACGGCACGGAGTACGCGATCCTTGCCGCGGGCCGCGCCGACCTCTGGGACGCGAACAGGGACGTGGTGTTCTCCACCGCGATCAACACGTTCAAAGCGAACTGAGCTCCAGCCGGAAGCAGTACCCCTTCTGCTGGGACACCGGCGTCGTGAACGTCTCGGCCAGCTCCATCCCCAGCCGCCGGATCACCGCGATCGAGCGCTCGTTGCGGGCGTTCACCATCGCCACCACCCGCTCGACGCCCGCCGCCCGTACCCGCTCCAGCGTGGTGCGGGCGGCGGCCGTCGCGTACCCCTTGCCCCACGCGGACCGCGCCAGCCGCCAGCCGATCTCGATCTCGCCGACCGGGCCGAAGCCCTCGTGCGGCCAGGGCTGTGCGCCGGCGAAGCCGATGACTTCGCCGTCCTCGTCGAGCATGGTCCAGAAGCAGAAGCCGCGCTCGGCGTCGTGTCTGCGCTGCCGGGCGGTCAGCTCCTCGTAGACCGAAAGCTCGGCCGACGTACCGCCGTGGAACTCCATGACGTCCGGGTCGTTGAAGATCCTGTGCCAGGCCAGGGCGTCCTCGTCGGTGGGCACGCGCAGTTGTACGGCGGGGAGCGGCCTGCTCATAGGGGGGAACCCTTCAGTTTGTGGATCAGTACGCCCCCATAGACTGCACATGTCCTGTGCCATTCGGTACGCAATATCGAGTCTTCGGGAGAACCCGCCGTGACCGAGCCCCTCTCCGAACACACCGCCGATGTGATCGTCGTCGGGGCAGGCCCGGCCGGCTCCACGACCGCGTACTACCTCGCCAAGGCCGGACTCGACGTCCTGCTCCTCGAGAAGACCGCCTTCCCGCGCGAGAAGGTGTGTGGCGACGGCCTTACGCCCCGCGCCACCAAGCAGCTGGTCGCCATGGGCATCGACATCTCCGAAGAGGCCGGCTGGCTGCGGAACAAGGGCCTGCGGATCATCGGCGGCGGGGTGCGGCTGCAGCTCGACTGGCCGGATCTCGCCTCGTACCCGGACTACGGACTCGTCCGCAAGCGCGACGACTTCGACGAGCAGTTGGCCCGGCAGGCGCAGAAGGCGGGCGCGCGGCTGTACGAGCGGTGCAATGTCGGGGCTCCGATCATCGACGACCGGACCGGCCGTATCACCGGCGTGAACGCCAAGGTGGGCGAGGAGAAGACCCCCGTCACCTTCCACGCGCCGCTCGTCGTCGCCGCCGACGGCAACTCCTCGCGGATCTCCCTCGCCATGGGGCTGCACCGGCGTGAGGACCGGCCGATGGGCGTGGCCGTACGGACGTACTTCACCTCGCCCCGCCACGACGACGACTACCTGGAGTCCTGGCTGGAGCTGTGGGACCGCCGCGGCCCGGGCGAGGACCGGCTGCTGCCCGGCTACGGCTGGATCTTCGGCATGGGCGACGGCACCTCCAACGTCGGCCTCGGCGTACTCAACACCTCCGCCTCCTTCAAGGAGCTGGACTGGCGCGAGGTGCTCAAGGCCTGGTGCGCCTCGATGCCGGAGGACTGGGGGTACACCGAGGAGAACATGACGATGCCGATCCGCGGCGCCGCGCTCCCGATGGCCTTCAACCGCCAGCCGCACTACACCAAGGGCCTGCTGCTGGTCGGCGACGCGGGCGGGCTGGTCAACCCGTTCAACGGTGAGGGCATCGCGTACGCCATGGAGTCCGGGCAGATCGCCGCCGATGTGATCGTGCAGGCACACGCCCGGCAGACCCCGGCGCAGCGGGAACTGGCGCTGCACCGCTACCCGAAGGTCCTCAAGGACACATACGGCGGCTACTACACCCTCGGCCGGGCGTTCGTGAAGCTCATCGGCAACCCGAAGGTCATGAAGATCGCGACGCAGCGCGGTCTGACCCACCCGCTGCTGATGAAGTTCACGCTGAAGATGCTGGCGAACCTGACCGACCCGACGGGCGGCGACGCGATGGACCGGATCATCAACGGTCTCTCGAAGGTGGCCCCGAAGGCCTGAGGCCGGCCTCGGCCTCTCCCTCACCCCGAGTGAGCAGAGAGAACCTGTATGTAACCGAAGCGGACAGGCCGGTGAACGGACGAAGGGCCGCGGCTCCACCCCCGAGCGGGGGAGCCGCGGCCCTTCGTCTTGTGCGTGCCGTCAGAGAACCCGGACCGCACCGCTCGCCGGGTAGCCCGACAGGTCCTGGATGACGACGCCCTTGCCGGGGTTGGCGGCGTCGAGGTACTTGCCGTCGCCGATGTAGACACCGGTGTGGTACGCGGAACCGGCGCCGCCCCAGTAGAGGATGTCGCCGACCTGGAGGTTGGAGGTGCCCACCTGGGTGCCGGCCACCGACTGGTCCTGCGAGACGCGCGGGAGGTCGACGCCGACCGTCCGGAAAGCGGCCTGGACGAGGCTGGAGCAGTCCCAGGAGTTGGGGCCGGAGGCGCCCATGACGTAGGCGTCGCCGAGCTGCGCCTTGAGGAAGGCTACAACGGTCGCTGCGGAGCCCGTGGCGTTCGAGGTGGGGGCGGAGAGCGTGGTGCGCTCGGAGGAGCGGGAGGCGCGCTCCTTGGCCTCGGCCGCGGCGCGCTTCTTCGCCTCGGCCTTCTCCTTGGCCTCGGCCTTGCGCTCGGCCTCGGCGTGGGCCAGCTTGGCGGACTTCGCGGCCTTGGCGGCGGCGGCGTCCTCCTGGGCCTGCAACTCGAGGTCGAGGGCGACCTGCTGAGTGGCCTCGGCGGACTGCGAGACGGCGGCGGAGAGGGCGCCGGAGGTGAGCGTCGGCATTTCGATGGTCTCGGTCACCGGCTCGGCGGTCGCCGGCCCGGCAGCTCCGGCCACTGCCATGGTGCTGAGGACGCCACCGGCAACTCCGGCCCGGAGCGCGAGTTTCGATGCGCTGCGGCGGGGCTTCCGGTGGCTGGGTATGTGAGCGGTGTGGGACATGAGTACAACCGCTATCAGGGGCGCGCGGTTCCTTCAAGAAACGTGTGTTGCGCCACAGTTACGACCGGAATCTCTGAATCCGCTCTCCTTGGACCCTTATTGACGCCGTAACGGGCAATACGGGCATGCGTGATCACGGCTTTGATCATGGGCTTTCCATAAAAGGTCCGAATTGCCTGGCGCTTACCACCCCTTCACACCGTTGGCCAAGCCCGCTTTTGTTGAAGTCACAAGCGCGTGGCGCAGGTCACAGAAAGGTCAACGTCCGGGCGGCCGGAGGCTCGTGAATGCGGGCACGTTGTCCACTTCGGTCCGCCCATGGCCCCGCCCGGGTGGGGCGGCGTCCACTATCACCCGTTGAGGTCCATCGCCAATTTGCCCGTACGGGCCACTGCTTGGTAGGGCGCACACCCTCCGACCAGCGGTAACGCCCACGGATGTCACGCCTGGTGACCACTCGGGCGCTTCGCGTATGAAGATCACCGCTCATCCGACTTCATGATCGTTGGCCGGGTGGTGGAGATCACAAAGGCGTTGTCGCACCCCGTGTCGCAGATCACAGACCGGCAGGCATAGGATGCGGAGCAGTCGGGCTTGTGAACTGCCTCACATGTGCACGATCTTCGCTGAGGCGGCGAGGCGGATGCCCGGCGCGGTCCAACGGTCAAGGACGACTGGAAGGAGCGAGGAGGGTGAATGCTTACGCGCCCATCCTTGTGCTCGGCGCCCTCGGGGCAGGGTTTGCGATCTTCTCCGTGGTCATGGCCACGCTTATCGGCCCCAAGCGGTACAACCGGGCAAAAATGGAGGCGTACGAGTGCGGCATCGAGCCGACTCCGACGCCGGCCGGAGGCGGCCGCTTTCCCATCAAGTACTACCTGACGGCGATGCTCTTCATCGTCTTCGACATCGAGATCGTCTTCCTCTACCCCTGGGCGGTCACCTTCGACGCCCTGGGGCTTTTCGGGCTCGTGGAGATGCTGCTCTTCGTGCTCACCGTCTTCGTCGCCTACGCGTATGTATGGCGGCGGGGCGGCCTGGAATGGGACTGAGGGGCTGAGGAGCACACCAATGGGAATCGAAGAGAAGCTGCCGAGCGGTTTCCTGCTGACCACCGTCGAACAGGCCCTCGGGCTGGGTGCGCAAGTCATCCGTCTTCCCGGCGACCTTCGGCCTGGCCTGCTGCGCCATCGAGATGATGACGACCGGCGCCGGCCGTTACGACCTGGCCCGCTTCGGCATGGAGGTCTTCCGCGGCTCACCGCGCCAGGCCGACCTGATGATCGTGGCGGGGCGGGTCAGCCAGAAGATGGCGCCCGTCCTGCGGCAGGTCTACGACCAGATGCCCAACCCCAAGTGGGTTATTTCCATGGGTGTTTGCGCATCATCGGGCGGAATGTTCAACAATTACGCGATTGTGCAGGGCGTTGACCACATTGTTCCTGTTGACATCTATTTGCCAGGCTGCCCGCCGCGTCCGGAGATGCTGATGGACGCGATCCTCAAGCTTCACCAGAAGATCCAGACCTCCAAGCTCGGCGTGAACGCGGAGGAGGCGGCCCGCGAGGCGGAGGAAGCGGCCCTCAAGGCGCTCCCCACCATTGAGATGAAGGGGCTGCTCCGGTGAGCGAGACCAGTGAGCCGAACCCCGACAAGGAAGTCGGCGCGCAGAACCTGCCCGGCCAGCGTGGTGAGCACGGCGAGGAGATCCGCGTCCAGCGCGGCATGTTCGGTGCGAACAACGGTGGCGACACCTCCGGCTACGGCGGGCTCATCCGCTCCGTACGCCTCCCGGGGCCCGCGAGCCGCCCCTACGGCGGGTACTTCGACGAGGTGGCCGACGAGCTGGAAGGCGCGCTGGAAGAACAGGGACTCGTCCCCGAGAACGCCATCGAGAAGACGGTCGTCGACCGCGGCGAGGTCACCTTCCACATCGCCCGCGAGCACCTCCTGAAGGTGGCGCGCACCCTGCGCGACGACCCGGCGCTCCGATTCGAGCTCTGTACAGGCGTCAGCGGCGTCCACTTTCCCGAGGACAAGGGCCGCGAGCTGCACGCCGTCTACCACCTGCGCTCGATCACCCACGGCCGGCTGATCCGCCTCGAGGTCTCCGCCCCGGACAGCGACCCGCACGTCCCGTCGCTGGTCGCGGTCTACCCGACCAACGACTGGCACGAGCGCGAGACGTACGACTTCTTCGGGCTCGTCTTCGACGGCCACCCCGCCCTGACGCGGATCATGATGCCGGACGACTGGCAGGGCTTCCCGCAGCGCAAGGACTATCCGCTCGGCGGCATCGCCGTCGAGTACAAGGGCGCTCAGATCCCGGCTCCGGACCAGCGGAGGTCGTACAGCTGATGTCTACTTCTCACGCTTCTGCCCGCGAGACCACCGAGGGGACTGTCTATACAGTCACCGGCGGCGACTGGGACGAGGTCGTCCAGTCCGCGGCCAAGGCCGACGACGAGCGGATCGTCGTCAACATGGGCCCGCAGCACCCCTCCACGCACGGTGTGCTCCGGCTGATCCTGGAGATCGACGGAGAGACGGTCACCGAGGCCCGCTGCGGCATCGGCTACCTCCACACCGGCATCGAGAAGAACCTCGAATTCCGGACCTGGACGCAGGGCACCACCTTCGTCACGCGCATGGACTACCTCACCTCGTTCTACAACGAGACGGCGTACTGCCTGGGCGTGGAGAAGCTGCTCGGCATCACGGACCAGATCCCGGACCGGGCCAGCATCATCCGCGTCCTGCTGATGGAGCTCAACCGGCTCTCCTCCCACCTGGTGGCCATCGCCACCGGCGGTATGGAGCTCGGCGCCACCACGATCATGATCTACGGGTTCCGGGACCGCGAAATGATCCTGGACCTGTACGAACTGATCACCGGCCTGCGGATGAACCACGCGTTCATCCGGCCAGGAGGACTCGCCCAGGACCTGCCGCCCGGCGCGGTCGACGCGGTGCGCGAGTTGGTCAAGAAGATGACCAAGAACCTGCCGGAGTACGACAAGCTCGCCACCGGCAACCCCATCTTCAAGGCCCGTATGCAGGACGTCGGCTACCTCGATCTGACCGGCTGCATGGCACTGGGCGCCACCGGGCCGATCCTGCGCGCGGCGGGCCTCGCCCACGATCTGCGCAAGACCGACCCCTACTGCGGCTACGAGACGTACGAGTTCGACGTCCCGACCGCCGACAGCTGCGACGCGTACGGCCGCTTCCTCATCCGCCTGGAGGAGATGCGGCAGTCGCTGCGCATCGTCGAGCAGTGCCTGGACCGGCTCGAGCCGGGACCGGTCATGGTCGCCGACAAGAAGATCGCCTGGCCCGCGCAGCTCGCGCTCGGCCCCGACGGTCTCGGCAACTCCCTCGACCACATCAAGAAGATCATGGGCACCTCGATGGAGGCCCTGATCCACCACTTCAAGCTGGTGACCGAGGGCTTCCGGGTGCCGCCCGGACAGGCGTACGCGGCCGTCGAGTCGCCCAAGGGCGAGCTCGGCGTCCATGTCGTCTCCGACGGCGGCACCCGCCCCTACCGGGTCCACTTCCGCGACCCGTCCTTCACCAATCTGCAGGCCATGGCGGCGATGTGCGAGGGCGGCCAGGTCGCCGACGTCATCGTCGCCGTCGCGTCCATCGACCCCGTGATGGGAGGCGTCGACCGGTGACAGCCACACCAGCTAATCAAGAGGTGAGCCTGGGTATGCCCCAGCTCCCCGCCCCCGACTACCCGGCCGATGTACGCGCCCGGCTCGAGGCGGACGCGAGGGAACTCATCGCCCGCTACCCCGACAGCCGGTCCGCCCTGCTGCCGCTGCTGCACCTCGTGCAGTCCGAGGAGGGGTACGTCACCCGCACCGGCGTCCGCTTCTGCGCCGAGATGCTGGACCTGACCACCGCGGAGGTCACCGCGGTCTCCACCTTCTACACGATGTACCGGCGGGTGCCCTCCGGCGACTACCAGGTCGGCGTCTGCACCAACACGCTCTGCGCGGTGATGGGCGGCGACGCCATCTTCGACGAGCTCAAGCAGCACCTCGGCGTCGGCAACAGCGAGACGACCGAGGACGGCAAGGTCACCCTCGAGCACATCGAGTGCAACGCGGCCTGCGACTTCGCCCCTGTGGTGATGGTCAACTGGGAGTTCTTCGACAACCAGACGCCCGAGACCGCCAAGCGCCTCGTCGACGATCTGCGCGCGGGACGGCCCGTCGAGCCGACGCGCGGCGCTCCCCTGTGTACGTACAAGGAGACCGCGCGGATCCTCGCGGGCTTCCCCGACGAGCGCCCGGGCGCGGTCGGGGCGAGCGGCGGCGCGGGACCCGCCTCGCTGATCGGCCTGCGCCTGGCCAAGGGCGAGAGTCCGACGGCGCGAGTGGTCTCCCCGCGCGGCGAGGCAGCACACGACGCACCGCCCCAGCCCGGTTCCGAGCACCTCAGCTCGCACGACGCACCGCAGCAGACCTCGGCCTCCGACCCTGACCACCCGGCCGGACCCGCAGCCGAGGAGGGGGAGTGATGACCTTGTCCACCGAGTTTGGGGGCACCGCCCGACCGGAGGCCGGGGGAGAGACGAGTCCCGAGAAGCTTCTCGTGCCCGTCCTCTCCGCCTTCTGGGACGAGGCGGAGTCCTGGACGCTGGACACCTACCGGCGGCACGAGGGGTACGAGGGACTGCGCAAGGCGCTGGCCATGTCGCCGGACGACCTCATCGCGTACGTCAAGGACTCCGGACTGCGCGGCCGCGGCGGCGCGGGCTTCCCCACCGGAATGAAGTGGCAGTTCATTCCGCAGGGCGACGGCAAGCCGCACTATCTCGTTGTCAACGCCGACGAATCGGAGCCCGGGACCTGCAAGGACATCCCGCTCCTGTTCGCCAACCCGCACTCCCTCATCGAGGGAATCGTGATCGCCTCCTACGCGATCCGGTCGAATCACGCGTTCATCTATCTGCGCGGTGAAGTCGTCCCCGTACTGCGGCGGCTGCACGAAGCCGTACGCGAGGCGTACGAGGCGGGCTTCCTCGGCAAGGACATCCTGGGCTCCGGACTCGACCTCGAAGTCACCGTGCACGCGGGCGCGGGCGCGTACATCTGCGGTGAGGAGACCGCGCTGCTGGACTCCCTGGAAGGCCGTCGCGGTCAGCCCCGGCTGCGTCCCCCCTTCCCCGCGGTCGCCGGTCTGTACGCGTGCCCCACTGTGGTGAACAACGTCGAGTCCATCGCGTCCGTTCCCGCGATCCTCCATCGCGGCAAGGACTGGTTCAAGTCGATGGGCAGCGAGAAGTCCCCGGGCTTCACGCTGTACTCGCTCAGCGGCCATGTCACCAACCCCGGCCAGTACGAGGCCCCGCTCGGCATCACACTGCGCCAGCTGCTCGACATGAGCGGCGGCATGCGCAAGGGCCACCGCCTCAAGTTCTGGACTCCGGGCGGCTCCTCGACCCCGATGTTCACCGACGAGCACCTCGATGTGCCGCTGGACTACGAGGGCGTGGGCGCCGCCGGTTCGATGCTCGGCACCAAGGCGCTGCAGTGCTTCGACGAGACGACCTGCGTGGTGCGGGCCGTTACGCGGTGGACCGAGTTCTACGCCCATGAGTCCTGCGGCAAGTGCACGCCGTGCCGCGAAGGCACGTACTGGCTGGTGCAGTTGCTGCGCGACATCGAGGCCGGCAAGGGCGTCATGTCCGACCTCGACAAGCTGAACGACATCGCCGACAACATCAACGGCAAGTCCTTCTGCGCACTGGGCGACGGCGCCGCGTCCCCGATCTTCTCCTCGCTCAAGTACTTCCGCGAGGAGTACGAGCAGCACATCACCGGCAAGGGCTGCCCCTTCGACCCCGCGAGGTCGACCGCCTGGGCCGACAAGCACCTGGAGGTGACCGCATGACTGAGGCGTATGCGCCGAGCCCCGGCCGCGGCTTCGCCGCCCACCGCCCTGCGGGCGAAGCACCGCAGTCCGACTCACCTCGTGCGGAGGTACGGGCATGACCGTCACGACGTCCAACCCCGCCGGAGGCGGCAACGCGGCCGTTCCGCCGGAAGATCTCGTGTCGCTGACGATCGACGGGATCGAGATCAGCGTGCCCAAGGGCACTCTGGTCATCCGGGCCGCCGAAATGCTCGGCATCGAGATCCCGCGGTTCTGCGACCACCCCCTCCTCGACCCGGTCGGCGCCTGCCGCCAGTGCATCGTCGAGGTCGAGGGCCAGCGCAAGCCGATGGCGTCCTGCACCATCACCTGCACCGACGGCATGGTCGTCAAGTCGCAGCTCACCTCGCCGGTCGCCGAGAAGGCCCAGCGCGGTGTGATGGAGCTGCTCCTCATCAACCACCCGCTGGACTGCCCGGTCTGCGACAAGGGCGGCGAGTGCCCCCTGCAGAACCAGGCGATGCAGGTCGGAGACCCGGACACCCGCTTCGAGGGCAAGAAGCGGACGTTCGAGAAGCCCGTCCCGATCTCCACGCAGGTGCTGCTCGACCGCGAGCGGTGCGTGCTGTGCGCCCGGTGCACCCGGTTCTCCAACCAGGTCGCGGGCGACCCGATGATCGAGCTGCTCGAGCGCGGTGCGCTCCAGCAGGTCGGCACCGGAGAGGGCGACCCATTCGAGTCGTACTTCTCCGGGAACACCATCCAGATCTGCCCGGTGGGCGCGCTGACGTCGGCCGCGTACCGCTTCCGCTCCCGCCCCTTCGACCTGGTGTCGTCGCCTTCGGTGTGCGAGCACTGCGCGGGCGGCTGCGCGACGCGTACGGACCACCGCCGCGGCAAGGTCATGCGGCGGCTCGCGGCCGAGGACCCCGAGGTCAACGAGGAGTGGATCTGCGACAAGGGGCGCTTCGGCTTCCGTTACGCGCAGAAGCCCGACCGGCTCACGACTCCTCTCGTACGAAACGACCAGGGTGAACTGGAGCCCGCGAGCTGGCCGGAGGCGCTGGAGGCGGCGGCCCGCGGCCTGAGCGCGGCCCGCGGCCGGGCCGGTGTCCTGGTGGGCGGCCGGCTGACCGTCGAGGACTCGTACGCGTACGCCAAGTTCGCCCGGGTCGCCCTCGCCACCAACGACGTCGACTTCCGCGCACGCGTGCACAGCAGCGAGGAGGCCGACTTCCTGGCCGCCCGCGTCGCGGGGCGCGGCCGGGACGTGGACGGCAGCGGGGTCACCTACACCTCCCTGGAGAAGGCCCCGGCGGTCCTGCTGGTCGGGGTCGAGTCCGAGGAGGAGGCCCCCGGTGTCTTCCTGCGGCTTCGCAAGGCCAACCGCAAGCACGGCCAGCGCACCTTCGCGCTGGCCACACACGCCACCCGTGGCCTGACGAAGGCGGGCGGCACACTGCTCCCCGCCGCCCCCGGCACCGAGACCGAGTGGCTGGACGCGTTGAGCGGCGGCGCGGGCCTGGACGGCGACGGCGCGAAGGCGGCCGAGGTGCTGCGCTCCGACGGCGCGGTCATCGTCGTCGGCGAGCGGCTCGCCGCCGTGCCCGGCGGACTGACCGCCGCGGTACGGGCCGCGACCGCGACCGGCGCGCAGCTGGTGTGGATCCCGCGCAGGGCGGGCGAGCGCGGCGCGCTCGAGGCGGGCGCGATCCCCTCGCTGCTGCCCGGTGGCCGCCCGGCCACCGACCCACGGGCCCGCGAGGAGACCGCGGCGGCCTGGCGCGTACGCGAACTCCCGCACCGTTACGGCCGCGACACCGGCCAGATCGTCGAGGCCGCGGCCACCGGCGAACTGGGCGCGCTGCTGGTGGCGGGCGTCGAGGTCGCGGACCTGCCCGATCCGCAGCGCGCACGTGAGGCACTCGACGCGGTCGGCTTCCTGGTCTCCCTGGAGCTGCGGCCCAGCGAGGTCACCGAGCGGGCGGACGTGGTCTTCCCGGTCGCGGCCGTCGCCGAGAAGCCGGGCACGTTCCTCAACTGGGAGGGCAGGGCGAGGCTGTTCGAGGCCCCGCTGAAGCCCGAGCACATGACGCGCCGCCTGGCGCCGGCCGATGCGCGGGTGCTGCACATGCTGGCGGACGCGCTCGACGTCAGCTTCGGGCTGCCGGACCTCAAGTCCGTACGCAACGAGCTGGACCGGCTGGGCACGTGGGACGGACCACGGGCCACGGAGCCCAATGAGTCCGCCCAGTCCCTGCCCCGCCCGGGCGAGGGCGAGGCGGTCCTCGCCGGCCACCGGCTGCTGCTCGACCAGGGCCTGCTCCAGCAGGGCGACGAGGCGCTGGCGGGCACCCGCCACGCGGCGGTCGCCCGGCTCTCCGCGGCGACGGCGGCCGAGACGGGTGTGAAGGACGGCGACGTCCTCGCCGTCACCGGCCCCGCCGGCTCGGTCAGGTTCCCGCTCCAGGTGAGCGAGATGCCCGACCGGGTGGTGTGGCTCCCGCTGAACTCGGCCGGCGGCGGCGTCACTTCGGACACCGGTGCAGTCCCCGGGCAGCTGGTCCGCATCGGCCCGGCGGCGGCAGAGACCGCCACCCCTGACGTACCGGAGGTGCGAGCGTGAACCCGACCCTCGCAAATATCGCGGAGGCCCAGCGGAGCGTGCTCGCGGCTGAGGACCTTTCGATGTTCGGACGCGACCCCTGGTGGCTCGTCGCCATCAAGGCCGTGTTCTGCTTCGCCTTCCTGATGATCACCGTGCTCTTCTCCATCGTGTGGGAGCGCAAGGTCGTCGCCTGGATGCAGCTGCGCATCGGCCCCAACCGGCACGGCCCCTGGGGCATGCTCCAGTCGCTCGCCGACGGCATCAAGCTGATGCTGAAGGAAGACTTGATCGTCAAGCGCGCGGACAAGGTCGTCTATGTCCTCGCGCCGGTCATCGCCGCGATTCCGGCCTTCATGGCGATCGCCGTGATCCCCTTCGGGCCGGCCGGCAACGAGGTCTCGATCTTCGGTCACCGCACCTCGATGCAGCTCACCGACCTGCCGATCGCGATGCTCTACATCCTCGCGGTCGCCTCGGTCGGGATCTACGGCATCGTGCTGGCCGGCTGGTCGTCGGGATCGACGTATCCGCTGCTGGGCGGCTTGAGGTCGTGCGCGCAGATGATCTCGTACGAGATCGCGATGGGGGCGGCCTTCGCCTCCGTCTTCCTCTACTCCGGGTCGATGTCGACCTCGGCGATCGTCGAGGCGCAGGCGGACCGCTGGTTCATCATCCTGCTGCCGGTCTCCTTCATCATCTACGTCGTCACGATGGTCGGCGAGACCAACCGTGCTCCGTTCGACATGCCGGAGTCCGAGGGCGACCTGGTCGGCGGCTTCAACACCGAGTACAGCTCGATCAAGTTCGCGATGTTCATGCTGGCCGAGTACGTCAACATGGTCACCGTCTCCGCCGTCTCGGCCACCCTCTTCCTGGGCGGCTGGCGGGCCCCGTACCCCATCTCGACGTTCTGGGAGGGCGCGAACCACGGCTGGTGGCCGATGCTCTGGTTCGTCATCAAGGTCCAGCTGCTGCTGTTCTTCTTCATCTGGCTGCGCGGCACGCTGCCCCGCGTCCGCTACGACCAGCTGATGAAGCTCGGCTGGAAGGTGCTTATCCCGGTATCGGTGGTCTGGCTGATGCTGGTGGCGACCGTACGGGCGCTGCGGAACGAGAACTACGACTTCCAGCAGATCGTGCTGTACGTCGGTGGCGCGGTCATCGCGGTGCTGCTGCTCTCCTTCGTCGCCGACATCTTCCGCGGCAGGAAGGAGAAGGAGGCGGAGGCGGAGGCCGCGGAGGCGGAGCCCGCCTTCGACCCGATGGCGGGCGGATTCCCCGTACCGCCGCTGCCGGGGCAGACCTTGCCGCCGGTGCCTCGCCGACGACCGCGCCGCGAGCGCGAGTTGATTGTCAGTGGTGGCCCCGGCAGCGACATTTCCGGGGGCGACCCCCGAACCCCCGGGGCGAGTGATGGTCCTAGTGACGGAAAGGAGGCTGACGGTGTCTGAGGAATCCGAGGGCAAGTTCCAGAATCCGGTCGCCGGCTTCGGCGTGACCTTCAAGGCCATGTTCAAGAAGCGGCTGACCGAGCAGTACCCGGAACAGCAGAAGGTCACGGCGCCGCGCTTCCACGGCCGGCACCAGCTCAACCGTCATCCGGACGGGCTCGAGAAGTGCATCGGGTGCGAACTGTGCGCGTGGGCCTGTCCGGCGGACGCGATCTATGTGGAGGGCGCGGACAACACCGAGGAGGAGCGCTACTCCCCGGGTGAGCGGTACGGCCGGGTCTACCAGATCAACTACGCCCGCTGCATTCTGTGCGGGCTGTGCATCGAGGCCTGTCCGACGCGGGCGCTGACCATGACGAACGAGTTCGAACTGGCCGACAGCTCCCGCGAGAGCCTCATCTATACGAAGGAGCAGCTGCTCGCCGGTCTCGAGGAGGGCATGGTCGACTCCCCGCACTCGATCTTCCCGGGCATGGACGAGCAGGACTACTACCGGGGGCTGGTCAGCGAGGCCGCTCCCGGCACGGTCCAGCAGGTCGCCGTCTCCAAGGGGGAGAAGGGCGAGGAGGTGGACGTATGAACACCCTCGCCGCCTCCACCACTTCCGTGGGCGAGGCCGTCCAGTTCTGGGTGCTGGGCACCATCGCCGTCGCCGGGGCGCTCGGCACGATCCTGATGCGGCGGGCCGTGCACAGTGCACTCTGCCTCGCCGGGACCATGATCGTCCTGGCGGTCTTCTACCTCGCCAACGGCGCGTACTTCCTCGGTGTCGTCCAGATCATCGTCTACACCGGCGCCATCATGATGCTGTTCCTCTTCGTCGTCATGCTGGTCGGCGTCACCGCCGCCGACTCGCTCAAGGAGACGCTGAAGGGGCAGCGCTGGCTGGCCGCGGCCTGCGGTCTGGGCTTCGGCATGCTGCTGATCGCCGGCATCGGCAATGCCTCGCTGAAGACGTTCAACGGCCTGGGCGCGGCCAACACCGCGCACGGCGGCAATGTCGAGGGCCTGGCCCAACTCCTCTTCAGCAAGTACGTCTTCGCCTTCGAGATCACCAGCGCGCTGCTGATCACGGCGGCCGTCGGCGCGATGGTGCTCACCCACCGGGAGCGCACCGAGCGGGCCAAGACCCAGCGCGAGCTGGCCGAGCAGCGCGTACGGGAAGGCAAGCACCTTCCGCCGCTGCCCGCGCCCGGTGTCTACGCTCGGCACAACGCCGTGGACATCGCCGGTCTGCTGCCGGACGGCACGCCGTCCGAGCTCACCGTCAACAAGACGCTGCGGGCGCGCGGCCAGATCCGCGATGTGTCGAGCGAGGCGCTGAACGACCTGCGGGTGCTGGAGCAGCGCGCGGAGGAGCGGCTCGGCCGTGAGACCGAGTCGCACGAGTCGCGCGACCGGAACGACTCGCACGACTCGCACGACTCGCAGGACGAGGAGGTCGCGAAGTGAATCCCGTCAACTATCTGTATCTCGCGGCGCTGTTGTTCACCATCGGCGCGGCCGGGGTGCTGATCAGGCGGAACGCGATCGTGCTCTTCATGTGCATCGAGCTGATGCTCAACGCCTGCAACCTCGCGTTCGTCGCCTTCTCCCGTATGCACGGCAATCTCGACGGCCAGATCATCGCCTTCTTCACGATGGTCGTCGCCGCCGCTGAAGTCGTGGTCGGGCTCGCGATCATCGTGTCGCTGTTCCGTTCCCGCCACTCGGCCTCGGTCGACGACGCCAGCCTGATGAAGCTGTAAGGGGTCGCTGAATCGTGGAGAACCTGATTGCGCTGCTTGTCGCGGCGCCTTTGCTCGGAGCGGCGGTCCTGCTGTGCGGCGGGCGGCGGCTCGACCGCAGCGGCCACTGGATCGGCACGCTGTTCGCGGCCGCGTCCTTCGTGGTCGGCGCGGTGCTGTTCGTGGACATGCTGGGCAAGGGGGCGGATGAACGCGCCCTGTCCCAGAGGCTGTTCAGCTGGATTCCCGTCGAGGGCTTCCAGGCTGACGTGGCCTTCCAGCTCGACCAGCTGTCGATGACGTTCGTCCTGCTGATCACGGGCGTCGGCTCGCTGATCCATGTGTACTCGATCGGGTACATGGAGCACGATCCGCGCCGCCGCCGCTTCTTCGGCTATCTGAACCTCTTCCTCGCGGCGATGCTGCTGCTGGTCCTCGCGGACAACTACCTCCTGCTGTACGTCGGCTGGGAGGGCGTCGGCCTCGCCTCGTACCTGCTGATCGGCTTCTGGCAGCACAAGCCCAGCGCGGCGACGGCGGCGAAGAAGGCATTCCTGGTCAACCGCGTCGGCGACATGGGTCTGTCGATCGCGATCATGCTGATGTTCACCACCTTCGGGACGTTCGCCTTCGGGCCTGTGCTGGAGGCGACCGGTGAGACGAGCGAGGGCAAGCTGACGGCCATCGGGCTGATGCTGCTGCTCGCGGCGTGCGGCAAGTCCGCACAGGTGCCGCTGCAGTCCTGGCTCGGGGACGCGATGGAGGGTCCGACTCCGGTCTCGGCCCTGATCCACGCGGCGACCATGGTGACCGCGGGCGTCTACCTCATCACCCGGTCCGGGGCGATCTTCAACGCGGCCCCGGACGCGCAGTTGGCGGTCGCGGTCGTCGGCGCGGTGACGCTGATCTTCGGTGCCATCGTCGGTTGCGCGAAGGACGACATCAAGAAGGCGCTGGCCGGTTCGACGATGTCGCAGATCGGCTACATGATCCTCGCGGCCGGCCTCGGCCCGATCGGATACGCCTTCGCGATCATGCACCTGGTGACGCACGGCTTCTTCAAGGCCGGGCTGTTCCTCGGCGCGGGCTCGGTGATGCACGGCATGAACGACGAGGTCGACATGCGCAAGTACGGCGGCCTGCGGAAGTACATGCCGATCACCTTCGTCACCTTCGGACTCGGCTATCTGGCGATCATCGGCTTCCCCGGTCTGTCCGGCTTCTTCTCCAAGGACAAGATCATCGAGGCGGCCTTCGCCAAGGGCGGGACGGAGGGCTGGATCCTCGGTTGTACGGCGCTGCTGGGCGCCGCGATCACCGCGTACTACATGACGCGCGTGATGCTGCTGACGTTCTTCGGCGAGAAGCGCTGGCAGCCCGCCCCCGACCCGGACACGGTGCCGAGCGTCGAGCCCGGCATCGAGGTGCACGTCGGCGAGATGCCGCATCCGCACGAGTCGCCGAAGTCGATGACCATCCCCATGGTGGTGCTCGCCTTCGGGTCCGTCTTCGCCGGAGGCCTGTTCAGTCTCAACGACGCGTTCGTGAACTGGCTGAAGCCCGTCACGAACTTCGAGCACGGGCATCCGCCCATCAGCGCGACGGCGGTGACTTCGGCAACGGTCGTCGCTCTCGTCATCGGCCTGGGCATCGCCTACGCCCAGTACGGGCGGCGCCCGGTTCCCGTGGTCGCCCCGCGAGGGAGTCTGCTCACCCGGGCCGCCCGCCGCGATCTCCTCCAGGACGACTTCAACCATGTGGTCCTGGTCCGCGGCGGCGAGCACCTCACCCGCTCCCTGGTTTACGTCGACCACACCCTGGTCGACGGCGTGGTCAACGGCACGGCCGCCTCGTTCGGCGGGCTCTCCGGCCGGCTGCGCAAGCTGCAGAACGGCTACGCCCGCACCTACGCGGTCTCGATGTTCGGAGGTACGGCGGTGCTGATCGCCGCGACCCTGCTGATGAGGGCGGTGTAACTGTTATGTCGTTCCCTCTCCTTACGGTGACGGCGGCACTCCCGGCGGTCGGCGCGATCGCCACCGCCGCCGTCCCGGCCGCGCGGCGCACCGCCGCCAAGTGGCTGGCGCTGCTGGTCTCGCTCGGCACGCTGGTGCTGGCCGCGATCGTGCTCGTACGCTTCGAGCCCGGCGGCGACCGCTATCAGCTGACCGAGTCGCACGCCTGGATCAAGGACTTCGGCGTCCGGTACGAACTGGGCGTGGACGGCATCGGGGTGGCGCTGCTGGCGCTGACCGCGCTGCTGATCCCGTTCGTCATCCTGGCGGGCTGGCACGACGCCGACCCTCTGGAGACGAAGTCGTCGCGGTGGCGGCCGACGCAGGGCTTCTTCGCCCTGATCCTCGCCGTCGAGGCGATGGTGATCCTCTCCTTCGAGGCCACCGACGTCTTCCTCTTCTACATCCTGTTCGAAGCCATGCTCATCCCGATGTACTTCCTCATCGGCGGCTTCGGGGACCGTGCCCACGCGGGCAGCGACGAGAACGCCGCGGCCCAACGCTCGTACGCGGCCGTGAAGTTCCTGCTCTACAACCTGGTCGGCGGCCTGATCATGCTGGCCGCGGTCATCGGGCTCTACGTCGTCGCGGGCAGCTTCTCGCTCAACGAGATCGCCGAGGCGCGCGCGTCCGGGACGCTCGACATGGCGACCAACACCGAGCGGCTGCTGTTCCTCGGCTTCTTCTTCGCCTTCGCGGTGAAGGCGCCGCTGTGGCCGCTGCACACCTGGCTGCCCAACGCCATGGGTGAGGCGACCGCGCCGGTCGCCGTGCTGATCACCGCGGTCGTCGACAAGGTCGGCACGTTCGCGATGCTGCGTTTCTGCCTCCAGCTCTTCCCGGACGCCTCCAAGTGGGCCACGCCCGTGATCCTGGTGCTCGCGCTGATCAGCATCGTCTACGGCGCGCTGCTCGCGGTCGGCCAGCGCGACATCAAGCGCCTTGTCGCGTACGCCTCGATCTCGCACTTCGGCTTCATCATCCTGGGCATCTTCGCGATGACGTCCCAGGGGCAGTCGGGCGCGACGCTCTACATGGTCAACCACGGGATCTCGACGGCCGCGCTGATGCTGGTGGCCGGGTTCCTGATCTCCCGGCGCGGCTCGCGGCTCATCGCGGACTACGGCGGGGTGCAGAAGGTCGCCCCGGTACTCGCCGGCACCTTCCTGATCGGCGGTCTGGCCACGCTCTCGCTGCCGGGTCTCGCGCCCTTCGTGAGCGAATTCCTGGTCCTGGTCGGCACATACTCGCGCTATCCGGTGGCCGGAATCATCGCCACCTTCGGCATTGTGCTCGCCGCGCTCTACACCCTCGTCCTCTACCAGCGGACGATGACGGGCCCGGTGAAGGCCGAGGTGCGGGAGATGCCCGACCTCAGGGTCCGTGAGCTGGCCGTGGTCGCTCCGCTGATCGCGCTGCTGCTCTTCCTCGGCGTCTTCCCGAAGCCGCTGACGGACATCGTCAACCCGGCGGTGGAGCACACGATGTCCGACGTACAGAAGAAGGACCCCAAGCCCGAGGTGGAGGCGGCCAAGTGAGCGCTACAGCTGTCCACAGCCTGTGGACAACGGCAGCCGAGCCGATCGACAAGATCCCGGCTCCGACTGTCGAGTACGCCCAGCTGGCACCGGCGCTGATCGTCGTCGGCGCCGCCATCGTGGGTGTGCTCGTGGAGGCATTCGTTCCACGCAAGGTCCGTTACCACGTCCAGGTGTTCCTGACCGTCGTCGCCCTCGTGGCCGCTTTCGCGGCGGTCGTCGCTCTCGCGGCCGGCGGATACGGCACCACCAAGGCGAAGATCGCGGCGATGGGCGCGATCGCGGTCGACGGCCCGGCGCTCTTCCTGCAGGGCACCATCCTGCTGGCCTCGCTGGTCGCGGTCTTCACCTTCGCCGAGCGCCGCCTCGACCCGGAGGTGCACGGCAACCGCGTCGACTCGTTCGCCGCGCAGGCCGCGTCCGTACCCGGCAGCGACAGCGAAAAGGCCGCGGTCAAGGCCGGGTTCACCACCACCGAGGTCTTCCCGCTGGTGCTCTTCGCGATCACCGGCATGCTGGTCTTCCCGGCCGCCAACGATCTCCTGACGCTCTTCATCGCGCTGGAAGTCTTCTCGCTCCCGCTCTATCTCCTGTGTGCCGTCGCCCGCCGCAAGCGGCTGATGTCGCAGGAGGCGGCGGTGAAGTACTTCCTGCTGGGAGCCTTCTCGTCGGCGTTCCTGCTGTTCGGGATCGCCCTGCTGTACGGGTACGCGGGCTCGGTGTCGTACGCGAGGATCGCGGACGTCGTCGACGGCAGCGTGCGCACCATCGACCCGGCGCTCGCCGACACCATGGGGAACGACGCGCTGCTGCTGATCGGCGGCGCGATGATCCTGATGGGGCTGCTGTTCAAGGTCGGCGCGGTGCCGTTCCACATGTGGACACCGGACGTCTACCAGGGCGCGCCGACTCCGGTCACCGGCTTCATGGCGGCGGCGACGAAGGTGGCCGCGTTCGGCGCGCTGCTGCGCCTGCTGTACGTCGTGCTGCCGGGGCTGCGCTGGGACTGGCGGCCGGTCATGTGGGCGATCGCGATCGTCACCATGCTGGGCGGTGCGATCGTCGCGATCACGCAGACCGACATCAAGCGGCTCCTTGCGTACTCCTCGATCGCGCACGCCGGATTCATCCTGGCCGGTGTCATCGCGACGACGCCCGACGGCATCTCGTCCGTCCTCTTCTACCTTGCCGCGTACTCCTTTGTGACGATCGGCGCGTTCGCCGTGGTCACGCTCGTGCGCGACGCGGGCGGCGAGGCGACGCATCTGTCCAAGTGGGCGGGGCTCGGGCGGCGTTCGCCGCTGGTGGCGGCGGTCTTCGCGGTGTTCCTGCTGGCCTTCGCCGGCATTCCGCTGACGTCGGGCTTCTCCGGGAAGTTCGCGGTCTTCAAGGCGGCGGCGGAGGGCGGCGCGGGCGCGCTGGTCGTGGTCGGTGTGATCTCGTCGGCGATCGCCGCGTTCTTCTACATCCGGGTCATCGTGCTGATGTTCTTCAGCGAGCCGAAGGCGGAGGGCCCCACGGTGGCGGTGCCTTCGCCGCTGACGATGACCACGATCGCCGTGGGTGTGGCGGTGACGCTGGTGCTGGGCGTGGCCCCGCAGTACTTCCTGGACCTGGCGAGCCAGGCGAGCGTGTTCGTGCGCTGACCCGGCATGCGTGAGGGCCCGGCACCCCACAGCGGGGTGCCGGGCCCTCACGCATGTCCGGCGGCGTCAGGCGGCGTTGACCCGCCCCGCGTACGCGCGCACGTCCGCGTCCGTGTCCTGGACCGCCGTGGCCAGGGCGGCCCGGGCCTCCGTGTCGGCGGGGTGTTTCAGCAGAGCCAGGACCGCGGCCTTGCGGACGTCGGCGTTCGGGTCCTGGAGGGCCTTGGCCAGGGGCGGAACCGCCAACCCCGGGGCGGCAGCGCCGAGGGCCGTGGCCGCGCCCGCGCGAACCTGCCAGGCCGGGTCGGCCAGTGCGGTGACGGCGACGGTGCCGAACGGGGCGGGGCACCCGGCAGTGGACAGGGCCGCGAGGGCGGCCGCGCGGACGAGGATGTCCGGGTCCTGGATCAGGGGTTCCAGGGCGCCCGGGTCGGTCAGACTGCGCGCCACCGTGACGCGGACCTCGCGGGCCGGGTCGGCGGTGGCGCGGGCGACGGCGGCGAGGGCGTCGACCGAGACCAGGGCGCGCACGGCCGCGATGCGGACCTCGATGTCCGGATCGTCGAGCGTACGGGCGTAGGCGGCGGCGTCGCCCAGGCGCAGGGCGCGCAGTGTGTCGAGCGCGGCGGCCCGGACCTGGGGGTCGTCGTTGCCGAGCGCGTCGGTGAGGCTCCGGGACAAGTCGGCCTCCGGGGGCAGGACTTCGACCAGTTCGCGCAGGGACGCCGCGGCGGCGGTGCGGACGCCACCGTCCGGGTCCGCGAGGGCCGCCGCGAGCGCCGGTCCGGTGCCTGCCGGGACGGTCTCGGTGAGCGCGGCGAGTGCGGCGCGGCGCACGGCGGGGTCCGGGTCGGTCAAGAAGGGGCGCAGCCGGGGGAGTTCCGGCTCGTCCTCGGTGAGGCTGAGCAGCTCCAGGATGCGAGGGGAGTGGGAGGCGGCGGTCGCGTCCTGACGGACCGCGGTGCGGACGCCGGAGCCGATGGGGGCGACGTCGCGGTGTCCGGCGGTGGAGACCTGCTCCGGATGGATCTCGCCGAGATGGCGCGATGCGCCGCCGGTCGGGGCGTACTCCTCGATGGGGACGAGGTAGGGGGCGACGGGCCTGGCGGTGAACTCCATCGCCCCTGAGGGTGATTTACGCAGGTCCAGGTGGTGCAGCCAGTCCTCGTCGTCGCGCTGCGGGTGATCCGTACGCTCGTGGTAGAGGCCCCAGCGGGACTCCGTGCGGGCGAGCGAGGAGCGGGCGGCCATCTCGGCGCAGTCGCGGATGAAGCTGACCTCGGCGCAGCGCATCAGCTCGTGCGGGGTCTGCGCGCCCATCTCCGCGATCTCGTCGCGCATCCGCTCGAAGTGTTCGACGGCGAGGGAGAGACGGGCGCCGGACTTGGGCGGGGCGACATAGTCGTTCACGAAACGGCGGAGTTTGTACTCGACCTGGGGCTGCGGCGGTCCGTCCGGGTTGCGCAGCGGCCGGTAGATCAGTTCATGGGCGTCGCGCAGCTGGTCGGCGGGCAACTCACCTTCGTACGCGGTGAACCGGGCGGCGTCCGCGCCCGCCAGATCGCCGAAGACGAACGCGCCGATCATGTAGTTGTGCGGGACGCAGGCCAGGTCACCGGCGGCGTAGAGGCCGGGGACGGTGGTGCGGGCGTGGTCGTCGACGCGTACGCCCGAGGCGGAGTGGCCGCCGCACAGCCCGATCTCCGAGATGTGCATCTCGACGTCGTGGGTGCGGTAGTCGTGGCCGCGGTTCGCGTGGAAGGTGCCGCGGGTGGGGCGTTCGGTGGAGTGCAGGATGCCCTCCAGCGCGTTGATGGACTCCTCGGGGAGATGACTGAGCTTGAGATAGACCGGGCCGCGGTCGGAGGCGAGTTCGGCGGCGAACTCGGCCATCATCTGACCGGACCAGTAGTCGGAGTCGACGAAACGCTCGCCGTGCCGGTTGACCTGGTAGCCGCCGAAGGGATTGGCGACATAGGCGCAGGCGGGGCCGTTGTAGTCCTTGATCAGCGGGTTGATCTGGAAGCACTCGATGCCGGTGAGGTCGGCGCCGGCGTGGTAGGCCATGGCGTAGCCGTCACCGGCGTTGGTGGGGTTCTCGTACGTGCCGTAGAGATAGCCGGAGGCGGGGAGGCCGAGCCGGCCGCAGGCGCCGGTGGCAAGGATCACCGCGCCCGCGCGGACGGAGACGAACTGTCCCGTACGGGTGTTGAAGCCCGTGGCCCCGACGGCCCGGCCGTCCGCCGTGAGGACCCGGACCGGCATCACGCGGTTCTCGATCCGGATGCGCTCGCGCATTTCGCGCCGCCGCAGCCGCCGGTAGAGGACCTTTTTGACGTCCTTGCCCTCGGGCATCGGCAGGACGTACGAGCCGGAGCGGTGCACCTGGCGGACCGCGTACTCGCCGTGTTCGTCCTTCTCGAACTTCACGCCGTACGACTCGAGACGCTGCACCATCGAGAAGCCGCGGGTCGCGGTCTGGCGGACGGTGGACTGGTCGACGATGCCGTCGTTGGCGCGGGTGATCTCGGCGACGTAGTCGTCGGGTTCGGCGCGGCCGGGGATGACGGCGTTGTTGACGCCGTCCATGCCCATGGCGAGCGCGCCGGAGTGGCGGACGTGCGCCTTTTCGAGGAGCAGGACGTTCGCGCCGTGCTCGGCCGCGGTGAGCGCGGCCATGGTGCCGGCGGTGCCGCCACCGATGACGAGGACGTCGCAGGAGAGCTCCTCGGCGTCCGCGAGTGCGGGGATTTCCATGGGGAGGGCCTCTCAGGTGCCGAGGGATTCGAGTACTTCGCGGCGCAGCGCGAGGGTCGCGGGTTCGCCGTGGGCCGCACGGTCGCGGGGGCGGGGTACCTCGAGGACGCGCCCGGTGCCGAGGAGGGCGATGCGGTCGCCGAGGAAGAGCGCCTCGTCGACGTCGTGCGTGACGAAGACGACCGTCGCGCCGGTGCCGCGCAGCACGTCGACGAGCAGCTGCTGCATCCCGGCGCGGGTCTGCGCGTCGAGCGCGCCGAAGGGCTCGTCCATGAGGACGGCCCGCGGCTCGGCGGCTAGGGCGCGCGCGAGCTGGACGCGCTGGCGTTGCCCGCCGGAGACGCGGTGCGGGAGGTGGGCGGCCCGGTCGGCGAGCCCGACCCGGTCCAGCCATGCCTCGGCCCGCCGACGTCGCTCGGCGCGGCCGACTCCCCTGATGGCCAGGGGGAGTTCGACGTTGCCGCGCAGGGTGCGCCAGGGAAGGAGGGCGTCTTCCTGGAAGATCAGTGCCCGCTCGGCGCTGGGCGCGGTGATGGGCTCACCGTCCTGCGCGACCGCGCCGTCGAGCGGGGGGAGCAGCCCGGCGAGGGTCCGCAGGAGGGTCGACTTGCCGCACCCGGAGGGCCCGACGACGGTCAGGATCTCGCCGGGCACGACCTCCAGGTCGATCCCGTCGAGCACGGGCGCTCCGGGCCGCCCCAGTGACGCACCGCGCAGGGTGAGCCGGGTCCCACGGGGCGGTGCCGGGGTGGGGGCGAGGGTGGTTTCGGGGGGTGTGGTCATGCGATTACGCCTCCTCGTGGGTGCGGATGGGGTGTGGGTGGGGGGCGCCTGCGGCGGGCTTCCCCTACCCGCCCCCTCCCGAACTGGGGGCTTCGCCCCCAGACCCCCAGTCCTCAATCGCCGGACGGGCTGAAAATTCAGCCCGTCCGGCGATTGAGGAGCGGGGTCCGGGGCGGAGCCCCGAATCAAGCCTCGCCGGCGTTTGAGACGCGGGGCCTGGGGGCCTGCCCCCAGGTACGGGAAGGGGCGGGGTAGGGGAAACCCTCGGGCGGCGGACCGGTGGCCCAGACTCCACCCGCGGGAGCCACCTCGTCACCCGGCGCCCCGCCAGCTCCACCGTCGTCGACGTCAGCCAGCCCAGAACGCCGATCGTCGCCATGCCCACGAACACGCCGGGGTAGTCCACCACCGTGTAGTCCTGCCAGGTGCGGTAACCCACCCCGTACTCACCGGAGATCATCTCCGCCGAGATCACGCAGATCCACGAGACGCCGATCCCCACCGAGAGACCGCCGAGGATCCCCGGCAGTGCCCCCGGCAGGACCACAGACGCCAGAATCCGCCACCGGCCGCCGCCCATCGTGAGGACGGCCTCTTCCCAGACCGGGGTCAGGGCGCGCACGGCATGGCGCGTGGAGACCATGATCGGGAAGAACGCCGCGGTGAAGGTGATGAAGACGATGCCCTGCTCGTTGCTGGGGAAGAGCAGGATCGCGACCGGTACCAGCGCGATCGCCGGGATCGGGCGGAGGACTTCGAGCACCGGCCCGAGCAGGTCCGCCGCCAGGCGGGAGCGGGCGATCGCGGTGCCGACCGCCACGCCCGCGAGCGCCGCCAGCGTGAAGCCGGTGGCGATGCGGGTGAGGCTGTCGGTCAGGTCCTGCCAGTACGGGCCGCTCCCGACCCGCTCCCCGAACTCCCGCGCGACATCGACGACCGTGGGGAACTGCTCGAACCGCAGCCAAAGATTGATGTCGTAGGCGGTCAGCAGCTGCCACACCCCGAGCGCGCCCAGCAGGGACAGCGCGCGCACGACGTGCCGGCCGGTCATGACACCTGCTTCAAGGCCTCGGCGTACGACACGGTCCGGGCGCCCGCGTGTCCCGTCACGTAGGCCGCAACCGCGGACCGGGTGACGAAGGGCAGCAGCTTCGTGCCGTCGGCCACCCACACCGCCTTGTCCGCGAACCAGCGCGTGCCGGTGGTGGCGTCGGGGACATACGCCGCGCGCACCTGTCCAGGAGCCGCGGCCACCTGCCGCAGCAGCTCGACCGGGGTCGCGAAGGACTGGGTCGTGTTCTTGCCCTTCAGCCACAGCTCGCTGCGCGCGGGCGCGGGCGCGGCCGTGAGCGCCTTGGCATAGCCGTTCCCGTACGCCCGCTTCACATACTGGTCGTCGACGAAGGCGTCCACATCCACATCGCCCACCAGCTTCGCCGACTTGAGCACCGGCACGTCCTTCTTCAACGCGTCGACCAGCTCGGGCTTGAGGGCCGGCCCGAAGGTCGCGATGCCGTGCGCGCCGTTGTAGAGGTAGACGACCTCGGCCGGGAGCCCGGTCGCCTTGGCCACCGACTCCGCGGCCGCGACCGGCTGCTTGCGCAGATACTCGGTCGCATCGGCCTGCGCGCGCAGGAAGTCTTCGAGCACCGCGGGCCGCTTCTTCGCGAAGTCCTCGCGCGCGGTGACCCCGTGGAAGGTCGGCAGGTTCAGCTCCGCCCCGTCGTACAGCGCCTGCGCCTTGCCCTGGAAGGCGAGCAGCCCGGGCCAGGCAACGAACTGCGAGAGCGCGTCGGTGCTGCCCGCCTGGAGCGCCGACGCACCCACGGCCGGCTGCTGGTTGAGCTTGCGGATGTCCTTCTCCGGGTCGATGTCCGCCCGTTGCAGCGCCCGTACGAGCGTGCCGTCCGCGGCCGATCCGACACTCGTGGAGACCTTCTTGCCGCGCAGGTCCTTCAGCGAGGACAGCTTCGAACCGGGCGCCGTGACAATGGTGTTGAGGCCGCCGCGCAGGTTGTAGCCGGTGACGGAGACGAGCCGCGTCGGCCGGTGCAGCTGCTTGCCGCGCGTGGCGTTGATCAGCAGCGGGAAGTCGCCCATCGAACCGATGTCGATCTTCCCGGCGGTCATCTGCGCGGTGATCGGCGCGCCGGTGGCGTAGTCCTGCCACTTCACCTTGTAGGTGACGCCCTCACGTTTGCCGCGGGCCGCGAGCTCCCGCTCGAAGTAGCCGAGCGACCGCAGCAGCGTGCCCGCCGTGACGGTGTTGATGGTCTTGGACTGGTAGCCGACGGTGACGGTGACGGTCGAGCCGTCGCCCGCCTCCGCGTCGCCGCCGCAGCCGGTGAGCGGTAGCAGCAGGGTGGCGGCGAGGAGCACAACTGGCTTGCGTGACATGGGAGTTCGGACCTCTCGGGCTTTACCGCAGCAGATAGGGCATGTTGACCGTGACCGCGTCCGTGGGACACCGGGCCGCGCACGGGCCGCAGTACCAGCACTCGTCCACGTGCATATAGGCCTTGCCGCTGTCCGGGTTGATCGCGAGGGAGTCGAGCGGGCACATGTCGACGCAGAGGGTGCAGCCGTCGATGCACTTCGACTCGTCGATGGTCACGGGCACGTCGGCACGCTGGGGCGCAAGAGGCATGGCTGTCTCCGGGAAAGGGGTACGGGGGTACGGGGACGGGTCAGAGGGAGCGGTGGAGCAGCCCGCTCATGGTGATGCGGTCGCCGCGGAAGCGGATGAACTCCAGATCCACGGGGCGTCCGTCGGACAGATGCGTGAGCCGTTCGAGCATCAGCACGGCGGCGCCGCGCGGGGCTTCGAGTACGGCGGCGGAGTGCGCGTCGGCGTTGACGGCCTCCAGCGTGATCTCGGCCGTGCCCAGCGGCTGCCCGGTGAGGTTTTCGAGCAGCCGGAACACATCGGTGTGCTCCAGGTCGCAGCCGAGCAGACCGGTGCCGATGTCCATCGGGATGTAGGTGAGGTCGAGCGAGAGGGGCAAGCCGTTCAGCCGCCGCAGCCGCTCGATGTAGAGCACGTCGGTGTGCTCGGGCAGGCCCAGTCTCCGGGCCACGGGTGCGGGCGCGGAAACCGGGCCGACGGTGCGGACTTCGTTGGTGACATCGCCGTGTTCGTGCAGGGTCTCGGCGAGGCCCTGCAGCCGGTCGAGGCCGTGCGGGTACTTCTCGGACACCACGACCGTGCCGACGCCCGGCTGGCGTTCGACGAGCCCCTCCGTACGGAGCAGATCCAGTGCCTGTCGGACGGTGTTGCGGGAGACGCGGTAGTCGTCGCCGATCGTGCCCTCCAGCGGCAGCACGCCGCCGGAGAAGCCGCCGGTGCGCACCTGGTGGCGCAGCAGGTCGGCGAGCTGCCGCGCCTGGTCCGCGCGCAGCCGCCGCCGGCGTGCGGCAGCGAGGGGCACGGTGTGCTCGCGGGTACGTTCGGCTGGCATGCCTCGGACCATACCGACGCTGTGTCGGCGGTGGTGTTGCCAGAGTGTTGCGCCATGAACCGGCCACCGGGACACCCCGCTGAACTGCGGTGATGCTGATCAGTCGGGAAGATCTGCCACCCCTGGGGCGTCAGTCGCCGCCGCCCCCGCCCCCGTCGCCCCCGAAGCTGACACTGCTGCTGCTCGGCTTCTTGTCCTGCTGTATGACGCGGTGCACGGCGTACGGGGCCCATTGCTCCCGTACGAGAACGCGCAGTGCGCCCCGCCCCCGCCACGACTCGAATCTCGGATGGAGCACTTTGGCGATGCCGATCGCCGCGGTGAAGGCGGCCAGCAGCCGGCTGCGGCGGTCCGGGAAGCCGGCCTCCACCGACTGGGCGTAGCGCCCGCGGGCCGGGGTCGAGAAGTCCTCGGCCGCCGCGGGGTACCGGCGGTAGGGGAAGATGCCCAGGAAGCGATGGGTCTCCACCCGCAGCACACCGCGTCCCACCAGGTGGTGCAGGCACAACTCCTCGACGTGCCGCCCGGCGCGCCTGACCCAGGGCCGGGCGCGTACGCCGTCGCCGAACCGGCTGGTGCCCGGCGCCGGGAGACTCGCCAGTATCTGCGCCGACAGCGGGTTCTGCGGCGGCAGTGGATTGACCACCGTCACCTTGCCACGCGCCTCGGCGACTCTGCCCTGGAGCTCCAGCTCGGCGAGGGCGGCGCCGGCCAGCCCGTACCGGAGGTAGCTCCTGCTGCAGTGCCGGCGGCCCGTCACCGGGTCGAGAGCGAGCAGCAGGAGCTCCTCGGGCAGGGTGAGTCCGGTCATTCCGCGGCGCTCGACACGATCCGGCCGGTGACCTCGCCGAGGCCGACCCGTACGCCGTCCGGGCCTGGTGCCCAGGCCGTCATCGTCACCACGTCGCCGTCCTCCAGGAAGGTCCGCTTGCCCTCGGGAAGTTCGAGAGCGTCCCGTCCGTTCCAGGTGAGCTCCAGCAGCGAGCCGCGCTGGTGGACCTCGGGACCGCTGACCGTGCCGGAGCCGAAGAGGTCGCCCGTACGGAGCGAGGCGCCGTTGACCGTCATATGGGCCAGCTGCTGGGCGGCCGTCCAGTACATCGTGGCGAACGGCGGCTCGGAGACCACATGGCCGTTGATCGCCACCGTGATGCGCAGGTCGAAGCCGCCGGGCTCCTCGTCGCCGGAGTCGTCGAGGTAGGGGAGCAGGTCGAAGTCCCGCGCGGGGGGCTCGGTACGGGCCGCGTCGAGGGCCTCCAGCGGGGTCACCCAGGCGGAGACGGACGTGGCGAAGGACTTGCCGAGGAACGGGCCGAGCGGAACGTACTCCCAGGCCTGGATGTCACGTGCCGACCAGTCGTTGAGGAGCGTCACACCGAAGACATGCTCCCGGAAGTCCCCGAGGGGCACCGGACGGCCGAGCTCCGAGGGAGTGCCGACGAGGAAGCCGACCTCGGCCTCGATGTCGAGCTTCACGGACGGTCCGAACAGGGGCGCGGGGTCGGCCGGGGTCTTGCGCTGGCCGCTGGGGCGCACCACATCGGTGCCGGAGACGACAACCGTCCCGGCCCGGCCGTGGTAACCGATGGGCAGATGCTTCCAGTTGGGGGTCAGGGCGTCCCCGTCCGGCCGGAAGATCTTGCCGACGTTCGTCGCGTGGTGCTCGCTCGCGTAGAAGTCGACATAGTCGGCGACCTCGTACGGAAGGTGCAGCGTGACCGAGTCGAGCGGGTGCAGCTGCGGCTCGATGTCCGCCCGGTGGGCGGGCACGGTGACCCATGCGGTGATCGCCCGGCGCACGTCCCGCCAGGCGGTGCGGCCCGCCGCGAGAAGCGGGTTGAGGTTCGGCTGCGCCAGCAGTGCCGCGTAGGGGGAGCCGAGAGTGTGGGCGGCCGCTCCGGCGTCGAGCACATGGCTGCCGATGCGGACGCCGAGCCGCCGGCGCCCGGGCTCGTCGGCCGTGCTGAAGACGCCGTACGGCAGGTTGTGCGGGCCGAAGGGATCGCCCTCGGCCAGATCGAGCGGGCTCTGCTCGGGCATCGGTGCTTGCCTCGCTTTCCACGTGTGTGGGGCACACGTTACGTGGGTGTTGCCCCGCCGCGGCAGGTCACCCGCCCGGCCCGCTCACCCCGCCATTCTCGGGAAGCGCCGTTCCCACGTGTGGTGGAAGACGATCTCGTCGCCGTCCCTGCACACCACCTCGTCCGACGCGATGAAGTCGGCCGCGTCGCAGGTGAGTTCGGAGCGTGTCTCGATCCGTACGTCCCAGGCCAGCTCGGGCCGGTGCAGCCGGACGGCCCAGTCGGACCGGGCATGCGCGGAGTGCGGGTCGCGCTCGCGGATCGTGTACGTCTCCAGGGCCTCCTCCGTGTACTCGAGGCCGTCCGGATACACCCGCATGCCGCCGGGTCGCGGGTCGACCTCCAGGCGCCACTCGCCCTTGGCGACGTCGCGGACCACCAGACGCTCGGGCCGCTGCTCGTCGAGGGTGACGGGGGAGCTGACCCCGAGCGGCTCGGACTGCTCCGGTTCCTCGAAGAGGATCTCGTCCTCGGTCATGCCCTGGGAACGTACGGGAAGTTCCAGGCGGGAGCCCGCCGGGTCGAGGGTGAAGCCCGCCGAGCCCGGCTGCGGCCAGATCCACGGCCAGTACGCGGAGGAGACGGCGAGCCGGATGCGGTGGCCGGGCGGGAAGGTGTGGCCGATGCCGTTCAGCTCGAAGGAGACGTCCTCGCTCGCGCCGGGCGGCCAGGCGCCCGCGCGGTCGAGGCCATGGCGCGCGGAGAGGTTGAGGACCCCGCGGGTGACCAGGGTGGACGCGCCGTCCGGGGCGACGTCACAGATCCGGGCGATCGCCTGGCCGTAGGGCACGTCCCGGCGCAGCCGCAGGGTGAGGCGGGGGCGGCCCAGGATCTCGATCGGGTCGCCGGTGACCGGGAATTCGAAGCAGGCCGAGCGGGCGTCCTCCTCGCGCTGGTCGGGCGGCAGGTCGGCGTCGTTGCCGAAGGGGAGGAAGCTGCCGGCGTCCACTCCGGTGTGGTGGGGCGAGTCGACGATCACCGGTTCGCCCTGGAGTGTGTACGGGACGGGCGTGATGTGCGGCGAGGGCCAGGCGGGCTCCCCGACCCAGCGGCCCGGCAGCTCGGGGTAGCTCGTCGCGGGCGGGTGCGACTCGCTGATCCAGGAGCGCAGCAGGGGCTCGGCCATGACCCCCGTGTCAGCGTCTTTGAGCCAGTGGTCCCACCATCGGAGCGTCTCCTGGAGGAAACCGATCGCCGGACCCGGCGGCCGGCCCCGGTCGGGGTACTGGTGCGACCACGGGCCGATCAGGCCCCGTACGCGATCGGGCGGCAGATGCTCGACCAGCCGCAGCACGGTGTCCCGGTAGGGGTCGTGCCAGCCGCCCACAGCCAGGACCGCCGCGTCGATGGCGGCGTAGTCCTCGCAGACACTGCCGTGCTTCCAGTAGTCGTCGCGGATCTGGTGGCCGAGCCAGGTGTGGATGAAGGGGTCGACGGCCTCCAGCCGCCTCAGCCACATCTCGCGCCACTTGTCGCCGGCAAAGAGGGGGTCCGGCGGGCGGGAGACGAAGGCGAGCATGGTGGCGGCCCGGGCGTGCATGGCGGCGGCGAGTACCGAACCGCCCATGTAGTGCACGTCATTGTCGTAGCGGTCGTCCGTCGAGCAGACGGTGACGACCGCCTTGAGCGGCTCGGGTGCGAGAGCGGCGACCTGGAGCGAGTTGACGCCGCCCCAGGAGATGCCGAACATGCCGACCCGGCCGGTGCACCACGGCTGCCGGGCCAGCCAGTTGACGACCTCGACGCCGTCGGCCGGCTCGGTCGCGTCGTACTCGTCGCCGGGCAGGCCCTCACTGTTGCCGTGTCCACGCACGTCGACCCGTACGGAGGCGTAGCCGTGGCCCGCGTACCAGGGGTGGCGCTGCCAGTCGCGCGGCGCGGTCCAGTCGGTCAGCCGGCAGGGCAGATACTCGAGCAGGGCGGGGACGGGCTCGTCGGTCAGTGGCCGCCAGATCCGCGCGTACAGCCTCGTACCGTCCGGCATCGCGATACGGATGTCCTCGTGGGCGGTCTCGTACGGGAAATCGGTGCGGATGCGCATGGCATGACCTCAGCGAATGTTCCGGGCAAAGGGGCCACTCATGGTCGTATGGGCTGATCACGAACATACCGGGGGAGGCGGGAAGGCGCCCACGGTGATCGAAAGGCGACCGGATACGCTGACTTGAGTGATTCCAGCGACACATCGACAATCCGTGTGATCGTCAGCAGACAGGAGATCCCCTCGTGACCGTCGTCGGGCCGTTCGGGCTGAGCGTGCGGGACCAGGCTCTTGAGGCCGATGTCCAGACCGGATTGGCGGCTGTCGAGGCGGGACTGCTCGATGCCACCAAGAGCGAGGTGCCCTTCATCACGGAGGCCGCACGACACCTCGTACGAGCCGGGGGCAAGCGCTTCCGGCCGCTGCTGGTGATGCTCGCGTCCCAGTTCGGCGATCCATACGCGCCGGGTGTGGTGCCCTCGGCCGTGGTCGTCGAGCTCACCCATCTGGCGACGCTGTACCACGACGATGTGATGGACGAGGCCGATGTGCGGCGCGGTGTGGACAGCGCCAACGCCCGCTGGGGCAACTCGGTGGCGGTGCTGACCGGCGACTTCCTGTTCGCGCGGGCCTCGCACATACTGGCCGACCTTGGCCCGGAGGCCGTCCGCATTCAGGCGGAGGCCTTCGAGCGGCTGGTCACCGGCCAGATCCTGGAGACGGCGGGGCCGCGCGACGGCCGCGACCCGGTCGAGCACTACCTCGATGTCATCGGGGGCAAGACGGGCTCGCTGATCGCGGTCTCGGGCCGGTTCGGCGCAATGATGTCCGGCGCGGACGAGGGTGTCGTGGACATCCTCACCCAGTACGGCGAGCGGCTCGGCGTGGCGTTCCAGCTCGCCGACGACGTACTGGACATCGCCAGCGACGCGCACGAGTCGGGCAAGACGCCCGGCACGGATCTGCGCGAGGGCATCCCGACGCTGCCGGTGCTGCATCTGCGCGCGCAGGCGGCGGCGCAGGGGCGGGCCGAGGACCTGGAGCTCGTCGCCCTGCTCGACGGGGATCTGACGGACGACGACCGGCACGCCGAGGCGCTGCGGCTGCTGCGCGTCCATCCGGCGCTGGAGCAGGCCAGGCGGGACACCGTGCGGTACGCGGAGGAGGCGCGGGCGATGCTCGCTCCACTGCCCGACTGCTATGCGAAGGCCGCCCTGGAGGAGCTCTGCGACGCGGTGGTCCACCGGGCCGGCTGACCGGCTGACGGGCCCAATACCACGGCCGCGGGCCGGCTCTGGGATCACCTCGGAGTATGTGGCGCAGGTCACATTCTTGGATTGAGTCTAACCTCGGATCCACTCCGTACTCATGCCCGGAAGCCGACGCAACGGGCGTAGGCATCATGTACGGGGAGATTTCAGAATGAAGCGGAACAAGGCCCTCCTTATCGGTACCACCGCTGTCGCCGCCGCCGCTGGCGTCACCCTCGCCGTTCTGCCGGCCTTCGCCGACAGCAAGAGCTCCACCGCCGGTCACTCGGGGCACGGGGACAGAGCCGCGAGCATCTCGGTGCAGAGTGGCGCGGGCAGCAGCGGCTCGGACCGCGCCGCCTCCCTCTTCGTGGCGAGCCTGAACGGCGCGAACGAGGTGCCGGTGCAGGGCGGACCCGCCGTCGGTGACCGCGATGGCGCCGCGCTGGAGTTTGTGAAGGTCAAGGGGGACAAGGTGTCCGTCGCCGTGAAGTTCCGCGGCACCGACAAGCCGACCGCCCTCCACATCCACCAGGGCGCGAAGGGGACCAACGGCGGCATCAAGATCGACTTCACGGAGCTGCTCAGCAAGGGCAAGACCCACTCCAAGGGCTGGACCGGTGCGGTCGCCGGCACGGTGAAGGTCAAGGACAAGGCGGTTCTCGACGCCTTCAAGACCGACCCGAACGGCTTCTACGCCAATCTGCACACCGCGCAGTTCCCGGGCGGCGCCGTCCGCGGCCAGTTCCACAAGGTGACCGGCTCCTTCAACTTCGCCGACGCCCTCGACAACTTCCAGGCGTCCGTGGTCAAGGGCAAGCAGATCTACGAGTGCAAGAAGGGCGACGACGGCAAGCTCTCCTTCCAGCAGCGCGATGTCCGCGCCGTCCTCGGCGGGAACATCGCCCACTCCTTCATCGCCCCCAACTCGGGCACGCCGCAGTGGGTCGCGCAGGACCACAGCGCCGTCACCGGCAAGCTGATCAGCAAGACCCCGAACGGCGACAAGAACATCCCTGAACTGGACCTGAAGGCCACCCAGTCCGGCAAGAAGCGCGGGCTGTTCGCGGGCACCCAGGAGATCTTCCGGCTGAACACCGTGGGCGGCGTCGCCCCGGCCGGCAGCTGCGAGCAGGGAGCGATCGTCGGCGTCCCCTACGGGGCGGACTACGTCTTCATCCAGAAGTAACCCTTCCGGCAACAGGGCTCGTGGCGCTTCCCCTACTGGTTGGGGGAGGCGCCGCGTCCTACTGTCATCCCATAGCAGTACGCCAAGTTGCTCCCGCGGTCTGACGCTTCTGTACGCCCCATTTGGTCAGATGAATACCACCACGCCTGACCAACCACGGAGGTAGGGCACACCATGGCACCGAACGACAGCGCACAGACCACCGAAGAGGCCAAGGACCTCGCAGCGGGCCGCCGCAAGGCAGCGCGCTACATCGTCCCGGCCGCGGTGGCCGGGGTGGCGGCGGCGACCATCGGGCTCGTCCCGGCGCTCGCTGCCTCCGGTGACCCCGATCTGCCGAAGATCACCGCGCAGGAACTCATCGAGAAGATGGCCGCGTCGGACACCCAGCAGCTCTCCGGCACCGTGAAGATCAACACGGACCTCGGCCTCCCGTCCCTGGGCGCCCTCGGCGACCTGGGCGGGGGCTCCTTCGCTCCCAAGGGCGGGGACCGAGGGACGGGCTCGTCCGCGTCGCCGGACGGCAAGCTGATGGAGCTGGCCTCCGGCTCGCACACCCTGCGGGTCGCGGCCGACGGCCCCGACAAGCAGAAGGTGTCGATCCTTGAGGACACCGCCGAGTACAGCATGATCCACAACGGGGACGAGGTCTGGGCGTACGACAGCGCGTCGAACGAGGCCTTCCACTCCAAGGACGACAGCTCCGGCAAGGGTTCCGGCAAGGAGCACGAGGCCGCGCCGAAGGACCTGCCGACCACGCCCAAGGAGCTCGCCGACGAGGCGCTGAAGGCCGCGGACGAGACCACGTCGGTGACCGTGGGCGGCACCGCGCAGGTGGCCGGCCGTGATGCGTACCAGCTGGTCATCAAGCCGAAGCAGAGCGGTTCGACGATCGGCTCGATCAAGATCGCGGTGGACGCGAAGAACGGCGTGCCGCTGAAGTTCACGCTCACCCCGAGCAGCGGCGGCAAGGCCGCGATCGACGCCGGCTTCACCAAGGTCGACTTCTCCAAGCCGGCCGCGTCCACCTTCAACTTCACCCCGCCCAAGGGCGCGAAGGTGACCGAGGCCGACGAGGTGGAGAAGGAGAAGGGCAAGGAGCACGGCGCGAAGAACCACGAGGAGTTCAAGGGCCTGGAGGACTTCCAGGGGCTGAACATCATCGGCGAGGGCTGGACCTCCATCGCCAAGATCGAGACGCCGGGCGGCGAGGGCTTCAGCGCACCGAAGGACGGCGAGGTCCCGCCGGAGGCCGAGAAGTTCCTGAACGCGCTCGGCGACCAGGTCGACGGGAAGTTCGGCTCGGGCACGGTCTTCAAGACCCGTCTGGTCAACGCCCTGATGACGGACGACGGCACGGTCTACGTCGGCGCCGTCACCAAGGACGCACTCGTGAAGGCCGCGAACGAGGCGAAGTAACCCAAGGCGTGCTTGCTGTCCGCCCCGCCGTACGCTCCGTACGGTGGGGCGGAGTGCTGACCCGAGTGAACGGGGGACCGGAAATGACAGCCGGCATGGAGACTGTCGTCGAGACCGGCGTCGAGACTGTCATCGAGACGCGCGGGCTCACAAAGCGTTACCGGGGCGGGCAGTTGGCCGTCGACGGGCTCGATCTCACCGTGCCCGCCGGCAGCGTCTTCGGGTTCCTCGGACCCAACGGGTCGGGCAAGACCACCACCATCCGGATGCTGATGGGACTCATCGACCCCACCGCGGGCAGCGCCACGGTCCTCGGCAGGCCCATGCCGCGCGCCGTGCGCACGGTGCTGCCGCAGGTGGGCGCGCTGATCGAAGGGCCCGCGCTGTACGGGTACCTGACCGGCCGGGACAATCTGCTGCGCTACGACTCCGCCGACCCGAGCGCCGATCCGCGTACCCGCGGCTCCCGCGTCGCCGCCGCGCTGGACCGGGTCGGGCTCACTTCCGCCGCCGGCAAGAAGGCCAAGGCGTACTCCCTCGGGATGAAACAGCGGCTCGGGCTCGCGGCCGCGTTGCTGCAGCCGCGCAGACTTCTGGTGCTCGACGAGCCGACGAACGGCCTGGATCCGCAGGGCATGCGGGAAATCCGTTCCCTGGTACGGGAGTTGGCGGCGGACGGCACCACTGTCTTTCTCTCCTCCCACCTCCTTGACGAGATCGAGCAGGTCTGCACGCATGCCGCGGTGATGGCTCAGGGACGGCTGCTCACCCAGGGGCCGGTCGCCGATCTCGCGGCGGGCGCCCGGGGCAGGCTGGCCGTCGTCACGCCCGACCCGGGGGACGCGGCCCGGCTGCTCAAGGAGCTGGGCGTCACCGAGCTGACCGTCGACGAGGACCGGGTGACCGGTGAGCTGCCGGCCGCGGATGTGGAGCTGGCGGAGCTCAATGCCGCGCTGGTGCACGGCGGTGTACGGGTACGAGGGTTCGGGATCGAGCGCGCCTCACTGGAGGACGCGTTCGTCGCGCTGACCGGGGAGGGATTCGATGTCGCGGGTTGAGGATGTCGAGGGGGCCGGGGCGGTCGGGACGACTGACACGACGGCTGACGCGGTCGGACCGGCTGACGCCGTCGGGAGGAGGGCTGACGCGACCGGGACGCTTCGCAGGCCCAGCCCGCTGTGGACCCTGGGGCTGTTCCGCTCCGAGCTGACCACCACCTTCCGGCGCTGGCGCACGCTCGCGCTGCTGGGGGTGCTGGCAGCCGTCCCCGTACTGATCGGCATCGCCGTGAAGATCGAGACGAGCGACGGCGGTCCGGCCGGTGACGGCAGCGGGCACGGCCCGGCCTTCGTCACACAGATCACCAACAACGGGCTGTTCCTGGTCTTCGCCGCGCTCGCCGCGACCCTGCCCGTCTTCCTCCCAATGGCCATCGGCGTCGTCGCGGGCGATGCGATCGCGGGCGAGGCGAACTCCGGCACCCTGCGCTATCTGCTGGTCGCCCCGGCCGGACGCACCCGGCTGCTGTTCGCCAAGTACGCCGCGGCCTGCGCGTTCTGCCTGGTCGCGACCCTGGTCGTGGCGGCCTCGGCGCTCGCGGTCGGGGCGCTGCTCTTCCCGCTCGGCGATGTCGTCACGATCTCCGGCACCCGGATCTCGTTCGGGGACGGGCTGCTGCGGGCCGCACTGGTCGCGGTCGTCGTCGCGGCCTCGCTGACCGGGATCGCGGCGCTCGGCCTGTTCGTCTCGACCCTCACCGGCAGCGGTATCGCGGCGATGGCGACGACGGTCGGACTGCTGATCACGGTGCAGATCCTGGACACGATTCCGCAGCTGCACGGGATCCACCCCTACCTTTTCCCGCACTACTGGCTGTCCTTCGCGGACCTCATGCGGGAGCCCGTCTACTGGGACGAGGTGGTCAAGAACCTCGGCCTGCAGGGGGTGTACGTCGCGGTGTTCGGGTCGGCGGCGTGGGCCCGCTTCACGGCGAAGGACATCACGGCGTAGCCGGAGCGGCCGGCGTACGTACTCAAGCACTCCAAAGACGACTGCATGCGTGCGCAGTATCTGCACACGCATGCAGCCTGTGGGGGGTGGCGGTCAGAAGGTGAGCTTCCAGCTGTCGATGTAACCGGTGTCCTGCGCCGCGACGTCCTGAACGCGCAGTTTCCAGGCCCCGTTCGCCGTCTCGCTCGACGCGTCGACGGTGTACGTGGCGATGACGTTGTCGGCCGAGTCGTTGCCGCTGGAGTTCTTCAGCCGGTACGCCGTCCCGTCGGGCGCCAGGAGGTCGACGACCAGGTCGCCGCGCCAGGTGTGCTTGATGTCCACGCCGGCCTTGAGGGCGGCCGGGGCGTTGCCGGTGCGGCCCGAGACGGTCACGGTGGAGGTGACGGCCGCGCCGTTGTCCGGGATGGCGACGTCGGCGGCGTTCTCGTAGAAGTCGCCGGGCGGGACGGTCGGCTCGGTGGACAGGGTCCAGACGGCGTGGGCGATCGCGTCGCTGTTGCGGTCCAGTGCGGTGTCGTTGATGTTCGTGCTGGAGTCGCAGGAGGAGTGGTAGCAGCGGTCGAAGGCCTGACCGGCCGTGCCGCCCCACTTCTGGGCCTGGGCGCTGGACTTCGTACGGCTCGCGCCGGTGAACAGGCCGCCGACCGGTATGCCCACGTTCTTGAACGAGGCGTGGTCGGAGCGGCCGTCGCCCTCGGTCTCGATCTCGGTGGCGACGCCGAGGCCCGCGAAGTAGTCCTTGAAGGTCTTCTCGATCGCCGGGTCGTCGTCGTAGACGAAGTAGCCGGGGTTCGGGGAGCCGATCATGTCGAAGTTGAGATAACCGGAGATCTTTGAACGCTCGGTGGCGGGAAGGTTGTTGACGTAGTACTTCGACCCGACCAGGCCCAGTTCCTCCGCGCCCCACCAGCCGAACCGCAGGTGTTTCGTCGGCTTGAGCTGGGCGCGGGAGACGGCGAGGGCGGTCTCGAGTATTCCGGCGGAGCCCGATCCGTTGTCGTTGATGCCGGCGCCCGAGGTGACCGAGTCCAGGTGCGCGCCTGCCATGACGACCGAGTTGGCGTCGCCGCCGGGCCAGTCGGCGATCAGGTTGTAGCCGGTGGCGCCGCTACTGGTGAACTGCTGGACGGATGTGGTGAATCCGGCCGCGTCCAGCTTGGCCTTCACATAGTCGATGGATGCCTTGTAGCCGGCCCGGCCGTGCGCGCGGTTGCCGCCGTTGGCGGTGGCGATCGACTGAAGCTCGGTGAGATGCGCCTTGACGTTGGCGAGCGGTATGTCGGGGGCGGCGAGCGCGGACGCCGGGGCGGCGGGGGCCGCGGTCGCGGCTGGGGCGGCGGCGGCGAGCAGCCCGGCGAGGGCGAGCGCGGCGGCCGCGGCGGTTCTTCTGGGGACGGCGAGCTTCACGTGGGGGGTCATGTGTGGGGGCTCCGAATTCCGTACGGGGACAGGACGGAACGTGCGAGACGCCCTGGGACGGCGGGTCCCAGGGCGTTGGAGCTAGTGGTGCGCAGTGCGTGCTGTGAGTTCAGCGAGAGTTTGACTCACCGTCAAGGGCGGAAACCGGTCAGTGGTGTTCACATAACGGACGCCCCTTCCCCGTCCTCCCCCTCCACTACTCCACGCAGAACTCATTTCCTTCGGGGTCCGACATGGTGGTCCAGACGCCGATCGGTTCGTTCGCGTGGTACGGAACGGACGCCCCCAGACCTTCCAGGCGCGCGACCTCCGCCTCCCGGTTCTCCTCGCCCACGTGCAGGTCGAAATGGAGCCGGTTCTTGGTCGCCTTCCCCTCCGGTACTTGCCGTGAAGACGTAACCAGGCGCAAGCGCGGCCATCGCCTACACGGATGCGTCCCCCACGGCTGCGGAACTGTGGCCGAAGATTCAGAGCGCTGCGGTGATGCATTCGCTCCGCTGGAATTGGCTTGCCTCGCAGGTCGGTTCCACCTGGCCGTTCGTGTCGACTGGTGGAATGCCGGTCAATGCGGGTGGCCTGACGCTCACAAACGAGTATGGCCCCGCGGTGCGCGCCAAGCTGTCATCCGGTTTGCTCGTGATTGTTGACAACAACATTGCGACGAATCTTGGTGCGGGCACCAACGAGGATGAGATTTACGTCGTGCCGCGGAACGAATGCCACCTGTGGGAGGACCCCGCCGCGCCCATGTTCATCCGCGCCGAGCAGCCTGCCGCGGCCAGCCTCGGAGTGCTGCTGGTGGCCTATGCCTACTTCGGGTACACCTTCCAGCGCTACCCGTCCGGCGCTATGGCGAAGGTAGGTGGCACTGGTCTGGTCACCCCGGTGTTCTGATCAGACAGACAGGCCCCCTCTCAACCCTTGCCGGGGTTGAGAGGGTGCCCTCATGCTGCGTCCTCCAGAACTTCCCGCACTTCCGGCACGTGCCGGAAATCCTCCAACCTGTGCAGGACGACCTTTACGCGTTCCGCCGTGCGCTCGCTCGCCACATCAGCGGAAAGCGTGATCACTCGCTGTGCCGTGGCTGCCGCTTCCTCAGGCTCGTTGGCGTCGGCCAATGCCACAGCAAGCCACGACAGGTACAGGGCGAGTTCGCGGGTACGCGTGGCGTCGTATCGGGCGAGCACTTCCCGGAGTAGCGGCACGGCGCGTAAAGGCTTCCTTAGCTCCGTATAGACGCGCGACTCCATCACTTGCAACTCACCTACCTCGACCCAATAGAGGTACTGGGGCGACTCGATAGCGTCGCTGTCATTCGCCAATGCTTCGGATGCCTCGCGTAGGGCGCGCATTGCTGACTGCGCCTCATTGGCTTGCGTGTGCGCCCAGGCAACTCGGTCAAGGTACAGCGCCCGTGCTTTCGGGGGTGCGTCGTCGCCTGCCGCTTCCAATGCAGCCTGGGCGAGGGCAAGCCCTTCTTTCGTGTTCCCCGTGTTGGTGTAGTGGTAGGCGAGTGAACCGGCGAGATTGCCGACTAGTGTTCCGTCCTCCGCCTGTCGGGCAGCGCTCATGCCGAGTTTGTAGATGCGTTCAGCTTCCTCATTGCGTCCGGCATCACTGGCAATCCATCCGGCAACCTGTGCCAACTCGCCAATCTGCACGAGCAACGTGCGACCGACTTCTTCTGTGTGGCTTCCCTCGCGGTACAGCTTTACCGCGGACCGCAACTCCCTAAGTGCTGGGGCGATTAGGTCACCACCCGCTAGGAAGTCGTCCGCAAGGCGCAATCCGTGCACACGGCCGGCTAGATCTGTCACGTCTGCGGCGCCAATTCTGCGCCCCTGCCTGACTTTCAACGGCGCCAATGGGTCGGCATCCGGCAGGAAGTCAGCCACTGTAACCGGGGCGCTTTCCTGGGCGCCTGTAGTGGCGGCCTGTTCTAGCTCAATTGCAGGCACACCCAGAGCGGCAGCGATAAACGGCAGCCACTCGCGCGGAGTGCGCTTGCCTTTCTCGTACCGGTAGACGTCCTGCCGGGTGAGGGAATCGGGCGGTAAACCCGCCGCGCGGCACGCCTCTGCCGCTAGCCGCGCCTGACTCCAACATTTGGCTTGCCGTAGGCGCCGGATCATGTGGGCCGCTGTCTCTCCGCGCATGTCTCAAGTCTGGCCTACACGGGGCCGCTAGGCACGGATTCGGCCCAGGGGCAGCGTGGACCGACGCAAGGACCCCCGCGATCGCGGCACACGATCCGGGGGCGTGGCCGACGCTTCGAAGGAGCGACGACAGTGAGAGATCGTATCGCCCGCACACTCGATTGGGTGACGCTGGTCCTGTTCGGACCGCAAGGCAGGCACAGGGCCCAGGTGCCCCAGGCTGCCGCCCAGGCACCCGCCCAGCTCAACCCCGCCGTATGCGGCGCGCGTCTGGTCGCTGCCCGCAGGCATCGAGCGAGGCGCGCCCCAGACGTGCCGACCCTGCCGGAGCCTCGCGCCCAGTGGTTCCCGCCTGCCCCCTGGGAACGGCCCCTGACCCTGGTCCGGCCGTACGTTCTCGTCTCGCTGGGCGAGGAATGGCGCCATGCGGCATCCGGAAAGGGCGCGTGATCATGACCACCATCACGATTGCTGTGTACCGGATCAATGGCGAGACAGGCGCCCGGACGGAAGTCCAGGGCAAGCAGACGTTTCTGATTCCGCCCGGCAATCCGTCGGATAAGGGCTTTGGTTTCCCGCCCTGTACGTGCCCGCCCTGTCGGGCAACTCGCCATGCCCTGGGGGAATCATGACCCGCTCGGTAATCCGATTCGTGAACCACACGATCCGGCACGTGCCGGAAGGCGGAGTCACGTACGAGGCGTTCTGCACTGCGTCCGACTGTGACGAGAATTCCGGCGCCCAGGACGACCAGGAAGCGGCACAGGACTGGTGCCTCCGCCATACCGGCAGCACTGGACATGACATGTTCCGCCGCGTCGCGACCGACCATGCGCGCGTGACGCGCGACGAATAGGCGCCCAGGCGCCCCAGCAAGACCAGCAAGAGACCCGATGGCGGCCATTCCCGGCAAGGGCCGCAACGAATGCCCCCGTACCGGCGACCCCCGTCCGGTACGGGCCGCGCCCCCAACTGCGTGAGCTACGGCCGTAGTTGGGGGCGCACTGCAATACGGCACGGGGACCGATTCCCCGCACTCAGAGGGAAGGGAATAGCTCCATGGATGCAAGTCCCGAATTCGAGTTCCGAACGTCCACGGCGTGCCAGTACAACAACAACGACCCCCGCTGTGTGGAGATCGCAACGAACGTTCCCGGCAAGGTGGCAGTCCGGAATTCAGCGACCGGTGAAACCGTCGAGTTCACGGCGGTTGAGTGGACCGACTTCCTGAGCGGTGCCAAGCTGGGCGAGTTCGACGTCGCGGCGTAGGGAGTCGTCATGGGGCAGTGTCCGCGGTGCGGCGGCAGCGTAGAACACGACCCGGAGCACCCGACGGTGCGACGGTGTCTGTCGTGCTGGCATGCCTGGACGCTGCCCCTGGAGCGGCCTTGTCCGGGCTTCCGGCCGACGCTGGGCGCGGCCCTGCGGAAGCTGGAAGAGGACCGGGACCTACGCCGCTAGGCACCCCGCTTAGGCGCCCCCGACCGTGGCAGCAAGGGCCGCAGTCGGGGGCGCGTGGTTACGTCTTCGCTACGACTTGCCTCCGGTACGCGCTGGAAGAGGAGCCCGCGTCCGAGCCCCGCACCGCTGACCTTGTCCAAGGAGTCGTCCGGATGCCGGACGGCGGCGTAATCACGCCACGCGTCCCGGCCGCGCGACCGGACCGCGGCTTCACGCGGTACGAGGTGCTGCACGCGCCCGCCGACCTGGGGCGGGCGGCGGAGAGCAGGCTGCCCGCCGGTCTGGAACCGGTCGTCAGCGCCGAAAAGTTGGCGGCGGCCCGCACGCTGCGGGACGCGCTGTGGCGGCTGACCGCCGGCCGGGTGCACGGCCGTGAGCTGCGCCGCGCCGACCTGGCCGTGGTCAACGAGGCCGCGGCACAGGCCCGCCCGCTCCCCGGATCACCGCCGACGGCGAGCGCGGCTGGGCGCCCGGGGCGGGCCGCCGCCGCTGGTGCGCGACGGAACGGGGCGGCAATCGCAACAAGGTGCGGGCACACCGCGTCCGCCACGCGGAACACGCAGAAGGAGACGGACGATGACCGCAGGACGGCCCGGTCGCGGTCCCCGCGGCCCCTTCACATCGGGTCGATGTTCTCCGGTTCGTCCGCCGGACTCACGCGTCCTGGCGGGCGGGTCCGCCGCTCGGTGGGCGGTCGGCCCGCAGTCGGCTCCCGCCCGCCCCGTTCGTACGCGCCGGTGGTGCCGCGGGCCCGGGCCGTCTCCTGTTCGGCGGCCGACAGCCACCGCTCCCAGCGGTGGCGCATCGGGTTGATCAGGCCGCCGCCGACGCCCACGATCAGGATGCCCGCGATCGCGGCGAGCGCCGCCGTGAGCACAGGGCCGGTCACCGAGGTCGCGATCTCCGCCTGGCTGAGCGCCGCGATCACGCCGAGAGCGACGATGAACGCCCAGGCCGCCGTGGACACGATCTTGCCGTACGAGGTCTCGCCCAGCGCCCCCTGGACGATGTCGCGGACCGCACGTGCGATGGCCAGGGCCACGACGACGATCACACACGCGACGATCGCTTTCGGCAGCCACCCGACAACGCTGTTGATCATGCCGCTGACAGGGTTCGGTCCGAAGACGCCGAAGCCCAGCTGCAGCGCGATCAGCAGGATCCCGTAGTAGAGGATCTTGACGAGGATCCCGGTCGCGTCGTACTCCGACCCCCGCAGGGCATTGGCGACCCCGCTGCGTTCCGCGAGCCTCTCGAAGCCGACCCTGCGCAGGAGTTGGTCGGCGACCCGGGCCACCAGCTTCGCCACGAGCCAGCCGATGAGCAGGATGACCAGGAAGCCGATGAACTTCGGCACGAACCTGGCCACTGCCGACCACGCGTCGGTGATCCCCTGTCCGAAGTCGACTGAAAGGGCGAGGGGCTGGGCGAGGGGCTGCGACATGACGCACTCACTCCGCTCCGGGGCCGCGCACATCGGGGCCTGTACTTCCGGTGGTAGCACCGGTCGAGCGGTGGGGGCCTGCGCCCAGCCCCGCAGGTGAGCCGATCGAGTGTTAATTCCCCGGGGACTGATGCGTCAGGCGGTGGGCTCCGCAGGAGCCGCCGCCGCCTGCGTCGGAGCGGGGGCGGGCGCGGGAGCCGGAGCGGGACCAGCAGCGGGAGCAGGACCGGCAGCCGTCGCCGGAGCAGCAGCCGTCGCCGCGGCCAGCCGCAGCGCCGCCGCCTTCGTACGCCGTGCCGTGCGCAGTGCGTCCCAGGTCAGACAGGTCAGCGCCAGCCAGACCAGCGCGAAGCCGGCCCAACGCTCGGCCGGCATCTCCTCGTGGAAGTACAGGATCCCCAGCAGGAACTGGAAGACCGGCGCCAGGTACTGCAGCAGCCCCAGCGTCGAGAGGGGCACCCGGATCGCCGCCGCGCCGAAGCAGACCAGCGGCGCCGCGGTCACCACTCCCGTCGCGGCGAGCAGCGCCGCATGCCCCGCGCCGCGCGCCCCGAAGGTGGCGGACCCGTCCGAGCCGAGCCAGAGGAGAAAGCCGAGCGCCGGGAGGAACTGGATCGCGGTCTCGGCGGCCAGCGACTCGAGACCGCCGATGTTGACCTTCTTCTTGACCAGGCCGTACGTCGCGAACGAGAAGGCCAGCACCAGCGAGATCCACGGCGGCTGCCCGTACCCGATGGCCAGCACCAGCACCGCCGCGAAGCCCGTGCCGACCGCCGCCCACTGCGCCGGGCGCAGCCGCTCCTTCAGCAGCAGCACGCCCATCGCGATGGTGACCAGCGGGTTGATGAAGTAGCCGAGCGACGCCTCGACGACATGGCCGGAGTTCACAGCCCAGATGTAGACGCCCCAGTTGACGGTGATCACCGCCGCGGCGACCGTGATCAGCCCCAGCTTGCGGGGCTGCCGTATCAGCTCCCGTACCCAGCCCCAGCGCTTCAGCGCCAGCAGCGCGACGCCGACGACGGCCAGCGACCAGACCATCCGGTGAGCCAGGATCTCCGTCGCTCCCGACGGCTTCAGCAGCGGCCAGAAGAGCGGGACCAGGCCCCACATTCCGTAGGCCCCGATCCCGTACAGCAGTCCTGCCCGCTGTTCACCGTCCGACTTCACCGGCCCCTCCCGCCCTGCGCGCATCACACGAAGAAGGTACGCGGCACAGGGCCGGGCTGTCATGTCCGTATCGCTATACGGTCATGACAGATCTTGGCCGGTCGGTCGTCTGGTCGGGTGGCCGGTCGGTCAGGGGTCAGGCGGTGGCGAGCGCCGCCGCCACCGAGTCGGCGAGCGGCGTCGTGGGGCGCCCGGCCAGCCGCGCCAGGTCACCCGTCGTGCCGGCCAGCAGCCCACGTCCGACCGCCGCGTCGACGTCGACGAGGATCTCGGCGAACGGCCCGGGCACGCCCGCGCCCGTCAGGATTCCCATGTGCGCCTCGGCCGGGACGTTGTTGTAGGCGATCGTCCGGCCGGTCTGCCGGGACAGCGCGGCCGCGTACTCCGCGAAGGACCAGGCGGCGTCGCCGCTCAGTTCGTACGCCTTGCCCAGGTGTCCTTCGCCGGTGAGCACGGCGGCCGCTGCGGCGGCGTAGTCGGCGCGGGCGGCCGAGGCGATCCGGCCGTCGCCGGCGCTCGCGACGACGGCGTTGTGGGCGAGGACCGGGGCGAGGTGCTCGGTGTAGTTCTCCGTGTACCAGCCATTGCGCAGGAAGGTGTACGGCAGGCCCGAGTCGAGGATCACCCGCTCGGTGACCTTGTGCTCGGCGGCCAGCTGGAAGTCGGCGTCGGGACGGCCCAGTACTCCCGTGTACGCGAGCTGCGCGACGCCTGCCGCCTTCGCGGCCTCGACCACGGCGGTGTGCTGCGCCACCCGCTGTCCGACCTCGCTGCCGGATATCAGCAGCACGCGGTCACCGGCGCGGAAGGCCCCGGCCAGCGTCTCGGGAACGCTGTAGTCGGCGATGCGCAGTTCGACGCCGCGCGCCGCGAGGTCCGCGGCCTTCTCCTTGCTGCGCACGACCGCGGTGATCTGGTCGGTCTGGACCGTGGCGAGCAGCTCGTCGATGACGAGCAGGCCGAGGGCTCCGGTGGCTCCGGTGACGACGATGCTCATGGTGTTTCTCCAGTTCGTAGGGCTCGCCACTCACCCTACGAAGGGCGCTAACCAAACGAAAGTACCAACTTTGAAGTAAGGTACTGGCATGAGCGTAAGTAGGAATCCGGACGTGAACGACAAGATGTGCCCCTCCCGCATCGTTCTGGAGCACGTCACCAGCCGCTGGGGGGTGCTCGTCCTCGCCGCGCTGCTGGAGCGTTCGTACCGCTTCAGCGAACTGCGCCGGGAGGTCGGCGGCGTCAGCGAGAAGATGCTGGCGCAGACCCTCCAGACCCTGGAGCGCGACGGCTTTGTGCACCGCGAAGCCAAGCCGGTGATCCCGCCGCGTGTCGACTACTCCCTGACCGCGCTCGGCAAGGAGGCCGCCGAGCAGGTGTGGGGGCTGGCCCGCTGGACCGAACGGCGCCTCGACGAGGTGCAGCAGGCCCGTGCCGTGTACGACGAAGCCCGGACCTCCTGACAGGAGGTCCGGGCTTCGGGGCGCCTCGGCGACACATCAGCCGACGACGGTCCAGGTGTCATTGCCCGCGAGCAGCGCAGCCAGGTCGCCCTTGCCGTTCTGCTCGATGGCGGTGTCCAGCTGGTCGGCCATCATCGTGTCGTAGACCGGCCGCTCCACACTGCGCAGTACCCCGATGGGGGTGTGGTGCAGGGTGTCCGGGTCGGCGAGCCGGGAGAGGGCGAAGGCGGTGGTCGGGCTGGCGCTGTGCGCGTCGTGGACCAGGATCCGGCTCTCGTTCTCGGCCGTGACCTGCACGACCTTCAGATCGCCGGTCGCCGGGTCCCGTACGACACCCTTGTCGCTGTCGGTGCCGAAACGGATCGGCTGCCCGTGTTCGAGGCGGATGACCGCCTCCTGGGCCTGCTGCTTGTCCTTGAGCGCATCGAAGGCGCCGTCGTTGAAGATGTTGCAGTTCTGGTAGATCTCCACCAGTGCCGTGCCCTGGTGGTCGGCGGCCTGGCGCAGCACCTCGGTGAGGTGCTTGCGGTCGGAGTCGATGGTGCGGGCCACGAAGGACGCCTCCGCGCCGATCGCCAGCGACACCGGGTTGAAGGGCGCGTCCAGCGAGCCCATCGGCGTCGACTTGGTGATCTTGCCGACCTCGGAGGTCGGGCTGTACTGGCCCTTGGTGAGTCCGTAGATCCGGTTGTTGAAGAGCAGGATCTTCAGGTTCACATTGCGGCGCAGCGCGTGGATCAGGTGGTTGCCGCCGATGGACAGCGCGTCGCCGTCACCCGTGACGACCCAGACGGACAGGTCGCGGCGGGAGGAGGCGAGGCCGGTCGCGATGGCGGGCGCGCGGCCGTGGATGGAGTGCATCCCGTACGTGTTCATGTAGTACGGGAAGCGGGAAGAGCAGCCGATTCCGGAGACGAAGACGATGTTCTCCTTCGCCAGACCGAGCTCGGGCATGAAGCCCTGCACGGCGGCGAGGATCGCGTAGTCACCGCAGCCTGGGCACCAGCGCACTTCCTGATCGGACTTGAAGTCCTTCATGGACTGCTTGGCCTCGGCCTTGGGCACCAGCGAGAGCGCCTCAGTCATTGATGGCCTCCTTGAGAGCCGTGGCGAGCTGCTCGGCCTTGAACGGCATGCCGTTGACCTGGTTGTAGCTGTGCGCGTCGACCAGATACCTCGCCCGGATCAGGGTGGCGAGCTGACCGAGGTTCATCTCGGGTACCACTACCTTCTGGTAACGCTCCAGAACCTCCCCGAGATTCCTCGGGAACGGGTTGAGGTTGCGCAGATGGGCCTGCGCGATGGGGATACCGGCGACTCGCAGACGGCGTACGGCGGCGGTGATCGGTCCGTACGTCGATCCCCAGCCCAGGACCAGGGTCGTCGCGCTGTGCGGATCGTCGACCTCGATGTCCGGGACCTCGATGCCGTCGATCTTGGCCTGGCGGATACGCACCATGAAGTCGTGGTTGGCCGGGTCGTAGGAGATGTTGCCGGTGCCGTCCTGCTTCTCGATGCCGCCGATCCGGTGCTCGAGTCCGGGCGTCCCCGGAACCGCCCAGGGACGCGCCAGGGTCTGCGGATCACGCTTGTACGGCCAGAACACCTCCGTCCCGTCCGCCAGCTCGTGGTTGGGTCCGGTCGCGAACTGCACACGCAGATCCGGGAGTTCGTCGATCTCCGGGATGCGCCACGGCTCGGAGCCGTTGGCCAGATAGCCGTCGCTCAGAAGGAAGACGGGGGTGCGGTAGGCGAGCGCGATGCGGGCCGCGTCGATGGCGGCGTCGAAGCAGTCGGCGGGCGTGCGCGGAGCGACGATCGGGACAGGGGCCTCGCCGTTCCTGCCGTACATGGCTTGGAGCAGGTCGGCCTGTTCCGTCTTGGTCGGCAGTCCGGTGGAGGGGCCGCCGCGCTGGATGGCGACCACCAGCAGCGGCAGCTCCAGGGAGACCGCGAGCCCGATCGTCTCCGACTTCAGCGACACCCCCGGACCCGAGGTCGTGGTGACGGCGAGCGAGCCGCCGAAAGCTGCTCCGAGCGCCGCGCCGATAGCGGCGATCTCGTCCTCGGCCTGGAAGGTCCGTACACCGAAGTTCTTGTGCTTGGAGAGCTCGTGCAGGATGTCGGAGGCCGGGGTGATGGGATACGACCCCAGGTAGAGCGGCAGGTCGGCCTGCTTACTCGCGGCGATCAAGCCGTAGGACAGGGCCAGGTTCCCGGAGATGTTCCGGTACGTACCGGTGGGGAACGCCTGGCTGGCGGGCGCGACCTCGTAGGAGACGGCGAAGTCCTCGGTCGTCTCGCCGAAGTTCCAGCCGGCCCGGAACGCCGCGATGTTCGCCTCGGCGATCTGCGGCTTCTTGGCGAACTTGGTCCGCAGGAAGGTCTCGGTGCCCTCGGTCGGCCGGTGGTACATCCAGCTCAGCAGCCCGAGCGCGAACATGTTCTTGGAGCGCTCGGCCTCCTTGCGGGAGAGGCCGGACTCCTTGAGCGCCTCGATGGTCAGCGTCGTCAGCGGAACGGGGTGGACGTGGTAGGCGTCCAGCGAGCCGTCCTCGAGCGGGGAGGTGTCGTAGCCGACCTTGGCCATCGCGCGCTTGGCGAATTCGTCGGTGTTGACGATGATCTCGCCGCCGCGCGGCACATCGGCGATGTTCGCCTTGAGGGCGGCGGGGTTCATTGCGACAAGCACGTTCGGTGCGTCGCCCGGCGTGAGGATGTCGTGGTCGGCGAAGTGCAGCTGGAAGCTGGAGACGCCCGGGAGGGTTCCGGCAGGCGCCCGGATCTCGGCGGGGAAGTTCGGCAGGGTGGAGAGGTCGTTTCCGAACGACGCGGTCTCAGAGGTGAACCTGTCACCCGTGAGCTGCATACCGTCACCGGAGTCACCCGCGAAACGGATGATCACCCGGTCCAGTCGGCGGATCTCTTTCTCTCCGGCGGGTCTGCGCTGTCCGCCGACGACAGCCTCGTTATTGGCCTCGTCGGCCTGCTCGGCTGGGCTACTGACCTGGCTGGTCACTGGACTGGACCTCCCTCGAGGCGGCTGCTCGGGCCCGGCCGGCCCACCGGCCGTCCCACTAGCCACCCTACGTCGGTAAGGGTGGCCTTCCCTGGACCGCTCATATTTCGGACATCCTTTTGGGACACCCTCACGCCCTGGTTTGCCATGCTCTGCTCGCCCCCTGGGTCCTTCTGGTAAGACGCTCCCCGCTCATTCTTCGGTTCTCGAGCTGCCGGCCGACTCGACATCTGACAGAGTGTCAGTCAATTACGAGTTGAGGTAGGTCAACACTGCCAGGACACGCCGGTGATCCCCGTCACTGGGGGACAGTCCGAGCTTGAGAAAGATGTTGCTGACATGCTTTTCCACTGCGCCGTCGCTCACCACCAGCTGTTTGGCGATCGCTGAATTCGTCCGCCCTTCGGCCATCAGGCCGAGGACCTCCCGTTCGCGCGGGGTGAGACCGGCCAGCACATCCTGCTTACGGCTGCGACCGAGCAGCTGCGCCACGACCTCGGGGTCCAGCGCGGTGCCGCCCTGAGCCACGCGGACCACGGCGTCCACGAACTCGCGCACTTCGGCTACCCGGTCCTTGAGCAGATATCCCACGCCGCGGCTGCTGCCCGCGAGCAGCTCCGTGGCGTACTGCTCCTCCACGTACTGCGAAAGGACCAGCACGCCGATCCCGGGGTGGTCCCGGCGCAGCCGCACCGCCGCCCGTACGCCCTCGTCCGTATGAGTGGGCGGCATCCGCACGTCGGCGACCACGACATCGGGCAGCGCCTCCTGGGCGGCCAGATCCCCGACCGTCTTGATCAGCGCTTCCGCGTCCCCGACGCCGGCCACGACATCGTGCCCGCGGTCGGTCAGCAGCCGGGTCAGGCCCTCCCGAAGCAGCACTGAGTCCTCGGCGATGACCACCCGCACCCTGTCCTTCACAACCCTGAAGCCCCCATGTCGATCTGCTTCCCACCCCAGCGTCCTCCAGCATCCCAGTATTCGGACCGGACCGCGCCCAGGCTTAGGGAATCGCCGGGATTGGGGGTCAGGGGGGTTGACGGGATTGGGGGTCTGGGGGCTTCAGGGGTCCGGGGGGTGGTGACCGGTGTGGTGACGGGTGCGGTGATCGGTGTGGTGATCGGTGTGGTGATCAAGGGATGGGGTCAGCCGCGCCAGGGGAGCTCGGCGGTCACCGTCGTCGGGCCGCCGGGCGGCGAGTCCACGGCCAGGATCCCGTCCACGGCGTCCAGCCGCTCGGCCAGGCCCGCGAGACCACTGCCCGCCGAGTCCTCGGCGGAGCCGCTGACGGGCAACGCCGCGCCGCCCCGGCCGTTGTCGGTGACCTGCAGCATCAGCCGGTCCTGGGAGCGCCAGACGTCCACCGATGCGCGGCCCGCCTGGGCGTGCTTGCTGACGTTCTGCAGCAGCTCGGAGACGGTGAAGTACGCGATGCCTTCGATGGCGGGTGCGGGCCTGGAGGGCAGGTCCACCTCGACCGACACCGGGACCGTGCAGCGGGAGGCGACGGAGGAGAGGGCCGCGTCCAGGCCACGGTCGGTCAGTACGGCGGGGTGGATGCCACGGGCCAGATCGCGCAGCTCCTGCAGCGCCACCTTCACCTCGCCGTGCGCCTCGTCCACCATCCGGGCGGCCGCGTCCGGGTCCTCGAGCAGTTTCTCCTTGGCGAGACCCAGGTCCATGGCGAGGGCGACCAGGCGGGCCTGTGCGCCGTCGTGCAGATCGCGCTCGATGCGGCGCAGGTCGGCGGCCGCCGTGTCGACGACCACGCCGCGGTCCGACTCCAGCTCGACGACGCGGGTGGCGAGCATGGAAGGCCCGAGGAGCCCGGTGACCATGAGCCGGTCGACGGAGGCCAGGCCACGGATGAGCGAGGAGCTCGCGAGTACCAGCACCAGGCCGACAGCTGTGGTCGCGCCGATCTCGAAGGGAGTGTCGAGGTAGAACTCGTTCCCGCCGGTGTCGCCGTAGAGCGCGATGCCGGGCTCGCCGAGATAACGGGGGAAGGTCCACCGCCACAGCGGGTAGAGCAGCAGGCTCCAGCTGGTGGCCCAGAACGTGACCGAGACGGTGAACGCGAAGACGGCCCAGGGGAAGTGCAGTATCGCGTAGAGCAGATGCCGCCAGGAGGCACCGCTCTTGAGGACCGCGCCGACCCAGGGCATCAGCCCGCTCTTGTCGGCGCGTACGGGAGTGGGGTCGCCGACGGACAGCCGCAGCAGCCCGCGGGCGCGGGCCCGCTCCAGCGCGCCGAGGCCACGGCAGCCGGCCAGCCCGGCGGCGAGTACAGGGATGCCGATGAAGGTGATGAGCAGACCCGAGCCGAGGGAGATGATCGCGACGGCGAAGGTGAAGAACACGATGCTGATCGGCAGGCTCAGCAGCAGATAGCCGAACTCGCGCCAGGTCCGGCCCTCGAGCGGCGCGCGCAGAGCCGGGGGGAGGAGATGGCCCCGGGGCTCCGGCCGCTCGTGGTTCTCCTGGTGCTCCTGCCACTGCGGTCGCTGCGCTCGCTCCGGCCGCTCCGGTCGGTAATCCGTGGCCATCGAAGTAGTCCGTTCTGCGATGCGGGCTGTCATGCCTCAAGACTGCGGCGGGCGGGGGGCCCGCACCATGAGGGCGGTTACCGTCTTGGGGCGGGGGTTTTCCCCACCATGGCCGGGCGCCCGGGCCTCGTGGATGCGGTGGGGCAGGCGAACGGACAGGCGGGCCCCGAAAGGGACAGGCGCCCCGAGAGGAAGAGGCGGGCCCCGAGAGGAAGAGGCGGGCCCCGAGAGGGAGAGGCGCGCCTGCCCTGAACGGGACAGGCGGGGCCCCTGAACGGGACAGGCGGGGCCCCCGAACGGGACAGGCCCCCACGGGAGAGGCGCCAACGGGAGAGGCGCGCCGCCGCAGGGGTCAGCGATTGGCGCGCTCACGCCAGGGCAGCTCCGCCGTGACCGTCGTCGGCCCGCCCTCCGGCGAGTCCAGGACGAAGAGCCCGTCCACCGCGCCCAGCCGCTCCGCGAGGCCGGCCATGCCCGTGCCGCCGTCCAGTCGCGCACCGCCGCGCCCGTCGTCCCTGACCTGGATCAGCAGCCGGTCGGCCGCCCGCCACACATCCACGGTCACGCTCTTCGCCTGCGCGTGCTTGCTGACGTTCTGCAGCAGCTCGGAGACGGTGAAGTAAGCGATGCCCTCAATAGCTTCGGCCGGTCGCTGGGCCAAGTCGACGGTCACCTTCACCGGCGCCGTACAGCGGGAGGCGACCGAGGAGAGGGCCGCGTCCAGGCCGCGGTCGGTCAGTACGGCGGGGTGGATGCCGCGGGCCAGATCGCGCAGCTCCTGCAGCGCGAGCTTCACCTCGCCGTGCGCCTCATCGACCATCGCCGCCGCCGTGTCGGGATCTTCGAGCAGCTTCTCCTTGGCGAGGCCGAGCCCCATGGCGAGCGCCACGAGCCGGGCCTGGGCGCCGTCGTGCAGATCGCGCTCGATGCGGCGCAGGTCGGCGGCCGCCGTGTCTACGACCACGCCCCGGTCCGACTCCAGCTCGGCGATGCGCCGCTCCAGTTCGTCGGAGGGCGAGAGCAGCCCGCGGGCCATCGCCCGGTCGGCGTTGGCCAGCCCGCGCGCGATGAAGGGAAGCACGGGCCAGAGCACGAACAGGCTCACCGTCATCACGCTGAAGGTCAGCACGCCCCACGGCAGCCGGATGAAGGAGTACAGCACCGACCGCCACGCCACCGGGTCCTTCAGGCTCGTCCACAGCCGGGGGACGAGCCCTTCGCCGCGGTGCGGCCGGTGCAGCGGGCTCGGCTCGTCGATCCGTACGCCGAGCAGCGCCCGGGCCCGGGCCCGCTCCGCCCGGCCGAGAAGACGCGCGCCCCCGAGCCCGAGGGCGAGGAACGGCAGACCGATCACCGTCACGGACAGTCCCACGCCGGTGAAAATCGCGAACGCCACGTAGACAAAGCTGATCAGCGCGACCGGCAGATTGCCGAGGAGATACGCGATCTCCTTCCGGGTGTGGCGGTCGAAGGCGAAGCGCGCGGGCGGCGGCCGGTCGTCGCTGTCGCTGTCGCGGTCGTTGTCGGGGGCCGTGATGCTCGCGGTCATGCGGCACAGCCTGCCGGGCCCGGTCGCCGCACGCCATGGGGTACATGGGTGGGGCGAAGTAGGGATAACCCCACCTGATCCATGACGCGACTGCTTACCGTCCCTTTAGCAGGGCCTAGACTCCGGTGCGTAGAGATAGATCGTCGAACAGGTCGAACACCTCGATCACTGCGATCAGGAACGATCACGGCGGTCAAGGCGATACATCTGGTCGAACGTATCGACAACGAGGTCAGGGAGCGAGGGGCGGACGTGCCGGAACCGACCGTAGCCGTGCTCGCGGCGGACTATTTCGAGGGTTATTCGGTCGTCGGACTGCTCGCGGTGATCGGCGTGCTGTTCGTCGCCGTCGCCTTCGGGGCAGGTCGGCTGCTCCGGCCTGTGGTGCCCACGCCGGAGAAACTGCTGACGTACGAATGCGGAGTGGACCCCGTCGGCGAGGGCTGGGCGCACACCCAGGTCCGCTACTACGTCTACGCGTTCCTGTACGTGATCTTCGCCGTCGACTCGATCTTCCTCTTCCCGTGGGCGACGGTCTTCGCCGCCGCGGGATACGGCGCGACGACGCTCGTGGAGATGTTCATCTTCCTCGGCTTCCTGGCCGTGGGACTCCTCTACGCATACAAGAAGGGCGTCCTGACATGGACGTGACCCAGCCCGAGGCCCAGCCCCACGCCCAGTCCGGGGCACAGCCCGAGCTGCTGCCGGAGCCGAAGCGCCTGGGCGTTCTGTCGCGCCTGGCTCCGGAGCCGATGAAGGTGGTCCTCAACTGGGGCCGCCGCTACAGCCTCTGGGTCTTCAACTTCGGGCTCGCCTGCTGCGCGATCGAGTTCATCGCGGCGTCGATGGCACGCCACGACTTCATCCGCCTCGGTGTGATCCCCTTCGCGCCCGGCCCGCGCCAGGCGGACCTGATGGTCGTCTCCGGCACGGTGACGGACAAGATGGCCCCGGCGGTGAAGCGCCTGTACGAGCAGATGCCCGAGCCCAAGTACGTCATCTCCTTCGGCGCCTGCTCCAACTGCGGCGGCCCGTACTGGGACTCGTACTCCGTGACCAAGGGCGTCGACCAGATCATTCCCGTCGATGTGTATGTGCCGGGCTGCCCGCCGCGGCCCGAGGCGCTGCTCCAGGGCATTCTGAAGCTCCAGGAGAAGATCGCGCGGGAGTCGCTCGGCGAGCGGTACTCGAACTCCGCACGACCCTCCGCCGCCGCCCTGCAGAGCGGCCTGGTGCTGCCGCCGACGCCGGGGGAGGGTGGCGCATGAACGCGTACGACCGTCTTCCGGACGCGGCGGCCGAGATCTTCGGCGAGGAGGCCACGGCCGAGCGGACGTACGACCTGCTCACGGTCGACGTCCCCGTCGGCTCCTGGATCGCCGCCCTCGAGACCGCCCGCGACAAGGTGGGCTGCACCTACTTCGACTGGCTGAGCGCGGTCGACGAACCGGGCACCGGCTTCCGGGTCTGCGCCCACGTGGTCGCCCTGGAACAGGGGCGGGTGCGACGGCTGCTGGTGCGTACGACAGTCCCGCACGAGGCTCCCGTACTTCCCTCCGCCGTCGAGATCTACGCGGGCGCGGGCTGGCACGAGCGCGAGACCTACGAGATGTTCGGCGTCACCTTCACCGATCACCCGCACCTCGTCCCGCTGCTCCTGCCGGAGGGCTTCGAGGGCCACCCGCTGCGCAAGGACTTCGTGCTGGCGGCACGGGTCGCCAAGGCCTGGCCGGGAGCGAAGGAACCGGGGGAGTCGGAGCACGGCGGCCCGAAGCGTCGCCAGATGCTCCCGCCGGGCGTCCCCGACCCGAACGAATGGGGCCCCCTCAAGGGCCAGCTCCCCCCGGCCCCCGCCCGCCCGGCAAGGGCGGTCCGGGGCGCGGCCGGCGCGACGGGCGACCGCCCGCCGCGCCGTACCCGGAGTGTGTCGGAGGGCTCGGCGTCGCAGGCGACGGAGGCACCTGGAGCGGTAGCGGGGACGGCGACGCCCGAGGCACCGGAGGCACCAGCGGCTCCCGCGGCGCGGCCGCGCCGGGCGCGCAGCGCGACCGAAGGCTCGGCGACGCAGCGCGAGGAGACCGCCGCCACGCCGCACGCATCGGCCCCGGCCCCGGACGCTTCGGCCCCGGAGGGATCCGGGCCGACCGGGCCGCGGCGCTCCCGCAGCGCGGCCGCGGGCTCGGCGAGCCAACGGCAGGAGGCCGACGCCGCCCCGGCTGAGCCTCCCGCGCAGGAGCCCGCGGAGACCGGGGAAGCCCCGGAACCCTCGGATGCCCCGGCTTCGCCGCCGCGAACCCGCAGTGCCGACGCCCCGTGGCACCACGCGCGCCCGGCGTTCGACGACGCCGACACGAGCACCGACACGAGCGCCGACACGAGCACCGATAAGAACACCGATAAGAACACCGACGTCGGTGCACCCACGGGCACACCCACGGACATACCACCCACCCCTCGGCCGAAGACCGGGTCCGCCGAAGGACCCGACGACGAGCCGACCGAATCCGCCGGAGGAGACGCGTGAACGACGCTCTCGACGTCGCCTTGCGGCTGGTCGTCGTCTTCGCCGTGTTCCTTGTACTTCCTCTCGTCATCGGGCAGACCGAGCACAAGGTGATGGCCCATATGCAGGGCCGCCTCGGCCCGATGTACGCGGGTGGCTTCCACGGCTGGGCCCAGCTCGTCGCGGACGGCGTGAAGTTCGCGCAGAAGGAGGACGTGGTCCCGGCCGGCGCCGACCGCCGTATCTTCCAGCTCGCCCCGGCTGTCGCCCTCCTCCCCTACCTCCTCGTATTGGTAGCGATCCCGATCGGCCCGAGCGAGAGCGCGGTCGGCCAGGTCGTCGACGCGGGCATCTTCTTCGTGCTCGCGGTGATGGGCGTCGGGGTGCTCGGCTCGCTCATGGCGGGCTGGGCTTCGGCCAATAAGTTCTCCCTCCTCGGCGGTCTGCGCACCGCCGCGCAGCTGCTCGCGTACGAGCTGCCGATGCTGCTCGCCGCCGCCTCAGTCGCCATGGCGGCCGGCACGGTCTCGCTGCCCGGCATCCTGAACGCCTTCGAGTGGTGGTGGCTGCCCTGGCAGATCGTGGGCGCCCTGGTCTTCTTCGTGGCCGGCCTCGCCGAACTCCAGCGGCCGCCCTTCGACATGCCGGTCGCCGACTCCGAGATCATCTTCGGCGCGTACACCGAGTACACCGGCCTGCGTTTCGCTCTGTTCCTGCTCGCCGAGTACGCGGGCATCGTCGTCCTGTGCGGTCTGACCACCGTCCTCTTCCTGGGGGGCTGGCACGGTCCGTTCGGGGCCGAGGGCCTCGGCTGGGTCTGGACCCTGCTCAAGACGGCCGTGCTCGCCTTCATCGTCATCTGGCTGCGCGTGACGTATCCGCGGATGCGCGAGGACCAGCTGCAGAAGCTCGCCTGGACCACCCTCGTCCCGCTCGCCCTCGCCCAGATCGCGCTCACCGGCATCGTGAAGGTGGTGATCCAGTAATGCCTCCGATCCCCGGCTCCGGGCTCGCGAAGGGCCTCGCCGTCACCCTGCGGACGATGACGAAGAAGACGGTCACTCAGCAGTACCCGGACGCCCAGCCCGAACTCCCGCCCCGCACCCGCGGCGTGATCGGCCTGTTCGAGGAGAACTGCACGGTCTGCATGCTCTGCGCCCGTGAGTGCCCCGACTGGTGCATCTACATCGACTCCCACAAAGAGACTGTCCCGGCCGCGGCCCCCGGCGGCCGGGAGCGCAGCCGCAACGTCCTCGACCGGTTCGCCATCGACTTCGCGCTCTGCATGTACTGCGGTATCTGCATCGAGGTCTGTCCTTTCGACGCGCTGTTCTGGTCGCCGGAGTTCGAGTACGCGGAGACGGACATCCGCGAGCTCACCCATGAGCGCGACAAGCTCCGCGAGTGGATGTGGACGGTGCCCGCACCGCCCGCGCTCGATCCGGGCGCCGAGGAGCCGAAGGAACTCGCCGCGGCCCGTAAGGCGGCCGAAAAGCTCGCGACCGCGCAGGCGGACGCAATGACGGAGCCCGCTGTCGGCCCGGCCGACCCGGGTGACGCCGCCGCGCCGCCCGCCGGCCCCGCCGGTCCGGGTGACGCCGCCGCGCCGCCCGCCGGCCCCGCCGGTCCGGATGACGCCGCCGCGCCGCCTGCGGGTCCGGCCGACGACGCCACGCCCCGCCCCGGCGAGGGAGGACTGGCATGATGCTCGCCGCAGCCGAGACGCATGGCTTCCTCTCCCCGACCGGCGTCGAGGTCGCCTTCCTCCTCGTCGGCATCGCCACCCTTGGCGCGGCCGCCATAACCGTCAAGACCAAGCAACTGGTGCACGCCGCCCTCTGGCTGGTCGTGGCGCTCGGCGGCCTCGCCGTCGAATACCTCCTACTGACTGCCGAGTTCATCGCCTGGGTGCAGGTCCTGATCTATGTCGGTTCCGTGGTCGTCCTCCTTCTCTTCGGGCTGATGCTCACCAAGGCCCCCATCGGCCGCTCCCCGGACGCCGACTCCGGCAACCGCTGGGTTGCCCTGGCCGTGGCCGTCGCCGCCGCGGCCGCCCTGGTCTGGGTGGTCGTCGACGCGTTCCGTACGACCTGGATCGACCTGGACGGACCCGCCCAGGGCTCCACACAGGTGTCCGGCGAGATCCTCTTCCGGCACTGGGTGCTGCCTTTCGAGGCGCTGTCCGTACTGCTGCTCGCCGCCCTGGTCGGGGCGATCGTCCTGTCCCGCAAGGACCCCGAGGACGCCAACGCTGTCAAGGACGCCAACGCTGCCAAGGATCCCGAGGGGAAGAGCTGATGCACCTCGCCTATCCCGCCGTGCTCGCCGTCCTCCTTTTCTGCGTCGGGCTGTACGGAGTGCTCGCACGCCGCAACGCGATCCTGGTCCTGATGTCCGTCGAGCTGATGCTCAACGCGGTCAACCTCAACCTCGTAGCCTTCGACGTCTGGATGCGCGACACCCTGCACGCCGGCCAGGCGCTCACCCTCTTCACCATCGCCATCGCCGCCGCGGAGATCGGCATCGGCCTGGCGATCGTCCTGATGGTCTACCGCAACCGCGGAACCTCGGACGTCGACAGACTCCGCGACACTGCCGAGGGCCCCGACGGCATCCCCGACGCCCCTGACGCGACCGCCCCGGCGCAGAAGGCTGAGGCCACCGCGTGACCACCACGACCCTCGCCGTACTCGTCCCCCTCCTTCCGTTTCTGGGCGCCGCGGCCGGGCTGCTGCTCGGCCGCACCGCCCCCGGTTTCGTACGGCCCCTGGCCGTCCTGCCGACTCTCGCCGCGGCCGCCATCGCCGTGCTCGTCGCCGTACGCCAGGGCGGCGAGAAGGCGATCGACGCCTCGACCCAGCTGACCCCCACCGGGTCGGTCCCCATCGAACTCGCCCTGCACCTCGACGGCTTCGCGGTCCTCGTCGCCGTCCTGGTCGGCCTGGTCGCGTCCTGCGTGCAGATCTACTCGACGGGCTATCTGCGCGACGACCCGCGCTACCCCTCGTACGCAGCTCTCGTCTCCCTCTTCACCTCCGCGATGCTGCTCGTCGTCTACTCCGGCGACCTGATGGTGCTGCTGGTCGGCTGGGAGATCATGGGCATCTGCTCGTACTTCCTCGTCGGCCACTACTGGGAGACGCCCGAGGCGCGCGCCGCCTCCCTCAAGGCCTTCCTGGTCACCAAGCTCGGCGATGTCCCCTTTCTGATCGGCCTGTTCGCGCTCGCCGCCGACGCCGGCACGTTCCGGATCACCGGGATCCTCGGCTCCGTCGCGGCCGGCGGGATCGAGAACCCCACGCTGATCGCACTGCTCCTCCTCGCGGGCGTGGCGGGCAAGTCGGCGCAGTTCCCGCTGCACACCTGGCTGCCCGACGCGATGGCGGGCCCCACCCCCGTCTCCGCGCTGATCCACGCCGCGACGATGGTCGCGGCCGGCATCTACTTCGTGGCCCGGCTCCTTCCCGTCTTCGCCGCCTCCGCGGCAGCGCTCACCGTCCTCGCCGTGATGGCCGCCGTCACCATGGTCGGCTCGGGGCTCGCCGCACTCGCCCAGGACGACATCAAGCGCGTCCTCGCCTACTCGACCATCGGCCAGCTCGGCTATATGTCGGGCGCCCTGGCCGTCGGGGACCGCGGCGCTGCCGTCTTCCACCTCCTGTCGCACGGTGCGTTCAAGGCACTGCTCTTCCTCGCCGCCGGCGTGATCATCCACGCCGCCGGCACCAACTCGCTCGCCGCCATGTCCCGGATGAGCGGCCTCGCCAAGCGCGTCCCCGACGCGTACTGGACGATGACGGTCGCCCTGCTCGCGCTCGCCGCGATTCCTCCCTTCGCCGGCTTCTTCTCCAAGGAAGCCGTCCTCGTGGCCGCCGAGCACGCGGCCCTCGGCGAATCCGACATCGCACCGGGCGCCGCGGGCTGGACCGTGCTGGTCTCCGGTCTGATCACCGCCCTGCTCACCGCCGCGTACGCAACCCGCCTGTGGCTGCTCACCTTCCGCGGCCGCGGAGCCGAAGCCCCCGACCACGGCCGCCAGCCGATCGTCATGAACGCCGTGCTCTGGGCGCTTGCCATCCCCTCTCTGGCTTTTGGCCTGACCGTCGGCTACCTCGACGACTGGTTCGACGGCCACAGCCTCACCCCGACCGTCACCACCGCCGTCCTCGGCACCGGTGTCGCACTCGTCGGCGGACTGATCACCTACGGCACCTGGCGCGCCATCCAGTACCGCGCGGACGCCGCCCGCATCCCCCTGGGTGCCGTCGCCGCCCATCCGCAAGCCGCGCCGTCAGTCGTCGAGGCCGAGGCCATCGCCGCCCACGTCCCCGCATACGGCGACATCGCGGCGGCCCCTGACCCGGCGGATCCCGGCCGACTGCTGCTCGGCCCGCTCCACCGTCACGCCGCGGCCGGTTTCCACATCGACGCCGTCTACTCCGCCCTGTTCGTACGCCCCGTCCGGGCCGCCGCCCAGCTGGTCAGCTTCCTCGACCGGGAAGTCGTGGAAACGTACGTACGCGGATCGGGCACCGGAGCCCGCTGGCTCGGCACGGCCGTCCGCCGCGCCCAGACCGGCAATGTGCAGACCTACCTCAGCGCGCTGCTCGCCGGCTCCGTCGTCCTGGCGATCGCCGCCGTCGTCCTTTCCAACGTCAACGCCGGATCGTGAGCCGTGATCGATATCAGCGAGTCCGTGATGCAGTTCCTTCTCGCGTTCATCGTCGTCGGCCCGCTCGTCGGGGCCGCCGCAGCGCTGCTGCCCGCCCCGCCCGGGCTGCGCGGCAGGAGCCCGGACCAGGCGGTCCTGCGGCACGGCGTGACCGTCACCGGCGCGATCCTCGCCGCGGCGATCGTGCTGGCCCTCGGCTTCGACCACGACCACCCGTCGAAGATGCAGGCCACGACGGACATCAGCTGGATCGCGGCACTCGATGTGCGGATCCACTTCGGCATCGACGGCATTTCCCTCCCCCTCTTGGTCCTTACGGCGCTGCTGACCTTCCTGTGCGCGCTGTACAGCTACTTCAAGATGCCCGCGGGCCCTTCCCCGAAGGCCTTCGTCGCACTGCTGCTCGTCCTCGAATCCGGGACCCTCGCGACCTTCGCCGTCCTCGACCTGCTGCTCTTCTTCCTGGCCTTCGAGATGGTGCTCATCCCGATGTACTTCCTCATCGCCCGCTGGGGTGGTGAGGCGCGGCAGGCCGCCGCCTGGAAGTTCATCCTCTACACGCTGCTCGGCTCGGTCGTCATGCTGCTCGGCCTGCTGCTCATCGGGCTGAAGACCGGCACATTCGACATGGTGGCACTCGCCACTGACAACGGCCGTGGGCTGACCGCATCCACGCAGGTCATCGCCGTTTTGGCGATCGGTCTCGGGCTGGCCGTCAAGACTCCGATGTGGCCGCTGCACAGCTGGCTCCCGGACGCGCACACCGCCGCTCCGACCGTTGGCTCCGTCCTCCTCGCCGGCGTACTGCTGAAGATGGGTACGTACGGATTTGTCCGCATCGTGCTGCCCATCACGCCGGACGGCATGCAGACCTTCGCGCCGTACCTCGCCGCCTTCGCCGTCGCCGGCATCATCTACGGATCCCTCGCCTGCCTCGCCCTCGCCAAGCAGGGCGCGGGCGGCGACCTCAAGCGCCTGATCGCGTACTCCTCCGTCGGCCACATGGGCTTCGTACTCCTCGGCATCGCGACGATGACTCCCACCGGCGTGAACGGCGCGCTCTTCGCCAACATCGCCCACGGCCTCATCACCGGCCTGCTCTTCTTCCTGGTCGGAGCGCTCAAGGACCGTTACGGCACCGCCGACCTCGACACCCTCGCCGGCGCCACCGGAGCGGCCCTCTACGGCCGTGCCCCCCGCCTCGGCGGTCTCCTCGCCTTCGCCGCCGTAGCCTCCCTCGGCCTCCCCGGCCTCGCCGGATTCTGGGGCGAGATGCTCGCGCTGTTCGGCGCGTTCGACCCCGCCGAGGGACTGAGCCGTCCCGCCTTCCTCACCTTCATGGCGATCGCCGGCTTCGGCACCCTGCTAACCGCCGCGTACCTGCTCATCGTCGTGCGCCGCGTCTGCATGGGCGCGCTGCGGCACGAGGAGGAGCCGGACGCGAAACCACTCGCTGACGTCCAGACGTACGAATTCGCCGCCTGGACCCCGCTCGTTGCCCTCACCGTCCTCGCCGGACTGTGGCCCGCGGTCCTCCTCGGCCTCACCGACCCGGCCGTGCAGAAGCTCCTCGCAGGAGGCAAGTCGTGACCGTGGCAGCCGACAGCGTCACCAGCCTCGTCCAGTCCGTCGACTGGCTCACGATCGCGCCGCCCACCATCACCGCGGTGGTCGCCCTGATCGTGCTGGTCGCCGATCTGTTCGTACCTGAGCGGCGCAAGCGGCTGCTGGGCGCCGTCGCGATCGCCGGTCTCGTGGCCGCGCTCATCACTCTGGTGCCGCTGCGCAAGGGCAACCGCGCGACGTTGTGCCTCACGACGGACGCCGACGCCTGCAGCTACACCGCCGATCACTTCACCCTGGTGATCCAGCTGCTGGTGCTCGGCGGCGCACTGCTGACTGCCCTGCTCTCGCTCCACGACACCCGCAAGAAGCTCCCGGCAGGGGAATTCTGGTTCCTGCTGCTCTCTTCCGCGGCCGGCGCGGCCCTGCTGCCGGCCTCGCGCGACCTGGCCACCCTCGTCGTCGCCCTCGAAGTCGCATCGCTGCCCGCGTTCGCGCTCGTCGGCCTCAGGCGTGGCGACCGGCTCTCCAGCGAAGCAGCCCTGAAGTTCTTCCTCTCCTCGGTCGCCGCGACCGCCGTGATGCTGCTCGGCGTCAGCTTCGTGTACGCCACGACGGGCACCCTGCACCTCACTCAGATCGCCGCCGACCTCGACAAGGTCCCTGGCCAGCTCGACACGCTCGCCAAGGCGGGCGTGGCGCTGACCCTCGTCGGCTTCGCGTTCAAGACGGCCGCGGTCCCCTTCCACTTCTGGGTCCCCGACACCTATGTGGGCGCACCGCTGCCCATCGCCGCGTACCTGTCCGTCGTCGGAAAGGCGGTCGGTTTCTCCGGCCTCATCCTGGTGACCGTCATCGCCTTCCCCGGATACGCGAACGTCTGGGGACCGGCGATCGCCGTTCTCGCCGGTCTCACCATGACCGCGGGCAATGTCGCGGCGTTGCGCCAGTCGGCCACGCGCGCGTGGAGCGCGGTACGCCTCCTCGCGTGGTCCTCCGTGGCGCAGGCCGGCTACCTCTTGGTGCCGATCGCGGCCGCCGCGTACTCCAGCGACGACCAGATCGGCGCCACCGTCGCGTACGCCCTCATGTACGCGGTCGTGAACCTGGGTGCCTTCGCGGTGGCGGCGCTCGTCGCCCGTACGCACCCGCTCAACCGGATCTCCGACTACCGCGGTCTCTACACCACCCGCCCGCTCACCGCCCTCGCGATGGGCTTCTTCCTGCTCTGCCTGGCCGGTCTGCCGCCCGGCATCATCGGCCTGTTCGCCAAGGTGACCGTCTTCTCCTCGGCCGTCGACGCGGGCCTGGGCTGGCTGGCGGTCATCATGGGCGTCAATGTCGTGATCGCCCTGTACTACTACCTCCAGTGGACGGCAATCCTCTTCCGCGCTCCGGCGGGCGCCGAGGAGAGCGCCGATGGGGCCCAGCCGGCCAGAAAGCGCGCCCCCGCTGCGGTCACCGTGGCCATCGTCCTGACCGCCGCCGTCGGCGTCGTACTCTCCGGCTACCCCCAACTGGTGCTCCGCGTCGCGGCGAGCAGCCTGTTCTGAGCACCACCCGAACGGCCCGCTCCAAGGCCGACGGCACAAGGGAACTAGCGACCTTCGCCTGGCGTTGACCAGTACAGAAGGGTCCACTTGAGAGTGGAGACAACCACGCAAAGGGTTCCCCTGCCGCACCACTTGGAGGGCGTACCGTGCACCGCCGGCACAACAGGCTGAAGACCGCCGTACTCCTCGGGGGACTGTCCGCCCTCATCCTCGTCATCGGCAGCTTCTTCGGTCGTACGGGCCTGCTGGTAGCGCTCGTTGTGGCGCTAGGCACCAATGCGTACGCCTACTGGAACAGCGACAAGCTGGCGCTGCGGGCCATGCGCGCCCGCCCGGTCAGCGAATTCGAGGCCCCCGCGCTCTATCGCATCGTCCGTGAGCTCTCCACCGCCGCCCGTCAGCCCATGCCCCGCCTCTACATCTCGCCGACCCAGGCCCCCAATGCCTTCGCGACCGGCCGCAACCCGCGCAACGCCGCAGTGTGCTGCACCGAAGGGATCCTGCAGATCCTCAACGAGCGCGAGCTGCGCGGCGTCCTCGGCCACGAGCTGAGCCATGTCTACAACCGCGACATCCTGATCTCCTCGGTCGCCGGCGCCCTCGCCTCCGTGGTGATGTTCCTGGTGAACTTCGCCTGGCTGATCCCCATAGGCCGCTCCGACGACGATGAGGGCCCGGGTCTCCTCGGCATGCTGCTGATCATGATTCTGGGCCCGCTGGCCGCCTCCGTGATCCAGCTCGCCGTCAGCCGTTCGCGGGAGTACGAGGCCGACGCCTCGGGCGCCCAGCTCACCGGCGACCCGCTGGCCCTCGCCAGCGCCCTGCGCAAGCTCGACGCCGGTACGAAGCAGTTGCCACTGCCAGCCGAGCCGCGCCTGGAGACCGCAAGCCATATGATGATCGCGAACCCTTTCCGGCCAGGCCCGGGCCTCTCCAGGATGTTCTCGACACACCCGCCCATGGCGGAACGCATCGCCCGACTCGAGCAGATGGCAGGTCGCCGCCCATGAAGACAATCCTGAATGTCATATGGCTCATCCTGTGCGGCTTCTGGATGTTCCTCGGCTACATCTTCGCGGGGCTGCTGCTGTGCATCACGATCATCGGCATCCCGTTCGGTCTGGCCGCGTTCCGCATCGGCGTCTACGCCCTCTGGCCCTTCGGCTACACCGTGGTCGACCGGCGCGACGCGGGCGCGCCGTCCTGCGTCGGCAATGTGCTGTGGCTGATCCTCGCCGGCTGGTGGCTGGCGCTCGGCCACATCTTCACCGGCATCGCCCTGTGCATCACGATCATCGGCATCCCACTGGGCATCGCCAACTTCAAGCTGATCCCGGTCTCGCTGCTGCCCTTCGGCAAGGAGATCGTCCCCACGGACCAGCCCTTCGCCTCGCGGTAGGCGTTCGCGGATCCGCCGTTGCCGGTCCGCGAACGGTACGAACTGCTCGGCTGCGCCCCTGAGGGGGACCTGCTGAACGCCGTCTTGCAGGCCAGGTCCGAAGGGTCCGCGCCGCTGGTTTTCCTGGCCTGAATGTGCGGCTGGCCTAGCCCCGCCGCCGTACCGCGTACACCACCACTCCCACGGCCAGCACGGCCGCACCCGCGGCCACCGACAGCGTCGGCAGCGCGAAAGCCAGCACCAGACAACCCACCAGCCCGCATCCCGCCGTGCCCCGGACCGTCATCGCTCGAGACTCCGCCACTCGAACGGGTGTATCCCGATCCGAATCGGAACTCAGCGTCCACGCCGAGACGTTGGCAATTGCGTAGTACACCAGCACTCCGAACGACGAGAAGCCGATCGCCCCGCGCACGTCCGCCGTCGCGGCCACCACTGCGACGACCGCTCCCACAGCCAGCTCCGCGCGGTGCGGCACCTGGAAACGAGGGTGCACGGCGGCGAGTGCACCCGGCAGATGGCCGTCCCGGGCCATCGCCAGCGTCGTCCGGGAGACCCCGAGGATGAGCGCGAGCAACGACCCGAGCGCCGCCACCGCGGCGCCCACCCTCACCACAGGCGCCAGCCACTGCGCGCCCGCCGCCCGTACGGCATCGGCGAGCGGAGCCGTCGCCTTGCCCAACTCCCCGGCTCCCAGCACAGAAAGGACCGAGACCGCGACACACACATAGACCACCAGCGCGATGCCCAGCGCCAGCGGGACGGCGCGCGGGATCGTACGTGCCGGGTCCCGCACCTCCTCGCCCAGCGTGGCGATCCGCGCGTACCCCGCGAAAGCGAAGAACAGCAGTCCCGCCGCTTGGAGCACCCCGTCCACTGTGGCGTCCGCGCCGATATCCAGCCGCCCGAAGTCCGCCGAGCCCGACCCGAGGCAGACGACCACGACCGCAGCGAGGACCGCCAGCACGACTGCCACGATCGCCCGCGTAAGCCAAGCCGACTTCTGAACGCCCCCGTAGTTCACGGCAGTCAGCGCCACCACAGCGGCGACAGCCACCGCGTGCGCCTGCTCCGGCCACGCATACGCCCCGACCGTCAGCGCCATCGCTGCGCACGACGCGGTCTTCCCCACGACGAACGCCCAGCCCGCCAGATACCCCCAGAACTCGCCGAGCCGCTCCCGGCCGTACACATAGGTCCCGCCGGACGCCGGATAACGGGCTGCGAGCCGCGCCGACGACATGGCGTTGCAATACGCGACCACCGCGGCCAGCGCCAGTCCCAGCAGCAGCCCCGAACCGGCGGCCCGGGCCGCCGGGCCCAGTGCCACGAAGATGCCCGCCCCGACCATCGATCCGAGCCCGATCACGACGGCGTCGAACAGTCCCAGGGACCGCCGCAGTTCCTGTGTCATGTGCCGCACCCTACTGATCTCCGCAACCGCGCCCCGTGCCACCGTCGTCCTTCAGTTCAACACCGTACGAAAGGCAGGTTCACGGCATGGGCATCATCAGCTGGATCATCCTCGGGCTGCTCGCCGGAGCCATAGCCAAGATTCTGCTCCCGGGCCGCGACCCGGGCGGCCTGATCGGCACGACGCTCATAGGCGTCGCCGGCGCGTTCATCGGCGGCTGGATATCGGCACGCTACCTGGACCGGCCGATCACCAACGAGTTCTATGACGGGGCCACCTGGGCAGCGGCCATCGGCGGCTCGCTCGTGCTGCTGATCATCTACCGGATCCTGTTCGGCCACTCGCGTTCGCGCTAGCCGCCCAGCCCTGCGGGACTGCTCAGCCCGGCAGCCCGGTCTCCCGCAGGGTGATGTTCAGCCGCCCGCTGCTCATCCCCGTCGCCGGGTCGGCCGTGCCCGGGTACACCTTCGGCACCCCCGTGGTAGGCGAAGCGCGAGGGGCCTCCGAAGACGAACAGGTCCCCGGAAGCCAGCTCCACATCGGTGTACGGCCGCCCTCGTGTCTCGGTGTTCCCGAACCGGAAGACACAGGTATCGCCGATACTCAGCGACACCACCGGCGCACCGGACCGCTCCTCCTTGTCCTGGTGCATGCCCATCCGCGCCGCGCCGTCGTAGAAGTTGATCAGCGCGGTGTCGGGGGTGTACCCCTGATCGGCCCCGGCCCCGGCCCCGGCCCCGGCCCCGGCCCCGACCGCACCCATCCCCTCTGCCCCGTCCGTGCCGCCCACCTCGTACGCCGCGGCCAGCGCCGCATGCCCCAACTCCACCAGCCAGTCGGGGAATTCGGCGACCCGGGCACCGTTCACATCGTCCGCGGTGCGGCTGTACCGGTACGGCTGCCAGTGCCAGCCCACGCACACCGTCTGTACGGACATCACGCCACCGCCCGGCAGCACGGTGTGGCGGATCGGTACGGGACCGCGCGCCCAGCCGCGGCAGGCTTCGACCAGTTCCCGCTGTCGCTCGACCGGCAGCCACCCGGGCACATGCACCGCTCCCGGGGCGACCACCGCCCGCTCTCTCGGGTACAGCGCCTCGCCGCTCACGACGCCAGCGCGCCCTCGAGCCCGAGGAGCCGCTCCTTGCGCTCCAGGCCGCCCGCGTACCCCCGAAGGGTGCCGTCCGACCCGATCACCCGGTGGCAGGGCCGGACGACGAGCAGCGGATTGCGCCCGATCGCAGTGCCCACGGCCCGTACTCCCACGGCCGATGTGCCGACCCGCTCGGCAATCTCTCCATACGTCGCCGTCGCCCCGTAAGGAATCTCCTCCAGCGCCCGCCACACCCGCCGCTGGAACTCGGTTCCGCCGCCGACGTACTCGATCTCGAAGTGCGTCAGCCGGCCGCCGAAGTACGAGGTCAGCTGACTGCCGATCTCCTCGAAGGCCGCCGCGTCGCGCCGCCAGCCGTCCCGGACGACGGCCGCGCCCTTCTGGCCCGGCAGCGACAGCGAGGCGAGTGCGGTGCCGCCCTTCGCGGTGGTGGACTCCTCGCCGGCCAGCAGCAGTTCGCCCAGCGGGCTGTCGATGGTCGTGTAGACCGTCATGGCTCGTTCCCTTCCTCGCAGCGTGTCCCGCGCCGTACTTCCTGCGCCGTACCCCTACGAGTCTGCGACCCCCACTCCGCCGAAGCTGGCGGATATCGGACGTCGTATCGACGGCCCGCTGACACGGGGCGGGGGCGGGGCGGCCCAGCCGCTCCCGCCCCCGGTCCGCCCGGAGCGCCCGCCGGAATCAGCGGTAGTTCACGAACTGCAGCGCGAAGTCGAAGTCCTGCCCCTTCAGCAGCGCCTGCACGGCCTGTAGATCGTCCCGGCTCTTCGAGCTGACCCGCAGCTCCTCGCCCTGGACCTGCGCCTTGACGCCCTTCGGGCCCTCGTCGCGGATGATCTTCGCGACCTTCTTGGCGTTCTCCTGGGAGATGCCCTCCTCGATCGAGGCGAAGATCTTGTACTCCTTGCCGGACAGCTGCGGCTCGCCCGCGTCCAGCGCCTTCAGCGAGATCCCGCGCTTGACCAGCTTGGACTGAAAGACGTCGAGGATGGCGGCGACCCGCTCCTCGGAGTTCGCCTGCATAAGGATCTTCTCGCCGGACCAGGCGATCGAAGCCCCGACGTTCTTGAAGTCGTAGCGCTGAGAGATCTCCTTCGCGGCCTGGTTGAGGGCGTTGTCGACCTCCTGCCGCTCGACCTTCGAGACGATGTCGAAACTGGAGTCGGCCATGTCCTGTGGCTCCTTGTATCGGGTGCGTGGAGACGCGGCCGGAAGTCCCCCGACCGCTCCCGCAAGCCTAGCCACCCGCACCCGCCCCGAGGACTGATCAATCCAGTGGCAGAGCACCCCTGGGCATCAGGTATCGTTTACGTCGTTGCCACGGAGCTCCGCCCCACAGCGGTCACTCTCGCGGCGACATCCCATGGCGGTGTGCCCGAGTGGCCAATGGGAACGGACTGTAAATCCGTCGGCTTAGCCTACCCAGGTTCGAATCCTGGCGCCGCCACGTGATGAAGATGGCCCCTGATCTGCGGAAACGCGGGTCAGGGGCCATCTGCGTGCGGGCCCGGCCCCGATTGTCGGCGCCATCGGCGAGGCCGCCACTGCGCTCCCGCCGCCGCTCCCGGCCACTCGCTCCTTCGCTTCCCCCTCAGTCGCTTATGCGCACATGCCAAGGCCGACCCGCGAACAGCCGGCCGGTTGATGACCCGCGCCCCGCAGCCCGCCGCGTTCAGCTGGAGCACTGGCGGGGGCGGCGGCCCCGCCCGCACGTAATTCCGGCCGCGACTCCCGCCGCCGCGCAAGCTTCCGAATCCCCCTCCACCACGCCCCCCACTCAGCCCGTCTCAGTCAGCCAGCCGGAAAGCCAGCTCGACCTCCCACTTGGACATGTCCGGTTCCACCCGCGGGTCGGTCAGATACGACTCCAGTCGGCACGCCCAGCGCTCAACGCCGTCGACCACCGTCATGTCCCACTCCAGCCCCTCCCGCTCGGCCCACTCCCGAACAGCCGTGATCACCCCGAACAGCTGGTCCGGAGGGCCGACATGAGTGACCGCCACATAGCGACCCGCGGGCAGCACGGCGATCCCGATGTCCCCTTCGGGCTCAGGCATGGACACGACGGGCATGCCCGCCTCGACCTCCGACTCCGCGTTCATGTCGATGCTGTTGAAGCGGAAGAAGGGCGCGCCGGCGAACTCCGCCCCGCGGCCGGTCAGCCAGCCGATCAGTTCCGGCAACCGGTCCGCGATCGGGGCGAAGTCGTCCATCCGAACGGACCCGCGGATGAAGGCGTACAGCTGCTCCCCGCGTTCCACGATCGCGGGCTGAATCTCAGGCATGTGTTCCCTCATGACATCAAGGACCATACGGAGAGCGGAAATTCATCGGCGACCAATCCGCGAGTCAGCCGGTCAGTTTCCGGCGACGTCCTTCACCGCAACGGTCACCGGCACCGATCCGCTGATCAGTTCCAGCGTCAGCCCCGCCGTGGCCGGCGTCTCCACCAACTCAGCGAGCACCGCCGCCACATCGTCGCGCGGCACCATCCCGGGGCCCGTCGAAGCCTTCAGTTGTACGAGACCTGTGCCCGCGTCGTTCGTCAGCGTCCCCGGCCGCAGAATCGTCCAGTCGAGGCCCGACCTGGACCGTACGTCGTCGTCCGCGGCGCCCTTCGCCCGCAGATAGGCGTCGAACTCCCCGTCGCCAGGGTACTTCGCGTCGGCGCCCATCGACGACACCACGATGTACCGCCGTACGCCTGCCCGTTCGGCCGCGTCCGCGAAGAGCACTGCGGCACCGCGGTCCACTGTCTCCTTGCGGGCGATGCCGCTGCCCGGGCCCGCGCCCGCCGCGAAAACCGCCGCCCCGGCGCCCTGCAGCACCGCGGCGATCTCCTCGACCGAGGCCGACTCCAGGTCGAGTACGACCGGTTCGGCTCCGGCTTCGCACAGGTCGGCGGCCTGTTCAGGTTTGCGGATGATGCCTACGACCTCGTGCCCGCCCGCCGCGAGCAGCCGCCCCAGACGGAGTGCGATCTGACCGTGTCCTCCAGCGATGACAATGCGCATGACTACGACGGTACGTCCGAAGCGCGGAGCCCGCTCAGGGACTGACGCGTTCCCTGCTCAAGCCCGGCCTCAAGGCTCAAAGGCCCGACCTCAAGGCTCAAGCCCGGGCTCACGGCTCAAAGGCCGGGCTCGAAGCGCAAGAATCAAGACTCAAGGCTCAAGGCCCCGGATCCGGGCGCCCCTGACGCGGCAGTTCCAGAGCCACCGCGACCGCCGAGTCGCAGTACTCGCGTACCGCGCTCGTCCGCGCCACCACCCGCCCGCGATGGATCACGATCCTGCTGTACGCCAGCGACAGCGCCGCCGAAATCCGCTCGCCACGCACCGCCAGCAGCTCCGCGGGGAAACCGGCCTCCACCCGCACCTCGGGCAGCCCCATCGCCTCCCGCGCCGCCCCGGCCACCGACCCGTACGCGTCCTTCGCCCGCATCCCGCCCTGCGAGGCCAGCAGGTACGCCGCTTCCAGCGGATCGCCGCGCCCCACCGGATTCGATACGTCCCGCAGCGCCCCGCTGCCCGCCGCGACCCGCACCCCCGCCGCGCGCAGCAGACGCACCGGCGCGTTGCCCCGGAGTTCCACCGCCCCGCAGCCGCCCTGCGGCACGCAGACCACCGTCACGCCGGCCGCCGCGAGCTGGTCCGCGGCCCTTGAGGCCACCTCGCGCGGCAGCCGGGCGAGCCCCGCGCACGGACCGATCACCACCCCGGACCGCAGCCCGCCCGCCATCGCCGCCAGCCGTGCGAGCCGCGCAGGGTCGTCACCGTGCGTGTGCAGATCGACCGGGCAGCCGTGCTCGGCCGCGACCTCCAGCACCGCTTCCGTGTACCCGGTCGGATCCGGGTCGGCGTCCGGGCATCCGCCCACCACCCCCGCGCCCATCTTCACCGCGTCCCGCAGCATCGCCAGACCGTCCGCCCCCGCGACGCCCGTCAGCAGCCGGGGCACGGCCACAGCCGTCAGATCGGCGAGCCCGCGCAGCGAGCGCCGCGCCTGCAGGACCGCCTCCAGCGGGCCGAGCCCCTGCACATCCCCGATCCGTACGTGCGAACGCAGCGCAGTCGCCCCATGGCCGAGCTGCAGCAGCGCGGCCTCGGTGGTGCGCCGCTGGACGTCCTCGGTGTCGTACGAGACGGGCCCGGGGGAGTCGGCGGTGAGCGCGGTGTCGCCGTGGGCGTGCGGTTCGGCGGGGGCAGGGAGCAGCAGATAGCCGCTCAGATCCACTCGGGTGGAGCGCGGGGTGAGGCTGCCCGCGGTGCCGACAGCCTCGATGCGGCCGCCGCTGAGCCGTACGTCGACGGTGCGGCCGTCCGTGAGCCGGGCGCCGCAGAGCAGCAGCGCAGTGGTGTCCGCGGTGGCGCCGTCGGGTGGCTGCGGCTGGCTGTCGGGCATCGCGCTCCTGGGTGGGGCGGTGGGGCTCGGGCGGCGCGACGGGGGGCAAGATCACGCGGCGTGGGTCGAGCCTAGGGGCGCACCGAGCGCGCTTCGAGGAGGAGCGCAATAGTCGTACCGGTGTGGCCACGAGTGGCGTACGGGACGGGCGAGGTGGAGGCCATGAGGGGAACGAGAAACGGATTTGGGCGATCGGCGACCGACCGTGTAATGTCTTCATCGCTCGCCCCAATAGCTCAGTCGGTAGAGCGTCTCCATGGTAAGGAGAAGGTCTACGGTTCGATTCCGTATTGGGGCTCTGATGTCGGAGATCCTCACCTCCGGGTGAGGGGATCCGATATCGCAGCGGTGTAGCTCAGTCGGTAGAGCAAGCGGCTCATAATCGCTGTGTCACCGGTTCAAGTCCGGTCACCGCTACACACAGTAGCCGATTGTGGGGTCGGTCCTCCGGTCGGCTACTCTCTTATGCGTTCATCCGTCCATCCGTCCGTCCAAGGAGCACTCACGTGGCTGCCACCGACGTCCGCCCGAAGATCACGCTGGCCTGCGTGGAGTGCAAGGAGCGGAACTACATCACCAAGAAGAACCGGCGCAACAACCCGGACCGTCTTGAGATGAAGAAGCACTGCCCGCGCTGCAACTCGCACACGGCGCACCGCGAAACGCGCTGAATCAGGCTCGTATACGAGGCCGTCCCCACTGGGGGCGGCCTCGTGTCGTTTGTAGTGGTCAATCCATCAGCTTGTGGTCAATCCATCAGGAGGGAGCCAGTCCATGGCGCTCGACCAGTCCTTCGTCGGGCGGACCTATCCGCCCACCTCGCCCTATGAGGTCGGCCGGGAGAAGATCCGTGAGTTCGCCGAGGCGGTGGGTGACGCCAATGCCGCGTATACCGACCCGGAAGCCGCCAAGGCGCTCGGCCACTCCGATGTGATCGCTCCGCCGACTTTCGCCTTTGCGATCACTTTCAAGGCGGCGGAACAGGTCATTCAGGATCCGCAGTTGGGGCTGGACTACGACCGCGTGGTGCACCGCGACCAGAAGTTCGCGTACACGCGGCCGGTGCGGGCAGGGGACCGGCTGACGGTCACCTCGACCATCGAGACGATCAAGTCCCTTGCGGGCAACGACGTCGTGGACATCCGCGGCGAGGTGCACGACGAGGCCGGCGAGCATGTCGTGACCGCGTGGACCAAGCTGGTGGCGCGCGCCGCCGAGGAGGCGTGATGACGGCGAAGATCTCTTACGCGGACGTCGAGGTCGGCACCGAGCTGCCGACGCAGAGCTTCCCCGTCAGCCGGGCCGCGCTGGTGCAGTACGCGGGCGCCTCGGGCGACTTCAATCCGATCCACTGGAACGAGAAGTTCGCCACGGAGGTCGGACTTCCCGACGTGATCGCACACGGCATGTTCACCATGGCCGAGGCGGTCCGCGTGGTGACCGACTGGGTCGGCGACCCGGGTGCGGTCGTCGAGTACGGAGTGCGCTTCACCAAGCCCGTCGTCGTGCCGAACGACGAGAAGGGCGCGCTGATCGAGGTTAGCGGCAAGGTCGCGGTGAAGCTGGACGACAACCTGGTGCGGGTCGACCTGACGGCGACGAGCGCTGGGGAGAAGGTTCTCGGGATGTCCCGAGCCGTCGTGCGGCTCGCCTGAGCGATACGGCGACGATGTAAGGGGCACCCCCTCAATGCGGGGTGCCCCTTACTCGTTCCTGGCCCCTTGACTTCATTAGTGATTGGACACTAACTTAGCTTCATGGCCAGGATGAGTGCAGAGGAGCGACGCGAGAGCGTCATCCGCGCCGCGATCACCGAATTCGCGCACGGCGGCTACAACGGCACCTCCACCGAGGTGATCGCCAAGCGGGTCGGCGTGTCGCAGCCGTACCTCTTCCGTCTCTTCAAGAACAAGCGGGAGCTGTTCCTGGCCGCGGCACTCCGCTGTCTGGAGGAGACCCCCAAGGCATTTGCCGACGCCCTGGAGCGGCGTCCCGACAGTTCGCCGATGGAGGCGATGGCTGCCGCGTACATGCGGCTCATCGACGACAGCGACAAGCTGCTGATGCAGATGCAGACGTATGTCGCGGTGGCCTCCGCCGACGCGGCCGGGGACCACGAGTTCGGTGAACGGATCAGGGCCGGCTGGGCCGAGGTCTGGGACCAGGCTCAGGTCGCCTTCGCCGGGGACTCGAAGCAGACGACCGACTTCCTCGGCTGCGGCATGCTGATCAACGTTCTGGTGGCGCTGGGCTTCCCGGAGGAACACCGGGTGTGGTCCGGACTCAACATGTCGGACATCAAGGTCGCTTCGGACGCCAAGGTCGCGTCAGGCGCCAAGGTCACGTCAGGCGTTGAGGCCGCGTCGGACGTCAAGGTTCCGCGCTAGTCGCACCAACCGCCCCTTTCTCGGGGTGAGTTGCGCCGATGAAAGTTAGTCATTAATAACTAACCCTCTGGGGGAGCAATGAACCAGCAAGCAGGCCGCCGCTCCAGCGCCGCCTGGGCCCTCGTCATCACCAGTGTCGCCGGCTTTATGGCGGCTCTCGACAATCTCGTCGTCACCACCGCCCTCCCCTCCATTCGCGAGGACCTCGGGGGCGCGCTGGAGGACCTCGAGTGGACGGTGAGCGCATACACCCTCACCTTCGCCGTCCTGCTGATGCTCGGCGCCGCCCTTGGCGATCGCTTCGGCCGCCGCAGGCTCTTCATAGCGGGCCTGGCGATCTTCACCGGAGCATCCGCAGCAGCCGCCCTCGCGCCCGGTATCGACGCCCTCATCGCGGCCCGCGCCGTCCAGGGCGTCGGCGCCGCGGTCATGATGCCGCTCACCCTGACCCTGCTCACCGCGGCCGTCCCCGTCGCCCGCCGTGGCGCGGCACTCGGCATCTTCAGCGCCGTCATCGGCCTCGCCGTCGCCAGTGGACCCCTCATCGGCGGCAGTCTCACCGAGCACATCTCCTGGCAGTGGATCTTCTGGCTGAACGTTCCGATCGGCCTTGTTCTGCTGCCGCTGGCCCGGCTGCGCCTGGACGAGTCGTACGCCCCCAACGCCCGGCTCGACGTCCCAGGCACCCTGCTCGTCAGTGGTGGCCTCTTTGGCATCGTCTACGCCCTGGTCAACGGCCAGGCCGACGGCTGGACCAGCACCCCGATCCTGGCCGGTCTGATCGTGGGCACAGCGCTCGTCCTCGCTTTCGTCCGCCACGGGATCACCAGTAAGAACCCCATGCTCCCCATGCGGCTCTTCCGCGACCGCGCCTTCTTCGGGATCAATGTCGCGAGCCTGCTGATGTTCCTTGGGATGTTCGGCTCGATCTTCCTGCTCAGCCAGTTCCTGCAGGGCGTCGCCGGCTATTCGCCCACCGAGGCGGGCCTGCGGATGCTCCCCTGGACGGGCATGCCGCTGATCGTCGCGCCCATCGCCGGCTACCTCTCCGACAAGATCGGCGGCCGTCCGGTCGTCGCCACCGGCCTCGCCCTCCAGGCGGTCGGACTCGGGCTCTTCGCCATCGTCCTGGAGCCGGGTGTCTCGTACGCGGCCCAGCTCCCCGGCCTGATCCTCGGTGGCGTCGGTATGGCGCTGTACTTCGCCCCCGCGGCCAGCGTGGTCATGTCCAGCGTCCGTCCTGCCGAGCAGGGCATCGCCTCCGGCGCCAACAACGCCCTGCGCGAGGTCGGCGGAGCCCTCGGCGTCGCTGTCCTGGGCGCGGTCTTCGCCGCCCAGGGCGGCTACGAGACCCCCGACGCCTTCACCGACGGCACCGTCCCGGCGCTCTGGATCGGCGCGGGAGCAGTAGCCCTCGCGGCGCTGGTCGCGCTGCTGATCCCGGGCCGCCGCCGCACCGCCCTGGCGGGGACGGAGGAGGCGGCCGCGACCGCCGATGAGCGCGCGCCCGTCGCCGTGTGACAGCCGTCTCACGGCGGCCGTATCGCAGCCCGAATAGCAGCCCTGTCGCAGCCGTACGACAGCATGTGTACGCATGCGGTCCGTGGCCCCGCCCGAGCGGCGGGGCCACGGACCGTACCCTTGTCCCCGTGCAGGAACTCCACGACGCCCCCCTCGCCCCCCTGACCACCTTCCGGCTCGGCGGCCCCGCGACCCGCCTCGTCACGGCGACCACCGACGACGAGGTGATCGCCGCCGTACGTGAGGCGGACGCCACCGGCACCCCGCTGCTGATCATCGGCGGCGGCAGCAATCTGGTCATCGGCGACAAGGGTTTCGACGGCACCGCGCTCCGCATCGCCACCCGCGGCTTCGAACTGTCCGGCACAAAACTCGAGTTGGCGGCCGGCGAGGTCTGGACGGACGCCGTCGCCCGCACCGTCGAGGCGGGCCTCGCGGGCATCGAGTGCCTTGCCGGCATCCCCGGCTCGGCCGGTGCGACCCCGATCCAGAATGTCGGCGCGTACGGCCAGGAAGTGTCCAGCACCATCACCGAGGTCGTCGCATACGACCGCCGCACCGGCGAGACGGTCACCGTGCCGAACGCCGAGTGCGCTTTCTCGTACCGCCACAGCCGCTTCAAGCAGCACCCGGAGCGCTATGTCGTCCTGCGCGTGCGCTTCGATCTTGAGGACGCGGACGGCCTCTCCGCCCCCCTCAAGTACGCCGAGACGGCCCGCGCCCTCGGCGTCGAGGCGGGCGACCGCGTCCCGGCCGCCGCGGCGCGCGAGACCGTACTGAAGCTCCGCGCCGGCAAAGGCATGGTGCTGGACCCCGAGGACCACGACACCTGGTCCGCAGGGTCCTTCTTCACCAACCCGATCCTGACGGCCGGGGAGTACGAGTCCTTCCTCGCCCGGGTCCGTGACCGGCTCGGCGAGGACGTCGCGCCGCCCGCCTTCGCGGCGGGGGACGGCCGCACCAAGACGTCGGCGGCCTGGCTGATCGACAAGGCGGGCTTCACCAAGGGGTACGGCACGGGCCCGGCCCGTATCTCCACCAAGCACACCCTCGCCCTGACCAACCGTGGCGAAGCCACCACCGAGGACCTGCTGGCCCTGGCCCGCGAGGTCGTGGCGGGCGTGCGCGAGGCGTTCGGCGTCACGCTGGTCAATGAGCCGGTGACCGTCGGCGTCAGTCTCTGAGCCAGTTCCTGAATCAGTCCCCGAATCAGTAATCGGTCCCAGACTCGGTCCCTGACCGGCCTCCGGGATTCGATGGAACCTGCCGGGCTCCCCAGGTTGTCGAGTGGGTGACAGGGTCTTCGGACCACTCACCGCTCGGGGGGAGCGCCGGTGCGTCAGGGCAGCTCGGCTCGCGATTCGGAGTTCGCGGACTTCGTGACGGCGTCACATGTGTCGCTGCTGCGGACCGCTCGTCTGCTGACGGGTGATCCGCACATGGCCGAGGATCTCGTGCAGGCCGCGCTGATACGGGTCTATCAGCGGTGGGGTCGCTCGGCCGGCTGGGAGTCGCCGCAGGCGTACGCCCGCAAGGTGGTCGTCAACCTCTACGCGACCTGGCGTCGGCGCCGCTGGCACACCGAATTCGTCCACCCCGGAGCGGACCGCGCCGGGGACGGCCCCGACATGGCTGGGAGCGCCGAGGCGCGGCTGGAACTGGGCCGTGCGCTCGCCGGCCTGCCCCGTGCCCAGCGTGCCGCGGTGGTGCTCCGCTTCTACGAGGACCTGTCGGTGGAACAGACGGCCGAGCTGCTCGGCTGTTCGCCCGGGACGGTCAAGAGCCGTACCAACAGGGCCTTGGAGCGGCTGCGCGCTGCGGGCGCGCTCGCCGGTTATGCGGGAAGGGGCACGCGGTGAGCGACGACGAAGAGGTGTTGAGGCGGGGTCTGCGGGACCTGGCCGAGCTGGACGGCCCGCCTGGGGGTCTGACGGCGGTGGAGACGTTCCTGGCGAAGGGCCGCCGCGCTCGCCACCGCCGCCGGTCCCTGGCGGTGTGTGGTGCGGTGGTGCTGGTCGCGGGCGGATCGGCGCTGGGCGTGCGGTGGACGGAGACGGATACGGGACCTGCTCCCAATCCGCCGCCGCTGGCCTCGAAGGGGCCACACCTGAGCCGCGGGACGTACGAGCCGCAGCCACCGTCGGAGGCAGGTGGTCCCCTGGACACCGGGCCCGCAAAGCCGAGTACAGGGACGCGCTACCGGTACGACCTGTCGGCCGTCTGCGACCTGAAATACGCCGTCTTCGGCGGCCGCGTGTGGGAACGCAGCGAGGGCAGGACCCAGTTCACGTTCAGCTGGGCGTCGGATCGCCTCCACGGCTACATGCGTTGGTCGGACGGACAACGGACCCGGGCGGAGGTGGACACGGCCACCTTCGAGACCGACTCGCCCGCGACGCCCGTTCTGACCTACCACCCCCTGTCCGGCGAAGCGCCGCCCTGCCTCGCCCAGGAGCCGGAGCGAAGGTTCTCCGATGCTCCGGCGGCCACGCTCGGCCCGAAGGACCCGCACATCGGCACCAGGTACGTATACGACATGACCAAGGACTGCGACATGCGCTACGCCGAATTCGGCGGCCGGCTCTGGAGGGCCGAAGGCCCAGGCGCGCCGGCAAGCATGATTTCGTTCGTCGACGGCCTGCCCATCCCCGCGCACATGACCCTGGTGTCAAAGGACACGGCCCTCCTGGAGCTGCCGGGTCCGCCGAAGACAACCAAGATCGCTTACCACCTCGTGGAGCGTCGTGCCGACGACTGCCCCAAGCCCGCCACCGACTAGTACGCCACCAACTAGTACGCCACTCCCACCGCCTGCTTCAGCGTCGCCGCGTCATCCACCATCGCCAGCATCGCGTGCGCCACATCCGCCCGCCCGATCTTCGACCCGCCCCGCAGATTCGCCCCCACTGCCGTCCGGTACACCCCTGTCACCGGCGCATCCACCAGCTTCGGAGGCCGCACCGACGTCCAGTCGGTTGCGCTATTGCGGAGCTGCGCCTCCATCGTCCGCAGGTCGTCGTAGTGCTTGCGCAGGATCCGCGAGATCAGCGGCGTCCCGATGTAGCGCAGGAGGAATGTCTCGTTCTCCGGTACGGGCCCGAGCGGCGCGGCGCTCACCACCAGGAAGCGGCGCACCCCCTCCGCGTCCAGCGCCCGAAGGATCACGCGCGTCAGGCCCGACGCGATGCCCACCTGCTTCATCGTGCGCGGGCCGAGCCCCGAGAACACCGCGTCCCGGCCCGCCACGGCCGGCCTCAGCGCCTCCGGGTCGTCGAGGCCGGCCGTGACGATCTCCAGGCCCTCGCCCTTCACCGTCAGCCGTGCCGGGTTCCGCACCACCGCCGTCACCTCGTGCCCCGCCGCCAGCGCCTGGCGGACGATCTCCTGGCCGATCCCGCCGGTCGCACCGAAAACTGTGAACTTCATGGCGCACCCCTCCTCGCGTGGGTAAGTATTCACTCACCCCTAGAGTGGGTAAGCACTCACCCACCAGTCAAGGCCCCACAAGCCCCCACAAGCCCCGAGGCGAGGATCCCTTGCAGAAACCCGCCCGTGTCCGCATCCTCGACGCCGCACACGAGCTCATGCTTACCATCGGCCTCGCCCGCGCCACCACCAAGGAGATCGCCAAGGCAGCCGGCTGCTCGGAGGCGGCGCTCTACAAGTACTTCGCGAACAAGGAAGAGCTGTTCGTGACCGTGCTCAAGGAGCGGCTGCCCAAGCTCAACCCGCTGCTGGAGCGGCTCGTCGAGCACCCGGGGGAGCGGACCGTCGAGGAGAACCTCACCGAGATCGCTCGCGAGGCCGCGCACTTCTACGCCGACAGCTTCCCGATCGCCGCCTCGCTCTACGCCGAGCCCAAGCTCAAGCAGCGCCACGACGCGGCCATGCGTGAGCTGGGCCGGGGCCCGCACATGCCCATCCGGAGGCTCGACGCCTACCTCCGCGCCGAGCAGGCCGTCGGCCGTATCGGGCCCGACGCCGACACCTATGCGGCCGCATCCCTGCTGCTGGGCGCCTGCGCCCAGCGGGCCTTCGCGTACGACATGACCGAGGACGGAAAGCCACCGCAGCCGGTCGACGAGTTCGCCGCGGGCCTCGTCCGCACCCTGCTGCGCGGAATCGGCTAGCGCCCGCTAGCCGGCCAGCCAGTCGTCGATCCCCGCCAGCAGCTTGTTCCGGACATCCTCCGGCGCCGCCGAGCCCCGCACCGACTGCCGCGCCAGCTCCGCCAGTTCCGCGTCCGTGAAGCCGTGGTGCTTCCGCGCCAGTTCGTACTGTGCCGCCAGCCGCGAGCCGAACAGCAGCGGGTCGTCCGCCCCCAGCGCCATCGGCACCCCCGCGTCGTACAGCGTCCGCAGTGGCACGTCCGCCGGCTTCTCGTAGACGCCCAGCGCCACATTCGAGGACGGGCACACCTCGCACGTCACCCCACGCTCGGCCAGCTTCCGCAGCAGCCGGGGGTCCTCCGCCGCCCGCACCCCGTGCCCGATCCGGGACGCGTCCAGATCGTCCAGACAGTCCCGTACGGACGCCGGTCCCGTCAGCTCGCCGCCGTGCGGCGCCGCCAGCAGTCCGCCGTCCCGGGCGATCGCGAAGGCGCGGTCGAAGTCCCGTGCCATGCCGCGGCGTTCGTCGTTGGAGAGGCCGAAGCCGACGATCCCCCGGTCCCGGTACCGGACCGCGAGCCGCGCCAGCGTCCGGGCGTCCAGCGGGTGCTTCATACGGTTCGCGGCGACCAGCACCCGCAGGCCGAGACCGGTCTCCCGCCCGGCACGCTCCACGGCGTCCAGGATGATCTCCAGCGCTGGGATCAGGCCGCCCAGCATGGGGGCGTACGAGGTCGGGTCGACCTGGATTTCGAGCCAGCCCGAGCCGTCCCGCACATCCTCCTCGGCCGCCTCGCGCACCAGCCGCTGGATGTCCTCGGGGGAGCGCAGACAGGACCGCGCGATGTCGTAGAGCCGCTGGAAACGGAACCAGCCGCGCTCGTCGGTCGCCCGCAGTTTGGGCGGTTCACCGCTGGTCAGCGCATCGGGCAGATGGACGCCGTACTTGTCGGCGAGCTCGAGCAGGGTGGTGGGCCGCATCGACCCGGTGAAGTGCAGATGCAGATGGGCCTTCGGCAGCAGCCTGAGGTCTCGTACGTGCTCCATTGCAGGATCTTGCCGCACACGCGCGCAGACCGGCAGCCCCTTTCCCCGATCGGGCGCTTGCCCGAACGAAGAAACGGGCCTTCAACCGGGGCTCCGCCGCCGACCCCGGCAAAAAAACGCCGGACGGGCTGGAAAACCAGCCCGTCCGGCGTTTGAGTACAGAAGGGGATGTAAGGGGCCAGGGCGGAATCAGTCGCGGGCCTCCGCCAGCAGCTTCTGCATCCGCGACACACCTTCGACAAGGTCCTCGTCGCCCAGCGCGTACGACAGCCGCAGATAGCCCGGCGTGCCGAAAGCCTCGCCCGGTACGACCGCCACCTCGGCCTCGTCCAGGATCAGCGCCGCCAGCTCCACCGAGGTCTGCGGGCGCTTGCCGCGGATCTCCTTGCCGAGCAGCGCCTTCACCGAGGGGTACGCGTAGAACGCGCCCTCCGGCTCCGGGCACAGCACGCCGTCGATCTCGTTGAGCATCCGCACGATCGTCTGGCGGCGGCGGTCGAAGGCGGTGCGCATCTCGGCGACCGCGTCCAGCGAACCGGAGACCGCGGCGAGCGCGGCCACCTGCGCCACGTTCGACACATTGGACGTGGCGTGCGACTGCAGGTTGGTCGCGGCCTTCACCACATCCTTCGGGCCGACGATCCACCCCACACGCCAACCGGTCATCGCATAGGTCTTGGCCACACCGTTGACCACGATGCACTTGTCGCGGAGCTCGGGCACGAGCGCCGGCAGCGAGGTGAAGGTGGCGTCGCCGTACACAAGGTGCTCGTAGATCTCATCCGTCAGGACCCACAGCCCGTGCTCGAGGGCCCAGCGTCCGATCGCCTCCGCGTCGGCCCGGTTGTAGACCGCGCCGGTCGGGTTGGACGGCGAGACGAAGAGCACGACCTTCGTACGCTCCGTGCGCGCCGCCTCCAGCTGTTCCACGGAGACCCGATAGCCGGTGGTCTCGTCGGCCACGACCTCGACCGGGACACCGCCTGCGAGGCGGATCGACTCGGGATACGTCGTCCAGTACGGCGCCGGGACGATGACCTCGTCGCCCGGGTCGAGGATCGCCGCGAACGCTTCGTAGATCGCCTGCTTGCCACCGTTGGTGACCAGGATCTGGGCGGCCTCGACCTCGTAGCCGGAGTCGCGCAGCGTCTTCGCGGCGATGGCGGCCTTGAGCTCGGGGAGCCCGCCGGCCGGGGTGTAGCGGTGGTACTTCGGGTTGCGGCAGGCCTCGATCGCGGCCTCGACGATGTAGTCGGGTGTCGGGAAGTCCGGCTCACCCGCGCCGAAGCCGATCACCGGACGCCCGGCGGCCTTGAGAGCCTTTGCCTTGGCGTCGACGGCGAGGGTCGCGGACTCGGAGATCGCGCCGATGCGGGCAGAGACCCGGCGCTCGGTGGGAGGGGTTGCAGCGCTCATACGGCCCATCGTCCCAGACGGCAAACGCACCCGGCACACAGGTTTCGAGTAGCGGACAGGAACCGTCCGGGAGCTATCTGTTCGACGCCGGGCCTGTGACCACGTACACTCACTCGTCGTTGGCCCCTCACCAACCACATCTGCAGATGCGGTAGGTTGGGGAAACCACAAAGGGTCGTAGCTCAATTGGTAGAGCACTGGTCTCCAAAACCAGCGGTTGGGGGTTCAAGTCCCTCCGGCCCTGCTACACACACCTTCGCCAGGATGTGTGCGCATGTATGTACGTATTTCATTGCACAGCCGTGCGGCTCAACCGGGCGCGGCACGGCCACGACCCGGAATCAGGTGAGAGATCGTGACGGACGCCGTGGGCTCCATCGACATGCCTGATGCCGATGACGAGGCGCCGGAGTCGAAGAAGAAGACTCGTAAGGGCGGCAAGCGCGGAAAGAAGGGCCCTCTGGGTCGTCTCGCGCTCTTCTACCGCCAGATCATCGCCGAACTGCGCAAGGTCGTCTGGCCGACTCGCAGTCAGCTGACGACTTACACGACAGTGGTGATTGTCTTCGTAGTCGTCATGATTGGTCTTGTGACCGTGATTGACTATGGGTTCCAGGAAGCCGTCAAGTACGTCTTCGGCTGATCCCGCGGAGGGCGCCGGTAGCGGCGCCCCTTTCGCATGTTCCACCCCATCTGTATCCAGGAAGAAGCAGCCACCGTGTCTGACCCGAACCTGAACGACGCCGTCGAGCCCGTGGAGGGCGAAGAGGCTGCGGCGACGGCCGAGGCGGCCGAGGCTGCGCCGGACACGGTCGACACCGACGCGCTTGACGACGACGCGCTCGACGTCATCGAAGGGGCCGACGAGGTCGACCTCGCCGAGGCCGCTGACGCCGCCGCGGGCGAGCCGGCCGAGCAGGCCGCGATGCACGTCGAGGACGAGGCCACCGCCGTCGCCGAGGTGGAAGAGGACGAGACCGTCGCGGCCGATGTCGACGATGCCGAAGAGGCCGCCGCCGACGCCGAACCGGCCGAGCCCGAGGCCCCGGCCGACCCGATCGCCGCCCTCCGCGAGGAGCTGCGCGGCCTGCCCGGCGAGTGGTACGTCATCCACACGTACGCCGGATACGAGAAGCGCGTGAAGGCCAACCTTGAGCAGCGCGCCGTCTCGCTGAACGTCGAGGACTTCATCTACCAGGCCGAAGTGCCCGAGGAAGAGATCGTCCAGATCAAGAACGGCGAGCGTAAGAACGTCCGCCAGAACAAGCTTCCCGGGTACGTCCTGGTCCGTATGGATCTGACGAACGAGTCCTGGGGCGTCGTCCGCAACACCCCCGGCGTCACCGGCTTCGTGGGCAACGCCTACGACCCGTACCCGCTGACCCTGGACGAGATCGTCAAGATGCTCGCCCCGGAGGCCGAGGAGAAGGCCGCGCGCGAGGCCGCCGAGGCCGAGGGCAAGCCGGCTCCGTCGCGCAAGGTCGAGGTCCAGGTGCTGGACTTCGAGGTCGGCGACTCGGTCACCGTCACCGACGGCCCGTTCGCGACGCTGCAGGCGACGATCAACGAGATCAACGCCGACTCGAAGAAGGTCAAGGGCCTCGTCGAGATCTTCGGCCGCGAGACCCCGGTCGAGCTGAGCTTCGACCAGATCCAGAAGAACTGAAGCCTTCTGGAACATACGCCTCCGAACAGGTCAGACCGGCTCTCGCGGCCGCTCTGACCTGCTCGGTTTTTGGCCGCGCAGCTATACCCGTTATCGTTGTGCGGTATGCCTCCATCCGGATGATCGGGTGGAGCGCTGAAAACTCTCACTAGGACCCGGAGAGAGCAATGCCTCCCAAGAAGAAGAAGGTCACGGGGCTTATCAAGCTCCAGATCCAGGCCGGCGCGGCCAACCCGGCTCCGCCGGTCGGCCCCGCGCTCGGTCAGCACGGCGTCAACATCATGGAGTTCTGCAAGGCCTACAACGCCGCGACCGAGTCGCAGCGTGGCATGGTCGTGCCGGTGGAGATCACGGTCTACGAGGACCGTTCCTTCACCTTCATCACCAAGACTCCGCCGGCCGCCAAGCTGATCCTCAAGGCCGCGGGTGTGGACAAGGGCTCCGGCGAGCCTCACAAGACCAAGGTTGCCAAGCTCACCGGCGCCCAGGTCCGCGAGATCGCCACGGTCAAGATGCCCGACCTGAACGCCAACGACCTGGACGCCGCGTCGAAGATCATCGCCGGCACCGCCCGTTCGATGGGCATCACGGTCGAGGGCTGATCAGCCCCCGCGTGACCTCAGTGGTAGGACCAAGCGCTGGTCCGCACCACGACTCCATACCTGAAACGACACAGGAGCAGAAGTGAAGCGCAGCAAGACTCTCCGCGCTGCGGACGCCAAGATCGACCGGGAGCGCAACTACGCTCCGCTCGAGGCCGTCCGTCTCGCCAAGGACACCGCCGCCACCAAGTTCGACGGCACCGTCGAGGTCGCCATGCGTCTGGGTGTTGACCCGCGCAAGGCCGACCAGATGGTCCGTGGCACCGTGAACCTTCCGCACGGCACCGGTAAGACCGCCCGGGTCCTGGTCTTCGCGACCGGTGACCGTGCCGAGGCCGCGCGTGCCGCGGGCGCCGACATCGTCGGCGCCGACGAGCTCATCGACGAGGTTGCGAAGGGCCGTCTGGACTTCGACGCCGTCGTCGCCACCCCGGACCTCATGGGCAAGGTCGGCCGCCTCGGCCGCGTGCTCGGTCCGCGTGGTCTGATGCCGAACCCGAAGACCGGCACCGTCACCCCCGATGTCACCAAGGCTGTGAACGACATCAAGGGCGGCAAGATCGAGTTCCGCGTCGACAAGCACTCGAACCTGCACTTCATCATCGGCAAGGTCTCCTTCGACGAGACGAAGCTGGTCGAGAACTACGCCGCGGCGCTGGAGGAGATCCTCCGTCTGAAGCCGTCCGCCGCGAAGGGCCGCTACATCAAGAAGGCGACCCTGACGACGACGATGGGCCCCGGCATTCCGCTGGACGCCAACCGCACCCGCAACCTCCTCGTCGAGGAGGACCCGGCCGCCGCCTGAATCTGACGGCAGCCGCGGGTCTCGCGTGCTGAGCCGGCCCCCGCATCTCTTCGGAGATGCGGGGGCCGGTTTTCGTTGTCCCTGTGTCGTAGGCGTGCGTTACCGTTCAAGCGTTCGCAAACAACAAGGGGTGGGGCATGACCATGTCCGCATGGACGCGCGCGGGCGTCTCGTTGACGGCTGTGGCCGTCGTAGTCGGCGTAGCAGGCTGTCAGGGTGGCGACGGGGAGAAGAAGGCCGCCGAGACGCCCAGGAAGACCGAGACGCAGTCCCGCGCGGCGGTGACGCAGGTCCTCACGGCGGCGTACAAGAAGACCTCGGCCGCGAAGTCGGCGAAGGTCCGTATGACGATGACGATGCCGGCCACCATGGACGGCGGCGGCACCATGGAGATGTCCGGAGTCATGGGGTGGGACCCCACGCTGATGGACATGACCATGAAGGGTTCCATGTTCAAGGCTGACCCGGACGCCCCGGATCAGATCCGCATGGTGTGGCTGAACAACGCCATGTACATGGACATGGGCGCCAAGGCCGCCAAGGACATGGACGCCAAGGACATGGACGGCAAGCGCTGGATGAAGCTCGACCTCGGGGCCGCCGCCGAGGCGTCGGGGGACAAGGCACTGCAGAAGCAGATGACCGGCAGCCTGGAGAGCATGAACCAGGACCCGGCCCAGCAGCTCGCGATGCTGCTCGAGTCGCCGAACCTCAAGCACATCGGCGCGGAGAAGATCGAAGGTGTCGAGGCCCAGCACTACAAGGGCACGCTGACGCTCGACGAGATGGTGGCGTCGAACAAGTCGCTCAAGGCGCTCAGCGAGAAGGAGCGCAAGGACCTCCTCGCCAATATGAAGAAGTCCGGCATCAAGGGGTACGACACCGAGGTCTGGGTCAACCAGGACAACTACCCGGTGAAGATGGACATCGGCATGGACAGCCCCGAGGGCAAGGTGAAGATCGTCGCCTCCTACTCGGACTACGGCACCAAGGCCACCGTGCAGGCGCCGCCGGCCGGGGACACCTTCGACCTCATGGAGATGCTGAAGAAGGCCGGCGAGGGCATGGAGTCCGCGGGGCAGAGCTGACGCCGCCCGATTTGCCTGACCGGGATCCTGTCCCGTACTCTTCCACAGAAGCCAAAGACCGCTGGTCGTTGCCGTGCTCTCGCAAGATGGTGCGGCGGCCGAAGGATCCGCTAGCTGCGGACGTCCTGCGCAGGTGACTGTGGAAAGTTCCCGGATTTGCTCCGGTCGAGCTACGCCCCGTGCGCCTGCGCCGGGGCGTTTCGTTTTGCCCAGCCCCTTCTGAGCGGTCCTCATCACCCGGAAGGAGGCCGACGCTCTATGGCAAGGCCCGACAAGGCTGCCGCGGTAGCCGAGCTCGCGGACCAGTTCCGCAGCTCGAACGCCGCCGTGCTGACCGAGTACCGGGGTCTCACCGTGGCTCAGCTCAAGGAGCTGCGCCGTTCGCTCGGTGAGAACGCCCAGTACGCCGTGGTGAAGAACACGCTGACCAAGATTGCGGCCAACGAGGCCGGGATCAACGCGCTCGACGACCTGTTCGCGGGTCCGACGGCGGTTGCCTTCGTCACCGGTGATCCGGTGGAGTCGGCGAAGGGTCTTCGTGACTTCGCCAAGGACAACCCCAACCTCATCATCAAGGGCGGTGTCCTTGATGGTAAGGCGCTCACCGCTGATGAGATCAAGAAGCTTGCGGACCTCGAGTCCCGCGAGGTTCTGCTCGCCAAGCTGGCGGGCGCCATGAAGGGCAAGCAGTCCCAGGCTGCCGCGCTCTTCCAGGCGCTTCCGTCGAAGTTCGTCCGCACCGCGGAGGCGCTTCGTGCCAAGAAGGCCGAGCAGGGCGGTGCCGAGTAATTCGGCTCGCGCATTGACCGTCGCCGCGTAGTGCGGCCGGTCGCAGCGGGCCGATGTACGCCCGCCGACACAGACAACCGGCACCAGCCGAATTAGTGGAAGGACCGCCATCATGGCGAAGCTCAGCCAGGACGACCTGCTTGCGCAGTTCGAGGAGATGACCCTCATCGAGCTCTCCGAGTTCGTGAAGGCCTTCGAGGAGAAGTTCGACGTCACCGCCGCCGCTCCGGCCGCCGTCGCCGTCCCCGGTGCCCCGGGTGCCCCGGTCGAGGCCGAGGCCGAGCAGGACGAGTTCGACGTCATCCTCACCGGCGCCGGCGAGAAGAAGATCCAGGTCATCAAGGTCGTGCGCGAGCTGACCTCCCTGGGTCTGAAGGAGGCCAAGGACCTCGTCGACGGCACCCCGAAGCCGGTCCTCGAGAAGGTCGCCAAGGAGGCCGCTGAGAAGGCTGCCGAGTCCCTCAAGGCCGCTGGCGCGTCCGTCGAGGTCAAGTGACTTTCTGAGTCCCTGACTCATGGTTCCGCAAGGGACCGCTGAAGGCACAGCAGAAGGGCGATCACCCATACGGGTGGTCGCCCTTCGGCGTTGCCGTGGCGGCTGCCTTGCTCTTCGGCCTCCGGCGAGTATCGTGATCTTCGTCGTACGCCTCGCTGTGTCCCAGCAGCCCCGTTTGGGCTGGGGGGCCTTGACGAACCGCACGCAGCGCGCAATTCTCAGGACGCGTCGTCACAACGATCCGTATCCGAGGCATGGATCGACGACCGAACGGGCAGTATCGATGTGCGCCACAAGGCGCGAGGGTGTCGCGGAGTTGAGAACAACGAGGGTTTCGAAAACCCGCACTGGACATCAGTGTGCCAAGTGGCTACACTGACCCTTTGCGCTGCCTGTTAACTGCCCCCTGCCCGTCACCAGGGGCATCCCCACGTATGAGCACCGTAGATTGAATCATCCCTGACCTGGGATTTCTATCTCCGTGCCCAGCATGGGACCGGTACGCGCGTAGTGAGTCCGAGCCCTCGGAAGGACCCCCTCTTGGCCGCCTCGCGCAACGCCTCGACCGCGAATACGAACAACGGCGCCAGCACCGCCCCGCTGCGCATCTCCTTTGCAAAGATCAAGGAGCCCCTCGAGGTTCCGAACCTCCTTGCGCTGCAGACCGAGAGCTTTGACTGGCTGCTCGGCAATGCCGCCTGGAAGGCTCGTGTCGAGGCGGCTCTGGACAGCGGACAGGACGTCCCCACCAAGTCCGGCCTGGAGGAGATCTTCGAGGAGATCTCTCCGATCGAGGACTTCTCCGGGTCGATGTCGCTGACCTTCCGCGACCACCGCTTCGAGCCTCCGAAGAACTCCATCGACGAGTGCAAGGAGCGCGACTTCACGTACGCAGCCCCGCTCTTCGTCACTGCCGAGTTCACCAACAACGAGACCGGCGAGATCAAGTCCCAGACGGTCTTCATGGGTGACTTCCCGCTCATGACCAACAAGGGCACCTTCGTCATCAACGGCACCGAGCGTGTCGTTGTGTCGCAGCTGGTCCGCTCGCCGGGTGTCTACTTCGACTCCTCCATCGACAAGACGTCCGACAAGGACATCTTCACGGCCAAGATCATCCCGTCCCGGGGTGCCTGGCTCGAGATGGAGATCGACAAGCGCGACATGGTCGGTGTCCGCATCGACCGCAAGCGCAAGCAGTCCGTCACCGTCCTGCTCAAGGCTCTCGGCTGGACCACCGAGCAGATCCTCGAGGAGTTCGGCGAGTACGAGTCGATGCGCGCCACCCTGGAGAAGGACCACACCCAGGGCCAGGACGACGCGCTGCTCGACATCTACCGCAAGCTGCGCCCGGGCGAGCCCCCGACGCGCGAGGCTGCTCAGACGCTGCTCGAGAACCTCTACTTCAACCCGAAGCGCTACGACCTCGCCAAGGTCGGCCGCTACAAGGTGAACAAGAAGCTCGGCGCGGATGAGCCGCTGGACGCCGGCGTGCTCACCACCGACGACGTCATCGCGACCATCAAGTACCTGGTCAAGCTGCACGCCGGCGAGACCGAGACGGTCGGCGAGAGCGGCACCCAGATCGTCGTCGAGACCGACGACATCGACCACTTCGGCAACCGTCGTCTGCGTAACGTCGGCGAGCTCATCCAGAACCAGGTCCGCACGGGTCTGGCTCGTATGGAGCGCGTCGTGCGTGAGCGCATGACGACCCAGGACGTCGAGGCGATCACGCCGCAGACCCTGATCAACATCCGGCCGGTCGTCGCCTCCATCAAGGAGTTCTTCGGCACCAGCCAGCTGTCGCAGTTCATGGACCAGAACAACCCGCTGTCGGGTCTCACCCACAAGCGCCGTCTGTCGGCTCTTGGCCCGGGTGGTCTCTCCCGTGAGCGGGCCGGCTTCGAGGTCCGTGACGTGCACCCGTCCCACTACGGCCGCATGTGCCCGATCGAGACCCCCGAAGGCCCGAACATCGGTCTGATCGGTTCGCTCGCCTCGTACGGACGCGTCAACGCGTTCGGTTTCGTCGAGACGCCGTACCGCAAGGTCGTCGATGGCGTCGTCACCGACGAGGTCGACTACCTGACCGCTGACGAGGAAGACCGCTTCGTTATCGCCCAGGCGAACGCGACGCTCTCCGAGGACCTGCGGTTCACCGAGCCGCGCGTCCTGGTGCGCCGCCGTGGCGGCGAGGTCGACTACATCCCGGGCGACGACGTCGACTACATGGATGTCTCGCCGCGCCAGATGGTGTCGGTCGCGACTGCCATGATCCCGTTCCTCGAGCACGACGACGCCAACCGTGCCCTCATGGGCGCGAACATGATGCGCCAGGCAGTTCCGCTGATCACGGCGGAGGCGCCGCTGGTCGGCACCGGCATGGAGTACCGCTGCGCGGTCGACGCCGGTGACGTCATCAAGGCGGAGAAGGAAGGTGTTGTCCAGGAGGTCTCCGCGGACTACATCACCGTCGCCAACGACGACGGCACGTACACCACGTACCGCATCGCCAAGTTCTCCCGGTCGAACCAGGGCACCTCGGTCAACCAGAAGGTTGTCGTGGACGAGGGCTCCCGGGTCGTCGAGGGCCAGGTCCTCGCCGACGGTCCGGCCACCGAGCAGGGCGAGATGGCGCTCGGCAAGAACCTGCTGGTCGCGTTCATGCCGTGGGAGGGTCACAACTACGAGGACGCGATCATCCTGTCGCAGCGCCTCGTGCAGGACGACGTCCTCTCCTCGATCCACATCGAGGAGCACGAGGTCGACGCCCGTGACACCAAGCTCGGCCCGGAGGAGATCACCCGGGACATCCCGAACGTCTCCGAGGAGGTCCTCGCGGACCTCGACGAGCGCGGCATCATCCGTATCGGTGCCGAGGTCGTCGCCGGTGACATCCTGGTCGGCAAGGTCACGCCCAAGGGTGAGACCGAGCTGACCCCGGAGGAGCGGCTGCTCCGCGCGATCTTCGGTGAGAAGGCGCGTGAGGTCCGTGACACCTCGCTGAAGGTGCCGCACGGCGAGACCGGCAAGATCATCGGCGTACGCGTCTTCGACCGCGAGGAGGGCGACGAGCTGCCGCCGGGTGTGAACCAGCTGGTTCGCGTGTACGTCGCGCAGAAGCGCAAGATCACCGACGGTGACAAGCTCGCCGGCCGTCACGGCAACAAGGGCGTCATCTCGAAGATCCTGCCGATCGAGGACATGCCGTTCCTGGAGGACGGCACCCCGGTCGACATCATCCTCAACCCGCTGGGTGTCCCGTCCCGAATGAACCCGGGACAGGTCCTCGAGATCCACCTCGGCTGGCTCGCCAGCCGCGGCTGGGACGTCTCCGGTCTCGCCGACGACTGGGCGCAGCGCCTGCAGGCCATCGGCGCCGACCAGGTCGCCCCCGGCACCAACGTCGCGACCCCGGTCTTCGACGGTGCGCGCGAGGACGAGATCGCCGGTCTCTTCGAGGCCACGATCCCGAACCGTGACGGTGACCGGCTGGTCCAGGCGTCCGGCAAGGCCAACCTGTTCGACGGCCGCTCCGGTGAGCCGTTCCCGGACCCGATCTCGATCGGGTACATGTACATCCTCAAGCTCCACCACCTGGTCGACGACAAGCTGCACGCCCGTTCGACCGGTCCGTACTCGATGATCACCCAGCAGCCGCTGGGTGGTAAGGCTCAGTTCGGTGGCCAGCGATTCGGTGAGATGGAGGTGTGGGCGCTGGAGGCTTACGGCGCCGCTTACGCCCTCCAGGAGCTGCTGACCATCAAGTCCGACGACGTCACCGGCCGCGTGAAGGTCTACGAGGCCATCGTCAAGGGCGAGAACATCCCCGAGCCCGGCATTCCCGAGTCCTTCAAGGTGCTCATCAAGGAAATGCAGTCGCTCTGCCTCAACGTGGAGGTGCTGTCCTCGGACGGCATGTCCATCGAGATGCGCGACACGGACGAGGACGTCTTCCGCGCTGCGGAGGAACTCGGTATCGACCTGTCCCGGCGCGAGCCGAGCAGCGTCGAAGAGGTCTGACGGGTCTGGCCGGGGCTCTCGCAAAGAGCCCCGGCCCTGCCCCGGACCCGTACAGACCATGATTGAGACTCGACCCCGAAAGAGGGATTGACGACAAAGTGCTCGACGTCAACTTCTTCGACGAGCTGCGGATCGGCCTTGCCACCGCGGACGACATCCGACAGTGGTCCCACGGCGAGGTCAAGAAGCCGGAGACCATCAACTACCGCACGCTCAAGCCCGAAAAGGACGGACTCTTCTGCGAGAAGATCTTCGGTCCGACCCGGGACTGGGAGTGCTACTGCGGTAAGTACAAGCGTGTCCGCTTCAAGGGCATCATCTGTGAGCGCTGTGGCGTCGAAGTCACCCGCGCCAAGGTGCGCCGTGAGCGGATGGGCCACATTGAGCTGGCCGCGCCTGTTACGCACATCTGGTACTTCAAGGGCGTCCCGTCGCGCCTTGGCTACCTGCTCGACCTCGCGCCGAAGGACCTCGAGAAGGTCATCTACTTCGCCGCTTACATGATCACGTTCGTGGACGAGGAGCGCCGTACGCGCGACCTGCCCTCGCTGGAGGCGCATGTCTCCGTCGAGCGCCAGCAGGTCGAGAACCGCCGCGACGCCGACCTCGAGGCCCGCGCCAAGAAGCTCGAGACCGACCTGGCCGAGCTCGAGGCCGAGGGCGCCAAGGCCGACGTGCGCCGCAAGGTGCGCGAAGGCGCCGAGCGTGAGATGAAGCAGCTGCGTGACCGTGCGCAGCGCGAGATCGACCGTCTCGACGAGGTGTGGAACCGCTTCAAGAACCTCAAGGTCCAGGACCTGGAGGGCGACGAGCTGCTCTACCGCGAGCTGCGTGACCGCTTCGGCACGTACTTCGACGGCTCGATGGGTGCCGCGGCGCTGCAGAAGCGCCTGGAGTCCTTCGACCTCGAGGAGGAGGCCGAGCGCCTTCGCGAGATCATCCGTACCGGCAAGGGCCAGAAGAAGACCCGTGCGCTCAAGCGCCTCAAGGTCGTCTCCGCGTTCCTGCAGACCAGCAACAGCCCCAAGGGCATGGTGCTCGACTGCGTGCCGGTCATCCCGCCGGACCTGCGTCCGATGGTGCAGCTGGACGGTGGCCGCTTCGCGACCTCCGACCTGAACGACCTGTACCGCCGTGTGATCAACCGCAACAACCGCCTCAAGCGTCTCCTTGACCTCGGTGCCCCCGAGATCATCGTGAACAACGAGAAGCGGATGCTGCAGGAGGCCGTCGACGCGCTGTTCGACAACGGCCGCCGTGGTCGTCCGGTGACCGGTCCCGGTAACCGCCCGCTGAAGTCCCTGAGCGACATGCTCAAGGGCAAGCAGGGCCGTTTCCGTCAGAACCTGCTCGGTAAGCGTGTGGACTACTCCGCGCGTTCCGTCATCGTCGTCGGTCCGCAGCTGAAGCTGCACCAGTGCGGTCTGCCCAAGGCCATGGCGCTGGAGCTCTTCAAGCCGTTCGTGATGAAGCGTCTGGTCGATCTGAACCACGCGCAGAACATCAAGTCGGCCAAGCGCATGGTCGAACGCGGCCGCACGGTCGTGTACGACGTGCTGGAAGAGGTCATCGCCGAGCACCCGGTTCTCCTGAACCGTGCGCCCACGCTGCACCGACTCGGCATCCAGGCCTTCGAGCCGCAGCTGGTCGAGGGCAAGGCCATCCAGATCCACCCGCTCGTCTGCACCGCGTTCAACGCGGACTTCGACGGTGACCAGATGGCCGTCCACCTGCCGCTCTCCGCGGAGGCGCAGGCCGAGGCCCGCATCCTGATGCTGTCCTCGAACAACATCCTGAAGCCGGCCGACGGCCGTCCGGTCACCATGCCGACCCAGGACATGGTGCTGGGCCTGTTCTTCCTCACGACCGACGAGGAAGAGCGCAAGGTCATCGGCGAGGGCCGGTCCTTCGGCTCCACGGCCGAGGCGATCATGGCGTTCGACGCCCGCGAGCTCTCGCTCCAGGCGAAGGTCGACATCCGCTTCCCCGTCGGCACCATTCCGCCGCGCGGCTGGGTTCCCCCGGTCGCCGAGCAGGGTGCCGCGAACATCAGCGGCTCCGCGGGTGAGTGGCAGCAGGGTGACAGCTTCCGGCTGCGTACGACTCTGGGCCGCGCGCTCTTCAACGAGCTGCTGCCCGAGGACTACCCCTTCGTCGACTACTCGGTGGGCAAGAAGCAGCTCTCCGAGATCGTCAACGATCTGGCCGAGCGCTACCCCAAGGTCATCGTGGCGGCGACGCTCGACAACCTGAAGGCGGCCGGCTTCTACTGGGCGACCCGTTCCGGTGTCACCGTGGCCATCTCCGACGTCGTGGTCCCCGAGGCCAAGAAGGCGATCGTCGCGGGCTACGAGGCGCAGGACGAGAAGGTCCAGAAGCAGTACGAGCGCGGTCTGATCACCAAGGACGAGCGCACCCAGGAGCTCATCGCGATCTGGACCAAGGCGACCAACGAGGTTGCCGAGGCCATGAACGAGAACTTCCCGAAGACCAACCCCATCTTCATGATGGTCAACTCGGGTGCTCGTGGAAACATGATGCAGATGCGTCAGATCGCCGGTATGCGTGGTCTGGTGTCCAACGCCAAGAACGAGACCATCCCGCGGCCGATCAAGGCGTCGTTCCGTGAGGGTCTGTCCGTGCTGGAGTACTTCATCTCCACGCACGGTGCCCGTAAGGGTCTGGCCGACACCGCCCTGCGTACCGCCGACTCGGGTTACCTGACTCGTCGTCTGGTGGACGTCTCGCAGGACGTCATCATCCGCGAAGAGGACTGTGGCACCGACCGCGGCCTCAAGCTGCGGATCGCCGAGCGCGGCGCCGACGGTGTGCTGCGCAAGGCGGAGGACGTCGAGACGTCCGTGTACGCGCGGATGCTCGCCGAGGACGTCGTCGTCGACGGCAAGGTCATCGCGCCGGCCAATGTCGACCTGGGCGATGTGCTCATCGACGCGGTCGTCGCCGCGGGTGTCGAGGAGGTCAAGACCCGTTCGGTCCTGACCTGTGAGTCCGCGGTGGGCACGTGTGCGTACTGCTACGGCCGCTCGCTCGCCACCGGCAAGCTCGTGGACATCGGTGAGGCGGTCGGCATCATCGCCGCCCAGTCCATCGGTGAGCCCGGTACCCAGCTGACGATGCGTACCTTCCACACCGGTGGTGTGGCCGGTGACGACATCACCCAGGGTCTGCCCCGTGTCGTCGAGCTTTTCGAGGCTCGTACGCCCAAGGGTGTCGCCCCGATCTCGGAGGCGGCAGGCCGCGTCCGTATCGAGGAGACCGAGAAGACCAAGAAGCTCGTTGTCACCCCCGACGACGGCGCCGAGGAGACGGCCTTCCCGATCTCGAAGCGTGCCCGTCTGCTGGTGGGCGACGGCGACCATGTCGAGGTGGGCCAGAAGCTCACCGTGGGTGCCACCAACCCGCACGACGTGCTGCGGATCCTCGGTCAGCGCGCGGTCCAGGTCCACCTGGTCGGCGAGGTCCAGAAGGTCTACAACTCGCAGGGTGTGTCGATCCACGACAAGCACATCGAGATCATCATCCGGCAGATGCTGCGCCGCGTGACGATCATCGAGTCCGGCGACGCGGAGCTGCTGCCGGGCGAGCTTGTCGAGCGCTCGAAGTTCGAGACCGAGAACCGTCGTGTGGTCACCGAGGGCGGTCACCCTGCCTCCGGCCGTCCGCAGCTGATGGGTATCACCAAGGCCTCGCTCGCCACCGAGTCGTGGCTGTCGGCGGCGTCCTTCCAGGAGACGACCAGGGTTCTGACCGACGCGGCGATCAACGCCAAGTCGGACTCCCTGATCGGCCTCAAGGAGAACGTCATCATCGGTAAGCTCATCCCGGCCGGTACGGGCCTGTCCCGCTACCGCAACATCCGGGTGGAGCCCACCGAGGAGGCCAAGGCCGCGATGTACTCGGCTGTCGGCTACGACGACATCGACTACTCGCCGTTCGGCACCGGCTCCGGCCAGGCCGTTCCGCTGGAGGACTACGACTACGGTCCGTACAACCAGTAAGCGATAGCCAACGGCCACAGGGCGGCCATCCCTCGCGGGATGGCCGCCCTGTGCCGTATGTTGCAGCCTGGTGTGTCCTGCGCGCGTGCATTTGTTTTGACCGCAGCCGATGCGGTAGGTACGCTCTGTCCTTGTGCCTGGGGTGTGCCTGGGCTCGTGTGCGTGTCCTCAACCGCATGGCGAGTCTGAAAAATCGGCCACCGCAATCTGCGCTCTCTCTGCCTTGCGGCGGGAGCCTGCAGTATTCGACACACCCGACCGCGTGGGTCGGCGACGTTCCAGGTTAGCTTCACGAACGGCACACAGAAACCGGAGAAGTAGTGCCTACGATCCAGCAGCTGGTCCGGAAGGGCCGGCAGGACAAGGTCGAGAAGAACAAGACGCCCGCGCTCGAGGGTTCCCCTCAGCGTCGTGGTGTCTGCACGCGTGTGTTCACGACCACCCCGAAGAAGCCGAACTCGGCCCTGCGGAAGGTCGCGCGTGTGCGTCTGACCTCCGGCATCGAGGTCACGGCCTACATTCCGGGTGAGGGACACAACCTGCAGGAGCACTCCATCGTGCTCGTGCGTGGTGGCCGTGTGAAGGACCTGCCGGGTGTTCGTTACAAGATCATCCGCGGTTCCCTCGACACCCAGGGTGTCAAGAACCGCAAGCAGGCCCGCAGCCGCTACGGCGCCAAGAAGGAGAAGTAAGAATGCCTCGTAAGGGCCCCGCCCCGAAGCGCCCGGTCATCATCGACCCGGTCTACGGTTCTCCTCTTGTCACGTCGCTGATCAACAAGATCCTGCTCAACGGCAAGCGTTCCACTGCCGAGCGGATCGTCTACGGCGCCATGGAAGGCCTCCGCGAGAAGACCGGCGCTGACCCGGTCATCACGCTGAAGCGCGCCCTCGAGAACGTCAAGCCGTCTCTCGAGGTCAAGTCCCGCCGTGTCGGTGGCGCCACCTACCAGGTGCCGATCGAGGTCAAGCCCGGTCGTGCCGCCACCCTCGCGCTCCGCTGGGTCGTGGGTTACTCCCGCGCCCGTCGCGAGAAGACCATGACCGAACGCCTCATGAACGAGTTGCTCGACGCCTCCAACGGCCTCGGCGCTGCGGTCAAGAAGCGTGAGGACACGCACAAGATGGCCGAGTCCAACAAGGCCTTCGCGCACTACCGCTGGTAGTCGCTACCCACATCGAGACCGAGAGAAGATTGAGCCTTATGGCCACCACTTCGCTTGACCTGGCCAAGGTCCGCAACATTGGGATCATGGCCCACATCGACGCGGGCAAGACGACGACCACCGAGCGCATCCTGTTCTACACCGGTGTGAGCTACAAGATCGGTGAGGTCCACGACGGCGCTGCCACGATGGACTGGATGGAGCAGGAGCAGGAGCGCGGCATCACGATCACGTCCGCCGCGACGACCTGTCACTGGCCGCTCGAGGACGTCGATCACACCATCAACATCATCGACACCCCGGGTCACGTCGACTTCACGGTCGAGGTGGAGCGTTCGCTCCGCGTGCTCGACGGTGCCGTCACGGTGTTCGACGGTGTCGCCGGCGTTGAGCCCCAGTCCGAGACTGTGTGGCGCCAGGCGGACCGCTACGGCGTTCCGCGTATCTGCTTCGTCAACAAGCTCGACCGCACCGGCGCGGAGTTCCACCGCTGCGTCGACATGATCGTGGACCGCCTCGGCGCGACCCCGATCGTGATGCAGCTGCCGATCGGTGCCGAGGCGGACTTCAAGGGCGTCGTCGACCTCGTTCGTATGAAGGCTCTTGTCTGGTCCGCCGAGGCCACCAAGGGCGAGATGTACGACGTGGTCGACATCCCGGCCACGCACACCGAGGCTGCCGAGGAGTGGCGCGGCAAGCTGGTCGAGACCGTGGCGGAGAACGACGAAGAGGTCATGGAGCTGTACCTGGAGGGCGTCGAGCCCACCGAGGAGCAGCTGTACGCCGCGATCCGTCGTATCACCATCGCGTCCGGCAAGGGCGGCGGCACCACCGTCACCCCCGTCTTCTGCGGTACCGCGTTCAAGAACAAGGGTGTGCAGCCCCTGCTCGACGCGGTTGTGCGTTACCTCCCCTCCCCCCTGGACGTCGAAGGCATTGATGGCCACGACGTCAAGGACGCGGAGAAGGTCATCACGCGCAAGCCGTCCGAGGACGAGCCGCTGGCCGCCCTGGCCTTCAAGATCGCGAGCGACCCGCACCTGGGTAAGCTCACCTTCATCCGGGTCTACTCGGGTCGCCTGGAGTCCGGCACCGCTGTGCTGAACCCCACCAAGGGCAAGAAGGAGCGCATCGGCAAGATCTACCGTATGCACGCGAACAAGCGTGAGGAGATCGAGTCGGTGGGCGCCGGCGACATCGTCGCCGTCATGGGCCTGAAGCAGACCACCACCGGTGAGACGCTGTGCGACGACAAGAACCCGGTGATCCTGGAGTCCATGGACTTCCCGGCGCCGGTCATCCAGGTCGCGATCGAGCCCAAGTCCAAGGGTGACCAGGAGAAGCTGGGTGTCGCCATCCAGCGTCTCGCGGAGGAGGACCCCTCCTTCCAGGTCCACTCGGACGAGGAGACCGGCCAGACCATCATCGGTGGTATGGGCGAGCTTCACCTCGAGGTGCTCGTCGACCGCATGCGTCGCGAGTTCCGCGTCGAGGCGAACGTCGGCAAGCCGCAGGTCGCGTACCGCGAGACGATCCGCAAGACCGTCGAGCGTATCGACTACACGCACAAGAAGCAGACCGGTGGTACCGGTCAGTTCGCGAAGGTGCAGATCGCGCTGGAGCCCATCGAGGGCGGCGACGCGACCTACGAGTTCGTGAACAAGGTCACCGGTGGCCGCATCCCCCGTGAGTACATCCCCTCGGTGGACGCGGGCGCGCAGGAAGCCATGCAGTTCGGCATCCTGGCCGGTTACGAGATGGTGGGCGTCCGCGTCACCCTTCTCGACGGTGGCTACCACGAGGTCGACTCCTCCGAACTCGCGTTCAAGATCGCCGGTTCGCAGGCGTTCAAGGAGGGTGCTCGCAAGGCGTCCCCCGTGCTTCTCGAGCCGATGATGGCCGTCGAGGTCACCACGCCCGAGGACTACATGGGCGATGTCATCGGCGACCTCAACTCCCGACGTGGCCAGATTCAGGCCATGGAGGAGCGCAGCGGTGCCCGGGTCGTCAAGGGCCTGGTTCCGCTGTCGGAGATGTTCGGCTACGTCGGAGACCTCCGCAGCAAGACCTCGGGTCGCGCAAGCTACTCGATGCAGTTCGACTCCTACGCCGAGGTTCCGCGGAACGTCGCCGAGGAGATCATCGCGAAGGCCAAGGGCGAGTAACTCTTCCGAGTACACGCTTTAGGCTTGTCACCGGAGCCTGCTGGGGCATTCCATCCGAATCCCGGATGGGATGCCCCGGGCCCCGGCATCCCAGCAAAGATCACCTGGCGCCGATGAGTAAGGCGTACAGAACCACTCCACAGGAGGACCCCAGTGGCGAAGGCGAAGTTCGAGCGGACTAAGCCGCACGTCAACATCGGCACCATCGGTCACATCGACCACGGTAAGACGACCCTCACGGCCGCCATTACCAAGGTGCTGCATGACGCGTACCCGGACCTGAACGAGGCCTCGGCCTTCGACCAGATCGACAAGGCTCCTGAGGAGCGCCAGCGCGGTATCACCATCTCCATCGCGCACGTCGAGTACCAGACGGAGTCGCGTCACTACGCGCACGTCGACTGCCCGGGTCACGCGGACTACATCAAGAACATGATCACGGGTGCGGCGCAGATGGACGGCGCCATCCTCGTGGTCGCCGCCACCGACGGCCCGATGCCGCAGACCAAGGAGCACGTGCTCCTGGCCCGCCAGGTCGGCGTTCCGTACATCGTTGTCGCCCTGAACAAGGCCGACATGGTGGACGACGAGGAGATCATGGAGCTCGTCGAGCTCGAGGTTCGTGAGCTCCTCTCCGAGTACGAGTTCCCGGGCGACGACCTCCCGGTCGTGCGCGTCTCGGCGCTCAAGGCTCTCGAGGGCGACAAGGAGTGGGGCCAGTCGGTCCTGAACCTGATGGCCGCCGTCGACGAGGCGATCCCGCAGCCCGAGCGTGACGTCGACAAGCCGTTCCTGATGCCGATCGAGGACGTCTTCACGATCACCGGTCGTGGCACCGTCGTCACCGGTCGTATCGAGCGTGGTGTCCTCAAGGTCAACGAGACCGTCGACATCGTCGGTATCAAGACCGAGAAGACCACCACCACGGTCACCGGCATCGAGATGTTCCGCAAGCTGCTCGACGAGGGCCAGGCCGGTGAGAACGTCGGTCTGCTCCTCCGTGGCATCAAGCGCGAGGACGTCGAGCGCGGCCAGGTCATCATCAAGCCCGGTTCGGTCACGCCGCACACCGAGTTCGAGGCCCAGGCCTACATCCTGTCGAAGGACGAGGGTGGTCGTCACACCCCCTTCTTCAACAACTACCGCCCGCAGTTCTACTTCCGTACCACGGACGTGACCGGCGTTGTGACCCTCCCCGAGGGCACCGAGATGGTCATGCCGGGCGACAACACCACCATGACGGTCTCGCTGATTCAGCCGGTCGCCATGGAGGAGGGCCTGAAGTTCGCCATCCGTGAGGGTGGCCGGACCGTCGGCGCCGGCCAGGTCATCAAGATCAACAAGTAATTGCTGATCTGATCTGGTTGCTCCCTGGAGCATCAGCAAGGGCCCCGCACCATTGGTGCGGGGCCCTTGTTCGTGTCTGGTTCGCGTCCTGCCGGTCTCAGCCGGCCGTTCCCGCCCGGGGCGACCAGGTCCAGGGGTGCGCGTCGGCCCCCAGGCCCACGACGGTGGCGCCCGAGTGGCCTACGTGGAGGGCGGGCGCGTCCAGCGCCGCGATGCCATGAGTGCGCGTCAGAAGCTCTCTGCGGGTGCGGAGTTGGATCCGGCCGCGGGTGTCCTTGCCGAGCAGTACGAGGCCGCCGGGGGCCGCGGACGCGCTGAGTGGGCCGTAGCCGTCGAAGCCTTCCTTGCGGGGCCGGGCGGGCGCGCCGCCAGTACGTACGGCCATCACCACCGAGTCCGTCGGCTTGCGGTAGTACAGCTCGATGCCACCGTCGTCGGTCAGCACCGGGGCGAGCGGGCCCCCGGGGACCGGCAGCCGGCTGCCCGGGCGGAAGGTGAGCGGCAGGCCCATGGTGTCCTGCGTCCAGTGGTGCACGCTCTCGCGGCCGGAGCCGAAGACATGGACCCGGCCTGCACTGTCCACGACCGTGGAGAGACCGTCCTGGATCTCCGCTCCGCCGAGGTCGCGCCAGCGGTCCCAGCGCCCGGCCCTGTCGCGGACCCGGGTGCTGATCCCCTTGTCGGCATTGCGGACGAAGAGGTGGACCCGGCCGTCGGGTGCCGCCACCGCCACCGGGACACCGATGCGACGGCCGCGGTCGTCGTCCCGCTCGGGGTTGCCCAGACCGTTCCAGGCGAGGAACGCGCCGCCGGGGGAGCCCTGCTCCAGCAGGACGACCTCGCGCTGGTTGGGGCCGCCGTGGCCGTCGAGGGCGGCGAAGCGCAGCGCGAACAGCAGCTGACGGCCGTCCTTGAGGGTGGCCGCGCCGAGGGCGGGCGCGAGCGGGCCGCCGCCGAGGTCGTCCGGGGCTCCCCACTGGCCGCTTCCCGGCCGGGTCTCCCGCCAGCGGACCGCACGCAGCCCGAGCACGCCGTAGGCGACCAGCCGGCCCGACGCCTCGGTGGCGACGGTGGTGCGGGGGCCGGGGTAGCGGTGGTGGGTGGCGCGGACCCAGCCCTTCTTGTTCTTGAGCGGGCGGACGCCGCCGACGTTGTAGTCGCCGCAGCCGGCCGTGTTGCCGCAATCCCAGTCCGGGCTGCCGCCGTACGGGACGAGGCCCGCGGCCTTCTCCTGGAGCACCGCGGCCGGGAGGTTCTTCGGCCAGTGGCGGTTGTAGTAGCCGCGGAAGGCGGTGGCGACGAAGCCGGGCACCTCACCGCTGTCCTTCGTCGCACGGGCGACCCAGCGGACCATCGCGGCCCAGCTGAACAAGGCGACGGCGGTGTGGTCGGCGTGATCCGAGTAGCCGCGCTGTTCGCTGTCCTTCTTACGGGTCGCCTCGTCGCTGTGCTGGATGTCGGGATCGGGGTCCAGGGTCTGGATCACGGTCGGCCGGTACTGCTCCATGAGCCCGACGAGTACGTCGATGAGCTCGTCGTAGTCGTACGAAACGGTCCCGCGCAACGGAGAGCCCGCGGCGACGACGGTGTTGAGGCCGAGCGAGCGGTCCCGCCACAGGCTGGGGAGGGCCATGTAGCGGCGGGTGGTGTGCATGGGGAGGTTGAGGAAGATCAGTTCGACCGTGGCCCGGCCGTTGGTGAGGGTGTTGATCTCGGCCCGGTGGCCGCCGTGCAGCGAGGCGACATCCTTGGTCCAGTCGGCGAACCTGTCGAGCCCGAGCAGGGCCGCGTAGGCCTGGCGCAGGCCCTGGTGGCGGGCGGAGGAGTAGCCGGCCCGGTCCGCGGGGACGTCCCAGTCCCCGGGTATGTGGTTCTTGCCGTCGTGCTCACCCGCGGTGACATATATGCAGACCAGCGGAACCCCGGCGTCCAGCATCCGCTGGGTGTCGGGGTTCATGAAGTACAGATCGTCATCCGGATGGGCCAGTATCTGCATCGCCCGCGCCCGTCGGGAGCTGGCGATCGGCATGCCGGGCGCGGGGTCCGCGGCTGGGGTGGAGCGCCGAGGGGCGGGTACGGAGCAGGAGCTGAGGGCCACGGCGGCGGCGAGGACGGTTGTGGCAATGACCACATGGCGTCTGCTCGGGCCGCCGGGGCGCGCCGCAGCCGTCCCCAGGGCAGGCGCGTTGTTCATCTGTCGTGCTCCGTCCGCTCCCCCGCAGCGGGCAGAAAGCCCCCGTGCTGCGTACTGCCGATCTCAGAAAATGGCGGACGGGCTGCTGGTCAGAGCCGTTCCGCGGTCAACAAGACGGCTGAGTGACACGCGAGGTTGCTTCACCATCGGAAGCTTGTGCGTGAGGCGGAGCGGTGGGGTACTGTCTCCGGCTGCGATTGGCGCGGGGTGTGCCCCATATGGCACACTGACCAGGTTGCTCGGTTGAGTTGCCGATGCTGCGCGCCTCCCGCCGGGAGGACCGGAAGCGAGTCCCACAGTACTCGTCGCCCCATCTGCCGTAAGGCAGCGCTGGAGCGGACGTACGGGAATCTTCCGGGAAGTGTCAGCGGGGTACCAGCCAGGCACTCGGTGGGTGTTCTTCCCCCGACGCGTGGTCTTCGGCCCGCACCCCTTGGTTGGGAAATCCTTCGGGAGATCTTCGTAGAGGGAGTGCGACACGCCCGACCGCGGGGGTCGGAGAAGATCGCAGGACCGACCGAGTTCCAGAGCGTTTCTAGAGACAGGACTACTGAGTAGCCATGGCGGGACAGAAGATCCGCATCCGGCTCAAGGCCTACGACCACGAGGTCATCGACTCATCGGCGAAGAAGATCGTCGAGACGGTGACCCGCACTGGTGCGTCGGTCGCGGGCCCGGTGCCGCTGCCCACTGAGAAGAACGTGTACTGCGTCATCAAGTCGCCGCACAAGTACAAGGACTCGCGCGAGCACTTCGAGATGCGCACGCACAAGCGCCTGATCGACATCCTCGACCCGACGCCCAAGACCGTTGACTCGCTGATGCGCCTGGACCTTCCGGCCGGCGTTGACATCGAGATCAAGCTCTGAGAGGCGCGGAAGAGATGGCTAAGCAGATCAAGGGCATCCTGGGCGAGAAGCTCGGCATGACCCAGGTCTGGGACGAGAACAACCGTGTCGTCCCGGTCACCGTGGTCAAGGCCGGTCCGAACGTTGTGACCCAGGTCCGTACGAATGACTCCGACGGCTACGAGTCGGTCCAGATCGCCTTCGGCGAGATCGACCCGCGCAAGGTGAACAAGCCCCTCAAGGGTCACTTCGCCAAGGCCGACGTAACCCCGCGCCGCCACCTGGTGGAGCTCCGTACCTCCGACGCCAGCGAGTACACGCTCGGCCAGGAGATCACTGCCGAGGTGTTCGAGTCCGGCGTCAAGGTCGACGTCACGGGCAAGAGCAAGGGCAAGGGCTTCGCCGGTGTCATGAAGCGTCACAACTTCAAGGGCCTCGGCGCCGGTCACGGTACCCAGCGCAAGCACCGCTCGCCCGGTTCCATCGGTGGCTGCGCCACCCCTGGGCGTGTCTTCAAGGGCATGCGCATGGCGGGCCGCATGGGTAACGAGCGGGTCACCACCCAGAACCTGACCATCCACGCGGTTGACGCGGAGAAGGGCCTGCTGCTCATCAAGGGCGCGGTTCCTGGTCCGAACGGCGGCCTCGTCCTGGTCCGCACTGCGGCCAAGGGGGTCTGAGGACTATGAGCACCATTGACATTCTGTCGCCCTCCGGCGACAAGTCCGGGACCGTCGAGCTCCCGGCCGAGATCTTCGACGCCAAGGTCAGCATCCCGCTGCTCCACCAGGTCGTCGTCGCGCAGCTGGCCGCCGCCCGTCAGGGCACGCACAAGGTCAAGCGCCGTGGCGAGGTCCGTGGTGGCGGTAGGAAGCCCTACCGCCAGAAGGGCACCGGCCGCGCCCGTCAGGGTTCGACCCGTGCGCCGCAGTTCGCCGGCGGTGGCGTCGTACACGGCCCCACGCCGCGTGACTACTCGCAGCGGACCCCGAAGAAGATGAAGGCCGCCGCCCTGCGGGGTGCCCTCACCGACCGGGCCCGCAACTCCCGTATCCACGTCGTCACCGGCGTGATCGAGGGCGAGGTCTCCACCAAGGCCGCGAAGACCCTGCTGGGCAAGATCAGTGAGCGCAAGCACGTGCTCCTGGTCGTCGAGCGGGCCGACGAGGCCGCGTGGCTCTCCGCCCGCAACCTGCCCCAGGTGCACCTCCTGGAGCCGGGCCAGCTGAACACGTACGACGTGCTCGTCTCCGACGACGTGGTCTTCACCAAGGCCGCCTTCGAGTCCTTCGTGTCTGGTCCCAAGGCCGATGAGACCGAAGGGAGCGACGCCTGATGTCTGAGGCGACCGTAACCAGCAAGACCTTCTCGGACCCGCGCGACGTTCTCGTCAAGCCGGTTGTCTCCGAGAAGAGCTACGCCCTGCTCGACGAGAACAAGTACACGTTCATCGTCGCGCCCGGCTCCAACAAGACCCAGATCAAGCAGGCCGTCGAGGCGGTCTTCTCGGTCAAGGTCACCGGGGTCAACACGATCAACCGTCAGGGTAAGCGCAAGCGCACCAAGACCGGTTTCGGCAAGCGCGCCAACACCAAGCGCGCCATCGTGACCCTCGCTGAGGGCGACCGAATCGACATCTTCGGCGGCCCGACCTCCTGACGGAGGTCGAGTCGTCCGGAATCGGACGAGGACTGAGAAATGGGTATCCGCAAGTACAAGCCGACGACCCCGGGCCGTCGTGGCTCCAGCGTCGCCGACTTTGTCGAGATCACGCGGTCCACGCCGGAGAAGTCGCTGGTCCGCCCCCTGCACAGCAAGGGCGGCCGTAACAACACCGGTCGTGTGACCGTCCGTCACCAGGGCGGTGGCCACAAGCGCGCCTACCGCCTGATCGACTTCCGTCGTCACGACAAGGACGGCGTTCCGGCCAAGGTCGCTCACATCGAGTACGACCCGAACCGCACCGCGCGCATCGCGCTCCTGCACTACGCAGACGGCGAGAAGCGCTACATCATCGCGCCGCGTGGCCTGTCGCAGGGCGACCGTGTCGAGAACGGCCCGGCCGCCGACATCAAGCCCGGCAACAACCTGGCGCTGCGCAACATCCCGGTCGGTACGACCATCCACGCCATCGAGCTGCGGCCCGGCGGCGGCGCGAAGTTCGCCCGCTCCGCGGGTGCCTCCGTGCAGCTGCTGGCGAAGGAGGGCTCCATGGCCCACCTTCGTATGCCGTCCGGCGAGATCCGCCTGGTCGACGTCCGCTGCCGCGCCACCATCGGCGAGGTCGGCAACGCCGAGCAGTCGAACATCAACTGGGGCAAGGCCGGCCGTCTGCGGTGGAAGGGCGTTCGCCCGACTGTCCGCGGTGTCGCCATGAACCCGGTCGACCACCCGCACGGTGGTGGTGAGGGCAAGACCTCCGGTGGTCGCCACCCGGTCAGCCCGTGGGGTCAGAAGGAGGGTCGTACTCGCTCGCCGAAGAAGGCGTCCAGCAAGTACATCGTCCGCCGCCGCAAGACGAACAAGAAGCGCTAGGAGCGGGTTTAGATGCCGCGCAGTCTCAAGAAGGGGCCCTTCGTCGACGACCACCTCATCAAGAAGGTGGATGTCCAGAACGAAGCCGGCACCAAGAACGTCATCAAGACCTGGTCCCGTCGCTCGATGATCATCCCGGCCATGCTCGGCCACACGATCGCGGTGCACAACGGCAAGATCCACGTCCCGGTGTTCGTCACCGAGTCGATGGTCGGCCACAAGCTCGGCGAGTTCTCGCCGACTCGCACCTTCCGCGGCCACGTCAAGGACGACCGGAAGTCGAAGCGCCGCTAACGCGGGGTGACTGACTATGACTTACACCGAAGGGACAACCATGGAAGCCAGGGCCCAGGCGCGGTACATCCGCGTCACGCCCATGAAGGCCCGCCGAGTGGTGGACCTCATCCGTGGCATGGATGCCACGGAGGCTCAGGCGGTCCTGCGTTTCGCCCCGCAGGCCGCGAGCGTGCCGGTTGGCAAGGTGCTTGACAGCGCCATTGCCAACGCTGCACACAACTACGACCACACCGACGCCTCTTCGCTGGTCATCAGCGAGGCGTACGTGGACGAGGGCCCGACCCTGAAGCGGTTCCGTCCGCGTGCTCAGGGCCGTGCCTACCGGATCCGTAAGCGGACCAGCCACATCACCGTGGTCGTCAGCAGCAAGGAAGGAACCCGGTAATGGGCCAGAAGGTTAACCCGCATGGGTTCCGGCTCGGCATCACCACGGACTTCAAGTCCCGTTGGTACGCCGACAAGCTGTACAAGGACTACGTCAAGGAAGACGTCGCCATTCGTCGCATGATGACGAAGGGCATGGAGCGAGCCGGTATCTCGAAGGTTGAGATCGAGCGCACCCGCGACCGCGTCCGCGTTGACATCCACACCGCCCGCCCGGGCATCGTCATCGGTCGCCGTGGCGCCGAGGCCGACCGCATCCGCGGCGAGCTGGAGAAGCTGACCGGCAAGCAGGTCCAGCTGAACATCCTCGAGGTCAAGAACCCCGAGGTGGACGCTCAGCTGGTGGCCCAGGCCGTCGCCGAGCAGCTCTCCTCCCGCGTCTCCTTCCGTCGCGCCATGCGTAAGAGCATGCAGGGCACGATGAAGGCCGGCGCCAAGGGCATCAAGATCCAGTGCGGTGGCCGTCTCGGCGGCGCCGAGATGTCCCGCTCGGAGTTCTACCGCGAGGGCCGTGTGCCCCTGCACACGCTCCGCGCGAACGTCGACTACGGCTTCTTCGAGGCCAAGACGACCTTCGGCCGTATCGGTGTGAAGGTCTGGATCTACAAGGGCGACGTCAAGAACATCGCCGAGGTCCGCGCCGAGAACGCTGCGGCCCGTGCGGGTAACCGCCCGGCCCGTGGTGGCGCCGGCGACCGTCCGGCCGGTGGCCGTGGCGGTCGTGGTGGCGAGCGGGGCGGCCGCGGTGGTCGCAAGCCGCAGCAGTCTGCGCCGGCAGCCGAGGCCCCCAAGGCCGAGGCTCCCGCCGCTGCCGCTGCTCCGGCTGCTGAGAGCACCGGAACGGAGGCCTGACCGAAATGCTGATCCCCCGTAGGGTCAAGCACCGCAAGCAGCACCACCCGAAGCGCAGCGGTATGTCCAAGGGTGGTACGCAGGTTGCGTTCGGCGAGTACGGCATTCAGGCCCTCACTCCGGCGTACGTGACCAACCGCCAGATCGAAGCGGCTCGTATCGCGATGACCCGCCACATCAAGCGTGGCGGCAAGGTCTGGATCAACATCTACCCGGACCGCCCGCTGACGAAGAAGCCTGCCGAGACCCGCATGGGTTCCGGTAAGGGTTCCCCCGAGTGGTGGATCGCGAACGTCAAGCCCGGTCGGGTGATGTTCGAGCTGTCCTACCCGAACGAGAAGATTGCGCGTGAGGCGCTTACCCGCGCTGCTCACAAGCTTCCGATGAAGTGCCGGATCGTTCGGCGCGAGGCAGGTGAGTCGTGATGTCTACCGGTACCAAGGCGTCCGAGCTGCGTGAGCTGGGCGACGAGGAGCTTGTTGCCAAGCTTCGCGAGGCCAAGGAAGAGCTGTTCAACCTCCGCTTCCAGGCGGCGACCGGTCAGCTCGAGAACCACGGCCGGCTCAAGGCCGTCCGCAAGGACATCGCGCGGATCTACACCCTCATGCGTGAGCGCGAGCTGGGCATCGAGACGGTGGAGAGCGCCTGATGAGCGAGAGCAATGTGACTGAGACCAACACTGACCGCGGTTTCCGCAAGACCCGTGAGGGTCTGGTCGTCAGCGACAAGATGGACAAGACCGTCGTCGTCGCTGTCGAGGACCGTGTGAAGCACGCGCTGTACGGCAAGGTCATCCGCCGTACCAACAAGCTCAAGGCGCACGACGAGCAGAACGCTGCCGGCGTCGGCGACCGCGTCCTCATCATGGAGACGCGTCCGCTGTCGGCGACGAAGCGCTGGCGCATCGTCGAGATCCTCGAGAAGGCCAAGTAATCCCTGAGGGGGTTTCCCCTCAGGACAGTTCCGCCAGGCTCGGCAGGGGCCTGACCTCGTAAGAGGACAGCCCCTGCCGGGAACCGGCAGACGATCAGGAGATAGACGTGATCCAGCAGGAGTCGCGACTGCGTATCGCCGACAACACTGGTGCCAAGGAGATCCTTTGCATCCGTGTTCTCGGTGGTTCCGGTCGCCGCTACGCGGGCATCGGTGACGTCATCGTCGCCACCGTCAAGGACGCGATCCCCGGTGGCAACGTGAAGAAGGGTGACGTCGTCAAGGCGGTCATCGTTCGCACCGTGAAGGAGCGCCGCCGCCAGGACGGCTCGTACATCCGCTTCGACGAGAACGCCGCCGTCATTCTGAAGAACGACGGCGACCCTCGCGGCACCCGCATCTTCGGCCCGGTTGGCCGTGAGCTGCGCGAGAAGAAGTTCATGAAGATCATCTCGCTCGCGCCGGAGGTGCTGTAAGCATGAAGATCAAGAAGGGCGACCTGGTTCAGGTCATCACCGGCAAGGACAAGGGCAAGCAGGGCAAGGTCATCGCGGCCTTCCCCCGCGAGGACCGCGTCCTGGTCGAGGGTGTCAACCGGGTCAAGAAGCACACCAAGGCCGGCCAGACCGCTCGCGGTTCGCAGACCGGTGGCATTGTCACGACTGAGGCCCCTGTTCACGTGAGCAACGTTCAGCTCGTCGTGGAGAAGGACGGCAACAAGGTCGTCACGCGCGTCGGTTACCGCTTCGACGACGAAGGCAACAAGATCCGCGTTGCCAAGCGGACGGGTGAGGACATCTGATGGCTACCACCACCACTCCGCGTCTGAAGACGAAGTACCGCGAGGAGATCGCGGGCAAGCTGCGTGAGGAGTTCTCGTACGAGAACGTCATGCAGATCCCCGGCCTCGTCAAGATCGTGGTCAACATGGGTGTGGGCGACGCCGCCCGCGACTCCAAGCTGATCGATGGCGCGATTCGCGACCTCACCACGATCACCGGCCAGAAGCCGGCCGTCACCAAGGCCCGTAAGTCCATCGCGCAGTTCAAGCTGCGTGAGGGCCAGCCGATCGGTGCCCACGTCACGCTCCGTGGCGACCGCATGTGGGAGTTCCTGGACCGCACCCTGTCGCTCGCGCTTCCGCGCATCCGCGACTTCCGTGGTCTGTCCCCCAAGCAGTTCGACGGCCGTGGCAACTACACCTTCGGCCTCACGGAGCAGGTCATGTTCCACGAGATCGACCAGGACAAGATCGACCGCGTCCGGGGTATGGACATCACCGTGGTCACCACGGCGACCAACGACGCTGAGGGCCGCGCGCTCCTTCGTCACCTCGGCTTCCCGTTCAAGGAGGCGTAAGCGAGATGGCGAAGAAGGCTCTTGTTGCCAAAGCTGCTCGTAAGCCCAAGTTCGGTGTGCGCGCCTACACCCGCTGCCAGCGCTGTGGCCGTCCGCACTCCGTATACCGCAAGTTCGGCCTGTGCCGCGTGTGCCTTCGTGAGATGGCTCACCGTGGCGAGCTGCCGGGCGTGACCAAGAGCTCCTGGTAATTCCCTACTTGGGAATTACCGGAGGCTCTCGGTAAGTATCTGGTCGGCGGGAGCCCTCCCTCACATGCCGTAGGCTTGTGGGGTTGGGCGCCCGTCGCCCTGACCGACTTACTACGCCGTAGGTCCCCGCACCGCACCCGTCCCGCCACTGAGTGGGGAGAGGGATGGCGCATACAGGAAACCCCGGCGAGAGAGGCCGAAGGCCAATTCATGACCATGACTGATCCCATCGCAGACATGCTCACGCGTCTGCGTAACGCGAACTCGGCATACCACGACTCCGTCGTGATGCCGCACAGCAAGATCAAGTCGCACATCGCGGAGATCCTCCAGCAGGAGGGCTTCATCACCGGCTGGAAGGTCGAGGACGCCGAAGTCGGCAAGAACCTCGTCCTGGAGCTGAAGTTCGGCCCGAACCGCGAGCGTTCGATCGCCGGCATCAAGCGCATTTCCAAGCCGGGTCTGCGCGTGTACGCGAAGTCCACCAGCCTGCCGAAGGTTCTCGGCGGCCTGGGCGTGGCGATCATCTCCACGTCCCACGGTCTCCTGACCGGCCAGCAGGCACAGAAGAAGGGCGTGGGTGGGGAAGTCCTCGCCTACGTCTGGTAGTCGGGAACGGAGGAAAAGCTAATGTCGCGAATCGGCAAGCTCCCCATCCAGGTTCCCGCCGGTGTGGACGTCACCATCGATGGCCGCACGGTCGCGGTGAAGGGCCCCAAGGGTTCCCTCTCGCACACCGTCGCCGCGCCGATCGAGGTCACCAAGGGCGAGGACGGCACCCTGAAGGTGCTGCGCCCGAACGACGAGCGTCAGAACAAGGCCCTCCACGGCCTGTCCCGCACGCTGGTGGCGAACATGATCACCGGCGTGACCCAGGGGTACGTCAAGGCGCTCGAGATCAGCGGTGTCGGTTACCGCGTTGCCGCGAAGGGCTCCAACCTGGAGTTCCAGCTCGGCTACAGCCACTCGATCCTGGTGGAGGCGCCCGAGGGCATCTCCTTCAAGGTCGAGTCGCCGACCAAGTTCTCGGTCGAGGGCATCGACAAGCAGAAGGTCGGCGAGGTCGCCGCGAACATCCGCAAGCTGCGGAAGCCCGACCCGTACAAGGCCAAGGGTGTCAAGTACGCCGGCGAGGTCATCCGCCGCAAGGTCGGAAAGGCGGGTAAGTAAGCCATGGCATACGGTGTAAAGATTGCCAAGGGCGACGCGTACAAGCGCGCTGCCATCAAGCGCCGCCACATCCGCGTCCGCAAGCATGTCTCCGGTACGCCGGAGCGTCCGCGCCTGGTCGTGACGCGCTCCAACCGCAACATCGTTGCGCAGGTCATCGACGACATCGCGGGCCACACGCTCGCGTCGGCGTCGACCCTGGACACCTCGATCCGTGGTGGCGAGGGCGACAAGAGCGCCCAGGCCCAGCAGGTCGGCGCGCTTGTCGCCGAGCGTGCGAAGGCTGCCGGTGTCGAGGCCGTCGTGTTCGACCGTGGTGGCAACAGGTACGCCGGGCGCATTGCCGCTCTGGCTGACGCCGCCCGCGAAGCCGGGCTGAAGTTCTAAGCCCCGGTTCCGGGACTAACGGACGTAACAGAGAGAGGTAAATCCAATGGCTGGACCCCAGCGCCGCGGAAGCGGTGCCGGTGGCGGCGAGCGGCGGGACCGGAAGGGTCGCGACGGTGGCGCTGCCGCCGAGAAGACCGCTTATGTTGAGCGCGTTGTCGCGATCAACCGCGTTGCCAAGGTTGTCAAGGGTGGTCGCCGCTTCAGCTTCACCGCGCTGGTCGTGGTGGGCGACGGTGACGGCACCGTAGGTGTCGGATACGGCAAGGCCAAGGAAGTTCCCGCGGCCATCGCCAAGGGCGTTGAAGAGGCCAAGAAGAACTTCTTCAAGGTTCCGCGTATCCAGGGCACCATCCCGCACCCGATCACGGGCGAGAAGGCCGCGGGCGTCGTCCTGCTCAAGCCTGCTTCCCCCGGTACCGGCGTTATCGCCGGTGGCCCGGTGCGTGCGGTGCTCGAGTGCGCCGGCGTTCACGACATCCTGTCGAAGTCGCTCGGCTCGTCCAACGCGATCAACATCGTGCACGCGACCGTGGCGGCCCTCAAGGGCCTGCAGCGTCCCGAGGAGATCGCGGCTCGCCGTGGTCTGCCCCTCGAGGACGTCGCCCCCGCGGCTCTGCTTCGTGCACGTGCGGGAGCGGGTGCGTAATGGCCCGTCTCAAGATCACGCAGACGAAGTCGTACATCGGTACTAAGCAGAACCACCGCGACACCCTGCGTTCGCTCGGGCTCAAGCGCCTGAACGACGTGGTTGTCAAGGAGGACCGTCCCGAGTTCCGCGGCATGGTGCACACCGTCCGCCACCTCGTCACGGTTGAGGAGGTCGACTGACATGGCGGAGAACAACCCGCTGAAGGTCCACAACCTCCGGCCTGCCCCGGGCGCCAAGACCGCCAAGACCCGTGTGGGTCGTGGTGAGGCGTCCAAGGGTAAGACCGCCGGTCGTGGCACCAAGGGCACCAAGGCCCGCTACCAGGTTCCGGAGCGCTTCGAGGGCGGGCAGATGCCCCTCCACATGCGTCTCCCGAAGCTGAAGGGCTTCAAGAACCCGTTCCGCACCGAGTACCAGGTTGTGAACCTGGACAAGCTCGGCGCTCTCTACCCCGAGGGTGGAGAGGTCACGGTGGCCGACCTGGTCGCCAAGGGCGCGGTGCGCAAGAACAGCCTCGTCAAGGTCCTTGGCCAGGGCGAGATCTCCGTGGCGCTGCAGGTGACGGTTGACGCCGTCTCCGGTTCCGCCAAGGAGAAGATTGCCGCTGCCGGCGGCACCGTCACCGAGCTCGTCTGAGACGAGTTCGATGGCTGAAAGCTGAAAGCTGAAAACCGACCGGGGATGCCTCTCAAATGGGGCATCCCCGGTCGGTCGTTCCTAGGGGGGCACTTCCGCCGGTAAGGTGGCGTGCACTGTTGCTGTAAACAAAGGGGGTTCTGCCCCCGGCCGCTCGGTCTGTCCGACTAAGATCGTGCGGATTGCCTGTTAAGTATTCGTCGATCCTCAATACCGTCACCTCTGACGCAGTAGCGCGGGGGTCGCAGGAGGCACCGTGCTCACCGCGTTCGCCCGGGCGTTCAAGACGCCCGACCTGCGCAAGAAGCTGCTCTTCACACTCGCCATCATCGTGCTGTACCGGCTGGGGTCCCATATTCCGGTCCCAGGCGTCAGCTACCAGAACGTACAGATCTGTGTGGACGCGGCCCAGAAGGGCAACAACAGCCTGTTCGGCCTGGTGAACATGTTCAGTGGCGGGGCGCTGCTGCAGATCACCATCTTTGCGCTGGGCATCATGCCGTACATCACGGCGAGCATCATCCTGCAGCTGCTGACCGTGGTCATCCCGCGGCTGGAGGCCCTCAAGAAGGAGGGTTCGGCCGGTACCGCGAAGATCACGCAGTACACGCGATACCTGACCGTCGCCCTCGCCGTGCTGCAGGGCACCGGCCTGGTGGCAACGGCCCGCAGCGGCGCGCTCTTCAGCGGGTGCACAGTCGCCGACCAGATCGTTCCGGACCGCTCGATCTACACGACCATCGTCATGGTCGTCACCATGACCGCGGGCACCGCGGCCGTCATGTGGCTCGGTGAGCTCATCACCGACCGCGGCATCGGCAACGGCATGTCGATCCTGATGTTCATCTCGATCGCCGCCGGCTTCCCTGGCGCCCTGTGGGCCATCAAGGAGAGCGGCAAGCTCGCCAAGGGCTGGATCGAGTTCAGCACGGTCATCCTGATCGGCTTTGTGATGGTCGCCCTGGTCGTCTTCGTCGAGCAGGCTCAGCGCCGTATCCCGGTGCAGTACGCGAAGCGCATGATCGGGCGGCGGTCGTACGGCGGTACGTCCACTTACATCCCGCTCAAGGTGAACCAGGCGGGTGTGATTCCCGTCATCTTCGCCTCGTCGCTGCTCTACATCCCGGCGCTGGTCGCGCAGTTCAGCAGTGGCACTTCGGGCTGGAAGACATGGATTGAGCAGCACTTCGTCAAGGGTGACCACCCGTACTACATCGCCACGTACTTCCTGTTGATCGTGTTCTTCGCCTTCTTCTATGTGGCGATCTCGTTCAACCCCGAGGAAGTCGCGGACAACATGAAGAAGTATGGTGGCTTCATCCCGGGTATCCGGGCAGGTCGACCTACTGCCGAGTATCTGAGCTACGTGCTCAACAGGATCACTTGGCCGGGCTCGCTGTACCTGGGTCTGATTGCTCTTGTCCCGACGATGGCGTTGGCAGGCTTCGGCGGCGCGAACCAGAACTTCCCGTTCGGCGGGACGAGCATCCTCATCATCGTGGGTGTGGGTCTGGAGACCGTGAAGCAGATCGAGAGCCAGCTCCAGCAGCGCAATTACGAAGGGTTCCTCCGCTGATGCGAATCGTCCTCGTCGGACCGCCCGGTGCCGGCAAGGGAACGCAGGCTGCGTACCTTGCCAAGAACCTGTCGATCCCGCACATCTCCACGGGCGACCTCTTCCGCGCCAACATCAGCCAGGGCACGGAGCTCGGCGTACAGGCCAAGGCCTACATGGACGCGGGCGAGCTGGTGCCCGACGAGGTCACCATCGCGATGGCCAAGGACCGGATGGAACAGCCGGACGCCGCGAACGGCTTCCTGCTCGACGGCTTCCCGCGCAATGTCTCGCAGGCCGAGGCGCTCGACGCGATGCTGAAGGCCGAAGGCATGACGCTCGACGCGGTGCTCGACCTGGAGGTCCCCGAGGACGAGGTCGTGAAGCGGATCGCGGGCCGCCGCATCTGCCGCAACGACTCGAGCCACGTCTTCCATGTGACGTACTCCCCGCCGAAGACCGAGGGTGTCTGCGACATCTGCGGCGGCGAGCTGTACCAGCGTGATGACGACTCCGAGGAGACGGTGCGCAGGCGGCTCGAGGTCTACCACACGCAGACCGAGCCGATCATCGACTACTACAAGGCCCAGGGCCTGGTGGTCACGATCTCCGCGCTGGGCAAGGTCAATGAGGTGACCCAGCGGGCGATGGACGCGCTCACGAAGTCCCGCGAGGACTGAGCAGTACTCCGTAGTACCCCAGCAGTACCTTCAGTACGGCCGCGGTGTCCGATGGGCGCCGCGGCCGTACTGTTGAGCAGAGACACGTCAGAGGTGGAAGGCAAGGCAATGGTGCAGATCAAGACCCCGGAGCAGATCGCGAAGATGCGAGAGGCGGGGCTGGTCGTCGCCGCGATCCACGCGGCGACCCGCGAGGCGGCGGTGCCCGGCGCCACCACCAAGGATCTGGACGAGGTCGCCCGCAAGGTGATCGCCGACCACGGTGCGAAGTCGAACTTCCTTGGGTACGGCGGGTTCCCCGCGACCATCTGCACGTCGGTGAACGAGGTCGTCGTGCACGGCATCCCGGACGAGAAGACCGGCCTCAAGGACGGCGACATCATCTCGGTCGACGCCGGCGCGATCATCGACGGCTGGCACGGGGACGCGGCCTTCACCGCGTTCGTGGGCACGGGTCACGCTCCGGAGCTGATCGAGCTCTCCCGGGTCACCGAGGAGTCGATGTGGGCCGGCATCGCAGCGATGAAGAACGGCAACCGGCTGGTGGACGTCTCGCGTGCGATCGAGACGTACATCCGCCGCCAGCCGAAGCCGGGCGGCGGCCGGTACGGGATCATCGAGGAGTACGGCGGCCACGGCATCGGCACCGAGATGCACATGGACCCGCACCTGCTGAACTACGTCACGCGCAAGCGCGGCAAGGGCCCGAAGCTGGTCCCGGGCTTCTGCCTGGCGATCGAGCCGATGGTCTCGCTCGGCACCCCGCACACCGAGGTGCTCCAGGACGACTGGACGGTCATCACGACGGATGGCACCTGGTCCTCGCACTGGGAGCACTCGGTGGCGCTGACGGAGGAGGGCCCGCTGGTCCTCACGTCTCCTGACGGCGGCAGGGCGAAGCTGGCGGAGCTCGGCATCACGGCGGCCCCGGATCCGCTGGCCTGACCCCCTCGCCGCCGCTTAAGGATCTCCGTCGGTGGGCACACTTGCCGGATTCGTCTTTTCGAGTGGCCTGTCGTAGACTGATGCGTCGGCTCTCGTGTACCCGTGTGTCTCCATGCGGCCGCGCGAGTCGATCAAGGTAGCCGATTCGAAGGGCGAAGCGTGGCCAAGAAGCAAGGTGCCATCGAAATTGAGGGCACCGTGATCGAGTCCCTCCCGAACGCGATGTTCAAGGTGGAACTCCAGAACGGTCACAAAGTCCTCGCGCACATCTCCGGCAAGATGCGGATGCACTACATCCGTATCCTCCCGGACGACCGGGTCGTCGTGGAGCTCTCTCCGTACGACCTGACGCGTGGCCGGATCGTCTACCGGTACAAGTAGATCTTGTCGGCACCCCATTCCGTGGGGTGACGGCACTGACCCGGAGAACCTCACATCCCATGAAGGTCAAGCCGAGCGTCAAGAAGATCTGCGACAAGTGCAAGGTGATCCGCCGTCACGGCCGGGTCATGGTCATCTGCGACAACCTGCGCCACAAGCAGCGCCAGGGCTGACGCACGACCTTTCGCACTCGCAGTTCTTCGGGCGACGCACGTAAGTAAGTACATACGCAGATCCCGCCTGGCTTCGGCTGGCGATACCCCCGGTGGAGGCCGGGGACCTGGTCCGTACCACCCTCCTTTTTCACTAAGGGTCGGCGGCCACGGAATGGCTCTGCGGAAGACCTCCGAAATTAAACAGGAGCCATGAATGGCACGCCTTTCCGGCGTTGACCTCCCGCGCGAAAAGCGCGTCGAGATCGCCCTCACCTACGTCTTCGGCATCGGGCGTACCCGGTCCAAGGAAGCCCTTGCGGCCACCGGTGTCGACCCCAACACCCGCGTTCGTGATCTGCCCGAAGAGGACCTGGTCAAGCTCCGCGAGTACGTGGACGCCAACCTCAAGACCGAGGGTGACCTCCGTCGCGAGGTCCAGGCCGACATTCGCCGCAAGATCGAGATCGGCTGCTACCAGGGCCTGCGGCACCGCCGTGGCCTGCCGGTCCACGGTCAGCGCACCAGCACGAACGCTCGTACCCGCAAGGGCCCGCGTCGCGCCATCGCCGGTAAGAAGAAGCCGGGCAAGAAGTAGTCCTCAGCCGGACGCTCATTAGCGGTCTTCGCTGTAGGACCGACCACCTCCCGTAGGAGTAATAGATGCCCCCCAAGGGTCGTCAGGGCGCTGCCAAGAAGGTGCGCCGCAAGGAAAAGAAGAACGTCGCTCACGGGCACGCCCACATCAAGAGCACGTTCAACAACACGATCGTCTCGATCACGGACCCCTCGGGCAACGTGATCTCCTGGGCCTCCGCCGGCCACGTCGGCTTCAAGGGCTCGCGCAAGTCCACCCCCTTCGCCGCACAGATGGCCGCCGAGTCGGCCGCCCGCCGCGCGCAGGAGCACGGCATGCGCAAGGTCGACGTCTTCGTCAAGGGTCCCGGCTCCGGCCGTGAGACCGCGATCCGCTCCCTCCAGGCCACGGGCCTCGAGGTCGGTTCGATCCAGGACGTCACCCCCACCCCGCACAACGGCTGCCGCCCCCCGAAGCGGAGGCGCGTCTGACCTCAGGTGCGTAACGCATCTGTGGTTTTGGGCGGTACGTTCCTTCTGGAGCGTGCCGCCCGTACCCTTGTTCCGTTGGCATCAAATAGTGGGTGCCAAGACTGGAGGCATTTCTCATGCTTATCGCTCAGCGTCCGTCGCTGACCGAAGAGGTCGTCGACGAGTACCGTTCCCGGTTCGTGATCGAGCCGCTGGAGCCGGGCTTCGGCTACACCCTCGGAAACTCCCTTCGCCGTACGCTCCTCTCCTCGATCCCCGGCGCTGCTGTCACCAGCATCCGGATCGACGGTGTCCTGCACGAGTTCACCACCGTGCCGGGTGTCAAGGAGGACGTCACCGACCTCATCCTGAACATCAAGCAGCTGGTCGTCTCCTCGGAGCACGACGAGCCGGTCGTGATGTACCTGCGCAAGCAGGGTCCCGGCCTGGTCACCGCTGCTGACATCGCCCCGCCGGCCGGCGTCGAGGTCCACAACCCGGACCTCGTTCTCGCGACGCTGAACGGCAAGGGCAAGCTGGAGATGGAGCTGACCGTCGAGCGCGGTCGCGGCTACGTCTCCGCCGTGCAGAACAAGCAGGTGGGCCAGGAGATCGGCCGTATCCCGGTCGACTCCATCTACTCGCCGGTGCTCAAGGTCACGTACAAGGTCGAGGCGACCCGTGTCGAGCAGCGCACCGACTTCGACAAGCTGATCGTCGACGTCGAGACCAAGCAGGCCATGCGTCCGCGTGACGCCATGGCTTCGGCCGGTAAGACCCTGGTCGAGCTGTTCGGTCTGGCGCGCGAGCTCAACATCGACGCCGAGGGCATCGACATGGGTCCGTCCCCGACGGACGCCGCGCTCGCTGCCGACCTGGCGCTGCCGATCGAGGAGCTCGAGCTCACCGTTCGTTCGTACAACTGCCTCAAGCGCGAGGGCATCCACTCCGTGGGTGAGCTCGTGGCGCGTTCCGAGGCCGACCTGCTCGACATCCGCAACTTCGGTGCGAAGTCGATCGACGAGGTCAAGGCGAAGCTGGCCGGCATGGGCCTGGCGCTCAAGGACAGCCCGCCCGGATTCGACCCGACCGCCGCCGCCGACGCCTTTGGTGCCGACGATGACGCGGACGCCGGTTTCGTCGAGACCGAGCAGTACTGATCGGGACCCGTCCGGCGGTTGAGTCCTCAATCGCCGGACGGGCTTGATCCACACACTTCCGGTGGGCGGCCGCCCGCCGGTAACTGACACCGGTACCTGGTACGGCCGGTGCAGATCACAAGGAGAAACACCATGCCGCGTCCCACCAAGGGAGCCCGTTTCGGCGGCAGCGCCGCGCACGAGCGTCTGCTTCTCGCGAACCTTGCGAAGTCGCTGTTCGAGCACGGCCGCATCACCACGACCGAGGCCAAGGCCCGCCGCCTGCGTCCGGTCGCCGAGCGCCTGATCACCAAGGCGAAGAAGGGCGACATCCACAACCGTCGCCTGGTGCTGCAGTCGATCACGGACAAGGGCGTCGTCCACACGCTCTTCACCGAGATCGCTCCGCGTTACGCCGAGCGCCCGGGCGGCTACACCCGTATCACCAAGATCGGCAACCGTCGTGGCGACAACGCCCCGATGGCTGTGATCGAGCTGGTCGAGGGTGAGATCGCGAAGAAGGCGACCGTTGCCGAGGCCGAGGCCGCTGCCAAGCGCGCGGTCAAGGAAGACGCCCTCAAGAAGGACGAGGTCGTCGAGGACGCCAAGCCCGAGGGCGACGCCGCTGCGGCGGACGAGTCCAAGGACGCCTGAGCGTTCTGAAGGCTGACGGACGGGCCCGTATCCCTTCGGGGGTGCGGGCCCGTTCCGCTTCGAGAGGATCTGTCGCGTGAGCGATGAGGTGGAGCCGGGGTACGTCCGGGTACGGCTGGATCTGTCGTACGACGGCAAGGACTTCTCCGGGTGGGCCAAGCAGGCCGGTGGGCGGCGGACCGTCCAGGGGGAGATCGAGGATGCGCTGCGTACGGTAACGCGGTCCTCGCAGACGTACGAACTGACAGTCGCCGGGCGCACCGACGCCGGGGTGCACGCGCGCGGGCAGGTCGCGCACGTCGATCTGCCTCAGAGCGTCTGGGCCGAGCACCAGGACAAGCTGCTGCGGCGGCTGGCCGGGCGGCTCTCGCACGATGTGCGCGTCTGGAAGACCGAGGAGGCCCCCGTCGGGTTCAACGCGCGCTTCTCGGCGATCTGGCGGCGGTACGCGTACCGGGTGACCGACAACCCCGGGGGCGTCGACCCGCTGCTGCGCGGTCATGTGCTGTGGCACGACTGGCCGTTGGACGTCGAGGCCATGAACGCGGCCGCGGCCGGGCTGGTCGGGGAGCACGACTTCGCGGCGTACTGCAAGAAGCGTGAGGGCGCCACCACCATTCGTACGCTCCAGCAGTTCGCGTGGGAGCGGGACGAGGCGGGGATCGTCACCGCGACCGTGAAGGCCGATGCCTTCTGCCACAACATGGTGCGTTCGCTGGTCGGCGCGCTGCTGTTCGTGGGGGACGGGCACCGGCCGGTGGAGTGGCCGGCCAAGGTGCTTGCCGCGGGGGTGCGGGACTCGGCCGTCCATGTGGTGCGGCCGCACGGCCTCACGCTGGAGGAAGTCGGTTACCCCGCCGACGAGTTGCTGGCCGCCCGGAACCGGGAGGCCCGCAACAAGCGGTCACTGCCGGGGTCACTGTCCGGCGGGAGCGGTGGCTGCTGCTGAGGCCTGGGCCTCGCCGCGGCGCACGATCTGACGGAACGTGAACTCCGCGAGGTCGTCGCCCGTCTGGAATGCCTTGGTATCGCCCTTGGTGACGGACTTGGCCTTGGTGTAGCCGGTGGCGGTGAAGTAGACGTAGCGGCCGTAGGAGTTGGCGGTGAACCGGCAGACCGGGCCGCCCTTGCAGAAGCCCCCGACGCCGGCGCCGGCGAGCGGGGCGATATTGCCCTGCGCCTGCTGGGCCGCCTTCTTGGCCTCAGCCTCGGTGCCGAAGACCGCGACGCCGACGGTGACGGCGATGCCGTCCTTGCTGTACGTGGCGCGGAAGACCTGGTCGCAGCCGTTCTTCTCGAGGACCGAGCCGAGCGCGCCCTGTGTCGCGGAGGGGCAGGTGCCGGTGCGGGCGGTGGCGCCCTTGGCGTAGACCCGGTCGCCCATCGTCAGCTTCTTGCCCGGGAAGAGGATCTCCGCGCTTAGCGGCGCCGTGTCCTTCTTCTCGTCGGAGATGAAGTCCTTCGGGTTCGGCGGCGGCAGCGGCGCGACCGAGGAGAAGGACGGTTCGGGCCGGGTGGTGTCGCTGGGCAGGTCGGGGGCCGCGGGCAGCTCGCTCGCGTTCTTGTCCCCGGCCTGGTTGCCCCCGTCGCTGTTGGAGGAGACGATCCCGGTCGCCACGACGCCGGCTATCAGGGCGGTCGCGAGTGCGCCGCCGCCGACCAGCAGCCACCGCTTGCGGCGGGCGCGGGCGGCTGATGCGTCGGCCAGCGCGGCCCAGTCCGGTGTGTCCGCCTGCGCGCTCGCGCGCAGGCCGAAGGGGTCGGGTGCGCCCGGCCCGGAGTTGTAAGGGTCTTGCCCCCCGTACGGGTTCTGATTCTGTCCACCGGGGCCCCACTGAGGTCCCCCCTGCCCAAAGCTCATGCCGCGCATCCTAAACCTGTTGGGCGAGGGGGACGGCGGCGGCGAGAATCGGCGCATGGGACATCTCGAGGCGGCGCATCTGGAGTACTACCTACCGGACGGACGGGTGCTTCTCGGCGACGCCTCGTTCCGGGTGGGGGAGGGCGCGGTGGTCGCCCTGGTCGGGGCGAACGGTGCGGGCAAGACGACGCTGCTGCGGCTGATGGCGGGGGAGCTGCAGCCGCACGGCGGCACGGTGTCGGTCAGCGGCGGGCTCGGCGTGATGCGGCAGTTCGTCGGCTCGGTACGGGACGAGCGGACCGTACGGGACCTGCTGGTGTCGGTGGCGCAGCCGCGGATCCGCGAGGCGTCGCGGGCGGTGGACGCCGCGGAGCACCTGATCATGACGGTGGACGACGAGGCCGCGCAGATGAAGTACGCGCAGGCGCTGAGCGACTGGGCGGAGGCGCGGGGGTACGAGGCCGAGACCGTCTGGGACATGTGCACGATGGCCGCGCTGGGCGTTTCGTACGAGAAGGCGCAGTGGCGGCTCGTACGGACTCTGAGTGGCGGTGAGCAGAAGCGACTGGTGCTCGAGGCGCTGCTGCGGGGGCCGGACGAAGTGCTGCTGCTGGACGAGCCGGACAACTATCTGGACGTGCCGGGCAAGCGGTGGCTGGAGGAGCGGCTGAGGGAGACCCGTAAGACGGTCCTCTTCGTCTCCCACGACCGGGAGCTGCTGTCGCGGGCGGCGGAGCGGATCGTGAGCGTGGAGCCGAGTCCTGCGGGGTCGGACGTGTGGGTGCACGGCGGCGGCTTCGGTACGTACCACGAGGCGCGCAAGGAGCGCTTCGCGCGCTTCGAGGAGCTGAAGCGGCGCTGGGACGAGGAGCATGCGCGGCTGAAGGCGCTGGTGCTGCGGCTGCGGCAGCAGGCGGCGATCAGCCCGGACATGGCGTCGCGGTACCGGGCGATGCAGACGCGCTTCAAGAAGTTCGAGGAGGCGGGGCCGCCGCCGGAGCCGCCGCGCGAGCAGGAGATCCGGATGCGGCTGCGGGGCGGCCGTACCGGGGTGCGGGCGCTGACGTGTGCCGGTCTCGAGCTGACCGGCCTGATGAAACCGTTCGACCTGGAGGTCTTCTACGGGGAGCGGGTCGCCGTGCTCGGCTCGAACGGGTCCGGGAAGTCGCACTTCCTGCGGCTGCTGGCGGGGGATGCGGTCTCCCACACCGGGGAGTGGAAGCTGGGGGCGCGGGTGGTGCCCGGGCACTTCGCGCAGACGCATGCGCATCCGGAGCTGCTGGGGCGGACGCTGGTCGACATCCTGTGGACGGAGCATGCGAAGGACCGGGGCGGCGCGATGAGCGTGCTGCGCCGGTACGAGCTGGAGCGCCAGGGCGACCAGCCCTTCGAGAAGCTGTCGGGCGGGCAGCAGGCGCGGTTCCAGATCCTGCTGCTGGAGCTGGAGGGGACGACGGCCCTGCTGCTGGACGAGCCGACGGACAACCTGGACCTGGAGTCGGCTCAGGCCCTGCAGGAGGGGCTCGAGGCGTACGACGGGACGGTGCTGGCGGTGACGCACGACCGGTGGTTCGCGCGGGCGTTCGACCGGTATCTGGTGTTCGGGTCGGACGGGGTGGTGCGGGAGACGGGGGAGCCGGTGTGGGACGAACGGAGGGTGGATCGGGTGCGGTGACTTCGGGCGGTCGGCGGGCCTGGGTGCGGTAGGGGGCCCGCCCGTTCGCGAACCGGGGCTCGGCCGCATCTGGAGCGAGGCGGTCAATGGCCGTTACAGTGGCGGCCGTTGACGGGTGGGGCGGGACCCGGGGGGCGGGCGTGCAGGGTGACGGGATCGCGGATGCGGTCGAAGTGGGTCGCGGCAGATTCGGGCCGTTCACGGTGCTGGCCGAGCTGGCCAGTGGTGGCATGGGGCGGATCTATCTCGCCCGATCGCCCGGCGGCCGTACGGTCGCCGTGAAGACGCTCCTCACCGACAGCGAGGACGACCGGCGGCGGTTCGCCCGCGAGGTGGTGCTGGCGCAGCGGGTCCGGGGCGTCTACACCGCGAGCGTCGTCGAGGCCGACGCGGGCGCGGCGGTGCCGTGGATGGCCACCGAGTACATCCCCGCGCCCTCGCTGCGGGACCTCGTCGACGGCTGCGGGACTCTCGGCGCGAGTGCGCTCCACTGGGTGGCGGCCGGAATGGCCGAGGCCCTGGTCTCCATCCACGCGGCCGGCCTGGTGCACCGGGATGTGAAGCCGTCGAACGTACTGCTCCCGGTCGAAGGCCCGCGGGTGATCGACTTCGGCATCTCGCAGGCCGGTGATGTGACCCGTACGCAGGTGGCACTGGGAACGGTCGCCTACGCCGCGCCCGAGCAGGCGCGGGGCGAGCCGACCACCGCGGCCTCGGACGTGTTCTCGCTCGGGGCGACCCTCTTCTATCTGGCGACGGGCCGGGCGCCGTACCGCGACGGCGGCGCGGGCTCCGCGATGGAGCAGCTGGTGCGGGCGGCGACTGGCGATCTCGACGTCTCCGGGCTGCCCCCGGAGCTCGACGCGCTGATCCTGCCGTGCCTGTCCGTGGACCCGGCCGACCGCCCCGCCCCGGCCGAGATCCTGGCGTACTGCGGGTCCCGGCTCAGCGAGCGGCCGGACGCCCGTAGCGGCGAGGACTGGCTGAATCCGGCGTGGACCGAGGCCATCGAGCGGCACCGGGAGCGGCGGACCCGCGCGGTGGAGGACGCCCGGCGGCGGGTGCAGCCGGACGCGGTGACGGACGCGGTACCGGCGCCTCGGCCGACCTCGCGGATGGCCACGGCGGGGCCGCCGGGTCCGGCCCGGGGCGGCCGGCTCTGGTTGGCTGCCGGGGCGGCGGTGCTCGCCGTAGGGCTCGCGGTGGTCCTTGTGGTACGTCCGTGGGAGGGCGGCGGGACCGCAGCCACGAATGCCCCGGACAAACCCGTGCGCATCCTGGAGGTGGCGAGCGAGTCCGCCGGGACGTGCCCGACCGGTGCGCCTGACGGCCGGTCCTTCACCTCGGACGACCGCCAGACCTGCGTCGTCGTGTCGACGGCGCCCGGGATGACCGTCAACAGATTCAAGGAGGTTTCCGCCTTCGAGAACAAGGAGCGGGGGATGAGCGGCTGGGCCGTCAAGGTCACCTTCGAGGATGCCGACAAGGGGAAGTTCGCCGAGCTGACCGGGCAGGTCGCGGGCCGGCCCAGGCCGGAGGACCAGCTCGCGTTCGTCCAGGGCGACAATCGGCTGCTGGCAAGCCCGGCGATCATTGAGCGGCTGCCCGGCGGGAACGCGATCATCGCCGTGCGGCTCGGGGCCAACGAGGCCGAGTTTCTGGCCAAGGCGCTGGGCGCGCCCTGACCGGTACCCGTCACCGGTTTTGACCCGCCCGGGGGAGCGCGGGTATTCTTCTGGTTCGTTATGCGTATTGGCTTGCTCTATCTCACGTGAGGGGCCCTTACGCCGGTCCACCGGGCCGATGACCAGCGGCAGGCACTCGGGTTGCGTCCCCGTAGCGCCGCCAAGGCTGTCGTGATCGTCCGGGTGGCCCAGTCAGGACCCTTCCCCTAAGCCCTGGGGCTTGGGGAGGCCCCATCACTGAAGAAGCGAAGGCTACGACCGTGCGTACGTACAGCCCCAAGCCCGGCGATGTCACGCGCCAGTGGCACATCATCGACGCGCAGGACATTGTCCTGGGCCGTCTGGCGACTACGGCAGCGAACCTCCTCCGGGGCAAGCACAAGCCGATTTACGCCCCCCACATGGACATGGGCGACTTCGTCATCATCATCAACGCCGAGAAGGTTCACCTCTCCGGCAACAAGAAGACCCAGAAGATGGCGTACCGCCACTCCGGGTACCCGGGTGGTCTGCGCTCCGTCCGCTACGACGAGCTGCTTGCCAAGAGCCCGGAGAAGGCTGTGGAGAAGGCCATCAAGGGCATGATCCCCAAGAACACCCTGGGTCGTCAGATGCTCTCGAAGCTGAAGATCTACGCGGGCGCCGAGCACCCGCACGCTGCTCAGCAGCCGGTCCCGTTCGAGATCACCCAGGTCGCGCAGTAGTTCCGGCCACCCCCTAAGACGTACAGAAAGATCTGAGGAGAATCGTGGCCGAGACCACTGCAGAGACGACCGCCGACGACGTGGCGGGCACCGAGGCTGAAGAGACCTTCGCCGAGGTGACCACCTTCGAGTCGGAGGTTCCCGTCGAGGGCGAGTACACCAGCGAGTCGCTGGCGTCCCGCTTCGGCGACCCCCAGCCCGCTGCCGGCCTGGGCCGTCGCAAGAACGCCATCGCCCGCGTCCGGATCGTTCCGGGCACTGGCAAGTGGAAGATCAACGGTCGCACCCTTGAGGACTACTTCCCCAACAAGGTGCACCAGCAGGAAGTCAACGAGCCCTTCAAGGTGCTCGAGCTCGACAACCGCTACGACGTCATCGCCCGTATCTCGGGTGGCGGCGTCTCCGGCCAGGCCGGCGCCCTGCGCCTCGGCGTGGCCCGCGCCCTGAACGAGGCGGACGTGGACAACAACCGCGCCCCGCTGAAGAAGGCCGGCTTCCTCTCCCGCGACGACCGTGCGGTCGAGCGCAAGAAGGCCGGTCTCAAGAAGGCCCGCAAGGCCCCGCAGTACAGCAAGCGCTAAATCGCACGCTGGCCTGTACGGCTTTCGTTCGCCCCGGCGGCACTCAGTGCTGCCGGGGCGTTCGTTTATCGACAACCTCGGGCGTATAACGGGCTATGGCGCCCAGAGGCTTGCATTTTCGGAGCATTTTCGGAGGACAGCTGTGGGACGACTCTTCGGCACGGACGGCGTGCGCGGTGTCGCCAATGCGGATCTGACGGCGGAGCTCGCGCTCGGCCTGTCGGTCGCTGCGGCGCATGTGCTCGCCGAGGCGGGGACCTTTGAGGGACATCGGCCGACCGCCGTGGTCGGCCGTGATCCGCGTGCGTCGGGAGAGTTTCTGGAGGCCGCCGTCGTGGCGGGTCTCGCAAGCGCGGGCGTGGACGTCCTCCGCGTCGGTGTGCTGCCCACCCCCGCGGTGGCGTACCTCACCGGTGCGCTGGGCGCCGACCTCGGCGTGATGCTCTCCGCGAGCCACAACGCCATGCCGGACAACGGCATCAAGTTCTTCGCGCGCGGCGGGCACAAGCTCGCCGACAAGCTCGAGGACCGTATCGAGACGGTGTACGAGCAGCACCGGACCGGTGAGCCGTGGGAGCGGCCGACCGGCGCCGGCGTCGGACGCGTGACGGACTACGACGAGGGCCTCGACAAGTACGTCGCCCACCTCATCTCCGTACTGCCGAACCGGCTGGACGGGCTGAAGGTCGTCCTCGACGAGGCGCACGGCGCGGCCTTCCGCGTCTCGCCCGAGGCCTTCGCGCGGGCCGGGGCCGAGGTCGTCACCATTGGCGCCGACCCGGACGGGCTCAACATCAACGACGGCTGCGGGTCCACCCACTTGGGTCTGCTGAAGGCCGCAGTCGTCGAGCACGGCGCGGACTTGGGTATCGCGCACGACGGCGACGCGGACCGCTGCCTGGCCGTCGACGGCGCGGGCGAGGAAGTCGACGGGGACCAGATCCTGGCTGTGCTCGCCCTCGCGATGCGCGAGGCCGGGGCGCTGCGCAAGGACACCGTCGTCGCCACCGTCATGTCCAACCTCGGCTTCAAGCTGGCGATGGAGCGCGAGGGCGTAAAGCTGGTGCAGACCGCGGTCGGCGACCGGTACGTCCTTGAGTCGATGAAGGCCGAGGGGTACGCGCTGGGCGGCGAGCAGTCCGGGCATGTCATCGTGCTCGACCACGCGACGACCGGCGACGGCACACTCACCGGCCTGATGCTGGCGGCGCGCGTCGCCGCTACCGGCCGCTCGCTGGCCGACCTGGCGGGAGTCATGGACCGGCTGCCGCAGGTGCTCATCAATGTGCCGGACGTGGACAAGTCGCGGGTGAACACGTCCGCGGAGCTGGCGGGGGCCGTCTCCGAGGCGGAGCGCGAACTGGGCGCCACCGGCCGCGTACTGCTGCGCCCGTCGGGTACGGAGCCGCTCGTACGGGTAATGGTGGAGGCCGCCGACATCGAGCAGGCCCGCTCGGTCGCCGGGCGGCTGGCCGATGCGGTGAAGTCCGCGCTCGGCTGACCTGATCACGCAAAGCGATACGCCGCCCGGCCCCCGACGGGGCCGGGCGGCGTATCGCGTATAGCGCGTATATCGCCGTATCAGAGCAGCGACTTGGCCGCCGTACGCTCCCGCTGCCTCGCCCAGAAGAACTTCTGGGCGAGCAGCGTCAGCGTGCCCGCCAGCACAATGCCCAGCAGATTGAGCAGCAGTTGCCCCGTCGAGCCCCACGCCTGCTTGTACTCCTGGAAGCTGAAAGCCACCGCCGCGTTCGCCGCCGCCGGCACCGTGGTGACCGAGATCGCCACGCCCACCAGCGCACCCGACTTCGCCGAGGTCAGCGAGAGCATGCCGGCCGCGCCCGCCAGGACTGCAACCACGAACGAGAACCAGTCGGGGCGGTAGATGAAGTTGGTGTTGGGACGTTTCGCCGCCAGCAGCTCCTGCTCGAAGAGGTTCACCGAGTCCATGAAGTAGCTGAAGACCACCGTCACGAGCATCGCCGCGGCGAAGCCCACGATCAGCGCCAGGAACGAGCGCCACGCCAGCCGCGGGGCGCGCTGCACCAGCGCTGTGCAGAAGCCCGCCAGCGGGCCGAACTCCGGGCCCACCGCCATCGCGCCCACGATCAGGATCGCGTTGTCGAGCACCACGCCGCACGCCGCGATCATCGTCGCCAGCGCCAGGAACGCGATGTACGTGACCGAGAGCGTCGACTCCTCGTGCGTCGCGTCCGCCAGGTGCTCCCACAGGACCGCGTCCACGCCCTCGCCCGGAGCCTCCTCCTCCGCCGTGTCGGCACGCCTGGACAGCGAGAGACCGATGTTCTCGACGGCGATCGAGCCGGACTCGTCGATGCCGAGCGCGCGCAGGCCGCCGATCAGTTCGTCGCCCGCCTCGCGCGCGACATCGCACATCACCAGGTCGCCCGGGGGATTGCGGGCGGCGCCGGGCACGACGGCGAGGTGCGTCGTGCCGACGGTCGTCTCGATCAGCCGGACCACTTCGGCGGTGCGGTCGGCCGGGGTGATCAGGCGAAGGTGCAGCACGCCGGCGGCTCCTCGGAGTTGGCGCCGGAGTCGGCGTCGGAGTTGCGTCGGAGCACGCGTCAGAGCTTGCGCAGGGACAGGCGCTGGACCTTGTGGTCGGGGCCCTTGCGCAGCACCAGCGTGGCACGGCCGCGCGTCGGAGCCACGTTCTCCAGCAGATTGGGTTTGTTGATGGTGCGCCACATCGTACGGGCGTAGTCCAGCGCCTCCTCCTCGGAGACCTGGGTGTACTTCCGGAAGTACGAGAACGGGTTCTGGAACGCCGTTTCGCGCAGCTTGCGGAAACGGTTGAGATACCAGGTCTCGATGTCCTCGGGGCGGGCGTCGACGTACACACTGAAGTCGAAGTAGTCGGCGAGACCGACTCGCGTGCGGCCGTCCTTGCCGGGCAGGGCCGGCTGGAGGACGTTGAGGCCCTCGACGATCAGGATGTCCGGGCGGCGGACGGTGAGGCGCTCGCCCGGCACGATGTCGTAGATCAGGTGGGAGTAGACCGGGGCGGTGACCTCGTCCTTGCCCGCCTTGATGTCGGCGACGAAACGGGTCAGGGCGCGCCGGTCGTACGACTCGGGGAAACCCTTGCGCGACGTCAGGCCGCGGTCCTGGAGCTCCTTCATGGGGAGCAGGAAGCCGTCGGTGGTGACCAGCTCGACCCGCGGGTGCTCCGGCCAGCGGGCCAGCAGAGCCTGGAGCAGACGGGCGACGGTGGACTTGCCGACCGCGACGGAGCCGGCGACTCCTATGACGAAGGGGGTGCCGCGCTGCGCGCCGTGGCCATTGCCGGCGTCGCCCAGGAAGGTGTTGAGCGCGCCGCGCAGACCGGCGGTGGCCTGTACGTACAGATTGAGCAGTCGAGACAGCGGGAGGTAGACGTCCCGTACCTCGTCCAGGTCGATGACATCGCCGAGACCGCGCAACCGCTCGACCTCCTCGGCGGTGAGGGGGAGCGGGGTTTTGTCGCGCAGGGCGCTCCACTCCGCGCGGGTCAGGTCGACATACGGCGTCGACGCGTGCTCGGCCCGGCGGTGGGCGCTTCGTGGCGGCGAAGAGATCACACGGTCATTGTCGCGGCTTCATGGACGCAGTGGCGGGTGGGATCGGTCACGCGCGGGGCGCTGGGCCGCAGCCGGCGAGAGCGGAATGTCAGTGGCGGACGTCACAGTTTTGGAAGGAGTGGGCGCCGACCCCGGCCCCCGCCGACCCCGGCCCCCGCCGACCCTGAGGGGAATCCCATGACGTACGCGATCCAGGCGGAGGACCTGGCCAAACGGTTCAAGGAGACCCGGGCGCCGGCCGGAGTGGATCTGGCGGCCCGTACAGGCACGGTGCTCGGGCTGCTCGGGCCCAACGGGGCGGGGGAAGACGACGGCGGTGCGGATCTTCGCCACACTGCTCCGGCCATGGACGGCGAGGTGGCCGAGCCGGTGCTGTGGCCGCTGCTGTGGGCCTCCGGGATAGCCGCCGTGTCCTACCCGCTGGCGATGCGGGCGTACCGGGCGAAGGCCTGACGGGGGTCGTAGGCTGCGGACATGTGCGGAATCGTGGGTTACGTCGGCGGACAGTCGGCGCTTGATGTGGTCGTCGCGGGCCTCAAGCGGCTCGAGTACCGGGGCTACGACTCGGCCGGTGTGGCGGTACTCGCCGACGGCGGGCTGGCCGCGGCGAAGAAGGCGGGCAAGCTCGTCAACCTGGAGAAGGAGTTGGTGGACCGGCCGCTGCCGGCCGGGTCCACCGGCATCGGGCACACCCGGTGGGCCACGCACGGCGGGCCGACCGACGCCAACGCCCATCCCCATCTGGACAACGCGGGGCGCGTCGCCGTCGTACACAACGGGATCATCGAGAACTTCGCGGCGCTGCGGGCCGAGTTGGAGACACGCGGGCACGAACTGGCGTCGGAGACAGACACCGAGGTCGTGGCGCATCTGCTCGCGGAGTCGTTCTCGTCGTGCGGGGACCTCGCCGAGTCGATGCGGCAGGTGTGCCGGCAGCTGCAGGGCGCCTTCACGTTGGTCGCCGTGCACGCGGACGAGCCGGATGTGGTGGTCGGCGCGCGGCGGAACTCCCCACTGGTGGTGGGCGTTGGGGAAGGTGAGGCCTTCCTCGCGTCGGACGTGGCCGCGTTCATCGCCCACACGCGGTCCGCGATCGAGCTGGGGCAGGATCAGGTGGTGGAGCTCCGCCGGGACGGCGTGACGGTCACCGACTTCGACGGTGCGCCCGCTCAGGTGCGGACGTACCACGTGGACTGGGATGCTTCCGCGGCCGAAAAGGGGGGCTATGACTACTTCATGCTCAAGGAGATCGCCGAGCAGCCCAAGGCTGTCGCCGATACGTTGCTCGGGCGGATCGACGCCGGCGGGTCGCTGACGCTCGACGAGATCCGGATCCCGGTGTCCGTGCTGCGGGAGGCCGACAAGGTCGTCATCGTGGCGTGCGGCACTGCCTTCCACGCCGGACTGATCGCGAAGTACGCCATCGAGCACTGGACCCGTATCCCGTGCGAGGTGGAGCTGGCGAGCGAGTTCCGCTATCGGGACCCGATCCTGGACCAGCGGACGCTGGTGATCGCGATCTCCCAGTCCGGCGAGACCATGGACACCCTGATGGCTCTGCGGCACGCGCGCGAGCAGGGCGCGAAGGTGCTGGCCATCTGCAATACGAACGGCTCGACGATTCCACGCGAGTCCGACGCCGTGCTGTACACACACGCGGGTCCCGAGGTCGCGGTCGCGTCGACCAAGGCGTTTCTGACGCAACTGGTGGCCTGCTATCTGGTGGCGCTGTATCTGGGGCAGGTGCGCGGCACCAAGTGGGGCGACGAAATCCAGGCCGTCATCCGGGACTTGGCGCAGATCTCGGCGGCGGTCGAGCGTGTCCTGGAGACGATGGAGCCGGTGCGAGAGCTGGCGCGCTCGCTCGCCGGCAAGAACACGGTGCTGTTCCTGGGGCGGCATGTGGGCTATCCGGTGGCGCTGGAGGGCGCGCTGAAGCTGAAGGAACTGGCGTACATGCACGCGGAGGGCTTTGCGGCGGGCGAGCTCAAGCATGGGCCGATCGCGCTGATCGAGGAGGATCTGCCGGTGGTGGTCGTGGTGCCGTCGCCGCGTGGGCGTTCGGTGCTGCACGACAAGCTCGTCTCCAATATCCAGGAGATCCGGGCGCGCGGGGCGCGGACGATCGTGATCGCGGAGGAGGGGGACGACACGGTGGTGCCGTACGCGGATCACCTGATCCGGATCCCGGCCACGCCGACGCTGCTGCAACCGCTGGTGTCGACCGTGCCATTGCAGGTCTTCGCGTGCGAGCTGGCGACGGCGCGCGGCAATGAGGTCGACCAGCCGCGGAACCTCGCGAAGTCTGTCACCGTCGAATGATCATCGGGGTGGGGATTGACGTCGCCGAGATCGACCGGTTCGCCGCGACGATGCGGCGTACGCCAAACATGGCCGGACGGCTGTTCCTGGAGCGGGAGTTGCTGCTGCCCAGCGGTGAGCAGCGGGGATACGCCTCCTTGGCGGCGCGGTTCGCCGCCAAGGAGGCGGTCGCCAAGGCGCTCGGCGCGCCCGGCGGGCTGTACTGGACCGACGCCGAGGTGTACGTCGAGGACAGCGGGCAGCCGCGGCTGCGGGTACACGGGACGGTGGCGGCGCGGGCGGCCGAGCTCGGTGTGCGGTCCTGGCATGTGTCGCTCAGTCACGACGCGGGGGTGGCGTCGGCGGTGGTGATCGCGGAGGGTTGACCGTATGCGTACCGCTTACAGCGTGGAGACCGTACGGACCGCCGAGGCCGAACTGATGGCGCGCCTGCCACAGGGCGCGCTCATGCAACGGGCCGCTGCCGGGCTCGCCGCGGCCTGCGCGGATCTGCTCGGCCGGGTGTACGGCGCGCGGGTCGTGCTGCTCGTCGGGAGCGGGGACAACGGCGGCGACGCGCTGTACGCGGGGGCGCGGCTGGCGCGGCGGGGAGCCGGGGTGTCGGCGGTCCCGCTGGGGGCGCGCATCCATGAGGGCGGCCTCGCCGCCCTGCTCGGCGCGGGCGGTCGGGTCGCGGACGACCCCTTCGAGGTGCTGGCCGCGGCGGACCTGGTACTGGACGGCATCACCGGGATCGGCGGGCACGGCGGGCTGCGTCCTGACGCGTTGCCGGTGGCGCGGGCCGCGCGCGGGTCCGACGCCGTCGTCGTCGCGGTGGATCTGCCGAGCGGGGTGGAGGCGGACACCGGGGAGGTACGGGGCGAGGCGCTGCGCGCGGATGCGACGGTGACCTTCGGTACGTACAAGCCGGGGCTGCTGATCGACCCGGCGAAGGAGTACGCGGGCACGGTGCGGCTCGTCGGCATCGGCCTGGAGCCGCATCTGCCGTCCGTGCCGGACCTCGAGGCGCTCCAACACGCGGATGTGGCTCGGCTGTTGCCGGCGCCGGCCGCGGAGAGCGACAAGTACCGGCGGGGCGTCGTGGGCGTCGTCGCCGGGTCCGCGCGTTATCCGGGCGCGGCGGTGCTCGCTGTCGCGGGCGCGCTGCGCGGCGGCGCGGGGGCTGTGCGGTACGTCGGGCCCGCGGCGGAGGCTGTGATCGCCCGCTTCCCGGAGGCCCTGGTCCACAGCGGACCCCCGTCGAAGGCGGGCCGGGTGCAGGCGTGGGTCGTCGGCCCGGGGCTCGGCGACGGTCTGGATGTCGTACAGGACGTACTGGACTCCGACGTGCCGGTCCTGGTCGACGCGGACGGCCTGCGGCCGCTCGACGCGTCGGCGCTGCGGGACCGCGGCGCGCCCACGCTGTTGACCCCGCACGCGGGGGAGGCGGCCGCGCTGCTGGGCGTACCGCGCGAGGAGGTGGAGTCCGCGCGGCTCGCCTCCGTGCGGGAACTGGCCTCGCGCTTTGGAGCGACGGTGCTGCTCAAAGGCTCGACGACACTGGTCGCCGCCCCGGACGGCGGCCGTTCCCCGGTCCGGGTGAACCCCATGGGCACGCCCTGGCTGGCGACGGCCGGCAGCGGCGACGTCCTGTCGGGCCTGACGGGCGCGCTGCTCTCGGCGGGCCTCGACGCTCGCGACGCGGGCTCGGCGGCGGCGTATCTGCACGGCCTGGCGGCCCGCCACGCGATCACGGAGGGCGCGCCGATCACGGCGTACGAGGTGGCGGGGGCGCTGCGGTCGGCGTGGCGCGACGTGCAGGAGACGGGCTGACGTGCGGGAGTGACGGTCTGACGTGCAGGAGTGATGGGGCCGGGCAGCCGCGACTTCGGCGAAACCGCCCTCCGTTTCCCCGAAACCGTGATCAACCGCACAGGCGCAGACTTGTTGAACTCCGCACCGGTTGTACGACCGCCGTCGTACCCCTCTGAGACACTGGGCCCGATGAGCCAGACACCGCCCCTGAGAGCCCGCGCCGAGATCGACCTCGCGGCCCTGCGCGCCAATGTGCGTGCGCTGCGTGCCCGAGCGCCCCGTGCTGCCCTCATGGCCGTGGTGAAGTCGGACGCGTACGGACACGGCATGGTGCCCTGCGCCAAGGCCGCGCTCGCGGCCGGGGCGACCTGGCTCGGGACCGCCACGCCGCAAGAGGCCCTCGCCCTGCGCGAGGCAGGCATCCGGAGCAGGGTCCTGTGCTGGCTGTGGACGCCCGGCGGCCCCTGGCGGGAGGGCATCGAGGCCGATCTCGACATGGCCGTGAGCGGCTTGTGGGCTCTCACGGAGGTCACCGCCGCCGCCCGCGAGGCCGGGCGACCGGCGCGGATCCAGCTCAAGGCCGACACCGGGCTCGGGCGCAACGGCTGTCAGCCCGCCGACTGGCCCGAGCTCATCGCCGCAGCACTCGCCGCCGAGGCCGAGGGCACCGTAGAGGTCACCGGGCTCTGGTCGCACTTCGCCTGCGCCGACGAGCCCGGGCACCCCTCCATCGCCGCCCAGATGGACGTGTTCCGCCAGATGGTGGCGTACGCCGAGAAGGCGGGCATCGAGCCGGAGGTCCGGCACATCGCCAACTCCCCGGCGACGCTGACCCTCCCCGAGACGCACTTCGATCTCGTACGGGCGGGCATCGCGATGTACGGCGTCTCGCCCAGCCCCGAGCTCGGCACGCCCGCAGACTTCGGGCTGCGGCCCGTGATGACGCTCGCCGCCTCCGTGGCGCTGGTCAAGCAGGTCCCGGCGGGCCACGGCGTCAGCTATGGCCATCACTACGTCACCACGGACGAGACGACGCTCGGCCTCATCCCCCTCGGCTACGCGGACGGCATCCCGCGCCATGCGTCCGGCCGTGGGCCTGTCCTGGTCGGCGGCGAGTGGCGACGGGTGGCCGGCCGGGTCGCCATGGACCAGTTCGTAGTCGATCTTGGCGGGCAGAAGATCCCGGAAGGTACCGAAGCGCTGCTGTTCGGACCGGGCGACCGGGGCGAGCCGAGCGCCGAGGACTGGGCGCAGGCGGCGGACACCATCGCGTACGAGATTGTCACCCGCATCGGAACGAGAGTTCCGCGCGTCTTCCTGAACGAGGACCCCGACGAGTAGGAGCGGCACGGTGAGCGAGACCAGCACGGGGCCCGTAGTGGCCGCCGCGGCGACGGCTGCCACGACGGGCAACTGGCGCCGGGCGGGCATCGCGGGTGCCGCGATAGGCGTGATCGCCGCCGGCGCGGCCGCGGGCGTCGCGCTCGAACGCCTCACGGTCGGCCGCGGCATGCGCAAGAAGGCGCGGCTCGCGCTGGACGCGTCGGGGCCGTACGGCTCTCTGCGCGGGCTGCCGGGCAAGGCGATCGCCGACGACGGCACCGAGCTCTACTACGAGGCCGACGAGGTGGACCCGGAAGCGGGTGCCCCGCGCCGCCGCAGGCTCTTCGGCCGCAAGGCGCCCGCCCCGGTCACCGTCGTCTTCAGCCATGGCTACTGCCTGAGCCAGGACTCCTGGCACTTCCAGCGCGCGGCTCTGCGCGGCCTGGTGCGCACCGTGTACTGGGACCAGCGCAGCCACGGCCGTTCGGCCAGGGGAGCGGCCCAGTCCGGCGAGGACGCTGTGCCGGTCGCCATCGACCAGCTGGGCCGCGACCTCAAGGCGGTGATCGACGCGGCCGCGCCCGAGGGCCCGCTGGTGCTGGTCGGGCACTCCATGGGCGGGATGACGGTGATGGCGCTCGCCGACCATTTCCCCGAGCTGGTACGGGAGCGGGTCTCCGGAGTCGCCTTCATCGGCACCTCGGCCGGCAGGCTCGGCGAGGTCAACTACGGCCTGCCGGTCGCGGGCGTGAACGCGGTGCGCCGGGTGCTCCCGGGCGTGCTCAAGGCGCTCGGCTCGCAGGCCGAACTGGTCGAGCGGGGCCGCCGCGCCACTGCCGACCTCTTCGCAGGCCTCATCAAGCGGTACTCGTTCTCGTCCAGGGACGTGGACCCGGCGGTGGCCCGGTTCGCGGAGCGGATGATCGAGGGCACGCCGATCGATGTGGTCGCGGAGTTCTACCCGGCGTTCGTGGAGCACGACAAGGCCGAGGCGCTCGAGATCTTCCGCGAGGTGCCGGTGCTCGTCCTGGCAGGTGACAAGGATCTGGTGACGCCGAGCTCGCACAGCGAGGCGATCGCGGACCTGCTGCCGGACTCGGAGCTGGTGATCGTGCCGGACGGCGGGCATCTGGTGATGCTGGAGCACCCGGAGGTCGTCACGGACCGGCTGGCCGACCTGCTGGCCCGGGTCGGCGCGGTCCCGGCACCGGCTAACGTTGGCCCGTATGGAAGCACCGCACAGCCCGGCGGCTGAGAGCGCCACCAACTCCACCAGCGCCGCCCGCCCCACCAGCGCCGCCCGTCTCCCTGTCGAGTCCCCCGAGCAGATGCAGGAGTTGGGTCGCCGGCTCGCGAAGCTGCTGCGCGCCGGCGACCTGGTGATGCTCACCGGCGAGCTCGGCGCGGGCAAGACGACGCTGACCCGCGGCCTGGGCGAGGGCCTCGGAGTCCGCGGCGCCGTCACATCCCCGACCTTCGTCATCGCCCGCGTCCACCCCTCGCTGACCGGCGGCCCTGCCCTGGTGCATGTGGACGCGTACCGGCTGGGCGGCGGCCTCGACGAGATGGAGGACCTCGATCTCGACGTCTCGCTGCCGGAATCGGTGGTGGTCGTGGAGTGGGGCGTCGGCAAGGTCGAGGACCTCTCGGACGACCGGCTGCAAGTGCTGATCCACCGGAAGGTCGGCGACACGGACGACGACCGCCGCGAGGTCACCCTGACGGGCTTCGGCGCGCGCTGGGCGATGGTCGACCTGATGGCCCTGGGGGCCTGAGCCGTACTCCACCGGTACTCCACCGCCGTATGTATGCACGGTCAGTGTGTACGTTCCGACAAGACGTCGGCAAAGTGTTGCGCAGGCCGTGCCGGGCGTGGTCACATGGTATCGAGCAGGTTAGGTCTGCCTAACCACGACTGCCCCCGGAGCCCCAGGAGGCGTCCATGTCGGCATCCGAGCGCGAATCCCAGTCACGGCAGCAGCCGGCGCGGCCGCAGGCGCTGACGCCGTCGGCCCTGTCGATGCGCGATCTTCTGGCGTCGTGCGCGGCGGCCAGCGCGGTCTCCACTCCGCCCCGTGAGGAACGGCTCCCCGAGGAGCGTGAAACTCGGCGCGACGCCGCGTAGTCCGTACGGGCTACGGGCTACGAGCCACGGGCTTACGGGACGACGACGACCTTCGAGCCGATCGACGCGAACTCCCACATCGCGTCGCCGTCCGCCCGCTTCATCCGTACGCCGCCGGTCTTCTTGTCCGGGTTCGGGCTCGCCATCGACCCGTTCACCGCCGCGCTGAAGCCGATCGCCACATCGTCGACGCTCGCGAACCGCACCACATGCTCGATCGGCACCCCGTCCGACCCGGGGACGGTACCGGACCGCGAGGTCACCGCGTACACACCGGGCGGCGGGCTGACCGTCGACGGCATGACCTCGAAGGTCCGCGTCAGCTTCCCGTTCTCGCCCACCAGCCACACGCGCCGCTCGGACAGCGAGTACACGACGCGCACGCCGACACCCGACTTCGCGGGCAGCTCGAGCGGGTTCTTGGAATTGTGCTTGGGGCTGCCGGAGGCATGCGCGGACGGGACCGGGGTGTTGGGCTTGCCGAGCTGGTCGGGGGCGCTCGCCGACGCCTGGTAGGCGAGGTATCCGACGACGGCCAGAGCGGCTGCCGTGAGCCCGGCCACGAGTCCCGAGCTGCTCCGTGCCACCGTGCCCACCTTTCGAAAGTACGTATCCGTGGTGACGGTAGCAGCAGCCGCTTCCCTGGACGCGGCACCGTGCCCGGGCGCCGGAGCCGTAGGCTGTTTGCGTGCTCTTGCTCGCCGTTGATACCGCCACGCCCGCCGTCACCGCCGCCCTCCACGACGGCAATTCCGTCGTCGCCGAGTCCAGTCGCGTCGACGCCCGCCGGCACGGGGAACTGCTGCTGCCCGCCGTCGACCGCGTCCTGGCCGAGGCCGGGGTGAAGCTCGACGCCGTCACCGCCGTGGTGGCCGGCGTCGGCCCCGGTCCGTACACCGGGCTGCGCGTCGGACTGGTCACGGCCTCGACCTTCGGCTCGGCACTGGGCGTTCCGGTGTACGGGCTGTGCACGCTGGACGGGCTGGCGTACGCCTCCGGTCTGGAGGAGCCGTTCGTGGTGGCGACGGACGCGCGCCGCAAAGAGGTGTACTGGGCGCGGTACGAGTCCGCCCGCGGCCGCGTGAGCGAGCCCGCCGTCGACCGGCCCGCCGACATTGCCGAGCAGGTCGCGGGCCTGCCCGCGGTCGGCGCCGGAGCGCTGCTCTACCCCGAGACCTTCCCGGACGCCCGCAGGCCCGAGCATGTCTCGGCCGGGGCGCTGGCCGCGCTGGCCGCCGAGAAGCTGGCCGCCGGGGATGACTTCCTGCCGCCGCTGCCGCTGTATCTGCGCCGGCCGGACGCCCAGGTGCCGAAGAACTACAAGGTGGTCACGCCCAAGTGACCGACCGACCGACCGACCGATCCACCGACCGATCCACCGACCGGCCCACTGCTGTGCTGCGTGAGATGCGCTGGTGGGACCTGGAGCATGTGCTCGCGCTCGAGCACGCGCTGTTCCCGGAGGACGCCTGGTCGGCCGGGATGTTCTGGTCCGAGCTCGCCCATGCGCGTGGCCCGCGGGCCACCCGCCGCTATGTGGTGGCCGAGGCGGAAGGGAAGATCGTCGGATACGCGGGCCTCGCGGCGGCCGGCGGCCTCGGAGACGTACAGACGATCGCCGTCGCCCGCGACCAGTGGGGCACGGGACTCGGCTCCCGGCTCCTGACCGACCTGCTGCAGCACGCCACCGCCTTCGAGTGCGACGAGGTGCTCCTCGAAGTGCGCGTGGACAACACCAGGGCCCAGAAGCTGTACGAGCGCTTCGGCTTCGAGCCCATCGGATTCCGCCGCGGCTACTACCAGCCGGGCAATGTCGACGCCCTCGTCATGCGGCTCCACGTACAAGGAACAGAGACTTAACTGATGGCTGACGAACCGCTCGTACTGGGCATCGAGACTTCCTGCGACGAGACCGGCGTCGGCGTCGTCCGCGGTACGACCCTGCTCGCGGACGCCATCGCGTCCAGCGTGGACACGCACGCCCGGTTCGGCGGCGTGGTGCCCGAGATCGCGTCACGCGCGCATCTGGAGGCGATGGTTCCGACCATCGAGCGCGCCCTGAAGGACGCGGGCGTCTCGGCGCGCGACCTGGACGGCATCGCGGTGACGGCGGGGCCGGGTCTAGCGGGCGCGCTGCTGGTCGGGGTCTCGGCGGCGAAGGCGTACGCGTACGCACTGGGCAAGCCGTTGTACGGGGTGAACCACCTGGCCTCGCACATCTGCGTCGACCAGCTGGAGCACGGACCGCTGCCCGAGCCGACGATGGCGCTGCTGGTGAGCGGTGGCCACTCGTCGCTGCTGTTCGCGCCCGACATCACATCTGACGTACGACCGATGGGCGCGACGATCGACGACGCGGCGGGCGAGGCCTTCGACAAGATCGCGCGGGTCCTTGACCTGGGCTTCCCGGGCGGTCCGGTGATCGACCGGCTGGCGAAGGAGGGCGACCCGGCGGCGATCGCGTTCCCGCGCGGCCTCACCGGCTCGCGCGACCCGGCGTACGACTTCTCCTTCTCGGGGCTCAAGACCTCGGTGGCCCGCTGGATCGAGGCCAAGCGGGCGGCGGGCGAGGAGGTGCCCGTACGGGATGTGGCGGCGTCGTTCCAGGAGGCGGTCGTCGATGTGCTGACCCGCAAGGCGGTGCGCGCCTGCCAGGACCAGGGCGTCGACCACCTGATGATCGGCGGCGGTGTGGCCGCCAACTCGCGGCTGCGGGCGCTTGCCCAGGAGCGCTGCGAGCGGGCGGGGATCCGGCTGCGGGTGCCGCGGCCGGGGCTGTGCACGGACAACGGCGCGATGGTGGCGGCGCTCGGGGCGGAGATGGTGGCGCGCAACCGGCCCGCCTCCGACTGGGAGCTGTCCGCGGACTCGTCGCTTCCGGTGACGGATCCGCATGTCCCGGGGCACGCCCACGACCACGATCATGTGCACGAGATCAGCAAGGACAACCTCTACTCATGACGGTCGCGCTGATGTGGGAGGCCCGGGCCGTGCAGGGGCGAGGCGCGGAGCTGCTCGAATGGGCGCGGGCCCAGGAGCTGGCGAGTGAGCCGGTGCGCCGCGAGACGTTCCGGGCGCCTGGGGACCGGGTGCTGGTGATCACCTGGTGGGAGGGGTCCGACGTGGGCGCGGAGCTGCCCGAAATCCCGGAGCCGGACGCCGAGTTGATCACACGGGCGGTGCACCGCTGGCGCTTCGAGTCGCTGGAGACGCTGCCGTCCTGAGCCGTCCTGAGCCGTCCTGAGCCGTCCTGAGCCGTCCCGGGCCGTCCCGGGCCGTCCGGTGGCCGCTCCTGCAATTTCTCAGAAGAATTCGCCGAAGAATCTGCCGGCGGATGTCGATCCGGCCGTCTCCCGTTCGACGCATGGGTGAGAGGCGGGGAACGGCCCCGTCCTCCCGACCGAGGAGTCACCATGCCGCGCTACCTGTCGTTGATCCGTATCGACGAGCAGAACGCCCCCGCCGAGGGGCCCAGCCCCGAGCTCATGGAGCGCATGGGCGCGCTGCTCGAGGAGGTCACCAAGGCCGGGGTCATGCTGGACACCGCCGGGCTCACCCCGACCTCCGAGGGCACCCGGGTCACCTGGTCCGGCGGGAAGCTGAGCTACACGGACGGGCCCTTCACCGAGAGCAAGGAAGTCATCGGCGGCTACGCCATCATGCAGTGCAAGGACAAGGCCGAGGCCCTGGAGTGGACCAAGCGCTTCCTGCAGGTCCACGAGGATTTCTGGACCGTCACCGCCGAGGTCCGCGAGATCGCCGAGGGTTGATCCGGCCGCGCTTGCCCCGCCTCCATGCGGCTGCTCTGATGGGTGGCTGTGACGGCAGCAAGCGCGATGGAAACGGTCGAAGCGGTATTCAGGATCGAGTCCGCGCGGATCATCGCCGGCGTCACCCGCATCGTTCGGGACGTGGGCATCGCCGAGGAGATCGCGCAGGACGCTCTGGTCGCCGCGCTGGAGCAGTGGCCGGAGTCGGGTGTCCCGGACAAGCCGGGCGCCTGGCTCATGGCCACCGCCAAGCACCGCGCGATCGATCTCGTACGCCGCAAGGAGACCTACGCCCGCAAGCTGGCGGAGGTCGGGCGCACCCTGGAGGACGTGCCGCCGCTCGAGCCGGCCGACGCCGAGGACATTGATGACGACCTGCTGCGACTGATCTTCACCGCCTGCCATCCGGTGCTTTCCACCGAGGCGCGGATCGCGCTCACACTGCGCCTGCTCGGCGGTCTGACGACCGAGGAGATCGCCCGCGCCTTCCTGGCCACGGAGCCGACCGTCGCCCAGCGCATCGTCCGCGCCAAACGCGCCCTCGCCAAGGCGGGCGTCCCCTTCGAAGTGCCGTACGGCTCCGAGCGCGCCGCGCGCCTGGACTCCGTACTGGAAGTCATCTACCTCGTCTTCAACGAGGGCTACTCCGCGACCGCAGGCGACGACTGGCAGCGCCCGGCCCTCTGCGAGGACGCCCTACGGCTTGCCCGGGTGCTGGCCGGCCTTATGCCCAAGGAACCCGAAGTCCACGGCCTGGTCGCACTGTTGGAGATCCAGGCATCCCGCACGGCCGCGCGCACCGGCCCGGGCGGCGAGCCCGTGCTGCTCGCCGACCAGAACCGCTCCCGCTGGAACCAACTGCTGATCCGCCGCGGATTCGCGGCGCTCGGCCGCGCGAACGCGGTGGCGGCCGGGGCCCCCGGGCCGTACGCACTCCAGGCCGCGATCGCCGCCTGCCACGCCAAGGCGGTGCGCTACGAGGAGACGGACTGGTCCGCGATCGCCGCCCTGTACGGGCAACTCGCCGCCCTCGCCCCGTCCCCCGTCGTGGAGTTGAACCGCGCGGTCGCGGTCGCGATGGCCGAAGGCCCGGCGGCGGGCCTGGAGCTGGTGGACGCGCTGGCGGAGGAGCCCGCGCTGAAGGAGTACCACTTGCTGCCGAGCGTGCGCGGGGATCTGCTGGCGCGGCTGGGCCGACGGGCTGAAGCGCGGGCGGAGTTCGAACGGGCGGCGTCCCTGACCCGTAACGCACGGGAGAGGGAGTTGCTGCTGGCGCGGGCGGAGGAGCGCGGCTGACCGCGGCTGATCACCCCTCCGGTACGGTCGGGGCGTCCCCGGTCCGCCGCACCCGAGAAGGAACCGCATGCCCAGCCGTACGTTGCCGCCGCCTCCGCCGCCCGTCGAGATGCGGGCCTGGCCCGGCCGTGAGGCTTTGCTCGCCGACCGGGCGCGGGCGATGGGCGAGTTGATCCGGCTGAGCATCGGGGTGCCACGACTGCTGCTGCTGTGGCTGACCGTGGCGGGCTTCGCGGTGGGGTGGAGCCTGATCGGCGCCGCGCTGGCGGCATTCGAGGAGAGCATCGACCCGCTCAGCTACCTCTTCGGCGGGATCTTCGCGTGTATCGGTGCCGCGTGCATGATCCCGACCGGCTTCGTGATCGGGTTCGGCATCCGTCGCGACAAGCTGGTGCGTGAACGGCTCGGCCAGTGGTCGTCGTTGGAGCGTGACCCCCTGCGCGACGCCCACTTGCGGTCGCCGGCGCAGAGCCTGTTCTGGTTCATACCGTCGTTTCTGCTGGGCGCCCTGGGGCTGTGGATGTGCTTCGCGATTCCGGCGACGGCGAAGCCCGGGCGGGAGACGTATGCAGACGTCGCTTTGATGATGGGGCTGGGCTTCATCTTCTGGCTGACGGGCCTGATCGGTGTCGCGAAGGCGGTGAGCCACTACCGGTGGGCGGTGCGGCTGCTGGGCGCCGCGCACCGCTGAGCTCCGATGCTGTCAGTGCAGGGACCGGACTTCGTCGCTCGGCAGGTCCAAGGTCAGGCACGCAGCGAACGAAGGCCGGTCGTCGCAGGGCGTGATGCCGCTGCGCGGCGCGGCCGGGGCGGTGCCCTCGAAGAGCTCGCGTGCCACGTCTGCCTGACTCCCGGCCTGCCGCATCCGCCGCAGCGCGCGGTACCCCGGCTTACGCAGGCCGCCCGATCAGCATCGTCGGCGCCCCCGCCACCCTCGTCAGAAACACCGTCGCCGCGTTCGGCCCCTGCGGCTTCACCTTGCGGCGCAGCTCTTCCGGCTCCACCGCCGAGCCTCGCTTCTTCACCGTCAGGACGCCGACCCCGCGCTCCCGCAGCAGCGCCTTCAACCTCTTCAGACTGAAGGGGAGTTCATCGGTGATCTCATACGCCGTCGCGTACGGCGTCGCCCGTAGCCCGTCCGCCGTGATGTACGCGATCGTCTCGTCGATCAGCCCGCCGTCCAGCTGCTCGGCGACCTCGGCGACCAGATGCGCGCGGATGACCGCGCCGTCGGGCTCGTAAAGGAAGCGGCCCACCTTGCGCACCGCCGGGTCGGGCAGGCCAGTGCCGGTGAGTGAGCGCGGGCCCGGCAGCAGCGTGGCGCCGACCGTGCCCGGGCGCGTACCGAACCAGAGCACTGCCTCCTTCACGTCGCCGCCGTCCGAGATCCACTCCGCCTCGGCGTCCTCGGGGACGGCCTCGTGCGGGATGCCGGGTGCGATCTTGAGCGCGGCGCGCGGGCGGGTGCGGGCCGCGCCGATCGCCCAGGACAGGGGCGGGGAGTACGCCTCCGGGTCGAAAATGCGGCCCCGGCCGCCCCGCCGGGCCGGGTCCACGAACACCGCGTCGTACGCGGCCGTGTCCACCTCTGTGACATCCGCGCAGCGGACCTCGATCAGCTGCGCCAGCCCCAGCGCGTCGGCGTTCGCACGTGCTACTTCGGCCGTCAGCGGGTCCCGGTCCACCGCAAGCACCCGGATCCCGGCCCGGGCGAGTGCGATCGCGTCGCCGCCGATCCCGCTGCACAGGTCCGCCACGCTGCGTACGCCGAGTCCCGCGAAGCGCCCGGCGCGGTACGAGGCGACGGCGCGGCGGGTCGCCTGCTCGACGCCGTTCGGCGTGAAGAACATCCGCCGCGCGTCCTCGGCCCCGAACTTCGCGACCGCCCGCTGTCGCAGCCGCGCCTGCCCCAGCGCCGCCGATACCAGCGCGGTCGGGTGCTCGCGGCGCAGCCGGGTGGCCGTGGCCAGCTCCTGCGCCGGGTCGTAGGCGTCCAGGGAGTCCAGCAGCGCCCGCCCCTCATCGGTGAGCAGTGCGGCGAAGGAGGCGAGGGGATCCAGGTCGTTCACCCGGCCCATTGTGGGCCAGGCGGGGGATGGTGCGCCCGCGGTGGCGGTGTCGGCCGGGCCGTACGGATCCGTGCTGACAGGATCCGGCGACATGCAGCTAGTAAGACAAAATGAGAAAAATCGTGCGCGGCGGAGCCGTGCAGTCCTGGCCGTGCTCCTCGTCGCCGCCCTCGGCTCCGCCTGTGCGGCCGAGCCCCCGCGACCTGCCGCCGGCGCGAACGCCGCCCGGGGCAAGGCGAAGCGGCCCGGCCCGGCCGGCGCGCTCTCCGCGTACGTGGAGAAGGTCAAGCGCACCCAGGCCGAACGCGCCGCCGCCGCCAAGAAGTGGGGCCTGGCCAACACCCCGCTCGCCGCGCCCCAGCCCCCCGCCACCAAACCGGAGATCACCACCCGCAAGGGCTTCGAGGTCGAGGACGGCGAGTCCTTGCCACCCGTCTTCACGACCGTGCCGGTCAAGGAGAAGATCGTCTTCCTGACGATCGACGACGGTTCGGAGAAGGACCCCGCCCTGCTCCAGATGATGAGCGAGCTCCAGATCCCGTACAGCGCCTTCCTCAGCGACTACGTGATCAACGACAACTACGGCTACTTCGAGCAGATGCAGGACCGCGGCGTCTCGCTGCACAACCACACCCTCAACCACCGCTATATGCCCGGCCTTTCGTACGCCGAGCAGGAGCACGAGATCTGCGACCAGCAGACCAAGCTCGAGGAGCGGTACGGCAAACGGCCCCGGCTCTTCCGCCCGCCGTACGGCAACTACAACAAGAAGACCCTGCGCGCCGCCCAGTCGTGCGGGGTGAAAGCCGTGCCCCTGTGGGCCGCCGAGGCGTTTCCCGATCACATGGAGTGGCGGGAGTGGGACCAGGATCTGCACCCCGGCGACATCATCCTCACCCACTTCCGCGGCAGCGATGACTGGGAGGGCACCATGCCCGACATGATCCGGCGGGTCATGAAGACGGTCACCGACAGGGGCTACGCCGTGGCAAAGCTGGAGGACTACGTATGACGCAGGCGCACCGGCTGCTGGCCGGACTGCTGGCGGCCGGTGCGCTTCTCACCACGGGGTGCGCACAGTCGGTGGACCCCCTCGAGCGGCTCGGGCGCAAGGCCGCGAAGCAGGTCACGCCGGGCGCAGGCGCGCCGGGCGCCGCCCACCTGCGGTGGGGGCTGGCCCGGCCGCTGGCCGCCGCGCCGAAGCCGCCCGCACGCCGGCTCTCGGCGCCGCCCGTGGTGCACCGGGTGCCCACCCGCGACAAGGTCGTCTTCCTCACCTTCGACGAGCGCGCGGCGCGCGATCAGCGGTTCGTACGGATGGCGGGCGAGCTGAAGTTGCCGGTCAGCGTGTTCCACACGGCCCGGCATCCGGACCTGCGCACGCTCTCGTACGAGGGACAGCGCGCCGAGATCTGCGGACACCATGAGGTCCGCCTCTTCCGCCCGCCGCACGGCGCGTACAACGAGGACACGCTGCGGGCGGCGGCCGACTGCGGGGTCCGCGCGGTGGTCCTGGGGCGGGAGTACGCGGACGGCGAACAGTTGCGGCCCGGCGAGATCGTGCGGGCGGATGCCCGAACGGCGGCACGGCTGCTGCGCCGTATCGAAGAGCAGGGATACGCGGTGGCGCGCCTGGAGGACTACGTCTGAGCCCTCGTGCCGCGGGGCGTGGGCCTGCGGAACCAATGGGTCGGGGGCGACGTTCTCCGTACCGGGATCAGCGCGGCGCGCGCCGTTGATTGGCACTCCGCTTGACCGAGTGCTAATCGCAGTCATAGTCTCGGGTCTGGCACTCCCCACTGGAGAGTGCCAACACAGCGACGGGCAGGTCCGGCACCCGCGACGACGGATCCACCTGGTCGCCACCTCAGACAGTTAGCCCCGTGAGATCTCCGAAGGGGGAGGTCGGATCGTGACGACCGCCAGCTCCAAGGTTGCCATCAAGCCGCTCGAGGACCGTATTGTGGTCCAGCCGCTCGACGCCGAGCAGACCACGGCCTCTGGCCTGGTCATCCCGGACACCGCGAAGGAGAAGCCCCAGGAGGGCGTCGTCCTCGCGGTGGGCCCGGGTCGCTTCGAGAACGGCGAGCGTCTGCCGCTCGACGTCAAGACCGGCGACGTCGTGCTGTACAGCAAGTACGGCGGCACCGAAGTCAAGTACAACGGCGAGGAGTACCTCGTCCTCTCGGCTCGCGACGTACTCGCGATCATCGAGAAGTAGGTCGGGGGTCTGGGGGTCGCCCCCAGAGGACTCCGCACCCGAAGTTGTTTGATCTGCGCCCCTGGCCCCCGCACTGATGTAGCCGGGAGGTCAGGGGCGCAGTTCGTTTGAGAGGACAGAGAAGCTCCCATGGCGAAGATCCTGAAGTTCGACGAGGACGCCCGTCGCGCCCTCGAGCGCGGCGTCAACAAGCTTGCCGACACGGTCAAGGTGACGATCGGCCCCCGCGGCCGCAACGTCGTCATCGACAAGAAGTTCGGCGCCCCCACCATCACCAACGACGGTGTCACGATCGCCCGTGAGGTCGAGCTCGACGACCCGTACGAGAAACCTCGGCGCCCAGCTGGTGAAGGAGGTGGCGACCAAGACCAACGACATCGCGGGTGACGGCACCACCACCGCCACCGTGCTGGCCCAGGCGCTGGTCCGCGAGGGCCTGCGCAACGTCGCAGCCGGCGCGTCCCCGGCCGCCCTGAAGAAGGGCATCGATGCCGCGGTCAAGGCCGTGTCCGAGGAACTCCTCGCGACCGCCCGCCCGATCGAGGACAAGGCCGACATCGCCGCCGTCGCCGCGCTCTCCGCGCAGGACCAGCAGGTCGGCCAGCTCATCGCCGAGGCGATGGACAAGGTCGGCAAGGACGGTGTCATCACCGTCGAGGAGTCCAACGCCTTCGGTCTGGAGCTCGACTTCACCGAGGGCATGGCCTTCGACAAGGGCTACCTGTCGCCGTACATGGTGAGCGACCAGGAGCGTATGGAGGCCGTCCTCGACGACCCGTACATCCTGATCCACCAGGGCAAGATCGCCTCCATCCAGGACCTGCTGCCGCTGCTGGAGAAGATCATCCAGGCGGGTGGCTCCAAGCCGCTGCTGATCATCGCCGAGGACGTCGAGGGCGAAGCCCTGTCGACCCTGGTCGTGAACAAGATCCGCGGCACCTTCAACGCGGTGGCCGTCAAGGCCCCCGGCTTCGGCGACCGCCGCAAGGCGATGCTCGGCGACATGGCCGCCCTCACGGGTGCCACCGTCATCGCCGAGGAGGTCGGCCTCAAGCTCGACCAGGCCGGTCTGGACGTGCTGGGCACCGCCCGCCGCGTGACCGTCTCCAAGGACGACACCGTCATCGTCGACGGTGGCGGCAACCACGAGGACGTCGTCGGCCGTATCAACCAGATCAAGGCCGAGATCGAGTCCACGGACTCCGACTGGGACCGCGAGAAGCTCCAGGAGCGCCTCGCGAAGCTGGCCGGCGGCGTGTGCGTGATCAAGGTCGGCGCCGCCACCGAGGTGGAGCTGAAGGAGAAGAAGCACCGTCTGGAGGACGCCATCTCCGCGACCCGCGCCGCGGTCGAGGAGGGCATCGTCTCCGGTGGTGGCTCCGCGCTCGTCCACGCCGCCAAGGTGCTCGAGGGCAACCTCGGCAAGGAGGGCGACGAGGCCACCGGTGTCGCGGTCGTCCGCCGCGCCGTCGTGGAGCCGCTGCGCTGGATCGCCGAGAACGCCGGCCTCGAGGGCTACGTCATCACCTCCAAGGTGGCGGAGCTGGACGCGGGCCAGGGCTTCAACGCCGCGACCGGCGAGTACGGCGACCTGGTGAAGGCCGGCGTCATCGACCCGGTCAAGGTCACGCGCTCCGCGCTGGAGAACGCCGCGTCCATCGCCTCGCTGCTGCTCACGACCGAGACCCTGGTCGTCGAGAAGCCGGCCGAGGAGGAGGCCGACGCGGGTCACGGCCACGGCCACGGTCACAGCCACTGACGTCGCACGACGTGTGAAGGCCCCCGTTCCCGCCGCTGGCGGGAACGGGGGCCTTCGGCATCCGGCCGGGCGCGCTGTTACTGACCCGTCACGCCGAGCTGCCGCATCAGGCGCAGGACGTCGAAGTGCCACCAGCCTTCCTGGATCTTGCCGTCCTTGAAGCGGAAGATCGTGGTGCCCGTCATGGTGCACTGCTTGCCGGTGGGCGCGATGCCCATGAACTCGCCCTGGTGGGTGCCGGTCCAGGTCCACAGCGTCACGACGTCGTCGCCCTCGCAGATCTGCCTGTCCAGGCTGAAGGTGAAGTCGAAGGCCGTGCGCCACGCGCTGACATCGCCGCGGATGACGTCGGACCCGATCGTGGTGTCTTCTTCCTTCATGATGTCGTGGTCGGCGTAGTCGGCCGCGAACACTTCGTCGATGGCGTCGAGGTTGCCCCCGGTGGCGATCTCGTGGAAGAACCGGCGAGAGGTTGCCTGGTTCAACTGTTCGTCGCGGACCACATCGAGGTCGGTGAAGGTGGGCATCCCGTCGCAGAGCGCCACCATCTCCTGGAAGATCCGGTCCGTCTCCGGCAGGTGGGAGTTCTTCATCGCCTCTTCGTACGACGGAAATTCGACGATCTCGACGAAATGCGACCCGTCGGCGCGGTCCTTGCCGACGAGGCTGTGGGTGGCGGTCCGCTTGCCTTGGGTCTGCGCGACCCACTGGTCCATGAGCCGGTCCATGTCGTCGAACCGCTCTGTCTTGCAGTCGATTATCTGTACGAATTTCATGGTGTCTCCCGGGCTGGGGTGGGATGCATCCATTTTAGTGGGATATGAGGCTTTTGAGGGTTCGGGGCCAGTCGGCTCAGGCCGAGTGATTCAGGCCAAGTGATTCAGGCCGAATGTTCAGGCCGAGTGATTCAGGGCCCCGGGATGGACCGGGTCCGTGAAGGGCAGCCCCTGCGTGTAGCGCTCCAGTTCGTCGAGGGCATGGTCCGCCATCCGGTGGAGCTCATTGCCCAGCGAACCGGCGATATGCGGGGTCAGCAGGACGTTCGGCAGGGTGTACAACGGCGAGTCGGCGGCCGGGACTTCGGGGTCGGTGACATCGAGTACGGCGTGCAGCCGGCCCGAAACCAGCTCCGGCAGCAGCGCGTTCTCGTCGATCAGCGAGCCGCGCGAGGTATTGATCAGGGTCGCGCCGTCCGGCAGCAGCGCGAGCCGGCGTGCGTCGACCATGTGGCGAGTGGACGCCAGCTGCGGAGCGTGGACCGTGAGGATGCTGCTGAGGTGGCAGAGCTCGTCCAGCTCGGTGCGTACGACGCCCAGGTCCGCCACTTCGGCGTCGGTGACGTACGGGTCGTACAGCAGCACCTGTACGTCGAAGGGGCGCAGCAGTTCGATCACTCGGCGGCCGATCCGGGACGCGCCGACGATGCCCACCGTCCGGCGGTAGTTGCCGGCGTCGTCGAATTCGCACAAGTCGTGATCGGTGCGCAGCCGCTCGTAGTGCTGGGCCGAGCGCAGGACGTGCTTGCCGGCGAAGAGGATCGCGGCCAGCGTGTACTCGGCGACGGGCAGGGCGTTGACCGCGGCGGCCGAGGAAACCGTGATACCGCGGGCCCAGCAGGCGTCGGTGATGTGGTGCTTGACGGATCCCGCGGCGTGGACGACGGCGCGCAGCCGGGGTGCGCCGGCGAGGACTTCGGCGGTGAGCGGGGGCGCGCCCCAGCAGGTCAGCAGGACTTCGGCGGCGGCAAGCGCGGCGGCGACCGGGGGCGTCGGGGCTGCCAGGTCGTGGGCGACCAGGTGCGGGTCGGCGCGGGCGAGGGCGCTGAGGCGGTCGCGGTGACGGTCGGCGAACAGGCGCTCGGCGATGCCCGGGCCCATGGCGAGCAGAAGCACGGGGCGCTCGGCGCCCGGCTGGGCGCGGCGCCCGCCGGGGTCGTCCGCCGGGCGACTGTCAGTGGCGTGGTCCATGGTGGAACTCGAGCTCCTCATATGTCGCTTGAGGTCACTTGACGCTGCCGGCGGTCAGGCCCGTGCCCTTACTGGCGGTCAGGCCCGTGCCCTTACTGCGGTCCGTACTTCCGGCCCGTCCTGGACGTGATCCCGCCGAGCAGCCTGCGCGGCGCCAGCTTCACCACACCCATCAGCGCCTTGTACCGCGGGTCCGGGATCGACAGCGACTTCCCACGGGCCAGGTCCGCCAGCGCCGCCGACACCAGCTTGTCCGCGTCCAGCCACATCCAACCCGGGATGTTGTCCGTCCCCATCCCGGCCCGCTGATGGAACTCCGTGCGTACGAAACCGGGGCACAGCGCCATCAGCCGCACCCCCGACCCCGCCAGATCGCGGGCCGCTCCCTGTGTGAACTGCACGACCCACGCCTTCGAAGCGCCGTACGTCCCGCGCGGCACGAACGCTGCCACCGACGCCACATTCACCACCCCGCCCCGCCCGCGTTCGCGCATCGACTCCGCAGCCGCCGAGGTGAGCCGCAGCACCGCCTCGCAGTGCACCTTGAGCATCGTGAGCTCGTCGGCCATGGACACTTCGAGGTAGCGCCCCTTGTTCCCGAACCCGGCGTTGTTGACCAGCAGATCCACCGGGCTCTTCGGGTCGGACAGCCGCTTCTCGACCGCCTCGATCCCGTCGTCCTGCGACAGATCGGCGGTCAGCACTTCCGCCTCGATGCCGTGCCGGTCGTGCAGCTCGGTGGCCTGCTCCTGCAGCCGCTTGGTGTCGCGGGCCACCAGCACCAGGTTGTGTCCTTCGGCGGCGAGCCGCCGCGCGAACGCGGCGCCGATCCCCGCGGTCGCTCCCGTAATCAGTGCAGTCGTCATAGGCGGCACGTTAGTGCCCCGTGTGTGAGTGCGGTGCACGCACCGTGCCCGCCCGCTGTCCCTTCTCGACGACCACGAACTGACCCATCATCCCCAGGTCCTCGTGGTACAGCAGATGACAGTGGTACATATACGGAGTGTCTGGGTCCGCGGGCCCGTCGAAGCGCATCGCGAGCTTGACCGTCTTGTGCGGCGGTACGAACACCGTGTCCTTCGCGCCGCGCAGCTCCGGCGGCGGCTGCTTGCCGTCCACCTCCAGCACCCGGAACTGCACATCGTGCACATGGAAGTTGTGCGGAGTGCCGTGATCATTGCGTACGGTCCAGGTTTCGGCGGTGCCCCGGGTGACGGTCTCGTCGATCCGGTCCATCTTCATGCCCTTGCCGTTGATGCCGGTGGTCACAAGACCGAAGAACCGCCCCCGCACCGAGTCCGACCCGTCGGGGACCTCCAGCTTGCCCAGCTCGCCGGGGATGTCTGGCGAGGGCCGCAGCGCATTGGCCGCGCGCAACTCCAGTACGTCGAAGCTGTCGTCGCCACCGGCGAGCCGCCCCTGCCATCCGCCTCCGTAACTGTCGTGCGGGAAGCTGCGCAGCACCGTCTTCTCGCCCGGCTTCATCCGCACCACGATCTCGGCCCGCTCACCGGGCGACAGCTGGATCCGGTCCATCCGGGCCTGCTTCTCCAGCAGCCCGCCGTCCGTCCCGATCAGCGCGAACTCACGGTCGTCGGAGAATCCGAAGTCGTAGACGCGGGCGGTCGAGGCGTTGAGCAGCCGCAGGCGTACGAGCTCGTCGCCGACGACTTTGTACGGGTCGAGGGTGCCGTTGACCATCGTCCGGTCCCCGAGGAACCCGGTGTCCCGCAGGATCTTGTGCCCGTGGTCGAACTTCGCCCCGCTGAAGCGGACGTCCTGAACGATGACCGGCAGATCGTCGACGCCGTACTTCTTGGGCAGCGCCAGCCGCGCGGACTTCTCGTCGTCGAGGAGGAACATCCCGGCCAGCCCCCGCTGCACATGCTTCTCCGTCTTGCCGTGCGGATGCGGGTGGTACCAGAGGGTCGAGGCAGGCTGATTCACGGTCCAGCGCGGGGTCCAGGCCGCCCCGGGGGCGACCATCTGGTGCGGACCGCCGTCCATCTTCGCGGGCAGATGCATGCCGTGCCAGTGCACGGTGGACTCCTCGCCCAGCGCGTTCTTGATCTTCACCTCGACCTTCTCGCCGCGCTTCGCGCGCAGCGTCGGCCCGAGATAGTCACCACCAGCCGCATCCCCCGGGGGGCGGCCCCCGGACCCGCGGAAGTACCAGGTGGGTGTGGGCTTCCCGGCTCGGAACTCCTTCTGACCGGCCTGCATGGTCAGTTCGAAGAGACGGGTCCCGTCGCGCTTCACCGTCGACTTCGCGAGCGGCGGTACAGCCAGCTCGTTGCTGAACTCAGTCGTCCCGGCCGTGGACACCTTGGCGTTCGAGTAGACATACAGAACACCGCCACCGAGTGCGAGGCCTATGACGACGACGACCGTCGTGAGAATGATGAGGACGCGCTTCAGTCGAGACATACAACGAGCGTCCTGTGGGCCGCTCGTGGCGACATCGGGGACGGCCCCCAGCCGCCCCCGAATCAAATCCCTTACCGTCTAAGGGATTTCCCCTACGCGCCGTATTTCGCCACGTACTCCCGGGCGTCCCTGAGCTGCTCGGGGTGGAGCGCGTCGCCCGCCGCGAGCACCTGGGGCAGCAGCGTCCGCTCGGTGGTGTCCGCCCGGAACGACAGATCGACCGTCACCTCGTGGTCCGGCCGGTGCACGATCTCGATCGCGTCGCCCGCGCGGATCTCGCCGGGCTCGATGACACGCAGATACGCACCGGGTGCGCTCTGCTGCGTAAAGCGCCTGACCCACCCTTTCTCGCCCAGCCAGCTCGCGAACGTACGACACGGAACGCGGCCGCTCGTCACCTCCAGCACCAGCTCGCCGCCGATCCGCCAGCGCTCGCCGATCCTCGCCCCGCTCACATCGAGCCCGCTCGTCGTGAGGTTCTCCCCGAACGCGCCATTGGTGAGGGGCCGGCCCAACTCCCGCTCCCAGAAGTCGAGATCCTCGCGGGCGAATGCGTACACCGCCTGGTCGGTGCCGCCATGGTGGCGCAGATCGCAGACCGCGTCCCCGGCCAACCCGCTGGCCCCTTCGCCCTTTGGGCCGGGGTCCATCACCCGTACGGCCCCGTCGGCCGGCTTTTTGTCGATGCCGGTCGCGCCGCCCGGTGCGTCGGTGTACTCGACGGCCTTGGGCCGGCCCACATTCACGGTCAGAAGCTTCATGGACAGCACGCTAACCCCCCACATCTCAAAGGAACCGCCCAATAATTGGGGTTCCCCCCAAGGGCCCCTTATATTCGGAGTGTGATTGAAGTCCGGCATCTCCGAGTTCTGCGAGCCGTGGCCGCCACCGGCTCGTTCTCCGCCGCCGCACGCCGGCTGGGCTGCACCCAGCCCGCCGTCAGCCAGCAGATGAAGGCACTGGAGACCTCCGCGGGCACCCCGCTGCTGATCCGTACGGGCCGCGAAATGCGCCTGACCCAGGCGGGTGAGGCACTTGTACGCCACGCGTCGGGCATCCTTGCCGGGCTGACCGCGGCCGAGGAGGAGATCGCCGCCATCGCCGGTCTGCGGGCCGGCCGGGTCCGGCTCGTGTCGTTCCCCAGCGGCAGCTCCACGCTCGTGCCGACCGCTCTCGCCGCCCTGCGCGCGGCGCACCCGGGCACCCGGGTCTCCCTCGTCGAGGCCGAGCCGCCGCGTTCGGTGGAGATGCTGCGCGAGGGTGACTGCGATGTGGCGCTGGCCTTTCGGTACGGCGCGACGGCCGCGGAGTGGGGCGACCTGATCGTCCGCCCCCTGCTCACCGACCGCCTCGTCGGGCTGGTCCCCGAGGGCCACCGGCTCGCCGATTCGGGCACGGTGACCATCGGCGATCTGGCCGACGAGCCCTGGATCGCAGGCTGCCCACGCTGCCGACGCCAGCTCGTCGAGGTCTGCGAAGAGGCCGGGTTCACGCCCCGCATCGACTTCGCCACCGACGACTATCCGGCCGTGATCGGCCTGGTGGGAGCGGGTCTTGGCGTGGCGGTGCTGCCTGAGCTCGCGATGGAGTCGGTGCGGCCCAAGGGTGCGCGCACCGTGACCGTCGAGCCGTCCGTGCGCCGCGAGATCGTCGCGCTCACGCTCCCGGACCTGGCCCAGGTCCCCGCGGTCGCGGCCACGCTCGACCAGCTGACACTGGCCGCGCGCCGCTAGGAAACCGCACCACCCCCGTCCGAGGCCGGGCGGCGATGGCGCAGGAACGTTTCTTCGAAACTTTTCGAACCTCGCGTGTCAGCTCCGCGCCGGGCCCCCCGCGCTGGACGCCGGGATCAGTCGGTGCCGCGCGCGCCCCATCAGCTCCTCGCGCTCGTCCTCTGTCAGTCCGCCCCACACGCCGTACGGCTCCCGCACCGCCAGCGCATGCGCCGCGCACTCCGCGCGGACCGGGCACCTCATACAGACCTCTTTCGCCGAGTTCTCACGCGCACTTCGTGCTGCGCCCCGCTCGCCCTCGGGGTGGAAGAAGAGAGAGCTGTCCACCCCACGGCAGGCTGCGAGGAGCTGCCAGTCCCACAAATCGGCGTTGGGTCCGGGAAGGCGGGAGAAATCTGCCATAGCGCATGTCCCCTTGAAACCGTGCTGAGTGGATACAGGTCAGGTCGAACACGAGCGGGGTACGAGCCGATCCGGCACCGCACGTGCCTCACCGACCGTACATCTACTGTCTTAGTAGATGTAAATATGACTCATTGCGAATCTAGCCACATACGTCACAAAAAGGGAAGAAAAGGCGCTAAATGGTGCATGGCTTCCGGGTGAAGGACTCGTGACCTGCGGTGCTCTCCTCCGCGCACGGCCCCTCACATAGAGTGCTGAAGGCGGCTGTCCGACCCGTAACTCTTTCGAGTGACCGTCGTTGAGAGTGCGGAAGCGGTTGAAAGAAGAAGCGCTCGGGCACATGTCCGACAGCGTTCAACCGCACAGGTGACGAAACGTACCCAGCCTGGAGGCTCAAGGTGACGCGCATCAGCTGCGGAGGGCGGCCATGACATCCGTCCTCGTCTGCGACGACTCCCCGCTTGCCCGAGAGGCGCTCCGCCGGGCGGTTGCGACCGTGCCCGGCGTCGAGCGCGTGACGACCGCGGCCAACGGCGAGGAAGTCCTCCGCCGCTGGGGCGCCGACCGCTCGGACCTGATTCTGATGGACGTACGCATGCCCGGTCTGGGCGGCGTCGAGACGGTCCGCCGACTGCTGTCCGCGGACCCCGGCGCCCGGATCATCATGCTCACCGTCGCCGAGGATCTGGACGGCGTCGCGCTGGCGGTCGCCGCCGGCGCCCGCGGCTATCTGCACAAGGACGCCTCGCGCGCCGAACTGCGCGCGACCGTCACCCAGGCGCTCGCCGATCCGACCTGGCGGCTCGCCCCGCGGCGGTTGCGCTCGGCCGAAATGGGCGCGGCACCCACGCTCACCGCGCGTGAGATCCAGGTGCTCGAAGGTATGAGCCACGGACGGTCGAACGCCGAGATCGGCCGTGAGCTCTTCCTCTCCGAGGACACGGTGAAGACGCACGCCAGGCGGCTTTTCAAGAAATTGGGCGCCTCGGACCGGGCGCACGCCGTGGCGCTCGGATTCCGCTGGGGCCTGGTCCGCTAGGTCCCGCGAGTGCACTGCCGCGGGGGTACGACGAACCCCGCCCGCCGTCGGGTGGGCGGGGTGACGGAAGCCAGTGGGCAACCGTTTCCCTCGCGATGCCGCATCCTTGAGGGGTGGAGGACCTCGGGGACGAGTCGGTCGAGCGGAACGGGAGGGCGCAGGAGATGAGTTCCGGCGCACCTACTCATAACGCTTCGGTGCACAACATTGGACGCGGTGCCACGGAGTCTGAGCCGTCAAGGCACCATGGACCGATGCGCGAGGACGAGGCTGCGAATGCCCAAGGGGCCATCGGTGCGCTCGTTCATCTTGCCGTCGATGGCGACGAGCAGGCTACGCACGATCTCCTCGCGCATGTCCATCCGCTCGCGCTGCGCTACTGCCGCACCCGGCTCAGCCGGCTGCCGGGCGACGCGCGCCACTTCGTGGAGGACCTCGCGCAGGAGGTCTGTGTCGCCGTACTGATGGCGCTGCCTCGGTACAAGGACACCGGCAGGCCCTTCGAGGCCTTCGTCTTCGCCATCGCCTCGCACAAGGTCGCCGATCTGCAGCGGGCCGCCATGCGACACCCGGGATCGACCGCCGTGCCGTCGGACGAGATGCCGGAGCGCCCCGACGACTCCCTCGGTCCCGAGGAGCGCGCGCTGCTCAGCTCGGATGCCGAGTGGGCCAAGAAGCTCCTCGCCAACCTCCCGGAGAACCAGCGCGAGCTGCTGGTGCTGCGGGTCGCGGTGGGGCTGACGGCCGAGGAGACCGGGCAGATGCTGGGCATGTCCCCCGGGGCGGTACGGGTCGCGCAGCACCGGGCGCTCAGCCGTCTGCGGGCGCTTGCCGAGCAGTGATTTGCGCGGCGCGCCGCGTACGTACGAACACACAAAGCTTCCCGGTGATCTTGATCGTGGAATGAGACGGGTGTGAAGCCCGTTAGCATGGACATCCGCACCGATCAAGGCCATTTGGGGAAGGTGTCATGACCAACGTCGACGGAGTGCCCGATAAATTCGCGACACTCGGGCTGACCTACGACGATGTGCTGCTGCTGCCGGGCTCGTCGGACATGGCGCCCGACCAGATCGACACCGCCTCGTACATCTCGAAGAACGTACGAGTGAACATCCCGCTGCTGTCCGCCGCCATGGACAAGGTGACTGAGGCCCGGATGGCGATCGCCATGGCCCGGCAGGGCGGCGCAGGTGTGCTGCACCGCAATCTCTCCATCGCCGACCAGGCCAACCAGGTCGATCTGGTCAAGCGCTCCGAGTCCGGCATGGTCACCGACCCGATCACGGTGAACCCGGACGCGACGCTCGCCGAAGCCGACCAGCTGTGTGCCAAGTTCCGCATCAGCGGTGTCCCGGTGACCGACCGCGGGGGCAAGCTGCTCGGCATCGTCACCAACCGCGACATGGCCTTCGAGTCGGACCGCAGCCGCCAGGTGCGCGAGGTCATGACCCCGATGCCGCTGGTCACCGGCAAGGTCGGGATCTCCGGTGTGGACGCCATGGAGCTGCTGCGCCGGCACAAGATCGAGAAGCTTCCGCTGGTCGACGAGGCCGGTGTGCTCAAGGGCCTGATCACGGTCAAGGACTTCGTCAAGGCCGAGAAGTACCCGATGGCCGCCAAGGACAATGAAGGCCGGCTGCTCGTCGGCGCGGCCGTCGGCGTCGCGGGCGACGCCTTCGAGCGGGCCCAGGCGCTGATCGAGGCGGGTGTCGACTTCATCGTCGTCGACACCGCGCACGGCCACTCCAGGCTGGTCGGCGACATGGTCGCCAAGATCAAGTCGAACGCTTCGGGCGTCGATGTGATCGGCGGCAACATCGCCACGCGCGACGGAGCGCAGGCGCTGATCGACGCCGGCGTCGACGGCATCAAGGTCGGCGTCGGACCGGGCTCCATCTGTACGACCCGCGTGGTCGCCGGCATCGGCGTACCGCAGGTCACGGCGATCTACGAGGCCTCGCTCGCCGCCAAGGAGGCCGGCGTCCCGGTGATCGGCGACGGCGGTCTGCAGTACTCCGGCGATATCGCGAAGGCGCTGGTCGCGGGCGCGGACACGGTGATGCTCGGCTCGCTGCTCGCGGGCTGCGAGGAGTCGCCGGGCGAGCTGCTCTTCATCAACGGCAAGCAGTTCAAGTCGTACCGCGGCATGGGTTCACTCGGCGCGATGCAGTCCCGCGGTGAGCAGCGCTCCTTCTCCAAGGACCGCTACTTCCAGGAGGGTGTCGCCTCCGACGAGAAGCTGGTGCCCGAGGGCATCGAGGGCCAGGTGCCCTACCGCGGCCCGCTCTCCGCGGTGGTGCACCAACTGACCGGCGGTCTGCGGCAGTCGATGTTCTACGTCGGCGGCCGGACGGTGCCCGAGCTGCAGGACCGTGGCCGGTTCGTACGGATCACGTCGGCGGGGCTCAAGGAGAGCCACCCGCACGACATCCAGATGACGGTCGAAGCGCCGAACTACAGCAGGAAGTAGTCCACGCGTGGTCAGGGGCGGTCCCGGTTCCCGGGGCCGCCCCTGACGTGTGTGTCGGGGATACTGGAAGCGGCAGACAGTAGCGCCGAGAAGAACGGAAAGGCCACACAACGTGACTGAGATCGAGATCGGGCGCGGAAAGCGCGGCCGCCGGGCGTACGCGTTCGATGACATCGCCGTCGTACCGAGCCGGCGCACCCGGGACCCGAAGGAGGTCTCGATCGCCTGGCAGATCGACGCCTACCGCTTCGAGCTGCCCTTCCTGGCCGCTCCGATGGACTCGGTGGTCTCCCCGCAGACCGCGATCCGCATCGGTGAGATGGGCGGTCTGGGCGTGCTGAACCTCGAGGGTCTGTGGACCCGGTACGAGGACCCGCAGCCACTGCTCGAAGAGATCTCCGGCCTCGACGAGGCCGCCGCGACCCGCCGTCTGCAGGAGATCTACGCGGCTCCGATCCAGGAGGACCTGATCGGGCAGCGGATCAAGGAGGTGCGCGACTCGGGTGTGGTGACCGCCGCCGCGCTCTCACCGCAGCGCACCGCGCAGTTCTCGAAGGCCGTCGTGGACGCGGGTGTCGACATCTTCGTCATCCGCGGCACCACCGTCTCGGCCGAGCACGTCTCGGGCGCCGCGGAGCCGCTGAACCTGAAGCAGTTCATCTACGAGCTCGATGTGCCGGTCATCGTGGGCGGCTGCGCCACTTACACGGCCGCGCTGCACCTCATGCGTACGGGCGCGGCGGGCGTGCTGGTCGGCTTCGGCGGCGGGGCCGCGCACACCACGCGCAACGTCCTGGGCATCCAGGTCCCGATGGCGACGGCTGTCGCGGATGTGGCCGCGGCCCGCCGTGACTACATGGACGAGTCCGGCGGCCGGTACGTGCACGTCATCGCGGACGGCGGTGTGGGCTGGTCGGGCGACCTGCCGAAGGCGATCGCGTGCGGCGCGGACGCGGTGATGATCGGCTCCCCGCTGGCCCGAGCGACGGACGCGCCGGGGCGCGGTCACCACTGGGGCATGGAGGCGGTCCACGAGGACGTGCCGCGCGGCAAGCTGGTGGACCTGGGCATCGTGGGCACGACCGAGGAGGTCCTCACCGGTCCCTCGCACAGCCCCGACGGGTCGATGAACTTCTTCGGCGCGCTGCGCCGGGCGATGGCGACGACGGGCTACAGCGAGCTCAAGGAGTTCCAGCGCGTCGAGGTGACGGTGGCGGACTCGCAGCACCGCCGCTGACGCCGCTGCGTACGAAAGGGGCCCCGCACCGGGATGGTGTGGGGCCCCTTCGCATGCGTCCGCCGCCGCCTCAGAGGCGGTGTGCCGCACCGGCCGGGCTGGCTCCCCTTGTGTCGAGCAGGAGTTGGGCCTTGACCGCCAGTCCCTGGAGGTCGTACGTGCGGTGATGCTGGAGCAGCACCGTCAGATCCGCGCTGGCGGCGGCCTCGTAGAGGGAGTCCGCACGGGGGACGGGCAACTCGCGCACACGCCAGTCCGGGACGTACGGGTCGTGGTAGCTGACGGCGGAGCCCAGGTCCATCAGACGGCGGGCGATCTCGGTGGCGGGGGAGCTCTCCAGGTCGGGGAGGTCCGGCTTGTAGGTGATGCCGAGGAGCAGCACGCGCGCGCCGCGGGCCGATTTGCCGTGTTCGTTGAGGAGCGTGGCACAGCGCTGGATGACGTACTGCGGCATCCGGGTGTTGATCTCCTGGGCGAGGCCGACGATCCGCAGCGGGTGGCCGGGGGGGCGTCCGGTGTGCGCGAGGCCGTTGGGGTCCAGGGGGACACCGTGGCCGCCGACGCCGGGGCCGGGGCGGAAGGCCTGGAAACCGAAGGGTTTGGTCTCGGCGCAGCGGATGACGTCCCAGAGGTCGACGCCCAGGTCGTGGCAGAGCACCGCCATCTCGTTGACCAGGGCGATGTTGACGTGGCGGAAGTTCGTCTCGAGGACCTTGACGGTCTCGGCCTCGCGTGGTCCGCGCGCGCGGACCACCTTGTCGGTGAGGCGGCTGTAGAAGGCGGCGGCCGATTCGGTGCAGGCGGGGGTGAGGCCGCCGATCACTTTGGGGGTGTTGGCGTAGCCGTGGGTGCGGCTGCCCGGGTCGACGCGGCTGGGGGAGTACGCGAGATGGAAGTCGCGGCCCGCCCGCAGCCCGGAGCCTTCTTCGAGGATCGGGCGGAGGAAGGTTTCCGTGGTGCCGGGCTGGACGGCGGATTCGAGCAGCACGGTGGTGTGCGGGCGCAGCCGGGCGGCGAGCGCGCGGGCGGCCTCGGCGAGTGCCGTGAGGTCGAGGTTGCCGTCCGCGCCGAGGGGGGTGGGGGCGCAGATGGCGGCAGTGCGTACGCGGCCCAGCTCGGCCGGGTCGGTGACGGTCCTGAAGCCTCCGGAGAGCATGCGGCGGATGTCGGCCGGCGTGCGCCCCGCCGCCGGTTCCGTGAGATGGCGGGGGTCCGTGTCGTAGCCGATGGTCTCGATGCCGGCGGTTACGGCGGCCTGGGCGAGGGGCAGGCCGAGATGACCGAGTCCGATGACGGCGAGATCTGCGGGCATGGCGTAGGCCGTCCTTCCCTTAGCCGGAGGGGACAGAGAGCGCAAGCCCTGTGGGCAGAACGAGCAAGCGCAATGTCAGACTAGGCGTAAATATGACCGATATGCCGCATTGTGAGCCTGTGGCTGTCCGAGTGTTATCCACAGGCGGTGGCTGAAGTCGGCGACTGCGGACAGAATCGACGTTGTGAGCCCGACCGCAGGGGACACACGGGGGCGACGGGAGGCAGCAGTGAGGACAGCGACACTGGGACCCGAAAAGCGTGCCGAGGCGCTCGCCGGGATGGCCGAGCGTGAACTGGACGTGCTGGTGGTGGGCGCGGGCGTGGTCGGAGCCGGGACCGCGCTGGACGCCGTGACGCGAGGACTCTCCACCGGTCTGGTCGAGGCCCGTGACTGGGCGTCGGGCACATCGAGCAGATCGAGCAAGCTCATCCACGGCGGGCTGCGCTATCTGGAAATGCTGGACTTCGCGCTCGTACGGGAAGCGCTGAAGGAGCGTGGGCTGCTGCTGGAGCGGCTGGCGCCGCATCTGGTGAAACCGGTGGCTTTTCTGTATCCGCTCCAGCACAAGGGCTGGGAGCGGCTCTACGCCGGATCGGGCGTCGCGCTGTACGACGCGATGTCGGTGTCGTCGGGGCACGGGCGAGGACTGCCCGTCCACCGACATCTGTCGCGGCGGCACGCGCTGCAGGTCGCGCCCTGCCTGAAGAAGGACTCGCTGGTCGGAGCGTTGCAGTACTACGACGCGCAGATGGACGACGCGCGCTATGTGGCCACGCTGGTGCGGACGGCCGCGAGCTACGGCGCCCAGGTCGCCAGCCGGGCCCGGGTGATCGGCTTCCTGCGGGAGGGCGAGCGGGTCGTCGGCGCGCGGGTTCAGGACGTGGAGGCCGGCGGGGAGTACGAAGTCCGGGCCAAGCAGATTGTCAACGCGACCGGGGTGTGGACGGACGACACCCAGGCGCTGATCGGGGAGCGCGGGCAGTTCCATGTGCGCGCCTCCAAGGGCATCCATCTGGTGGTGCCCAAGGACCGGATCCACTCGACAACCGGGCTGATCCTGCGGACCGAGAAGTCGGTGCTGTTCGTCATCCCCTGGGGACGGCACTGGATCGTGGGGACGACCGACACCGACTGGGACCTCGACAAGGCCCATCCGGCGGCGTCCAGCGCGGACATCGACTATCTGCTGGAGCACGTCAACTCCGTGCTGGCCGTCCCGCTGACACGGGACGACGTCGAGGGGGTGTACGCGGGGCTGCGGCCGCTGCTCGCCGGGGAGTCGGACGCGACCAGCAAACTGTCGCGCGAGCACACGGTGGCGCATCCCGTGCCGGGCCTCGTGGTCGTGGCCGGCGGTAAGTACACGACGTACCGGGTGATGGCGAAGGACGCGGTGGACGAGGCGGTGCACGGGCTCGACCAGCGAGTCGCGGCCTCAGTCACGGAGAACGTGCCACTGGTCGGCGCCGAGGGGTACGGCGCGCTGTGGAACGCGCGGGCGAGGATCGCGGCACGGACGGGGCTTCATGTGGTGCGCGTGGAGCATCTGTTGAACCGGTACGGCTCGCTGACCGAGGAGGTGCTGGCGCTGATCGCCGACGACCCGAAACTCGGTGAGCCGCTCGGGGGTGCGGAGGACTATCTGCGGGCCGAGATCGTGTACGCGGCCTCGCACGAAGGGGCGCGACACCTCGACGACGTACTGACGCGGCGGACCCGGATCTCGATCGAGACGTTCGACCGGGGGGCGCGCAGTGCGCGGGAGTGCGCGGAGTTGATGGCGCCGGTGCTCGGCTGGGAGAAGGAGCAGATCGAGAAGGAGGTGGAGCACTACGAGAAGCGGGTGGAGGCGGAGCGCGAGTCGCAACGGCAGCCTGACGACCTGACGGCGGACGCGGCGCGGCTGGGGGCGCCGGACATCGTGCCGCTCTGATCCCTGGCGCCGCTCTGATCCCGATCCTGATCCCCGGCGCCGGTCTGGTCTGGCCCTGGTGCCGGTCCGAACCCGGCGCCGGTCCGAACCCCGCGCCGGTCTGGTCCTGGTCCCCGCGCCGGTCCGAAACCGGTGGCTATCCGTCCGTTGGCGCTGATCCCGGTGGCGGCCGGGCAGGGCTGCGACCAGCGAGGCGGTGAGCTTTACCCTGAGTAGTGGCATGGTGGGTGGTCCCAACCTCCCGGACCCGTCTGGCGGACGGCGGACCCGGGAGAAACGCCGGTCCCGGAGTAAGGGACAATGAAGGCTCTGCCAGGGCGGGTTACCGCATCGCGCGGGAAGCGGCAGGCGCGGGCGAAGATCAGGGATCGCAGAGGGGACGCATGTCGGAGGCGGAGCAGTCGCGGGAGCCCCAGCGGGACACGGCCGAGGAGCCCAAGGAGCCCAAGGAGTCCACGTCGCGGGAGTTGAGGGCCGGGGCCGGTAAGCAGTCCGCGGACGGTGCTGGGCGAGGCGCGGATTCTGGTTCGGGAGGCGGGGCCGACGGGGTTGCCGGCGCCGAGGCCGCTTCCGAGGCCGGTTCCGGAGTCGAACCCGAGCGCGGGTCCGGTGTCCGGTCCGAGGCCGGAGATACGGCCGGGGCTGGGGCCGAGAAGTCGGGCGAGGCTGCGGGACAGGTGTCCGCGAGGGCGTCCGCCACGGGTGCCGTGCACGAGGGTGTGGGTGAGCGGAAGTCCGAACAGGGCTCAGAGCAGAGCGGCTCCGGAAAGCCGGACGAGGAGGTGCCCGCCCAGTCGGCTGACAGCCGTTCGGGGCGGCGCGATGCTTCCGGTGCCGGGCGGGAGTCCGCGCAGGCCGCTGACAGTGGCTCAGCGCCGGGCGGCGCGTCCGGGGCCGGGGCAGGCGCCGGGCGAGGGGCCGGGCAGAGTGCCGTCAAGGCGGGCGCGTCCGGGCGGAGTTCCGGGCGGGAGGCCGAGGGGCGGCTGCTCGCAGGGCGGTACCGGCTCGGAGGCGTGCTCGGTCGCGGAGGCATGGGCACCGTCTGGCGGGCCGTCGACGAGACCCTCGGCCGTACGGTCGCGGTGAAGGAGCTCCGCTTCCCCAACAGCATCGACGAGGATGAGAAGCGCCGTCTGATCACGCGTACGCTGCGCGAGGCCAAGGCGATCGCCCGGATCCGCAACACCAGCGCGGTGACGGTGTACGACGTCGTCGACGAGGACGACCGCCCGTGGATCGTCATGGAACTCGTCGAGGGCAAGTCGCTTGCCGAAGCCGTGCGCGAGGACGGGACGCTGACGCCGAGGCGGGCCGCCGAGGTCGGGCTCGCGATCCTCGACGTACTGCGCTCCGCCCACCGCGAGGGCATCCTGCACCGCGATGTGAAGCCCTCCAACGTGCTGATCGCCGAGGACGGGCGCGTCGTGCTCACGGACTTCGGCATCGCGCAGGTCGAGGGCGACCCGTCGATCACCTCCACCGGCATGCTCGTCGGCGCTCCCTCGTACATCTCGCCGGAGCGCGCCCGCGGTCACAAGCCCGGTCCTGCCGCGGACCTGTGGTCGCTGGGCGGGCTGTTGTACGCGAGCGTCGAGGGCAGTCCGCCGTACGACAAGGGCTCCGCCATCGCGACGCTGACCGCCGTGATGACCGAGCCGCTCGACCCGCCGAAGAACGCGGGCCCGCTGGAGGAGGTCATCTACGGCCTGCTCGTCAAGGACCCCGATCAGCGGCTGGACGACGCGGGCGCGCGGGCGTTGCTCACCAACGTGCTCTACGCGCCCGAGGTTCCGGAGCCGCCCGTCGAGCCCGAGCCGGCGCCGGATGCGACGCGCGCCATACCGCTGCCGCCGATTCCGCCGGTGCCACCGCAGGCGAGGCCGAAGGATCCGGCCGCTGACCGGGTGCGGGCTGCGCTGCGCTCCGTACGGAATGCCGCGGCGGCTGCGAAGCCGGAGCCGAAGCCTCGGCCCGCGCCGCAGACGCCCGCCGCGCGACCCGCGCCGGCGCGGGCGCCGCTCACCGATGTGGTGCCCCGCCGCACCCTGGTGATCATCGCGGTTGTCGCCGCGCTCGCCGTGCTGACCACGGTGCTCTATCTGACCCTGGGCGGCGACGACACGGGCAGCCAGGGCAAGTCCAAGAACGACAAGACCGCTTCGGCCGGCGCTGCGAACGGCGGAAGTGGGAACGGCAAGGGCACGGACGCCACCCCGGACAAGGGCAAGGGCACCGGGAACGACGACAACGGCAGCGGGAGCGGCGGGAGTGCGGGCAGCGGGAAGCCGTCCGGCGGGCCCAAGACGGGTGAGCCCGTGATCGGGGACGGGCTGCCGGCCGGGTACGCCCTGGTCTCCAACGACCAGTTCCACTTCACGATGGCGATGCCAAAGGGCTTCAAGCTGACCGGCATCGCCGGCCAGAACTCCGGTGGGATCTTCAGCCGGAACGGCGGATTCCCGCGCATTCAGGTCGACTTCAACGGCAGCCCCAGGGACGACGCGGCCGCCGCCTGGAGCGCCGCGGTGGCCGGGACCCGCGCCAGCAGCAACGGCTACAAGCACCTGGGGATCGGGAAGGTCGCCTACAACGGCTATCCGACGGTCGCCGACTGGCAGTTCGAGCGCAATCAGGGCGGCCAGCGGGTACGGGTCCTCAACAGGGGCTTCAAGGTGGACGCCCGGCGCGGCTACTCGATCATGATCACGTGCAAGGCGAGCGAGTGGCAGAGCACGGAGTGCGAGACGTTGCGCAAGACGGCGTTCGCCACATTCAAGCCCAAGGACTGAGTAAGGCCACGTATCGTGAGAGCTCGCGGACGGTAGGCAGCTGCAAGGGGTCGTATGAGGCCGTAAGGGGCCGTCAAATGACCGGAATTGACGGTTTGCTGCGGCACGGCTGCGACACCTCCGGGACGGACCGGCCTGGGGACAGCACGCTCGTGGGGAGGCGTCGTGGACGACTATGCGGGAAGGGTGCTCGCCGACCGCTACCGCCTGCCGCTGCCGCCCTCCGACGAGTACGAACTGGTCGAGACCCGGGCGTTCGACACCTATAGCGGGCAGGAAGTCCTGGTGCGGCAGGTGCCGTTGCCGGAGGTGGTGGACGCGGAGGTCGTCGAAGGGGACGGCCTGGCCGGGGCGGCGGTACCGCGGCGGACCCAGGGGCGTACGACGCGCAGGCCCACGGACCCGGCGGTGCGGCGGGCCATCGAGGCCGCGCAGGCGGCCGCGCAGATCCCCGACCACCCGCGTCTGGACCAGGTCTTCGACGTCTTCGCGGAAGGCGGTTCGCTCTGGATAGTGAGCGAACGTGTCGCGGCACGGCCGCTGGCGGCGCTGCTCGCGGAGAAGCCGCTCAGTCCCTACCGGGCTGCGGAGGTCGCCTCCGACGTGCTCACCGCGCTGCGTGTGCTGCACACGCACGGCTGGACCCACCGGAACATCACCGTCCGTACGGTGCTCGTCTGCGACGACGGGCGCGTGGTCCTGACCGGGCTGGCGTCGGGCGCGGCGGAGGAGGCGCTGTGCGGGTACGCCCCGGTGCCGGGCCCGCCGGACGAGCACTCGGAGGAGTACTCGGATGAGTACTCGGGCGAGCACTCGGAAGAGCCGCCGGAGTACGACGACCCGTCGGGGGAGCCCGCACTGCCCGCCGCCCCGGCTGCCCCCGCCGCGCTGCCCGGCGCCGGAACCGGTGCAGCGACCGGCGTGCCGGACGTCCGGGCCGCCAGGGCGGGCGCGATCGCGGCGTACCGCGCGGGTGCCCGGGCCGCGGCCCGCGTCAGCGAGGACCAGCGCCAGGGCGACGGCTCCGCCGCCATGGGGGACCGTCCGGTGCAGGGCTTCGACCCGGACTGGTGGGCCAGGCGGCCGGGCGAGTTGGGCCCGGTCCTCAATGTGGACGACACCGACGACGAGATCGACGACGAGGACGAGATCGAGGGCGGCTGGCACCCGGGCGGCGGGCCGCGCGGCTCGGGCCGCGCCCGGCTGGCGGGGACCTGGCACGACGGGCCGTTCCCGGGACAGGACGGCCCACGCGCCCTCCCGGCCGGTGGAGGGCCCACCGCTGATCGGCCCACCCCGGAACTGCCGTACGGCGCTCGCCAGGTGGGCCCGGACGGTAAGCCCCGCGCCGCCCGCGACCGCCCCGCCGGAGACCCGTACGCCTCCCGGCCCGCGCTCCCCGGCGCCCGCACCGGCACCACCCCCGCCACCAGCAACACCACCAGCAACACTTCGAGCTGGGACCACGGCGGTGCCGGACGGGAAGCCCTGCGGGCCGACGCCCAGCGGCAGCCCGTCGTGGCCGGGGCCCCCGTGCCCACCGGGCGGTGGGACGAGATTGTCGCGAGCGGCAGCACCCCCGCTTATCGCGGCCCCGCAACGCCGCTCGCCGCCGAGCGTGCCCGGCAGGCGCGTATCGCCGTCGTCGGGGCCGTCACCGAGCGGTGGGCCCCCGAGCAGGCCGGACCCGTACACGAGAACTGGCAGTTGGCGGCCCCCGTCGGCCCCGCCACCGATCTCTGGGCTCTGGGTGCGCTCCTCTACCGGGCCGTGCAGGGCCACGCCCCGTACCCCGAGGAGAGCGCGGTCGAGCTGGTCCAGCTCGTGTGCGCGGAGCCGCCCGCGTTCGCCGAGGAGTGCGGGCCGCTGCGCCCGGTCGTCGAGTCACTGCTGCGCCAGGACCCCACGGAACGCCCGGACTTCGAGGAACTGCGCGGCTGGCTGCGTTCGCTCGTACGGTCCGCGCCCGAGCCCGAGGCCGGGATGGACGTCGTGCCGGTCCCGTCGAGCCCGGTGGACGGCAACCGGCTGCCGGTCGTACGCCGTCGGGGCGAGCTCGTGCGCAGACGCCGCGCGGGCTCGGCCGAAGTGGTGCACGGCCGCCACCGCCACAAGAAGGCCCGGGGCAACCGGGAGCGGCGCGGGCCGCGTGCGCTCGGCCGCACCTTCCTGCTGCTGATACTGCTCCTCCTGGTCGCCGCCATCGCGTACGCCGTCCTGTTCATGCCCAAGGCCGAGCCACAGCAGCAGAACCAGCCCCAGGGCAAGGGCGGTGGGCGTCCGTCGGCGGCCGGTCCGAGCCCGGACCGTACGGGCCCGGACACCCCGCCCACGACCCCCACCACGAGCCCCGGAGCCCAGCAGCCCCAGACCTCCGCGCCGGCCGGGAGCCTGCCGTCCGGCTATACGCTGCGCAAGGACCCCGAGGGATTCCAGACAGCCGTCGACAAGACCTGGCAGCGCCGCCCCATCAACGACATCGGCCAAGTCCGTTATACCGGCGGTGACTTCACACTGATCGTGGTTCCCGGCCGCGACACCGTGAAGGCGAACGGCAACGACCCGCTGGCCTATCAGCGCGACAAGGAGCGCGAGCTCCAGCCGTGGCGGGAGTCCTCCTGGGCCGGGGCGAGCGGGCTGCGCCGTATCGACGTGGGACAGCAGGTCATGGCCGAGGGCCAGTTCACCTGGCAGGACAGCAACGGCCGCGAGGTGTACGTACGCAACCTCGCCCTGATCGTCGGCGGCAGCTACCACGTCGTCCAGGTGATCGGTCCCGAGGACCAGCGCGACAAGGTGACGGAGGTCTTCCGGGAAGCCACGACCGCGTACCGCGCCACCCGTTAGACCCGCCCAAGAGCCGCCGGAGACTCACCCGAGAGCCGCCGGGGACCGCCCGAGAGCCGCCGGGGAGCCGTCCAACACCCCGCCGGAAATCCGTTAGTGGGCGTTTTGGCTCCGGTTGCGCAGAGTCACAATCATCACAGTGCGGTCACTTGAGGCATCCGAGGTTCCGTGGCCGTATTCCCCTCCGTAACCTGTGATCCCAAGGAACTGGGCGGGGGACGTGGAACACTCTCAAAGTACGGGCGCGGGTCTACTGCTCGCTGGGCGTTACCGCCTGAGCGAGACCATCGGAAGCGGCGGCATGGGCAAGGTCTGGCGCGCACACGACGAACTGCTGCACAGGGTCGTCGCGGTCAAGGAGCTGACGGCCGGGCGGTATGTCTCCGAGGCCGACCGGGTCGTCCTGCATGCCCGCACCCAGAAAGAGGCCCGGGCCGCCGCCCGGATCAGCCACCCCGGTGTCGTCACCGTGCACGATGTGCTGGAACACGACGCCCGCCCCTGGATCGTCATGCAGTATGTCGACGGGCCCTCGCTCGCCGACGCGGCCAAGGAGTCCGGGCGAATTCCCGCGCAGGAGGCCGCCCGGATCGGGCTGCACGTACTGCGCGCGCTGGGCGCCGCGCACGCGGCCGGGGTGCTGCACCGGGACGTCAAGCCCGCGAACGTACTGCTCAACCGCGACGGCCGGGTGCTGATCACCGACTTCGGCATTGCCGCCATCGAGGGCGACTCGACGATCACCAGAACCGGGGAAATCGTCGGGTCCATCGACTACTTGGCCCCCGAGCGGGTCCGCGGTGCCGATCCGGGGCCCGCGTCCGACCTCTGGTCGCTGGGCGCGACGCTGTACACGGCGGTCGAGGGGGAGTCGCCGTTCCGGCGCTCGTCTCCGCTGTCCACGATGCAGGCTGTGGTTGACGAGGAGCCGCGCCATCCTGACCAGGCGGGACCCCTGGCACCGGTGATCATGGCGCTGCTGCGCAAGGACCCGGCGGCCCGGCCGTCGGCCGCCGAGGCCGAGCAGTTGCTGCTGGAGGCGATGGGGGGCGGCTCGTCGGCCGCCACGAGGAAACACGTACCGCCCCAGCAGCCGACTCAGCAGCACACCCGGCCCGTGACCACACAGCAGCCTTCCCCGACGCCGGCCGCTCCCGCCCCCGTCCTCCCGCACCCGGGGCACACCAACACGGCTTCCGCGGCTGAGCCCCGGCGCGGCGGCCGCCTGCGCAGAGCGGCGATCGTCGTCGTCCTCGCGGCCGTCGTCGGTGGCGGCGCGGGACTGGCGGCCATGAAGTACGCGGGCGGCGGCAACGGCGGCGGGGAGCGCACCGGTACGCAGTCGACCGCGCCGCCGGGCACCTCGTCGAGCGTGCCGACCGGCTGGCACCGGGTGGAGGACCCGGAGGGCTTCAGCCTGTGGGTACCGGACGGCTGGACGCGCCAGACGGACGGCGACCAGATCGACTACACACCCGACAACGGCCGCCATCGCATCCGGATCAGCAGCAACTCATCGCCCGACTTCGAGAATCCGTACATGCACATGCTGGACATGGAGAAGGGGCTGGAGAAGCGGCTGCCCAAGTACAAGAGGCTGAAGCTGGGCCCCAACACCTTCCGTGACCAGACGAACTCCGCGCAGTGGGAGTTCACCTGGACCGAGAAGAAGACCTTCCCCGGCCCGCGGCGGGCCATCGACCAGATCTACTACACGGACGACGGCACCGAGTACGCGCTCTACATGTCGGGACCGGCCGACGACTGGGCGACAACCCGCGAGCAGTTCGACACCATGCTGCGGGGCTGGCGGCCTCCGGCATGATGTACGCAGGCTGATCAAGGGGGAGTTGCGTGTCCGAGGAAACGCGGCTGATCGCGGGCCGCTACCGGCTCCTCGACCGGCTGGGACGCGGGGGCATGGGCACTGTGTGGCGCGCGGACGACGAGCTGCTCGGGCGTCGCGTTGCCGTCAAGGAGCTGCATCCGGAGGACGAGGGGCGCCGTTCCGCGTCCCCGTACACCTCGACGGCCGCGCCGCTGCGCGAAGCTCGCGCCGTCGCCCGGGTCAAGCATCCGCATGTGGTCGTCGTCCATGACGTGGTGGTGGACGACGGACTCCCTTACATCGTCATGGAGTTGGTCGACGGCGGCTCGCTCGCCGAACGGATCACGCGGCGCGGACCGGTCGACGTCGCCGAGGCGGCGCGCATCGGGCTGGCGCTGCTGGGCGCGCTGCGCGCGGCGCACGGGCTCGGCGTGCTGCACCGGGATCTGAAGCCCGCCAACGTACTCCTTGAGGAGTCGACCGGCCGGGTCGTCCTCACCGACTTCGGCATCGCGCAGTTCGCCGGGTCGACCACGATCACCGAGTCGGGGTCGTTCGTCGGATCGCCCGAGTACACAGCGCCGGAGCGGATGCAGGGCGTCACCGCGGGTCCCGAGTCGGATCTGTGGTCGCTGGGGGTGCTGTTGTGCGCGGCGCTGAGCGGTGAATCTCCGTTCCGCCGCGACTCGTTGGGCGGCATTCTGCATGCGGTCGTCGAGGACGAGATCCGTCCGCCCGCCCAGGCCGGGCCGCTGCTGCCGGTTGTGCTGGGGCTGCTCGAGCGGGATCCGGAGCGCAGGCTGGGCGCGGCGGAGGCGGAGGAGTTGCTGCGTACGTACGTCACGACGGGGGCCGTACCGACGCCCGGGGTGTCCCGGTCCGGGGCCGGGTCCGGGGTGCGTTACACACCCACCCGTCTCGACGCGCCGCGCGCGCACGCGCCCCGACCGCCAGTCGACCCGCCGGTCGCCCCGCCCGTCGGCCCGTCCGTGCCCGCGAAGGCCGCTCGCCGCCGTACGCAGTTGCTCGTCGCAGCCGCCCTGGTAGCCGCGCTGGCCGGGGCGGGAGGGGCCACCGCGCTCCTCCTGGACGACGGCGGGGGCGACGGCCGGGCGGCTGCGGGGCGCACCGCGGCGAGCAGTACGCCTCCGGTGCGTACGGCGCAGTCGCCCGCGGCAGGCGCGAAGCCCACGCCCACCCCTACTCCCACGCCCACGGTGACCGTCACCGCCTCCACATCACCCAACAGGCCGGTGGCGCCGGAGGGTTATCTCATGGTGTCCGATCGGGACGGTTTCGCGCTTGCCGTCCCCGCAGGCTTCGTCCGTTCCGCGGACGACAAGCGGGTCTACTACATGGCGCCGGACAAGGGCATCAGGATCGGCGTACGCATGCAGCAGCCGGCCTCCGACGGGCCGCTCGGCGCGATGCGGCGCTCGGACGCCGACGGGCCCAGCACCAACCCCGGCTACCGCGACGGCAAGGTCACCGCGACCACGCACAACGGACTGTCCGCCGCGCTCTGGGAGTTCACCTGGAACGGCTTCTCCATGGCCGAGGGACCCCGGCACACGTTCGACATCTGCTGGGACGAGGACGGGAAGATGTACGACGTCTGGGTCTCGGCCCCGGTCGGCCGGCTCGACGAGGCGCGACGGCATTTCGACACGGCGCTCGACTCCTTCACCCCCAGGATGTGAGCATGACCAGTTCGGGCGAGGGGCGGCTGATCGGTGGCCGTTACCGCCTCGTCGAGCGTGTCGGCTCCGGCGGCATGGGCACCGTCTGGCGGGCCCGCGACGAACTCGTCGGCCGCGACTGCGCGGTGAAGGAGCCGCGGCTCCCCGGCGATCCAGACGACCCCTACCGGCAGCGGCTGTACGAACGGCTCCGGCGGGAGGCCCGGGCAGCGGCCCAGGTCGAGCACCCGGCGGCCATCGCCGTCCACGACGTCGTCATGGACGGCGGACTCCCCTGGATCGTCATGGAGTTGATCCGTGGCGAATCCCTCCACGAACTCCTCAAGCGCGGCGCACTGCCCCCGGCCGAGGCCGCGCGGATCGGCCTCGCCGTCGCGGGCGCGCTGGGCGCGGCGCATGCGAAGGGGGTCGTCCACCGGGATGTGAAACCCGCGAACGTGCTGCTCGGCCCGCACGGCCGGGTGGTGCTCACCGACTTCGGCATCGCCCGTATCCAGGGCGAGGAGCCGCTGACGGTGAGCGGCGAGTTCGTGGGCTCGCTCGAATCCATCGCGCCGGAGCGCATGCAGGGGATCCCGGCCGGTCCCGCGTCGGATCTGTGGTCGCTGGGGGTGCTGCTGTACGCGGCGGTGGAGGGCTGGTCGCCGTTCCGCCGTACGACGCTCGAGTCGACGCTCGCCGCGATCCTCCAGGCGCAGCCGCCGGAGCCGGTACGGGCGGGGCCGCTGGCGGAGTTGATCGTACGGCTGCTGTCGAAGGACCCGTCGCAGCGGCCGTCTGTGGGCGAGGTGGAGCGGGAACTCTCCCCTACCCGCCCCTTCCCGAACTGGGGCTCTGCCCCAGACCCCCCGCCGGCGACTGAGGACATGCCCGAAGGGCATACGGGGTCTGGGGGCTCGCCCCCGGTTCCGGGAAGGGGCGGGGCGGGGGAGAAGCCCGCCGCAGGCGCCAAGCGCCGCCGCTCCCGCGTCCCCTACGCGCTCGCCGGCACCGCCGCCGCGATCGCCGTCGCCGTAGCCGTAGCCGTAGCCGTAGCGGTATGGGCCTACGACCCCGCCCAACCCAGCGCCAGCACCTCCACCCGCACCACCCCACCTCCCATGCCCACCCCCGACGCCTGGAAGACCTGGCGGCCCTACTTCGAGTCCCGGCTCGACGCTGAGATCTCCGTCCCCGCCTCGTACAGTCGCGAGCCCGTCACCTCCGAGGCCGCCCTTGCGAATGACAAGGAGATCACCTTCGAGGAGCGCGGCAACCCCGTCTGGGTCGAGCTCAAGCACGCAGCCAAGGCGACGGACACACCCCTCCAGTGGGCGCAGCGCGAGCTGAAGTGGCTGAGGGACGGCGGCCCGCGCGCGGGCCGGTTCACCGCGTCCGAGGCGAAAGGCACCGTCGTCCCCGCCAATCACCACGGTGTCGACGCCGCCCTGCTGGACGTGACGTACTACGCCCAGGAAGGCGACACTGCCCGCCCCGTCCACCGGCTGGCGTTCTACGTCGTGACCGAAGCCGGTGAGCGCTACACCGTGCTCGTCGAGATGCCCAAGGGCGGCAAGGAGGAGGCCGAGGGGCAGGATCTGTTCCGCGGCGTACGAGAGCGGCTGAAGCTCGGCAGAGCCGAGACGAGCCCCTGATCAGGCCTTATCTGCCAGTGATCGCTGGCGCGATGGTGAGGGCCTGGTGAAAAGCCGTTACTGACGGGTACCCAAAGCTCCGTTTGCGGCATATTCTCGCCCCCATGACGGACTCGCAGGCCCCCGCCGCCGCCCTCGGTACCAACCCGACAGCCGCCTCCCCGGCCGGTGCGCGCACCGCAGCCGACGTGGTCACTCCCGAGGTGGTCGCCCAGCTCACCCGTGGTGTGGTCGGCTCCGGCCGTACCGCCAACCACACCCCGTTCACCGGGAAGAAGCTGGCGGACCTGCCCGAGTCCACGCCCGAGGACGTCGCCGAGGCCTTCGAACGCGCCCGCGCCGCACAGCCAGTGTGGGCCGCCACCCCCGCCCGCGCCCGCGCCGCCGTGCTGCTGCGCTTCCACGATCTGGTCCTGGAGCGCCAGGCCGAGGTCCTCGACCTCATCCAGCTGGAGACCGGCAAGGCCCGCCTCCATGCGCACGAAGAGGTCCTGGCCGTCGCCGTCGCCGCCCGCCACTACGGCCGCAAGGCGCCCGCCTATCTCAAGCCCAAGCGGCACACCGGCGTCGTCCCCGTCCTCACCAAGACCACCGAACTGCGCCAGCCGCGCGGCGTCGTCGGCCAGATCGCACCCTGGAACTACCCGCTCGAACTCTCCGTCGGCGACGCGCTGCCCGCGTTCGTCTCCGGCAACGCCGTCGTGATGAAGCCCGACACCGAGACCGCGCTGACCGCCCTGTGGGCACGTGATCTGCTGATCGAGGCGGGCCTGCCGGCCGGCGTCTTTCAGGTCGTCATCGGCGAGGGGCCGGTTGTCGGCCCGGAGGTCGTCAAGCACGCGGACTACGTCTCCTTCACCGGCTCCACCCGCACCGGCCGCGAGGTCGCCCAGGGCGCGGCGGCCCGTCTGATCGGCGTATCCCTCGAACTCGGCGGCAAGAACGCCATGCTGGTGCTGCACGACGCGGACGTGGAGAAGGCGGCGGCGGGAGCGGTCCGCGCCTGCTTCTCCTCCGCGGGCCAGCTCTGCATCTCCATCGAGCGGCTGTACGTCCACGAGTCGATCGCCGACGCCTTCGTCGAGCGTTTCGCGGCCCGTACGAAGGCGATGCGCCTCGGCAAGTCCCTCGCGTACGGCGCCGACATGGGCTCGCTCGTCGGAGAGCGCCAGCTGGAGACCGTCACCCGCCATGTCGAGGAGGCCGTCGCCAAGGGCGCGACCCTCGTCGCGGGCGGCGTCGCGCGCCCCGACATCGGCCCGCTCTTCTACGAGCCGACCATCCTCGACGGTGTCGAGGCTCCCATGGCCGTGTGCACCGAGGAGACCTTCGGTCCGGTCGTCTCCATCTACCGCTTCACGGACGAGGACACGGTCGTCGAGCAGGCCAACGCCACCCCGTACGGCTTGAATTCGAGCGTCTGGACCAAGGACGGCAAGCGCGGTCACGCCGTCGCCGCGAAGCTGCGCACCGGCACCGTCAACATCAATGAGGGGTACGCCCCGGCGTACGGCAGTGTGCAGTCCCCGATGGGCGGCATGAAGGACTCCGGCCTCAGCCGGCGGCACGGCTCGGAGGGCATCCTCAAGTACACCGAAGCCCAGACCGTCGCCCAGCAGCGGCTGATCCCGCTGGCTCCGTCCTTCGGCATGGACGACGAGAAGTACGCCGCGTTCATGAGCCGCAGCCTGAAGGCGATGAAGGCCCTGCGCCTGCGCTAGTTTCCGCCCTTTTCGCACGAGGAGAGCCAATGTCACGGGACACCCAGGCCCAGATCCAGGACGACGAGTCGCTCTACGACTATGACGTCATCGTCGTCGGCTCGGGCTTCGGCGGCTCGGTCTCCGCGCTGCGGCTGACCGAGAAGGGCTACCGGGTCGGGGTCATGGAGGCGGGCCGCCGCTTCACCCGCGAGACCCTGCCCAGGAACTCCTGGGACATCAAGAACTATCTGTGGGCGCCTGCGCTCGGCCTGTACGGCATCCAGCGAGTCCATCTGCTGGGCAAGGTCATGGTGCTGGCGGGGGCGGGGGTCGGCGGCGGTTCGCTCAACTACGCCAACACTCTGTATGTACCGCCGGCGGCCTTCTTCGAGGACCGTCAGTGGGCCGCGATCACCGACTGGCAGGCGGAGTTGTCGCCGTACTACGACCAGGCGAAGCGGATGCTGGGCGTACGGCTCAATCCGACGACGACCCCGTCCGATGTGCATCTCAAGGCGGCGGCGCAGGCGATGGGGGTCGGCGACAGCTTCCACCTGGCGCCGGTGGGCGTCTTCTTCGGCGACGGGAACGACGCTGACGGTACGTCAAAGGCCAAGCCGGGCACGGCGGTCGACGATCCGTACTTCGGCGGCGCGGGCCCGTCCCGCAAGGCGTGCACCGAGTGCGGGGAGTGCATGACGGGCTGCCGCCACGGCGCGAAGAACACCCTCAACGAGAACTACCTCTACCTGGCGGAGAAGGCCGGGGCTGTCATCCATCCGATGACGACGGTCGCCGCGGTCCGCGAGGACGCGGAGGGCGGCTACCAGGTGACGACCGTCCCGACCGACGCACGCCGCAAGGGCAGGACGAAGGTGCTGCGCGCCCGGCGGGTCGTCGTGGCGGCGGGCACGTACGGCACGCAGACCCTCCTGCACACCATGAAGGACCGCGGGCTGCTGCCGCGGATCTCGCCGCGGCTGGGCGAGCTGACCCGTACGAACTCCGAGGCGCTCGTGGGCGCCCAGACCGACAACCGCCGCTACCGCAAGCGGCACGGGGCGAACAAGGCCGACTTCACCCAGGGCGTCGCGATCACGTCATCGATCCACCCCGACGACAACACCCACATCGAGCCGGTCCGCTATGGCAAGGGCTCCAACGCGATGGGCGCGCTGTCCATCCTCCAGGTGCCCTACCGCAACCGCCGGGTGCTTGGCTGGCTGGGCAACGCGGCGAAGCACCCGGTGCTGGTGGCGCGTTCGCTGTCCAACCGCCGCTGGTCGGAGCGGACCATCATCGGCCTGGTCATGCAGTCCCTGGACAACTCGCTGACGACGTTCCGCAAGCCGGGCGGCATCGGCAAGGGCCTGCTCACCGCCCGCCAGGGCCACGGGGCCCCGAACCCTCAGCAGATCCCGGAGGCGACGCGGGCGGCGTCCCTCCTCGCCGAGGAGATCAACGGCTTCGCCGGCAGCAACGTCGGTGAACTCATCGGCACGCCCCTGACCGCTCACTTCCTCGGCGGCTGCCCGATCGGCGCGGCACCGGAGTCGGGCGTCATCGATCCCTACCACCGGCTGTACGGCCACCCGGGCATCTCGGTCGTGGACGGCGCGGCGGTCTCGGCGAACCTGGGCGTGAACCCGTCGCTGACGATCACGGCGCAGGCGGAGCGGGCGATGTCGTTCTGGCCCAACAAGGGCGAGGAGGACCCGCGTCCGGCGCAGGGTTCGGCGTACGAACGCCTGACCCCGATCGCGCCGAAGTCCCCGGCGGTCCCGGAGGCGGCCTTCGGCGCGCTGAGGCTGCCGTTCCTGGGGATCCCGGCGGTCCCGTCGAAGAAGTCCTGACCGTACGAGACACAAAGAGGCCGCTGCACCCCCCTCCGAGTGCAGCGGCCTCTTGGCCTGGTGTGGCCGGGTGTTACGCGGTGGCGCCGTCGCTGCGGCGACGCTTCATCGCGAACACGACACCGGCGCCGGCGACGACGGCGATGCCACCGGCGATACCGACGGTCGGCAGGATGGAGCTGGAACCGGTCTCAGCGAGGTTGCCGGTGACCGGGATCTCCTTGGCCTCACCTTGCGGCTTGACGTCCTTCGGCTTGTCACCGTTCGGCTTGGAGTCGTCGACGTCCCCGGGGATACTGCCGGCCTTGAGCACCTGGAACGGGTAGACGTCCCCGTTGTCGTAGCAGGTGTCGCCCTTCTGGTATCCGCCGGCCGCGATGGCCAGACCGTCGCCGGTGGGGGCACCCTTGTCGATCTTCACGCGCAGGTCGACGGAGGCCGACTTGCCGGCGTCCAGCCGGAACTGGCCAATGAAGAAACCGTTGTTGAAGCCCGAGCCCGCGAAGTCGTTGATCCACTTCCCGCCCTTGCCGCGGTACTCGAAGTGCGCGTACTTCTCGATGAGCCGGTCGGTGTCCTTGTCGGCGTCGGCGAGCATCGTCGCAACCGTGTAGACATTGACCTGCTTGAGGTCCTTCTTCCCGGTGTTCTTGATGGTGAACTTGAAGTTCTTCCAGCCGCTTCCGGCGACGATCTTCTCGGGGAAGCCCTTGAGGGCGACCTTGAGCGGGGCCTCCTCGCAGAACTCGTCGTCCTCCTCCTCGTCCTCGCCCGGCGTGGTGGCAGTGGTGCTCGGCGAGGTGGCCGGCGTGCTCGGGCTGTTCGCCGGAGTGCTCGGGGCCGTAGCCGTGTCCGTCGGAGCGGGGGGCGTGGTGACAGTGTCCGTCGGCGACGGAGACGTGGTCGCCGTGTCCGTCGGCGACGGCGACGTGGTGATCGTCTCCGTCGACGTCGGGGTCGGGGTCGTCGCGAACGCGGCAGGCGCCGCCAGGAAGGTGGCGGGGGCTATAACAGCCGTCGCGGCAGCGACTGCCATGGCGCGGCGAAGCTTCATTAAGACCTCAGCGAAGTCCGGCGTACCGCTTGACACGGTACGGAGTTTGGAGGCCTTCCGAGGTGGGGGTACACGGGTGAGGCCGTTGTTTCGCATGCATGACTTGCGAATGGCCGGAATGGTTGCCCTCGGTCTCACAGAAAACTTATGTGGCCCCCGTCACATGCCCCGTCACAGCCCCGTCGTTCGCCCCCGTCAACCGCCCGCGTCTCGCGCACCCGTGCATGAGCAAGGGCCCCGCGGATGCGTGATCCGCGGGGCCCTTGTGGTCAGCACCGACGTCAGGGCAGCGCCGGTGCCGAGGTGCGGCGCCGGGGGGTAGCGCCGCTTGGGGAGGGTCGCCGACCCGGCGCACTTGCGGCGCGCGGGTGGTATCGACCTTTGGCACTGTTGTCGCGCAGAGGGGGACGCGCTTCTTCTTGCATCGTGCTGGAAGGGCTGCGGCCTGCGCAACCTTTTGGACCGGATGCGGTCGGCCCCGGGCGTCCCCGGAGCCGACCGCCCTTGGGGTGACCGGGCTGCTGTCCCCTGCCGACCGGTCACGCGCGCTGGGGCGAGGTCCCACGACGTACCTGCGGTACGTCACACGCTCCAGCGGAGCCATGCGTGGTTTCCTTCGAGGCCCGCCCCTGGCTGGCACGGACACCGGTACCAACGAAGCCTCGTCGGGTGCGGTCACGCGCCGTACGGGTGAGGGAAGCGCCCGAACTCAGATACGGCCCCGGCACAGCTCCAGCAGCGTCATCGCGAGCGCCGTTCCGGGCTTTCCGAGCGCGTCGCGGAAATGGCCGAGAACCTCCATCTCGCGCGACAGGCTCACGCGGCGGCCGCCGGAGGAGATGCGGGCCTGCTGGATGACGGCCGAGACCGCCATCCGTTCCTGGATCAGTCCGATGATGCGGTCGTCGAGTGCGTCGATGCGTTCACGGGCGCCGGTGATCACACACGCGGCCTCGTCGGTACGGGCTCCGGTGTCGGCTCCGGCGTTGGCTCCGGTGTCGGTGACAGTCATGCGGGGCTCCTTGTCGGGGCGGCGGCCCCGGAGCGGCAAGGCCCGGAAATGACAGAACGCCCCGGGCCTTGTCGGCCCGGGGCGCCTGGGAAGTTGCTTGTCAGTGGCTCAAGCAGCACGACCATGGCAGCCGGACGGGCCGGTGCCATAGGTAAAGACGAAGGTCAGCTGCTTGTGCATGGCGACAGTATGGACCGCCCGCCCGCGCGGGCCCAATCCGGGTTCGGATGGTGAGACGAAGAGCTCTACCGGCGCGCCGGTAGAATCGACAAAGCAGACCCTCCCTCCCACCGCCGGAAGGCCGCCACCCGTGCCAGCAGCACCCCCCGCCGCCACCGACGTCGTACTCGTCGTCGACTTCGGCGCGCAGTACGCCCAGCTCATCGCCCGCCGCGTCCGTGAGGCCCGGGTCTACAGCGAGATCGTGCCGTCCACCATGCCGGTGGCGGAGATGCTGGCCAAGAACCCCAAGGCGATCATCCTCTCCGGCGGCCCGTCGTCCGTGTACGCGGAGGGCGCCCCGCGGCTGGACCGCGAGATCTTCGAGGCCGGGGTCCCGGTCTTCGGTATGTGCTACGGCTTCCAGCTGATGGCGACGACGCTCGGCGGGACCGTCGACAACACGGGCGCGCGTGAGTACGGCCGTACGCCGCTGCACGTCTCCAAGCCCGGCTCGACACTCTTCGAGGGCACCCCGGCCGAGCAGTCGGTGTGGATGTCCCACGGCGACGCCTGCTCCGCCGCCCCCGAGGGCTTCACCGTCACCGCGTCCACTGACGTCGTGCCGGTCGCGGCCTTCGAGAACGACGAGAAGAAGCTGTACGGCGTGCAGCATCACCCCGAGGTGATGCACTCGACGTACGGCCAGCAGGTCCTGGAGCACTTCCTCTACCGGGGCGCCGGCATCGAGCCGACCTGGACCACGACCAATGTCGTCGAGGAGCAGGTCGCGCTGATCCGCGAGCAGGTCGGCACCAAGCGCGCCATCTGCGGTCTGTCCGGCGGCGTGGACTCGGCGGTGGCGGCGGCCCTGGTGCAGAAGGCCATCGGCTCGCAGCTGACCTGCGTGTACGTCGACCACGGGCTGATGCGCAAGGGCGAGACCGAGCAGGTCGAGAAGGACTTCGTGGCGGCGACCGGCGTCCAGCTGAAGGTCGTGGACGCGGCCGACCGCTTCCTGAACGCGCTCGCCGGGGTGTCCGACCCCGAGCAGAAGCGGAAGATCATCGGCCGAGAGTTCATCCGGGTCTTCGAGCAGGCCCAGGCCGAGATCATCGCCGAGGCTGCGCACGGCGAGGACGTCGCCTTCCTGGTCCAGGGCACGCTCTACCCGGACGTCGTCGAGTCCGGCGGCGGCACCGGCACCGCCAACATCAAGTCGCACCACAATGTCGGCGGCCTGCCCGAGGACCTCGAGTTCGACCTTGTCGAGCCGCTGCGCAAGCTGTTCAAGGACGAGGTCCGGATGGTCGGCCAGGAGCTCGGCTTGCCGGACGAGATCGTCCAGCGCCAGCCCTTCCCGGGCCCGGGCCTCGGTATCCGTATCGTCGGTGAGGTCACCAAGGACCGGCTCGACCTGCTGCGCGAGGCGGACGCCATCGCCCGCGAGGAGCTCACGGCGGCGGGCCTGGACCGTTCCATCTGGCAGTGCCCGGTGGTGCTGCTCGCGGACGTGCGCAGTGTCGGCGTCCAGGGCGACGGCCGCACCTACGGCCACCCGATCGTGCTCCGTCCCGTCTCGTCCGAGGACGCGATGACGGCGGACTGGACGCGGATGCCGTACGAGGTGCTGGCCAAGATCTCGACCCGGATCACCAACGAGGTCGCGGACGTCAACCGCGTGGTCCTCGACGTGACGAGCAAGCCGCCGGGCACCATCGAGTGGGAGTAGCCCTTTCCACAGGGCAGATGCCGACGCCGCCGCTCAGCAGTCCTGAGCGGCGGCGTCGGCGTTCTTACGGCTGCTCCAGCGTGAAGTCGTCGAAGTGGAATCCCGGCGCGACGATGCACGTCACCAGGACCGGCTCGGTGCCCGCGGGTTCCGCAGCCTGCCAGGTGTTCGCGGGGACAAGGAGCTGGGGCTGTTCGCCCGACTCCACCGACGGGCCGAGAGTGAGAGTCCCGGTCGCCGAAGGCTTCTCGGCCGTGCCACCGAGGTGCAGCCTGAGCGGGCCGCCGCGGTGCCAGAGCCAGAGTTCGTCGGAGCGTACGCGGTGCCACCGCGAGCTCTCGCCGGGGTGCAGCAGGAAGTAGATGCCGGTGGCGTACGCCCGCGGTCCGGGGTAGCCGGGCGGGGTCGTCGAGCCCGCCGTCTGCCAGGTCTGCCTGAACCAGCCGCCCTCCACGTGCGGTTCGAGGCCGAGGAGCGGGACCAGGGGGGATGTCGGTTCGGTCATGCGCGCATTCTCGTGCAAGGCGCGTGACGTCTCTGGTCAGTTGCGGTACCCGGAGGTAGCTTCCCAGCCATGACTGAGACGCCTCCGCCGATCCCTGTCGAGCAGCTGCGATTCGCCATGCCGCCCGTGCACGAGTCCGTCGTGGACGAGCGGGCGTACCGCAAGGAGCGGCTCGCCGGGGCGCTGCGGCTCTTCGGGCGGTTCGGTTACGAGGACGGGGTGTCCGGCCATATCACCGCGCGGGATCCGGAGTTCACCGACTGCTTCTGGGTGAACCCTTTCGGCGTCCCCTTCGCGGATGTCACCGCCGGTGATCTGATCCTCGTCAACGGGGAGGGTCAGGTTGGCCGGGTTGTAATCGGGAGGCACCACGTCAACCAGGCGGCGTTCGCCGTCCACGCCCAGGTGCACCGCGCCCGGCCCGAGGTCGTCGCCGTAGCGCACACCCACTCCGTGCACGGGCGGGCGCTGTCCGCGCTCGGAGAGCTGATCGAGCCGGTCACACAGGAAGCCTGCGCTTTCTACGAGGACCACGCCCTGGTCGACCGGTACACAGGCGTGGTCGTCGACGAGGAGGAGGGGCGGCGGATCGCCGGCGCCCTCGGCGCGTACAAGGCCGTCGTCCTGCGCAATCACGGGCTGCTGACGGTCGGCGACTCGGTCGACGCCGCGGCCTGGTGGTTCATCTCCATGGAGCGCTGCGCCCAGGTGCAGCTCGCGGCGAGGGCGTCGGGCAAGCCCGTGCTGATCGAGCACCGGGACGCGGTGGCCACCCGCGAGCAGCTCGGCAGCGATCTGGTCGCGTGGATCAACTACCAGCCCCTGTGGCGGCAGATCAGCCAGGCGGAACCCGAACTGCTGCAGTAGCGAAGCAGTAACAGAGCAGTAGCAAGCAGTAGCAAAGCAGTAGGGTCAATCGGGCACCGGCACGTTCACCCCCTGTAGCCTCGGGCGCCGGGGCGTGCGCCCCTTTCGTACGGCACAATTCCCATGAATTACACGGAAGTTCAGTCAGTACGGGGCGCGGAAGGCGGCTTTCACTCGTGGCGGTGCAAGAAGCGGGACAGTGCGACGAATGTACGCACGGCGCGCGCGAAGGGCATCGGCGAGCAGTGGCCGAATTCCTCGCCAAGCGGGACGAGTTCGCCGCCGGGCAGGGGCTGCCGGCCGCCGTCGCCCACTCGCCGGGCGCCTCGCGCCAGTGGGTGTCGGACGAGCTGACCCAGTCGGCCCGCACGGTCGCCGACCGCAGCCGTGAGGCGGGCGACGCGTGGCTCCAACTGGTCTGGCAGCGCTCGCTGTTGGTCGTCTGGGTGGCCTTCGCCGCCCTCGGGCTCGGGCAGTTCGTGACCGCGATCGGCGCGGGCTGGACCGGCGCCCGCACCTCCGGGCTGCTCGCCGCGTTCGTCGTCGCCTCCCTGCTGAGCGGCGCAGCCCGCCTGCACCGGTCGCGCGGCGGCCTCCTCGCTCCGCTGATCGGCGAGGACAACCGCCTCTCCACCTCACGCGCCGTCGCCACCGCCTGGGTGCTGCTCGTCGTCTTCTCGGTGCTGGTGCTCGCCCTCCAGCTGGCCTGGGCCTCGTCCGCCGCCGACCGGGACGCGCTGATCGAAGGACTCGACCTGGCCCGTGGCGCGGGCATGCTGTCCGTCCTCGCGCTTGTGTGCGCGATCGCCGTCGTCGTACGCCGCGTGGTGGCCGTACGCGTCTTTGGCCAGCGGCTGCAGAAGATCCGCGCCGACCGGCCGCGCCTGGCGGATCTGCTCTGCGACGACAGCGGGCGCGGCAGCTTCGCGGATGTGCAGTACGCGCTGGTGAGCTCCGTCGCGGCGGTCTTCGCGCTGGTACGGCTCGCCCGCCGGCCCGACCAGCTGCCCGATCTGCCGTGGGCGCTTGCCCTGCTGGTCGCGATCTCGGCGGCGACGTACTTCGCGGGGAAGTACGCGGAGGGCGGCCGGCCGATCGTGCTCTCGGTCGTCCGGGCCCGCGAGGCCGGGGATCTGGACGCCCCCATCCGTACCGGCGACGACATCGAGATCCGCGGCGCCGGCTTCGTACCTCCGGGCGCGGGCACGCCCGACCGGCTCGCCCGAATGGTCGTGCGTTTCGGCGCGGTCCATGTCCATGTCCCGCTGATCCCGGTCCCCGGCGGCTTCGCCAATCCGACGGACACCGCGCTCACCGTGCCGGTCCCCGTGGACGTCGAGCCGGGGACGGTGAACATCCAGGTGGTGACGGCATCAGGGATGGAGAGCAACCGCTGCCTCATCGAGGTGACGGACTGACCCACCTGGCGCAAACGGACCGATCCCGCCCGCCCCTGAATGTCACAGAGTGAGCCGCACGGCTGGTGAGCGGCTCGGCTTCGTCGTACGTATGGTCAGTTGACGGGTCTACCGAAGGCGGGACCAGCGATGACACACACATATCGGACTACGGTCGACTACGGCACGGTCGACGGCGGGCGGCGCGGCGGCTTGAGAGAACGGGCGAGCCATTACGCCCTTCTGCCGCTGCGGCTCTTCCTCGGCGTGACTTTCATCTACGCGGGGATCGACAAGCTCACGGACAGCCAGTTCATGGCCGCGAGCGGGCAGGGCTCCGTCGGCGATCTGATGCGCAGCGTGCGCGACTCCTCCGCCGTGCCCGCTCTTGTGGACCTTGCGCTCAAGAGCCCCGAGGGCTTCGGCCACGCGATTGCCCTCGGTGAGCTCGCCGTTGGCATCGGCACCCTCGTCGGATTGCTGGCCCGGCTCGCCGCGCTCGGCGGGGCTCTCATCTCGCTGAGCCTGTGGCTGACGGTGAGCTGGCAGACCGAGCCGTACTACTACGGCAATGACCTCGCCTATCTGATGGCCTGGCTGCCGCTGGTGCTCGCCGGGGCCTCGTTCCTTTCGCTCGACGCCCTTCTGGCCAACCGGCGTCGCCGAATGCCGTAGTGCGCCCAGGTCACCGCCCCGGCCAGGAACAGACCGCCGAAGACGACCGGGAAGACCACGAACCAGGGTGTCTGCCAGGAGCCGGCCGCATCGCCCGCGTACAGCAGCGCTGCGGCCAGCACGGCGAGGCCCGCGATCAGCTTGCCCGGCCGGAATTCATGCCGGAGTTCACGACGCGGCACGGGTCACCTCCACCTGTCCGATGCCTACTTCGAGGCGGAGTTCCAGCGTGCCCGACGGCTTCGCGCCGGCCGGCGGAGGCAGGGTGCTCTGCCGGTCCTGACCGGGGGCGACGTCGATGTCGTTCGCCGCGTCCTCGGGGAGCCGGATGTCGCCGATGCCCGCTTCGACCCGCAGCTTCACCGTCGCGTCCTTCGGTACCACGACCTTGAGCTGACCGGCCCCGACTTCCGCCCTCGTCGACACCGTCTGCCCGGCGGGGACGGCGAGCGACGAGAGGTCGAGGGTCGCGACGCCGGAGCCCATTTCGTACAGCGGCTGGACGGCGGCCACCGAGGCCGGCTTCCAGTCCGTGCGCGCCCAGTGGGTGCTGATGTCCTTGGGGAGCGCGGCAGCCCCCGCCAGCAGACCCGCGGTGATCACCGTCATCATGATCGTGCCGAAGCCGGTACGGCCCAGCAGCGCGCTGACCAGCAGGCCGAGCCCGAACACCGCCAGCGCGCAGACAAGACCGATCTGCAGACTCGTGCCCAGCGGACTGCCGTCCCAGCTGAGCCCGGTGCCGAGGCCGCCCGCGAGCAGGGCGAGAAGGAAGACGGTGCCGCCGATTCCGCGCGGCCCGCGCGTCTGCGGGGGAGCTGTTGACGGACGCCGCTGGGGAGGTGCGGCGGCTTCCGCGGCCGCCTGGGCCGCAGCCTCTTCCGGGCCCCACAGATAGCCGGTCGCCACTGGGCCCGTCGTGCCGTCCTTGATGATCGGGTCCCGCCACCAGGACGGGCTGTCGGGGACAGGCGGAGCCTTCGTCTCGGGCGGCGCCTCGGCCACCGCATGCGCCGTCGCGGCGTCCAGCAGCGCACCGTCGGGGGCGGCGACACGGCGGCGCTGCGACCACACGGACGCCCCGACGACCGCGACCGAGAGGAGGGCGGCGAAGGCGAGCGTCCCGCTGTTGCCCAGCATGGACAGGAACAGTCCGCAGCCGATCAGGGCGAGGAGCACGGCGGTCAGTGACGCGCCCTCCACCCGGCCCGACAGCAGGCGACGCGCCTCGTTCTCCTCCTCGTCCTCGAAGGGGATCAGCAGCCAGGCGAAGCCGTAGAAGATCAGGCCGATGCCACCGGTCACGGAGAGCACCCCGATCACGATCCGGAAGATCACCGGGTCTATGTCGCAGTACCGGCCGAGCCCGCCGCAGACACCCGCCACCACCTTCTGGTTCGGGGCGCGGCGCAGCGGCTGCGTGTCGGCACGCGCCTCGGGCGGCGCGTCCGGTTTCGCAGGAGGCGGAGTGGTCGGCTGTGTCATACGTCCATGGTGACGGGCCCCGCGCCGGGACGGCACCCACCCCGACCCTGGCCCTTCCCTGATATCGGTCAGGCCGCGGACCCCGGCTTTCAGGGTCGGTTTAAGGGAGGACCCTGATACCCCGGCCCGCTGCTGCATGTGACGATCGGAGCATGCCAGTCGCCACGCCCCGACCCCCCGGCCCCTCCCGCGCCCCCGCGCCGGAGGAGCAGCCGCTGCGCAAGCTGTACCGCAGCGCGGACGGCCGGATGCTCGGTGGTGTGGCGCGCGGCCTCGCCGGGCATCTGGGACTGCCCGTCATCTGGGTCCGTCTCGTCTTCCTCGGCCTGTTCATGGCCGACGGCCTCGGCGTGCTGCTGTATGCCGTCTTCTGGATAGTCGTGCCGCTCGGCGTCGGTGGCAGGGCCGCCGAGCCGCGTTCCGTGTTCGAGACCACGGACGACGGCCGGCGCCGGCTGCGCAAGCCCGACAAGGGGCAGCTGTTCGCGTTGGTCGCGCTGATGATCGGCGCGGCGATCTTCGTCGGCAATGTGAACATGGGCGGCAACGCCAGCCGCTACATCTGGCCGATCCTGCTGACCGGCGCCGGTGTGGTGCTGGTCTGGCGGCAGGCGGACAACGCTCGCCGGGCCCGCTGGACCGAAGTCGGCCGCCGCCGCAGGCTCCTCCAACTCGGCCGCGCACTCGCGGGCGTGGCGCTGGTCGGCATGGGCCTGACCGTCTTCATCCTGGTACGCGGCTCCGCCGCCCAGCTCGGCAATGTGCTGACGGCGGCGATCGCCGTCATCGCTGGCATGGCCCTGCTCGCCGGGCCCTGGCTGGTGCGGATGACGCAGGACCTCTCGGAGGAGCGGACGATGCGCATCCGGGCCCAGGAGCGTGCGGAGGTCGCCGCGCACGTCCATGACTCCGTACTGCACACCCTCACCCTGATCCAGCGGAACGCCGACGACGCGGGCGAAGTGCGCCGCCTCGCCCGCGCCCAGGAGCGCGAGCTGCGGAACTGGCTCTACAAGCCGGAGGGCAACGGCAAGGACGAGGACGAGGAACCGGACACGCTCGCCGAGGCGGTGAAGAAGGCCGCGGCCGAGGTAGAGGACAAGCACGGCGTCCCGCTCGAGGTCGTGGTCGTCGGCGACTGCCCGCTGGACGAGAAACTGGCCGCACAGATGCAAGCCGCACGCGAGGCAATGGTCAATGCGGCCAAGTACGGTGGCGAGGGCGGGGCCGTCCAGGTCTACGCCGAGGTCGAGGGCCGCACGGTCTTCGTGTCGGTACGGGACCGGGGGCCGGGCTTCGACCTGGATTCCGTACCCGGCGACCGGATGGGCGTAAGAGAATCGATCATCGGCCGGATGCAGCGCAACGGCGGAACGGCACGGCTTCGCTCGGTGCCCGGCGGGGGCACCGAGGTCGAGCTGGAGATGGAGAGGGCGGGCGAATGACCGAGACCGAGGCTGCTGGAGAGACTGCCGAGCGGCGCGTACGGGTCGTGCTCGTCGACGACCACCGGATGTTCCGCACCGGAGTGCAGGCCGAAATCGGCCAGACCGACCACACCGGCGTCGAAGTGGTCGGTGAGGCCGCCGACGTCGACCAGGCGGTCACCGTGATCACGGCGACCCGGCCCGAGGTCGTCCTGCTGGATGTGCATCTGCCGGGCGGCGGTGGAGTGGAGGTGTTGCGCCGCTGTGCCCCGCTGATGGCGGCGTCTCAGAACCCGGTGCGCTTCCTGGCGCTGTCCGTCTCGGACGCGGCCGAGGACGTGATCGGGGTGATCCGGGGCGGCGCCCGCGGCTATGTCACCAAGACCATCACGGGCACGGATCTGGTCGACTCGATCTTCCGGGTGCAGGACGGGGACGCGGTGTTCTCGCCGCGTCTGGCGGGCTTCGTGCTGGACGCCTTCGCCTCGACGGACGCGCCGCCGGTGGACGAGGACCTCGATCGGCTCACCCAGCGGGAGCGCGAGGTGCTGCGGCTGATCGCGCGGGGTTACGCGTACAAGGAAATCGCGAAGCAGCTGTTCATCTCGGTGAAGACGGTGGAGTCGCATGTGTCGGCGGTGCTGCGGAAACTTCAGCTCTCGAACCGGCATGAGCTGACGCGATGGGCCACGGCACGACGTCTGGTTTAGGCTCCATCGTGAGGTAACTGGTACATAGCCGGGCAACCGTCCATGCCATGTTCACCTCTTGTTCTGCGTGATGAATTTGACGGGGAACACCTTCTTCCTGATCACGATCGGCCTGGTCGTGATCGCTGTACTGCTGCCGCTGCTGCTCTGGAGCCGTCTGCGCGGACCCGCCCTGGTGCGGGGCGCCGGCCGGCTGCTCATGGTGCTCTTCGCGCAGGCCACGGCGGTCCTGGTGGTGTTCGTGGCGGTCAACAACGCCAATGGCCTCTATGACGGCTGGGACGACCTGCTCGGCACGGCGGACCATGTCGACTCGGCCCTCGACCTGGGACCGAACGGCACCGGCGGCAAGCAGATCTCCGCGCTGCCGAAGGTGATCCAGAAGTGGGAGAAGGTCAACGACCCGTCGCTCGGCAGCGGTCTGCGGCGCACCGAGCTCAAGGGCGCCATCTCGGGTGTCGTGGGCGAGGTGTACGTCTGGCTGCCGCCGCAGTACGACGACCCCGCGTACCGCGACAAGAAGTTCCCGGTCGTCGAGGTGCTCTCGGGCTTCCCCGGTTCCTCGAAGAACTGGTTCCGGACGCTGAAGTTCCAGGACCGGGTGCAGCCGTTGATCGAGTCGGGCAGGGTCGCGCCCTTCATCCTGGTCTCGCCGCGCACCATGCTGGGCGACGCGGACACCGGCTACGCGAACATACCGGGCAAGGTGAATGCGGACAGCTGGCTGACCGTCGACGTACGCAAAATGGTCGCCGACAACTTCCGGGTGTCGCTGGCACCTGAGAACTGGGCGATCGCGGGCTACTCGGCGGGCGCGCACGGCGCGGCCAAGCTGGCTCTGGCCCACCCCGACCGCTACAGCGCGGCCGTCAGCTTCTCCGGCTACAACGACCCGGCCGCCGAGTCCCGCTCGCTGACGGCCGCGGACCCGGAGCTGCGCGTCGAGAACAACGTCCTGCACATCCTGAAGTCGGCCAAGACCCCGCCGCGGGTCTCGTTGCTGGCGACGGGGGAGGGAGCGGACGGGTACGAGCCGGGTCTTGCGCTGAAGCGGGCGGCCAAGCCGCCGACGAAGGTGGATGTACGGGCGACGAAGGGCGGGCATGTCACTCCGGTGTGGAGCAGGCAGCTGCCGTACGCCTTCGAGTGGCTGACGCAGCAGCGTGCGGCCGCGGTTCTGACCTGCGGTTCTGATCTACGGGTCTGGCCTGCGGCTCGGATCTGCGGGTCTGACTCGGCCGACGGCTTACACGGGGCGGGTCGCGCCCGCGAAGGGCATCTCGTCGATCGGCGCGACGCGGACCGGGGCGCCGGGGCGCGGGGCGTGGATCATCTGGCCGCCGCCGATGTACAGGCCGACGTGGCTGATCCCGGAGTAGAAGAACACCAGGTCGCCGGGGGCGAGTTGGGAACGGGACACCCGTCGGCCCGCGTTGATCTGCGTGTACGTGGTGCGGGGCAGCGAGACCCCGGCGGAGCCCCAGGCGGCCTGGGTGAGCCCGGAACAGTCGAAGGAGGCGGGCCCGGTCGCACCCCAGACGTACGGCTTGCCGAGCGCTCCGTAGGCGTACGCGACGGCTTGGGCGGCACGGGAGTTGGGGGCCTTGAGGGAGCCGCGGGGGCCGGCTGACCGGTCGGCACGCGTGCCCGCGGGGCTTTCCGCGCTGTTCGAGCTCTCGTACGATGCGCGCTGCTCGGCGGTGAGCGCGGCGAGGATGCGTTCGGCGGCCGCGAGCTTGTCCTGGACGGTGGCCTTGTGCGTGGCCAGCTCGGTCTGCCGGGCCTTGAGGCCGTCCATGCGCTCGCCCGCCTCGGCTCTCAACCGGGCGATCTCCACGAGCTGTTGGTGCACACCGGCAATGGCGTCCGCCTGCCGCGTGCCGACCCGCTCGGTGAGCGCGGCCCGCTCCAGATACTCGTGGGGGTCGGAGGTGAGGGCGAGCTGCAAGCCCGGGTCCATGCCGCCGGCGCGGTACTGGGCGGTGGCGATCGAACCGAGGGCGTTGCGTGAGGCGTTGAGCCGCTCGGTCCTGCGGGCGGCCTCCTCGCGCAGCCGGTCCAGCGACGCGCGGGCCTTCGCGGTCTGCTCCTTGGCCCCGTTGTACTTCTCGGTGGCGGCCTCCGCCTCCTGGTAGAGCTTGTCGACCTTGGCCTTGATCTGTGCGGGAGTGAGACCGGGCTCGGCGTGCCCGGTGCCGTCGAACGCGGTGGCGGTCGCTGCGCCGGCGAGCGCGAGGGTGGCGGCGGTCCGGGCGGCGGGCCCGCTGAGCGGATGCTGCTTGGGTTTCCGGTGCGCTGCCACGAGGGCGTCCACGTCCTTCCGTCTTCCCTGCGGTCCGAATCCGACGCCGTCCGACGACGAGTCCGACTCCGAATCCGACGCCGAGTCCGCCGAGTCCGACGGCGGGTCCGCACAGGGGAGCGGCCCGTCGCCGGATTTCTCGGCGGGGGTGGCCGACTGCCGCCCGGGAGCTCGGCGGCGGTGGGGAGTCGGTCACCTGAGACAAGGACGCTAAACCTGGGAGTCACGGGAATGAGGCGTGGACCGGTACTGCCCGAAGCTGGACATGTGAGTGCGCTTTCTGAGAGCGGGACTGATGGTGCAGGCCCGGATCCCCGTGCCGCTGTGACCGATGCGGCGAATGAGGCATACCTGCCTGGAGATCGGTGCTATGGGGAGGGTTAGGCTCCGCGACATGGACGTACTCATCAATGTCTTCGTCGCCCTGCACATCATCGGCATCGCGTCGCTGCTCGGCGGTTTCCTCACCCAGATGAAGGCGATGGGCGCGGGAACGGCCCGTTTCACCCCGGCGATGCTGCACGGCGCGCTGACCATGCTGATCACGGGCGTGGCGCTGGTGGGTCTGAACCAGGCGGACGACCAGCCGGTGAACAACCTCAAGGTCGGCATCAAGCTGGCGGTGCTGGTTGTGATCCTGGGCCTGGTGTACGTCAAGCGGGACGAGGAGAAGGTGGACAAGGCGCTGTTCGGCGCGGTGGGCGGGCTGACGGTCGCGAACATCTTCATCGCGACGCTCTGGACGTGAGCCGGGAATGAGCCGGGCGAGAGCCGGGTGTGAGCCGGACATGAGAACGCCCGGGCGCCGACGTCGGCCCCCGGGCGTTCGTGTGTTGACCGGTCTCAGGCCGGGCGCACGCTGCCGTAGATCGGCATGTAGTAGATCGACTCCTCGCGGACGTTCGCACCCGGCTTGGGCGCGTGGATCATCTTGCCGTCGCCGATGTAGATGCCGACGTGGCTGATGTCGTCGTAGAAGAAGACCAGGTCACCCGGGAGCAGATCCTTCGTCTCGACCCGCTGGCCCACCTTCACCTGGTCCCAGGTGGTGCGCGGCAGGTCCACGCCCGCCGCCTTCCAGGCGGCCTGGGTCAGTCCCGAGCAGTCGTACGAGCTCGGGCCCGACGCGCCCCAGACGTACGGCTTGCCAATCTGGGAGCGGGCGAAGGAGAGGACCTTCTCGGCCTTCGCCGCGTACGTGGCGCCGCCCGTGGAACCGGAGCCGGTGTCCGACCCGGTGTCCGTGCCCGTGCCGCCGCCCTGGTTCTGCTCCTGCTCCTGGCGCCGGCGCTCGGCCTCCGCGCGGGCCTCCGCCTCCTCCTTGGCCTTGGCCTCGGCCTTGCGGCGGGCCTCTTCCTCCTGCTTGCGCTCGATCGCCGCGAGCCGTGCCTTCTCCTCGGCCGTCAGCTTCGACAGGAGCGTGCGCGCCTCGGCGAGCTTCGCCTGGACGTCCTGCTTGCTCGTGCGCAGGGCCTGCTGGGAGCGGGTGAGCGACTCGAGGCTCTTCGTCGCCTCCGCGCGCTGCTCGGCGGCCGCGGCCCGCTGAGTCTCGTAGTCGTCGATCACACTGCGCTGACGGTCGGTCATCCGGTCCATCAGCTGCGTCTGGTCGAAGTACGCCTGCGGGCTGTCCGCGAAGAGCAGCGCGGCGGTCGGAGTGACCGCGCCCGTGCGGTACTGCGCGGCCGCGTAGGTGCCGAGCTCCCGGCGGGACTCGTTCAGCTTGTCCGTGCGCTTGGCGGCGTCGTCGAGGAGCTCGTCGACCTCGCGGCGCTTCTCCTCGGTCGCTTCCTTGGCCTTGTTGTACTTCTGGGTTGCCGTGCCGGCCTGCCGGTACAGGTCGTCGACCTTCTTCTGTACCTCTTCGACGGAGGGCTTCGGCTCGGCGGGCGCGGCATTGGCGCTCTGCGTCGACAACAGGGTGACGGAGGCGAGGGCTGCCGTCGTGAACCCGACGGCGGGGGAGGTCTTTACGGTTCGACTTCGCGTTTTGCGATGCGACGCCAAGGCCGGCATCTCCTTCTTCCGTGGACCGCCTACCGGGTTAGCTGTCGGGTTCGGGCGGAACGGAAGATCGCCCTACGGACCGGATGGGGCGCGGTCCGATTCACCCCGGTTGTGCATGGTGGGTCCCCGGTTCCGAACTCCCTCGTGGAAAGCCCGAATTCGGCGCAGGCTGCCCGATGTGGCGTGGATCGCCATGGGGGTACGGGCCGCCTTGGGGGAGCACGCTAGCCAACTCGTGTGGCTGCTGTGAAGGTTGATGTTCGATATGTCCGATACATTTTCGTGACCTTGGCAATCGGCGGACCGGCGCGTTCCGCACGATGACCCGGCGACGTGGCCCGATCACGGAGGGTCGCGGGCATCGTGTCCCGGCCGGATCGCGCCGCCGTGTCGCCGTCGTACCCCAATGCGGCGGCGAGCTGTCAGTGCGGCGGCCTAGACTCGTAGAGCGATGAGCAGCCTCTTTGACGACAGCTTCCTGGCGGACCTCCAGCCCAGTGCGGAGCACCACCCGCCGCCGCCCGAGGACTCGGCCCCGGAGGAGATCCCTGACGATCTCTTCCAGGGTGCTTACGACGTCCCTCCGGCCCGGGACCCGTACCACCGTGACGGCGCCCCGCGCACCGTCGTGGACCCCGCCGCCCTGCTCGAGGGGCTGAACGAGCAGCAGCGTGCCGCCGTCGTGCACACCGGCTCGCCGCTGCTCATCGTCGCCGGGGCCGGGTCCGGCAAGACCCGGGTGCTGACCCACCGGATCGCGTATCTGCTGGGCAGCCGCAGCGTCCACCCCGGCCAGATACTGGCGATCACGTTCACCAACAAGGCCGCCGGCGAGATGAAGGAGCGCGTCGAGCACCTCGTCGGCCCGCGCGCCAACGCCATGTGGGTCTCCACCTTCCACAGCGCCTGCGTCCGCATCCTGCGCCGTGAGTCCAAGAGGCTCGGCTTCACCTCGTCGTTCTCGATCTACGACGCCGCCGACTCCAAGCGCCTCATGGCCCTGGTCTGCCGTGATCTGGAACTCGACCCCAAGAAGTTCCCGCCGAAGTCCTTCAGCGCGAAGATCTCGAACCTGAAGAACGAGCTGATCGACGAGGAGACCTTCGCCGACCAGGCTGTTGGGGGTACCTCCCAGACCGAAGGCTCTGGGGGAGGTTTCGAGAAGACGCTCGCAGAGGCGTACCGGATGTACCAGGCGAGGCTGCGTGAGGCCAATGCTCTGGACTTCGACGACATCATCATGACGACGGTGCATCTGCTGCAGGCGTTCCCGGACGTCGCCGAGCACTATCAGCGCCGGTTCCGCCATGTGCTGGTGGACGAGTACCAGGACACCAACCACGCTCAGTACACGCTCGTACGCGAGCTGGTGGGTCCCTCGGGCCCGGACGACGACCCGGCCGAGCTCTGCGTCGTCGGCGACGCCGACCAGTCGATCTATGCCTTCCGCGGCGCGACCATCCGCAACATCCTCCAGTTCGAGGAGGACTACCCGGACGCGACGACGATCCTGCTCGAGCAGAACTACCGCTCCACGCAGACGATCCTCTCCGCCGCCAACGCCGTCATCGAGCGCAACGAAAGCCGCCGCCCGAAGAACCTGTGGACCAACGCCGGCGCCGGCGCGCAGATCACCGGCTATGTCGCCGACACCGAGCACGACGAGGCGCAGTTCGTCGCAGACGAGATCGACCGGTTGACGGACGCCGGCGACGCGAAGGCCGGCGACGTCGCCGTCTTCTACCGTACGAACGCCCAGTCCCGTGTCTTCGAAGAGATCTTCATCCGGGTCGGGCTGCCGTACAAGGTCGTCGGCGGAGTGCGCTTCTACGAGCGCAAGGAGGTCCGGGACGTCCTCGCGTATCTGCGGGTTCTCGCCAACCCCGAGGACAACGTCCCGCTGCGCCGCATCCTCAATGTCCCCAAGCGCGGCATCGGCGACCGAGCCGAGGCGATGATCGACGCGCTCGCGCTGCGCGAGAAGATCACCTTCCCGCAGGCGCTGCGCCGCGTCGATGAGGCGTACGGCATGGCGGCACGCTCCGCCAATGCCGTCAAGCGGTTCAACGTGCTGATGGAGGAGCTGCGTACGGTCGTCGAGTCGGGCGCCGGACCGGCCACCGTGCTCGAGGCCGTCCTGGAGCGGACCGGCTACCTCGCCGAGTTGCAGGCGTCGACCGATCCGCAGGACGAGACGCGCATCGAGAACCTCCAGGAACTGGCCGCCGTGGCCCTGGAGTTCGAGCAGGACCGCGCCGAGGAGGAAGGCGCGGGCACGCTCGCCGAGTTCCTGGAGAAGGTCGCGCTCGTCGCCGACTCCGACCAGATCCCGGACGAGGACGAGGACGGTTCCGGCGTCATCACGCTGATGACGCTGCACACGGCGAAGGGCCTCGAGTTCCCGGTGGTGTTCCTGACGGGCATGGAGGACGGCGTCTTCCCGCACATGCGCGCGCTCGGCCAGCCGAAGGAGCTGGAGGAGGAGCGGCGGCTGGCGTACGTCGGCATCACGCGCGCCCGCGAGCGCCTCTATCTGACGCGGTCGTCGATGCGCAGCGCCTGGGGCCAGCCCTCGTACAACCCGCCCTCGCGCTTCCTGGAGGAGATCCCCGGGCAGCACCTGCAGTGGAAGCGGACCGGTCCGATGGCCGCGCCCGCCGGTCCGACGTCCGGCATCGCCTCGTCGCTCTCGTCCTCGCGCTCACGCTCGGGCGGCGGTGCTTCGGGCTTCGCCACGCGGCGCACGACCGACAAGCCGGTGATCTCGCTGGCGGTCGGAGACCGGGTCACGCACGACCAGTTCGGCCTGGGGACCGTGGTGGAGGTGACGGGGTCGGGCGCGGACGCGCAGGCGACGATCGACTTCGGGGACACCAAGCCGAAGCGGCTGCTGCTGCGGTACGCACCGGTCGAAAAGCTCTGATCAGAGCTCGGATCGAGCTCTGATCGGCGTTTTTACGTCGGGTCGAGGCCGTGGCTGCGAAGCCACGGCAGCGGGTCGATCGCCGAGCCGCCGCCGGGCCGTACCTCGAAGTGGAGGTGCGGCCCGGTGGAGTTGCCGGAGTTGCCGGAGTACGCGATGACATCACCGGCCTTGACCGAACCGGAGCGGATCTTGGTGCTGCTCAGGTGGCAGTACCAGGTCTCGGTGCCGTCGGAGGCGGTCACGATGGCCATGTTGCCGTAGGCGCTGTTCCACTGAGTACGGACGGTGCCGTCGGTCGCGGCCATCACCTCGGTGCCATAGGACACCGGGAAGTCGATGCCGGTGTGTACGGACATCCAGTTGACGCCGGCCTGGCCGTAGTACGCGCTCAGGCCTTCCCGGTTCACCGGCAATACGAACTTGGGGCGCAACGCCTCGCGGCGCTTGGCCTCTTCCTCGCGTTTCTTCTTCTCCGCCTCCTGGCGCGCCTTCAGGTCGAGGCGTTCCTGGGTGCGCGACGCGCGGTCGCCGAAGTCGCGGGCGTCGGCGCTGAGAGCGGCGAGTTGCGTGTCCATCTTGTTGTTGGCCGCGATCGCCTTGGGGGAGGACGGATCGGCCGCCTCCACGTTGGTGTCGCCCTTGGTGTCGCCGGTGCCGAGGCTGCCGACGGAGGCGGCAGCGATGCCGGCGACGCCCATCACACAGGCGGAGGGCACGGCGACGGTGAGGAGCGCGGAGCGCTTCGCGGGGGTGCGGCGACGGCCGCGGGACCCGCCGGAACGGCGGACGGGGCGGGGGATGACGGCGGCGGCGATGGGGTCGGGTTCCGGCGCGAGCTCGTATTCGCCGTCGAGTTCGGCTTCCGCTTCGAGTCCGGCTTCCGCTTCGAGCCCGGCCTCGGCCTCGGGCTGGGCCTCGGGTTCAGGCTCGGCCTCGTACTGGTACTCCTCGTACTCGTACGTGAGGTCCGACTGGAACTCCGGCTGGAATTCGGTGGTGAGGTCAGCGGGCGCCGCGGTGCTGAAGTCCTGGTCCGGGATGAACTCATGCTCCGGCGTGAACTGGTGCGGTACGTGCGCTACGACGGCTTCCGCGCCCGTGTTCCAGGCGGTGGCGTCGTACGTGCCGGTGTCGAAGGCGGGCGCCGTCCACTGTCCGGTGGTGTCGTACGCGAACGTGGCCGCGGCGGTTTCGTACTGATCCGTCTGCGCGGTCTGGTTCCACGCGGCGGCGTCCCACTGGCCCGTCGTGTCGTACTGGACCGCGGCGGCGTCGTATTGGCCGGTGCCGTCGTACTGGGCCGTGCTGTCGTACTGGGCGGTGCCGTCGTACTGGGCGTGAGTCTCGTACTGCGCGTGAGTCTCGTACTGCGGGAATTGCTGCGCCTGCTGCGGCTGTTGTGCCTGCTGCGCGGCGTAGACGTCGTAACCGGAGGTCTGGTGCGACCCGGTGTCCCACTGGGTGGTGTCGTACTGGCCGCTGTGGCCGGCTTCGTAACTGCCAGGAAGCGCACCGAAGAGCGGGTCGGTGTCGAAGCTGCCAGTGGAGTAGCCGTCGTATTCGACGTACCCGGCGTGGGCGTGCTGGTCGTTCACCAACTTCTCTCTCGCCTCGGCAGCAGGACCTGGGTTCTGGGGCCGTGGAGCGCAGGGGTCCCAGAGGGAAAGCAGTGGCGCGACTGTACCCGGCGGTATGCGACGGCGACAATCTTCGGCAGGTTTTAGGCAATCAGGAAACGGGCATTCGGATGCCTTTCGGCGGACTGTGGGCACAGCTTTGGCTCTACGTTCGAAAAGTGTTCGACATTTCGTTACCCGGTCTGCTGGGGCTGGGCGTGGTGGCGAGCGCCGTCGGGCCCGAATCAGGCGACGGAGACGGCGCCGGATGTGCCGGTCGCGGGTTGGCTCGACTCCAGCGCCTGCCGGATGCCGGCCGCGACGGCCGGGTGGACCGGGAGCGCGAGATGTCCGATTCCGCTGACCTGTACGTTCTGCGCGATGAGATCCGGGTGGTCGATGCAGGCCGTCTCGACCGGGACCATCAGCTGGTCCAGGTCGCTCCAGAAACTCACGAAGCGAGTACGGCAGCCGGGCGCGGGCATGCGCAGCTCCTCGATCACGGCGGATCCGGGGCGCATCTGGCGCACGATGGGGTGGGCGCTGGCGAGCGGGGCGACGCTGGTGCCCGAATGCGGGGTGCCAAGGGTGACGAGCGTGCGTACCCGATGGTCACCGCCCAGGCGCTGTACGTAATAGCGGGCGATCAGGCCGCCGAGGCTGTGCCCGACGATGTCGACCTCGGACCGGCCCGTACGCGCGCAGATCTCCTCGATGTGCCGGCCGAGCAGCTCGGCGGCGGCGCGGATGTCGCAGGTCAGCGGGGAGTAATTGAGGCACTCGAGGTGCCGCCAGCCGTGCCGGGCGAGGGAGCGGCGCAGCAGGACGAACACGGAGCGGTTGTCCACGAAGCCATGGAGGAGCACGGCGGGCGGGCGGTCCGCGCCAGGCGCCGGGAGCCGGGGGTTCGGTCCTGGGGCGGGGTCCTGGTCGGGTTCGCGACGCTCCGGGACGAGGCCGGCGGGGTAGAGGAGCAGATGCCCGGCGAGGATCGCCAGCTCGAGGGTGGCGGCGCGCATCAGCACGGCCGGTATTCGTAGGTGTCGCACGGGGCGCAGACACAGCGGAAAGAAGGGAAAAGCCTTCATGGCCGACCTCCCGTACGGCACGCTGGAGGACGGCTCCGTCCCCCGTGTGCCCTCGTGGGCGCCACTCAGGCCCTGTGCCCGTGCTGGGCCAGTACCGAAGGGGTCGTAACGCCGTGCCGCGCGGCTGACGGCACGGGGCTACGAACCCTGAAGCGGCTCCCGTAGCGATCGTTCCCGCGGTGGTGCGGTGCGGCGTGTGTGCCGCGTGGTGCGGGTACGACGCATAGCTAAGTTGTCCCATGTGTGATTTCCCCCTCGCTATCGGCCGTGAAACGGCGGGTTGCGGGATGCTGGAGATAACGTTCGTTCACTTCCCCGGGCCGCTGCGGTTCGGGACCCGTGCCCAGGGCGGCGCAGTCGGTAGGTGGAGGCAGTGATGGGTGTGACTGGTCCGATCCGCGTGGTGGTGGCCAAGCCGGGGCTCGATGGCCATGATCGCGGGGCCAAGGTGATCGCGCGGGCGCTGCGTGACGCGGGCATGGAGGTCATCTACACCGGTCTCCACCAGACCCCCGAGCAGATCGTGGACACGGCGATCCAGGAGGATGCGGACGCGATCGGCCTGTCCATCCTCTCCGGTGCGCACAACACGCTCTTCGCGAAGGTCATCGAGCTGCTGAAGGAGCGCGACGCGGAGGACATCAAGGTCTTCGGCGGCGGCATCATCCCGGAGGCGGACATCGCGCCGCTGAAGGAGAAGGGCGTAGCGGAGATCTTCACGCCGGGCGCGACGACGGCGTCGATCGTTGACTGGGTCAACGCAAACGTCCGCCAGCCCGCGGGCGCCTGACGCGGCCGGGTGGGGAGTCTGCGGGTGCCTGACGCGGTCCGGCTCTGCCGGCCGTGACGCGACCCCTGCCCCCTGCGGCCGCCTGACGCCCTCCGACGCGCCGGCCGTGACGCGACCCGTGCCCTGCGGGCACCTGTCGGCGCCGCCGGGCGGGGACGCAGGCCCTTTCCCTGCGTCCGCCTGACGCCGTACGGCGCCGCGGGGCGTGACGCAGCGCCTGCGCCCCCTGCGTCCGCCAACCTGGGGTGGCCTGGCACCGTCCGGCGACACTGGACGGGAGCAGCGCCGGCTCTTCCCTCCGCCAGCCCGCGGGCGCCTGACGCCGCCGGGCGTGACGCAGCGCCTGCGCCCCCTGCGCCTGGGGCCGGGCGCGGCGCGAAGCTGCCGCTTCCGGGGGCGTGGGGGCGTCAGCCCCCACGCCCACCTCCTCCGCCCCGGCGGGGGCTGGGGGCGTCAGCCCCCAGTTTCGGGAAGGGGCGGGGTGGGGGAACACACACCCCCCAGCTCCACCCGCATCGCCGCCCGCAACCGCAACGTCGACACCAGCCGCTGAAACGCCTCCGACCAGTACCCCCCCGCCCCCGGCGACGCCCCCTCCGTTTCGTCCGGCGTCGCCGTCAGCAGCTCCAGTCGGCTCGCCTCCGCCGGGTCCAGGCAGCGTTCCGCCAGGCCCATCACCCCGCTGAAGCTCCAGGGGTAACTCCCCGCCTCACGCGCGATGTCCAGCGCGTCCACCACCGAACGGCCGAGCGGCTCCCCCCACGGCACCGCGCAGACGCCAAGCAGCTGGAACGCCTCCGACAGGCCGTGCGCCGCGATGAACTCCGCGACCCACACCGCCCGTTCACCGTCCGGCAGCGTCGCGAGCAGCTTCGCCCGTTCGGCGAGGGACGACGTGCCGGGGCCGGTGTCCGGCGGGTTGCCCGGCGCCCCGAGCAGGGCGCGGGACCACTCCGCGTCCCGCTGCCGCACCGCCGCCCGGCACCACGCCGCGTGCAGCTCCTCGCCCCAGCCGTCGGTGACGGGCAGCGCGACGATCTCCTGGGCCGTACGCCCGCCGAGCCGCCCCGGCCAGGTGGACAGCGGGACCGCCTCCACCAACTGGCCCAGCCACCATGACCGTTCGCCCCGCCCCGTCGGCGGGCTCGGCGCCACCCCGTCGCGCTGCATGCCCGCATCGCATTCGTGCGGCGCCTCCACGCCTATCGCCGCGTCGCCGTCGCCACTGCGGTCCAGGCTGACGCACGACGCCGCCCGCGCCGCCATCCGCCCGGCAAGTGCGGAGTGCGGCAGCGCCGACAGGAGTTCGGCCGCGGTGGCACGGACGTTGCGGCTTCGATCGGACAGGGCCTGTTCCAGGAACGGCTCGTCCGCGTCGGACAGTCCGGTACGCAGGGAGTCGAGGAACATCAGCCGGTCCTCGGCCCGCTCCGTCGCCCACGTCGCGGTCAGCAGCGCCAGCGCCGCCCCCGCATCGTGCACCCGCGCCGCCGCCAGCAGCGCGACCCGCTCGGCGAACAGCCCTTCCTCCCAGAGCCGTTGGACCGCCTCTTCGTCACCGGCGTCCGGCAGCACAGAGCTTCCGGACGCTCCGCGCAGCGCGAACTTCCACTCCGGGTTGAGCCGGGCCAGCCACAGCCCGCGCGGCCCCGCGAAAGTGAGGGCCTGCGGCCGCAGATCCGTACGAGCACGGGCCGCGTCCAGCAGAGCCGGCAGTACGGACGGCGGCGCCTGGTACCGGTGCTCGTTGGCCGCGGCCAGCCACTGGGGGAGCAGCTCGGTGAGATCGGGTGCCGTACCTCGTCGTCCTCCCGCGTGCGACGGGGCGGACCGGTCGGCCAGCAGCTGGGCGAGCCGGCGCCGGGCGGGCGCGGGCAGCTGCGGGCGGGCGTCGTGCGGCGCGGGCTCCGGCCGGTCGGCGGCGGGCGCGGGCAGCAGTCCCGCCCTGCGCCGTACGGTCTGGACCGCCGCCGCGTCCAACAGCGCGACCGGCGCGTCCTTGCCGGGGGACAGCACGGAATCCGGCGGCGTACGGCGGTCGGTGCCGAGCAGGGCCGAGGTGACGAGCTCTTCCCACGGTGAGGTGCTGACGGTGCTGGTCATGACGTCCTCCGTACGTTCAGATGAGCGGGATCGTCTCGGCCGGACCCGTGGCGTCCTCGGACCGGGCTGCCCAGGCGGCGAGCGGCGTGAAGCCCTGGTGACCGCACTCGCCGAAGACGGTGAGCGGGCCACCGCCGGAGAGCGCCACGAGCTTCCACAGCCCGGGGCGGGAGAGCGCGCCGGGCGCGATGGGCAGCGCGGACTCGCCGTCGGCGTCGGCCAGTTGCCACCCCTCGCCCGCCTGGGTGGGAATGACGCCGCTCAGCGTGACCGGCCAGGAGTCCAGCCAGGGGTCGTCCCGCAGAGCCTTGCCGTATGCGTCGAGGGCCGCCGCGGCCGGCCCGCCCGGCGGCGGGGACCCGATCGGGACGGGCGCGCCGAACTGCTCGCCCAGGTCCACCCGCAGCTGCCCCGCGCCCGCGTACGCGGTGAGCTCGGCGTCGATCATCAGCCCCACCGGGAGCGCCTGTTGCGGAGAGCGGCCTGCTGCGCCGAAGGAGAGCAGCAGTGCCGTGCGCCCGGAGCCGCGTCCGTACAGCCATATACGGCGCGTGGTGATCTTCCCGTCCGAGGAGTCGTACTGGGCCAGGATCAGCCAGCCGTCCCGGACCGGCGGGCCCTCGGCGGGCGAGGTGAGGCCGACCCGGGTGCGGACCGTCGCGGCCAACGGGTCCGGCAGCTTCTCCAGCCCGAGCCACGCCTCGTCCAGCAGATGGATCAGCGCGCATTCCTCCAGCAGCCGCACGGGCCAGCCCGGCCCCGAGCCCGGAATCGCGCCCAACTCCCGCACCCGTCCCGCCAGTCCGGGTGCCTGAGCGTCGACCATGCGAGCCGCGGTCTCCTCCCACAGTTCGTACCCCCTCTGTTCGGCCGCGGCCAGGCCGCCGCGCAGCAGATCCGTGAGCCGCTGTTCCAGCTCCGTGGCCCCCGCGGTGATCCGCCCCGCCCGGCGCTCGGCCCGGCGCCTGGCCGCCTCGGGGTCGGCGGTCTTCGCGGGCTGTCCCGCGCCCGCGTCGCTCTCTTCCTTGTCCGTGGCGCGCTTTCTGCGCGCTTCAAGCCATTCCTCGGCCCAGTCCGGCGTGGTGGAGACCGGTGCGGCGCCCTCGTCCGCAGCCCAGAGCAGCAGCAGCCCCAGCGCGTGCTTGCACGGGAACTTCCGGCTCGGGCAACTGCATTTGTAGGCCGGGCCCGTGGTGTCGACGACCGTCTGGTACGGCTTGCTGCCGCTGCCCTTGCACAGGCCCCACACGGCCCCCGAGCCGCTGCTGCCCGCGCCGGACCACGGCCCGGCCGCGCCTAGTCTGTTTCCCGCTCTGCGCGACGCATCGTCAGGAGCCAGTGCCAGCACCTGATCCGACGTCCAGCGCACCCCCTGCTCCGGGGCGTTCGAGGGTTCTCCCCCGTTAGATCGCAGCATGCTGAAGACGCTACGGGCCACCACTGACAATCGGTTCTGACCTGCGGATTCGCGCGCCCGACAGCATCTTGGCCCTACCTTCCCTTTGTGATTGGCTGGAGGGCTCAGCCTCAGGATCCGGGGGGATTCCATATGAACCGCACCATCCGCGCCGCCGTCTGCGCCGTCGCCGTTTCCGGCCTCACGCTCGGCCTCTCCGCCTGCTCCGACGCCGTCGACGCCGTAGACAAGGCCACGAACGAGACGTACGAAGTCACGTACGAGGTGACCGGGAAGAACGTCGACTCGATCGACTTCCACGGCGGTGGCGGCAAGGCGATGGAGCCGGAGATCGAGACGGTGCAGAAGCCCTCGCTGCCGTGGAAGAAGACGGTCACGCTGCGCGGCATCATGCCGCCCGCCGTCATGCCGGTTGCCGCGGACATCACCGGCTCCGAGGTCAGCTGCAAGATCACGTACAAGGGCAAGGTCATCAAGGAGGAGAAGGGCGCGGGCCTGGCCGCCGCGGCCGGTTGCATCGCGGTCTCCCCGATCGTGGAGTAACTCCCGTAACTCCCGGTCGAATCCTGGCCATTGAGGTCCTGACCTGCGGCGACGGTCGATTGTCAGTGGCATGGTGCACGGTGGATCCCACATCGGGTCGAACGATCTGGAGGGGGATCCATGACCGTGTCCGAAACCGGCGCGACCGCAGGCGCAGCCACCGGGGCCGAGGCTCTGCGACCGCATGCCGAGGACGCATTCGCCGAGGAACTCAAGGCGCTCGCCGCGGCCGACGACCGGCCGCGGCCGGTCGGCTGGCAGCTGTCGCCGTGGGCCGTCGCCACCTATCTGCTCGGCGGCACGCTGCCCGACGGCACGGCGATCACGCCCAAGTACGTGGGGCCGCGCCGGATCGTCGAGGTCGCCGTCACCACACTCGCCACCGACCGGGCGCTGCTGCTCCTCGGCGTGCCGGGCACCGCCAAGACCTGGGTCTCCGAGCATCTCGCCGCGGCCGTCAGCGGCGACTCCACGCTGCTCGTGCAGGGCACGGCGGGCACGCCCGAGGAGGCGATCCGCTACGGCTGGAACTACGCCCAACTGCTCGCCCACGGCCCCAGCCGGGACGCGCTCGTGCCCAGTCCCGTCATGCGCGCGATGTCCGAGGGCATGACCGCTCGGGTCGAGGAGCTCACCCGTATCCCCGCGGACGTACAGGACTCGCTGATCACGATCCTGTCCGAGAAGACCCTGCCGATCCCTGAGTTGGGGCAGGAGGTCCAGGCGGTGCGTGGGTTCAGCCTCATCGCCACGGCCAATGACCGCGACCGCGGGGTCAACGACCTGTCCAGCGCGTTGCGCCGCCGGTTCAACACCGTCGTGCTGCCGCTGCCCGCGACGCCCGAGGACGAGGTCGGCATCGTGTCTCGGCGCGTCGACCAGATAGGGCGCTCGCTCGATCTGCCGGCCGTGCCTGAGGGGCTCGAGGAGATCCGCCGGGTGGTCACTGTCTTCCGAGAGCTGCGGGACGGCGTCTCGGCCGACGGCCGCACCAAGCTCAAGTCGCCCTCGGGCACGCTCTCCACGGCCGAGGCGATCTCGGTCGTCACGGGCGGTCTCGCGCTCGCCGCGCACTTCGGCGACGGCGTGCTGCGGCCCGGCGATGTGGCGGCCGGCATCCTCGGCGCGGTCGTCCGTGACCCGGCGGCGGACCGGGTCATCTGGCAGGAGTACCTGGAGACGGTGGTGCGTGAGCGCGAGGGCTGGAAGGACTTCTACCGCGCCTGCCGCGAGGTGAGCGCATGACCGGGCCCCTGCTGCTCGGCGTCCGTCACCACGGGCCGGGTTCGGCGCGGGCGGTGCGGGCCGCGCTGGAGGCGGCCTCGCCACCGGCGGTGCTGATCGAGGGGCCGCCCGAGGGAGACGCGCTGCTCGCGCTCGCGGCGGACGAGCAGATGCGCCCGCCGGTCGCGCTGCTCGCGCATGCCGTGGACGACCCGGGACGGGCGGCGTTCTGGCCGCTGGCCGAGTTCTCGCCGGAGTGGGTGGCGCTTCGCTGGGCGCTCGCCCGGGGGGTGCCGGTGCGCTTCATCGACCTCCCGGCAGCGCATTCGCTGGCGCTGGCAGCGGCGGAGGAGTCTGCGGACGCGGCCGGACCGGAGGGACCGGCGCCGGACGGAGAGGAGCCTCTTGCAGGCCGGGCACCTGAGGTTGCCGACGCGGAGGCCGTCGACCCCGAATGGGACATCGTGCCGGGGCAGGAGCCTCTCGAAGCTCGGGGCGTACGGATCGATCCCATCGCCGTCCTCGCCGAAACCGCCGGGTACGACGACCCGGAGCGCTGGTGGGAGGACGTCATCGAGCACCGCGGGTCCGCGGCCGAGGTCCCGTCCCGGCACGCGTCTGTGTCCGCGTCTGTGTCCGGGGCCGGGTCCGGGTCTGTGTCCGGGTCTGCGGACGGGCCCCGCCCTGAGGGCGCGCCCGCACTCCGCTCCCACGGTGCTGACCCCTGCGCCCCCTTCATGGCGCTCGGTGAAGCCATGGCCGCGTTGCGCGAGATGTACGGACACGGCGGGCACGAACGCGATCTCGCGCGCGAGGCACATATGCGGATCCAACTGCGCGCCGCGCGCAAGGAGTTCGGGGACGACGTCGCCGTCGTCTGCGGCGCCTGGCACGTTCCCGCGCTGGCAGCGAAGTACACCGTCGCCGCCGACAAGGCCCTCCTCAAAGGCCTGCCCAAGGTCAAGACCGAGATGACCTGGGTGCCTTGGACGCACCGCAGGCTCGCCCGGCACAGCGGGTACGGCGCGGGGATCGACTCGCCCGGCTGGTACGGGCATCTCTTCGGCGCGCCCGACCGGCCCGTCGAGCGCTGGATGACCAAGGTCGCCGGGCTGCTGCGGGACGAGGACCGGATGGTCTCGTCCGCCCATGTCATCGAGGCCGTCCGGCTCGCCGACACGCTCGCCGCCATGCGCGGGCGTCCGCTCGCCGGGCTGACCGAGACGACCGATGCCATCCGGGCCGTGATGTGCGACGGCTCCGACGTGCCGCTCGACCTCATCCGGGACCGGCTGATCGTCGGGGACGTGCTCGGCGAGGTGCCGGACGCCGCGCCCGCCGTGCCGTTGCAGCGCGACCTCAGCCGGCTCCAGCGCAGCCTGCGGCTCAAACCGGAGGCGCTGGAGCGGGAGTTGGACCTCGATCTGCGCAAAGAGACCGACGCGGCGAAGAGCAGGCTGCTGCACCGGCTGCGGCTGCTGGCCATCGGCTGGGGCGAGCCCGTCACGGGGCGGGGGAGCACGGGCACGTTCCGGGAGAGCTGGCGGCTGCGCTGGGAGCCCGAGCTGTTCGTCCGGGTCGCGGAGGCCGGCGTATGGGGTACGACGGTGCTCTCCGCGGCCACGGCGAACGCCGAGAACAGAGCCGTGTCGGCGACCGCCCTCGCCGACGTCACCGCGCTCGCCGAGCAGTGCCTGCTGGCCGAACTGCCCGACGCGCTCCCCGTCGTGATGAAGGCGCTCGCGGACCGCGCCGCCCTCGACACCGACGTCGGTCATCTCGCCCAGGCGCTGCCCGCCCTGGCCCGCTCCCTGCGGTACGGGGATGTGCGGTCCACCGACACGGCCGCGCTCGGCGAGGTCGCGGCCGGGCTCGCCGAGCGCATCTGCGTCGGCCTGCCGCCCGCGTGCACCGGGCTCGACGCGGACGGCGCGGCCGAGATGCGGAGCCATCTGGACGGGGTGCACACAGCGATCGGGCTGCTGCCCAAGGCGCGGGAGCTGGGCGAGCGTTGGGGCTCCGTACTGCACCGGCTCGCGGCCCGGGACACCGTGCCGGGGGTCATACGCGGCCGGGCCGCCCGGCTGCTGCTGGACGACGGGCGGCTCGCGGAGAACGAGGCCGCGCGGCTCATGGCCCTCGCGCTCTCACCGGGCACGCCGCCCGCCGAAGCGGCCGCCTGGATCGAGGGTTTCGTCGGCGGTGCGTCCGGGGGCGGGATGCTCCTGGTCCACGACGAGCGCCTGCTCACACTCGTCGACGCCTGGCTGACCAGCGTGCCCGCGGACGCCTTCACCGACGTACTGCCGCTGCTGCGCCGCACCTTCTCCGCGTACGAATCGGGTGTCCGCCGCACCCTGGGCGAGCTGGTCCGGCGCGGACCCGCGGCGGCATCCGGTCCGGTGCACGCCGCGCCCACGATGCCCGGATTCGGCCTCGGTCTCGACGAGCCGCGGGCGGACGCGGTGCTGCCGGTGCTCCAGCTGCTCCTCGGAATCGACGACAACGACCTTGCGGGGGTGGCCCGATGACAGGGACCGAGTACGACGAGCGGCTGCGGCGCTGGAGGCTGGTGCTCGGCGGGGAGTCCGCCGACGGCACCGGGTGCGCGCTCGCGGGCAAGGACGCGGCGATGGACGGCGCCCTCACCGCCCTTTACGGCAAGGGCAGCGGCAACCACCAGGGCGGACGCGACCGTTCGGCCGGGCTCGGGGCGTCCGCGCCGTCGGTCGCGCGCTGGCTCGGCGACATCCGTACGTACTTCCCCAGCTCCGTCGTCCAGGTCATGCAGCGCGACGCGATCGACCGGCTCGGCCTGTCCACGCTCCTGCTGGAGCCGGAGATGCTGGAGGCCGTCGAGGCGGACGTCCACCTCGTCGGCACGCTGCTCTCCCTCAACAAGGCGATGCCCGAGACGACCAAGGAGACAGCCAGAGCCGTTGTACGGAAAGTGGTGGACGACCTCGAGAAGCGGCTCGCCACCCGCACCCGGTCCACCCTCACCGGTGCGCTCGACCGCTCGGCGAAGATCAACCGGCCGCGCCACCGGGACATCGACTGGGACCGCACCATCCGGGCCAACCTCAAGAACTGTCTGCCGATTCCTGAAAGAGAAGGTGCCTACACCGTCGTCCCTGAGCGGCTGATCGGATACGGCAGGGCGTCGCAGTCAGTGAAGAAGGACGTCGTCCTCTGCATCGACCAGTCGGGCTCGATGGCGGCCTCCGTCGTCTACGCATCCGTCTTTGGCGCGGTCCTGGCGTCGATGCGCTCCATCGCCACCCGCCTCGTCGTCTTCGACACCGCGGTCGTCGACCTCACCGACCAGCTCGACGATCCGGTCGACGTCCTGTTCGGCACGCAGCTCGGCGGCGGCACCGACATCAACAGGGCGCTCGCGTACTGCCAGTCGCAAATCACCCGCCCCGCCGACACCGTCGTCGTACTGATCAGCGACCTCTACGAGGGTGGCATACGGGACGAGATGCTGAAGCGGGTCGCGGCGATGAAGGCGTCGGGCGTGCAGTTCGTGGCGCTGCTCGCGCTCTCGGACGAGGGGACACCCGCGTACGACCGGGAGCACGCCGCGGCTCTCGCGGCGCTGGGCGCACCGGCCTTCGCATGTACGCCGGACCTCTTCCCGGATGTTATGGCGGCGGCGATCGAGAAGCGTCCACTGCCCATACCGGACAAGGTGACCCATCAGTAACGTAGGACTTGCGCCGACCCGGGCGACTCGGCGAGCATCGTCCCGATCCCCGCGGAAGGTCCACTTCCGCCAACCTCGGGAAGGCTCCTTCACCGTGACTGCCGCAGCTGCTCGTTCTGCCGCTGTCCTGTGCGCGCTGCGCCGGGCAGCGGGCGAGCGGCGTGCGCTGCGGGTGATGCTGTTTCTCGGGGGTCTGCTGACGGTCGGTTTCCTCTACGGCGGACAGGCGCAGGCGGCCGAGCTGCCGGATTCGGCGCCGAGTTCCCAGGCGCCCGCCGACACCGAGGCGAGCGACCCGGCGTCGTCGACCCGGCCGGTCCCGGCGCGGGAACTGCGGCGCGCGGCAACGGACTCCGTCGACGCGGCGGCGTCCATTGCGCCGGTGCGATCCGTACGCGAGGTTCTTCAGCCGGCCGCGGGCACTGTGGCGGATGTCGTAGGGCCCGTGGTCGAGCCGGTGACCGGCACACCGGGCGAGTTCCTTCCCGTACCGCCGCCGTCTGCCGGCGGCGGTACAGACCCCGGACAGCCGCAAGGCCCCGCCGACCGGCTCGTGGACGAGTCCCCGGGCGGAATCACGGCCAAGCCCTCCTCGGACGAGGCGGACCCGGCCCGGTCGTCCGGCGCGACCGTTGCCGCGGTCGGCCCGGCCGGTGAGTACGACGGTGAGTACGCCGGTGCGCTCGGCCGGCACCCCGGTGAAGTCCCGCACGCGCAGCCCGCGTCGGCACCCGCACCGGCTCAAGTCCCCGGCAAGCCCTGCAACTCCACGCACGGCGCGCTGCAGCAGTCCACCGAGACGCACACGCCGCGAAAGGGCGACCAGCCCGCGGCGGTGAGTGCGTACGACAGTCCATACGCGCTCGTCTCCGGCGCGGTCCGGGCGACGGCGGCCGCGCCGACCTGCGAACGACCCCGCGACATCCTCGAATTCCCCGGCTAGGGCAGTCCTTTCCCCGCTCAAGACCTGCCGCGCGGGGGCGGGACAGGTCTGCCCGCCAACCGGACAGTTCCGGACAGCCGAACTCATTCGAAGGATTCGACTCAAGCATGCACAAGAATATTCGCCGTTCTATAGCCGTCGCCGCCACGGCCGGCGGCATGTGGGCCATCGGCACCGCCGTGGCCAGCGCCGACGAGGTGCACGTCTCCGTACCGCTCTCCACGCCCGACCAGGCGGCCGACGCCGTCCAGGACGCCAAGGGTGCCGCTTCCGACGCGCGCTCCACGGCCACGGGTGCGGTCGCCCAGGCCAAGGGCAAGGCGACGGGTACGGCCGCGCAGGCTCAGCGCACCGCTACGGGTGCGGTCACCCAGGCCAAGGGCAAGGCCACCGGTACGGCTGCGCAGGCTCAGCGCACCGCTACGGGCACGGCCGCCCAGGCCAAGGGCAAGACGACGGGTACGGCCGCGAAGGCTCAGCGCACCGCTACGGGCACGGCCGCCCAGGCCAAGGGCAAGACGACGGGTACGGCCGCGCAGGCTCAGCGCACCGCCGCTGGCACCGCCGCCCAGGCCCAGGGCAACGCCCAGTCCGCTGCCCGCACGGACGTCCAGGACGAGATCGACTACCTCTTCGGCCCGCTCTCCGCCTTCGCGCACGAGCTGGAGCAGGCCCCGGCCCAGGCCCAGTACCGGGCCCAGGGCGCTGTCGCCGACGCCACTCCGGTCGTCGACGCCGCCGCTCAGGACGTTCTGCCGCCCATCGCCGGCCGGGCCGTCAACGGCGTCGTCCCGGTCGCCGGTCAGGCGGTCGGCGACGTCGGCGGCCTCGCCCAGGGCGTGGCCGGCGACGTGACGCCGTTCGCCGGCGGTGTCGTCAGCGAGGTCCAGCCGTTCGCCGGCGGCGTGGTCTCCGACGTCCAGCCCTTCGCGGGCGGTGTCGTCGGCTCGGTTCAGCCGCTCGTCCACACCGTGGTCGACCACGTGACGCCGGTCGCGTACGGCGTCGGCGGCAGCGCCGGCTCCCTCGCGCACGGTGTCGTCGGCGACGTGACGCCGTTCGCGGGCGGCGTGGTCTCCGAGGTCCAGCCGTTCGCGCAGGACCTGACCGGCACGGTCACCGCGGCCCCGCTCGCCGGCAACGCCGTTTCCGGCGTTCAGGGCGCGGCTTCCTCTGTCACTCCGGGTTACGCGTCGCACCTGACGCAGGGCATCTGACACAGAACGAATGACGCAGAACGAATGACGCAGAACATCTGACAGGCGGGTCGGAAGTTACGCGGTTCTACGGAGCTCCACGGGCGGTCCTCATTGGGGTGGGGACCGCCCGGTTCCGTTTCCGGCACAGCCACCGGGTGCGATCTGTGACTGTTATCACCGCCCAGGTGTGATCTGCGATTTAGGGACCTACGGCCCACGGGGATAACCTGCGAGACGGACATGCCGCGGCCACGGACACCGTGTACGCCTCCCTTGTGACAGCGCAGTCACGTTGCCCTTCGCGGCACGCCCACGCAGACAACGAACCGCGATCATCAGAAAAGGGACGGACGCGCGTGGACCTGTTCGAGTACCAGGCGAGGGACCTCTTCGCCAAGCACGGTGTACCGGTGCTGGCCGGTGAAGTCATCGACACGCCTGAGGCGGCGCGCGAGGTGACCGAGCGTCTGGGCGGCCGGTCGGTCGTCAAGGCGCAGGTGAAGGTCGGCGGCCGCGGCAAGGCCGGCGGCGTCAAGCTGGCCTCCGACCCGGACGACGCGGTCGAGAAGGCCGGTCAGATCCTCGGCATGGACATCAAGGGCCACACGGTCCACAAGGTGATGCTGGCCGAGACGGCGCCTGAGATCGCCGAGGAGTACTACGTCTCGTACCTCCTCGACCGCACCAACCGCACTTTCCTTGCCATGGCCTCCGTCCAGGGCGGCGTGGAGATCGAGGTCGTCGCGGAGGAGAACCCCGAGGCCCTCGCGAAGATCCCGGTCAACGCCAACGAGGGTGTCGACCTGGAGAAGGCCCGCGAGATCGTCGCGGCCGCGAAGTTCCCGGCCGATGTCGCCGACCAGGTCGCCGACATCCTGGTGACCCTGTGGAAGACCTTCATCGCCGAGGACGCGCTCCTCGTCGAGGTCAACCCGCTGGCCAAGGTCGCCGACGGCCGTGTCATCGCGCTCGACGGCAAGGTCTCGCTCGACGAGAACGCGGACTTCCGTCAGCCCGAGCACGCGGGGCTCGAGGACAAGGACGCAGCCAACCCGCTCGAGGCTGCCGCCAAGGCCAAGAACCTCAACTACGTCAAGCTCGACGGCGAAGTCGGCATCATCGGCAACGGCGCGGGTCTGGTCATGTCGACCCTCGACGTCGTCGCGTACGCCGGTGAGAACCACGGCGGCGTGAAGCCCGCCAACTTCCTCGACATCGGCGGCGGCGCCTCCGCCGAGGTCATGGCGAACGGCCTCGAAATCATCCTCGGCGACCCGGACGTCAAGTCCGTCTTCGTCAACGTCTTCGGTGGCATCACCGCGTGCGACGAGGTCGCCAACGGCATCGTGCAGGCCCTGGCGCTGCTCAAGTCCAAGGGCGAGGACGTCACCAAGCCGCTGGTCGTGCGCCTCGACGGCAACAACGCGGAGCTGGGTCGCAAGATCCTTTCCGACGCCAACCACCCGCTCGTGCAGCGCGTGGACACCATGGACGGCGCGGCCGACAAGGCCGCCGAGCTCGCGGCTGCGAAGTAAGGGAAGAGGGACTCCAGAACCATGGCTATCTTCCTCACCAAGGACAGCAAGGTCATCGTCCAGGGCATGACCGGCGCCACGGGCATGAAGCACACCAAGCTCATGCTGAACGACGGCACCAACATCGTCGGTGGCGTGAACCCGCGCAAGGCGGGCACGACCGTCGACTTCGACGGCACCGAGGTGCCGGTCTTCGGCTCCGTCGCCGAGGCGATGGAGAAGACCGGAGCCGACGTCTCCGTCCTCTTTGTGCCGCCGGCCTTCGCCAAGGCCGCCGTCGTCGAGGCGATCGACGCCGAGATCGGCCTCGCGGTCGTCATCACCGAGGGCATCGCGGTCCACGACTCCGCCGCCTTCTGGGCGTACGCGACCGCCAAGGGCAACAAGACCCGGATCATCGGTCCGAACTGCCCCGGCCTGATCACCCCCGGCCAGTCCAACGCCGGCATCATCCCGGGCGACATCACCAAGCCCGGCCGCATCGGTCTCGTGTCCAAGTCCGGCACGCTGACCTACCAGATGATGTACGAGCTCCGTGACATCGGCTTCTCCTCGGCCGTCGGCATCGGTGGCGACCCGGTCATCGGCACGACCCACATCGACGCGCTGGCCGCATTCGAGGCCGACCCGGAGACCGAGCTGATCGTGATGATCGGCGAGATCGGCGGCGACGCCGAGGAGCGTGCGGCGGACTTCATCGCGAAGAACGTCACCAAGCCGGTCGTCGGTTACGTCGCGGGCTTCACCGCCCCCGAGGGCAAGACCATGGGCCACGCCGGCGCCATCGTCTCCGGCTCCTCCGGCACGGCCGCGGCCAAGAAGGAAGCCCTCGAGGCCGCGGGCGTCAAGGTCGGCAAGACGCCGACCGAGACGGCCAAGCTGGCGCGCGAGATCCTGGGCGCCTGACCTTTGCGGTAGGTACGGCACGTACGAGTGGGCCCGCGCCTCCAGGCGATTCCTGTGAGGTGCGGGCCCACTCGCGTACTAAGCAACTGACCTGGTCAGCGCACCTGGGGCAGGAGTCGTTCCGGACCGTACGCCGGCTCGGCGAGCAGCTTCGCGCGCAGCTCCATGACCCGCGGGGTCAGCGGCTGCGGCCCGCTGTGCGGCGGTACGCCGCCGACTTGCTGCCCGGGGGCGAGCGGCGGTTCGTACCGCGTCGGCGCGGTGGCCAGGGTGTAGGCCGTGGCGCCGATGATCAGTGTGGTGACCGTGATGGCGGCTCGCGTCCAGAACCGGGCCCGGCGCTCGCAGCCCGTACGTACCGCTCTGGCGGCGCTCAGCCGCGGCACCGGGCCGGCGTTCGCGAGGGCCGTGAGCTGCTCGTGCAGCGTCTCGGGCACGCCGAGCTCGGGCGCCCGCTCGGCGACGGCTGCCCGCGCGTGCACCAGGCGGTTTGCCGCGGCGGGGGTACTCGCCTCCGTCTCGGCGGCCGTCTCGGGGAGATCGAGGCCGAGGCCGTCGTAGAGCACCAGGGTGCGGCGGTACGACGGGGGAAGTTCCAGCAGCGCGTCGAGCAGCCGGCGCCGGTCCCCCTCGACGCGAGGGAAGTCGGGGTGCCGGTGGACGGGCCGTAGCCGCTGCCAGGGGGACATGGCGTATTCGTACGCGGCGGCCCGTACCCAGCCCGCGGGGTCCGGGTCGACGGCGACCTTTGGCCACCGCTGCCAGGCGAGATGGAAGGCGCGCTCGACCGACTCGTGGGAGAGCCGGAGCCGACCGGTGAGCAGGTAGGTCTGGCGTACGAGGGCCGGGGCGGCGTACGAGTAGAGAGCGTCGAAGGCCTCGGCGGGGGTGAACTCGGGGAGTGCCGGCGGTTCCGGTGGCTTCGGCGGCGGGGCCTGCTGTTCGGCCGCGTGCTTGGCGGCGGGTTCGGGTTCGGGCTGCCAGGCGGGGAATTCGCCGGATTCCCTGGATTCCCAGAACTCCCTGGACTCCCTGGTCCTCTCGGCAGAGTCGGCGAGCAGCCTCGCGTACAGCTCGCGGTTGCGCCCCCGTGGGCTGCTGCGGCCGGTCTCCCAGGACCTGATCGTCGCCCGCGTGACGCCGACCACGCTCGCGGCCTCCTCCTCGCTCAGGAACTTCGCCTCGCGCAGCCTGCGCCGTTCCATGGGGGAGGGCAGCGGGGCGGGTACGGAGCGTGTGGTGCTCTGAGTCATGAAGGGCTCCCGTCAGCACTCCACTCGACGAGAAAGTACATAAACGTATATTGAACGACACAGCGGGTGATCGCCTGTTACGCGACTACGGCGCGTGTCGTTGGCAGCATGGCCGCGTGACTCAAATGACCGATCGCAGCCCTTCTGTGCCGCAGACTCCGGTCCCCGTGCAGGGGGGGCCTGTGCCTGCCCTGGCCGCGTCCTTCGTGCGCGGGGCGACCGCGGCGGGGCTCGGGCTGGGCGGGCTCGCGCTTGTGGTGATGGTGCTGTGGATCAGCTCTCCGTACCCGGACAGCGGTCCCGATGGGGCGCTGCACCTCGTCGCCGGGCTGTGGCTGCTGGCCCACGGCACCGAGCTCGTACGCGCCGGCACGCTCTCCGGGGCCCCGGCGCCGGTGGGGGTCGTGCCGCTGCTGTTCGTCGCGCTTCCGGCCTGGCTGGTGCACCGGGCGGCGCGCGACGCGCTGGAACTGGGGGAGGGGCGGCTGCGGCCGTCGGCTCCGGGTGCGCTGTGCGCAGTGACCGCGGGATATCTCCTGGTCGGCATCGCTGCGGCGGTCTACACGACGGGCGGGCCGCTGGCGCCGGACCCGGTGAGCGCGCTGTTCCATGTGCCGCTGGTGACGGCGCTCGCGGCGGCGGCCGGGGTGTGGACGGGGAGCGGCAGCCCGCGCGAGCTGCTGCCCGCCTGGCTGCCCGGGCGGGTACGGGTGGCGCTCGCCCGTACCGGGGTGGCCGTCGCACTGCGGTCCGCCGCGGCGGGGGCGATGGCGCTGCTGGGCGGCGGGGCGCTGCTGGTCGCGGTGTCGCTGGTGTGGCACTCCGACGCGACGCAGGATTCGTTCCTGCGCCTGGCGGAGCCGTGGTCGGGGCGGCTCGCGGTGCTGCTGCTGGGGTTCGCGCTGGTGCCGAACGCGGCGGTGTGGGGTGCGGCGTACGGGCTCGGGCCGGGTTTCGCGCTCGGTACGGGCGCCACGGCGACCCCGCTCGCGCTGGCCGGGGACCCGGCGCTGCCGCACTTCCCGTTGCTGGCCGCGGTCCCGGGTGAGGGGCGGGGGATGCCGATGCACTGGGCTGCGGCGGCTGTGCCGGTGGTGGCGGGGGTGGTGATCGCGTGGTTCACGGTGCGGGCGGCGGCGCCGCGGCACGGGGCACGGGAGACCGCGTGGGGCGTGCGCGAGACCGCGCTGACGGCGCTCCTGGGTGCCGTGGGCTGCGGGGTCCTGGCGGCCCTGATGGCGGGGGCCGCGGGCGGCCCGATGGGCACGGGCCGGCTGGCCGCGTTCGGCCCGGTGTGGTGGCTGACGGGGCCGGCGGCGCTGGCATGGACGGCGGGTATCGGGGTGCCGGGAGCGCTGGGGGTGCGGGCGTGGCGGGTGCGGGTGCCGGGGCGTTGGTGGAGGCGCGGGGCGGTGGAGCCGGTGCCGGAGTCGGCCCCGGAGGCTGCGGCACCGGTGCCTGTGGTGCCCGCACCCGCCGGGCCGCCGGAGCCGGACGACGGGGCGTCGGAGGCGTACGACTTCCTGCCGTCGGGTTCCTGGGCCGAGAGGGAGGGCCGGGAGGATCGGGTGGCGGCGCTCAAGGAGGCGTCGGGGGGTTTGACGGCGGAGCTTCAGCCGGTGGCGACGCCGGAGCCGGATCCGGCGCTGCCTGAGGCGCCGCCAGCGAAGGAGCCGTCGGCCGCGAAGGAACCGCCGGGGGAGGGGGCCGAACCCCCACCCCCCGGTGAACCGCCCGTGCGGGCTACTCCTTGACGCCGATCAAGCCCCGCAGCGGATCCGGGAGCAGGTCGTTGCAGGCGAGTTGGCCCGACTTCGTCAGGGCGTCGTTCACGCATGTGTAGTAGTCCCGGTAGACGAGCTGCGCAGTGAACGACGCCGCCACGATCACCAGCGCGATGCTCGCCATCACCAGGCCGCTCAAGGCCGCCGTCAGCTGGGGCTTGTTCGGGGATGTCGGCGGCGTCGGGCGTACGGGCGGGGGTGAGGTCACCGCGTCCGTTGCGGGGCGTTGGGGCTTGGCGCGCAGGGAGCTGATGCTCCAGTACAGCGCCAGCGCGCCCAGCAGCAGCGCGATCTCCGGGAGTTCGAACAGCGCGAAGAAGAACGCCCACATGCCCGACAGCAGCGCATAGCGCGCCCTGCGCTGGGCCGGGTCCGTCGGGTCCCAGCGGAGGCCGCCGGGGGAGCCGCCGTCCGGGCCCTGCCGGCCGCCGCCGTTCTGGCCGTTCTCGCCGCCGGGGCGGCCGCCGAAGCCACCGCCCGAGGAGCGGCCCGGCTGGCGGCTGCTCCACTGGCTGCCCCAGCCGGAGCCACCACCGCTCGAGGAGCCCGAGGATCCGGAAGAGCCCGACCCGGAGGAGCCGGACGAGTCGGACGAAGAGGAGTCGTCGGAGTTGTCGCCGTCGTTCGCTGGGCGGCGCGGCTGCCAGGGCTGGTCAGGCCTGCCCTCCGGTGGCGGCGCGAAGGGGTTGTTGTCGTCCGTGGACTGGCGCTCCCGCGGCAACAGGAGGTCCGTACGGCGGCGTCGGTCCGGCATGTGGTGAACGTCTTCCCCTCAGACCCAGCGCACATGGGGTCTTGTGTCGTAGTGCCCGTCAGGGGACGGGACCTGTCCCCAGACGCTACCTCCCGGGCACGCCCCCGTCCCGTGGGGGCGGTTCTGTGTGCCGGTATCGTTGCTGACGGTCGGCCCCTTCGTAGAGTTCCCCTATTGAGGGGCGCGATTCGTTCGTACGACCACACAAAGCCGCACAGTAAGCGGCACCGCAAGCCGCACCACACCGCGAGAAAGAGACCCGACGTGGCCTCCCCGCCCCCCTCCCGCCGTCCTGCACGCCTTGTCGTCCTGGTCTCCGGGTCCGGTACGAACCTCCAGGCCCTGCTCGAGGCGATCGACGAGGATCCGCAGGGCTTCGGTGCCCGTGTCGTCGCCGTCGGGGCCGACCGGGACGGGATCGCCGGTCTCGAGCGCGCCGAGCGCGCCGGGCTGCCCACCTTCGTGTGCAAGGTGAAGGACTACGAGACCCGCGACGCCTGGGATCTCGCGCTCACCGAGGCCACCGCCGCGTACGAACCGGATCTGGTCGTCTCGGCCGGCTTCACAATGAAGATCGTGGGTAAGGAATTCCTCGCCCGCTTCGGCGGCCGCTGCGTCAATACGCATCCCGCCCTGCTGCCCAGCTTCCCCGGGGCCCACGGCGTGCGCGACGCGCTCGCGTACGGCGCCAAGGTCACCGGGTGCACCGTCCACTTCGTCGACGACGGCGTCGACACCGGCCCGATCATCGCGCAGGGCGTGGTCGAGGTACGGGACGAGGACGACGAAGCCGCTCTCCATGAGCGCATCAAGGAAGTCGAGCGACGGCTGCTCGTCGAGGTCGTGGGGCGTCTGGCCCGTAACGGCTACCGCATTGAGGGACGAAAGGTAGTTTTCCCGTGACTGTTGAGGCTGCTGCGAAGCGAGCCGTCCGGCGAGCGCTGGTCAGTGTGTATGACAAGACGGGTCTTGAGGAGCTCGCCCGCGGGCTGCACGAGGCGGGCGTGGAGCTGGTCTCCACCGGCTCGACCGCCGCGAAGATCGCCGCGGCCGGGGTGCCGGTCACCAAGGTCGAGGAGCTCACCGGCTTCCCCGAGTGTCTGGACGGCCGGGTCAAGACTCTGCACCCGCGCGTGCACGCCGGGATCCTCGCCGACCTGCGGCTCGAGTCGCACCGTGAGCAGCTCGCCGAGCTGGGCGTGGAGCCCTTCGGCCTCGTCGTCGTGAACCTGTATCCCTTCCAGGAGACCGTCCGCTCCGGCGCGGCTCCCGACGAGTGCGTCGAGCAGATCGACATCGGCGGCCCGTCGATGGTCCGCGCGGCGGCGAAGAACCATCCGTCGGTCGCGGTTGTCACCAGCCCGGCGCGGTACGGCGACGTGCTCGACGCCGTCAAGACCGGCGGCTTCGACCTGGCCGCGCGCAAGCGCCTGGCGGCGGAAGCGTTCCAGCACACCGCCGCGTACGACGTGGCCGTCGCGTCCTGGTTCACCAACGCGTACGCCCCCGAGGAGGGCGCGACCCTGCCGGAGTTCCTGGCCGGCGCGTGGGAGCGCAAGGCCACACTCCGGTACGGCGAGAACCCCCACCAGGCCGCCGCGCTCTACACCGACGGGCAGCCGGGCGGGCTCGCCAACGCCGAGCAGCTGCACGGCAAGGAGATGTCCTTCAACAACTACGTGGACACCGAAGCGGCGCGCCGTGCCGCATTCGACCACGAGGAGCCGTGCGTCGCGATCATCAAGCACGCCAACCCGTGCGGCATCGCGGTCGGCGCGGACGTCGCCGAGGCGCATCGCAAGGCGCACGCCTGCGACCCGCTCTCCGCGTTCGGCGGCGTGATCGCCGTCAACCGCCCGGTGAGCGTGGCGATGGCCGAGCAGGTCGCGGACATCTTCACCGAGGTCATCGCCGCACCGGCGTACGAGGACGGAGCGGTCGAGGTCCTGGCCCGGAAGAAGAACATCCGGGTCCTGCAGGTCGAGGGCACCCCGCTGCAGCCCGGCGACCTCAAGCCGGTCTCCGGCGGTGCGCTGCTCCAGGAGTCCGACGCCTTCCAGGCGGAGGGCGACGACCCGGCCAATTGGACGCTCGCCACGGGCGAGGCGCTGTCCGGCGAGCAACTGGGGGAGCTTGCCTTCGCCTGGAAGGCCTGCCGCGCGGTGAAGTCGAACGCGATCCTGCTCGCGAAGGACGGCGCGTCCGTGGGCGTGGGCATGGGCCAGGTCAACCGCGTCGACTCCGCGAAGCTCGCGGTGGAGCGCGCGGGGGCGGAGCGCGCGCAGGGCTCGTACGCCGCGTCCGACGCGTTCTTCCCGTTCCCCGACGGCCTGGAGATCCTGCTCGCGGCGGGCGTCAAGGCGGTGGTGCAGCCGGGCGGTTCGGTGCGGGACGAGCTGGTGGTGGAGGCGGCGAAGAAGGCGGGCGTGACGATGTACTTCACGGGTACGCGGCACTTCTTCCACTGACCCTGAGCTGTGCGGCCCGAGGGCCGCACCTCCGCACCCCCGCCCGGGCGGGGGTGCGGAGGGCAGCACGGCCGAAGGCCGCAAACCCGCCAGTCGGCGCGTATTGCGGCCTTCGTGTATTCGGTACGTGCGTGGTGCCAAGTACCTCAGTAACGCGGGCGGTTGAACCAGGCAGACGCCTGCGAGTTCACCATCGCGGCGAGGATGATGCCGCCGATGGCGAGGCTGACGAGGCCGCCGACCACCCCGGTGGCCTGGCCGGACGTGAAGTTGGCGAGGGAGCCGAGGATCATCAGCGATGCGTACACGATCGTGATGACGCGGATGGCGGTGCCGCCGGTGGAGAACTTCACCCCGAGGAAGATCGCCAGGCCCGCGAAGACCAGCAGGATGAAGACCATGATGAAGCCGAGACCGGCCAGGCCACTTGCTGCGTCCGAGTCGACCGCGTCCGAGGCGGCCGCGATGGCGATGCCCGCGATGATTCCGACGAGGACCTGCAGACCGCCAATGATGAACAGGAGGACGCGGGCCGCAGTCATCAGACCGGGCATCGACGTCGGGGCCGCCGGCGGGAAGCCGCCGGCGCCGTACGGCTGGACCGGCGGGGCCTGCGGGTAGCCGTAACCGGGCTGCTGCGGCTGGCCCTGCTGCGGGTAGCCGTAGCCCGGCTGCTGCGGCTGGCCCTGCGGCTGGCCGTAAGGGTTGTTCGGGTCGCCGAAGCTCATGGCGGGTTTCCTCCGTTGGAAGTGCGGGGACGACGCGGTCCGAGCGCGGAGGAACGTCACAAGATCAGCGGTCTGCCCCCCAACACTGCCGCGGTACTGCGCGGCTCATCGTGGTATTAAGGTCGACATTTTGTCCAGTCGGCGGCCACATGTGTTGTGCAAGTGCAACCTCACGTTGTCCCTGAGGGGGCCGGGAGGGGGCCGGGAGACGGCCGGAGGGCGGCCCGGTGGCGGGCCAGTGGCGGCCCGAATTGGAACCGGGGCGGGTCCATCCGCGAGGATGGGTCCATGACTGCCCAGATTCTCGATGGCAAGGCCACCGCAGCCGCGATCAAGTCCGACCTGACCGCCCGCGTGGCGGCCCTCAAGGAACGGGGTATCACCCCGGGCCTCGGGACCCTGCTCGTCGGGGACGACCCGGGCAGCCGCTGGTACGTCAACGGCAAGCACCGCGACTGCGCGGAGGTCGGCATCGCGTCGATCCAGCGCGAACTGCCGGACACCGCCACGCAGGAGGAGATCGAGGCGGTCGTCCACGAGCTCAACGACAACCCCGAGTGCACGGGCTACATCGTCCAACTCCCGCTCCCCAAGGGCATCGACGCCAACCGCGTGCTGGAGCTGATGGACCCGGCCAAGGACGCGGACGGGCTGCACCCGATGAGCCTGGGCAGGCTGGTGCTGGGCGTGGAGGCGCCGCTGCCGTGCACTCCGTACGGAATCATCCAGCTGCTCCGTCACCACGGCGTCGAGATCAAGGGCGCGCACATCGTGGTCGTCGGGCGCGGCATCACCGTCGGCCGCTCGATCCCGCTGCTGCTGACCCGTAAGTCCGAGAACGCGACCGTGACCCAGTGCCACACCGGCACCCGCGATCTGGGCATGCATCTGCGGCAGGCCGACATCATCGTGTCGGCGGCCGGGGTACGGCACATCATCAAGCCGGAGGACGTCAAGCCGGGCGCGGCAGTGCTCGACGTCGGCGTCAGCCGCGACGAGAACGGCAAGATCGCCGGAGACGTCCACCCGGGCGTCGCCGAGGTGGCCGGCTGGATCTCACCGAACCCAGGCGGCGTCGGCCCGATGACCCGCGCGCAGCTGCTGGTCAACGTCGTCGAGGCGGCCGAGCGCGCCGCCGTCGCCGCCGCGGGCTGACCGGGAAGGCTGAAGCCCATGGGCGTACGCACGAACGACGCAGCGGGGGCGGACGACCGCGGTGCGGCTGCGCCGCTTGCAGAGGGCGCTGCCTCTGCAGCCGGCAGCGCAGGGGCCCCCGAGCCGGGGGCGGAGGACCGGGCCGCCGGTAACGCGGACGGCCGGGACGCCATCGAACCGGCCTCCAGTGACGCGGACGGCCGGGACGCCGTCGAACCGGCCTCCAGTGACGCGGACGGCCGGGACGCCGTCGAACCGGCCTCCAGTGACGCGGACGGCCGGGACGCCGTCGAACCGGCCTCCAGCGACGCGGACGGCCGGGACGCCGTCGAACCGGCCTCCAGCGACGCGGACGGCCGGGACGCCGTCGAACCGGCCTCCAGCGACGCGGACGGCCGGGACGCCGTCGAACCGGCCTCCACCGACGCGGACGGCCGGGACGCCGTCGAACCGTCGGCCGCTCCCGACGCCAACGGCCGGACCGGCCCCCACCACAAGCGCCCCGTCCCCGCCGTCGGGGCCGCCGTCGCCGCCGCGCTAGCCGAGGCCGTCCACCCCCGGCCCGGCCGCCCGGACGCCGGCGACCAAAGCGGCATCGAGGCGCGTGTCGCGGATGCGGGGCACACCCCCGACACCTCCCAGGACCATCGGACCGCGCAACCCGCCGCACCCGGCAAGGCCCCCTCCCGGCGGCCGCCATCCCTCACCCGGGACACCGCCCGGCCCGAAGGCGGCGGGCGGGCCGCTCCCGGTGGGGCTCCCGCTCCCGCGCGGCAGTGGCCGCTGCTCACGGTGCTCGCGCTCACCGGGCTCGGCCTCGTGGTCGTCGGCACCGACGCCTTCGCCGAGGCCTTCCGGGTCGGCACCATCCTTATCGGCGTCGCCCTCCTCACGGGCGCCGTGCTGCGCCGGATGCTGCCCTCCGTGGGCATGCTGGCGGTGCGCTCCCGCTTCACCGACATGGTTACGTACGGAGTGCTCGGCATCCTGATCGTCCTGCTCGCGCTGGTGACGCAGCCGAAGCCGTGGCTGGACGTTCCGTTCCTGGAGGACGCCGTGCACTTCACCGTGCGTTAGCCCGGCGTGGCCCACCCCGTCGAGTATCTTGATGACGAGATATCGGGATATATCGACGTGAGAGGGATGTTCCACCTCATGGCCAAGATCAAGGTTGCCAACCCCGTCGTCGAGCTCGACGGCGACGAGATGACCCGCATCATCTGGTCCTTCATCAAGGACAAGCTGATCCTGCCGTACGTCGATGTCGAGCTTAAGTACTTCGACCTGGGTATCGAGCACCGCGACGCCACCAGCGACCAGGTGACCGTCGACGCCGCCAACGCCATCAAGAAGTACGGCGTCGGCGTCAAGTGCGCCACGATCACGCCCGACGAGGCGCGGGTCGAGGAGTTCAACCTCAAAGCGATGTACCGCTCGCCGAACGGCACCATCCGCAACATCCTCGGCGGCGTGATCTTCCGCGAGCCGATCATCATGGAGAACGTGCCGCGGCTCGTCCCTGGCTGGACCAAGCCGATCGTCGTCGGCCGTCACGCCTTCGGCGACCAGTACCGCGCCACCGACCTGAAGGTCCCCGGCCCCGGCACGCTCACCATGACCTTCACCCCGAAGGACGGCTCCGAGCCGATCGAACTCGAGGTTCACGAGTTCCCGGACGCCGGTGTCGCGCTCGCGATGTACAACCACGACGAGTCGATCCGCGACTTCGCGCGCGCCTCGTTCCGGTACGGCCTGGCCCGTGAGTACCCGGTCTACATGTCCACGAAGAACACGATCCTCAAGAAGTACGACGGCCGCTTCAAGGACATCTTCCAGGAGATCTTCGACGCCGAGTTCAAGGCCGAGTTCGACGCCAAGGGCCTGACCTACGAGCACCGCCTCATCGACGACATGGTCGCCGCGGCGCTCAAGTGGGAGGGCGGCTACGTCTGGGCGTGCAAGAACTACGACGGCGACGTCCAGTCCGACATCGTCGCGCAGGGCTTCGGCTCGCTGGGTCTGATGACCTCGGTCCTGATGTCTCCCGACGGCAAGACCGTCGAGGCCGAGGCCGCGCACGGCACGGTCACCCGCCACTACCGCCAGCACCAGCAGGGCAAGGCGACCTCGACCAACCCGATCGCGTCGATCTTCGCCTGGACCCGTGGTCTTGCCCATCGCGGAAAGCTGGACAACACCCCCGAGGTCACCAGGTTCGCGGAGACGCTGGAGCAGGTCTGCATCGAGACCGTCGAGGCCGGCCAGATGACGAAGGACCTGGCACTGCTGATCTCCAAGGGCGCACCGTGGCTGACCACGGAGCAATTCCTGGACGTGCTCGACGCCAACCTGCAGAAGAAGATGGCGTCCGCCTGATCGAAAGGGAACGGCGCCCGTCCTCTCCCCCGAGGGAGGACGGGCGCCGTCTTGTTTTCAAGGGTCATGGACGCGCCAAGTGCGGACAAGGGACGCCAGGGGCCTGTGGCAGGGAAGTGACCATTCCGCCACGCTTTGATCGTGCGCTACGGGCGGGCGGGGCGGTTGCGGTACGGGCGGGGCGCACGACGGGGCGTGCAGTCCATCCCGAATGCTCCCGTGCACGCCGATAACAGGAACTGACATCCTGGGCCTGCGCATCCCATTGGGTAGTCCGTTCGGGGGAAAAGGGGACAAGGGGGGAAGCACATGCCTCGTTGGAAGGCACTGCCGGAGGAACTCGACCCGCAGGTCCGGGAGTTCGCCAGTCAGCTGCGCCGGCTTGTCGACCGCAGCCGGCTGAGCATCTCCGCCGTCGCGGACCGCACCGGATACAGCAAGACGTCGTGGGAGCGGTATCTGAACGGGCGGCTGCTCGCGCCCAAGGGCGCGATAGTCGCGCTGGCCGAGGTGACCGGGACGAACACGGGGCATCTGACCACCATGTGGGAGCTCGCGGAGCGCGCCTGGAGCCGTTCCGAGATGCGCCACGACATGACGATGGAAGCGTCGCGGATCTCCCAGGCGCGGGCAGCGCTCGGGGAGTTCGGCCCGGCGCAGGCGGTTGCCCCGGCAGGTCGCCCGGGCGGCCTGCCGGCCGCGCCCGCGGATCCGAGCGGCCGGGATCCGAGTGGCCGGGATCCGAGCGGCTGGGACCGCTGCGGCGGGGAGCAGCCGCAGCGCCCGTCCCCCTACATGCCGACGCAGAGCGGTCCCGGCCTCCCCGCGCCGCCGACCGCGCCGCTGGGCGCTGACCCCTCCCCCGACCACCAGGAAGGCGGCAAGCGCAAGGTCATCATGTTCCTCGCCGGCCTCGTCGGCGCGCTGCTGGTGATCGCCGCCGCCGTGCTCCTGACCGACCTCGGCGGGGACGGCACCGACGGCAAGCCCGCTGCCAAGCCCCCTCCGGCAGCCCCGACCACCAGCAGTCCGCAACTGCCCGCGGGTGTGAAGTGCAGCGGCAAGGCATGCACGGGCCAGGACCCGGAAGCGATGGGCTGCGGCGGCGAGTTCGCCAAGACCGTCTCCTCCGCGACCGTCGGCAAGACCTTCGTCGAGGTCCGCTACAGCAAGACCTGCCAGGCGGCCTGGGCTCGTATCACCCAGGCGGCCCCCGGTGACGCGCTGCAGATCAGCGTGGCCGGCAAGAGCGCGCAGAACGAGTTGGTGAACGCGGACAACGACGCGTACACCCCGATGACCGCGGTCGCCGCGCCGGCCGAGGCCAAGGCCTGCGCGACCCTCAAGACGGGGGTCACCGGCTGCACCGGGCAGCAGTGAGCCGCGCCACAAGGGGGCGGGGGAGTACGGGGTCGCGGGTCGGATAGCCTGACGCTGGATGTCTCTTCACGTCAAGATTCAGAACGTCCGTTCAGAACGTCCGTTCAGATCGTCCGTTCAGATCGTCCGTTCAGAACGCTCGGAGCGTACGTTCAAAACGTACGGCACCGGTGCGAAGAGCCGTCCAGCACCAGGGGCAGGGACCCCCACCGCCAGCTGTCTTACGGAGATCGCCATGACCCGCACTCCCGTCAACGTCACCGTGACCGGCGCGGCCGGCCAGATCGGCTACGCGCTGCTCTTCCGCATCGCCTCCGGCCACCTGCTCGGCGCGGATGTGCCGGTCAAGCTGCGCCTTCTCGAAATCCCGCAGGGCCTCAAGGCCGCCGAGGGCACCGCCATGGAGCTCGACGACTGCGCCTTCCCGCTGCTGCGCGGCATCGACATCACCGACGACCCGAACGTCGCCTTCGACGGTGCGAACGTGGCCCTTCTCGTAGGCGCCCGTCCGCGGACCAAGGGCATGGAGCGCGGTGACCTCCTCTCCGCCAACGGCGGCATCTTCAAGCCGCAGGGCAAGGCCATCAACGACAACGCCGCGGACGACATCAAGGTCCTCGTCGTCGGAAACCCGGCCAACACCAACGCGCTGATCGCACAGGCCGCGGCCCCGGACGTACCGGCCGAGCGCTTCACCGCGATGACCCGCCTCGACCACAACCGCGCGATCTCGCAGCTCGCCCGGAAGACCGGCGGCGCCGTCACCGACATCAAGCGCCTCACCATCTGGGGCAACCACTCGGCGACCCAGTACCCGGACATCTTCCACGCGGAGATCGCCGGCAAGAACGCCGCCGAGGTCGTCAACGACGAGGCGTGGCTGGCCGACACCTTCATCCCGACCGTCGCCAAGCGCGGTGCCGCGATCATCGAGGCCCGCGGCGCGTCCTCGGCAGCCTCGGCCGCGAACGCCGCGCTCGACCACGTGTACACCTGGGTGAACGGCACCGCCGAGGGCGACTGGACCTCGATGGGCATTCCGTCGGACGGCTCGTACGGCGTGCCGGAGGGCCTGATCTCGTCCTTCCCGGTCACCACGAAGGACGGCAAGTACGAGATCGTCCAGGGCCTGGACATCAACGACTTCTCTCGTGCGCGGATCGACGCGTCGGTGAAGGAGCTGGAGGAGGAGCGCGCGGCGGTCCGCGAACTCGGCCTCATCTGAGGCATCTGACCCCGACCGCCCCCCGGCAGCCGACTGGCTGCCGGGGGCGGTTTCGTATCTCGCGGAACTGCCAACAGGCGTCGACTGGCGTACGCGGGCGGCTATGTTGACCGACGCGATGCGCCCGGCGTCGGACAGGACGTCGACCGTGCCGACGCGTTCGCCGCCGGACATGACCGCGAGGTGCTCGGCGTCCGGATCGCCGAGGCCGGCGGCCCGGGGCTCTGCCCCGGACCCCGCGCCTCAATCTCCCCCAGACTTCGTCCGGCGGGACCCCCACGGGGCTTGATTTCGCCCGGGCGGGCTTCAAGTTCTGGCCGGACGGGCGGAAATTCAAGCCTGTCCGGCGATTGAGGACACTCCCCCTACGCCCGGAGGGCGTGGGGGGACCCCCCGAAGGGCGTAGGGGGTCCGGGGCGAAGCCCCGGGGCGTCTGGCCGATGGCGGGGACGTCGTCGGCGGCTCGTGGTTGACCGGGCAGCGGATTCTCTCCGTGTGTCTGGTCGCGTGCACACCGCAACTCCCGAGGCCGGAGTATGCCTGCCCCACCGCGGCGTAGTGATGCGGGCCACTTTGAGACAGCTAACGCGCATGCTTTCCGAACCCATGGGCAGGCGACCCGTCCGCTGGCGATCACCAGCGAGGAACAAAACGGGAACGGAAGGTCAAACGCGACGTGTCGGCACAACAGACCATCCACGTGGGCGGAGAGTGGCGCGCAGCCGCCTCCGGCGCCGCGCGCGAGATACTCGACCCCGCTGACGCGACCGTCATGGCCGTCGTGGCGGAGGGCGGGGTCGAGGACACCGACGCCGCGATCGCCGCCGCGCGGGCGGCATTCGATCAGGGGGAGTGGCCCCGCACGCCGGTGGCCGAGCGGGCCGCGCTGCTGCGGCGCGTTGCGGACCTGTTGCAGCGCAACCGGGAAGCGCTCGGGCTGCTGGAGAGCCGGGATGCCGGGAAGACCGTCGAGGAAGGCCGAATCGACGTCGACTGCGTGAGCGACGCCTTCCGTTACTTCGCCGACCTCGTCATGAACGAGAGCGGCGGACGGGTCGTCGACGCCGGGTCCAACGACATACACAGCGTGGTGGTGCATGAACCCGTGGGGGTCTGTGCCCTGATCACGCCATGGAACTACCCACTCCTGCAAGCCAGTTGGAAGATTGCCCCGGCGCTTGCTGCGGGCAATACTTTTGTGATCAAGCCCAGTGAGATCACTCCGCTGACGACCGTCGAGCTGATCCAGCTGCTCGAGGAGGCAGGGCTGCCCGCCGGTGTGGCGAACATCGTGACCGGCGCGGGCGACCCCGTAGGAGCCAGGCTCGCCGAGCATCCCGATGTGGATCTCGTGTCCTTCACCGGCGGGCTCGCCAGCGGTACGAAGGTGATGCGCGCCGCCGCAGACAGCGTCAAGAAGGTCGCCCTCGAACTCGGCGGCAAGAATCCCAATGTCGTCTTCGCCGATGCGTGTGAAAGCGATGAGGGCTTTGACACCGCTGTGGATCAGGCTCTCAACGCCGCCTTCATTCACAGCGGGCAGGTCTGCTCCGCCGGGTCGCGGCTCATCATCGAGGAGTCGCTGCGCGAGCGCTTCGTCGGCGAACTCGCCCGCCGGGCCGAGAACATCCGCCTCGGACGCGGCACCGACACGGGTGTGGAGTGCGGGCCCCTCGTATCGCAGCAGCAACTCGCGAAGACCGAGGGATACGTCGCCTCCGCCCTGGCCGAGGGCGCGGTCCTGCGGGCCGGCGGGCGCAGGCCCGAAGATGAGGGGTACGAGGGGTACTTCTACCGGCCCACCGTCCTCGACCAGTGCCACCGCGGGATGCGCGTCGTACGCGAAGAGGTCTTCGGACCCGTCCTGACCGTCGAGACGTTCCGTACGGAGGACGAGGCCGTCGCCCTCGCCAACGACACCGAGTACGGGCTGGCCGGCGCGGTATGGACCGCCGATCCCGGGCGGGCGCGGCGCGTCGCGGGCCGGCTGCGGCACGGGACCGTCTGGATCAATGACTTCCACCCCTACCTCCCGCAGGCGGAGTGGGGCGGATTCGGGAAGAGCGGCATCGGGCGCGAGCTCGGGCCCGCCGGGCTCGCCGAGTACCGAGAGGCCAAGCACATCTACCAGAACCTCGCCCCGCGCCCCGTGCGCTGGTTCGCGGGCTGAGCAGGGGTAGGCGAAGGTACGCAGAAAATGACGAAGCAGAACCTGAACACGTACGACTATGTCGTCGTCGGGGGCGGCACCGCCGGGTCGGTGATCGCCTCCAGGCTCACCGAGAACCCGGACGTCACCGTCGCCGTCATCGAAGGCGGGCCGAGCGACGTCGGCCGGGACGACGTGCTGACCCTGCGGCGCTGGATGGGGCTGCTCGGCGGCGAACTCGACTACGACTACCCCACCACCGAGCAGCCGCGCGGCAACTCCCGCATCCGGCACAGCCGCGCAAGGGTGCTCGGCGGCTGCTCGTCCCACAACACCCTCATCGCCTTCCGGCCGCTGCCGTCCGACTGGGACGAGTGGGCGGCCGCGGGGGCCGAGGGCTGGGATGCCGAAGCCATGGACCCGTACTTCGACCGGCTGCGCAACAACATCGTGCCGGTCGACGAGGCGGACCGTAACGCCATCGCCCGCGACTTCGTCGACGCCGCCCAGGCGGCGCTCGCCGTCCCGCGCGTCGAGGGCTTCAACAAGAAGCCGTTCCACGAGGGCGTCGGCTTCTTCGACCTCGCCTACCACCCGGAGAACAACAAGCGGTCCTCCGCCTCGGTCGCGTATCTCCACCCCTTCCTGGACCGGCCGAACCTCCATATAGCGCTGGAGACCTGGGCGTACAAGCTGGAGCTCGAAGGTCCCCCTACCTCCGGCAGGGGGAACCCCAGGGCGACGGGCGTACGCGTCCGTACGAAGGACGGCGAGGAGCGGCTCGTCCAGGCGCGGCGCGAAGTCCTCGTCTGCGCGGGCGCGGTGGACTCGCCTCGGCTGCTGCTGCACTCCGGCATCGGGCCGCGCGCCGACCTGGAAGAGCTCGGCATCCCTGTCGTCCACGATCTGCCGGGCGTCGGAGAGAACCTCCTCGACCACCCGGAGTCGGTGATCGTCTGGGAGACGCACGGGCCGATCCCCGAGAACTCGGCGATGGACAGCGACGCGGGCCTGTTCGTACGGCGCGATCCGGACGCACAAGGGCCCGATCTGATGTTCCACTTCTACCAAATCCCGTTCACCGACAATCCGGAGCGCCTCGGCTACGAGCGGCCCGCGCACGGGGTGTCGATGACGCCGAACATCCCCAAGCCGCGCAGCCGCGGCCGCATCTATCTGACCAGCGCGGATCCGGAAGTAAAGCCTGCGCTGGACTTCCGTTACTTCACGGACGAGGACGACTACGACGGCCGTACGCTCGTCGACGGGATCAAGCTCGCCCGCGAGATCGCGACGGCTCAGCCGCTGGCGGGCTGGCTGAAAAGGGAGGTCTGTCCGGGGCCGGAGGTCACCTCGGACGAGGCGATCGGCGAGTACGCGCGCAAGGTCGCGCACACCGTGTACCACCCCGCCGGAACCTGCCGAATGGGCGCCTGGACAGATCAACTTGCCGTAGTGTCACCTGACTTGAAAATCCGGGGCATCGACGGCATCCGTATTGCCGACGCGTCCGTCTTTCCGACGATGCCCGCCGTCAACCCGATGATCGGGGTCCTGATGGTGGGCGAGAAGTGCGCGGAGCTGCTGTCCGCGGCTTCCGAAGAGAGGGGCCTGGCCCGATGAAGTCCAAGACCGAAACTCTGGATACTGCCCACGAGACCGTGGACGACGATGCCGCACCGCCCGTCTTCTCCGTTCAAAACCTGTGGAAGGTCTTCGGCCCGAAGGCCGACCGCATTCCCGGCGACGCCGAACTGGGCGCACTCACCCCGGCCGAGCTGCGCGAGCGCACCGGCTGTACGGCTGCCGTGCGCGATGTCTCCTTCGATGTGCGCAAGGGCGAGGTCTTCGTCGTCATGGGCCTGTCCGGCTCCGGCAAGTCGACGCTCGTACGCTGCCTGACCCGGCTGATCGAGCCGACGTCCGGGGCGATCGCCATCGACGGCGAGGACGTGCTCTCCATGGACACGGCGCGACTGCGCGAACTGCGCCGCCACCGTGCGTCCATGGTCTTTCAGCACTTCGGGCTGCTGCCGCACCGCTCGGTGATCGACAACGTCGCGTACGGACTCGAGATCCAGGGCCTGGGCAAGGCCGCGCGCCGCTCCCGGGCGGCGGAGGTTGTCGCGAAGGTCGGCCTGGAGGGCCTTGAGCACCGCAGGCCCGGTCAGCTGTCCGGCGGTCAGCAGCAGCGCGTCGGCCTTGCGCGGGCGCTTGCCGTCGACCCCGAAGTGATGCTCTTCGACGAGCCGTTCAGCGCGCTGGACCCGCTGATCCGGCGCGATATGCAGGAGGAGGTCATCCGGCTGCACCGCGAGGAGGGCCGCACGATGATCTTCATCACGCACGATCTGAGTGAGGCGCTGAAGCTCGGCGACCGTATCGCGCTGATGCGGGACGGCCGGATCGTGCAGCTGGGCACGCCGGAGGAGATCGTGGGCTCGCCCGCCGACGACTATGTACGGGACTTCGTCCGCGATGTGCCGCGCGAGCAGGTGATGACGGTGCGTACGGCGATGCGCCCGGCGGCGGACGCGGCCGAGGCGGAATCGGGCGCGGCGATCGCCCCCGACGCAACGGTCTTCGAGGCGATCGAGGCGGTTGCCCGCAGCGGCGCCCCGGCGCGTGTGATGCAGGACGGCCGCTGCGTGGGGGTGGTCGACCACGTGGGGCTGCTGGCTGTGGTGGCCGGCGTGGACCGGGGCGCCGGCAAGGACGCGGCAACGGACAAGGCAGTCGTCGCATGACGGCCGTCGTCACCGCCCCTGCCAAGGAAGCGACCGTACCCGAACCCGGGCTGCGCGCCCTGCTGCGCCACCGCGTCCACCGCAAGCTGCTGCTGCTCGGCGTCGCCGCGCTCGTGCTCATACCCGTCGGGGTCGCCCTGTGGGGCAGCGGCAGTTGGCCCGCCGAACTGACCGTCGACGTATCCGGGCCCCTCGACGACGCCAACAAATGGGTCGTCGACAACCGCGACACCCACCCCCTCTTCCTCTACTTCCTCCTCCACCTCTCCAACACCGCCACCGACGCGGTCGACGCCGTCTACCAGTTCCTGGACGCCATGGGCTGGCTGGGCGTCCTCGCCGCCGGTGCGCTGTTCGCCTGGCGGGCCGCCGGGCTCGGACAGCGCGGGGTGAAGGTCGCGGCGACCGCCTTCGGGGCCTTCGCCGTGTGCGGGCTGCTCGGGATGTGGGACGCCACGCTGCTGACCATCGCGCTGATGGTCGTCGCGGTCGCCGTCGCCTCGCTGCTCGGCGTGCTGATCGGGCTCGCGGCCGGGCTGTCCCGCCGGGTCGACCGGGCGCTGCGGCCGGTGCTCGACACCATGCAGGTGCTGCCCGCGTTCGCGTATCTGCTGCCGTTCGTGCTGGTCTTCGGCACCGGCACGCCCGCCGCGCTGTTCTGCACGGTCATCTACGCCGCCCCGCCGATGGCCCGCCTCACGGCCCTCGGGCTGCGCGGCGCCGACCCCGCCGTGCTCGAAGCGTCCGCCTCGCTCGGCGCGAGCGCATGGCAGCGGCTGCGGACCGCGCGGCTGCCGCTCGCCCGCAAGCAGATGCTCCTCGGCCTCAACCAGACGATCATGATGGCGCTCTCGATGGTCGTCATCGCGGCTCTCGTCGGAGCCGGCGGTCTCGGTGAGGAGGTCTACTCGGCGCTCTCCACCGTCGACGTCGGCAAGGCACTCACCGCGGGCATCCCGATCGTCCTGATCGCCGTCTGGCTGGACCGTACGACCGCGGCGGCCGGTGACCGTATCGGCGAGAGCTCACCCGGCGGCGGGCTGCTGCACGGCCGCTCCGCCTGGGCGCTGGTGTTCGCCGGCGTCGTGGCCGCGGCCTTCGGCCGGCTGGCCATCGGCAAGGCATGGCCGGAGGGCTGGACGTACGAAATCTCCACGCCCGTCAACAAGGCGCAGGAGTGGATCACCGAGAATCTCACCTTCACCGAGGCCTGGTCGCGCGAGTTCACGCTGTGGATCCTCAACCCCCTGCGTGACGCCCTGATCTGGCTCCCCTGGTGGTCGCTCCTGCTGCTCGTCGCGGCCCTCGCCTGGCTGGTCGGCACCTGGGCGACCGCGCTGACCGCCACGCTCTCGATGGCGGCGATCGGCGTACTCGGGGTCTGGGGCAAGTCCCTCGACACGCTCTCCCAGGTGCTCGCGGCCCTCGTGCTCACGCTGGCGCTCGGCGTCCTCGCGGGCATCCTGTCCTCGCGGGCCGGGCGTCTGGAGCGCTGGCTGCGGCCGGTACTGGACGCCATGCAGACGATGCCGCAGTTCGTGTACCTCATCCCGGTGGTCGCGCTGTTCGGCGTCACCCGGGCATCCGCGATCATCGCCGCCGTCGTGTACGCGCTGCCCGCTGTCGTACGCATCACCACCCAGGGCCTGCGCGAGGTCGACCCGGCCGCGCTCGAGGCATCCCGTTCGCTGGGCGCGTCGACCCGTCAGCAACTCCTCCAGGTCCAGCTGCCGCTGGCCCGTCCGGCACTGCAGCTCGCCGTCAACCAGGGCGTCGTGCTGGTGCTCGCGGTGGTCGTCGTCGGGGGCCTGGTCGGCGGCGGCGCGCTGGGCTACGACGTCGTGAAGGGCCTCTCCCGGGGCGAGATGGGCATCGGCATGACGGCCGGAGTCGCGATTGTCTGCCTCGGTCTCGTACTGGACCGGATCACCCAGCCCGCCACCCGCAAGACCGACTGAACCCTTCCTTCCATTCACAGGAGCACCATGCGCACCATCCGTACCACCACGGCTGTCATCAGCGCCCTCGGCGTCCTCACCCTCAGCGCGTGCAGCGCCGCCGAGACCGGCAAGAAGGACGAGGCCGGCGGCGCCAAGACCGTGAAGCTGACCGTCCCCTCCTGGGTCGGCGCCCAGGCCAACACGGCCGTCGCCGGCTACATCCTGAAGAAGGAGCTGGGCTACACCGTCAAGACCCAGCAGATGGGCGAGGTCCTCGCCTGGGACGCGCTCTCCAAGGGCGACATAGACGCGATCATGGAGGACTGGGGTCACCCCAAGGAGGAGAAGCAGTACGTCACGACGAAGAAGACCGTCGTCAAGGGCGGCGACCTCGGCGTGACCGGGCACATCGGCTGGTTCGTGCCGAAGTACTTCGCGGACGCGCACCCCGATGTCACGGACTACAAGAACCTCAACAAGTACGCCAAGGACTTCAAGACCGCGGAGAGCGGTGACAAGGGCGAGATCCTGGAGGGCTCCCCGGACTACGTCACCAACGACGACGCGATCATCAAGAACCTGAAGCTCAACCTCAAGACCAACTACTCGGGTTCCGAGGCCGCGCAGATCACCGCGATCAAGAAGTACGCGAAGGAGAAGAAGCCTTTCCTGACGTACTGGTGGACCCCGCAGTGGCTGAATGCCCAGGTCGACATGGTCGAGGTCAAGCTGCCGGAGTACAAGGCGGGTTGTGACGCCGACCCGAAGGCTGTCGCCTGCGCGTACCCGAACACGCCGCTGCAGAAGTTCCTCAACGCGGACTTCGCGAAGAACGGCGGCGAGGCGGCGGAGTTCCTGAAGAACTTCAAGTGGACGACCGAGCAGCAGAACGAGGTCGCGCTGATGATCGCCGGCGAGAAGATGTCGCCGGAGGCCGCGGCCGAGAAGTGGGTCAAGGCGAACGAGGCGACGTGGAAGGCCTGGCTCCCCAAGAAGTAGCCCGCGGCTGCGCCCGCACCTCTGAGGTACCTCAACTCGCTTGAGGGAGTGCGGCCCTGAGGCCGAGAATCCGTGCATGTTCTTCGGATCCGGCAAGCAGGAACTCTCCGTACTCGTTCTGCGTGACGCGGACGGCATCGCCGATGCCGTCCGCGCCGCGTTGGTGACGGCGACGCCGGAGGAACGCCCCGGCCTGGAGCGCGCCGCCGCCCTCGTCGCCGAGGCTGGGGCCGCCACGGACGCGGAGCTGCGCGGCCGCTGGGTGCGTGGGCACCTGGCCGCGGCCGGTGTCGAAGGCCCTGCCGATTCCATCACCGCGATCAAGGCCCTGCGCAAGGCCGAGCCGCGGCTGAGCCTTCTCACGGCGGTGGGCCTGGCGAAGGACGCGGAGTCGACCGGGCCCGGGGCCTAAAGCGTGTTTTAGAAGTCGGTGACCCGTTCTCGCTGTCGGCGTCGTAGTAACGAGCCCCCATCGGCGGCCTCCTGCTTGCCTTGCTCAACCTGTTCGCGGTCAGCATGGCAGGGGTGGGTGACACCTCCGGCACGTCACAGCCATTCGCCGATCGCGGCGACCAGGACGGTGGCCTCGAAGCGGACCGCGAGTGGTTTCAGGGCCCGATCTCGAACTCAGGCGGCTCCAGGCTGTTCAGGCATCCGGTCTTCGGCGCGGCCGGGGTGTCGAAGAACGAGACGGTGATCTCCTGGGCGCACTCCGACGAGGCGAACACCACATGCGGCTCGTAGGGGACCGTGACGACCTTGGCCCGGCTCAGCGTACGGGCGACGTACGGCCCGTTGTCCGCCCCGGTCTGGGAGTCGAACCCGCCCGACAGGGCGAGGGTGGGGATGTCGCCGCGCGTGACGTCCCGGATCGTGCGCGGCGCCGCGGGGACCTTCCAGACGTCGCAGTCCGGACGGAGGAAGGTGAGCTGCGGGGCCTGGGCCAGCACCGATCGGGGGAACGACGGGAACGCTTCCTGTCCGCCCTGGAGCGCCTCTTCCTGGCTCTCGTACGGCGTCCACTCGCTGCAGAAGATGCCGTAGGCGAGACCGTGCGAAACCCTTCCCATGGCCTGGGGGCTGAGCTTGCCGCCCGCCCACTGCTGGGCGATCCGCTGCGGCTTGCCGTGCGCCAGCTCGTCGAGGGCGCGGGGTACCTGGGGCGCCACGTGGGTGGCGGAGGTCATCCAGTTCACCAGGGCTCCGCCGTCCAGCACGACCTTCACCGGCTTCGGGTTGCCGGGGAGCGTGACGGTGGTCGTGACCGGATGGGCTTCGAGGTCACGGACGAGCCGGTCGAAGGTGGCCGACAGGTTCGGATAGCGCCGATTGCACGCCGGCTGCTCCGCGCAGGCCTTGAACAGGCCGTCGAAGCCCTGCCGGGCGCTGCTCCAGGTCAGGGCCGACCCGGCACTGGAGGGCGGCAGTATGCCGTCGATGCCCACCGAGCGGAGCCCCTCGGGGTGCAGGCGCGTGTAGACCAGCGCCAGGTGGGTGCCGTAGGAGATGCCGAACATGTTCCACTGCTTGATACCCAGCGCGGTGCGCAGGTCCGCGTAGTCGGCGGCGCTCTCGGTGTCGTTGTAGGCACTGAGGTCGACCCCGCGGCCCGCCAGCTGGTCGCGGCAGGCCTTCGTGGCCTCGACGTGCAGGCGCTCGGTGGACGGAGCGCCGTAGACGAGGCCGACAGCGCGTGCGTTGAACTGGTCGATGTTGCGGCAGAGGAGCGCCGGGTCGGCCGAGTACGTACCGCGCTGGGACATGAAGATCACGTCACGGTCGCGGTTCAGGCCGCCGTCGATCGCCATCTTCGCCTCCCCCACCGAGTCGTCTCCGGGTCCGCCCGCGAGCCACACGATGGGGTCGGGTTTCGGTGTGTCGGCCGCGGCGGGCACGATCGCGACACCGAGTTTGATCGTTCGACTGCTTGGTTTGGCGCGGTTCTCGGGCACTGTGAGCGTTCCGCAGCGGGCCCCTTCGAGCTCCTCGATCGGTTCCGGCGTCTTCGGGCAGGGGCCCGGTTCGAAGCCGGCGTCGCCCACCGTCCGGGCGGCCGTGCCGATCGGCGCTCCGGTGCCGGTGTCGGTGCCGGACTGCGCCTGAGCGGGCGCTGCGAGCAGGCCGGTGACGAGGAGACCGGTCGCCATGCCGGCCGACGTGGCCTGGAGTCGTCGTACGGTGCGGCGACGACTGGGCGCTCGGTGGCGTGTCATCTGCCCTCCCGGTCATTTCGGGATGATCGTGAACGGTTGGGGCTCGAGGCCGTCCACGCAACCGGTGTCGGGCGCGGTCGGGCGAGCGAGGAACGAGGCCAGCACGCGTTGCGCGCAAGGCGACTGCGGGACCACCCAGTGGCCGATTCCTGGGACCTGCACGGCGGTCGAGCGGGACAGGTTACGGGCCACGTCCTGCGCCCAACTCGCCCCGGTCTTCACGTCGAACGTGCCGGAGACTACGAGCGCCGGCACCGCGCTGACCGTGGCCACCCGCTGGATGGACGCGCGGTCCGGAACGTTCCAGACCCGGCACGCCGCGTACTGGAAGGGAAGCTGCGGCGGCTGGGCCAGGACCGTGTCCGGCCACCCCGGGAAGGCCCGGCGCCCTGCGTTCAGCACGTCGGATTCCGAGTACCCCGGCGCCCACTCGCTGCACGCCACCGACTCCGTCAGGCCGTGCGCGAACGCGCCGACGTTCTGGACCGAGCCGGCCGCGCGGGCCTGCGCGAAGCGCTCCGGGCGTCCGTGGCTGAGTTCCTCGAGCGCCGCCGGGACGTCCTTGGCCGGGACGGCGTTGCCGACCACCAGGTTCAGCAGCGCGCCCCCGTCGAGGACGACCTTGACCGGCTTTCCTCCGCTCGGCGGCGGGACGTTCAGCGTCAGGGGCTGTGCCTCCAGCCTGCGCACCTGCTCCGTCAGCGTACGGGGGAGCTCCGGGTACCGGTCCTTGCAGCGGGGCTCCGCCGCGCACGCCTCGAAGATGTTGCGGATCCCCTCCTGGGTGCTGCTCCATGTCCACGGCAGGGTCGCGGTCTGGGGAGGTGTGAGCGAGTCGAGCGCCACCGCGCGGATTCCGCCGGGGTGCCTGCGCAGGTACGTGAGGGCCAGGTCGGTGCCGTAGGAGTACGCGTAGACGTTCCACCGGGGGATGCCCAGCGCCTTGCGCAGGTCGGCGAAGTCGGCGGCGTTCTCAGTGGTGTTGTAGGCGCTCAGGTCGATGCCGTCGGCCGCCAAGCGGTCCCGGCACTCCTTCACCGCCTTCAGCAGGAGCTGTTCCGTCGGCTCTGCGTCATAGCGCAGGCCCACGGCCTGCGCGTTGAACCGGTCGACCTCCGGGCAGGCGAGGTTCGGCTGCGAGTAGAGGTTTCCGCGCTGGGCCATGATGATCAGCTCGCGGTCCTTGTTCAGGCCGGAGTCGATGAGGAACGGGATGTCGTCGATCGCGTCGGCACCGGGGCCGCCCGCCATGAACACCACAGGGTCCTGTGCGGGCTTCGCCGGGGTGACAGCCGGAATGATCGCCACGGCCAGCTTGATGGTCCGGCCGCCGGAGCGGGAGCGGTTCTCGGGGACCTCGAGGAAGCCGCACCGTGCGCCGCTCAGCGCGGCGATGGGCTTGGGCGGCTTCGGACAGGGGCCGGGCACGAACCGGGACGGGGCTGCCGCGCTGGGCCCCGCGGACTGGGCGGGTGGTGACGCGGCGCTGCTAGGTGTGGGGGCGATTGCTGCCAGGCAGACCAGAGCGGCCGCGGCAGTCATCGCGTGGATGCTGTGCTGTGGCATGTGATCTCGTTCCTGCCGACATCGGCGGCGGCCCTGCCGGCCCAGGCCCCAGCGGTTTGGGCGGAACGCGCGTTTTCGACGCTACCGGGCGGCGCGTTCGCGCGCACGCGGAGCGGTCGCAACCCGTGGCCCGGGCCGTCCCCGGCCGTCCGGCATGGTGGGAGGCACGGCGTCCCGACGGCGGACGCGTCGTAGTGGCATGGGGGGAGGGAGCGCGATGATCGTGGATCTCGTCGTGGACACGGCGACCAGCATCAACGACATCGCCCACGACCTCACCATCCGGGTGGCCGCCCGCACCTTCCCCGGGCGGCCAACCAGCCAGGTCACCGACTTCTAAAACACACCTAGCCGGGGGCCCAGGGCGGCAGCCTCCGCACGCGGCCAGGACGCGGTCAGCCCCGTAGCTCCTCGGCGATCTTCCGTACCGCCGCCATCGCCTTTTGGTGCAGGCCGGGACCGAAGGTGATCCGGGTCGCGCCCAGGCGGCCCAGTTCGGCGACGGGCGGGCTGCCCGGGAGCGGTGCGACGTTGATCGGGCCCTCGATCTCCTCGCGCAGCAACGGGAGTTGCTCCGGCGGTACGGCGAACGGGTAGACGCAGTCCGCGCCGGCCGCGACGTACAGCCGTGCCCGGGCGATCGCCTCCGCCGGGTCGGTCACTCCGCGCAGGAACGAGTCGACCCGGGCATTGATGAACAGCCGGTCGCCCGCCTCCGCGCGGACCTCGGCCAGCCAGTCGGCGTGCCGTTGGGGGTCCTTGAGTGCCTTGGTCGCGGAGTCGGAGTCCTCCAGGTTGCAGCCGACGGCTCCGGTGTCGAGGATCCGGGCGACCAGCTCTTTCGGTGGCAGGCCGTAGCCCGCCTCGACGTCCGCGGAGACCGGCACGTCTACCGAGCGGGCGATACGGGCGACGGCCGCGAACATCTCGTCGGCGGGCGACTGTCCGTCCTCGTACCCGAGAGCGGACGCGACCCCGGCGCTGGGGCTCGCGAGGGCAGGGAAGCCGGCGTCCGCGAAGGCGCGGGCACTGGCGGCGTCCCACGGGCCCGGGAGGACGAGGGGGTCGCCGGGGGCGCGGTCGTGGTGGAGGGAGCGGAAGGTTTCGGCGGTCATCACTGATATCCCGTCAGTGCTTGAACTGGCCGGGCGTGTAGTGGCCGGGGACCATGCGGGTGCTCACGCCGAAACGGTTCCAGGCGTTGATGACCGTGATCGCCGAGATCAGCTGGGCGAGCTCCGCCTCGTCGAAGTGCTTGGCGGCCCTCTCGTACACCTCGTCCGGCACAAAGCCGTCGGTGAGGACGGTGACGGCCTCCGTCAGTTCGATCGCCGCGAGTTCCTTCGCGGTGTAGAAGTGCTGCGACTCCTCCCATGCGCTGAGCTGGATGATCCGCTCCACCGACTCGCCCGCCGCGAGGGCGTCCTTGGTGTGCATGTCGAGGCAGAAGGCGCAGCGGTTGATCTGTGAGGCGCGGATCTTGACCAGTTCGAGGAGGACCGGGTCGAGGCCCTGCCGGGCGACCGCGTCCAGCTTGACCATGGCCTTGTAGACCTCGGGAGCGAACTTCGCCCAGGGGAGGCGGGGGGTGTGCTCGGGGGCGTAGGACGTGTTCTCGTTCGGCGTCTCGGGCGGCGTCTCGTTCGTCGTCATGGCTACGACCGTACGCGCGTGGTGGCGCACGAGTATGGTCCATTCTCATGACGGATCACTGGGCCACTTTCGGCGCTGACCTCCATCTCGAACTGCGCGGTTCCGGCCTGCGTACGGGCCTGATGGACGCCCTGCGGGAGGCCGCGCGCAGCGGGCGGCTGGCCCCCGGGACGCGGCTGCCGTCCTCGCGTTCGCTCGCCGCCGACCTGGGGATCGCCCGCAATACCGTTGCCGACGCGTACGCCGAACTCGTCGCCGAGGGATGGCTCACCGCGCAGCAGGGCTCGGGGACGCGGGTCGCCCGGCGGGCCGAGCCGCGGAAAGCGGCGGCGGGTGCGGTCAGAGCCCGCCCGGCCCGCCGCGGCCCGCAGTACAGCCTGATGGCAGGTAGCCCCGACCTCGCGTCCTTCCCGCGTGCACAGTGGCTGAAGGCGGCCCGCCGGGCGCTGACCGCCGCGCCGCACGAGGCCTTCGGATACGGCGATCCGCGCGGGCGCATCGAGCTGCGTACCGTACTGGCCGACTATCTGGCGCGGGCGCGAGGCGTCTACGCGGACCCCCAGCGGATCGTGATCTGTTCCGGCTTTGTGCACGGGCTGATGCTGCTGGGGAAGATGCTGAGGCGGCGGCGGGTGCGCGAGGTGGCCGTCGAGTCGTACGGGCTCGATGTGCACTGGAACCTGCTGACCGAGGCGGGGATGCGGACCCCGGCCCTGCCCTTCGACGAACTGGGCTCGCGGACAGATGAGTTGGTGGCCATGCGCGGTGCGGGCGCGGTGCTGCTGACGCCCGCGCACCAGTTCCCGATGGGAGCTGCGCTGCATCCCGACCGGCGCGCGGCCGCCGTCGACTGGGCCCGCGGGACGGGCGGGCTGATCCTGGAGGACGACTACGACGGGGAGTTCCGCTACGACCGCCAGCCGGTGGGCGCGCTCCAGGGCCTCGACCCCGACCGGGTGGTCTATCTGGGCACGGCGAGCAAGTCGCTGGCACCGGGGCTGCGGCTCGGCTGGATGGTGCTGCCGGAGGACCTCGTGGGCCAGGCGCTCGAGGCGAAGGGCACCGTCGACTGGGTGTCGAGCGCGCTGGACCAGCTGACACTCGCGGAGTTCATCGCGTCCGGCGAGTACGACCGGCATGTACGGGGGATGCGGCTGCGCTACCGCAGACGGCGCGACCAGTTGGTGCGGGCGCTGGCGGAGCGCGCGCCGGACATCCGGGTCAGCGGGATCGCGGCGGGGCTGCACGCGGTGCTCGAACTCCCGCCCGGCACCGAGCAGTCCGTGATCCAGGCGGCGGCGTGGCAGGGCCTGGCGGTGGAGGGGGTCTCGCGGTACCGGCACAAGGACGCGCCGCGCGGGAGGGACGCGCTGGTGGTGGGGTACGCAACGCCGGCGGACAGCGGCTGGGTGGGGGCGCTGGACGCGCTGTGCCGGGCGCTGCCGTGAGCCTGCGGCGGCTTGCCCGGGGGCGGTTTCCCCACCACGCCCCTTCCCGAACTGGGGGCAAGCCCCCAGACCCCCGTATGCGACCTTCGGCCGCATGTCCTCAATCGCCGGACGGGCTTGTATTTTCAGGGGGCCGCAGCCTCAGGCGCCTCCGAAGCCGCGGGCGGCTCGCCGAACCGGGCCAGTGCCAGCGCCCCGGCCACTGCCACCACGAAGCCCGTCACGGCCAGCCACGCCAGGCCCTCGCGGGTCTGGTCGCCCAGCCACACCACGCCCACCACCGCCGGGCCGATCGTCTCGCCGAGCACCAGGCCCGCCGTGGCCGTCGTCACCGAGCCGCGCTGCAGGGCGGAGGTGAGCAGTAGGAACGCCGCACCGCCGCCGAGCAGCAGCGCATACAGCGCCGGATTGGCCAGCACTTCGGGCAGCGCGACCGAGTCGATCAGCCGGACCGCGACCTCGACCACGCCGAAGCCGAAGCCCGCGCCGAGGCCGAGCACCAGGGCGCGCGGTTTGTCGGGAAGGCGGCCCGCGGCCGCGCCGACGAGCAGGACGGCGAGCGCGACGCCGAGCATGGCCCAGCGCAGGGCGGTGGATCCGGGTCGGTCGCCCTCCGCGCCCGAGGCGAGCCCCAGCATTGCGAGCCCCGCGCAGACCACGGCCACCGCGCCCCACTCCGTCCCGCTCAGGCGGACAGAGAGCAGGCGCGAGGCGACCACGGCGGTCACCGCGAGGCTGGCGGCGAGCGCCGCGCCGACCGCGTAGATGGGGATGGAGCGCAGGGCGACGATCTGGAGGGCGAAACCGAGGCCGTCCAGGGCGAGTCCGGCCACATAACGCCACTGACGCAGCGCGCGCAGCAGCAGCGCCGGGTCGACGCCGGAGCCGGTGCCCGGCTGCGTGGCGCGGGCGGCGACGGCCTGGAGGACGGAGGCCGTGCCGTAGCAGACCGCGGAGCCGAGAGCACAGATCATCCCAAAGAGCACAAAGCGACTGTAGATGAGGAGGGTTGGCGGACCGGCCTAACCACCGCGCGAGGCGGCCCTCTAGTCTGTCCGGCGATCTACTGGCTTGATTCGAACGGGGCGACCGGCTGATGGTGCGACGCAGGCTGAGGTCGAGCACGGTTGTGCTCGGCGGTATGGGGGTGCTCGCCGCGACGCTCACGGCATGCGGCTCGGAGCCGGACGAGCGGTGTGTCGACCCGGTGACCTACGAAGTGCTGCCGGACTACGAGTGCGACGGCGACGGCGACGGTTCCGGCTCCGGGTCCGGCAGCGGCGGTAGGTACTACTACGGCGGCAGGGTCAGCGGCGGCCGGGTCGATGGCGGCAGCTTCGACAGGACCGCCGTCGACAGCGGCGGCTTCGGCGGCTCCAGCTCCGGCGGCGGCTGAGTACGGGGCCCACACAGCATGAAGCGTCACGTCATCGAGCCCCGCCCGGGCTGGCAGCAGATCGTCGAAGAACAGGGCCTCATCTACCCGCTGACCCGCTACCCGGACGGCTCGCTGCGCCCGTACTGGGACGAGAGCGCGTACTACGAGTTCTCCCTGCCCGAGGTCGAGGCGCTGGAAGAGGTCGTCGAGGAACTGCACGCCATGTGCCTGGCCGCGGCCGCGCACATTGTCGAGCACAACCGCTTCGCCGACCTCGGCATCACCGACCGGCGGCTGGCCAGGCGGGTCGCCGAGTCCTGGCGGCGGAGGGACGAACTCCCTTCCCTCTACGGGCGGTTCGACCTCCGCTACGACGGCACCGGCCCGGCCAAAATGCTGGAGTACAACGCCGACACCCCAACCTCCCTGGTCGAGGCCGCCAGCCCGCAGTGGTTCTGGATGGAGGACCGCTTCCCCGGCGCGGACCAGTGGAACTCCCTCCACGAACGCCTCGTCGACGGCTGGAAGCGGCAGGCTCCGCTGCTGCCGCCGGGGCCGCTGCACTTCGTCCACTCCGACGGGGACGAGCTGGGCGAGGACCTGATGACCGTCGCGTATCTGCGCGAGACGGCCCAGCAGGCGGGTATCGCCACCGAGGCGCTCTCCGTCGAACGCATCGGCTGGGACCGGCTTTCCGGACGCTTCGTGGACGACCGGCTGCGGTTCATACGCAGCTGCTTCAAGCTCTATCCGTGGGAGTGGCTGGTCTCCGACCGCTTCGGGCCGCACGTCCTCGACACCCTGGACAACGGCGGCGGCACCGGCACCACCTGCTGGATCGAGCCCGCCTGGAAGATGCTGCTCTCCAACAAGGCGCTGCTGGCGATTCTCTGGGAGCTGAACCCGGGCCACCCGAATCTGCTGCCCGCTTATCTCGACGGCCCGCGCGAACTCGCCGCCGAGCGGGGCTATGTCGCCAAGCCCCTGCTCGGCCGCGAGGGCGCGGGCGTCACGATCCACGAGCCGGGCGCCGGTCCCGTACTGCGTGAAGAGCCGTGCTGCTACCAGGAGTTGGCCCCGCTGCCCGACTTCGAGGGCAACCGCGTGGTACTCGGCGCATGGGTCGTCGAGGGCGAGGCGGCGGGGCTCGGCATCAGGGAATCGGCGGGGCTGGTCACGGACGAGTACGCCCGCTTCCTGCCCCACGTCATCCTCTGATCCCAGGCGGGACCTACGCGCCCAGGACGGCCCTCAGCTGGTCCAGGCCCCAGTCCAGGTCCTCCTTGCTGATCACCAGCGGCGGGGCGATCCGGATCGTGGAACCGTGGGTGTCCTTGACCAGGACCCCGCGGTCCATCAGCTTCTCCGAGATTTCCCGGCCGGTGCCGTGGCTCGGCACAATGTCGACGCCTGCCCACAGCCCGCGGCCGCGTACCGCCTCCACCGCGCCGCCGCCGGTCAGCAGGCCCAGCTCGTGGTGGAGGTGCTCACCCAGCTCGGTGGCGCGCTGCTGGAACTCGCCGGTGCGCAGCATCGCGATCACCTCCAGGGCGACCGCGCAGGCGAGCGGATTGCCACCGAACGTCGAGCCGTGCTCACCGGGACGGTAGACGCCGAGCACCTCGTTGGAGGAGACGACCGCCGACACCGGAACGACGCCGCCGCCCAGCGCCTTGCCCAGCACATACATGTCCGGTACGACGCCCTCGTGCTCGCAGGCGAAGGTCTTGCCGGTCCGCCCGAGGCCCGACTGGATCTCGTCCGCGATGAAGAGGACGTTCCGCTCGCGGGTCAGCTGCCGTACGCCCGCGAGATACCCGGCCGGCGGCACCAGCACCCCGGCCTCGCCCTGGATCGGCTCCAGCAGCACGGCCACGGTGTTCTCGGTGAGCGCGGCGTCCATTGCCGTCAGGTCCCCGTACGGAACGATCTCGAAGCCCGGGGTGTACGGACCGAAGTCCGCCCGCGCCTCCTGGTCCGTGGAGAAGCTGATCACCGTCGTCGTACGGCCGTGGAAGTTGTTGGCCGCGACGACGATCTTCGCCATGTTGTCCGGGACGCCCTTGACCCGGTAACCCCATTTCCGGGCGGTCTTCACGGCGGTCTCCACCGCCTCCGCCCCGGTGTTCATCGGCAGCACCATCTCCATGCCGCACAACTCGGCGAGCTGTGTACAGAAGTCGGCGAACCGGTCGTGGTAGAAGGCGCGGGAGGTGAGCGTGACTCTCTCCAGCTGCGCCTTGGCGGCGTCGATCAGCCGGCGGTTTCCGTGGCCGAAATTGAGCGCCGAGTACCCGGCAAGCATGTCGAGGTAGCGACGCCCCTCGACATCGGTCATCCACGCGCCGTCGGCCGAGGCGACCACGACGGGGAGCGGGTGGTAGTTGTGCGCGCTGTGCGCCTCCGCGGAGGCAATGGCACTCTCCGATGCAGACACGGGATCTCCGTTCGAGTAGAGACAAGACATCCGGCTGGGGCGGGGTCGTGCCCCTGTTTCTATCGTCGCTCGTATGGTGGACGAAGAAACCTTGCTGTGGGGCTTGGCCGCTAGGCTGGACACTACGCACGGCGACTGGCGTACGGGGAAGTGACCCCGAGGGAACCGCGCGCGGAAGATCACACGAGGTGCCGCCCGCCTGGGCACCACGGGACCCGTCCTGTGTGGTGCCGCTCGCCCCCTGCCTTCGGCGGGAGGAGCCCCGAGCTGCACCCCGGGACACGTCCCGTGTGGTGCGGCCCGCGCCCCTCGCCTCCGGCGAGGGATTCCGAGCCGTACCCCGGGACAACGACCGAGCAACGGATCGCCCCGGAGGACACCATGACTCTTCCCCTGCAGCACCCCGCACTCTCCGCCACCGACCCCGAACTGGCGGCCCTCATCGGCGCCGAGGAACAGCTTCAGGCCGACACCCTCCGGCTGATTCCCAGTGAGAACTACGTCTCCAGGGCCGTCCTGGAAGCCTCCGGCACCGTGCTGCAGAACAAGTACAGCGAGGGCTACGCCGGCCGCCGCTACTACGAGGGCCAGCAGAACATCGACCAGGTCGAGCGGCTCGCCATCGCCCGCGCCAAGGCCCTCTTCGGCGTCGAGCACGCCAATGTCCAGCCCTACTCCGGCTCCCCGGCCAACCTCGCCGTCTATCTCGCCTTCGCCGAGCCCGGCGACACCGTGATGGGCATGGCCCTGCCGATGGGAGGTCACCTCACCCACGGCTGGGGCGTCTCCGCCACCGGCAAGTGGTTCCGCGGCGTGCAGTACGGCGTACGCCAGGACACCGGCCTCATCGACTTCGACGAGGTGCGCGAACTCGCCATCAAGGAGCGGCCGAAGATCATCTTCTGCGGCGGCACCGCCCTGCCCCGCACCATCGACTTCGCGGCCTTCGCGGAGATCGCCCGCGAGTCCGGCGCCGTCCTGGTCGCCGATGTCGCGCACATCGCCGGCCTGATCGCGGGCGGCGCGCACCCCTCGCCGGTGCCGCACGCGGACGTGATCTCCACGACCACCCACAAGACCCTGCGCGGGCCGCGCGGCGCGATGCTGATGTCCCGCGAGGAGCACGCCAAGGCCATCGACAAGGCGGTGTTCCCCGGCCTCCAGGGCGGCCCGCACAACCAGACCACGGCCGCCATCGCGGTCGCCCTGCACGAGGCGTCCCAGCCCTCCTTCCGCACCTACGCCCAGTCGGTCGTCGCCAACGCCAAGGCGCTCGCCGACGAGCTCCTCGCCCGCGGCTTCGACCTTGTCTCCGGCGGTACCGACAACCACCTGATCCTTATGGACCTCACCCCCAAGGACGTGCCCGGCAAGGTGGCGGCGAAGGCTCTCGACCGGGCCGGGATCGTCGTCAACTACAACACCGTCCCCTACGACCCGAGGAAGCCCTTCGACCCCTCGGGCGTCCGCATCGGCACCCCCTCCCTCACCTCCCGCGGTCTGGGTACGGAGCACATGGCCGCCGTCGCCGACTGGATCGACCGGGGCGTGAGGGCGGCCGGCGCGGGCGACGAGGACGCGCTGGCCACGATTCGCGCCGAGGTCGCGGCTCTGATGGCCGAGTACCCCGCGCCCGGGCTGACTGCCTAGTGCGGTGACCGCGACGGCTGGCCGGTGGCCGGTGGCCGGTGGTCGGTGATCGGTGACCGGTACCGCGATGGCTGACCGGGCCCGGCCGACAGCCGGTTCGCGTGAAACGGGCCCTTCCGACTAGCCGTCCAGCAGCTGCTGGCGTGGTCCCGGCTCCGGTGTGCCGCCCCGCCCGAACGGCGGGCGCGGCAGCCGTGAGGCCAGCGGCCGCAGCACCAGGGTCAGCGCCGCCCCGGCCGCCAGCCCCGGTATCGCCCACCACCAGCCGGTGGTGGTGCCGTCGGAGGCAGGCGCGGCGGCAGGTGCTGTCGCGGGCTCAGCCTCCTGCTGGCTCTGCCCCTGGTCCTGAGCCTGCCCGTCGTCCCAGGCGGGCGGGTACTCAGCCACCCCGGCCCCGCCGGACTTCTTGCCCATCAGGCCCAGTTTCTTGAAGAGCCCGCTCAGCCCCGCGGGCTGCCGCGCCTGGTGCCAGTAGCCCCTCTGCGACTCCATTTCCCGCGCCGTATGTATCCAGACGGCGCCCGCCCGGTCGCGCGGATACACCCGGTCCACGCGCCAGGGCTGAACGTCATGAACCATCCAGGTCACATTGATCTGCCGGGCGTCCACCGCCATGTCCAGCGACGGCGGCCGGTCCGTCTGTCCCTTGGTCGGACCGTCGCCCAGCAGGTTCAGCAGGGCTGTGTAGTCCGTGTCGGAGTAGTAGAGAGACGCGGTCTCGCTGCTCTCCGGAGAGGTGATCAGCACACTGGTCGGCCCTCCGGCCACCGCGCCCGGGGCGAGGACCCACGTCAGCGCGAGCACCGTCACCAGTGCGGCAAGTCGTACCAGCAGTCGCATACTTCCCCCAGCCGACGTCCGGTACGGCCCCTCCGCACCGCGTCACCTCTGGTACACCGCCCGCCCGCTTCAGGTTCCACCCCGCCCGCTGCCAATTTCAGCGCGTCGATTCCGCGATCTCCTTGGCGCGCAGCAACTGAGGCACTCCCTCCAGCCGCCAGGTCGTCCGCTCGTCCGCCTCCGTCCACAGCAGCGTCGGGCCCGCCGACCGCTCGGCCTGCGTCCACACCTCGCCACGGGCGTCAGTCATGCCGAACCGCAGCAGATGCGGCTCGGCGAACCACAGCCCCATCCCGCCGCTCAGCGTCACCCACTCCGGCATGATCCGCGCCTGCTTGGCGAAGCCGAGGTCCAGCTTCGCCGGGAACTGGTCCAGCCGGATCGTCCGCCCCCGCTCGCTCCAGCACAGGCTCAGCACCGACCGGCCCGCGGGTCCTTCGGTCACCGAGACCGCGTCCGGGTCGCCCAGCCCGCCCGGCAGCCGCGCCCGGAATCCCGCGCGCCGCTCCGCCTCGGCCAGCGGCACCGGCCCGTGGCACCACGGCGGCTGGGTCCCCTGCCGCGGCGGCATCGTGGGGTCGTACCGCACCTCGACCCCGCCGAATCCGAACCAGTCGGCGACCGTTGCCCGCACCGGAGGCGTGAGCACCAGCACGACCAGCACCCCGGACAGGACGACCGTCAGCGCGCGCCACCTCCGGCGCGTCCAGAGCCTGAACCGCTCGGCCCGCCCTGGCTCGGCAGGCGGGGGCACCGCCTCGGCGAGGAGCTGGGCCAGCACCCGCTCGGCCATCGTCTCGCCGTCGACGTCCGGAATCCTGATCCCGCGCCCCAGCCCGCGCAGCTCCTGGCGCAAGGCCTCGTGCGGCTCCTCGCCCAGGGCCTCGTGCGGCTCCTCACCCAAGGCCTCGTGCGGCTCCTCGTCACTCATGCTCCTCACCTCCCTTCCCAGGAATGAGCTGCCCCAGCTTCGCCAGCGCGCGGTTCAGCCGGGACTTCACCGTGCCGCGTGGCCAGCCCAGCGCCTCGGCCGTCTCCGCCTCGTCCATCTCCAGCAGATAGCGGTAGGTGACGACCTGCCGCTGCTCCTCGCTCAGCTCCTCCAGCGCCGCCAGCAGCACCGTCCGCCGCTCCTCCGCCAGGGCCGCCACTGCCGGGTCCGCCGACTCCGGTATCAGCGGCTCGGAGCCGATCAGCAGTGCCTCCCGTCCGGCGAGCGCCCGCAGCCGCACCGCCGAGCGCACTGTGTTCCTCGTCTCATTGACCACGATCCGAAGCAGCCACGGACGGAACGCGGCGCCGTCCCGGAACCGCCCCAGCGCCTGGTACGCCTTGAGGAAGGCGCTCTGCACCACGTCCTCCGCGTCCGCACCGGCACCGAAGGCCACGGCCGCCCGCAGCGCGACATGCGTGTGGGCGCGCACCAGCTCCGCGTACGCCTCCGGCTCTCCGGCGCGCACCCGCGCGATCACCGCAGCTTCGTCCTCGACGATGCGGCCCCCCTCCGGACCCGCGTCCAGGGTCGCCTCCCGCGCCCTCACACCTTTCATACACCGGCGGCCGGGGATCGGTTCCACACCTGAGAGAATGATGAACATGGCCTCAGACCGACCCCGCGCGCTCTCCGGTATCCAGCCCACCGCAGGCTCGTTCCACCTCGGGAACTACCTCGGCGCGATCCGCCAGTACGTGGCGCTGCAAGACACCCACGACGCGTTCTACATGGTCGTGGATCTGCACGCGATCACCGTGCCGCAGGATCCGGCCGAGCTGCGCGCCAACACCCGGCTCGCCGCCGCCCAGCTGCTCGCCGCCGGTCTCGACCCCGAGCGCTGCACTCTCTTCATCCAGAGCCACGTCCCCGAGCACGCCCAGCTCGGCTGGATCATGAACTGCCTCACCGGCTTCGGCGAGGCCTCCCGGATGACGCAGTTCAAGGACAAGTCCGCCAAGCAGGGCGCCGACCGCGCCACCGTCGGGCTCTTCACGTATCCGATCCTGCAGGTCGCGGACATCCTGCTCTACCAGGCCAACGCCGTCCCGGTCGGCGAGGACCAGCGCCAGCACATCGAGCTCACCCGTGATCTCGCCGAGCGCTTCAACACCCGCTTCGGCGACACCTTCACCGTCCCGGCGCCGCACATCGTCAAGGAGGTCGCGAAGATCTACGACCTCCAGGACCCGTCGATCAAGATGAGCAAGTCGGCGTCCACGCCGAAGGGCCTGATCAATCTGCTCGACGAGCCCAAGGCGACCGCCAAGAAGGTCAAGAGCGCGGTCACCGACACCGACACCGTGATCCGCTTCGACCCCGTCGAGAAGCCCGGTGTCTCCAACCTGCTCACCATCCACTCCACCCTCACCGGCAAGACCATCGCCGAGCTGGAGGCGGAGTACGAGGGCAAGATGTACGGCGCGCTGAAGACCGACCTGGCCGAAATCATGGTGGAATTCGTCACTCCCTTCCGCACCCGCACGCAGGAATATCTGGACGATCCCGAGACGCTGGACTCGATTCTGGCCAAGGGCGCGGAGAAGGCCCGGGCGGTCGCAGCCGAGACGCTGGCCGCCGCATACGACAAGGTGGGGTTCCTGCCGGCCAAGCACTGAGTCCGTAGTGAGTCCGTACTGAACCGGCACTGAATCATCACTGTGTCCAAGGACTCTGGCCACACATACGGTGCAGCAGCCACACTGGCGGCTGCACACCTAACTACCGACGACTGAGGAGAACGACGTGGGGACCGTAACGCTCGGCGTTTCGATCGCGGTCCCGGAGCCCTATGGCAGCCTGCTCCAGGAGCGGCGCGCGGGCTTCGGGGATCCCGCCGCGCACGGAATCCCCACACACGTCACCCTTCTCCCGCCCACCGAGGTCGACGCCGAGGCCCTGCCCGCGATCGAGGCGCATCTCGCCGCGGTCGCGGCGGCCGGCCGACCGTTCCCGATGCGGCTCTTCGGCACCGGGACATTCCGCCCGCTCTCGCCCGTCGTCTTCGTCCAGGTCGTCGAGGGCGCGGCGGCCTGCTCCTGGCTGCAGAAGCGGGTGCGGGACGCGTCCGGGCCGCTCGTGCGTGAGCTGCAGTTCCCGTACCACCCGCACGTGACCGTGGCGCACGGCATCGCCGAGGAGGCGATGGACCGGGCGTACGAAGAGCTGTCCGAGTACGAGGCGGCCTGGACCTGTGCCTCCTTCGCGCTGTACGAGCAGGGCGCGGACGGCGTGTGGCGCAAGCTCCATGAGTACGCCTTCGGCGGCGACGTCGCGGCCGTTCCCGCCCAGGGATCCCCGGTCGACGAGCCCGCCACGACCCTCTGACCCCCGGGTCCGTCAGAGCGGCAGTCTGCGGAACAGCGGGCGCGGCACATGCCGCAGCGCCGACATCACCACGCGCAGTGCCCCCGGCACCCACACCGTCTCGGAACTGCGCCGCAGCCCCAGTTCGACGGCCGCGGCGACCGCTTCGGGGGTGGTGGCGAGTGGTGCCTGAGCCAGCCCCGCCGTCATTTTCGTAACGACGAATCCGGGGCGTACGACCATCACGTGCACGCCAGTCCCGTACAGCGCGTCGCCAAGACCCTGGGCGAAGGCATCCAGGCCCGCCTTGCTGGAGCCGTAGATGAAGTTGGCGCGGCGGGCGCGCTCGCCGGCGACCGAGGAGAGCACCACCAGCGAGCCGTGCCCCTGGCTCTGCAGTGCGCCGGCGCACACCAGACCGGCCGAGACCGCGCCCGTGTAGTTGGTCTGTGCGACCCGGACCGCGGCCGGCGGATCGGCCTCGTCGTTCGCCTGGTCGCCGAGGACGCCGAAGGCAAGCAGCACCATGTCGATGTCGCCCTCCGTGAAGACCTTGCTCAGCACATCCTCGTGCGCGGCACAGTCCAGGGCGTCGAAGGCGACGGTGCGGACGTCGGCCCCGAGCCTGCGGAGCTCGGCGGCCGCGTCGTCGAGGCCGGGGGAGGGACGGCCGGCCAGCCAGACCGTGCGGGTGCGGCGGGCGATGAGCCGGCGGGCGGTGGCCAGGCCGATCTCCGACGTGCCGCCGAGGACGAGCAGGGACTGAGGGCTGCCGAAGGCGTCCTTCATCGGTTGGTTCTCCTGGAAGGTCAGTAGTGGCAAAGTCAGACGGTTGGAGAGTCGGACGGCTAGAGAGTCAGTCGGCGCGAGAGGTCGGAGGTGAAGACTCCGCCGGGGTCGAGACCGGCCCGCACGGAACGGAATTCGGGCAGCCGCGGATACATCTTTGCGAGCAGTTCCGGGCGCAGCCTGGAGTCCTTCGCCAGATAGACCCGGCCGCCCGCCTCTGCGACCTCCTCGTCCAGCTCGTCGAGGAAGGCGCCGAGCCCGCTCAGCCCGGCCGCGATGTCGAGGGCGAGCGTCCAGCCGGGCATCGGGAAGGACAGCCACCCGGGATCGCTCTCGCCGAAGCGCTTCAGCACCGCAAGGAACGACGGGCAGCCGCGCCGTGAGATGCGCCGCACGATTCGGCGCAGGGTCTCCTCCTGCCCGTACCCGACGACGAACTGGTACTGCACGAAGCCGCCGCGGCCGTAGATCCGGTTCCAGTGAGGGACGCCGTCCAGGGGGTGGAAGAAGGCCGAGATCTTCTGCAGCTCACCGGTCCGTGAGCGGGGTGCCCTGCGGTACCAGAGCTCGTTGAAGAGCCCGACCGTGGCGCGTCCGAGCAGCCCTTCCGGTACGAATCCGGGGGCGGGCGGCAGTTGTCCCGGGCGGAAGGACAAGGGGGCGCGACGGGCGGTCCGTGGGAGCGCGGCCAGCGGCGCGTGCTCCCCTCTCGTCAGGACCGAGCGCCCCATCGCGCGCCCGCGCGCGAGGAGGTCGATCCAGGCGACGGAGTACCGGTACCGGTGGTCGGTGGCGGTGAGTCTTGCCATCAAGTCGTCCAGATCCTCCGCCCGTTCGGTGTCGACGGACATCAGGGAGGTCTCGACCCGGTGGAGCTGGACGGTCGCCGAGAGGATCACGCCGGTAAGGCCCATGCCGCCCGCCGTCGCGTCGTACAGGTCGGTGCCGGGGAGGACCGTACGTACCGTACCGTCCGCAGTCAGCAGCTCCAGCGAGTGCACATGGCGGGCGAACGAACCCGACACATGGTGGTTCTTGCCGTGGATGTCCGCGCCGATCGCGCCGCCGACCGTGACATAGCGGGTCCCGGGCGTCACCGGCACGAACCAGCCGAGCGGCAGCAGCACTTCCATCAGCCGGTGCAGACTGACGCCCGCGTCGCACACGACGACGCCCGTTTCGGCGTCGATGGTGCGGATGCGGTCCAGCCCGGTCATGTCGAGTACGGCTCCGCCCGCGTTCTGCGCCGCGTCGCCGTACGCCCGCCCCAGCCCGCGCGCGATGCCGCCGCGCGCGCCCCACTCCCGTACCGCTGCCGCGGCCTCTTCGTGGGTACGGGGACGCAGCAGACGGGCGGTCGTCGGAGCCGTCCGGCCCCAGCCGGTGACGGACACGAACTCGGAACCGGCACTGGCACTGGCACTGGCACGTGCGTCGGTGATGCGGGTGTCGGCAGCCACGCCCATGACCGTATAGCCACCTATGCCCTCTTTTTGCGGTACCTCAGGTGACTCGCCGAAATGGGTGATTATACGAGTGTCATCAAAGAATGACGTGAAAGTCGGCCGGTCGCCGACGAGAGTCGCCCCTGGCTCATGAGAGGGGTGGCAGATGAGATACGTCGACTGTGCGGCCGCCGACCGGCGGTTGTTGGCGGCGATGCGTGACTGCGGCAGTCAGCCGCGGATCGCCGCAGCCGCCCGCGCGCTCTCCCTCAGCGGCGAGCACGGCGCGCTCTGGCTCGCCGGGGGGCTCGTCGGCGCGGCGATCGACCGTGAGCGGCGCGGAGCCTGGCTGCGCGCCATTGCACTCGTGGGCGCCGCGCATCTGGCGAGCATGGGCGTCAAGCGGGCAGTACGCCGCCCCCGCCCCCGACTCCCGCACCGCGAGCCGCTCGTCCGCGTCGCGAGCCGTCACTCCTTCCCCAGCTCACACGCCACCTCGGCGGCCGCGGCCGCCGTGGCCTTCGGCGCGCTGCGCCCGGCCGGCCGCCGGCTGGCACCGCCGCTGGCGGCCGCGATGTGCGTGTCCCGTCTCGTCGTCGGCGTCCACTACCCGACGGACATCGCGGCCGGTGCCGTACTCGGCGGTCTGACCGCGGGCATGGGCGCGGCCTGGATGACGCGCCCGCTGGCTCCGCCCGCAGCGGGAGGCGGGCGGAATGGCTGAGCGCGGCTCCGCGCTGATCGAGCGGCCGGAACGCCCCGGCCGGTCAGGACGGCCCGCACAGCCCCGGGCCGTGACCCTGCCCGTCGGGCTGCTCAGGACCGCCCGGCCACGCCAGTGGATCAAGAACGTCCTGGTCGTGGCCGCGCCCGCCGCCGCCGGAGACCTGGGCTCCCGGCACGCCGCCGTCCAACTGTCGATCGTCTTCGCCCTCTTCACGGCGGCCGCCTCGGCCGTCTACCTGATCAACGACGCCCTCGACGCGGATGCCGACCGGGCCCACCCCGTCAAGTGCCACCGGCCCGTCGCCGCCGGCGAGGTGCCCGTGACCGTCGCGCACACCCTGGGAGCGGTGCTCGGCGTCGCCGCGGTCGCCGGGGCGGCGGCCCTGTGCAATCCCATGACCGGCGCACTGCTCACCGCGTATCTGTCGATGCAACTCGCCTACTGCGTCTGGCTCAAACACGTCCTCGTCGTCGATCTCGTCGTCGTCACCGCCGGGTTCCTGATGCGCGCGATGATCGGCGGGGTCGCGCTCGGCATCCCGCTGTCGCGCTGGTTCCTGATCACCACCGGCTTCGGCGCGCTGTTCATGGTGGCGGCAAAGCGCTACTCCGAAGCCGTGCAGATGGAGGACCGCAAGGGCGAGACCCGGGCGCTGCTGGGCGAGTACACGACCGGGTATCTGCGCTTCGTCTGGCAGCTCGCGGCCGGCGTGGCCGTGCTTGCCTACTGTCTGTGGGCCCTGGAGAGCGGGGGCGTGGCCGCCCAGGCGCTGCTCCCCTGGCGGCAGCTGTCGGTGATCGCGTTCATCCTGGCGGTGCTGCGGTACGCGGTCTTCGCGGACCGGGGCACGGCCGGCGCACCCGAGGACGTGGTGCTGCGCGACCGGGCGCTCGCCGTCATCGGCCTGATGTGGGCGGCGATGTACGGACTGGCGGTCGCCGACCTGTGAGCGGACTGTGGCCGACGGGCCGCGTCCGGCCCGCGCGGCACGTGGCGTGGTCCGCGCGGCACGTCCCGTGGCCCGAGCGGCACGTCCCGTGGTCCGAGCTCGGCCGGGACCCGCTGACCGCCAAGGCCTGCCTGCGATTCTGGGGCACCCGAACGCTGGTATTCGGTGCGGAGGGTACGCGTACGACATGGAATGGCTGACCAAGCTCCCCGTCATCGGCCCGCTCATCGCCCGGCTGATGCGGACCCACGCCTGGCGTTCCTACGAGACGCTCGACCGGGTGCACTGGTCGCGGCTCGCCGCCGCGATCACCTTCATCAGCTTTCTCGCACTCTTCCCGCTGATCACCGTGGCCGCGGCGATCGGCGCCGCGCTGCTCGACAAGGAGCAGCTGAAGAAGCTCGAGGACAAGATTTCCGAGCAGGTGCCTGGCATCTCCGACCAGCTCGACATCAACTCCCTGGTCGCCAACGCGGGTACGGTCGGGCTCGTCGCGGGCGCGCTGCTGCTCATCACCGGCGTCGGCTGGGTCGGCTCGATAAGGGAGTGTCTGCGCGCCGTCTGGGAGCTGGACGACGAGGGCGAGGGCAACCCGGTCCTGCGCAAGCTCAAGGACGGGCTCGTACTGCTCGGGCTCGGCGTGACCGTGCTCGTCTCGCTCGCCGCGTCCGCCCTCGGCTCCACCGCCGTCGGCTGGAGCGCCGACCGGCTCGGCATCGACGAAGGCGGAGCCGAGGGCGTACTGCTTCAGATCGCGGCGATCGCGATCGCCGTACTGGCCGACTTCCTGCTGCTGCTCTACGTCCTGACGCTGTTGCCGGGCGTGCAACCGCAGCGCCGCCGCCTGGTGGTGGCGGCGTTGATCGGCGCGGTCGGCTTCGAACTGCTCAAGCTGCTGCTCGGCGGCTACATCAGGGGCGTAGCCGCGAGGAGCATGTACGGAGCCTTCGGCGTCCCGATCGCCCTGCTGCTGTGGATCAACTTCACCGCGAAGCTGATGCTGTTCTGCGCCGCCTGGACGGCGACGCCGAGCAAGAACGCTGAAGAAGCGGCGGCCGGCGCCGCTAGCGGCGGCGCAGCGGCCAGCGGCGGTTGACCAGGAACACGCCGGCAGTCAGCAGCGTCAGCACCCCGCCGATCACGGCGAGCGCGATGCCGATGCCGCCGGAGCCCCGCTTCGCGTCTGCGGCGGTCTTCGCCGGAGCGCCGTTGTTGGCCGGCTCCGCGCCCTGGGACGCGGTGGCGGACTTCGGCGGGACCAGCTCGCCGACCGGCTTGACCTTCCCGGCCGCCGCGAAGCCCCAGTCGAGCAGCCTTCCCGCTTCCTTGTAGACCGCCTGGCTCTCGCCGGGGTCCGGGTTCATGACGGTGACGAGCAGCACTTTGCCGTTCCGCTCGGCGACTCCGGTGAAGGTCGCGCCCGCGTGCGTGGTGTTGCCGTTCTTGACGCCCGCGATGCCCTTGTACGGGGTGATGCCGTAGGCGCCGGTGAGCAGCCGGTTGGTGTTCTGGATCTCGAACGTCCCACGCTGCTTGCCCTCGACCTTTTCGCCGGGGAACTTGGCGCTCGCCGTCGAGCAGTACTCGCGGAAGTCCTTCTTCTGCATGCCGCTGCGGGCGATGAGGGTCAGGTCGTACGCGGAGGAGACCTGGCCGTTCGCGTCGTAACCGTCGGGCGAGACGACATGCGTGTCGAGCGCCTGCAGTTCGTCGGCGTGCTCCTGCATGTCCTGGACGGTCTTGGAAACGCCGCCGTTCATCGCGGCCAGCACATGTACGGCGTCGTTGCCGGAGCGCAGGAACACGCCGAGCCACAGATCGTGCACGGAGTAGGTCTGGTTCTCCTTGACCCCGACCAGGCTGCTGCCGTCGCCGACGTCCGCGAGCTCGTCGTTGGTCACCTTGTGGATCTCGGTCTTGGGCAGCCGGGGGAGCACGGTGTCCGCGAACAACATCTTGAGCGTCGACGCCGGGGGCAGCCGCCAGTGGGCGTTGTGCGCGGCCAGCACCTCGCCGCTCTCCGCGTCCGCGACGATCCAGGACCGGCCGGTCACCTCCTCGGGCAGGACGGGCGCGCCGGGGCCGAGGCTGACCTGGGTACCTGCCTTGCCGAGTTGGGCGCCGCCGACGGTGGACATGGAGGCCGGGGGGTTCGGGCGTTTCTCGTCTGCCAGGTCGTCGTAGGTGTCCGCCGATGCGGGAGCGACGGCGAGGGCAGGCAGCAACGCGGCGGCGGTGACCGTCAATGCGGTCCTCTTCAAAGCAGACACGGACGAGAACGTACATGCCTTTGCAGAAAATATGGTTATCAGCCCGGTGACCCGCCGGGGGTAACGCCGGGACAGCCCACCCCGGAAGCCCCGGTCGGAGGACGGCCGCGATACTGAGTCCATGAAGCTCAGCCGCCCCGTCTCCTGGTTCCTGCTCGCCTTCGGGGTGTGGAGCTGGTTCATCTGGATCACTTTCGTCAAGAACCTGTGGAAGGACGGGAGCGGGCTCGCCTTCGACGACGCGGGTGACCCGACGGCCTACTTCTGGGTCCATCTGCTGCTCGCCATCACGTCCTTTCTTCTGGGGACGGTCGTCGGAGTGATCGGGTTGCGTGGGGTGCGGGCATTGCGCCGCGAGGGGCGCGACGGGCGCGACGCGCGCGCCGAGGCTGACAGGGATATCAGGGATATCAGGGATAACAGGGATTAGGTGAGCGGTCCGTGCCGGTGGTTGTCCTGCTCGTGGTGATTGTGGTTGTCGCCCTGCTCGGGGGCGTGCACTGGTACGTATGGCGGCGGCTGGTCCGCGACACGACGGCGCGCGGCGGGGTGGCCCGTCGGGTGGGCACGGCGGCGGCGTGGGTACTGCCGCTGCTGACGGTGGGGGCGCTGGTGTCGGGGCGGGCGGGGGCGCCGTTCTGGCTGGAGCGGGTGCTGGCGTGGCCGGGGTATCTGTGGCTGGCGCTGCTGCTGTATCTGACGCTGGGACTGGTGGTGGGGGAGGGGGTGCGGCCTCTGCTGCCGCGGGTGCTGGAGCGGCGGGCGTCCGGGGTGACGGGAGGGAATTCCCCCAACCCGCCCCTTCCCGAAACTGGGGGGCAAGCCCCCCAGGCCCCCGAGCCCGCCGCAGGCTTCGCCGCGGCACCGGACGTGCCCGCACCGGACGCGCACGTGGGTGCGTTGCGCACCGCGGCGCACGGGGACCCCGGTACGGTCGCCGCCGCGGCGTCGGCCGCGCACCTGGCTGACGCGGCCCCGGCCGGGCTCGCCGACCCGGCCGCCGCGGGCTTCGCCGCGGCGCCGGGCACATCGGTGCTGGACACGCACCCGGCCGACACGGCCGCCGCCGCGCGGGACATGCACTTGGCCGACCCGGGCCCGGTTCGGGCCGAGCCCGTCGACCCGGCCGCCCAGGCCCCGGCCGACCCGGCCGCCCCCGACGCGCACGCGGATCCGGTCGGGCCTGCCGCCCCCGGCGCGCACGCGGATCCGGTCGGGCCTGCCGCCCCCGGCGCGCACGCGGATCCGGTCGGGCCTGCCGCCGCGGCCGCCTCGGACGCCGCGCCCGACCCAGGCGCCGACATCGCGGGCCCCAGCGCAGCCCTCTCCCGGCGGCTGTTCGTGGCTCGCGTCGTCGGCGGAAGCGCCGCCGCCGTTGCTCTCGGGACCGTTGGGTACGGGACCTACGGCGTCCTCCGTGGGCCCCGGGTGAAGCGTGTCACCGTGCCGCTCGGCAAACTTCCGCGCGCAGCCCACGGGTTCCGGATCGCCGTCGTCAGCGACATTCATCTCGGGCCGATTCTCGGCCGCGCGCACACCCAGCGCATCGTCGACACCATCAACGCCACCTCGCCCGACCTCGTCGCCGTCGTCGGCGATCTCGTGGACGGCAGCGTCGCCGACCTCGGGGCCGCCGCCGAGCCGCTCGCGCAGTTGCGGACGCGGCACGGCGCCTTCTTCGTGACCGGCAATCACGAGTACTTCTCCGGCGCCGAGGAGTGGGTCGACCACGTCCGCGAGCTCGGGCTCCGCCCGCTCCGGAACGAGCGCGTCGAGATCGCCGGTTTCGACCTCGCCGGCGTCAACGACGTCGCGGGCGAGAGCGAGGGCGACGGCCCTGACTTCGGCAAGGCGCTCGGCGACCGGGACCGGGCCCGCGCCTCAGTCCTGCTCGCGCACCAGCCCGTCGTCATCCATGACGCGGTCACGCAGGGGGTGGATCTCCAGCTCTCCGGGCACACCCACGGCGGTCAGCTGTGGCCCGGCAACTACCTCGCCGCCCTCGCCAACCCCACCGTCGCCGGTCTCGAACGGTACGGCGACACCCAGCTCTACGTGACTCGGGGAGCGGGCGCGTGGGGCCCGCCCGTGCGCGTGGGGGCCACCTCCGACATCACGGTCGTACAGCTCGCTTCCCGCCAGGCATAGCCGAGGTCGAAGGTGAGGAGCGACTGGTAGACGTTGCTGTACAGCGGGAGGTCGCGAAGGCTGTGCCGCTGGTGCCGCTGGTGCCGCTGTGGCAGAAGAAGGACTACGTCCTGAGCAGCGAGGACGTCAACGGCTCGCAGTATTTGACGGACGGCACCGGCATCTGGCGGCTCTGGGAGCTCGGCTGGATCTGAACGCCTCGGCTGGATCCGAACCGTGGTGTCCGGGCCTAGGTCACAGCCGCCGGGAGCGCCGCCGGGAGCGCCACCGTCACCGCCAGTCCCTTGCCCGGCGCCGTCCGGACCGTCACCGCGCCGCCGTGCGAGGCCACCACCGCCTGCACGATCGCCATGCCCAGCCCGCTGCCCGCAGGCTGACTCCCGCCGCCTGCCGCCCTGAAGAAGCGGTCGAAGATGCGGTCCGCGTCCTCGCGGGCCATGCCCGGCCCCTCGTCCGCGACCCGCAGCCGCACCGCTCCGGGGCCGTGCCCCGCGCCGTCCTCGCGCGCCAGCTCCACACGTACCGGCGCGTCGGCCGGGGTGTGGGCACGTACATTGGCCAGCAGATTGCCGACGACCTGCCGCAGCCCGGACTCGTCGCCGTGCACGACCATCGCACCGTCGGCCCGTACGTCGAGCGGGCGCTGCGGCTGCTGGGCCCGCAGATCGTCCGCCGCGTCCCGCACCAGAGCGCTCAAGTCGACCGGACACAGCCGCAGTTGTGCCTGCTGGTCCAGCCGGGCCAGGGTCAGCAGCTCCTCGACGAGCCGTCCCATCCGGTCGGCCTCGGCGGTCATCCGGGCCAGCGCCCTGGTCCGCTCGGCGGGCTCGCGCAGCATCCCCTTGTCGTACAGCTGCAGATAGCCGCGGATCGCGGACAGCGGCGTACGCAGCTCGTGCGAGGCGTCCGCGACGAACTGCCGCAGCTGGGCCGCGCTGTGCTCGCGCGTCTCGAACGCCGACTCGACCTGGTGGAGCATCGAGTTGAGGGCGATCCGCAGCTGCTCGATCTCGGTGACCGGATCGCGGCTGCCCGGCACCCGTCGCGTGAGGTCGCCCTCGGCGATCGCGGAGGCCGTCTCCACCATGTCCTCCAGCGGCCGCAGCCGATGGCGGGTGCCGAGCATGGTGCCCACTGCGAGGAACGTCAACAGGACGGTGCCCAGCGCGAGATCGAGCTTGAGTGCCTTCTTGATGGCCCCGTGCACGGACTCGGTGGAGGTCGCCATGAGCACGAACGTGCCGTCGGCGAGGCGCGCCCCGACGCCGCGGTACGCGTCGCCGTCGAGCGTCAGGTCGTGTGCCTCGGCGGACCCGGCGAACACGGCCGGGTCGCCGACGGCCGATGTGAGCTCGTGCTGCCTCTCCGTGGGCGCGATTCCAGCGAAGGCGATGGGCTGCCCCTTCGCGTCGAGGGCGACGAAGACCGTGTCCGCCCGGGGCAGGGTCCTCGCCGCCGCCCTCTCGGGGTCGTACTTGTCGCGCAGCGCCCCGATCGCGCTCAGCGAGTCGATCTGCTTCTGGGTGAGGCCGGCGCCCTGCAGCGCGTTGCGGGACCCGAGCAGCTCGGAGTCGACGTTGTCCAGCAGATAGTGCCGCATGCCCATCAGGCTGACCGCGGTGGCCGCGACGATGCCGAGGGCCAGCAGAGCCACGTTCACCAGGGTGAGGCGGCCGCGCAGGGAGTGGATGCCGCGGTGGTTGCACCTCATGCGAGTCCGTATCCGACGCCCCTGCGGGTGGTGATCAGCGGCGGTCCCAAGGGGTCCAGCTTGCGCCGCAGATAGCTGATGTATGTCTCCACGACGGTCGACTCGGCCTGGTGCTCGTACTGCCAGACATGGCGCAGCAGTTGCTCCTTGGGGACGATGCGCCCGCCGTTGCGTACGAGAAAACGCAGCAGCGCGTACTCGGTGGGCGTGAGCTGCACCGAGCAGCCCGCGCGCCGCGCCGCGTACGTCGCGTCGTCCAGCTCCAGATCCCCGTACCGCAGCGGCGGGCGCACCGGCAGCACATCCGTGGGCCTGGTGCGGCGCAGTACGGCCCTGATGCGGGCCACCACCTCGTCGACGTTGAACGGCTTGGTGATGTAGTCGTCGCCGAAGCCGAGCGCCCCCACGATCTCGGCGGGCGCGTCGCGCGCGGTGACGAAGACGACGGCCATATCGGGGTGCAGGGCGCGCAGTTCACGCCCCAGCGCCCGCCCGTCGCCGTCCGGAAGCATCACATCGAGGAGCGCCACATCGGGGCGCGTCTGCCCGGCCAGCCGCTGTGCCTGCCGTACGCTTCCGGCCGTAATCACCTCAAAGCGGTGATAGCGCAGTGCGATGGCGAGGACGTCGGCGATGCTCGGCTCGTCCTCGACGACCAGCACGGTCGCTCCCTCATGGTCCATGCCCTCAGTATCGGCGTGTTCCCGGTGCGCGGGGCGGGTCACTGTCTTGGAGTTCCTTGAGAGTCATGGCCGCGTCACGCCACGGACCGTTTCCACGGCCGATTCTGGAGACCGGCCCGGGGGAGACGGATCGACGAAGGGGCAGGAATCGTGGCGGCATTGGCAGGCTGGTGCTATCGGCACCGGCTGGTGGTCCTGGTGCTGTGGGTGGGGGCGCTGTTCGGTCTGGGGGCCGCGGGCAGCGCGGCAGGCACCAACTACTCCAACAGCTTCAGCCTTCCGGACACCGACTCCACACATGCGTACGACTTGATGGTCAAGGCGTTCCCGGAGCGCTCCGGCGACACCGACACGGTGGTGTGGCGGGTCTCCGAGGGATCCGTGCGCGACACGGCGGTACGGGAGCGGGTGGAGCCCGCGCTCAAGGAGATCGCGGGCATGAAGGGGGTCGGCGAGGTCGCGAGCCCGTACTCGCAGGCAGGCGCGACGCAGATCAGCAAGGACGGGCGGATCGCCTACGCCCAGGTCACCTTCGCCGAGCAGGCCAACGCCGTGCCGAAGGAGCTGGTCCAGGACGTCGTCGACACCGCGCAGGACGCGGAGCGGACGGGTCTGCAGGTCGAGCTCGGCGGGCAGGCGATCTCCCGTATCCAGGAGCCGCCGGCCGGCACGGCCGAACTGGTCGGCATCGCGGCCGCCGCGGTCGTCCTGTTCCTGGCCTTCGGCTCGCTGTTCGCGATGGTGCTGCCGCTGGTGGTGGCCATCTTCGGCGTCGGCACCGGAATGCTGTCGACCATGCTGCTCAGCCATGCGACGGATGTGCCCGAAGTGGCGCCGCTGCTCGGCTCGTTGATCGGCCTCGGCGTCGGCATCGACTATGCGCTGTTCATCGTCACGCGGCACCGCAAGGGCATTCTGCGGGGCATGGCGCCCGAGGACGCCGCGGTCACCGCGCTGAACACTTCGGGGCGCGCGGTGCTGTTCGCGGGCGGCACGGTGTGCATCGCGCTCGCCGGCATGCTCGTGATGAACATGCGTTTCCTCGACGGCGTGGTGATCGCCACCTCGCTGACGGTCGTACTGAGCGTGCTGGCCGCGACCACCCTGCTGCCCGCGCTCCTCGGCGTCCTCGGCCCACGGGTGCTGAGCCGTCGCCAGCGCCGCAGGCTTGCCGCCGATGGCCCTGATACGGCGGAGTCGAGCGGCGCCGCCGCCCGCTGGTCCGCGACCGTGCAGAAGCGGCCCAAGTCGATCGCGCTGGTCGCGGTCGTGGTGATGGCCGCGCTGGCGATCCCCGTGCTCTCACTGCGGCTCGGCGCGACCGACCAGGGCAACCACAAGGAGGACACCACCACCCGGCAGGCGTACGACCTGCTCGCCGAGGGCTTCGGGCCCGGCTTCAACGGGCCGCTGCAACTGGTCGCGCGGGACGCGGAACCGGCGGCCGTCCAGGCGCTGGTGAGCACAGTGCGCGCCACGGAGGGTGTCGCCCAGGCCGTCGCGCTGCCCTCGTCGCCGGACTCCGGCGTCACGGTGATCCAGGTCGTCCCGACGACATCGCCGCAGTCCGAGGAGACGGACCAGCTGATCGACATTCTGCGCGGCGAAGTCATCCCGCAGTCGGGCGAGGAGGTCCATGTCGGCGGAGTGACCGCGATCTTCAAGGACTTCGCGGAGGTGACGGGCGACCGGTTGCCGTACTTCGTCGGGACGATCATCGCGCTGGGCTTCCTGTTGCTGCTGATCGCGTTCCGCTCGCTCGTCGTCCCGCTGACCGCCGCCCTGATGAACCTGATCGCGGCCGCGGCCTCCTTCGGCGTACTGGTCGCGATCTTCCAGTGGGGCTGGGGAGCGGAGGCACTGGGCCTCGGCAAGGAGGGCCCGATCACGGCGTTCCTGCCGGTCATCATGTTGTCCCTGCTCTTCGGGCTCTCGATGGACTACCAGGTCTTCCTGGTCAGCCGGATGCACGAGGAGTGGGTGCACACGAAGGACAACGCGCGGGCCGTCCGGGTCGGCCTCGCCGAGACCAGCCGGGTCATCAACTGCGCCGCCCTGATCATGATCTGCGTCTTCAGCGCCTTTGTGCTGAGCGGCGACATGGAGGGCGCGATGGCGGGCATCGGGCTTGCGGCGGCGGTGGCGCTGGACGCGTTCATCCTGCGTACGGCGCTGGTGCCGGCGGCTATGCATCTGCTGGGGAAGTCCAACTGGTGGCTGCCCGCGGGTCTTGAGAAGCGGCTGCCGCATCTGGCGGTGGAGCCGCGGGAGGACGTGCCGGAGCCGGCAGGGTCTGCCGCCTCCGGCTCTGTTCCCGCGCCGCGCTCCGGGGTGCCGGCGGGCATCGGAGGGTCCGTCGTCCACGGATTCGTCCGTACGCCGCAGGGCGAGCCGGTCGGGGACGCGATCCTCACCCTCGTCTCGCCGGGCGGCCGCCAGGTCGACCGGGTGGAGTCGCTGGCCGACGGCTCGTACATCCTGTCCGCGCCGGCCGGCGGGGCGTATCTGCTGGCCGTGACGGCGGGTGTCCATGAACCCTGGGCCGGGCACATCATGATCGGCGGCGATTCGCTGGTCCACGATGTGGTGCTCTCGGACGTGGGTGTCAGCCGCTGACCGCCAGATCCACGAACACCCCGGCTGCGGCCGGGGTGTTCGTCGTTCCGCATTCGGAATTCGGCATTCCGAATTCCGCATTCCGCATTCCGCGGTTCCGGGCTACTTCTTGCGGGCGGCGACCGTCTCCGCCATCCCCGGCAGGAAGTCCGTGAACAGCTCGTGCACATCGCGTACGAGCGGCCGCAGCACCCGGAAGCGGGCGAGCGCGATACCGCGCGTGGTGAGCCGCGCCCCGCGTTCGGCCAGGCGCCTGCTGCGCTCACGGCCCTCTGATCGGTCGAAGACCCAGAACAGGACGAGTCCCATCTGGGACAGCCACATCAACTCGGGCAGAACGTCGGCCAGTTCTTCCGGCACCTTCGCCTTGGCGCCTGCCAGGACTTCCCGGTGGACGGCGATGGCAGCCTCGCGGGCGTGTTCCGACTCGGGGGAGAAGGGGCTGAGCGGGCTCTCCGGGTCGGCCGCGTTCTTGAAGAACTGGGCCGCGAACTCGTGGTACGGCGCCGCGATGTCCAGCCACACCGTCATCACCCCGGCGAGCCGGGCCTCCAGATCGGTCTCCCGGTCCAGCAAGGGCCGGACCGCCTCCTGGTGCTCGGCGGCGATCCGGTCGTAGAAGCCCTGGACGAGGTGTTCCTTGGAGGAGAAGTAGTAGTACGCGTTCCCTACCGAGACCCCCGCCTCCTTGGCGATGGCCCGCATCGTCGTCTTGTCGTAACCGCGCTCCTGGAAGAGCCGGAGCGCGGTCTCGAGGATGAGCGTGCGGGTCTGCTCGCTCTTGGGGGCCTTTACTTCTGTCACGGTGTCCGAGCCTAACCGGGGACGGAACACTGGTCGTGGCAGGGCGTACCGATGGCCCCTCCACCCGCGGTCGCCTCGCGGTACCTGGCCGCCGCGAGCATCGTCACCCGTACGAACGGCAGTCCGGCCGGGGTGGCGAGCCAGTGGGCCTTGGGCCGGTACTCGGCCAGGGCCCAGAGGCAGACGATCCAGGCGGCGGGCCCGGTATAGATCTGGCCCCTGTCGCCGATGACGGTGATCTCCCGCAGGGTCGTGGCGTGGTCGAGGCGCGGGTATCTGCGCCGCGCCTCGACCGATCCTGCGGGCACCAGGTCCAGCGGTACGAGCTGCTTCTGCCGCAGCAGCCAGCTGCGCAGGTGGACGCAGAGGGAGCACTGGGCGTCGTACAGGACGGTCAGTCTCCGGACCGGGGTGCCCATCGCGCTCACGCTCCGGCGGGACCGGGGGTGGGTGCGTCCCACGGGCCCTGGGTCGCCTGGTTCGTCCAGCCCTGCGGCCCGACCGGCGGCACCTGCTCGCGCTCCATCACTCCGCGCCGGCGGATCTTGTTGAGGACCCAGACATTGCCGAGGTGCATGACGCCGAGGACGAGGAGCACGACGCCGAGCTTGACCGAGAGGGCCTCGAAGAGTCCGCGGGCGTCCTCGACCGAATCCGCCGCCTTGAGGTAGAGGGCGACGAAGCCGAGGTTCACGAGGTAGAAGCCGACCACCAGCAGGTGGTTGACGGCGTCGGCCAGCTTCTCGTCCCCCTGCAGGACGCTGGCGATGAAGATGCGCCCGTTGCGGCTCAGAGTCCGCGCCACCCAGATGGTGAGCGCCACGCTGATCAGCAGGTAGACGACATACGCAACAACAGTGAGGTCCATCCCCCACCCTCCCTTGAACGCGTTCAAAAGCTGGTGTCATGGACTGTAGACCTACTTTTGAACATGTTCAAGCGGGATGGAGGGTGGGTGGAAAACGAGGGGCGTGGCTCGCGTGCGGGCTCTAACCTCGGCCGGATGACGCTCTCTTACGACATGGCCGGTCAGGGGCCCGCGGTGGTGCTGCTGCACTCGTCGGTGTGCGACCGGCGGATGTGGGACGCGCAGTGGCAGGCGCTGGCGGATGCCGGATACCGAGTGGTGCGCTGCGACTTCCGGGGGCATGGGCAGACGCCGGCGGACGCGGGTGAGTACAGCGACGCGGAGGACGTACTGGAGCTGCTGGACGAGCTCGGCATCCAACGGGTGGCCCTGGTCGCCTCCTCCTTCGGCGGGCGCGTCGCACTGGAGGCCGCGGCCCGCAGGCCGGACAGGGTGACGGCGCTGGCGCTGCTCTGCCCGGGCATGCCGGGCCATGAACCGAGCCCGGAGCTGCGGGCTTTCGGTGCGCGCGAGGATGCGTTCCTCGACGTCGGTGACGTGTCGGCCGCCGTCGAACTCAACCTGGACACCTGGCTGGGCCCGCAGGCCGACGAGCGGGTCCGCGAGAAGGTGCGGATGATGCAGCGCCATGCGTTCGAGATCCAGCTGGCGGCGGACGAGGCGGCGGACGAGGCGGCGCAAGCGAGGGCGTCCGAGGCGTCCGACGAAGGGCCGGTATCACCCGCGCCCGCGCCCGCCACGGAGCCCGTCCTCGGAACGATCGAGGCGCCCTGCCTCGCCGTCGGCGGTGCGCACGACGTCGCCGACTTCCGTCGGATCGCCGCCCGGCTGCCGCAACTGCTCCCCGGCGCCCGTCACATCGAACTGGACTGGGCCGGTCATCTGCCCTCGCTGGAGCGGCCCGACGAGACCACCGCGCTGCTCCGCGGCTTCCTCGCCGAGCATCTGGGCGGCCGCGCCGACCTGCGCGGCCAGGACGTGCTCGACCTCCTGGACCTCCTCGACGGGGCCGGTATCGAGGTCTGGCTGGACGGCGGCTGGGGCGTCGACGCGCTGCTCGGTGAGCAGATCCGGGCACACAACGATCTCGACATCGCCGTACGTTCCGAGGATGCCGACCGCTACCGGCGGACCATGCGGGACGCGGGCTTCCGGCTCTTCCGGGACGACGGCCCCCACAACTTCGTCCTCGTCGACGACTTCGGCCGCCAGGTCGACGTCCACTTCGTCGACCTGTCCGCCACCCGGACCGACGAGCACGGCGCCCGGGTGTACGGCCCGGACGGCATCGCCTACCCGGTCGGCGCCTTCGGAGCAACCGGCACGGTCCTGGGCAGCCAGGTGCCGTGCTGCACGGCCGAGTTCCAGGTCGGATCGCACGCCGGATACGAGCTCGATGAGGACGACCTACGCGATGTACTCGCCCTGCACCGCCGCTTCGGCGTCCTCCTTCTGCCCGAGCATGCCGCCTACGCGTCGCGCCTGGGCTGAGCATGTTCCGTCGCGCCCGCCGGCCGCCGAGGCGTGAACGAGGCCCCAGCACGCCTTACATGCTGCTGAGCGACCGCGCGTAGTTGATCTGGCCCATCACCGTCTGGAAGGTATGAGGACCTTGGGCCGGAATCATCGTCGAGTGGTGCTTGCCGCCACTGGTCACCGTGACCTGGATGAAGCCCGTGGTCGTCTTCTCCTTCATCAGCAGGAAGAGCAGACCCAGCAGACAGAAGATGAAGAAGACGATCGCGAGCACGATGGCGTGCGTCGGGATCTTCTCCTCGGTGCGCGACATGTCGGTCGCGTTCCACACCGATCCCCGCAGCGGCAGCGTGCCGGCCGGCGTCACGATCGAGTCGCCCATGACGGTGATGTCACCGATCGACACCAGCGGCGCACCGCCCATCGGAGCGGGCGCACCCATCGGAACCGGAACCCCCGCGGGCATGGTCTGGCTGTAGTCCTGGCCCTGGCCCGGATAGCCGTACCCCGGCGCCGGATTGGGGTAGCCGTACCCCGGCGTCCCCGGAGGCTGCGTCGGCCCCCACTTGTACTCCCCGTCCGCGTACGGATTCGGCTCGCTCATGATCTCGTCCCCGCTTTCCTGCTGTGTCATGTCAGACGTGCTCGATCCTGCCAGGTATCGCCCGGTCGGTGAAGCGAAGCCGGTACGGCGAAGGGCCCCGCCTCCCAAGTCCCGGGAGCGGGGCCCTCGTACAGAGTCAGCCGGAAACGCTAGAAGCGACGCGTGATCAGCGCGCGCTTCACTTCCTGGATCGCCTTGGTGACCTCGATACCGCGCGGGCAGGCGTCCGTGCAGTTGAACGTCGTACGGCAACGCCACACGCCATCCTTGTCGTTGAGGATCTCCAGGCGCTGCTCCCCGGCCTCGTCACGCGAGTCGAAGATGAAGCGGTGCGCGTTGACGATCGCCGCCGGGCCGAAGTACTGACCGTCGTTCCAGAACACCGGGCACGAGGACGTGCACGCGGCGCACAGAATGCACTTGGTGGTGTCGTCGAAGCGCTCGCGGTCCTCGGCGGACTGCAGACGCTCACGCGTCGGCTCGTTGCCGGACGTGATCAGGAAGGGCATCACATCGCGGTACGCCTGGAAGAACGGCTCCATGTCCACGACCAGGTCCTTGAGGACCGTCAGGCCCTTTATGGCCTCGACCGTGATCGGCTTCTCCGGGTTGATGTCCTTGATCAGCGTCTTGCAGGCGAGCCTGTTCTTGCCGTTGATCCGCATCGCGTCGGAGCCGCAGATGCCGTGCGCGCAGGAGCGCCGGAAGGTGAGCGAGCCGTCGACGTCCCACTTGATCTTGTGGAGGCCGTCGAGCACACGCTCCTTCGGGTCGATCTCGATCTGGAAGTCCTGCCACTGGGCCTCGTCGGAGACCTCGGGGTTGAAGCGGCGGATCCGGAAGGTGACCGTGATGTACGGGGAGGCGGCAGCCTCCGCCTCGACCTTGTCCAGAGTTGGGGTAGCCATCAGTACTTACGCTCCATCGGCTGGTAGCGGGTCTGGACGACCGGCTTGTAGTCGAGACGAATGGACTCGACGCCGTCGTCGCCGACCTCGCGGTACGCCATGGTGTGGCGCATGAAGTTGACGTCGTCGCGGTTGGGGAAGTCCTCGCGGTAGTGACCGCCGCGGGACTCCTTGCGGGCCAGTGCCGAGACGGCCATGACCTCGGCCAGGTCGAGCAGATTGCCCAGCTCGACGGCCTCCAGGAGGTCCGTGTTGAAGCGCTTGCCCTTGTCCTGGATGGACACGTTCTTGTAGCGGTCGCGCAGCTCGCCGATCTTCTCGACCGCGGTCTTGATCGTCAGCTCGGTGCGGAACACCATGACGTTCGCGTCCATGGTCTCCTGCAGCTCGCGGCGGATGTCCGCGACCCGCTCCTTGCCCGTCGAGCTGCGCAGCCGCTCGACCTGCGCCTCGACCAGCGAGGCCGGGTCCTCGGGAAGCTCGACGTAGTCGCTCTTCGCGGAGTACTCGGCGGCGGCGATACCCGCCCGCTTGCCGAAGACATTGATGTCCAGCAGGGAGTTGGTGCCGAGGCGGTTGGCGCCGTGCACCGAGACGCAGGCGACCTCACCGGCGGCGTAAAGACCCGGGACGACGGTGGTGTTGTCCGCGAGGACCTCACCCTGGACGTTCGTCGGGATGCCGCCCATCGCGTAGTGCGCCGTCGGCTGGATCGGGATCGGGTCCGTGTAGGGCTCGATGCCGAGGTACGTACGCGCGAACTCGGTGATGTCCGGGAGCTTGGCGTCCAGCTGCTCCGGCGGCAGGTGGGTCAGGTCCAGGAAGACGTGGTCGCCCTCGGGACCGCAGCCGCGGCCCTCGCGGATCTCCGTGTAGATGGAGCGCGAGACGACGTCACGCGAGGCGAGGTCCTTCATGACGGGCGCGTACTTCTCCATGAAGCGCTCGCCGTCCTTGTTGCGAAGGATGCCGCCCTCGCCGCGGGCGCCCTCGGTGAGGAGGATGCCCATGCGCCAGATGCCCGTCGGGTGGAACTGGAAGAACTCCATGTCCTCCAGCGGCAGTCCGCGCCGGTAGCAGGCGGCCTGGCCGTCACCGGTCAGCGTGTGCGCGTTGGAGGTCACCTTGAAGAACTTGCCGGTGCCGCCCGAGGCGTAGATCACGGCCTTCGCCTGGAAGATGTGGATCTCGCCGGTGGCCAGCTCGAACGCGACCACGCCCGCCGACTTCTTGACGCCGTCGACCTCGGTGATCAGCTGGTCCAGGACGTAGAACTCGTTGAAGAACTCCACGCCCTCCTTGACGCAGTTCTGGTACAGCGTCTGGAGGATCATGTGGCCGGTGCGGTCCGCGGCGTAGCAGGACCGGCGGACCGGCGCCTCGCCGTGGTTGCGCGAGTGGCCGCCGAAGCGGCGCTGGTCGATGGTGCCGTTCGGGGTGCGGTTGAACGGCAGGCCCATCTTCTCCAGGTCGAGGACCGCGTCGATGGCCTCCTTCGCCAGGATCTCGGCGGCGTCCTGGTCGACCAGGTAGTCACCGCCCTTGACCGTGTCGAAGGTGTGCCACTCCCAGTTGTCCTCCTCCACGTTGGCGAGCGCGGCGGCCATGCCGCCCTGCGCCGCGCCCGTGTGGGAGCGGGTCGGGTAGAGCTTCGTCAGCACGGCGGTACGGCTGCGCTTGGTCGACTCGATGGCCGCGCGCATACCGGCGCCACCGGCGCCGACGATGACGGTGTCGTACTTATGGATCTTCATTGGTCTCGTCAGCCCCGGCTTTAGCGGATGTTCGGGTCGAAGGTGAAGATCACCAGCGTGCCCAGAAGGATGGTGAACACCGTGGCGGTGTACAGCAGGCCCTTGAGCCACAGACGCGTGTTGGCGCGCTCCGCGTAGTCGTTGATGACAGTACGGAGGCCGTTGGCGCCGTGCAGCATGGCGAGCCACAGCATCAGCAGGTCCCAGGTCTGCCAGAACGGGGACGCCCAGCGGCCGGCCACGAAGGCGAAGCCGATCTTGGAGACGCCGCCGTCGAGCACAAGCTGGATCAGCAGGTGGCCGATGACGAGGACGACGAGGACGACGCCGGACAGGCGCATGAAGAGCCATGCGGCCATCTCGAAGTTGCCGCGGGTCGCCTTCGGGGTCGTCCTGGTGCGTTGGCGCGGCGCCTCGATGTACGGGGCCGGGTTGTCAGTGTCGAATCGGAGGACAGGCTCGCCGCCCTCGACGGGGCCGACGGCGGACGTGGTGTCAGCAACTGTGTTGTTCGAAGACATGGTCTGGCGTCAGCTCCCGAACAGTTCACGTACGGCGTGGCCGAGCACCGGGTAAAGGGCGCCCAGCATCAGCACGAACCAGATGGCCATCACGGTCCAGAGCATCTGCTTCTGGTAGCGCGGGCCCTTGGACCAGAAGTCCACGGCGATGACACGCAGGCCGTTGAGCGCGTGGAAGAGAATCGCGGCCACCAGGCCGTATTCGAGCAGCGCCACGATCGGCGTCTTGTACGTGGCAACGACATCGTCATACGCCTCTGGCGAGACGCGGACGAGAGCGGTGTCCAGCACGTGTACGAACAGGAAGAAGAAGATGAGGACGCCGGTGACTCGATGAGCCACCCAGGACCACATTCCTTCCCGGCCGCGGTACAGCGTTCCAGCCGGCACGGAAGAACCCTCCGGGAGCGGGGATTGGGGCCTGCCGGCTTGGGGGGTCGGTCTGGCCCGGCCGGGTACGGTCCACCGGCCCCGGCCATCGTAGCGACGACTTGTCGGTTCGCTTGCCCGGGGTCCACAGGTGTGATCAAACAGGCAATCAAACAGCCTCGGACGGGCTATCGGGAAGCCCCTGCGACGTCTGATTCCGGATGGTTGGCCACTACATGTGCCAGTCGGGAGCGCGTGAGCCCTCGCAGCTGCTCGGCCGAGACGGCCCGCTCCTCGTCCGGTTCGTGGCCGAGACGGGCGCGGATGCCGGCCAGCACCTGGTCGAGGTACTCCTCGGGGCGGTACCCGTCGAGGCAGATCACGAAGGCGTGGCCGAAGCGGCTCTCGTACGCGGCGTGGGCGGCGCCGATCGCGGTGTGGGCGGCCTGGGGCGCGCCCGGGTGCACTCCGGCGGACGACTCGTCGGCGAGGGCCTCACAGAGGTCGGCGTGGGAGAGGTCGTAGCTGGCCTCGTCGGCGGCGGCGAGGAGCGCGTCGAGGTCGGGGTAGGGGCGGTGGGTGACGAGTCGCTGGGCCCAGCGACTGCTGCCGCAGCAGGCGAGAAGGGTGGCTTCGGCGACGTCGGCGGGGGCGGTGTTGAAGCGCTCGAGGCCGGGAGTGCCACGGTGCCGGCCCGGCAGCGGGGCCGGGTGTGAGGCCTGGGAGGGAGAGGTCTGGGAGGCCTGGGAAGTCTGGGAGGCCAGCTGGGACGGTATGGCCGATGGGGTGAGGGCGCGGGGCGTGTGGTGGAGTGTCGGCGGTCGCTTCGGGAGGCCGGCGTGGGATTCGCTGGACAGCGGGGGCTCCTCGAAAAGGACAGCTGGACGGCTGCGACGCAGGGGATGGATGGGTCATAACGCTATCCGCGCCCGACGGGAGCTGTCCGACGGATGCGCAATTTTCACCCGGACGAGAGAGTTTCGATCATGTGATGGACGATGGACGGGGGTGCTTCGCCGTAGTTACGCAATAAATGGGAGGTATCCGAGTGATACGGCACTTTGGGCGCACACGGTTCACCGGGGTTGTCCTCGCCGCAGCCGCGGCCTTCTCGATGACGCTGTCCGGCTGCTCGGCCGGTGAGCCCGACAGGGCGGGCGGCGGTGGTGCGCGGGGCGACGTGAAGGCCCCCACCGCGAGCCCGTCGCCGTCGCCGTCCCGGACGTACGCCCTCTCCAAGGCGCCCGCCACCATCCCCTCCGTACGCACGCACGAGCCGGCCCGCGGTCCTGGCTGGCGGCCCGGGCCCGGCGGGGGAGTCGTCGTCGCAAAGGGCAGTGAAGCGCTCGCCGACGAGGGCCGGCTGATAGCCGGCGAACTGAAACTCGGCTACCGCGGCGCGGTCCCGGCCCGTGCGGGCGACGTGGAACTGGCGCTCGCGGGCAAGGGCGGGCGCGAGTCGTACACCGTCCTCACCGGCGGCGGACGGGTGCGGATCACCGGTGCCGACGAGGCCGGCGCCTTCTACGGGACGCGGACCCTGAAGCAGGCCGTGAAGTCCGGCGGCCTGATGCCGGAGGGCGTCGTACGGGACGGGCCGGACCGGCCGCAGCGCGGGCTGATGATCGACATCGCACGCAAGCACTTCACCGCGGGCTGGATCGAGGACCGGCTGCGCGAGATGGCCGACCTGAAGCTCAACCAGCTCGGCCTGCACTTCTCCGACGACCAGGGTTTCCGTATCGCATCGGACTCGCATCCCGAGGTGGTCTCGAGTCAGCGCCTCACCAAGGACGAGGTCCGGCGGATCGTGGACCTCGCCGCACGGCTGCACATCGCGGTCATCCCGGAGATCGACTCCCCGGGCCACCTGGGCGCGGTGCTGGCCGCGCATCCGCAACTGCAGCTGCGGGACGCGGCGGGCAGGTCCGTGCGGGGCGCGATCGACATCGGGCAGCCGGCGTCGGCGCAGATCGTCGATGAGCTGCTGAAGGAGTACGCGGAACTGTTCCCCGGCGCGTACTGGCATCTGGGCGGGGACGAGTACCAGGCGCTGGTCCGGCAGAACCCGGAGGCGTCCTTCCCGCAGCTGGCGGCCCTGGCCCGGCAGAAGTACGGCCCGCAGGGGCGGGTCCAGGACCTGGCGACGGCCTGGGTGAACGACCGCGCGGCGGTGCTGCGGCCGGAGGGCAAGAAGCTCAAGGCCTGGAACGACGGCTTCTTCCGCGGCGGTGTGGTCGCCGTGGACAAGGACATCGAGGTCGAGTACTGGACGGGCAAGGAGATCGGCGCGCGCCCGCCGGTGGAGTATCTGCGCGAGGGCCGACGGCTGGTGAACGTCAACGACGAGTACCTCTACTACGTGCTGGGCCAGCCGCAGACCTTCGTATATCCGACCGGCCGGCGGATATACGAGCAGTGGAACCCGTTCGTCATCCGCGGCACCCAGCCGGTGTCACGGCAGTACTCGGACCAGATCCTGGGCGGCCGCTTCGCGGTGTGGTGCGACCTGTCCCAGTCCCAGACCCAGGACCAGGTGGCGCGCGGCATCGCCATGCCGCTGGCGGCGACGTCCCAGAAACTGTGGGACCCACGCAAGCCGAGCCGCAGCTGGCAGAGCTTCGAGCAGCTGGCGCGGACGCTGGGCTTGGCCTGAGCTGCGGATTCGCGCTGGACGGTGGCCGTCCCCGAGGCATATCTTCCGGGCGGCCGCGCGGTGTGCGGCCGCGATTCTGTGACGCCGCCGGGGGGGCGTCTTCGCACCCGTGGGGGGTCTGCTCAGCCATGCTCTGCTCCGACTGCCGGATGGATACGGCTACAACCAAGGAAGGTCTCTGCGACGCCTGCGCGCCTGCCGCGACCGCGGAGACTGCCGCGCCTGCCGCGCCTCCCGCGCCTGCTTCGACTGACAGAGCCGAGGGGCAGGACCGGCCGTGGCCCGCGGGGGGCCTGCGCTCGCCGGTCGGACTCTCGTACGCCGTCGTCGGGCTGCTCTGCTTCGTCATCGCTGCCGACGTCTTCGCCCTGTTCACCGCGGTCCCCCTGAGCCGCCTGACGGCGACGGTCCGGGACGGCGGGTTCGAGGCCTACCTCGGCGAGGACCTGGAGCGGGCCGACGTACTGATCGGCTATGCCGGCCGGCTCCAGACGGCCTTGATGGGGGTGACCGCAATCCTCTTCATCGCCTGGTTCCGCAGGGTGAGGTTCAACGCCGGGGTCTTCGCGCCGGATCTTCAGCAGCGGGGGCCTGGCTGGGCGGTCGGCGGTTGGTTCATCCCGATCGGCAATCTCTTCATCCCGCGCGGGATCGCCGCCAACATCTGGGCGGCGAGCCGGCAGGACCCGTACGCAACGCGGAAGCAGGAGCCGCACACCGTGATCAACATCTGGTGGATCGCGTGGCTCGCCGCGAATCTGCTCCCCCAGGTCGCGAGCAGCCAGTACGACTCGTCCCGGACGCCGGACGCATACAAGGCGGCCGGGACCGCTTTCATCGTCGCGGATCTCGTCGACATCGTGGCCGCCCTGCTCGCGATCCTCGTTGTCCGCAGGCTCACGCGTATGCAGCTCACCAAGGCGATGCGGGGAGCGGAGAAGGTCGCGGTGTGAGCCCGCCCGGGGGCGCGCGGGCTCACACCGCGTGATTCGGCCGAGGCGTTCCCAACAGGGCGCTCTGCAGGCCGAGTTCCCGTGGCGCAAAATGTAACAGAGCTGTGGCGTATATGTGTACGAGTTGCGCATGGTGAATAGCACACGTCGGCTTGACAGGACTGTGGCGGCAGGGGTGTCAAAGGGAGTACTTTGCGCCAAGCGGTCCGCGGCCCGCGCCGAGGAACTCTGCTTCCGATTGCTGGAAGGAACTGGGGATTCCCGGCCCGTGGGAGTGACGCATTTGAGCCACGGGGCGCAGTAAGAGGAAGTACTGCGTCCGCGATGGGAGTCGTCCGGTGGCATCGAAGTGCCTGAGGGAACTGATCGCACAGGCGGATGAGCAAGGCCTGGCCGCGAGTGGGCTCGCCTGTCTCGACCGTTGTCTGCCTCTGCTTGCGTCGGAGGCCGACGCGCTGCGTCCGCTGTGGACGGGGCTGGTCGACGGTGAGGCCGACTGGTCCGGACGTCTCGCGGCGGCCAGAGAGGCGATGGAGAGTGAGGCGGCCGACGACGAAGCCGCAGTGCTCGTACGGCAGATGCTCGGCGCCGCACCCTCGGACTGGGCGGCGGAACCGCTGCGCGAGTGGGCGGACGACTGCTCTGTCGCCGCGCTCGAACTCCACCACCGCCTCGACGCGGGCCCCGGGGCCGACGAGCCCGCTGCCGCCGATGTCGTCGAGGTGCTCAAGCGCTGCCGCGAAGGCGAGCCGGACGGTGCGGGCCCGCTGCTCTCCGGTGAACTGCGCCGCCAGGTGCAGATCCTGGAGATCCTGGCGGACGCGGAGGGCGGCGTCGGGCTGCGTCAGGCACTGGACGTGTCGACCGAGGGGCAGCGGGTCCTGCGCGCGGTGGTCTCCCGCCGCGCGCGCGTCCAGCGCTGACGCGTCCGGTCGCACGCTGAGCATGCTCGGTGGCGCCGGGCTGGTGCCGGGCGCGAGGTCTGCATGCCTTGTCTCCGTGCCCGGCGCTGACGCCGCCTGGTACGCGTGGCCACGAGCGCGCCGGTCGGGGTGCCGGATATGAGACGAGCGGGCGTCAGTGGGCGTCAGTTCTCGCCGCGCTCGCCGGCCGGTAGTTCGCCGGTGCAGGTTGCTCGCCCAAAGCTGCCGGAGGCGGTGGCGAGTTGTACATGCTTGCCGCGGATGGCGAGCGTGCAGCTGGCCTGCCCGCCCTTCTCGCCCAGGACGATGGCGATGGTCGGTGCCTTGCCGAGTGGTACCTGGACGGACTTCTTCCAGGGCAGTGCGACGCTCTCCTCGGCGGTCGCCTTGCCGGATTCGCTGCGTGCGAGGTAGGAGAGCTCGGCCGTGCCGGTTCCGGTGACCTCGTAGGTCACCTCGGCGGTCGGGACGGCGCGGGCCTTCGGCTTGTCGGGGGTGTTGAGGATTCCGTAGCCGATGAGCCCGCCGCAGGCGAGCAGCACCGCGGCCGCGATGGCCAGGCCGCGCCTGTCAGGGCGGCCCTTCTCGGCAGTCTCCGGCTCCCCGCTGCTTTCCGGATCCGCGCCCTCGGGCTCAGCGCTGCTTTCCGGCTCCACCCTGCTCTCCGGCTCCGTGATTCCGGTCGAGTCCGTCGACTCGGTGGATTCCGTTGACTCCGTAGATGGCATGAGGACTCGGCTTTCCATGAATTGACTCGGTGCGGAACCGGGTGGTTATACCTCATTCACTCCGCCCAGCGCGAGCCATCGGAGGAAACGGGCAAAGCGGCCCGCATTTCAGAGGCCAACTGTCCTGAATGTCCTGCGGGTTGACGAGACCTCAGGTAACTGATTAGAACTCCACCGCTGCGCCCCGGCCATGCATTTTGTGTCCGTGGTGCCGTGAGTCAAGCCAGCCCGGAAACCTCCGAGCGGGCCCATTCGGCGTGCCCATTTCGCGTGCGGCGAATGGGATGCCGATACGGAAAGGTATCGAGGTGAAAGTTCCATACAGGAGATATCTCTCCTGTCTGGTGGTATCGGCGGTAGCGGGTACGCTGCTGCCGCAGGTCGCTTATGCGGCCCCACCATCCACGCCCGAAAAGGACGACGAGAAAGGAATCGTCGACACCGTAAAGGGCTGGTTCTCGGACGACGAGGACGTAACGACGGCCAAGCCTCCGGTCGGCGGCAAACTTGAGATAGCCAGCCGGGAGAAGCTGCCCAAGGGCAAGAAGCTCCCGCCGGCGAAGCGGGTCAGGGAGCTGACCGGGAAGCGGACGCCGCAGGCGCGGTTCTGGCAGATGTCGGACGGACGGGTGGAGGCCGATCTGTCGGCCTCGCCCGTGTCCTACAAGTCCGGGAAGTCCTGGAAGCCGATCGACACCACGGTCACGGCGACGAAGGACAACGGCTTCGACTTCGCCAACACCACCAACACCGGCCGCAGCTGGTTCGGCTCGGACGCGAAGAAGCTGCTGCGTTTCGAGACCGAGGCCGGTCAGGCGGTCACCCTGGGCCTGGAAGGTGCGCCCAAGGGTGTCGAGCCGAGCGCCAAGGGCGACACGGTCACCTACAAGGGGCTGGCGTCCGGCGCGGATGTCTCGTACCAGGTGGGTGCGGGCCGGGTGAAGGAGAACATCACCCTGGCCGAACGCCCCGCCGGGCCAGTGAAGTTCGTCTTCACGCTGGATGCGGGTGCGCTACAGCCGACCGAGCGCAAGGACGGCTCGATCGCTCTGTTCGGCGAGGACCCGGCCCATCCGGTGCTGGTGATTCCTCCGGCGTTCATGACCGACGCGAAGAAGGACAAGGCCTCTCCGTACGGCAAGGCCTTCAGCGCGAAGGTGTCCCAGAAGCTCGCCCGCGACGGCAAGCAGTGGCGGCTGACCGTCACCCCCGGCGCCAAGTGGCTCGCGGCGCCGGAGCGGCAGTACCCGGTGGTGATCGACCCGACGATCACGATCGCGCCGTCGCCTTCGGTCTCGCAGGACGTCATGGTCCGCTCGGACCAGCCGACGACCAACTTCAACAGCACCTGGGACATGTCGGCGGGCAAGACCAGCAGCACGGGTATCGCCCGTTCGCTGATCAAGTTCCCGCTGGACGAGATCCCGGCCGGCTCGAAGATCGACACGGCGCAGCTGTCGCTGTACTACGACCAGGTCCACACCTCGGGTTCGACCAATGTGGACGTCGAGGTCCGCCGCGCCACGGGTACGTGGGACGAGGCCACGGCGACGTGGAACAACACCAGTGCGCTGGTGGGCGAGCAGTCCGCGACCACGGTCCTGATGGACGACGGTGACGCCGGGACGGCCGCGGTCGGTGAGTGGCCGCGCGTGAGCGGCACGGGCTACGCCGGCGACTACGCGTACAACAAGAACACCGCGACCGGCGAGTCGTACACCTGGCAGCCCCAGGTGCCCGAGGCGGCGGACTACCGCGTCGAGGTCCACACCCCCGTGCAGACGGACGGCGCAACGGCCGCCCCCTACACGGTGACCTCGGCCGACCCCACCGCGAACTTCACGGTGAACCAGGCGACGGGCACCACCGGCTGGCGGCAGCTCGGCACGAGTCAGATCGACTTCGCCAAGGGAAACACGGGCAAGATCGTCCTCGGTGACACCGGCGACTCGACCAAGCGGACGATCGCGGACGGGGTTCGGCTGGTCAACCCCGCCCAGATCCGCAAGGACATCGGCGAGTACAACGAGTGGCACAACTTCCGGGTCGGCGACACCGTCCAGAAGTGGGTCTCGGGCACCTCGCCGAACTACGGCTTCGTCATCAAGGCCGTCGACGAGTCCTCCACCGCGCCGCTCGGCGGTCCGCAGTACGAGGCCGGGGACTACGACTACGGCGGCGAGACCTCCACGATCCCGCGTCTGACGGTCACCTTCGGCAAGGTCGGCACCGAGCTGAACTCGCCGACCGTGGTGCACGGCACCGGCCCGGAGCTGTCCTGGGCGGCGTACAAGAACACCACCGGCGACACAAAGCTGGACATGGTCGAGTACCAGCTGCACCGCTCCACGCAGCAGGTGTTCACTCCGTCCGCCGCGACCCTCGTCGCGCCCGTGGCCAAGACGGCCACCCAGTACACCGACACGACCGCGGTACCGACGCCGGACTCCAGCTCCGCGGAGATCGGCAAGTCGTACTACTACCAGATCGCGGTCAAGACGGCGGACGGCCAGGTGCTCGGTTCGCCGACCCGCGTCGTCGGCATCCCCAAGGCCGGCCGCACCATGCGGCTCATCCAGGCCGGTGCCGGTGTCACCGACACCACCCTGTCGTCGCTCAAGCCGACCACCAACCTGAACACCATCGAGCAGGGCACGGTCGGTCAGGACTGGCTGAGCGTGGGCAACAACTCCGCCACCTACGGCAAGACCCGCTCGGTCATCAAGTGGCCCACCACCACTATCCCCACCACCGCGACGGTGCTGGAGAGCCGGGTCTTCCTGTGGTCCACGCTCACCGACCGCACCACGACCACCAAGGCCCAGTACAACCTCCACGGTCTGACGAGGGACTTCACCGAGACCCAGGCCACCTGGAACAACGCGAACTCCACCACCGCGTGGACCGCACCCGGCGGTGACCACTCCGCGGTCGTCTCCGACTACGTGCCGGCCTTCAACACCGACCTGGGCCGCCACTGGTGGGACGCGACCAGCCTCACCCAGGGCTGGGTCAAGACCCCGACCAGCAACAAGGGCGCCCTCGTCAAGCTCAAGGACGAGACCACGGCCGGCCCCCAGGAACGCTCCCTGTTCCTGTCCGCCGCTGCCCCGGACCCGCAGCTGCGCCCCCTGCTGCGTGTGATCTACGTGGATGCCACCACGGAGGACACGTACTACGCGCCGACAACCCCGGCCCGGATGACGCCGAACTCGCAGTACACGGTTGAGTTCACCGTCACCAACACGACCGCGACCGCGTGGGCGGCGGGTGAGCGGCAGCTGTCGTACACCTGGAAGCTGCCTGACGGGACCGATGTCACCAACGGCGGCAACCAGCTCTCGACGGCGATCCCGGCGCTGCTGCCGGGCAAGTCGGCCACCATTCAGGCGCAGGTCAAGACCCCCATCAACTCCGATGAGGGCAACAAGCGCCTGGACTACGTGCTCGGCTGGGACGTCAGGAAGGTCGCCGACGGGACCTGGCTGTCCGCCGGGACCGGCGCCATCCCGCCGCTGAAGCAGAACGTCACGGTCGAGGACCCCACGTCCAACACGCTGGGTCTGGAGAAGTTCTACTCCTACGCGGGCAAGAACACCGGCGCCGGCTCGACGGTCATGAACAATCTGGCGTCCGGCAACACCGTGTGGTCGTACAACGCCATCAACAACCCGGGCCGCGGAGTCAACACCTTCGCCCGTGTCGCGTACAACTCGCTGGACACCTCGGACACGGTCCTCGGCCACGGCTGGTCGGCGCAGATCTCCGGACCGACGCGCCTGGGCGCGCCGCTGGAGTTCCACCCCAAGCCGAACCCGACGGAGATCCGTCTCCCGGACGGTGACGGCACCACGCACGTCTTCCGCTGGGACGCAACGAACAGCGTGTGGAAGGCACCGGCCGGTGTCCACTACAAGCTGACGATGAAGGCGGGCCTGGACTGCAAGCCGACCAAGGACCCGGTCCCGGACGCCTGGACGCTCACGCGCCCGGACGGCACGCGGTTCGTGTTCGGCTGCGACGGCTACATGACGTCTGCCGTCGACAACGACGGCAACACGCAGACGTACACGTACGAGGAGCGGAAGTCCAACAACAAGCCGACCAAGTTCCTCAAGTACATCACCGACCCGGCCGGCCGTCAGTCGCTCACGATCGACTACTACGGCAAGGGTGACGCCACCTACGAGTACATCAACGACTCGGGCGCCAAGGTCTCCGTCACCAGCCTGACCAACTCCAAGATCTACGACCACGTGAAGTCCATGACGGACATCTCGGGCCGCAAGATCTCCTTCTACTACACCGACAAGGGCCTGCTCGGGCAGATCGGGGACGGCGAGACGTCCTCCCAGCCCAAGGTGTTCAAGTTCACCTACGACGCCACGCAGGGGAACAAGAACGTCAAGCTGGTCAAGGCCACCGACCCGCGCGGCAACAACACGCAGTTCGCGTACTACGCCCCGCAGACCGGCGACGACCCGAAGTACCACTGGTGGACCAAGACGATCACCGACCGTCTGGCCTTCACCACCGGCTTCGCATACAAGGCGAACACGGCGAACACCAACTTCACCGACACCAAGGTGACGGATGCCGAGAGCCGTGCCACGGACTATGTGACGGACGACTTCTTCCGTCCGGTCCAGATCACCGACGCCAAGTCCCAGACCACCAAGATGTCCTGGGACGCGGACAACAACGTCACCTACATGGAGGCGGCGAACGGGGCCAAGGCCGCGTCCTGCTACGACTCCAAGACCGGCTACCCGCTGCGCCAGTGGGACCCGGAGATCACCAAGTCGTGGTCGTCGTTCAACCAGACCGACTACTGCGACCCGGCCAAGTACCCGGCCAGCGCGACCAAGTTCGAGTACCAGACCCGCCTCGACGGCTACTCCGCCGACCTGTGGCGGAAGACCAGCCCGATGGGCAACGTCTGGGAGTTCGGATACGACTCGTTCGGTAACCAGACCTCGGTCACGGACCCTGAGGGTGTCGCCTCGGCGACGGCGGGCGACTACCAGTCGACCACCACGTACGACGCCTACGGCCAGCCGCTGACGGACACCGACGCCAACGGCCACGCCACCACCTACGCGGACTACGGCCCGCACGGGTACCCGGCGACGATCAAGGACGCGCTGAACAACCCCACGACCTTCGTCTACGACGACCGCGGCAACACCAAGGAGGTCGTCAACGCCAAGGGCGCCAAGGTCACCCAGAACTACGACTACTTCGGCCGTCCGCTGGAGCAGAAGCAGCCCAAGGACCAGGCCGCCGGTGTCTACATCACCACGCCGGCTCCGGTCTACGACGCCAACAACAACACGCTGAAGGCGTTCGGGCCGAACGGCGCCGAGACCTCGTCGGTGTACGACGCGGCGGACCAGGTCACCGACTCCCTCGCCCCGAAGGACGAGGCGACCGACCCCGAGCGGCGCACGACCACCACGTACGACAAGGTCGGCAACGTCAAGACCGTCACCGAGCCGAAGGGCAACCTGACGCCGACGGTCGGCGACTACACGACCACGTACACCTTGGACGAGATCTACCGGCCCGTCTCGGTGGTCAACGCCAGGGGCGACAAGGTCTCCAGCACCTACGACAGCGTCGGCAACCTGATCACGGTCGTCGACCCCAAGAAGAACGCCACCCCCGACACGTCCGACTTCACATCCAAGTACGACTACGACCTGAACAACCGGGTCGTGAAGACGACGGACGCGGCGGGCAAGTTCACAGAAGTCCACTACGACCTCGACAGCCGCACCGACAAGGCGACGGACGCCGAGGGCAACACCTCCGAGACCAGCTTCGACCGACGTGGCCTGACCAAGGAGGTCAAGGTCCCGTACTCGAAGGACGGCTCGGGCATCGTCACGTACCGGACGACCAGGTTCGAGTACGACGAGGTCGGCAACAAGACCAAGACGATCAGCCCGCGCGGTGTCGAGACGACCTCGGATGCCACGGACTTCACCTCGGAGACCGTGTATGACGAGCTGAACCGGGTCAAGGAGACGCTGTCTCCGTTCAAGCAGGGCGACGCCAACTACGGCAGCCCGGATCGGACGCACTACTTCTACGACTCGGTCGGCCAGCTGTCCAAGGTCTCCGCGCCGCCGTCGCAGGGCCAGACGGTCCGTAACGACACCGATTACGAGTACTACGACAACGGCTGGACCAAGTCGGCCAAGGACGCCTTCGACATCACCACGGCGTACGACTACAACACGCTGGGTCAGCAGACCAAGAACACGCTGACCTCGGCCGGTGGCTCGTCGCAGCGGACGATGACGTGGGACTTCTATCCGTCCGGCAACCAGAAGGCCCGCTCGGACGACGGTGTTCCGGTCGGCAAGCAGGTCGTGGTCGTCGACTCGACGGACATCCACAACACGGCCACGCAGGGCAACTGGGACGCTTCCCAGGCGCTCGGCCAGTGGGGTTACGACGTCCGCACGAACGCCAAGGGCACCGGCACGGAGTCCTTCACCTGGCAGCTGAACATCCCGCAGGACGGTACGTACGAGGTCTTCGCCCGGCACGGTGACGTGACCGGCGCGGCCACGGACGCCCCGTTCAAGGTCACCCACTCGACCGGGGAGACCACCCGGACCGTCAACCAGTCGACGGGCTCGGGCACGTGGGTCTCGCTGGGCTCCTACTCCTTCACCGAGTCGGGCAGCCAGAAGGTCACCCTGACCGACGCCGCCAACGGCACGGTTGTCGCCGACGGCATCAAGCTGGTGCGCTCCAACACGGGCGAGACCGACAACGAGAAGAAGGACTTCACCTACAAGTACGACGCCAACGGGCTGCTGTCGGAGGTCAAGGACCTCTCGCCGGGCGCGAAGGCGGACGCGTACGCGATGGCCTACGACGAGCTGAACCAGCTGTCGAAGGTCGAGGAGAAGCTGGGCAGCACGGTCAAGAACACGACCTCGCTGACCTATGACGTCAACGGCAACCCGCTCGAGACCACGCACGACGTGACGTGGTCGAAGGCGGAGTACGACGTCCGCGACATGATCAACAAGATCACGAACGCGGACACGCCGACGGCGGGCAACCAGCAGATCACCACCCTCACCTACACCGACCGCGGCCAGCCGCTGAAGCAGACGAAGCCGAACGGGAACACCGTTGACTACGCGTACTGGCTCAACGGTGCGGTCAAGTCGCAGGTGGAGAAGAAGAGCGGCGGCACCGTCGTCGCTTCGCACGACCTGGAGTACGACCCGAACGGGAACCGCTCCAAGGACACGGCGAAGCTGATGAACGCCGACAACACGGCGGCGTATCTGGACACCGTCTCGACGTTCGACTACGACCCGCAGGACCGCATCTCCAAGGTCACCAAGACCGGTAACGGTGCGGGCACGGAGGAGTACGTCTACGACGGCAACTCCAACATCGTCGAGCAGAAGTCGGGCGGGGTCACGTCGACGTCGACGTACGACCGCAACCGTCTGCTGAAGACGTCCGCGGGCGGTGTCGCCTCGACGTACAACTACGACCCGCTGGGTCGTCTGGACACGGTCTCGTCGAACGGGTCGGTGCAGGAGAAGTACTCGTACGACGGTTTCGACCGGATCGCCAAGCACACGGCGGGTACGGGTGCGTCGGCCAAGACGACGTCGTACGTGTACGACGCGTTCGACCGTACGGCGTCGGAGGCCACGTCCGGGACGAGTGGGAAGACCACGCTCTTCACCTACCTGGGCATGGAGTCCAAGGTGCTGCGGGAGGAGGTCGCCGGCAAGGCGACCAAGTCCTACCAGTACTCGCCGTGGGGTCAGAAGCTGACCCAGATCAAGCACAAGGACACCGGACCGCACGAGTACTCGCAGTTCCTCTACCACCCCAAGGGTGATGTCGAGGCGATCACGAAGGAGGACGGCAACACCCGGGCCACCTACGGCTACACCGCCTACGGCTCGGACGACGACGCGCAGTTCACCGGTGCGGACAAGCCCGATGCGGCGAACCCGGACAAGGAGCAGTACAACGACTACCGGTACAACGCGCACCGGTACGACGACGGCTCCGGTACGTACGACATGGGCTTCCGCAACTACAGCCCGGGTCTGAACCGGTTCCTGACGCGCGACATGTACGGCGGCGCTCTGGACGACATGTCCCTGGCCACCGACCCGTACACCGGTAACCGCTACGCCTTCGCCGGCGGCAACCCCATCTCCTTCGTGGAGCTGGACGGCCACCTCTTCGGCATCGACATCTCGCTTTCGGACGTCGGCCATGCCGCGCTCGATGTGGCGGGCATGGTGCCGGTCATCGGCGAGGCGGCGGACGTCGCGAACGGCATCTGGTACGCGGCCGAGGGCAACTACACGGACGCGGCGCTGTCGATGGCGGCGGCGATTCCGGGCGCGGGAGCCGCGGTCACCGCGGCTAAGTGGGCGAAGAAGGGCGCCAAGGCCGCAGACGCGGTCAAGAGCGGCAAGGCTGCGTCGAAGGCCCCTGCGCCCAAGCCCAAGTCGAAGCCCGGGGCGAAGAAGGCCGAGAGCAAGGCTCCTGAGAAGCAGGGAGGCAGCTGCAAGGTCCCGCCGAAGAAGAACAGCTTCGTGCCGGGCACCAAGGTGGTGATGGCCGACGGGTCCACGAAGAACATCGAGGACCTGAAGGAGGGCGAGTACGTCCTGGCCTCCGACCCGGAGACCGGGAACTTGCAGGCCCGTGAGATCACCGACACCCGTAACCACAGCGGTGTCAAGCACCTGATCACCCTCACCGTCGACCCCGACGGCAAGGATGGCGACGCGAAGCCCGAGACCATCACAGCCACGGACGAGCACCCGTTCTGGCTGCCGGACTTCGGCAAGTGGGTCGAAGCGGAGGACCTCGAGCCCGGCATGTGGCTCCAGACCTCCGCCGGCACCTGGACCCAGATCACCGCGGTGGACGATGCGCACCGCACTCAGCGCGTCTACAACTTCACCGTCGACGGCGTACACACGTACTACGTCGCTCTGGGCACGTTCGGGATTCTGACCCACAACGAGGGAATCGAGGCCTGCAAGACGAGGGTTGGTCACCCTTCCAAGGCGAACATTCCCAGTAAGTCGAAGAAGAAGACGACCGGCGTCTCCAATGGCAAGGCATACCGATCCGGATGGTCGGCGAAGAAGCCCAAGTCAATGGAGAAGGTAGACATCGCCCAGGTTTCCGCCGGGCGAGTGAACATGGGAATGCCGCCGACTCCGCACTTCCGGGACAACGGCATTGTCGGCAAGTACCAGGACTCCCACGTCGAGGTCCAGGCCATCTCCGACAACATGGGCAAGAGCGATGTGTTGGTGGACCGTGAAATGTGCGGCCCCTGCCAGGAATTCGCAAGCTGGTTTGCCTATTCCCACAATGTGGACATAGCCGTGTCCGATCCGATTGGAATGCGCATATTCCGGCGGACCGGAGACCAGGAATTCTCCCCTTGGTAGTAGTTTCGTAGGGGTGAAATGAGTTGGGGCCTCTCCGGCAACATGCCGGGGAGGCCCCGCGTGTTATTTTGATGCTCAGTCGATGTAGGAGGGCTACGTGCCTAGTCGTGGAAACCGCCGTGAAGAACTCCTTGCGCGCGCAGAGGCGGGCGATGCCGATTCGATGCTGGCGCTGGCCGAAGCCTCGGAAACCGCTGATCGGGGAAGGTGGTTGCTGCGAGCGGATCAGGCCGGGAGCGAGGAGGGGCGACGGAGGCTCGCGCAATTCCGCCCCGTTCTGGAGCAAGCGGCGCGAATGGGTGAGTCCGGCTGTCAAAGTGTACTTGGTGGGATTCTGCTCGCTTTGGACGAGGATCCATCGGAAGCCGCCGTATGGTTCGGGAGGGCGGCAGAGTCCGGAAACAACGAGGCCCGTCGGTCCCTGGGCTACCTATACGTAGAAGGCGTCGGTGTCGACCAGGACTTGGCGAAGGCCGAGGCGCTCTTTCTTCTCGCCGCGCGCGAGGGGGACGTGATTGCCGCACACAATCTCGGCGTCTTCTACCTCGAAGAGAGCGATGGTTCCCACAACCTGGCCGAGGCGATCCGCTGGCTCCGCACAGCGGCGGACGCCGGTGTTGACGAGGCGGCGGCCAAGCTTGGCGATGTTTTCTCAGGCATGGACCGGGATGAGGAAGCGCTCCACTGGTACGAGAGGGCAGGCGACCTGGGCCATACCGGGGCCATGATGGCTGCGGGCTGCTGGCACCGGGACGGGGTTGGGACGGAGGAGAACCGGGCTGTCGCCGTCAAGTGGTTCCTGAGGATGCTTGAGTTCCACAACTTCGAAGGGGTACACGAGGTCTTCCAACTCGCCCCACGGATGACTGATTCGGAGATCAGGGAGGGCGGCCGACTGGCCGGCAGGGAGGCGGAAGCCGAAAAGATCATCCAGATGTGCAACTCTGGTGCCGGCCATGGCTCTACGGCTGGCCCGTGAAGGCTGCGTGTTATGCCGCTTCGTCGGCAGCAGCGGGAGTTCTTCGGTCATCCGGTCGGCATTCGCACGCCCGACGATCGGGCGTGGAATCCACCGGGCAAGGCGGTTGGTCTGTTCGAGGCGGGCGCGGACACGACAGATCGGGTCTTCATTGACGGGCCCTGACGTGAAATTGACGAGACGTCAAGTACGTCGTGGGATGGCACGGTCGGATTCAGCAGGTACGCGGACGACAGTGAGTGGAGTAACACTCCTTGGCGACTGGAGCCAGATCCTTCTGAACTCCATGCTGATAGGGCCGCCATGATGGGGACCCGGAAGAGCCCCGAGAGCAAGTCCGTGGTCAGATTCTTGACTACCCAACAGTCTCGGACGGCTACGTCGATGACATTTTCGGCTGAGGTGCCATGATGTCGTCCATGAAGCAATTGCATAATGCCACCTTCCGGACGCTCAAAGTCATCGGAGGGTCGAAAACCCTGGGTGATGTCAGTCTGTCCCGCTGCAACTACGTGGGTTCTACTGTCGCCCAGTTCGATGACCCCGGGTACGGCCTTACCGTCCGCAACGTCGAGGCAAGGCGATGCAAGGTGGACAATTCCGGCACGCATGGTGTTCGCTTCCAGAATGTACTGGTCGAGGACCTCACTGTGGCCGGGGGGCTGCTCCTGGAGGCTTGCATCTTCGAGCGGGTCACTCTGCGGGGGAACATCGGCAGAGTGGTGACCACTCCTCCCAATGACTCCCTGGCAGAGGAGGTTCGAGCGAGTCTCGTGGATGCGATGCGAGTCGCATACCCCCGTACCACCCATTTTTGTCTTGCTGGATTATGGGCGTGGGGTGTGCAGGCTGATGGAAGAAAGGCGCGGATTTCCCTTCCGGGATTCTGTTTCGTCGATAATTGCGCGGGGTGAAGCTGCCCTGGAGGCTGGCGATCCGGTAGCGGCGGGTAACTGGTTCGTGCACGCTTTCCGGCTTGGTTCCGGGGTGGCGAGGGTCCACCTGGAGCAGATCGCTCCGGTGCTGGAACGCCTGCTCGACGATCCGAGGGAAGGGGCCGGTGCGAGTGCGCTGCTGGGTGGAATCCACCTGATTTCGGAGACGCAGTACGAGCGTGCTCTCGCCCTGTTCCGTCAGGCTGCCGAATCCGGAGCACCTGACGGCATGCGCGGGCTCGGTTTCATGCTCGCGGAGGGCGTGGGTACACCGGCGAACCGAGCGGAAGCCAATGGGTGGTTTCGCCGAGGGGCAGAACTCGGTGACGGGTACTGCGCCTACAACATTGCACTGGCAGCCCGTGACGGTCTGGGGATGCGGCGGAATGCGAAGGATTTCCTGGCCTATCTTCACCAGGCTGCCGATTATGGTATTCCCGAGGCTTGTGCCCTGCTCGCAGATCAGTACAACTCGCGGGATGAGGAGGAAGACGCCTTTAGGTGGTATTTGGTGGCCGCGCAGGGTGGGCATGTTGCCGCGATGTGGGTGGTAGCCGCCAGGTACGAGGCCGGCCTGGGGGCGGCGGAGGACAGAGTCCGGACGGATCCAGCGCAGATCATTGCCCGAGTGGGTAATTTCACGGAGCGCGAGCGTGCCATCGAGGTGTGGATGTACCTCGCCGACAAGGCCGGATGGCAGGTGAGCCGCGTTCCGGACGGGTCGCTGGACACCGATGCCGGTGACTGCGGCGTCGTCGAGGTGGAAGGCTTGCGCTACCGGATCCGGCTCACGCCGCGAGTGCGGACGACACTGGTCGACGACGCGGGCGGCCGGGTGTCGAAGCGTCCCGTTTTCTCGCACGCCGCGTGGGCGGAGCCCGTACTGGAAACAGACGGCTTCGTCCCTTACCTCGGTGGCTGAGGAGTTGCCACCTGGGTGAGTCGGTGGTAGCCGATGAGGGCTGCGGCTATGCCGACGAAGGCGAGAAGCGCCGACGGCGGCGCAGCCCTGCAGACGCCGTAGGAGGTCGTCAATACGGCGCTGGGCGCCCTGGACCGCCGCACACCGCCTCCGAGGCGTGATCTCCGGCCGGAAGAACCGGATCGCATACCGGGCCACCCGCCTTATGAGCCGCAGCACCACCATCAACGTCGCAACCCGCGCACCAAGACCGCTTGAGAAGCGGGACGTACGCCCTGAGTTCGACGGTCAGTACCACATCCGTGATGCCAGGGTCGTCAAAGGCGCCGCCTGGCCCACCAGCACAAAGGGGTGGCAGCGCGGCCCATGCCGAACTGGAACCATTGCTGGAACAGGTCGAGCTCCAGTATCCGGTGGCCGGCCGTATTTCCAGGCCGTGGAGTCGCTGTTCGGGAGCGAAGACGTAGTGGCAGCGATTCCCTTGATGAGGGAAGAGGGGCCTTCGTCTCACGTTGAGTGAGTTGGCCCCGGAGCGGCTGTCGTCGGCGGCTCGTGATGCGCTCGCCGACTGCTTGAGGTGAGGTCCGGCGTGACGTGCGGACCGCCGGGCGTCAGGCGGGATCTGCCCTGATATGTCCTGGTGGAAAGCGCAAGGGGAATTCGGACACTTCGCCGATGATTTCATGGGATTAGTCCGAAAGGTCGCTGGGGTCGCATCCGGGCGTCGACCTGGTATATAACCGGCCTCATTTCCCCGCGCCGGGCTCGGCCGGTCATCACCAGCAACCGAAGGATTACATCGTGCTGCCCTCGTCCCGTAGGTTCTCGGCCGCACTGGCTGCCACCGGCGCGCTATTCCTGGTGTCGGCGTGCGGAGGCCAGGGCGAGACTGCCCCGGCCGCGGATGTCGCAGCCAGTGCCGAGAGCGTGGCGCCGGACGTGTCCACCTCGTCCGCTTCTCCGAGCAGCTCCCCTTCCGCTACGGCTTCCCCCTCCGCCTCTGCGTCCGCGTCGCCGTCCGGGAGCGCGTCGCCGTCCTCCAGCGGCTCCCGCGCCGCGGCGGCCGGCGGTGCGGAGAAGGGGCAGTCCTCCGCCGCGCCCGCGGCACCGAACTTCCCCGTTCCGGTGAACGTGGGCAACGCCACCCAGGTCATCACCGTGAAGGCGAGCGGCTCGTACGCCACGGTGACGGCCTGGGCCAAGGGTTCGTCCGGCTGGAAGTCGGTCATCTCCGACAGCGGCCGGGTCGGATCGAACGGCGTTGTCGATGGATCCACCCGCAGGCAGAGCACCTACACCACGCCGTCCGGCACCTACACCATCACCGAGGGCTTCGGCGTAGAGTCCAGCGGCACGAGCATGCCGTACACGAGGGTCAACTCCAGCCACTGGTGGGTCCAGGACCCCGAGTCGAAGTTCTACAACCAGATGCACACCGAGGCCGGGGCCGACTTCCCGCTCACCGAGAGCGGCGAGCGCGGCAGCGAACACCTCATCAACTACCCGACGCAGTACGCCAAGGCCCTGGTCATCAACTTCAACCGCTGGCCGGCCACGCCGGGCCGCGGAGCCGGGATCTTCCTGCACGTCAACGGCAAGGGGGCGACGGCGGGTTGCGTATCGGTGCCGCGCGCCACCATGGACCGGATCATGGGCTGGATCAAGCCCGGCGCGCACCCCCGCATCGCCATCGGCTGACCCGCCGGCCGAAGGAGCGTGAGCATGCGAGTGAACTACAGACTTGCGGCGCTGATCATCCCGCTCTCCGTTTCGTTGATCGGTTGCTCTGCGGAAGGGGAGCCGACGGAGTCGGTCGAGTCGGCTGAGTCCACGAGCCCCGGAGTAAAGACAACGGAGCCTGCGAAGCCGGTCACCGCAGCGGACTTTCTTGACCGAGCGGAAGAGGCGATGGCGGCCCAGGGCGGCTGGACGTTCGCGGTGAAGGGCAGTGAGAGTCTCGTCTTTCAGGGGCAGACGAGCGCCGCTTCTTACGAAGCCACCGTAAGGCGGACCCAGGCCCCTGCGGCTTTCCATTCCTCAGGGTCCGTCATCAGTAAGGGGAAGCGTAAGCCTGAAGAGATCTTTGCGATCGGTGCTACGCAGTACGTCAAAGAAGGAGGGGACGCCTGGAAGCACGGCCCCGTCTCCGACCCGGACATGAAGAACAAAGTGGAAGACCCTGTGGCTGTCATAGGGGAGTTCAGGAAGTACGTACAAGAGTCGGGGGATGACGTCACGCTGACCAAGGAGGGAGGGAAGGTTCGACTCCAAGTCCGCTCTGGCTCACGGAAGTTGTCGGAGGTGCGGGACCGGTCCTTTGCCGAGAAGGCTGTACGCGAGCTGAAGCCGACCCTGAAGCAACTCCAGAAAGCCGGGGTTTCAGCGACCGAGGATCAACTCACCCTGTCCCGGCTGGAGGAGACGCTGATCCTCGACCCCGAAACGTACAGAGTCGAATCCCACCGGTTCCGTTTCGATGTCCTGATCCCCTACGGGGGACAGGACATCACCTATGGCCAGGATGTGAACGAGGAGAACCGGGGAGTGTTCGACGGGGACATCGAGCTTCCCGCAGGGGTGAATTGAGCGGGGAGAGGCGTTCCCTCACGGCTACTCAACGTCGGCCAACGGCTCGAAGTCGATGTGGTCCAGCGGGTCCTTCACCCGGCCGAGACTCGGCAGGCCTTCCGTGGCGAACCGGCCGCGCAGCCACTCCAGCAGGATGTGGGTGAGCGTGCCGGTCAGCGGCGGGCCCTGTTCGGCGTGGCGTGGGTAGACGATCAGCGGCCAGTCGTCCGGCGTGGGGCCCTCGGTGAGCCAGCCCAGTTGGTCGCCGTCGATGGAGTCGGCGAACGGGAGGAAGCCGCCAGGCTCCGGCCAGACTGCCAACGGCTGGAACTGCGGGTATTCGGCGCGCAGTCCACGGTAGGCGTCGCAGACCCACCTGACCTCCTCGGCAAGTCCGTGCTCGCCGGTGCTCAGCGGGGCGCTGACTCTGAGCCAGTTCGTCCAGCAGCCGCCTCCGTACGTCTCCATCAGGGTCACGTACTCCGCCGGCAGCCGCGTGCCGAGGCGCTCGTACAGCCGCTTCCATGTGCCGTCTCCGAGAAACGGCTTCCGCGGCGGTGGTACGAGTGCGGTCAGCGCCGCCAAGCCCGTGCCCTCGGTCAGCGCGGCGCGCTGCTGCGGGGTCGGTGCCGGGCGCGGGACCGGCGGGGTCCACGGGCCGGGGTCGACTTCGGTCAGGAAGGCCGTGCGGCTCGCGCTCGGCCGGAGGCCCTCGCCGATGAGCGTGGTCAGGGTGGGCAGCAGTGGAGTCCTGTAGCGGTGCCAGGGGTCCGCGCCCGCGCGAGCCCCGTCCTTGTGGAAGGTGACGACCGGCCACTCGTCAGGATCGTCGGACGCCGTGGTGTCCCAGTACAGAAGGTCGCACTTCCGGGTCTCGCCCCACGGGAGCAGTCCCTCGGGCGCCTCCCGCCGTGCGCCCTCCAGCCAGTTGCCGTACTCGAACCAGCCCTCCCTGGCGCACGGTATGTGCAGCCAGAGGAACTCCCCGATGTCCAGCGGCCCGTACGCGGAGGCGATCGCCTTGTAGTCGGCGGGCAGCCGCAGCCCGAGCCAGGACTCGACGGTGTCCCAGTCGACGGGGACGGGGGCGGGAGCCGGGGCGGCGCCGGCCGGGGGTTGGCCGAATAGTTCCGCGAAGGCGGCGGCGTATGAGGCCGGTGTCATGGGGCGCATCCTGGCACGTTGGCGTGAATGGTGTGGGCGGATGACGCCTGAGCCGTGAAAATGGTTGTACGGGTGGCCTGAACTCATACGTGAGAACGAACACTTCCGCTTGGCGTGATGTTCTTCATGCACATGCCGCTGGGTCTGGCATGGATACGGACTTTGGAGTGCTGCCCGGTGCTGCCGAGATGCGCGTCTATGTCGCCGGGGTCGTCGACCGGCTGACGGCGCGCAGCCGGCTGCCGCTCGACTACTCCGTCGCCAGCCTGCGGATCGTCGACTTCATGGTGGACGGGGTACGGCGCGGCCGTCCGGAGGTCGGGCGGGTCGCCGGGCTCCTCCAGGGCCTCGGGGCGTACGCGGGAGAGGTGATCGTCCGGCGGGCCGGGGCCCGGTGGGTGGACTTGGATCCGGAGCAGCGGGAGCTGTTCGGCCAGCCCGTGGGAATCCGGATGCCCGACGGGCGCGTGTGGAATCCGCTCGGCAAGGTGGTCAACCGCTTCGAGCTGGGCGGCCCGGAGGAGTCGGTGCAGCGCTTCTATCTGCTGCTGCACGGGCGGGCGCGCAAGGCCGCCGCGCCGGATGCCCCACCGGTCGTGTGCTGTTGACGGAGTGGCCCCGGACGTAGAAGGACGACCGGGGCCGCCACCCCCCACAGGAGAGGCCCCGGTCGTCGTTCGCCGGGGCGGCAGAGCCGCCCCGTACTCCTCTCAGCGCCGAGCGTGCGGTTTCTGTCACACCCCGCTGTGTCGGCACGTTGTTGCTGGTTGTACAAATTATGGACGCGGCCCCCTGCAAGGACGTAGCGTGCTGATTCGCGCAGGGCGGCGCGGCAGTGGTGACCAGCTGCGATTTCAGGACAGGTTGGGGTAGTGCTGGGGGACGACGCGGAGTTGACCGCCGCGGTGCTCGCGGCACAGGACGGGGACGAGAGCGCCTTCCGTACTGTGTACCGCGCCGTGCACCCGCGGCTGCTCGGCTATGTACGCACTCTGGTCGGCGAACCGGACGCCGAGGACGTCGCGTCCGAGGCCTGGCTGCAGATCGCCCGCGATCTCGACCGGTTCAGCGGCGACGCGGACCGCTTCCGCGGCTGGGCCGCACGGATCGCCCGCAACCGCGCTCTCGACCACATACGCATGCGCGGCCGTCGCCCCGCCGTCGGCGGCGACGAGACCGAGCTCACCGGCAAGGCCGCCGACTCGGACACCGCCGACGAGGCCATGGAGGCACTCGCCACCGGCAACACGATGGCCCTCATCGCCCAGCTGCCGCAGGACCAGGCCGAGGCCGTCGTCCTGCGCGTCGTGGTCGGCCTCGACGCGAAGAGCGCGGCCAAGACGCTGGGCAAGCGGCCCGGCGCGGTACGCACCGCTGCGCACCGCGGGCTGAAGCGGCTGGCCGAGCTGCTGGGCGAGGAAGCCGCGCCGGCCCTCAGTGAGGAAGCCGCGCCGGCCCTCAGTGAGGACAGCGGCGAAGCGGACCACGTAAACCCTGGCGCCGAGCGCGCCGAGCGCGCCGACCGCGCGGATCTGAACGGCGTACCGCCGCAGCGCGGCCCCCGGCCCGGCGCGACGGCACCCGCAGGTGTGACGCATTCACGCCTGCGGACGCAGAAGGACATGTGATGGCCGACGAGCGGTACGAGTGGCTTGACAGGGAAGCGGCGGAGCGACTGCTGCGCGGTGAACCGGTCGAGGCTGCCGACGAACACGCCCGTATCCAGGCCGCGCGACTGTCCCGAGAGCTGTACGGCATGGGCAGACCCAGCCGCTCCGGCTACATGGACGGCGGTGAAATGCCCGGCGAGGCGGCCGCATTGGCCGCGTTCCGCAAGTCCAGGGCGGACGCCGACGCGCCCGCGGGGGACATGCTCGGGACCGTACGTCTCGCCCCTTCCACGCGCCCCGCTTCTGCGCGCCGCGCACCCCGCACGATCTTCGCCCGCCCGGTGCGCTTCGGGCTTGCCGCCGCGGTGGCCGGCTGCGCGCTCGGCGGCGTCGCCGTCGCCGCGGGCACAGGCTTCCTGCCGTCGCCCTTCGGCGGCGATCCGCTGCCCGCGTCCTCCGTCTCGGCCGCCGCGACCCCGGGGCCGCTGGTCTCCGAGTCGCAGACCGGCGGGGGAACAGTCGCACCCCCGCCGATCTCGGGCTCGCCCAGTACGCCGCCGGTGTCACCCCCGGCGAGTGACGGCGGCGAGCACCCGGACGCGTCAAGGGGCGCGGACGGCGGCTCGGGCGAGCGGCACGGCGACCCGGACGACAAGTCCCTCGACCGGAACGCCGAGTCGTACCGCACGTCGGTCGAGGCCTGCCGCGACTACCGCAGTGGCCGCATCGCCCCCGACCGCAAGCGGAAGCTCGAGGAGGCGGCCGAGGGGGCGAGCCGGGTGGAGAGATTCTGCGACCGGCTGCTCGACGGCGACACCAAGGGCGGCGGCCAGACCGACGGCGGCGGCGACAGCGGTGACGGCGACGACGGCGACAGCGGTGACGACGACCGGAAGGACCACGGCGCCCCCGCCTTGGACAGCCACTCGGGCGCCGCTTCCCTGCCGCCCGTCGCCTGGACGCCACTGCCCGCGGAGCCCGCGCCCCTGCCGTCCGAAAGTGCACCCCTGCCTTCGTCCGGCGTTGCCCTTAACTCCTTCTGACCTGCAATTTCTCGGCAGTGACGATTTTCGGCCGCCCAGGTGTGACGTTTTTTGAAGCCACGGCGCAGTAGAGAGTGAGCCGACTGGTCATCGGCTGCGCCAGAGCCGGGGTTCCCCCCGTACCTACGGCTCGGTGCAAACGGCGCGGGCGGGACACGTTCCCCCGGTCCCGCCCGCGCCACACTCACCCCTCGCGCTCACCAATAGATGACCACGCGGTCACCGTTGCGGACCTGCGAGAAGAGCGAGGCGAGCTTCCCCTCGTTCCGGACATTGACGCAGCCGTGCGAAGCGCCGTTGTAGCCCCGCGCCGCGAAGTCCGCCGAGTAGTGCACCGCCTGGCCGCCGCTGAAGAACATCGCGTACGGCATGGGCGTGTGGTAGATCGACGAGACATGGTGCCGTGACTTCTGGAAGACGCTGAAGGCGCCCTCACGCGTCGGCGTGTACTGAGAGCCGAACCGCACGTCCATCGTCGACTGCACCTTGCCGTCGATCACCCAGGAGAGTGTGCGGGTGGTCTTGCTGATGCACATCACCCGGCCCGTCTTGCAGCGCGGGTCCAGCTTCGCCGACGGCTTGTTCACGGTCCTGCCGTTCAGCTCGTCGCGCGTCGGCTTCTTCGTCATGGCGAGCAGCTTCTGCCAGGTCACGGTGTCCGTGTCGCCCGTCGTCGGCAGCCCGCGCTTGCCCTGGAAGCCCTTGACGGACGCAACCGTCACCGGTCCGTACGTACCGGTCGGGGTGTCGTCGAACCAGCCGATCTGAGCCAGCCTGGCCTGTAGCTCGCGCACCCGCTCGCCCTTCGAGCCGCTCGCCATCAGGACCTCGGGCTTCGCGGTCGTGGCGGACTCGCTCGGCTTCGCCGACGGCGTGCCCGGGTCCGACGCGGAAGGCGTCGGCGTCGAAGTGGCGCCCGGCGCGGGCGTTGTGCTGCCCGGCTTCGCGTCGGCCACCGGCCGGCCGGTGGCCGCCTGCGCCATACAGCCGGTGGTCACGGCCAGCACGGCGGCCGCGGCGAGTGTTCTGCGTATGACGGCCCTGCGTATGCCGGTTCTGCGTATGCCGGCTCTGCGTATGACAGCTCTATGTATGACGGCTTTCCGAAGCATGTACGTCCCCCCTGTATTTCCTGTGCCTCATGAGACAGATTCCCGCTCTGCCCGGTTGCGCAATCCCGCGCATTATGGGGAAGAAGCTGTGAGGAAGGTCCCAGCGCGTGGCCCTCCACCCGTACCGGGCCCGCCGCTACAGTCCGTCGCGAGGGTCGGTTACCAACGAGTAGCTTCAGCGGAGGCACACATCATGGCGCGCGAGTCCGAGTCGGGACTGCCCATCGAACCGGTCTACGGGCCGGATGCACTGGAGGGGTGGGACCCGGCCGAGAAGCTGGGCGAGTCCGGCTCGTACCCCTTCACCCGCGGCGTCTACCCGACGATGTACACCGGCCGTCCCTGGACGATGCGCCAGTACGCGGGCTTCGGCACCGCCGTCGAGTCCAACGCCCGCTACAAGGACCTCATCGCCCACGGCACCATGGGCCTGTCCGTCGCCTTCGACCTGCCGACCCAGATGGGGCACGACTCGGACGCGCCCATCGCGCACGGCGAGGTCGGCAAGGTCGGCGTCGCAATCGACTCGCTCGACGACATGCGGGTGCTGTTCGACGGGATCCCGCTGGACAAGGTCTCCACGTCGATGACGATCAATGCGCCGGCCGCGCTGCTTCTGCTGCTGTACCAACTCGTCGGCGAGGAGCAGGGCGTCCCCGCGGAAAAGCTCACCGGCACCATCCAGAACGATGTGCTCAAGGAGTACATCGCCCGCGGCACGTACATCTTCCCGCCCAAGCCCTCGCTGCGGCTGATCGCCGACATCTTCAAGTACTGCAAGGCCGAGATCCCGAAGTGGAACACCATCTCGATCTCCGGCTATCACATGGCGGAGGCCGGGGCCTCGCCCGCGCAGGAGATCGCGTTCACGCTCGCGGACGGCATCGAGTACGTCCGTACGGCCGTGGCCGCGGGCATGGACGTGGACGACTTCGCGCCGCGCCTGTCGTTCTTCTTCGTCGCCCGTACGACGATCCTGGAGGAGGTCGCCAAGTTCCGTGCCGCGCGCAGGATCTGGGCGAAGGTGATGCGCGAGGAGTTCGGCGCGAAGAACCCCAAGTCGCTGATGCTGCGCTTCCACACACAGACCGCCGGTGTGCAGCTGACCGCGCAGCAGCCCGAGGTGAACCTGGTGCGCGTGGCCGTCCAGGGGCTCGCGGCCGTGCTCGGCGGCACGCAGTCGCTGCACACCAACTCCTTCGACGAGGCGATCGCGCTCCCGACGGACAAGTCTGCCCGGCTCGCCCTGCGTACGCAGCAGGTCCTCGCGTACGAGACGGATGTGACCGCGACCGTCGACCCGTTCGCCGGCTCGTATGTCGTGGAGAAGATGACGGACGACGTGGAGGCGGCGGCGCTGGCGCTGATGCAGCGGGTCGAGGACCTGGGCGGCGCGGTCAGCGCGATCGAGCACGGCTTCCAGAAGAACGAGATCGAGCACAGCGCCTACCGCATCGCGCAGGAGACCGACAGCGGCGAGCGCGTCGTCGTGGGCGTCAACCGCTTCACGCTGGATGCCGAGGAGCCGTACGAGCCGCTCCGCGTCGACCCGGCGATCGAGGCGCAGCAGGCGGAACGGCTTGCGAAGCTGCGGGCGGAGCGCGACCAGCAGGCGGTGGATACGGCGCTGGCCGCGCTGCGGAAGGCCGCGGAGGGCACGGACAACGTCCTTTACCCGATGAAGGACGCGCTGAAGGCGCGGGCGACGGTGGGCGAGGTGTGCGACGCCCTGCGCGCGGTGTGGGGCACCTACGTCCCCACGGATGCGTTCTGAGCGGATCCGGCACGCCTCATTCCGCGATACGGAACGCAAAGGCGGAGTGTCGTACCCATGTGCGACACTCCGCCTCATGCTGGGTGTTACTGATCTGCCGACCTATCTGGTGGGCCTTGTCCTGATCATTCTGCTGCCGGGGCCGAACTCCCTGTACGTGCTCTCGGTCGCCGCACGCCGTGGTGTGCGCACGGGCTATACGGCCGCCGCCGGTGTGTGGTGCGGCGACACCGTGCTGATGGTGCTGTCCGCGGCGGGTGTTGCCTCGCTGCTCCAGGCCAACGCCGTGCTCTTCGGGATCGTGAAGTTCGCGGGCGCCGGCTATCTGACCTGGCTTGCGATCGGGATGCTGCGCGCGGCCTGGTCGATGTGGCGCACCCGGCGCGAGCGGACGATCGAGGAGCCGGCCGCGGACGGTGCTTCCGCCGCCGAGCGGCCCTTCCGCAGGGCCTTTGTGATCAGCCTGTTCAACCCGAAGGCGATCCTCTTCTTCATCGCCTTCTTCGTGCAGTTCGTCGATCCGGGCTACGCCTATCCCGCGCTGTCCTTCGTGGTGCTCGGTGTGCTCGCGCAGCTGGCGAGCTTCCTCTATCTGACTCTGCTGATCTTCACCGGTACCCACCTTGCGGCCGCGTTCCGCCGTCGCAAGCGTCTGTCGGCGGGAGCGACGGCGGCGGCCGGCGCGCTGTTCCTCGGCTTCGCGGTGAAGCTTTCGCTCAGCAGCTCCTGACCCGCTCCAGCCACTCGGTCAGCCCCGCCGTGTCCCCGCCCGCCCAGCCGACATAGCCGTCGGGCCTGACCAGGAAGAGGCCCTTTCCGTACGGCTCGTACGCGTCGATGCGGTGTACGTGCACCAACTGGGCGTCCAGCGGCGGCAGTTCCGCGTCCGTGCCGACCGCGAGCAGCGTGAAGTGCGGGCCGCGGAAGAGGTCGAACAGCCGGCGCCCGCCGGGCAGCGGGCCGTCCGGGGCGCGGTCGCCCGCCTCCAGCGCGCCGCCGGCGCCGCTGCCTCCTGAAGCGAGCGGGCCGCCGCGGTAGCCCAGGCCGAGCTGTATGGTGGCCGCGCCGCGCCGCTCCTCGCCGCGGTGGATACGGGTGGACAGGCCCAGCATCTGTGCGGCGACAGGCTGCCGCTCCTCTTCGTACGTGTCGAGCAGCGCCTCGGGCGCGCCGTGGCGCAGCACCTGGCCGAGCTTCCAACCGAGGTTGTACGCGTCCTGGACGCTGGTGTTGAGGCCCTGCCCGCCGGCGGGGGAGTGGATGTGCGCGGCGTCGCCCGCGAGGAAAACACGCCCCTCGCGGAAGCGGGCGGCCATGGCGGCGCGCGGCCGGAAGTCCGATACCCACAGCACCTCGGTGACCTCGTCCGCGGCCAGATGGCTGCGGGCGGCGACCAGCGCCCGTATCCCCGCGGGCGAGGTGTCGGGCTCGCCTTCGTTGAACTGGCCGATGAGCTGGAAGTCGTCGGTGCCCGGCAGCGGGCAGACGGCGAGGTGGCCGGTGCCGTCGCCGGGGAAGATGTGCCAGCTCAGACGGTCCAGCGCCGGAATTCGGACATCCGCGACGAGCATCGGCGCCGGGTCGACGTCCTCGCCGGTCATCGGGATGCCGAGAGCCCGGCGCACCGTGCTGCGGCCGCCGTCGGCGGCGACCGCGTACGACGCGTGGACCTCGCCCGTCGAGAGCCGGGCCGTCACTGTGTGCGCGTCCTGCCTGATCCCGGTCAGGGCGGTGCCGAAGGCGACGCTGCCGCCCAGCTCCGTCAGGCGCGTGTGCAGGATCTGCTGTGTGCGCCACTGCGGGAGCAGCCAGGGTTCTGTATACGGTTCGGCCTCCGAGGGCGCGGGCCGCTCGAACATGTCGTGCTCGCCCTGCCGGGCGCCGTCCTGCCAGATCATGCCGACCGGGGCCCGGCCGCCGGATGAGAGGACCGCGTCCACGACCCCGAGGTCGTCGAAGACCTCCATGGTGCGCGGCTGGATGCCCTTGCCGCGCGAGCCGGGGAAGAGCGTGTCCGACTGCTCGACGACGAGGGTTCGCACGCCGCGGCGGGCCAGATCGCAGGCGAGAGCGAGCCCGGTGGGCCCGGCCCCGACGACGAGGACGTCCACGTTCCTCGGTTCCTTAACGCTGTTAAGTTCCATGGTTACGGAGGATGCGCTTAACGCTGTTAAATTGTCAAGGTGGCTACGGAACGACTCGACCGGATCCGGGTGGCGCGCACCGCCCTGCGCCTGCTCAACGAAGTGGGCCTCGAAGGGCTGACCCTGCGCGCCATCGCCAAGGAGCTCGACGTCAAAGCGCCCGCGCTGTACTGGCACTTCAAAGACAAACAGGCGCTGCTCGACGAGATGGCGACCGAGATGCTGCGGCGGATGGCGGCGGACATGCAGGAGTCGGACCCGTCGGCCGACTGGCGCGAGGGCCTCGCCGCGGCCATGCGAAGGCTGCGCGAGCATTTGCTGCGCTACCGCGACGGCGCGAAGGTCTACAGCGGCACGCATTTCACCGACATGAGCTACGCGGGCCCGATGGAGGCGCATCTGCGCATGCTCACCGTGGCGGGCTTCACCCCGGCGGCGGCCGCGCGCGCCTGGCTCACCGCGTACAGCTACACGATCGGCTACGTGATCGAGGAACAGGCCATGGGCCCGGACCCGGCGACGGGTGCGGAGGGCTACGACCTGGCGGCGCGCGCCGAGCGGCTGGCCGAGTACCCGCTGTCCGCGGCGGCGGGCGAGGAGATGTTCGCGGGGCGCGATGCGGGGTTCGAGGTGGGGCTGGCGGCGGTGGTGGCGGGGGTGGGGGCGGTGCTGCTGGGCTAGCGCCTGCGGCGGGCCTGTTCCCCGACCCGCCCCTTCCCGAACTGGGGGCAGCCCCCAGACCCCCGTACGCGCTTCGCGCGTGTCCTCAATCGCCGGACGGGCTTGATATGCCCGGGCAAATCAAGCCTCGTGGGGGTCCCCCCGGACGAAGTCTGGGGGAGATTGAGGAGCGGGTTCTGGGGCGGAGCCCCAGGGAAACCTCAGCCCAGCGCCACCCGCTTCAGGCGGCGCGCCCGCCGCACCACCCTGCGCACCGCCGCGTTCCGCGGCACCGGAATCCCGCCCGGCAGGCCGAGCACCGTCAGCCGGCGGCGCTTGAAGTAGCGCCAGGTGTGCGAGTCCAGGTGGCCCCTGAGATAGCTCTCCGCCGCCGCGCGCAGATCCGGCCTGAGCTGTGCCTGCATCGCGAAGCCGACCGTGTTGAGCAGGCCGGTCACCGTCTCGTCCGCTTCCCTCGGCGCGCCCGATTCGCCCTCCGCCAGATCGGGCAGCAGCGCGTCGACGATCGTCAGCGGAATCCGGTTGCTGTTCTGGTACGGCGTGAGCCGGTCGAGGAGCGGCTCGGTGCCGATGCGGGCCACCGGGATTCCGTAGAACGTGCTCGCCGTGAACAGCGCGGTGGAGAAGCAGCCCGCCACCAGTGCGGGCCGCAGCTGACGGTAGAGCACTTCGGCGATCAACGGCCGGTCCAGGACGGTCAGTTCCGCCTCCAGCTTCTCCGCCTCACGCTCCAGGGTGCGCGTCCAGGAAGCCGGGGCCGTGGGATGCGGCTTGAATACAATCCGGCGGTGGCCGAGCGCGACCGCGCCCCGCACCATCCGGACGTGGAGGGCCTCTTCCTCATCGGGCGTGATGATGCCGAGCGCCGCGAGGTACTGGCCGAGCAGCAGGGCCGGGCCGTCGCCCGCCGCAGTTCCCTCGCCCGCCGCAGTCCCCTCGCCGGGTGCCACATCCGTGACGCCGTCGGAGAGTTCGGCGACGACCTTGACGAACGCCTCCGTCGGGACGACCTGCGGCTGCGCCCCGAACTCCGCGAGCAGCAAAGGCTTCAAGCCCGGCACGAGGTCCAGATGGAACAGCCTGCGCACCCGCTCGCCGACCAGCGGGTCGATCTTGCTGCGGGTCGGTCCGTAGCTCATCAGCCCGTCCGCGTACACATCCAGCGTCGCGTCCGGGAAGAGCTGCGCGATCGCCAGCGCCGGGTTGACCTGGATGGACTCGACGGCCAGCTCGATCCGGTCGTCACCGAGGTCCCACAGCATCCGCAGATACCGCTCCCACAGCGGGCCGTCGTCCGGGCGCGGGGCCCAGCCGCCCGGATGAAAAGGGGAGATCGCCTCGTTCCAGGAGAGCACCCCGTCGAAGCGGCCGCGCAGCTGCTCGAAGCCGGGCATCGTGTCCAGCGAAGGCGAAGTCTCCGGCGTCGCCGCGTTGTTGGCGACCAGCAGGAGGCGCCGGTCGGCGGTCGCGAAGCAGCCGCTGTCGATCGCCGCGGCCAGCGTGGCGGCCCCGTACAGCGAGGACGCGTAGAAGATCTGGGTCGTACGCATCAGGCCGCTGCCTCCCCGGAGAGCGGGGCGGGGCGGCGGCGTAGCCTGCGCAGCCTCGATGCGCGCGCTCGACGTCCATCGAGTCGAGCGCGTCCTTCAAAATGTCCTGCGGCATCCGCTTCAGGGCCGCCGCGCTCATTGCACGCAATTTCCGCGCCACTGCGGGTTCGAACCTCTCTACTGATCCCAAGTGGTGGGAAATGACGGCACAGTACGTTCGCACGGCTTTTGGCAACAGCTGAGCGGAATCCGGATCCTTCGCCGTTTCTTCGAGCACCTGGTCGAATGCCCGGATGAAATCAAGCTGGCGAATGTCACCAATTTGTGTCAGGGATGATGCAACGCCGCGTCGGTAGAAGATCCCCAAGTGGCTGATCGCGGCAAAAGACTCGGCCTCGCGGTGCAGCCGCCAGATCCACGGCCGGTCCTCGGCGGTGCGCAGCCCGTGCGTGAAATGCAGCAGCCCGCGCTCCGCGAGCCGCCGGTGATACATCCCGGCCCAGGCGAAGGGGTAGTCGACGCCGGTCGACCGGTCGGCGGGCAGGATCGCGTCCCGCGGCCGCAGCACCTCGCCGCGCCGGCCGACCGGGACGCGGTGGACCGTGCGGGCCCTGGCCGTGCACTGGACATGGTCGGTGCGGACGAAGTCGCAGCCCAGCTCCTCGATGGCCGTGAGCAGCCGCTCGTAGTGGCCGGGCGCCAGCCAGTCGTCGCCGTCGAGGAAGGTGAGGTACTCCCCGCTCGCGGCGTCGAGACCGGTGTTCCGCGCGGTGGCGAGGCCGCCGTTCTGTTCATGTCTGATCAGCCGAGCCCCCGGAACCTCACGCTCCGCGCGCTCCAGGATCTCCGGAGTCCCATCTGTCGAGCAATCGTCGACAAGCAGGAATTCGAAGTCCTCGCGGGCGTTCGCCTGGAGGCTTCTCAGGGTGTCGGGGGCGTATGTCTGCACGTTGTAGAACGGCACGATGACGGAGAGCTTAACCACCCGCGTGAGGCTAGGCCGAGACCCGGCATTCGTTCTGTCGCTGGGAGGGATGGCGGGTGAACGCAGGGCGGCGAGTCCGTTAACCAGCTTGATTCATGGGCCTTTTCGCCAACCGTAGACGCGCTGTTAACCAGCTGTTGTGGTCGAGTTGGGCCGTCAAACGGAATGCCTTTCTAACGTCCTCGGCGTGCCATCAAGTACAAGCGAGGCCGTACGGGTCGCCGTACTCGCCGACTCCGACACCCGGTGGAAATGGGGCGCGCTCACCGCGCGTCGTATCGCCCCCTCCGACGCCCCGGACTCCATCGAGCTGAGCGGCTTTCTGCTGCGCGGCCGGGCCACTCCCACGGCCCGTCAGCTCGCCGAAGTCGGAGTGCGTGCCGACGAGCTGCGCGAGGTGACCGGGAACGAGTTCCTGCGGGCGATGAAGGACGAGCCGTACGACGTGATCGTGCTCTCCCTCGTCGGCGGCGCGGTCCAGGCCATGCTGCACGGGCTCGCCGCGCTGGCGCTGCCCCGCAGACCCGTCGTCGTCACCGGCTATGTCGGCGTCGTATACGAGAAGCTCGCCGACGGCCTGCTGCTGCGGCACGGCGCGGACGTCGTCCTCGCCAACTCACGGCACGACGCGGAGCGGTTCCGCGCGGTGTACGAGGGCGTGGGCGCCGACGCCTCGTCCGTCACCGAGGCCGCGCTGCCGTTCCTCGGCGGCGCGCCCTACGAGGCCGCGGACGACCGCGACACCGTCGTCTTCGCCGCTCAGCCCTCCGTGCCCGAGTCCCGCGCCCACCGCACCTATCTGCTGCGGCGCCTGGTCGAGCACGCCAGGCTCCATCCGCACCGCGAGGTGCTGCTGAAGCTGCGCTCCAAGCCCGGCGAGCACACCACGCACCTCGAAGAGCTGCCGTACCAGAAGCTCGCCGACAAGCTGCCCGGCGGACTGCCGCCGAACTTCAAGCTGGTCTACGGGCACATGGGCGAGGTCCTCGACCGCACCGACCTGCTGGTGACGGTCTCCTCGACGGCCGCCCTGGAATCCCTGCACCGGCGCATCCCCACCGCGGTCCTCAGCGACCTGGGTGTGCGCGAGGCGCTCGGCAACCACCACTTCATCGGCTCCGGGCTGCTGACCTCCTGGGACAGCCTGGACGGCGGCTACCGGCCCGTCCCCGACCCGGACTGGCTGGCGCGGCAGGGCGTCGCCGCGGACGGTACGTACGAAACGGCCTTCGACGCCGCCCGCAAGCGCGTTGCCGAGCTGCTCGAGCAGCCCGAGCTCCCTCCGATCGCGCCGTACTACACGCCCGCCACCGCGCCCGGCTATCTGCCCGGCATCCTCGCCCGCCACCACCTGGCCCCCGACGGCACCCCGCGGCCTGGCGCGGCCCCGAAGACAGAGGCCACCGGCATACGGCGCGTGGTGCGCGACGCCGTACGGAACGCGGCGCGCGGCGCGTACCGCCACGGCGTGCAGCGCGTCGCCCCCATCATCCGCCGGATGGGCGAGCTGTGACCCCCGTCGCCCCGGGCGCCTCCCCTCAACTCCCGTACTCAGGAGCACAGATGACCGTTCTCGCCGTGATTCCCGCCCGTGGCGGCTCCAAGGGCGTACCGGCAAAGAACCTGGCCCCGGTCGGCGGCGTGCCGCTCGTCGCACGCGCCGTCCGCGAGAGCCTCGCCGCCCGCCTGGTCACCGATGTCGTGGTCTCCACGGACGACCCGGACATCGCGTCGGCGGCGCGCGGCGCGGGCGCCGAAGTTGTGCTGCGGCCGGCCGCGATCGCCGGGGACACCGCCACCAGCGAGGCGGCGGTGCTGCACGCGATGGACGCGCACGAGGCGATGCACGGCGCGCCCGTGGACGTGGTCCTGCTCGTCCAGTGCACCAGCCCCTTCCTGACGCGCGCCGACGTCGAGGGCGTCGCCGCCGCGGTCATCGAGGACGGCGCGGACAGCGCGGTCACCGTGGCCCCCTTCCACGGCTTCGTCTGGCGCGAGCAGGGCTCCGACTCCGGCGCCGAGCAGCCCGCCACGGCGGCCATCGGCGCCCAGCGCGTCGGCGGCTCCACGGCCGTGCTCCTCGAGGCCGCCCCGGCCTCCGGACACGGCGTCAACCACGACGAGTCCTTCCGGCCGCGCCGCCAGGACCGGCCGCAGGACTTCCTGGAGACGGGAGCCGCGTACGCGATGTCCGCCACCGGTTTCCGCGAGGCCGGGCACCGCTTCTTCGGCCGCACCGCGCTGGTGCGAACCGACCCCGCGCGCGTCCTCGAGGTCGACGACCCGCACGACCTCGCCCGGGCCCGCGCGCTCGCCCCGCTGCTCGACACCTCCGCGCTGCCCACGCGCGACGCCGTCGACGCCGTCGTCCTGGACTTCGACGGCACCCAGACCGACGACCGCGTCTACATCGACGCGGACGGGCACGAAACCGTCGCCGTGCACCGCGGCGACGGCCTCGGCATCGCGCATCTGCGCAAGTCCGGCCTGGAACTGCTCATCCTGTCCACCGAGCAGAACCCGGTCGTCGCCGCCCGCGGCCGCAAGCTCCAGATCCCCGTCCTGCACGGCATCGACCGCAAGGACCTCGCGCTGAAGCAGTGGTGCGAGGAGCGCGGGATCGCGCCGGACCGGGTGCTCTACGTCGGTAACGACGTCAACGACCTTCCGTGCTTCAACCTCGTCGGCTGGCCCGTGGCCGTCGCGAGTGCGCACGGCTCCGTACGTGCCGCAGCGCGTGCCGTCACTGCCACGCGCGGCGGCGAGGGGGCGATCCGCGAAATCGCCTCCTGGCTCCTCGGCCCGACTCTCAACACCCCTGCGAGCACCACCAACACCCCTGAGAACACCCCCGATACCCCTGCCACCTCCCACAACTCCCCCGAGAAGTAAGGAACGACCCCTCATGAGCACGTCTCGTCTGCGCACCCTCGGCACCAAGACCGCGGGCCCCGGTCACCCCGTCTACGTCACGGGTGAGATCGGCATCAACCACAACGGCGACCTGAACAACGCCTTTGCGCTCATCGATGCCGCCGCCGACGCCGGCTGTGACGCGGTCAAGTTCCAAAAGCGCACCCCGGAGATCTGCACCCCGCGCGACCAGTGGGACATCGAGCGCGACACCCCCTGGGGCCGGATGACGTACATCGACTACCGCCACCGTGTGGAGTTCGGTGAGGACGAGTACCGCCAGATCGACGCGCACTGCAAGAAGCGCGGCATCGACTGGTTCGCGTCCCCGTGGGACACCGAAGCCGTCGCCTTCCTGGAGAAGTTCGACGTCCCCGCCCACAAGGTGGCCTCCGCGTCGCTCACCGACGACGAGCTGCTGCGCGCCCTGCGCGCCACCGGCAAGACCGTCATCCTCTCCACCGGCATGTCCACGCCGAGGCAGATCCGGCACGCGGTCGAGGTGCTCGGCAGCGACAACATCCTGCTCTGCCACGCCACGTCGACGTACCCGGCGAAGGCGGAGGAGCTCAACCTCCGCGTCATCAACACCCTCCAGGGCGAGTACCCGAACGTCCCGATCGGCTACAGCGGCCACGAGACCGGCCTTCAGACCACCCTCGCCGCGGTCGCCCTCGGCGCCGCCTTCGTCGAGCGCCACATCACCCTCGACCGTGCCATGTGGGGCTCCGACCAGGCCGCCTCCGTCGAGCCGGGCGGCCTGCAGCGCCTGGTCCGCGACATCCGCACCATCGAGACCGCGCTCGGCGACGGCGTCAAGAAGGTCTACGAGTCCGAGCTCGCCCCGATGAAGAAGCTGCGCCGCGTCGCGGGCGTCGTCGCCGAGGGCGGCGACCGCGAGCCGGCCCAGGTCTGACAGGCCTGGCGCCGTGCTGTGCCTCCCCGGGGGCCGGGCCCCCGGACCCCCGTCCCACAAGCAGGCCAGCGGGCTGGCCGACCCGGCACCACGAGGTGAAAATCGGTGAACCTCGCCTTTGTCGAGAGTCCGGTCCAGCTCCTGAACGTCCTGGAGTGGGCCCACGCACAGCACGGTGCGCCGCTGACCGGTGTCCCGACCCAGCCGGCAGGCCCGGCGGGCACGGCACGGACCGGCGTCGCCGACCTCACGGTGGTCGTTCTGTCGCCCACCGACCCCATGTCGCGGGGCCAGCTGCGCCGGATGGCGGAGCTGGCCCGCGACGAGGGGTACACGGTGCGCTGGCAGGAGGCGCGCGGCCGGGCGGGCGCGCCGCTGAAGACGGTGCGCGAGCTGGCCCCGCTGCTGCATCGCGCCGAGCGCATCGTCATCGGGGACCCGTTCTCCCGCTACGTACAGCTGCTGCTGACCCTAGTCGGCAGCAAGGATCTGACCGTGGTCGACGACGGCACCGCCACGATGGAATTCGTGGCACAGCTCGCGCGCGGCGAGAAGCTGGTGCGCTGGCACCGGCGCGGCAGGCGGGGGCCTCGCGAGCTGGTCCTCGCGCCGGTCACCTTTCTGGCCCGCCGCCGGCTCACCCCGTCGCGCAGCCGCGATGTCGAGGTCTTCACCTCGATGCCGGTCGAGCCGCCGCAGGGGATCACGGTCACGCCGAACCGGTTCGGCTGGACCCGCTCCCGGTTCGGCCCGCCCAAGATCACCCGGGGCGCGGACCTGGTCGGGACGTCGCTGGTGGAGACGGGGGTGGTCGACCCGGACCAGTATGTGGAGGCGGTCGCCGCCCTGGCCCGTACGCACGGAGCCACCCGCTACTTCGCGCACCGCCGCGAGAGCTCGGAAAAGCTCCACCGCCTCGCGGTCGAGACGGGCCTGGAGATCGTCCGCCCGGACCTGCCGCTGGAGCTGATCGCCCGTCGCGGCCCGATAGGCGCCACGGTCCTCAGCTTCCCCTCGACCGTGGTGCACACCCTGCCGCTCGCCCTGATGGGCACCGGAATCAGGGTCGCGGTCTGCGACATAGCCCCCGAATGGCTCAGGGACAGCGCCTCCCCACGGGCCCAGGGGTTCCTGGCGGGGGTCACGGGGACGGCCCAGGATGTGCAGCGGCTGCCCGCGCCCGCCTGAAGGCCTGATCGGCCGGGCGGGAAGAAGGAGTGAGTTTACCCACATGGATGGACAACCATGCACCTCGGGGCCATCTTTCCTTCCCCTATCGGGCTGAACTTTTGTTGATCAGTGGCCAGTTGGACCCCACCTGGGCTTACTCTTCAACAGGTGAACCAACTCATGTCCCCCGAGTCAGACGCCGAACTGCGCGGGGAAGCCGCACTGCCCGGCACGCTGTCCGAATCGCTGCGCGCCGAGCTGATTGCCTTCCGCCGCGACCTGCACATGCACCCGGAGCTCGGCAACCAGGAGTTCCGTACCACCGCCGCGCTCAAGGCCCGCCTGGAGCAGGCCGGCCTCTCGCCGCGGGTGCTCGCCATCGGCACCGGACTCGTCTGTGACATCGGGACAGAAAAAGGGGCGCGAAGCTCAAGCATGGGTGGTGGGGGGCGACGGGCGGGCGGGGTACGTCCGCTGTTCGCAATCCGCGCCGACATCGACGCGCTGCCCATCCCCGACACCAAGACCGGGGTGCCCTACCGCTCCACCGTCCCCGACCGCGCTCACGCGTGCGGGCACGATGTGCACACCACCACGGTCCTCGGCGCCGGGCTCGTCCTCGCCGAGCTCGACCGGCAGGGCCTGCTCCCGCAGCCGGTCCGGCTGATCTTCCAGCCCGCCGAGGAAGTGCTGCCGGGCGGCGCGGCCGACGCCATCGAGTCCGGTGTGCTGGAGGGCGTCGGCAAGATCATCGGGGTGCACTGCGACCCCAGGGTCGACGCGGGCGTCATCGGGCTGCGGTCCGGACCCATCACCTCCGCCTGCGACCGGCTGGAGGTCACCCTCGACGGCCCCGGCGGCCACACGGCCCGCCCGCATCTGACCACCGACCTGGTCACCGCGGCGGCGAACGTTGTCACCGAGGTCCCGGCCCTGCTCGCCCGCCGCGTCGACGCGCGCTCCGGTCTCGCCATCACCTGGGGCCGTATCGAGGCGGGCCACGCCTGCAATGTTATCCCGCAGCACGCCGAGCTGTCCGGAACTGTTCGCTGCCTCGACCTGCCGGGCTGGCGCGCGGCCCCCGACCTGGTGCACGCGGCCATCGACGAGATCGCCACGCTGCACCGGGCCAAGTCGCAGGTCAACTACATCCGCGGGGTCCCGCCGGTGGTCAACGACCCGGTGGTGACCGAGCTGCTGCGCGACGCGCAGACCGCGCGCCGGGGATCGTACGCAATCGAGGACACCGAGCAGAGCCTGGGCGGCGAGGACTTCTCCTGGTATCTGGAGCATGTGCCCGGCGCGATGGCGCGACTGGGCGTGCGTACACCGGGTGACACGACCCGGCGCGATCTGCACCGCGGCGACTTCGACGCCGACGAGCGCGCGATCGAGGTCGGTGTCGAGCTGTTCACGGCCGCGGCCCTGATCGACGGGCTCCCTGCCTGAGCCGAAAAGGACGGAAGGCACCCGCGATTCCGCGGGTGCCTTCCGTTTTGCCGGCGGCGGAAGCGGCCGGGGCAGCGCAGTGCGACACAGCGGACCGTCCCCGATTCCGGCTGGGGAAAGTCGAAGTTCTGTGGGTTACCACTTGCTGACCCTTTTGCGGGAGCCCCTCTCCGGAATAGAGAATTCCGATCATTCGCCGTGCCGGTTGTCGCGAAGGCGAGACCTCCCCGGCTCGAGGTGGGTCACTGCCGGTGACCGTGCGATGTGCTTCACGTAGCGAAACGTGTCCGGAATATGGATCATGCGAAGTGTGTGAGCTCTATGGAAGAATGTCGGCCATGCGTAACCGCGAAGTCCGCCACGCGTCGATCCGATAACGACTGATGAACGGGTCTTTAACTGACATCTACGCGCGTTACGATCGCCGCGAACGCAGCGCCGGAAGTGGCGCTTTCGGCCAGGTCTAAGGAGCCTTTCCGTGCGCCGGATCACCAGGATCGCCACCGTGGGCATCGCCTCCGCGGCTCTCGCACTGTCCGCCACCGCGTGTGGCGGCAAATCGTCTTCCGAGGCTGGCTCGGACAAGGGCGGCACCGCCGCCATCGCCTACGACATCGGCGGCCGTGGCGACCAGTCCTTCAATGACGCCGCCTACGCCGGTCTTGAGAAGGCCGAGAAGGACCTCGGCATCAAGGGCACCGAAGCCGAGCCCAGCGAGGGTGAGGGCGACCCGGACAAGGTCCAGCGCCTCACCGAGCTGGCCCGGGCCGGCAACAACCCTGTGATCGGCGTCGGCTTCGCCTACGCTCCGGCCATCGCGGAGGTCGCGCCGAAGTTCCCGAAGACCACCTTCGGTCTCATCGACGACACCTCGAAGACCGGCAAGAACATCGCCAACCTGGTCTTCAACGAGGAGCAGGGCTCCTACCTGGCCGGTGTCGCCGCCGCCAAGGTGACGAAGTCCAACGCCGTCGGCTTCATCGGCGGTGTCGAGACCCCGCTGATCAAGAAGTTCGAGGCGGGCTTCGTCCAGGGCGTCAAGGACACCAACAAGAGCGTCAACGTCAAGGTCCAGTACCTGACCCAGCCGCCGGACTTCGGTGGCTTCTCCAAGCCCGACCTGGGCAAGGCCGCCGCGCAGGGCCAGCTCGACGCGGGCGCCGACGTGATCTACGCCGCCGCCGGTCTCGCCGGCTCGGGCTCGATCGAGGCCGCGGCCAAGGCCAAGAAGTGGGCCATCGGCGTCGACTCGGACCAGTACAACCAGAAGGGTCTGGCGCCCTACAAGGAGTCCATCCTCACCTCGGTGACCAAGGACGTCTCGGACTCCGTCTTCAACCTGATCAAGTCGGTCAAGGACGGCAAGCCGCAGTCCGGTGAGGTCCGTTACGGCCTCGCCAAGGACGGCGTGGGCCTGGCCGCCTCCAACCCGGCCTACACCAAGCTGACCGACGTGACCGCCGCGGTCGACAAGGCCAAGGCCGACATCATCGCCGGCAAGATCAAGGTCAAGACCGCTCCGTAACCGCGCGGCCCGGAACCGAAGGTCCGCGGGTCCGGAGGGCGGCGAACAGCCGCCCTCCGGACCCCGGGCCGGTTTCCTGCCACGGGTTTTCCGTATTCGCCGGTGCTACGCGCGTAGATAGCTCTCTGACGCGGTAACTTCGCCCCGCCCCCTGCCTCCAGCCCGTCCGCCTGCCCCCATGCTCCTTTCCCGCCAAGGAGAGTGCGTCATCAACGCGTCCAGCCCTCCTGCCGCCGTAGAACTGCGCGGCATCACCAAGCGCTTCCCCGGCGTCGTCGCCAACCACGACATCGACATCACCGTCGGCAAGGGCACCGTCCATGCCCTCGTCGGTGAGAACGGTGCCGGCAAGTCGACCCTTATGAAGATCCTCTACGGCATGCAGAAGCCGGACGAGGGCACCATCACCATCGAGGGCGACCAGGTCACCTTCTCCAGCCCGGCCGACGCCATCGCGCGCGGCATCGGCATGGTCCACCAGCACTTCATGCTGGCCGACAACCTCACCGTGCTGGAGAACGTGGTTCTCGGCGGCGAGAAGCTGTACGGCATCGGCGCCCGGGCCCGTAAGAAGATCAAGGAGATCTCGGACGCGTACGGGCTGAACATCCGCCCTGACGTCCTGGTCGAGCAGCTCGGCGTCGCCGACCGCCAGCGGGTGGAGATCCTCAAGGTCCTCTACCGCGGCGCCCGCATCCTCATCCTCGACGAGCCGACCGCCGTGCTCGTCCCGCAGGAGGTCGACGCGCTCTTCGACAATCTGCGCGAGCTCAAGGCCGAGGGCCTGACCGTCATCTTCATCTCGCACAAACTGGGCGAGGTCCTGTCGGTCGCCGACGAGATCACGGTGATCCGCCGCGGCACGACGGTCGGCACCGCCGACCCCCGCACCACCACCACCAAGCAGCTCGCCGAGCTGATGGTCGGCAGCGAACTGCCCTCGCCGGAGACCCGTGAGTCGACGGTGACGGATGTGCCGATGCTGCGGGTCTCGGACCTCAGGCTGACCGTGACAGACCCCGACGGCGTCATCCGCGAAGTGCTCGCCGGGATCACCTTCACCATTCACAAGGGTGAGGTCATGGGCATCGCCGGTGTCGAGGGCAACGGCCAGACCGAGCTCATCGAGGCCCTGATGGGCATGCGCGACCCCGACGGCGGTGTGATCACCCTTGACGACACCGACATCTCGCACGCGCCGACCCGCAGGCGCCGCGAGGACGGCATCGGCTACATCCCGGAGGACCGCCACCGCCACGGTCTGCTGCTGGAGTCCCCGCTCTGGGAGAACCGCATCCTCGGCCATGTCACCGAGCGCCCCAACAGCAAGAAGGGCCTGCTCGACCTCAAGGGCGCCCGCGCCGACACCGAGCGGATCGTCCGCGAGTACGACGTCCGCACCCCCGGTATCGAGGTCACCGCGGCATCCCTGTCCGGCGGCAACCAGCAGAAGCTGATCGTCGGCCGCGAGATGAGCCACACGCCGAAGCTGCTGATCGCCGCCCACCCCACCCGTGGTGTGGACGTTGGCGCTCAGGCGGCGATCTGGGACCAGATCCGTGAGGCGCGCCGTGAGGGCCTCGCGGTGCTGCTGATCTCCGCCGACCTGGACGAGCTCATCGGGCTCTCCGACACCCTGCGGGTGATGTACCGCGGCCGGCTGGTCGCGGACGCCGACCCCGCCGCGATCACCCCGGAGGAGCTGGGCTCGGCCATGACCGGCGCCGCCACCGGCCACCTTGAGCACGACGAGAACGGTGAGGGCCGATGAAGAAGTTCGACAAAGACCGGCTGATCCTGGGTCTCGCCGGCCCGGCGCTCGCCCTGGTCGTGGCCTTCGCGCTCACCTCGGTGGTGCTGCTCGTCTCGGACCGGAATCCGGTCGAGCCGTACCAGCTGATGTGGGCGAACGCCGAGTACACCGACGTTCAGGTGCTGATCCTTAATCAGGCGGGTACGTACTACCTCGCCGCCCTGGCCGTCGCCATCGGCTTCCGGATGAACCTGTTCAACATCGGTGTGGACGGCCAGTACCGCCTCGCGGCGATGCTCGCGGCGGTCGTCGGCGCCTCCGTGGAGCTGCCAGGACCGCTCCACATCCTGCTCATCGTGCTTGTCGCCATGTTCGTCGGCGCCTTCTGGGCCGGAATCGCGGGCATCCTGAAGACCACCCGCGGGGTCAGCGAGGTCGTCTCCACGATCATGCTCAATGCGATCGCCACCAGCCTGATCGCGTGGATGATCCTGCCGGCCAACCTCGGTGTGCAGCCGGAGGGTTCCAACGACCTGACGACCGGTGAGATCTCCGAGTCCGGATGGTTCCCGGGCGTGGACGTCGACGGCGGAGTCATCTACGGCTTCACCTTCGTCGCCTTCGCGCTCGGCATCGTCTACTGGTTCGTGCTCAACCGCACCCGCTTCGGCTTCGACCTGCGCGCCACCGGCGCCAGCGAGTCCGCCGCCCAGGCGAGCGGCGTCGACGCCAAGAAGATGGTCCTCACCGCCATGCTGATCTCCGGCGCGGTCGCGGGTCTGTCCGGTCTGCCGCTGCTGCTGGGCCAGACCCACACGTACAGCCTGAGCTTCCCGGTCGGTGTCGGCTTCACCGGCATCACCATCGCGCTGCTCGGCCGTAACAACCCGGTCGGCATCTTCTTCGCCGCTCTGCTCATCGCCTTCCTGGAGAAGACGTCGGCCTCGCTGGACCAGCACGGCTACGAGAAGGAGATCGCCACGATCATGCAGGGCCTGATCGTGATCTCGGTCGTCGTGTCCTACGAACTCGTCCGCCAGTACGGGCTCCGCCGTCAGCAGCAGAAGGTCGGCGAGGAGCTTGCCGCGCAGGCCAAGAACAAGGAGGTCGTTCTGTGAGCGACGCACGCGAGGCCGCCGGGCCGCAGACGGAGACGAAGGCCGCACCGCTGCGCCGAGCGGGCGGAGATGGGGGCACCACCCAGGCGTCAGCTCTGGGGGAGAAGGAAAGGAGGGAGGCCGCATGAGTACGAGCACCGTCTCTATGGCGAGCACCGCGCCCAAGAAGGGCGGCGGACGCCGCAAGCTGTCCCTGCCGGTCATCATGCTGATCATCGCGGCCGGCCTCGCGCTGTTCTCGCTGGTGCGTGTGATCAGCGGCGCGAACGACCTCACCTCCGTCGGCCAGGTCGCCGGCGCCCTCCAGCTGGCTGTGCCGATCGGTCTCGCGGGACTCGGCGGTCTGTGGGCCGAGCGGGCCGGCGTGATCAACATCGGCCTCGAGGGCATGATGATCCTCGGCACCTGGTTCGGTGCCTGGGCGGGCTACCAGTGGGGTCCGTGGACCGGTGTCCTGATGGGCATCGTCGGCGGCGCGCTCGGTGGCCTGCTGCACGCGATCATCACGGTGACGTTCAACGTCAACCACATCGTCTCCGGTGTGGCCATCAACATCCTGGCCGTGGGCGTCACCCGCTATCTGTCGAACTTCACCTTCGCCAATGCCGAGGGAGGCTCGTCCAAGCAGTCCCCGCGAATCGACCAGATCACGGAAATCACCATCCCGGGACTCTCGGACTGGCTGGCGGACGTCCAGGCCAGGCACTGGTTCTTCATCTCCGACCTGGCCGGTGTCCTCGGTGGTCTGGTGACCAACCTGTCGCTGCTGACGGTCCTGGCGATCCTGCTGATCCCGGGCACCTGGTGGGTGCTGTGGCGTACGTCCTTCGGCCTGCGGCTGCGTTCCTGCGGTGAGAACCCGGTCGCCGCCGAGTCCCTCGGCGTCAACGTCTACAAGTACAAGTACATCGCCGTCGTCGTCTCCGGCGGCCTGGCCGGTCTCGGCGGCGCCTTCCTCGCCATCGTGTCCACCGGCATCTATCAGGAGGGCCAGACCGGCGGCCGCGGCTACATCGGTCTCGCCGCGATGATCTTCGGCAACTGGATGCCGGGCGGCATGGCGCTGGGCGCCGGACTCTTCGGCTTCACCGACGGCCTCAAGCTGCGCGGCGGCGCCCAGAACGTCCACGCGATGCTGCTTCTGCTGGCGATCCTGCTGGTGGTGGTCGTGGTCTGGCAGCTGTACAAGAAGAAGTACCTGCAGGCCGTGATCGCCGCGGCCGTGTCCGCTCTGCTGTTCACCTGGTACTCGCTGACCGACGCGCTGCCGAGCCAGTTCGTGGACGCCGCGCCGTACGTCACCACGCTGCTGGTCCTGGCGCTGTCCGCGCAACGCCTGCGGCCGCCCAAGGCCGACGGCATGCCGTACCGCAAGGGCGAGGGCAAGTGACCACCGCCGCCCGGGAAGTCGACTGGGACGCTCTGCGCGAGCGGGCGCGCGAGGCCATGTCGCATGCGTACGCCCCCTACTCGGGCTTCCCGGTCGGCGTGGCCGCGCTCGTCGACGACGGCCGTACGGTCGTCGGCTGCAACGTCGAGAACGCCTCGTACGGCCTGAGCCTGTGCGCGGAGTGCGGTCTGGTCTCCACGCTCCAGGCCACCGGCGGCGGCCGGCTGACCCACTTCACCTGCGTGGACGGCCGGGGCGAGATTCTGGTGCCGTGCGGCAGGTGCCGGCAGCTGCTGTTCGAATTCGGCGGCCCCGAGCTGCTGCTGGAGACCCCGGAAGGGGTGCTCCCGCTCTTCGAGATGCTGCCGCAGGCCTTCGGGCCCGGGCATCTGCGCTAGCCCCTCGGCCTCCCGCTCCGGCGGGCGGCCGTTTTCCCTACTCTCTATGCGTGCAGAGGCGCGTAGAGCGCACATTGCGCGTACAGCGCACACTGGAGGACTCCCATGGACGCCATCTCCGTCATCCGCACCAAGCGGGACCGGGGCGAGCTGAGCCCCGAGCAGATCGACTGGGTCATCGACGCGTACACCCGCGGCGAGGTCGCCGACGAGCAGATGTCGGCGCTGGCGATGGCGATCCTGCTGAACGGCATGAACCGTACGGAGATCGCCCGCTGGACTGCCGCGATGATCACCTCCGGTGAGCGCATGAACTTCGACGCGCTGTCCCGCCCCACCGCCGACAAGCACTCCACGGGTGGCGTCGGCGACAAGATCACGCTGCCGCTCGCGCCCCTGGTGGCCGCGTGCGGCGCCGCCGTACCGCAGCTGTCCGGACGCGGCCTCGGACACACCGGCGGCACCCTCGACAAGCTGGAGTCCATCCCCGGCTGGCGCGCGCTGCTGTCCAACGAGGAGATGCTGCACGTCCTGGACTCCACCGGCGCGGTGATCTGCGCGGCAGGCGACGGACTCGCCCCGGCGGACAAGAAGCTGTACGCGCTGCGCGATGTCACCGGCACCGTCGAGGCGATCCCGCTCATCGCCTCGTCGATCATGTCCAAGAAGATCGCCGAGGGCACCGGCTCGCTGGTCCTGGACGTCAAGGTCGGCACCGGCGCGTTCATGAAGACCATCGAGGACGCCCGCGAACTGGCCTCCACCATGGTCGCGTTGGGCACCGACAGCGGTGTGAAGACCGTCGCGCTGCTCACCGACATGTCCACCCCGCTCGGCCTGACCGCGGGCAACGCGCTCGAGGTCCGCGAGTCCGTCGAGGTCCTGGCGGGCGGCGGCCCCCAGGACGTCATCGACCTCACCGTGGCCCTCGCCCAGGAGATGCTCGCCGCGGCGGGCATCAAGGACGCCGATCCCGCGAAGGCACTCGCCGACGGCTCCGCCATGGACGTCTGGCGCCGCATGATCGCCGCGCAGGGCGGGGACCCGGACGCCGAGCTCCCGGTCGCCCGGGAGCAGCACGTGATCACCGCCCCGTCGTCGGGTGTCCTCACCCGCCTCGACGCGTACGACATCGGCGTTGCGGCCTGGCGCCTCGGCGCGGGCCGCGCCCGCAAGGAGGACCCGGTCCAGGCCGGCGCGGGCCTCGAACTCCACGCCAAGCCCGGCGAGCCGGTGACCGCGGGCCAGCGCCTGCTGACCCTGCACACGGACACCCCGGAGAAGTTCGAGTACGCCCTGAAGTCCCTGGAGGGCGCGTTCGACATCGCCTCGTCGGACACGGAGTTCACCCAGAACCCGATCGTGCTGGACCGCATCGCCTGACGCGGCCCCCCGACGGGCAGGCCGATGAGAATTGGCCTGCCCCGCGGTCCACAGAGCAGGGACATATCTGCCACCGCGACCGGACGGGACGTGAGCCATGAGCCGCCGACTGGGTACGGCGATGAGTTCCGCCCGCAGGGGCAGTCTGCTCCGTGTGGACGCCACACAACCGATCGTCGTGCGCATCGCGGGGAGAGTGACCCCGGCCGATGTGCCGTGCCTGTGCGAGGAGTTGAGCGTGCGGCTCACCGGTGCCGGGGCCACCGAGGCGATCTGTGACGTCGGCGGGCTCACCCATCCCAACCTCGCCGCCGTCAACGCCGTCGCCCGCCTCCAGCTCACCGCCCGCCGGCTGGGCTGCCGGTTCCGGCTGCGCGATGCCGGGCCCGAGCTGGTGGCGCTGCTGGACCTGGTCGGTCTGGGCGAGGTCGCCAAGGGCGTGTTTTAGAAGTCCCTCCCCCAGAGCTTCGCCTGGGAGGTGCCCCCAGCCCTGCGACGCTTGGCACGCACTCCCCCAGCTACCGCTGGGCGGTGCCCTCACGCGATGTTGTCGGAGTCGCCCAAGTACTCCCCCAGAGCTTCGCCTGGGAGGTGCCCCTTCGTACGAGGGCGATCTCCCCCAGACTTCGTCCGGGGGTGCCCCCACCGCCTTGCGATTGCACGCACCAGACGCCGCAGGGCCCGCCCTTCGGGCGGACGGCGCTACTTCTCAAACACGCCCTGGCTCTCGGGCGCGCCCTCCTTGTCCAGCCGGGGCGGCAGGTCGAACAGCGGGAACCAGCGCTTGGTGTCCAGGAAGAAGTCCATCCCGCCGACCCTGCCGTCCGAGATCTCCAGCACGATCAGTGCCCACGGCTCGTACCCGTCGCCGGACTGGCTCGGGTGGTAGTGCGCGAAGGCCGGCGAGCCGTTCGCCACGGTCGGCACCAGCTTCGAGCCGCGGCAGACCTCGCCGACGCCGAGCATCCAGCCCACGATGTCGTCATGGCCGCGCAGCCACAGGTCGTACGGCGGCATCGACATCGTCGCGTCCTCGTGGAGCAGCGCGGTCAGCGCCTTCATGTCGTAGCCCTCGAAGGCCGCGACATAGCGCTCCAGCAGCTTCTGCTGCTCCTCGTCCAGCGGGTCGGCCGAGTCGGTCGAGGCCGGCTCCGATTCGGCGAGCGTCGCCCGCGCCCGCTGCAACGCGCTGTTGACCGAGGCGGCCGTGCTGCCGAGCAGCTCGGCCACCTCGCTCGCCTTCCAGGCCAGCACCTCGCGCAGGATCAGCACCGCACGCTGTTTGGGCGGCAGATGCTGCAGCGCGGCGACGAACGCCAGCCGGATGGTCTCCCGCTCCACCGCCGTCTCCGCCGGGTCGGCGGTAGACGGCAGCACCCGCCCGTCCGGCACCGGCTCCAGCCAGGTGATCTCCGGGCGGGAGGTGAGCTGTGCCTGGGCCACCGGCGTGGCAGCCGTGAGGTCCATCGGGCGGGCCCGGCGGTTGCCGGCGTTGAGCATGTCCAGACAGACGTTCGTCGCGATGCGGTAGAGCCATGATCGCAGCGACGACCGCCCCTCGAACTTCTCGAAGTTCCGCCAGGCCCGCACCATGGTGTCCTGGACGGCGTCCTCCGCCTCGAAGGCCGAGCCCAGCATGCGGTAGCAGTAGCCGGTCAGCTCCCGTCGGTACTGCTCCAGCCTGGAATCCAGGTCCTGCGTCGCTGCCAGATCACTCATCGGGTCCACCCCTGTCGCCCTTGGCACCAGCCGTTCGGAACCTACAGGAGGGGACTGACAATGCGGATCAGGTTCCGGGCTTGCGCCCGTAGACGTAGACGTCGTCGCCGTTCTTCAGCAGATTCCAGTATGCCTTCGCGTCCGCGGGGCGCATATTGACGCAACCGCCGGAGCCGGGCGGGTTGTACATCGACTTCGTGGTGGAGTGGAAGGCCTGGCCGCGGTCGAAGAACTGCGAATACGGCATCCGCACGTTGTAGAGGGTCGACCAGTGGTTGATGCTGCGCCAGTAGATCTTCTTCGCGCCGGTCCGGGTCTCGGTGCCGTTCTTGCCCGTACGCACCGGCACCGGGCCGTATTTGAGGTGCTTGCCGTCCTGGATCCAGGTCAGCTGGCGGGTCAGGTCGACGCAGGCGATACGGCCCTTGTTGGTCGGGCACTTGCCCGCCTTGTTCGGGGTCTTTCCGGCTGCCCGCTGCGCGAGCATCGTGTTCATGGTGCGCCAGGTCACCGGCCCCGCGTAGCCGATGGTCGGGGTTATGCCGTGCTTGGCCTGGAAGGCGCGGATGGCCTTGCAGTCGGCAGCCGACTGCTTTCCGTCCACCGGGCGTCCCAGGAACTTCTCGACCTGCTTCTGGTACGGCCCCGTGGACGTCGTGCACGACGCGGCGTGCGCGGTCCCGCTGCCCAGTGCCACGGTCAGCGGGACCACCAGGCCGGTCAGTCCGAGCACGATGCCCGCCCGCCCACGTATGCCGCGCGTCCGTCTTGTTCCTTGTGTCCCGCCTGTGTCTGTCACAGCCACCAACTCCCCTTTGTGCACTACGCGATTGCGATCGCTCAGTGTTTGACGCTCGTCGGGGAGCAGGAGTTGCACGGATTCGGTGCGGAATCTCAGTGGCGGGCCGCCGCCAGGACCAGCCGGTGCTCGGCCCTGGCCACCCGCGTCCCGTACAGCGTGATCGATACGACGCCGAGGACCGCGAGCAGGCCCAGCACGACCGTGCCCGCCCAGCCGCCGGAGTGGAAGGCGACCGCGCCGAGCGTGCCGCCCGCGCTGCTGCCGAGGTAGTACGCCGACTGGTAGAGCGCCGACGCCTGGGCGCGGCCCGTCTTGGCCGTACGGCTCACCGAGGACGAGGCGACCGCGTGGCCGGCGAAGAAGCCCGCGGTGATCAGCACCAGGCCGAGCAGTACTGCGGGCAGCGACTGTGCCAGCGACAGCAGCAGGCCGGCCGCGGTGGTGGTGACCGCGAGGTACAGCGCGCCACGGCGGCCGAGGCGGGCGACGAGCCTGCCGGCCGCGGCGGAGGAGACCGTGCCGACCAGGTAGACCAGGAAGATCGAGCCGACGATGCCCTGGGGGAGGCTGAAGGGGGCCTCGACCAGCCGGTAGCCGATCACCGTGTAGACCGCGCCGAAGACGGTCATGAACAGTGCGCCGATCGCGTACAGCCGCAGCAGCAGCGGGTCGGCGAGATGGCCGCGTACGGTCTTCGCCAGGGCGCGCGGGTTCAGCGAACCGGGCGTGAAATGACGGGCCTTGGGGAGCATCGCGCGGAAGACCAGCGCGCACACCACTGCCATCAGGCCGACCGCGGCGAGCGCCGCGCGCCAGCCCCACAGCTGGGCCACCCAGCCGGTGACGATCCGGCCGCTCATGCCGCCGATGCTGTTGCCCGCCACGAACAGGCCGATCGCGGCGATCAGCGCCTTGGGCCGCACCTCCTCCGCGAGGTATGCCATCGCCGACGCCGGCAGCCCGGCGAGCGCAGCGCCCTGCACGGCGCGCAGCGCCACCAGCCACTCCAGGCTCGGCGCGAACGGCACCAGCAGCCCGACCGCGACGGCGACCGCGAGCGAGGCGGTCATCACGGTGCGTCGCCCGTACCGCTCGGACAGGGCGCTCATCGGCAGTACGCACAGGGCCAGCGCGCCCGTCGCGGCGGAGACCGTCCAGCTGGCGGCGCTCGCGGTCACGCCGAAGTCGGCGGAGACGGCGGGCAGCAGCGCCTGCGTGGAGTAGAGGAGGGCGAAGGTGGCGACACCGGCGGCGAAGAGCGCGAAGCTCATGCGGCGGTAGCCGGGGGAGGAAGGGGTGAGGCGATGGTCGGAGTCGGCGCCCACAGCGGTGGCGGGCGCCTTGGTACTGGCAGGAGGCATGCATCGAACGTAAGCCTTGGTATTTCATGCGTCCAATGCATGGAATGGCGATAATCGTTCCCATGGTGCATCAACACAGCTCACAGCCGCGGCTGTCACCGAGCAGTTACGAAGAAGACATCACGCTGCTGCTCGCTCCGCGCCTGGCGTACTTCGCCGGAGTGGCCCGCCAGGAGCATGTGACCCGTGCGGCGCAGGAGATGGGCGTCCCGCAGTCGACGCTGTCGCGGGCGATCGTGCGGCTCGAGGAGGATCTGGGGGTCGTGCTGTTCGCCCGCAAGGGCCGTACGGTGTCGCTGACACCGGCCGGCCGGACCTTCCTCACCTCCGTGGAGCGGGCGCTCGCGGAGGTGGAGCGGGCGGCGGAGTCGGTGCAGGCGGACGCGGATCCGGCAGCGGGGAAGGTGGCCTTCGGCTTTCTGCACACGATGGGCTCGGAGACCGTGCCGGGACTGATCCGGGCTTTCCGGGCGGACCATCCGCGTATCCGCTTCACCCTCGTCCAGAACTACGGCGAGGCCATGATCGAGCGCCTGCGCGCCGGCGACCTCGACCTCTGTTTGACCTCCCCGGTCCCGGACGCGCCCGACCTGGTCGCCCGCCGCCTGGACGAGCAACGGCTGCGCCTCGTCGTGCCGGACGACCACCGCCTCGCCGCCCGCAAGCGGATCCGCCTCGCCGAGGCGGCCGACGAAACCTTCGTCACCCTCGAACCCGGCTACGGCCTGCGGCGGATCACCGACGACCTGTGCGCGGAGGCGGGCTTCACGCCTCGCGTTGCCTTCGAGGGCGAGGAGGCGGAAACCCTGCGCGGCCTGGTCGCGGCGGGCCTGGGCGTGGCGCTGCTCCCGCCCCCGGCGGTGGCGCGCCCGGGCGTCGTCGAACTGACGGTGACGGCCCCCCGCGCGGTCCGCGAAATCGGCGTCGCCTGGCTGGACGGTCATCCGGACACGGCCCCGGTGGCGGAGTTCAAGCGGTTCCTGCTGTCACGCCGGGGCCACCTGCTGCCGGACTGACCCGCCTGCCGCCGCAGCGTCTACCGTCGCAGCGACCGCCCGAATCCTCCCGCCAGCGGCATCCGCAGACCCAGCGGCGGCGGGGCGGCGAGCGCGTCCGCCACCGGGCGGGCGTAGGCACGCGTGAACAGCGCACCCAGGACGAAGTCCGACGCCAGGGCCTGGACTTCGCCCTGGTGTTCGCGCAGTGCGTGGCCGTCCGAGTGGACCTCGAAGCGGCAGATGTCGCGGTTCGCCTTCTTGGCTCGCTCCGCCAGCCGGTAGGAAAGCTCCGGGTCCGTACGCGCGTCGTTCGTGCCGTGCACGATCAGGACCTGGCGTCCCGCCAGCTGCTTCACCGGCTCCGGGGCGGCGGCCACATCGTCCTCCGGCAGCCAAGGCGCCAGCGCCAGTACGGAGTTGACCGCCGGGTGGCCCGCCGCGTGGAGTGCCGCGCGGCCCCCCATGCCGTGGCCCGCGAGGCAGACGGGGACGTCGCCGTAGCGGCGTACGACCTCCTCCACCGCCCAGGTGGCGTCCGCCGCGAGGTGCGCGTCCGGGCCGTTCCAGCCGCGGCAGCGGTAGCGGACCGTGTGCACGAACAGGCCGTCCGCGCGGCCCGCCCTGGCCAGCGTGCGGCCGAGCGGCAGCGCCGCAGCGTACGACAGTGCTGAGGGCTTGCGTGCCGACTCCGGCTCGCCGTCCGGCAGGATCAGCACCACCCCGCCCACGGCGGAGTCGGCTCCCAGCGCGCGTCCGCCGGCCGCGCGGCCGAGACGGGCGCACGGTGGCGTCCGACTCCCTCGCGCTCCCCTTGTCACGGTCGCCTCGCGGCGGGTGTCCGCTCCTCCGGCCGTCTCGGCCGGACGCCCCCACCACAGGGGCAGTGCGTGGTGTGCCATGGCAGAACAGTCTCAGAAGTGCAGGTGTACTCCACCCGTCCGCACGGTCACTGTTACGTATCGACGGGGGGTGTGAGGGGGCGCTCTCTACGCGCGTAGGGGCTAGAGTGCGCAGATGACGAGCCAGACCCTCAACACGCCCACCGCGGACCAGATCCGCCGCGCTCCGAAGGTGCTCCTCCACGACCACCTCGACGGCGGGCTGCGTCCGGGCACGATCATCGAACTCGCCCGCGAAACGGGCTATGAATCGCTTCCCGAGCACGAGCCCGACAAGCTCGGAATCTGGTTCCACGAGGCCGCCGACTCCGGCTCGCTGGAGCGCTACCTGGAGACCTTCGCGCACACCTGCGCCGTCATGCAGACCCGTGACGCCCTCTTCCGGGTAGCCGCCGAGTGCGCGGAGGACCTCGCCGAGGACGGCGTCGTCTACGCCGAGGTGCGGTACGCCCCCGAGCAGCACCTGGAGGCGGGACTCACGCTCGAGGAGGTCGTCGAAGCCGTCAACGAGGGCTTCCGCGAGGGTGAGCGGCTGGCCCGCGCTAGCGGCCACCGCATCCGCGTCGGCGCCCTGCTGACCGCGATGCGGCACGCCGCCCGCGCGCTGGAGATCGCCGAACTCGCCAACCGCTACCGCGACTCGGGCGTCGTCGGCTTCGACATCGCCGGCGCCGAGGCGGGCTACCCGCCCACCCGCCACCTCGACGCCTTCGAGTACATGAAGAGGGAGAACAACCACTTCACGATTCACGCGGGCGAGGCCTTCGGGCTGCCGTCCATCTGGCAGGCGCTCCAGTGGTGCGGCGCGGACCGCCTCGGGCACGGGGTGCGGATCATCGACGACATCGAGGTCGCCGACGACGGCAGCGTGAGGCTCGGGCGGCTCGCCGCGTACGTACGGGACAAGCGCATCCCGCTGGAGCTCTGCCCGACCTCCAATCTGCAGACCGGGGCTGCCGCCTCGTACGCCGAACACCCCATCGGCTGCTGCGCAGACTGCACTTCAGGGCCACGGTCAACACCGACAACCGGCTGATGAGTGGCACCAGCATGAGCCGCGAGTTCGAGCTGCTGACCGAGACCTTCGGATACACGCTCGACGACATGCAGTGGTTCACCGTCAATGCGATGAAGTCGGCGTTCATTCCTTTCGATGAACGACTGGCGATGATCAATGACGTGATCAAGCCGGGATACGCCGAATTGAAATCCGAATGGCTGTTTCGGCAGACCGCCACGACCAGCGATTCTTCCTTCGGCGAGAGCTGATCGCCGATGCGCCGGAGCGGCCGGGATCGTCAACACTCGGCCGCTTCGTGGTGTTTGCGGCCGCTGCGCGGGGCTGGCTAGCTTGCATAGCCGCTCAATATTCCCGTCCCAAGGACTCATCACTGATGAAGCAGTCTGCTGCCAAGACTCTCGGCATCGCCGCTCTCGGCGCCGCCTTCGCTGCCGCCGCCGCGGGCACTGCCTCCGCCGCGCCGACCGCACTCCCCGACTCCGCCGCCTCGCTGGACACGGTCACCAGCATCCTGCCGGTCCAGGAGGCTGTCACGAAGCTCCCGGCCGCCCCCGAGTCGCTGGCGGGCGGTCAGCAGGCGCTCATCGGCAGCGCGACCACGCTGCCGGCCGCCGTCCAGGAGGCCGCCGCCAAGGGGCTGCCGACGACCGACCATGCCGACCCGGTCTCCGGTCTGCTCGGCGGCCTCCCGGTCGGCGGCGCGGCCGGTGGTCTGCCCGCCGGTCTGCCTGGTGGTCTGCCCGGCCTCGGCTGACGTCGGCTGACGTACGCCAACAAGTGTGGGGCGCACACCCGATTCGGGTGTGCGCCCCACTTTGCTGGTGCCAGGAGGTACTGCCAGGCGGTGAACTGCCAGGCGGTGAACTACCAGGCGGTGCCGGCGGTCTTCTCCGACGGCAGCAGCAGCCACAGCGCCAGGTAGAGCAGGAACTGCGGCCCGGGCAGCAGACACGAGAGCACGAAGATCACACGCATCGTGGTCGCGGAGGTGCCGAAGCGCCGAGCCAGCGCTGCGCACACTCCACCGATCATGCGTCCGTCTCGGGGGCGGGCAAGTGCGGCCATGGTGGGCTCCTTCGCGAGAACCGTTCGTGGGAGCAGCTCCGTCGTGCTCCCGATGACTCCATGGTGGCCGAGCGAAGGGGGTCAAAGCGTCGCTCTACGGTGCGATCCCGACCCTGGGAATCGTCGGGGTAGCCCCCTGAGGCGCCTCATCCCGCAGCAGGGCCCCGCGGCGCTGCCGGGAGGAGCCCGCGGCCACCCGCTCCTGCCTGCGACGGAGGCGGACCCGGCCCGCGGGCACCACCACCAGATGGGCCAGGGCCACCCCGGCCGTGTTCAGCAGCAGCGAGTCCACGTCGAGCACCCGGCCGGGCACCCCGGTCTGCAGTAGCTCGATGCCGAGCGACAGCAGGGCTCCGGCCGCGATCGTGCGGGCCAGCGAGGCCAGGGGAGAGACGGTGAGCCGGCCGCCCGCCATCGGCAGCAGAATGCCGAGAGGGGCCAGCAGCAGCAGTCCTTCGCCTATCCGGCGCGCGGCCTGAACGGAACCCAGCGCCAGATCCGCCTTTATCCCGGCGAGCGGCTCGAGATTCGTGGCCGTCACCCACACCACGTCCAGTGGGCGCAGCGTCAGCCATGCGACGAGCAGCAGATGCGCGAGGAGGAGGATGACCCCCGCCGCGCGGAAGCGGATGGCGGCACTGCCGGCCGGACCTTGACGCTGCACGCCCCCCAAGACGCATGCTGCGCGCGAATCGGTTCCGCGCGGTGCCAAGAGGAACCCGGCCGGCCCAGGGGGAGGCCTACGACGGGGTGAACTACGACGCCTACGACGAGGGGAGCGGGCCGAGGGTCGGCACGGCCTCTTCGGGCCGCTCCTTGGTCCCGGCGGAACACTGGTACCCCCGCGGCGCGTACTCCCCGGGCCCGCCCAGCAGCACCGTGCCGTCCGTGGCGGCCGTCCTGCTCTCCGCGAAGGTGCAGACGATCTGGGCGAGCGCCGCCGTCGGAAGGTCCTCCGGCTGACGGCTCAGCCGCAGCGTGCCCGCGGGATCGCCCTCGCGCGGCCCGCTCAGCGTCAGCGGCCCGCGTACGTACGTTGCGAAGCCGGCCTCGTGCTCCGGCGACGACGGCTCCTCCCGGAGCTCGTCGAGGAGCGCCTGCGCGACCTGTACGCGGCTGTCGACGGCCTTCCCCTCGGGGATCTGGACCGTACGGTCCACGGACTCCAGCTGCGATGCGCAGACCAGGTAGACGCGGACCGGGACGCCCTGCGGCTGCGCCTGCGGGGTTACGTTCTCGCCGGTCACCTCACAGGGCACCCGCGAGGGCGCGGGGCCCGCGTCGACCGGCACCTGGGTGGGCCTGATACCGCAGCCGCCGAGCACGACGGCTGTGATGAGTACGGCAAGAGTGGCTGCTGTCCGCCGGGCACGGGCACGGGTGCGGCTACGGCCGTTCGGCGTCACTGCGCGTCTCCCTCTCCCCGATCGCGGTTGCGCTCTTCGCCATCGTCCGCATCCGCGTCGTCGTGCCCGTCGCAGTCCTTCAGCGACGAGGCGTCGCGCGGCAGCCGCAGTACGAACACCGCGCCGTCGCCGTCCGCGGAGTTCGCCGCGATGATGTCGCCGCCGTGGATGTGCGCGTTCTCCATCGCGATCGACAGCCCCAGACCGCTGCCCTCGGAGCGCGGCCGCGAGGCGCTCGCCTTGTAGAACCGGTCGAAGACATGCGGCAGTACGTCCTCGGGGATGCCGGGCCCGTGGTCCCGTACCTCGATCAGCAGCTCGTGGTCGACCGGCCGCACCGACACCCGTACCGGCGAACCGCCGTGCTTGAGTGCGTTGCCGATCAGATTCGCCAGAATCACGTCGAGCCGGCGCGGATCGAGCTGGGCCATGATCCCGCGCTCGGCGTCCAGCTCCACCGCGTCCAGCCAGGCACGTGCGTCGATGCAGGCGGTGACCTGGTCGGCGACGTCGACCGTGTCCACTACGAGCCTGGCGGTGCCCGCGTCGAAGCGGGTGACCTCCATCAGATTCTCGACGAGGTCGCCGAGCCTCCGGGTCTCGCTCACCACCAGGTTCACCGCGGGCGCGATCATCGGGTCGAGGCTGTCGGCCTCGTCCTCCAGCACCTCGGTGACGGCGGTGAGCGCGGTCAGCGGGGTGCGCAGCTCGTGCGACATGTCGGCGACGAAGCGACGGCTGGACTCCTCCCGCGCGCTCATGTCCGCGACCTTCTTCTCCAGCGACTCCGCCGTCTTGTTGAACGTCCTTGCCAGCTCGGCGAGTTCGTCCGTGCCGGAAACCCGCAGCCGGGTGTCGAGCTTGCCCTCGCCGAGCCGGCGGGCCGCCTCGCCGAGGCGGTGCACGGGCTTGAGCACGGTGGTGGCCGCGGCCTGCGCGAGCAGCGCGGAGCCGACGAGCGCGAGCGCGGTGGCGATCCCCAGCGACCAGGCGAGCGAGTTGAGGTCCTGGCGCTCCTGGTCCAGCGACTTGAACAGATAGCCGGTCGGACCGCCGCCGATGATCCGCGTGCCGCCGACCAGATAGGGCTTGCTGCCGCGCTGGGTGCGCTGCCAGTAGAGGTGGTACGGAACGGAGTTGCCCGCGCCGACGCCCTGCCGCTCGTTCACCGCCTCCCGCAGCTTGTCCGGCACGTCGTCGAGCGTGAAGCTGTCCGGGTCCGATGCGCCGACGATCGGCTTGCCCTCGGCCCGCTCGCCGATGAGCAGCACGCTGTAGCCGGAGTTGCCGCCGGCCATCTGCTCGGCGGCCTTCTGCAGCTCGTTCTGCGTGGGCCGCAGCGGCAGCGCGGCGGCCCGGTTCTGCATCTCCTGGCGGAAGTCCCGCAGCGCCGAGTCCTGCGTACGGGTCAGCACGGCTTCGCGGTTGAGCCAGTACGCGATGCCCGACGCGGACACGGCGGCGGTCAGCGCGACCAGGGCGAAGACGACGACGAGACGCAGCCGCAGGCTCGTCCAGCGAAGTCCGGCGAGGATCGCGCGCTTTGCGGCACCGCTCACCGAGGGGTTCCGTTCCTGTGGGCCGTCACCGTGTGCACATGTCTCACTGCGGGACGTCCAGCCGGTAGCCCACGCCACGCACTGTACGGATCAGGGTCGGTGAGGACGGCACGTCCTCCACCTTCGCCCGCAGCCGCTGCACACACGCGTCGACCAGCCGTGAGTCGCCGAGGTAGTCGTGCTCCCACACCAGCCGCAGCAGCTGCTGCCGCGACAGGGCCTGCCCGGGCCTGCGGCTCAGCTCCAGCAGCAGCCGCAGCTCGGTCGGCGTCAGCTGCAGGTCCTCGCCGTTCTTGGTGACCGTCATCGCGGAGCGGTCGATCACCAGCGAGCCGAAGGTCGCCGAGTCGGTGGACTCCCGCTCTCCGCGCCGCAGCACCGCGCGGATCCGGGCGTCCAGCACACGGCCCTGCACGGGCTTGACGACATAGTCGTCCGCGCCGGACTCAAGACCCACGACCACATCGATGTCGTCGCTGCGCGCGGTCAGCAGGATGATCGGCAGCTGGTCGGTCCGCCTGATCCGCCGGCACACCTCGAAACCGTCGATCCCGGGCAGCATCACATCCAGCACGATCAGGTCCGGCCGCTGCTCGCGCAGCAGCTTCAGGCCGTCCTCGCCCGTCGCCGCGGTGGCCACTCGGTGGCCCTGGCGTGACAGCGAGAGTTCGAGGGCCGTGCGGATGGCGTCGTCGTCCTCGATCAGCAACAGGAAAGGCACGGAGGTCATTCTGGCCCATTGGGGTGCCGGAGTTCGACCGTTGGGGCCCTCTCACACGACTCCTCCGCTTGTGAGAGGCGTTTCGAGCGCTTTCGGGACGGGTCGGAGAGGGCTTTACCGGAGGGTTCCGTCAGAAGACTTGGACCCCGGGGCTGCCGTGCGGCGAGGCGGACCGTTGGGCGGCCGACGGTACAGCGAAGTTGTTGCGGATCTTCCTGACCAGGTCCGCGTAGCCCGGTACGACGAAGGGGCCCACGAGCCGGATGTCCGGAATGAGGTCGACCGGGACCAGGGCCGGCTCCGCGTCCAGTGCGAGGCGGCCCGGTCGCATGGCCGCGTGCAGGAGCCGCCTCCGCTGTTCGTTCCAGCGGGCCGCACCACTGGGCGTCTGCAGAACGCTGCCACCGATGCCGGGTACGACGATCACAAGATGGTTGAGCCGCTGCATGACGATCCCCCGTCTCGCCCCACGCCGTGACCTCATGGCGGACCAGGGGTGACGGCCGTTTGAAGAGTCGACGATAGCGCCACCGCACCAAGGCGGTCAGGGCTTCGACGATTCGCCAATCCGTGCGGTGTCACGGTGCAGTTGAGCGTCTGCAGGGCCCTGTGACAGGTCTGTGACAGTCGACGGACAACGCCATGAAACTGCCGGGGCAAGCTTCTTGGCACACGGACAGAAGCTGACTCCACTCGACGGGGGGCGCGAGATGAACGCACTGCACAGCACCAACTCAAGCGCAGTTGTCACGCGTCTCCACGACGTCGTGAGGAGCACGGAGAAGTCCGGCGCCGTGAACGGGCGGGGGTGCGTTCGCGGCGCCGGGCGTCAGCACAAGCCGTCGTACATGACGGTGGTTGACGCACCTGTGGGGGGCAGCGGGGCCGCGTACGGGGAGGTAACGGGGGAGCGGACGAGCCTTTCGGAGGCGGAGTTCACCGCCTACGTGCAGGAGCGCCGCGCCTCCCTGTACGCGACCGCGTACCACCTGACCGGTGACCGGTTCGAGGCGGAGGATCTGCTGCAGAGCGCGCTGTTCTCGACGTACCGGGCCTGGGACAGGATCAGCGACAAGGCGGCGGTCGGGGGCTATCTGCGCCGCACCATGACCAACCTGCACATCAGCGCCTGGCGCCGGCGCAAGCTCAACGAGTACCCGACGGAGGAGCTGCCGGAGACGGCGAGCGACACCGACGCGATGCGGGGTACGGAGCTGCGTGCGGTGCTCTGGCAGGCGCTGGCCAGGCTGCCCGAGCTCCAGCGGACGATGCTGGTCCTGCGCTACTACGAGGGCCGCACCGACCCGGAGATCGCGGAGATCCTGGACATCAGTGTCGGCACGGTGAAGTCGAGCATCTGGCGGTCACTCCGTCGGCTGCGCGAGGACGAGGTCCTCAGCTTCGGCCGTGACGAGGAAGAGTCCTTCGGCGAGCTGGTGGCCTGAGGGTAACGGGGGGGAACGGGGCCGCTGTTTCGGGGGAGACGGCGGGAACGGGGGCCGCCGTCTCGGGGGAGACGGCGGGAACGGGGGAACCACGGGGTCACGGGGGATCACGGGGGCCACGGGATCACGGGGGAAACCGAGCGGGACCGGACAGGCCGGGGGGTCTTGTCCGGCCCCGCGCTTATTTTTTGCGCCTCTCGCACCGTTCGGCCCGGGGGGCCACCGGACCCGGTTGAGGCGACGGGGCCCGCGCAGCGGAAGCCCGGGCAATGTGAACGTGCGTCGCGAAGCTGCCGCCACCGGGGGCGTGGGGTGCCCCGTACCCCACCATCAAGGGCGGGCGGGAACGACCCCCGTTACGCCAACGTCCGCGCCGCAGGCGACCTTCGGCAGCGGCCCGCGGCCGCCGCCAGGCGGCCCAGGGCCTCCTCCTTGCCGCAGGGGTGCGCTCCCAGACTCGTCTGGCGGGCCACGATGCCGCGTTCCGCGCGCATCAGGCGCCAGCCGCGGCGGAGCAGGAAGCCCACCGACTTGCGGCCCTCGCGCAGGTCCCTGGCCAGTCGGCGGCGGAACGTCGTCGACGGCCGGCCGCGCAGGCACAGTGCGTCCGCCAGCACGCCCAGTTCCTGGCAGCGCTCGACGATGTCCGCCGCGAAGATGCCCTCCGCCACGAACAGCGGCGTGCGGTCGATGTCGAACGCCTCCGTGTCGACGCGTGCGCTCGTGGCGATGTCGTACACGGGGACGGTCGTACGTCCCGTACGGCACAGCTCCACGATCGCGGCCACCGCCGCATCCGCGTCCCAGGACCCCGGGGAGTCCCAGTCGATGTCCGTGCTGCCCGTGACGAGCGGCAGCGTCGGGTCGCCGGCCTCTTTGTAGAAGTCGTCGAGCCGCAGTACCGGCAGGCCGGTGCGGGCGGCGAGGGACGACTTGCCGGAGCCTGAGGGGCCCGCGAGCAAGACGACGCGGGTCGGGATGGGTTGGGAACTCACGGGAGACAAGTGTGCGGCATTGACCCGGCCAGGGGACCCCCCGGGGCAGCGGTTGGTATCGGGAGTCCCAACTCAACTACTCTGCGCACTCACACGATTACTCACGTAGGCAGGAATCCCATGGCTCGTCATGCAGCTTCGAACAACCAGCGGCGCGCTCTGCTGCGCGTCGGCCTGACCGTCGCCGCGGCGGGTGCGGCCATCGGCGCGGGCGGTGCGGCGGCGCAGGCGGCGCCCATGCCGCCGGTGGGCGCACCCCTGGCGTCCGGGCAGTCGGCGGACGACCTCAATGTGCCTGCCGGGGTCGAACACGCGCTGCCGGGCGCGCTGGCTCCGGTCAAGCGCCTTCAGCTCGACCCGCTGGCGAACACCGGCGTCGATCCGCTGAACAACGCCGTGGGCACGCAGATCGCGGACTTCAAGCCGGTGAGCACCGCGATGGTGACGGACCCGGTGGCCAAGGGCGGCGCGCTGCGGGACCTGCCGCTGGTCGGGCAGGCGACGGCACTGCTCCCGGGCTGAGCCGCGCGCACAAGAGAGCCCCCTGCCGCCGGACGGGACGGCAGGGGGCTCAGCCATGGGGCCGGGTCGGCCCGGGCGGGTCAGTACGCCGAACCGGACGCGCCGAGCGAGCCCGTCGGGTGCCAGACCGTCTTGGTCTCCAGGAAGGCCGTCAGGCGGTGGGTGCCGGGGTCGGCCGAGAAATCCACAGCCTGTGGACGAAGGACGCGCTTGAGGTTGTCCGCCGCCGCGATCTCCAGCTCCTTCGCCAGTACGTCATCGGCACCGGTGAGGTCGATGGCGTTGACGTCCTGGTGCGAGGCCAGCGGCGTCGCGATCTCGGCGGTCCGGCCCGAGAGGACGTTGACCACGCCGCCGGGGAGGTCGGACGTGGCCAGTACCTCGCCGAGGGAGAGGGCCGGGAGCGGCGACTTCTCGCTCGCGACGACGATCGCCGTATTGCCCGTGGCGATCACCGGGGCGAGCACCGAGACCAGGCCCAGGAAGGAAGACTCCTGGGGCGCGATGACGGTGACCACGCCCGTAGGCTCGGGGGTGGAGAGGTTGAAGAACGGGCCCGCGACCGGGTTCGCCCCGCCCACGACCTGGCCGATCTTGTCCGTCCAGCCCGCGTACCAGACCCAGCGGTCGATCGCCGCGTCCACGACGGCGGCCGCCTTCGACTTGGACAGGCCCTCCGCGTCCGCCACTTCGCGTACGAACTGCTCGCGACGGCCCTCCAGCATCTCGGCGATGCGGTAGAGGATCTGGCCGCGGTTGTACGCGGTCGCGCCCGACCAGCCGCCGAAGGCCTTGCGGGCCGCGACGACCGCGTCACGTGCGTCCTTGCGGGAGGAGAGAGGGGCGTTGGCCAGCCACTTGTCCTTTGAGTCCGTCACCTCGTACACCCGGCCGCTCTCGGAGCGGGGGAACTTGCCCCCGACGTACAGCTTGTAGGTCTTGAAGACGCCAAGACGAGACACGTCAGACATCGAGGTAGGCCTCCAGACCGTGACGGCCGCCCTCGCGGCCGAAGCCCGACTCCTTGTAGCCGCCGAAGGGCGAGGTCGGGTCGAACTTGTTGAACGTGTTGGCCCACACCACACCCGCGCGGAGCTTGGCGGCGACCGCGAGGATGCGGGAGCCCTTCTCCGTCCAGATTCCGGCGGACAGGCCGTACTGGCTGTTGTTGGCCTTGGCGACCGCCTCGTCCGGCGTACGGAACGTCAGCACCGACAGCACCGGGCCGAAGATCTCGTCGCGCGCGATCCTGTGCGCCTGGGTGACATTCGTGAACAGCGTCGGGGCGAACCAGTAGCCGGAACTCGGCAGCTCGCACGCCGGCGACCAGCGCTCGGCGCCCTCCGCCTCGCCCGTCTCGGTCAGCGCCTTGATACGGGCCAGCTGCTCGGCGGAGTTGATCGCGCCGATGTCGGTGTTCTTGTCCAGCGGGTCGCCGAGGCGCAGCGTGGAGAGGCGGCGCTTGAGCGAGTCGAGCAGCTCGTCCTGGATCGACTCCTGGACCAGCAGGCGTGAGCCCGCGCAGCAGACCTGGCCCTGGTTGAAGAAGATGCCGGAGACGATGCCCTCGACGGCCTGGTCGATGGGGGCGTCGTCGAAGACGATGTTCGCGCCCTTGCCGCCCAGTTCGAGGGTGACCTTCTTGTCGGTGCCGGCGATCTGGCGGGCGATGGCCTTGCCGACGGCGGTCGAGCCGGTGAAGGCGACCTTGTTGACGTCGGGGTGCTCGACGAGCGCGGCGCCCGTCTCGCCGTATCCCGGAAGGATGTTGACGACGCCCTTCGGCAGTCCCGCCTGGCGGCAGATGTCCGCGAAGAAGAGGGCGGAGAGCGGGGTCGTCTCGGCGGGCTTCAGCACCACGGTGTTGCCGGTGGCGAGCGCCGGGGCGATCTTCCACGCGAGCATCAGCAGCGGGAAGTTCCAGGGGATGACCTGGCCGGCGACGCCGAGCGGGCGCGGGTCGGATCCGTACCCGGCGTGGTCGAGCTTGTCGGCCCAGCCCGCGTAGTAGAAGAAGTGCGCGGCGACGAGGGGGAGGTCCGCGTCGCGGGTCTCCTTGATCGGCTTGCCGTTGTCGAGGGTCTCCAGGACGGCCAGCTCGCGCGAGCGCTCCTGGATGATCCGCGCGATGCGGAACAGGTACTTGGCGCGCTCCGTGCCGGGCAGCGCCGACCACTTCTCGAACGCCTTGCGGGCCGCCTTCACGGCGCGGTCCACGTCCTCGGCGCCGGCCTGGGCGACCTCGGAGAGGACTTCCTCGGTGGACGGGGAGACCGTCTTGAAGACCCTGCCGTCCGCGGCGTCGGTGAACTCGCCGTCGATGAAGAGGCCGTACGACGGCGCGATGTCGACGATCGACCGCGATTCGGGGGCGGGTGCGTACTCGAAAGCCATGGTGATCAGTCCACCGTCACGTAGTCGGGGCCGGAGTAGCGGCCGGTCGCCAGCTTCTGACGCTGCATCAGCAGGTCGTTCAGCAGGCTCGACGCGCCGAAGCGGAACCAGTGGTTGTCCAGCCAGTCCTCGCCGACGGTCTCGTTGACCAGGACGAGGAACTTGATGGCGTCCTTGGTGGTGCGGATGCCGCCCGCGGGCTTCACGCCGATCTGGATGCCGGTCTGCGCGCGGAAGTCGCGCACGGCCTCCAGCATCAGGAGCGTGTTGGCCGGGGTGGCGTTGACCGCGACCTTGCCGGTCGAGGTCTTGATGAAGTCCGCGCCGGCCAGCATGCCGAGCCAGGAGGCGCGGCGGATGTTGTCGTACGTGGAGAGTTCGCCGGTCTCGAAGATGACCTTCAGCCGGGCGGGGCCGGCGGCCTCCTTCACGGCGCGGATCTCCTCGTACACCTTCAAGTATCGACCCGAGAGGAAGGCTCCCCGGTCGATCACCATGTCGATCTCGTCGGCCCCGGCGGCGACGGCGTCGCGGGTGTCCGCGAGCTTCACGTCGAGCGCGGCGCGGCCGGCCGGGAAGGCGGTGGCGACGGAGGCGACCTTGACTCCGGAGCCCTTCAGGGCCTCGGCTGCGACGGCCGCCATGTCGGGGTAGACGCAGACCGCGGCGGTCGCCGGGGTGGTGCGGTCGGTCGGGTCGGGATGGACGGCCTTGGCGGCGAGCGCCCGGACCTTGCCCGGGGTGTCCGCGCCTTCGAGCGTCGTCAGGTCGATCATCGAGATGGCCAGATCGATGGCGTACGCCTTGGCCGTGGTCTTGATCGAACGCGTCCCCAGCCCTGCGGCGCGGGCCTCCAGGCCGACGGCGTCGACGCCGGGCAGGCCGTGGAGGAAGCGGCGCAGTGTGCTGTCGGACGCTGTCACGTCAGCGAATGCGGGTGCAGAGGGCATGGTCACAAGGGGAGCATATCTACGCGCGTAGCGACCTGTACAGGGGGGTCCGGGCGAAGGTTGCCCGGAGGAGGGTGGGCGGCAGGTGTCACCAGGCCAGGGAACCACGGCCGGAGGCGTACGGCAGAATCGGAACCATGACCAGTCCCCAGCAGCCCACCGAGCCCACCTACGCCGACCGGACCTTCCGGTCGCCCGGCGCGATGGTGGGCGGAGTGCTGCTGCTCGCGCTCATCACGTGGATCTGCGGGGACGCGTTGATCCGGGGCGAGGGGCGCACGCCGTGGCTGGCACTCGCCGCGGCGCTGCTGACCGTCCCGCTTGTGGTGGCGTACACACTGCGGCCGGCGGTCTTCGCCAACAACGACCGGCTGCGGATCAGGAACCCCTTCCGGACGATCACGCTGCCCTGGGCGGCGGTCGCGGATGTGCGGGCCGGGTACTCCAGCGAGGCGTTCACACAGGACGGTACGAAGTACCAGTTGTGGGCGATCCCGGTCTCGTTGCGACAGCGCAAGCGGGCCGCACGGCGACAGATGCAGCATGCGCAGGACGACCCGCACGGGCGGACGTCGGTGAGCGCGGATGTCACCGACTCCAAGGCGCGGGTCGCTCAGGCCGACCAGACGGTCGCGGACCTGCGGGAACTGGCCGAGCGCAACGCCGCGCTGTCGGGTGCGCAGGGTGAGCCGCAGATCCGCTGGGCGTACGAGATCGTCGCGCCGGCGGTGGCTGGGGCGGTGCTGCTCACGGTGCTGCTGGCGACTGGCTGAGGGCTGGCTGACGTTCGATCAGCTGACGTTCGATCGGTTGACGGTCATCGGCTCGCGGTCGATCGGCTCGCGGGCGGCCGGTTCGCGGTCGGCCAGCTCGCGGTCGGCGTCTGTGACCGCAGTCCCGGTCACGGCGGGCCCTTCCACACCAGCAGCATGTACGCCCCCAGCCACGCCGACCACACCGTCGCAGCTCCCAGCACCACCCCCACCACTGCCGTACGCCGCGCCCGCGCCAGCGCCCGTGCGACCGGCATCAACAGCGGGAAGCCCGGCAGCAGAAAGCGGGCCCGTGGGAAGTAGACGCCGCCGCTGCCGAGGACGACCAGCAGCAGCATGCCGGTGAAGACCAGCAGCGCGATCGGCTGCCGCTCGGCGATGCAGAGCAGATACAGCCCGACCGACACGATCAGCACCACCGACACGATCACCAGGAACAGCTGAGGACGCGTCATGTAGACGAGCAGCTGCCGCAATTCGCGCAGCGTGCGCGCCCCGCCGTCCCACTCGTTCCGCCACAGCTTCTGTACGAGGAAGTAGCCGTCCACACGGCCCACCCGCAGCCCCACCCACGCGACGAACGCCAGCCACCCCGCCGGCGCGATCAGCGCCCCCGCAAGCGCCGCCCCGCGCCCGCCCCGCCCTCCGCGGCAGGCCAGCAGCGCTGCGACCGACACCGCCGCCGCCAGCGCGATGCCCGTCGGTCTGGTCAGCCCTGCCAGCGTCGCGAGCGAACCCGCCAACAGCCAGCGCCCTGCCAGCACCGCGTACAGCGCCCACGCCGCGAGCGCCGTGAACAGCGACTCGGTGTAGCCCATCCACTGGACCATCGCGACGGGCATCACGCCCCACAACACGGTGAGCAGGATCCCGACCCGTCGCCCGTACAGCCGGTCGCCCACCGCGAAGATGCCCCACGCCGCGACGAGCGAGAACCCGACGGCGAGCAGCAGCGCCACCGTCGCGCGTGAGCCGGGCGTGACTCCGGCGACGGCCTTCACCAGCACCGGATAGAGCGGGAAGAAGGCGAGGTTGTTTTCGTTTACACGGGTGCCGAGGGCGTCGTCGTACCCCTGGTCGGCGATCTCCAGGTACCAGCGCGAGTCCCAGGACGTGGCCAGCGTCGGCCAGATGCCGTGCCCCCGCACATGCGACCACCTGGAGAGAACCAGCAGCCCGAACAGCCGCACCGCGAGATAGCCGATCAGCGCCGGCGCGGCCCGTCGCAGCGCCCGCGTCAGCCCGTCCCGTACGCCCGCCGGGCCACCGCCTCCCGGGGCCGGCGGCCGACGGGAGGCGGGGACGGTGGCTCGAACGGTCGCGGCGAGGGACACAGCGGCTGCTCCTGGGACTCGGCGTGCACTCGGCGTGCGCTACCGGGCCACCATTTCCCGGCCGGTCCGAAGGAGCGGCTGCCGCTGCCTCGACTCCGTACGAGATTCACTCGTACGGGCGGTCGTACGGGCGGTCAGATACCGGCTGCCGCCGCCAGGTCCCGCTTGATCCCCTCCAGGACCTCCGTCGCCCGCTCCCGCGCGGACGCCAGCTCGCTCGCGTCCGCGACCGGCACGACGACCTCCAGGTAGCACTTGAGCTTCGGCTCGGTGCCGCTCGGGCGGACGATGACGCGGGCATTGAACTCGCCGTCGAGGTAGTACCGCAGGCCGTCCGTCGGCGGCAGCTTGTCGGTGCCCCGGTTCAGGTCCTCGGCGACGGCGACCCGCAGCCCGGCGAGCGCGGCCGGCGGCTGCTCGCGCAGCGCGCGCATCGCGTTCGCGATGATGCTCAGGTCCTCGACCCGCACCGACAGCTGGTCGGTGGCATGGAGCCCGTGCGCGACGGCGAGGTCGTCGAGCAGATCGGTGAGGGTGCGGCCCCGTTCCTTGAGCTCCGAGGCGAGTTCGGTCACGACGAGGGCCGCGGTGATGCCGTCCTTGTCGCGTACGCCGTCGGGGTCGACGCAGTAGCCCAGCGCCTCCTCGTAGCCGTACCGCAGGCCCTCCACACGGGCGATCCACTTGAAGCCGGTCAGTGTCTCCTCGTACGAGAGTCCTGCCGCGTCCGCGATCCGCCCGAGGAGGGACGAGGACACGATGGACTCGGCGAAGGTGCTGTTCTTGTCCCGCGAAGACACCCCCTTGTGGACGAGGTGCGCGGCGAGCAGCGCGCCGACCTCGTCGCCGCGGAGCATCTTCCAGTCCGAGCCTGCGGGGACGGCTACGGCGCAGCGGTCCGCGTCGGGGTCATTGGCGATGACGATGTCCGGCTGGACCCGGCGGGCGGTCTCGAAGGCTAGATCCATCGCCCCCGGTTCCTCCGGGTTGGGGAACGCGACGGTCGGGAAGGCCGGGTCGGGCTCGGCCTGCTCCTGTACGAGGGTTGGCGCGGGGAAGCCGGCACGGGCGAAGGCGGCGGTCAGTACGTCTTTGCCGACGCCGTGCATGGCGGTGTAGACGACGCGGGCGGTACGGGGGGAGCCGGGGGTCAGCACGGCGTCCGTACGCTCCAGATAAGCCTCCAGGACCTCGTCACCGAGGGTGTCCCAGCCGGTCTCGGCACGCGGTACGTCGCCCAGGCTGCGGATCGCGTCGATCCCGGCGGCGATCTCCGCGTCGGCGGGCGGCACGATCTGGGAGCCGTCGCCGAGGTAGACCTTGTAGCCGTTGTCGCGCGGGGGGTTGTGGCTGGCGGTGACCTCGACGCCGGCGGCGGCGCCCAGCTTCCTTATGGCGAAGGCGAGTACGGGCGTGGGCAGCGGGCGCGGCAGCACGGCGGCGCGGAGGCCGGCGCCGACCATGACGGCGGCGGTGTCCAGCGCGAAGTCGGCGGACTTGTACCGGGCGTCGTACCCGATCACGACGAGCCCGTCGCCCTGCCCCTTCGCCTTCAGGTACGCGGCGAGCCCGGCGGCGGCGCGGATGACGACGGCCCGGTTCATCCGCATGGGCCCGGCCCCGAGCTCCCCGCGCAGCCCGGCTGTCCCGAACTGCAGCGTCCCGGCGAACCGCACGGCGAGCTCGTCGAGATCCTGCGCCTCGATGAGCTTCCCGAGCTCCTCCCGGGTCTCACTGTCCGGGTCCTCGGCCTGCCATGCCCTGGCCCGCGCGATGAGGTCCTGCTGCACGGTTTGGTCCGCCTCTCGTGTGTTCGTCGCCCGACCATTCTCGGGCGCGGTGATGTTCCCCCACCCCGCCCCTTCCCGTAACCGGGGCTCCGCCCCAGACCCCGCGCCTCAAACTCCCCCAGACTTCGTCCGGGGGGACCCCACCACGAGGCTGGATTTCGCGTCCGAGTCCGCTCCTCAATCGCCGGAGGGGCTGGTTTTCGCCCGGGCGGAAATCAAGCCTGTCCGGCGTTTGAGGACAACGCCCGAAGGGCGTACGGGGTCTGGGGCGGAGCCTCAGTTCGGGACGGGGCGGGATTGGGGAAAAGCCCCCGGCCGAGCCGCCGCACCCCGCGCGTCGCGAACGCCCGCGCAACGGCCCCCGCACCCCAAACCAAGCGCACCGTCAGATGCGGTCCAGTACCCGCGTCAGCAGCTCGCCCATCCGCGCCGCCGAGTCCCGCCCCGCCTGCAGCACTTCCTCGTGGTTCAGCGGCTCGCCCGACAGGCCCGCCGCCAGGTTCGTGACCAGGGAGATGCCCAGCACCTCCGCGCCCGCCTCGCGCGCCGCGATCGCCTCGAGGACCGTGGACATGCCCACCAGGTCGCCGCCCAGCACGCGGACCATGTTGATCTCAGCCGGCGTCTCGTAGTGCGGGCCGGGGAACTGCACGTACACGCCCTCCTCCAGCGACGCGTCGATCTCCTTGCACAGTGCCCGCAGCCGCGGCGAGTACAGGTCCGTCAGGTCCACGAAGTTCGCGCCGACGATCGGCGACGTCGCCGTCAGGTTGATGTGGTCGCTGATCAGCACCGGCTGGCCGGGCCGCATGCCCTCGCGCAGGCCGCCGCAGCCGTTCGTCAGGACGACGGTCTTGCAGCCCGCGGCGATCGCCGTGCGCACCCCGTGCGCGACCGCGGCGACACCGCGGCCCTCGTAGTAGTGGGTACGGCCCAGGAAGACCAGCACGTGCTTCGCGCCGATCCGGTACGAGCGGATCTTGCCGCCATGGCCCTCGACCGCCGGCGGCGGGAAGCCGGGCAGCTCGGTGACCGGGAACTCGGCCTCGGGCGTACCGAGCGCGTCGACGGCCGGGGCCCAGCCGGAGCCCATCACCAGGGCTACGTCATGCGTCTCGGTGCCGGTCAGCTCACGCAGGCGCGCGGCTGCGGCATCGGCCGCGGCGTGGGGGTCGGCGGTAGCGCCGTTGAGGTCCGGATTCACAGATGCGTTCACGCGGACGAGGGTAGCCGGTCATTCCCTACGCGCGTAGATGACGCAACTCACGGTCTTTGGATCGTTGTCTTGTCGTTTCCGACAAACGGCGCGTCGAACGCACTAGCAGGGCCGCTTCCGCAGCTCCATCACATAGTCGTGCGGCGCCCCCGCCGAGTCCGCCGCATCCGCAAGCTCCCCCAGATACCGCGCCGACGGCAGCCCGCCCTCGTACCCGTTCAGCACATACACCCAGGCCGGCTCCTCGCCGTCCAGCGTGTCCACCCGCACCCGCATCCGCCGGTAGATGTCCAGGCCGACGCCCTCCCAGCGGTCCATCGAGTCCTCGTCCATCGGGGCGATGTCGTACAGCGCGACGAAGACCTGCGAGCGCGGCGCCTCCACGATCGTGGCCAGCGCCCCCTCCCAGCCCATCTGCTCGCCGCCGAAGGTCAGCCGCCAGCCGTTGAGCCAGCCGGTGCCGCGCAGCGGGGAGTGCGGGGCGCGGCGGGACATCAGCCGCGCGTCGAGGTTGCCGGCGTACGCGGCGTAGAGCGACATGGGATCGAGGGTACGGGAGGGGCACGGGTGGTCGCCGTTCACCAATCGAGGGACCCGGGGCGATGGCACTTGAACCGTGCGGGACAATGGGGGACGTACTGCGGTCCCAAGGGCCATCCCCCGAACCCGGCAGAACGTAACGAGAGCGCGAGGCGTAACCCCAGTGACCCGGATCGTGATCATCGGCGGCGGACCCGGCGGATACGAGGCGGCCCTGGTGGGCGCCCAGCTCGGCGCGGAGGTGACCGTCGTCGACTGCGACGGCCTCGGCGGGGCGTCGGTGCTGACCGACTGCGTACCGTCGAAGACCCTCATCGCCACGGCCGAGGTGATGACGACCTTCGACTCCTCCTACGAAGAGCTCGGCATCATCGTGGCCGACGACACCCCGCCACTGGAGCAGGCGGCCCGCGTGGTCGGCGTGGACCTCGGCAAGGTCAACCGACGGGTGAAGCGGCTCGCCCTCGCCCAGTCCCACGACATCACCGCCTCCGTCACCCGGGCCGGCGCGCGCGTGCTGCGCGGCCGCGGCCGGCTGGAGGGCCAGCAGGCGATGGACGGCTCCCGCAAGGTGGTCGTGCGCGCCGCGGACGGCACCGAGGAGACGCTGATCGCCGACGCCGTGCTGATCGCGACCGGCGGCCACCCGCGCGAGATCCCGGACGCCCTCCCCGACGGAGAGCGGATTCTGAACTGGACGCAGGTGTACGACCTGAACGAGCTCCCCGAGGAGCTCATCGTGGTCGGCTCCGGCGTTACGGGCGCGGAATTCGCCGGCGCGTACCAGGCGCTCGGCTCCCGGGTCACCCTCGTCTCGTCCCGCGACCGCGTGCTGCCCGGCGAGGACCCGGACGCCGCCGCCGTCCTCGAGGACGTCTTCCGCCGCCGCGGCATGAACGTCATGGCCCGCTCCCGCGCCGAGTCCGCCAAGCGCGCCGGCGACCGGGTCGAGGTCACGCTCTCCGACGGCCGGGTCATCTCCGGCTCGCACTGCCTGATGGCGGTCGGCGCGATCCCGAACTCCGCGGGCATGGGCCTGGAGGAGGCCGGGGTCCGGCTCAAGGACTCGGGTCACATCTGGACCGACAAGGTCTCCCGTACGAGCGCCCCCGGCGTGTACGCCGCAGGCGACGTCACCGGCGTCTTCGCGCTCGCCTCGGTCGCGGCCATGCAGGGCCGTATCGCGATGTACCACTTCCTGGGCGACGCGGTGCAGCCGCTGAACCTCAAGACCGTCTCGTCGAACGTCTTCACCGACCCGGAGATCGCGACCGTCGGCTACAGCCAGGCGGACGTGGACGCGGGCAAGATCGACGCGCGGTCGGTCAAGCTGCCGCTGCTGCGCAACCCGCGCGCGAAGATGCAGGGCATCCGGGACGGCTTCGTCAAGATCTTCTGCCGGCCGGGTACGGGGATCGTGGTCGGCGGCGTGGTCGTCTCGCCGCGTGCCAGCGAACTGATCCATCCCGTCTCGATCGCGGTCGACAACAATCTGACGGTGGAGCAGATCGCAAACGCTTTCACCGTGTATCCGTCTCTGTCGGGGTCGATCGCAGAGGTGGCACGGCAGTTGCAGAGCCGGAAAACGACGGGTGAGGCGTGATGCGGGTGTAAACCCGAAGAACCCCGGGCACTCGCCGCATCCGGCGATCAACTACGGTGCCGCTCATACCACTTGGCGGCCCCGTGTGGGCGCAACTTCTGTTATTCGGCGCATAGTGCTGAAATCTATCGGCCGGTCAGGTTACTGTCAGTTTCGTGTTCGCTGCAGAACGTCGCCAATTGATCCTCGAAATGGTGCGTGCCAACGGGGCCGTGTCGCTCCGTGAGCTCGCCCGCGTCGTCCAGACCTCCGAAGTGACCGTACGGCGGGACGTGCGGGCGCTGGAGGCAGAAGGACTCCTCGACCGCCGGCACGGCGGTGCGGTACTGCCGGGCGGTTTTACGCGTGAGTCCGGCTTTCCGCAGAAATCCTTGTCCGCGACCGCGGAGAAGACCGCCATCGCCGATCTTGCCGCGAGTCTCGTCGAAGAGGGCGAGGCCATCGTGGTCGGCGCGGGGACGACGACGCAGGAGCTGGCCCGCCGGCTTGCGCGCGTCCCCGGGCTGACCGTCGTCACCAACTCCCTGCTGGTGGCTCAGGCGCTGGCGCATGCCAACCGGGTCGAAGTCGTCATGACCGGGGGGACGTTGCGCGGCTCCAACTATGCGCTGGTGGGCAGCGGCGCGGAGCAGTCCCTTCAGGGACTGCGGGTGTCCCGTGCCTTCCTCTCCGGGAGCGGACTGACCGCGGAGCGCGGCCTGTCCACGTCCAACATGCTCTCGGCGAGCGTCGACCGGGCGCTGGTTCAGGCCGCCGCGGAGGTGGTGGTCCTCGCGGACCACACCAAGCTGGGCACCGACACGATGTTCCAGACGGTGCCCACGGACGTGATCACGCGGCTTGTCACCGATGAGCCGCCGACGCACGACGACCGCGCGGCGACGGAGCTCCAGGCGCTGGCGGACCAGGGGGTCCAGATCGCGGTGGCCGGATCGGGTGCGGGAGCCGCGGGCGGTGACGGCGTCCCGACGGGGCGCCAGCCCCGCCGGGACGTCCCTCTCCCGGGTCAGCGCCGCACCCGCGGGGGCGCCCCTCTGCGCGCGGCGGCGGGATCCCTGACGCCGGACCAGCCCCCAGCGGAACGCGCAGCAAGGGTGGCGGACCTCCGCCGCCGCTGAGGCCGTGCCCGCGCCGCGGGTGCGGCGTTGGCCCCCGCGGTCAGGGGCCCGGTCTGTTCCGCCGGGGCGCGAGCGCCCGCCGTCGCGGCTGCGGGCACGGCACCCCGCTCACGCGCCGGGGCTCCGCCCCGGACCCTGACACGGCCGAAGGCCGTACGGGGTCTGCGGCACCCCCGGCCCCCAAGTCCCTCAGCCGTCCGCCTCCCCCTTCAGCCCCCGCAGCGTCAGCATCAGCAGCCGGTCCGCCAACTCCGGGTCCCCCGGGTCCTGTTCCGCCGCCAGCGCGATCGCGTTCGTCAGCTGCATCAGGTCCCCGATCGACACATCCGCCCGCACCGCGCCGCTCTCCTGCGCCCGCACCAGCAGCCGTTCGCCCGCCTCGCGCATCGGCACGCTGCACTCCGACAGCGCCGAACTCTCGTCGTGCGAGGCCGACATGAGCGCCCGCGCCAGGCCGCGGTACTCACCCGCATGAGTGATGATGGCGCGCAGCCACTCCACCAGAGCTGCGCACGGCTGCTCCGCCCCGGCGAGCTCGCGGGAGCGCTGCAGCAGTGAGGTCAGCGCGTCCTGGAAGACCGCGCTCATCATCGCGTGGCGGTTGGGGAAGTGCCGGTACAGCGTGCCGATACCCACGCCCGAGCGGCGTGCGATCTCCTCGAGCGACGCATCGGTTCCGTGCTCGGCGAAGACGGTACGGGCTTCGGCCAGCAGTCGTTCGTAGTTGCGGCGCGCGTCGGCTCGCATCGGCCGTGCCGAACCCGGCGCCGTACTCCCCGTACTCGTCGTGCTCGTCGCCATCGCGCCGTCCTCCCTGAGTCCGCCCCCGGTTGTCCAGGATGCCATCGCCAAAGCGGAGGCATCCTCCGTATCTTAATCAGAGGAACCCTCCGTATACCGTCGTCCCCCTGGAGGCATCGCCGCATGTCCGAAGCCGGGCTCACCGACACCGCTCCCGCGCCGCCGCCCACCCGGTCCCGCCACCGGCCCGCCCTCGCCCTCACGCTCATCCTGACCTGCCAGATGATGCTGATGCTCGACGCGACCGTCGTGAACATCGCCCTCCCCGACATCGGCGAGGAGCTCGGCTTCAGCTCCGCCGGCCTGTCCTGGGTGCTCAACGCCTACACCCTCGCCTTCGGCGGCCTCCTCCTCATCGGCGGCCGGATCGGCGACCTCATCGGCCGCCGCCGCGCCCTCCTCATCGGCGTGCTCGCCTTCACCGCCGCCTCCCTCGTCGGCGGCCTCGTCGACAGCGCCGGCTGGCTGCTCTTCGCCCGCGCCGCCCAGGGCGCCGCCGCCGCACTCACCGCGCCATCCACCCTCGCCCTCGTCGCCACCACCTTCGGCCAGGGACGGGAACGCGACCGCGCGCTCAGCCTGTTCACCTCCATGGCCGCCGCCGGCTCCGCGATCGGCATGATCCTCGGCGGCATCCTCACCGAGGCCGGCTCCTGGCGCTGGACGCTCTTCATCAATGTGCCCGTCGGCCTCGCCGTCGCCGCCCTGGTCCCGCTCGGCATCGCCGAGACCGCACGCCGCCGGGCCCGTTTCGACCTCGCCGGCGCGCTCACCGGCACCGGCGGCGTGACCGCCCTCGTCTACGCCTTCATCCGCGCCGCCGACCACGGCTGGAGCGATCCCCAGGTCGGCTGGGCGTTCGTCGTCGCCGCCGTACTGCTGCCGGTCTTCCTGCTCATCGAGCGCCGGGTCCGGCAGCCCGTCGTACCGCTCGAACTCTTCGCCGTACGCAACCGGGTTATCGCCTTCGCCGGGATGCTGCTGGTGCCCGCCGCGATGTTCGGCGTCTTCTACTTCGACACCCAGTACTTCCAATTCGTACGCGACTACAGCCCGTTGCGCGCCGGAGCCGCCTTCCTGCCGCTCGCCGCCGGCACCTTCGCCGCCTCCACCTTCGCCGGGAAGCTGCTCGCCCGCCACGGCCTGAAGAAAGTCGCGGGGACGGGACTCGCCCTCGCGATCGCCGGCGTGCTGTGGCAGTCCACGCTCTCCACCGGCAGCGGTTACTGGACCACCCTCTTCGTCCCGCTCGCCGTGAACGGCTTCGGCGTCGGACTCGTCTTCATGCCGCTCAGCGTCCTCATCCTCAGCGGTATCCGCCCCGACCAGGCGGGCGCGGCCTCCGGTCTGATGCAGACCATGCAGCAGGTCGGCGGCGCGCTCGGCCTCTCGGCGCTGGTGACGGTGTACGGGAGCGCCGTGCGCGGCGCGGGCAGCTTGGGGCCCCACGCCATGACTGAGGGCTTCTCCGCGGGGCTGCTGGCGGCCGCGGTCTTCATGGCGATCGCGCTCGCCCTGCTGCTGCTGTCCCGCACACCCGCCGACGGATCATGAACACACGTGTGGGGCCTGCCCGTTCTCACTCGAACGAGCAGGCCCCACACGTATGAACACAGCCGGACGGCCGGACGTCAGTCCTTGATCTCGCAGATCGTCGCGCCTGACGAGATGGACGCGCCGACCTCGGCCGACAGGCCCTTGATGGTGCCGGAGCGGTGCGCGTTGAGCGGCTGCTCCATCTTCATCGCTTCGAGTACGACGACGAGGTCGCCCTCATTGACCTCCTGGCCCTCCTCGACCGCGATCTTGACGATCGTGCCCTGCATCGGGGACGCGAGGGTGTCGCCGGAGGCCGCCGACGCGGACTTCTTCGCGGCGCGCCGCTTGGGCTTGGCACCGGCGGCCAGGCCGGTACGGGCGAGCGACATGCCGAGTGAGGAGGGCAGCGAGACCTCCAGGCGCTTGCCGCCGACCTCGACGATGACCGTCTCGCGGCCCGGCTCCTCGTCCGTGTCCGTCTCTGCCGGAGCGACGAACGGCTTGATGTCGTTGACGAACTCCGTCTCGATCCACCGGGTGTGCACGCGGAACGGGCTGGCGGTGAACGCCGGGTCGGTGACGACCGCGCGGTGGAAGGGGATGGCGGTGGCCATGCCCTCGACGTTGAACTCCGCCAGCGCACGCGCCGCGCGCTGCAGCGCCTGCTCACGGCTGGCGCCGGTGACGATCAGCTTGGCCAGCAGGGAGTCCCAGGCCGGGCCGATGACGCTGCCGGACTCGACGCCCGCGTCGAGGCGGACGCCGGGGCCGGACGGCGGCGCGAAGGTGGTGACGGTGCCGGGGGCGGGCAGGAAGCCCCGGCCCGGGTCCTCACCGTTGATGCGGAACTCGAACGAGTGCCCGCGCACCGCGGGGTCGTCGTAGCCGAGCTCCTCGCCGTCCGCGATCCGGAACATCTCGCGGACCAGGTCGATGCCGGTGACCTCTTCGGTGACCGGGTGCTCGACCTGGAGCCGGGTGTTGACCTCCAGGAAGGAGATGGTGCCGTCGGTGCCGACGAGGAACTCGACGGTGCCCGCGCCGACGTAGCCGGCTTCCTTCAGGATGGCCTTGGACGCGGCGTACAGCTCGGCGTTCTGCGCCTCGGACAGGAACGGCGCCGGGGCCTCCTCCACCAGCTTCTGGTGGCGGCGCTGCAGCGAGCAGTCACGGGTCGAAACGACGACGACGTTGCCGTGGGAGTCGGCCAGGCACTGGGTCTCCACGTGCCGCGGCTTGTCCAGGTACCGCTCGACGAAGCACTCGCCGCGGCCGAAGGCGGCGATCGCCTCGCGCACGGCGGAGTCGTACAGCTCCGGCACCTCTTCGAGGGTGCGGGCGACCTTCAGACCGCGGCCGCCACCGCCGAACGCCGCCTTGATCGCGATCGGCAGCCCGTGCTCCTCGGCGAAGGTGACGACCTCGTCGGCGCCGGAGACCGGGTCGGGTGTACCGGCGACCAGCGGGGCGCCGGCGCGCTGCGCGATATGACGGGCGGCGACCTTGTCGCCCAGATCGCGGATCGCCTGCGGCGGTGGGCCGATCCAGGTCAGACCCGCGTCGATGACGGCCTGGGCGAAGTCGGCGTTCTCGGAGAGGAATCCGTAGCCGGGGTGAATGGCGTCGGCACCCGAATCCTTCGCCGCCTGGAGCACCTTGGCCATGTCCAGATAGCTGGCGGCCGGGGTGTCACCGCCCAGGGCGAACGCTTCGTCGGCCGCGCGGACATGCAGAGCGTCCCGGTCCGGATCGGCGTAGACGGCTACGCTCCCGATCCCGGCGTCCCGGCATGCACGGGCAACACGGACAGCGATTTCGCCACGGTTGGCGATGAGCACCTTGCGCACGATGGCTCCCTCCTTGAAACAAGCTGAGTTTAGGGACTGCCGACACGGCCTTTCGACCCATCCCCAATGGTGAGCTTGCCCACACGGAGCGTGATTCGAGGCTCGCGCAAGTCGCGAAATCCCTTGTCGCACCACGGTACGACGGGTTCCTCCCTCGAACAGTAGCCCTCGGGTGTGGCACAGGTCTCTGTTCGAGAGGCCAGCGACGGATGACGTTTCTTTGTCGAGTCCCTACGAATGGCCCAATGATTCTTTGCTGCGGGACCGAGCGTGCCGGAACACTTGTCCAGCCCTTTACCCGTTAGTAGCGTTCACGCTGTCGTACGTACTTCCGGTAACAGAGGGTTGGGGGCGCCGTGGCGCGCAGACCGGTGGCCGTGGTGGCCGCGATTGTTCTGCTGGTTGAGGCCGTCGGCATCGTGCTGATCAACGGCATCCTCGCCACCTTGGCGGACAACCAGAACATGTCTCTCGCCCACCTGGACCCGGGCGCGATGGTCGCGGGCACCTGGGTGATGGGCGGGGTCTTCGGCCTGTATCTGGCGACGTGTGGCGTGTTGTGTCTGCTGATGGGGCTGCGCGACCGGGCCCCGGGGCGTATCGCCCGGATCCTGCTGATCAGTTGCGCGATCGTGCACGGGGTATTCGGAGCGCTGACGGTGGGGCTCGTGGGGTGGGACGCGTTCGCGTTCCTGATGGTCGTGCTGGCGCTGATCGTGCTGACGCTGGTGTCGTACGGCAAGGAGAAGGAGAAGGACAAGGGGCCCGGCGCCGAGAACGGCAACGGCAACGGGGCGGAGACCGAGGCCCCCGCCACAGCCTGAACTACGCCCACAGGTCCGTGATCGAGTAACCGAGCTCGGCCAGCAGCCTGCGCAGCAGCGGCAGCGAGAGGCCGATCACGTTCCCGTGGTCGCCCTCTATGGAGTCGATGAACGGCGCGGAGCGGCCGTCCAGCGTGAACGCGCCCGCCACATGCAGCGGTTCGCCGCTGGCGACGTAGGCGGCGATCTCCGCGTCCGTCGGGTCGCCGAAGCGCACCGTGGTCGACGCGGTGGCGGACGCGCTGCGGCCGGCCGCGGTGTCGGTCACGCAGTGGCCGGTCAGCAGGACGCCCGAGCGGCCGCGCATCGCCTTCCAGCGGGCGGTGGCGTCCTCCGCGTCGGCCGGCTTGCCGAGGGCCTCGCCGTCGAGTTCGAGGATCGAGTCGCAGCCGATGACGAGCGCGCCGGCGGCCTCGGGGCGGGCGGCCACGGCGGCTGCCTTGGCCTTGGCGAGTACCAGGGCCAGCTCGGCGGGGGTCGGCGCGTTCAGCGCGTCCTCGTCGACGCCGCTGACGATCACCTCGGGGGCGAGTCCGGCATGGCGCAGCAGGTTGAGCCGGGCGGGGGAGGCGGAACCGAGGACGATGCGGGGGCGCTGAGCGGTCATGGGGTCATCGTAGGTGGCGGTCAGCGGAGCCCGAGCACGAACATCGCAAGCACCATGGCCAGCGCCAGCACAAGGCCCACGCGGCGCATCATGGCTTGCATCTCGCGCAGTTCCTTGGGGGGCTCGTCCTTCGGGTCGGACCACAGCATGCCTTCGATCCTGCTGCCGGGTCGTGGACGGCGCCTGAGTACGGGTACTCAACCGCCGGGGTGACAACGGACTAATTCCAGGTGGCGAAGCGGCCAAATGGGACTGCTGTTCCGTTAAGGGCGCTCGGCCTGCTACGGAATCGGCCGGACGGGCTGAAGATCAGCCCGTCCGGCGATTTGAGGACCAGGGTGTGGGGCGGAGCCCCGTCGGCTTGCCCTACACCGGCCAGTACGTACGCGCCCACGCGCGCGGCCCCGGCAGTGGCCTGCGGCTGCGTGCGATGCGCGCCGGGTCGGCCCACTGCTCGGGCGGCGCCGGCGCGCCCTCCATCGCGGAGGCCGTCGCCGCGGCGCGCGCCTGAACCACCGCCAGTGCGGCGGCCAGCTCCTCAGGGGTCGGATTGCCCCGTACAACCTTGATCACAGCGGCTCCTTCCAGGCTTATGGGCTTGTGCGCTTACAGAGGGATGTTGCCGTGCTTCTTCGGCGGCAGGCTTGCCCGCTTCGTACGCAGCTGACGCAGGCCCCGCACGACGTGCGCCCGTGTCTCCGACGGCATGATCACGGCGTCGACATAGCCGCGCTCGGCCGCGACGTACGGGTTGAGGAGCGTGTCCTCGTAGTCCTGGATCAGCTCGGTGCGGGTCGCCGCTGCCTCATCTTCGTCCTTCGCTGCCTCGATGGTGCGGCGGTGCAGGATGTTCACCGCGCCCTGCGCGCCCATCACCGCGATCTGCGCGGTCGGCCAGGCCACATTGAGGTCGGCGCCCAGGTGCTTGGAGCCCATGACGTCGTACGCGCCGCCGAAGGCCTTCCGTGTGATCACTGTGATCAGCGGGACCGTCGCCTCCGCGTAGGCGTAGATCAGCTTCGCGCCGCGCCGGATGATCCCGCCGTACTCCTGGTCGACGCCGGGCAGGAAGCCGGGCACGTCGACGAAGGTCAGCACGGGAACGTTGAAGGCGTCGCAGGTGCGGACGAAGCGCGCGGCCTTCTCGGAGGCGTTGATGTCCAGGCAGCCGGCGAACTGCATCGGCTGGTTGGCGACGATGCCGACCGGGTAGCCCTCGACCCGGCCGAAGCCGGTGACGATGTTCGGCGCGAACATCGTCTGCGTCTCCAGGAACTCGCCGTCGTCCAGCACATGCTCGATGACCGTGTGGATGTCGTAGGGCTGGTTCGCGGAGTCGGGGATGAGGGTGTCGAGCTCGCGGTCCTCGTCGGTCGTCTCCAGGTCGGCCTCCTCGGGGAAGGCCGGTGCTTCGGAGAGGTTGTTGGACGGCAGGTACGACAGCAGCGACTTGACGTAGTCGACGGCGTCCTTCTCGTCGCCCGCCATGTGGTGCGCGACACCCGAGGTGGTGTTGTGCGTACGGGCTCCGCCCAGCTCCTCGAAGCCGACGTCCTCGCCGGTGACCGTCTTGATGACGTCGGGTCCGGTGATGAACATGTGCGAGGTCTGGTCGACCATCACCGTGAAGTCGGTGATCGCGGGGGAGTAGACGGCGCCGCCCGCGCACGGTCCGACGACCAGCGAGATCTGCGGGATCACGCCGGAGGCGTGGGTGTTGCGGCGGAAGATCTCCCCGTACATGCCGAGGGCCATGACGCCCTCCTGGATACGGGCGCCGCCGGAGTCGTTGATGCCGACGACGGGACAGCCGGTCTTCAGCGCGAAGTCCATCACCTTCATGATCTTCTGGCCGAAGACCTCGCCCAGGGAGCCGCCGAGGACCGTGAAGTCCTGGGAGAAGACCGCCACCGGGCGGCCGTCGACCGTGCCGTAGCCGGTGACCACACCGTCGCCGTAGGGGCGGTTCTTCTCCATGCCGAAGTCGGTGGACCGGTGCCGGGCGAACTCGTCGAGTTCCACGAACGAACCCTCGTCCAGCAGCAGTTCGATCCGCTCGCGGGCAGTCAACTTGCCCTTGGCGTGCTGCTTTTCCACCGCGCGGGCGGAGCCGGCATGCGTCGCCTCTTCAACGCGGCGCTGCAGGTCCGCGAGCTTTCCTGCGGTGGTGTGGATGTCAATCTCGGACTCCGACATCGGGATGCGGCTCCCTGTCCTGGTCAACGTCAACCGGAATGGCTACTGACACGTAGCGTATCGGCGTGCATGGCGCTCAGCAGTGCGGCGTTTGCCACACCTAACCTGGCTTGCATGACGCCTGAGAATGCGCCCGAGAGCCGCTGGTCCGACCTCGACCGGCCGCCGCTGAACGAGCCCATGCTGCGCCGTGCGCTGCTACAGCCGGGCGGGCTGTGGACTTCGCTCGACGTCGTGGCATCGACCGGCTCCACCAACTCCGACCTGGCGGCCCGTGCCGCGTCCCTGGACGAGGGGGCGGTGCTCGTCGCCGAGGAGCAGACGGCGGGGCGGGGGCGGCTGGACCGGACCTGGACGTCCCCCGCGCGCTCGGGGCTGTTCCTGTCCGTACTGCTGCGGCCCGGGGCGGGCGTCCCGGTGGAGCGCTGGGGGTGGCTGCCGCTGCTCGCCGGAGTGGCGGCCGCGACCGGCCTCGCGCGGGCCGCGGGAGTCGACATGTCCCTCAAATGGCCCAATGACCTGCTGGTAAAAGTCGGCGGCGAGGAGCGCAAGACCGGCGGGATCCTCGCCGAGCGCGCGGGGGACGATGCGGTCGTCATCGGCATCGGCGTCAACGTCACGCTGCGCGAGGGCGAACTCCCCGTCCCCACCGCGGGCTCCCTGGGCCTGGCGAACGCGATCTCCACGGACCGCGACCCGCTGCTGCGGGCGGTGCTGCGCTCGCTGGAGCAGTGGTACGGCGACTGGCGCGCGGCGGGCGGCGACCCCGGGCCCTCGGGGCTGCAGGCGGCGTACGCGGCGGGCTGCGCGACGCTGGGACAGACCGTACGGGCCGAGCTGCCGGGCGGCCGCTCGGTCACCGGCGAGGCGGTGGCCCTGGACGGCGACGGGCGGCTGGTGCTGGCCACCGAGGACGGCGAGGACCAGCCGATCAGCGCGGGCGACATCGTGCACCTGCGGCCGACCGGCTGAGCCGGTACGACGACCAGGACGTGAGCCAGGGCACACCTGCCGTATCGTTGAGGCGATCGAGCGACAGATCGGCAGGTCAGTGCGCAGGGAACGGGCAGGAGGCGGCTGGTGACCGTCGACGACACCAATTCCGGCGAGGGCGCGCAGCCGCCGTCGGACTCCTCCTCCGGCGCGTCCGCCTCGTCCAATTCATCGACCGACGAGACATCTGCGTCGTCGGACGCGTCCTCTGCCCCTTCCTCTTCCACGGCGTCTTCCGGTTCCGGATCCTCTTCCGGGCCGTATTCCGGATCCTCCTCCGTGCACCCGCCGCACCACGAGGTCGATCACACGGTGGAGCCGACCGACAACCCGCTGGCGATCCGCCTCGAGCAGCTGATTCTCGGCGCGGAGCGGCGCTATACGCCGTTCCAGGCAGCCCGTACGGCCGGTGTCTCGATGGAGCTGGCCTCCCGCTTCTGGCGGGCGATGGGCTTCGCCGACATCGGCCAGGCGAAGGCGCTGACCGAGGCGGACGTGCTGGCCCTGCGGCGGCTCGCCGGTCTGGTCGAGGCGGGACTGCTGAGCGAGCCGATGGCGGTCCAGGTGGCCCGCTCGACCGGGCAGACCACCGCCCGGCTGGCGGAATGGCAGATCGATTCCTTTCTGGAGGGCCTGACCGAGCCGCCCGAGCCCGGGATGACCCGCACGGAAGTCACGTACCCCCTGGTGGAGCTGCTCCTGCCGGAGCTCGAGGAGTTCCTGGTGTACGTCTGGCGCCGCCAGCTCGCCGCGGCCACCGGGCGTGTGGTCCAGGCCGCGGACGACGAGGAGATGGTCGACCGCCGGCTCGCGGTCGGCTTCGCGGACCTCGTCGGCTTCACGCGGCTGACGCGGCGGCTCGAGGAAGAGGAACTGGGCGAGCTGGTCGAGGCGTTCGAAACCACTTCGGCCGACCTGGTCGCGGCGCATGGCGGCCGCCTGATCAAGACGCTGGGCGACGAGGTCCTGTACGCGGCGGACGACGCGGGCACGGCCGCGGAGATCGCGCTGCGGCTGATAGAGACGATGACTCACGACGAGTCGATGCCGGCACTGCGTGTCGGCATCGCTTTCGGGACGGTCACCACGCGGATGGGCGATGTCTTCGGTACGACGGTGAACCTGGCCAGTCGGCTGACATCGATAGCGCCGAAGGACGCGGTGCTGGTGGACGGTGCGTTCGCGGAGGGACTTGTCCGTACGGGCGACGCGCCGGCCTCCGAGGCGGAGGCGGCGGAGGAGGCAGCCGCGGCCGAAAAGGAGGGCGAGGAGCCCCCCTCGTACCGCTTCGCCCTCCAGCCGATGTGGCAGCGCCCGGTCCGCGGCCTGGGAGTGGTCGAGCCCTGGCTGCTGTCGCGCAGGGGCTGAGTCCGGGCGGTGCCCCCGCGCGCCTATGATCCGGTGAACCATCGTGCTGTGCTATGGGGGTTCCCCCCAAACCCCCAGGGAGGGTGCCGTCATGTCCGAGTCCGAGCTGCGGTTCGGGGAATTCGTCGTCGTACGCCGGCACGAGCACGTCGCCGAGCTCGTGCTCGACCGGCCCAAGGCCATGAACGCCGTCTCGACCGAGATGGCCCGCTCCATCGCCGCCGCCTGCGACGCGCTCGCCGCCGACCGGGGCGTGCGCGTCACTGTCCTCACCTCCACCCATGAGCGGGCCTTCTGCGTCGGCGCCGATCTCAAGGAGCGGAACTCCTTCTCCGACGCCGAGTTGGTGCGCCAGCGGCCGACCGCGCGGGCCGCCTACACCGGGGTGCTCGAGCTGCCCATGCCGACCGTCGCCGCAGTGCACGGCTTCGCGCTCGGCGGGGGGTTCGAGCTGGCGCTGGCCTGCGATCTGATCGTGGCCGACGGCACCGCCGTCGTGGGGCTGCCCGAGGTGTCCGTGGGCGTCATCCCCGGCGGCGGCGGGACGCAGCTGCTGCCGCGCCGGGTCGGGGCCGCACGGGCCGCCGAGCTCGTCTATACGGCGCGGCGCGTGGAGGCCGCCGAGGCGCGGGAGTTGGGGCTCGTCGATCAGCTGGCGGACGACGCCAGGACCGAGGCGCTCGCCATCGCCGCCCGGATCGCCGCGAACTCGCCCGTCGGGCTGCGCGCCGCCAAGCGCGCGCTGCGGCTGGGGCAGGGGCTCGATCTGCGGGCGGGTCTCGAGGTGGAGGACGCCGCCTGGCGTTCGGTCGCCTTCTCCGGGGACCGGGCCGAGGGAGTCGCGGCCTTCAACGAGAAGCGGAAGCCGCAGTGGCCCGGCGAGTGACCACGTACCGAATGACTCGGTGAGCATTTCGGATCGGGGACAACCCAAGTGATCGAAGTGGGGCAAAACTCCCTAAGCTGGGATGATGGCTGAGGATCGGCGGCTGCGAGCCGTAGTGGCGCTGGCGCAGGCGATGGCGTCCGCGCACACCCCGCGCGAGTCCTGGCGGGCGGCTGCGCTGGGCGCGCGCGACGCGCTCGCCGGGTCCTTCGCCGCGCTTTCGGTGTGGGAGCGCGAGCTCGGACGGCTCAAGGTCCTCGTCAACGCGGGCGAACGGGCCCCCGAGGAGGAGGAGTTCCCCGAGTCCGAGACCTACCCGGTCAACCGCTTCCCGGAGATCACCGAGTTTCTGCACGAGCGGTGGGCCGGCGGCGGCGAGCCCGACGCCTGGGTGGAGACCGTGGACGGCCCGGCGACGCCCGCGCACGGCTACTGCCACCAGAGGGTCGCGGCCCTGCGCCGGCGCCGCCGCGGCTGCTGCGTCGTCGCGCCGATAGTGCTGCACGGGCGTGCCTGGGGCGAGCTGTACGTCGCCAGACCGCTCGACGCCCCGGTGTTCGGCCGGGACGACGCGGATTTCGCGACTGTGCTCGCCTCCGTCGTGGCCGCCGGGATCGCCCAGACCGAGCGCCTCGAAGAGGTCCGCAGGCTGGCCTTCACCGACCCGCTGACCGGGCTCGCCAACCGCCGCGCCGTCGACATAAGGCTCGACCAGGCCCTTGAGCGGCATCGCGCGGACGGCTCGGTCGTCAGCCTCGTCGTCTGCGACATCAACGGCCTCAAGCAGGTGAACGACACCCATGGCCATGCCGTCGGCGACCGGCTGCTCGAACGATTCGGCTCGGTCCTCTCGCTGTGCGGGGCGATGCTGCCGGGCGCGCTCGCGGCGCGGCTGGGCGGGGACGAGTTCTGCCTGGTCACGGTGGGACCCGCGGCGGACGAGGTGGTCCATGTCGCGGACGAACTCTGCGTCCGCGCGGGCGAGTTGGAGCTGGGTGAGGGAGTGGCGTGCGGGGTCGCGTCGACCGGCGACCCGATCGGGCAGGTCCGCTCGTCCCGCCGGCTGTTCCGGCTCGCGGACGCGGCCCAGTACCGGGCGAAGGCTGCGCGCTCGCCGAAGCCGGTGGTCGCGGGCCGCGACGGAACGGTGATCCGCCTCGCGGACGCCCCGCCGCGTCCGCCGCACGAGCGCCGCGCCTTCCGGGGCGTACGGCCGCAGGACGCCGAGGAGCCCTGGAGCGAGCCCTGACAACGGTGTGACATTGCAGTAAGGGGTCAACCCGGCCGGCAGTAGTGACAGGTTGAGATTCAGTCCGTACGCTGCTGAATATGGATATGCAAACAGTCGTGGTGGGGACGTCCGGTACCACCGCCGATGACGTCATCGCCGTGGCCCGCGAAGGCGCCCGCATCGAGCTCTCCGCCGAGGCCGTCGCCGCCCTGGCCGCGGCCCGCGGGATCGTCGACGCGCTGGCCGCCAAGCCCGAGCCCGTCTACGGGGTCTCCACCGGATTCGGCGCACTCGCCACCCGGCACATCAGCCCCGAGCTCCGCGCCCAGCTCCAGCGCAACATCGTCCGCTCGCACGCCGCCGGCATGGGCCCGCGCGTCGAGCGCGAGGTCGTCCGCGCGCTGATGTTCCTCCGCCTGAAGACCGTGGCCTCCGGCCACACCGGCGTACGCCCCGAGGTCGCCCAGACCATGGCGGACATTCTGAACGCGGGCATCACGCCCGTCGTCCACGAGTACGGCTCCCTCGGCTGCTCCGGCGACCTCGCGCCGCTCTCCCACTGCGCGCTCACGCTCATGGGCGAGGGTGACGCCGAGGGCCCCGACGGGATCGTGAAGCCCGCCGACGAGCTGCTCGCCGATCACGGCATCGAGCCCGTCGAGCTCCGCGAGAAGGAGGGCCTCGCCCTCCTGAACGGCACCGACGGCATGCTCGGCATGCTGGTCATGGCCCTCGCCGACCTCCAGCGCCTCTACGTCACCGCCGACATCACCGCCGCCCTGTCCCTGGAGGCGCTGCTCGGCACCGACAAGGTGCTCGCCCCCGAGCTGCACGCCATCCGCCCGCACCCCGGCCAGGCCGTCGCCGCCGCCAATATGAGCGCAGTGCTCAAGGGCTCCGGGCTCACCGGCCACTTCCAGGAGGAGGAAGCGCCCCGCGTCCAGGACGCGTACTCGGTGCGCTGCGCCCCGCAGGTCGCCGGGGCCGGGCGGGACACCCTCGCCCATGCCCGCCTTGTCGCCGACCGCGAGCTCGCATCCGCCGTCGACAACCCGGTCGTACTCCCCGACGGCCGTGTGGAGTCCAACGGCAACTTCCACGGCGCGCCCGTCGCGTACGTCCTGGACTTCCTGGCCATCGCCGCCGCCGACCTCGGCTCCATCGCCGAGCGCCGCACCGACCGGCTCCTCGACAAGAACCGCAGCCATGGCCTGCCGCCCTTCCTCGCCGACGACGCCGGCGTGGACTCGGGCCTGATGATCGCCCAGTACACGCAGGCCGCCCTAGTCAGCGAGATGAAGCGGCTCGCCGTGCCGGCCTCCGCCGACTCGATCCCGTCCTCCGCGATGCAGGAGGACCATGTCTCGATGGGCTGGTCCGCCGCGCGCAAGCTGCGCACGACCGTCGCCAACCTGAGCCGGATCCTCGCCGTGGAGCTCTACGCCGCGACCCGGGCGATCGAGCTCCGGCGCGGTCTGACCCCCGCGCCCGCCTCGCAGGCCGCCATCGAGGCGCTGCGCGCGGCAGGCGTCGAGGGGCCGGGCCCGGACCGTTTCCTCGCGCCCGACCTGGAGGCCGCGGACGCGTTCGTACGGGACGGAAAGCTCATCGCGGCCGTGGAGCCGGTGACCGGCCCGCTGGCCTAGCGCGTACGGAAGGGCCGCCCCGACGGGGCGGCCCTTCCCGTACACGTCACAGAAAAATTCTTCACATCTGCCAGGCACCGCGGCGGCGCACCGAGTACGTCACGAGACCGACGCCGATCCCCAGGAACGCCGTCCCGCCGACCAGATACGGAGTCGTGTCCACGGTGCCCGTGTCGGCGAGAGTCAGCCCCTGCGACGACGCGGCGGCAGCGCTGTCTTGTCTCTGTACCGCTTCCCGCTCGGCGGTGGCATTCGCCGAGGGAACGAACCACAGCGCACACAGCAGAGTCCCTGCGGCAGTGGCGGTCAGAAGCGGTCGACGTGCGACGGACACGGACTCGATCCCCCTTGAGGCATCCTCGAATTGGGCGGGTGCGTTGATGCTAATGAAAGCAGCGGGTCGGGGGAAAGCCGCAGGGGTGAGAGGCCTACCCTCCGTCGTATGACCACTTCTGAGACATCACGGTATGTGCGGCTGCGGGTGGAATTGGTGCTGGAGGTGGGGGACCCCGGCGAGCTGACCGGCGCCGCCCTCGACCGCATCGCGGCGGACGAGTTCATGCCCGACGAGGAGCGTGCGCACGCCGAGTCGGCCGTACGCGAGGACGAGGCCGAGGCCATCGCCTATCTCGTGGACCCCTTCGATCTGGTCAGCGACGTCCCTGGGGTGGAGCTGGCCCAGGCATCCTGGAGCAGTGAGCAGATCGATTACGACCCCGATGCGGAGGACTGGGACCTCGACGAGGAAGATGGGGAGAGCGAGGCGTACGAGGACGGCGACGAAGGTGCCGACGAAGGCGGTCGGTGAACCGGAGCCCGGCTGATTTCGTGCCGTGGTGCAACCGGCGGGGGCCGCGGCTGCGTCCGTTGATCGGTAAGTGGTCTTCCCCACATCCAAATGTGATGTGGAACCGGGTAGCCCGGTAATGGGTGTTCCTAAAGGTGTGGGTCAGGGGAATCGGCGACGATGGAGAAGCGTGTGATAACGGACAGCAAGCGGCGCAGGGGCCTTATGGCCGCGTCCGCCGTGCTCGGTGGCGTGCTGGTGATGTCTGCCTGCAGCGGCGACGGGGACAAGGGCGCCGAAAGCTCGAAGAAGTCGCAGGCCCAGGTTGACGCGGCGGCGGCGAAGGACGCTTCGAAGGCCCGAATAACCATCTCGCCCAAGAACGGCGCGACCAACGCCGGCATCAACAATGACGCCAAGGTCACCGTCAGTGACGGCACTCTGACTCAGGTGGCCATGACGACCGCCGATGGTCAGAGCGTCAAGGGCACGCTGGCCGCCGACGGCAAGAGCTGGAAGCCGGACGCACAGCTCGAGCGCTCCACCACGTACAAGATCGCCGCGACTGCGAAGGACACCGAGGGCCTGGAGGCCCACGAGAACTCCTCCTTCACGACGGTCTCGCCCGCCAACAGCTTCATCGGCAACTTCACGCCGGAGGACGGTTCCACCGTCGGCGTCGGCATGCCGGTGTCGATCAACTTCAACAAGGCGATCACCGACAAGAAGGCCGTCCAGTCCGGGATCACCGTGACGTCGAGCAGCGGCCAGGAGGTCGTCGGCCACTGGTTCAACGGGCAGCGTCTCGACTTCCGCCCCGACCAGTACTGGCAGGAGGGCTCGACCGTCACCCTGAAGCTGAACCTCGACGGCGTCGAGGGTGCCGACGGAGTCTTCGGCGTCCAGCAGAAGACGGTCACCTTCAAGATCGGCCGTAACCAGGTCTCCACCGTCGACGCGTCGGCCAAGACGATGACGGTCACCCAGGACGGCAAGACGATCAAGACCATCCCGATCTCCGCCGGTGCCCCGGACAACCCGACGTACAACGGCCAGATGGTGATCTCCGAGAAGTTCAAGGAGACCCGGATGGACGGCTCGACGGTCGGCTTCAAGAAGAAGGACGGCAAGGGCGAGTACGACATCAAGGACGTTCCGCACGCGATGCGGCTGTCCACGTCGGGCACGTTCATCCACGGCAACTACTGGGGCTCCGACTCGATCTTCGGCAGCGCCAACACCAGCCACGGCTGTGTCGGTCTGAACGACGTGAAGGGCGCGGGCGACCCGAACCAGCCCGCCGCCTGGCTGTTCAACAACACGATCGTCGGCGATGTCGTCATCGTGAAGAACTCCCAGGACAGGACCATCCAGCCCGACAACGGCCTGAACGGCTGGAACCTGAACTGGAGCCAGTGGAAGGCCGGATCCGCGGTCTGAGCCCGGCTCCGTACGGATTGAGAAGGCGGCGGCACCCCTGACCGGGGTGCCGCCGCCTTCGTCGCTGCGAGACCGGGCCGCGGTCTTCCGGGGTGGACGAAGCTCTAGCCGCGTTCGGTCGCGTCGGCGTCCGCCGCCTCGTCCACGCCCCAGCCGGCCAGCAGCCGCAGTGAATCGGCCGACCGGCTGCCCGGCTCCGCGTGATAGGTGACCAGCGACAGATCGTGGTCGTCGGGCAGACTCAGCGTCTCGTACGACAAGGTCATCTCACCCACCAGCGGATGGTGCAGCCGCTTGGCGCCGTGGCCCTTGTTCTGCACGGTGTGGGCGGCCCAGAGCCGGCGGAACTCCTCGCTCTTCACGGACAGTTCGCCGATCAGCTCCGGCAGCTGGGGGTCGTCCGCCGAGCAACCCGCGTACATCCGCAGCACGCTGACCAAGTCGGTCGCCTTGACCTCCCAGTCGACGTACAGGTCGCGGGCGTTGGGGTCGAGGAAGACGAGCCGCGCCATGTTCCGCTCCTGCGGCGGCAGCGCGGCGAAGTCGCCGAGCAGCGCGCGGGCCATCCGGTTCCAGCCCAGGATGTCCAGGCGTCGCCCGAGCACGTACGCGGGCACTCCGTCCATCGCGTCCATCAGATGCTGCACCGCCGGCCGCAGCTGCTGCGGCCGTCCCATGCGCCGGTGCTTCTTCTGCTTCGGCTTGGCGAGGTGCGTGAGATGGTCGCGCTCGGCGTCGGACAGCTTCAGGGCCCGCGCGATGGCGTCGAGCACCTCGGTGGACACATTGCGGCTGTTGCCCTGCTCGAGACGTGTGTAGTACGCCACGGAGACCCCGGCGAGCTGAGCCAGCTCCTCCCGGCGCAGCCCCGGGACACGGCGGTGGCGGCCGAGCTGCGGCAGACCGACGTCCTGCGGCTGCAGCCGGCCACGGCGCGAGCGGAGGAATTCGCTGAGTTCGGCACGCTGGTCCATACAGCCAGTATTACCGGCCGGGGAGCCTGTCGAGGCTGTCCCTGTCAGTAGTAGGCACGCTGGACGTAGGTACAACAGAGGGCTGGGTAGGTGCCGCGACCCGGCGCAGGCTGAATGCCATGACCACCACCGTTTCCGCATACGCCGCTCTCGCCGCCAAGGCGCCGCTGGAGCGGACCACCGTCCCGCGCCGCCCTGTCGGCGAGCACGACGTGCTCATCGAGATCAAGTACGCCGGCATCTGCCACTCGGACATCCACCAGGCCCGCGACGGCTGGGCCGAGGGCATCTTCCCGATGGTGCCGGGCCACGAGATCGCGGGCATTGTCACCGAGGTCGGCGACGGCGTGACGAAGTTCGCCGTCGGCGACCGGGTGGGCGTCGGCTGCATGGTCGACTCCTGCCGCGAGTGCGAGAACTGCACGGCAGGCCTGGAGCAGTACTGCACGGGCGGCATGGTCGGCACGTACAACGCCCTCGACAAGAGCGGCGAGCCGACGTACGGCGGCTACTCCACCCATATCGTCGTCGACGAGGCATTCACGCTGCGCATCCCCGACGGCCTGTCGCTGGACATCGCGGCCCCGCTGCTGTGCGCCGGCATCACGCTCTACTCGCCGCTGGCCCACTGGAACGCGGGCCCCGGCAAGAAGGTCGCCATCGTCGGCCTGGGCGGCCTCGGCCACATGGGCGTCAAGATCGCGCATGCGCTGGGCGCCGAGGTGACCGTCCTCAGCCAGTCGCTGCGCAAGAAGGACGACGGCCTGAAGCTGGGCGCCGATCACTACTACGCGACCAGCGACGAGGCGACCTTCGGGCAACTCGCGGGCACCTTCGACCTGATCGTCTCCACGGTCTCCGCGCCGCTTCCGCTGGACAAGTACCTGAGCCTGCTGAAGACGGACGGGGCCTTTGTGAACGTGGGCGCTCCCGAAGAGCCCGTCTCGCTGAACCTGTTCTCCGTCATCGCCGGTCGCAAGACCCTCGCGGGTTCGGGGATCGGCGGTATCCGCGAGACCCAGGAGATGCTCGACTTCTGCGCCGAGCACGGTCTGGGCGCGGAGATCGAACTGATCCGCGCGGACCAGATCAACGAGGCGTACGAGCGGGTGCTGGCGAGCGACATCCGCTACCGGTTCGTGATCGACACGGCGACGATCTGAGCTGACTGAGCCGGTCGCGCCAAGTGTCCCGGTCGCGGCGGATCAGGCGAGCCCTGACCCGCCGCTACCGGGGTTGGAGCTTCACTCCGGCCTATGGCAGACCGCCTCCACGTTGTTGCCGTCCGGATCCCTGACGAACGCCCCGTAGTACGAAGGGTGGTACTCGGGCCACACGCGTGGCTCGTGCAGCACCTCCGCCCCCGCCTCGACGGCCGCCGCGTGGAACGCTCGTACGCCCGCGCGGTCGGCCGCCACAAACGCGATGTGCACCTCGCGCGGCTGCCCCTCCGTCGTCACCGGGCCGATCCAGAACGTCGGTTGCGCCGTGCCCCAGCCGATCACCTCGCCGAAGTCGAGCAGCCGGGTGCCGCCGAGCGGGGCCAGCACACGGTCGTAGAAGACGGCACTGGCCGCCGGGTCATCCACCTGCACCGCGATGTGGTCAATCATGGGCCCGAGCGTGGCACACGCCACTGACAATCGGCCCTCACCGCGAGCCGGTCAGCTCAGCAGCCCGAGCCCGCCGAGCGTGGCAGCCGGTAAGGCGATTCCAGCCGGTACTCTCCCGCCCGCGGCACGGTCAGCCGTGTCCACTCGCCCTCCTCCCGCACACACGCCCCTTCCGCCCGCAGCCACGGCGAGTACGCCACCCGCACCGTCACCGATCCGGCCGCCGGTATCCGCACCACCAGCTCCGCGTCGTCGCCGCGCACCACGGTCGCCGGGGCGGCCGCCAGCGGAACCGCGTCCCGCACCCGGTAGACGGTCCAGCCTTCGTCCTGCCACACCCGCTCCAGCCAGCCGGGCCCGCTCCTGACGATCGCGGCCTCGCCCTCGGCGGGCCCGTCGGGGCGCCCGTGGTGCAGCACAACCAAGCCGACGGCCCACCGGTCCAGCCACTGCCGGTACGTCGCCTCGGTCAGCGACCCGTCGTAGAAGAGCCGCCCGCGCTCGACGTCGAGCTGCCGGTTCCAGCCGCGCGCCATGTTGATGTGCGGGGCGAGGACGGTCGCCTCCCGGTGATTGCGGGCGGGGACGACCTCGACCCGTGTACGGTCGGCGCCCAGCCGCTCCAGCGCCCGTACGAGTCCGTCGGTGTGCGCGGCCCATGCGGGCACGTCGTTGGAGACGACCAGATCGTCCTCGGTCTTGTCGATCAGCCAATGCGCGTTCAGCACGAGCGCGATCGCGAGCACGGCTCGCAGGAGCCCACCGAGCGTGACCAGCCCTCTGAGCCTGCCCAGCCCTCTGAGCCTGCCCAGCTCTCTGAGCTTGCCCAGCCCGCTGATCCCGCTCGCGAGTACCGCCGCGAGCAGCACCGGCGGCCCCACCAGACCCACCAGCCGCTCGACGTTCGTGCCGATCGGCGAGGCGATGAGATACGTCAGCACCACCCCGACGCCGTACACCCCGGCTCCGTACCGCACCACCGGCCACTTGCGCGGCGCCGCGACGGCCACCGCGGCGGAGACGGTCAGCGGCAGCCACAATTTGCCGGACGCCATGGGCTGTTCGCCCTGGAAGGGGAAGAGCAGTGTCACCGCTCCCACCACGACGAACGGCGGCAGCGCGAGCGCGGCGCCTTTCCGCAACTGCCGGTCCAGCAGATACGCCGCCCCCGCCACCAGCAGGAACAGCCCGGCGACCGGACTGGCCATGGTCGCGAGCGCCGCGCACACCGCCGCGATCGCGCTCCTGCGTACGTACAGCACGGCAAGCAGCCCGATCGCGACGCCCAGCGCGAACGTCGTACGCCCGGAGGCCACGTTGCACCAGAGCGCGAGCGCCCCGACGACAGCAGGCCACACCGGCCGCGGCACCCCGCTGTGTACGAACAGGCAGGCCAGCACCCACGCTCCGGAGAGGCCGGCGGCCACGGACACGGCCGGTACGCCGAAGACGGCCATCAGCGGGGGAGTCAGCAGGCTGTAGTTGGCGGTGTGGGTGCCGCCGTACCAGGAGAGGTTGTACGCGGACGCAGGGTGCCGCTCCATGAAGCCGGCCCAGGCGAGCTGCGCGGCCAGATCGCCGCCGCCGGTCGCGAGCCGGCCGGCCCACAGGATGCACAGGGGCACGACGACGGCGATCGCCACGAGCGGGACGCGCCACCTCGGTGACGTGTCCCGCTCGCCGACGCTTGTCCGTACGGTCTCTGCCTGTTCGCTGACCCCCACGCCGGCAACCCTAACGGGGGCGCCATCCGGCTGAGCGGGGGATCGGCGGGCCGGTCCTCACCAGGGGCGTCCGTCCTCCCGCAGCCGCGCGCGGTAGCCCTTCGGGGTGTCCCATCTCGCCGCCACAGGGCGCGAGTTGCTCTGGCACAGCACCTCCTGCAGGCGCGCGTGCCGGAAGTCGTACACGCTGCCGCGCCGCCGGAGCGCCCCCGCCTGTGTGCGTCCTCCAGGAAGCCGAGCAGCCGCCACGGGAGCCGGCCGCCCCGCCAACGGCGAGCGCCCGCGGTCCCGGCGCGTACGCCGCGGGGATCAGCGCGTCGGCCAGGTGCGCCTGGATCGCCGAGTCGGTCCGGGCACCGACGTTCTCGGGGTGGTCGGCGAGGTCGCCCGGACCCGGGACCCAGCGGACGGTCAACGGCGCGGTGGTGAACAGCCCTTGGTGCGCGGCCTCGTCCTTCCACTGGACGGCGACCATACGGCGCAGCCCACGGGCGGCGCGGTCGAGGGGGTCGGGGGGGTCGGGGGGCGGGGCGCCGCCGACGCACAGCCGTCCGATGTGGTCGGCCTGGATGACTTCCTTCGCCGACCCGCCGAAGTGGTTGCCGCCTGACCGGCCCGGACCGCCTGGTCTGTCTGACCGGCCCGGACCGCCCGGGCCGTCTGATCGACCCGGACCGCCCGGGTCGTCTGACCGCCCCGGACCGCCCGATCCGGGTAACTCGTCTGGTCCGCCTTGCTCCGGCCGTCCCGGACGCCCGTTCGGCACGACTCCTCGCCCCCGACACTCGCGTTCGCTCTGCCCTCCCAAGCTACGGCGAAGTCGTCTTCGGAATGGTCAGTTTCGCCTGGTTCGGCCGGCGGCCGTGTGCGGCAGCGTGAGAGCGCTGCCGCACACGGCGGACCGGGTGACGGGTCAGCTCTTGGGCAGTGGATAGCTCCGTGCCGCGGGCACTTCGCGGGCCGGCTCGACGGTCACCAGTCCGCCCGCCGCTTTCTTGGCGGGCTTCTGGATGAAGGACTGGTAGGTGGACGGCTTGGCGCGGTCGGAGAAGTCGAACGACACTCCGAGAACGTTGAGCCCGGACTGCTTGCGGTGCGCCGCGGCGATGCCTTCCCGGGTGAGGTCCTTGGCCTTGCAGGCTGCCTTGAGGTCCTCACCGAGGACGCTGATCGTGTTCCAGCCGCTGACGACCCCTGCGTCGAGCAGCTGGCCCGGATACTTCGCCTGGTAGTCCTTGGCGAGCTTCTGGATCGCCGGGGTGTCGGAGCTGAACGCCGGGGCGGCGCTCACCAGGTAGAGCTGCTTCTCCAGGGCGGGGCCGACCGGGGTGGCGAGCAGTTGCGGGGCGAAGCCGGGTGCGTTGCTGAGTACCGGGACCGCGAATCCCTTCGCCGCCGCGGTGCCGACCAGGGCCGCCGACTGCCTGGGGCCGGCGCTGATGAGGATCGCCTTGACACCGGCCTGCTTGAGGGCGGTGACCTGTGCGGTCAGATCCTGATCGGTGGGCTTGATCTTCTGCTCGACGATGCTCAGCCGGTGCTGCTTCGCCGCGTACTTGGCTCCGGCGAGTGCGTTCTCACCGTACTCGCCCTCGAAGTAGACGTGGCCGATCTTGTCGCCGGGCTTCAGCTTGGCCTTGCGGACGACGAAGTCGACGCCGTTGATCATGTCGATGTCATAGGTGGATCCGACCACTTGGACGTACTCGTGGCCCAGCAGGCTGGACGCCCATCCCATCGGAAGCGTCAGCAGGTGCTTGGCTTCGATCTCCTGCTGCAACGAGGACACCACGGGAGAACCGACCACCTGGGACAGGGCGGCCACATTCGGCTCGGTCTCGGTGAACGCGGACACGGCCTTCTGTACGTCGTAGCCGTGATCCTTGACGGTTATCCGGACGGTACGGCCGCAGACGCCGCCGGAGGCGTTGAGCTGGTCGGCGTACAGCTGCTGCGCGTTGACGATGCTCTTGCCGAGCGATGCGTACGGTCCGGTGAGGTCGGTCAGCGCGCCCAGGGTGATGGTCTTCTGCGTCACTCCGGGGCCGGTCTTGACGCCGTCGCTGCCGGCCGTGTTCGTGCCGGTACCGCTTTTGGTGCTGCAGGCCGTGGCGCTCAGGGTGAGTACGGCGAGGACGGCTGCAGCCGGGGCAAGGCGGGGGTGTCTCACGGTGTTTGCTCCTTCGGGGTGGCGCCTTCGACGCCCTGAGGGTCGGAGGTGGTGCGGGTGCGGAGAGGGAAACGCCAGTTGCGGCGAGTGCCGTCGCCGGTGCGGCGCGGCCGTCTGTGGGCCAGGCCGGCCAGGCCGCCCGGCGCGAAGACCAGGACGAGGACGATCGCGGCGCCGTAGAGGTAGCGCGCGGCGTCGCCGGGGGTCACGCCGGATCCGGCCGTACCGGGTGCGGTGAGCAGCGGCAGGTGGTCGGCGTACTTGGTGAGAACATGCGGTATCAGGGCGACGAAGACGGCTCCGGCGACGGCGCCGCCGACCGATCCCAGGCCGCCGATGACGATCATCGCCAGGTAGTCGATGGAGAGCAGCAGACCGAAGTGGTCGGGGACGACGCGTTTGAACACCAGAGCCAGCAGAGCGCCGGCGGCACCCGCGTACATCGAGGAGACGATGAACGCCGAGGCGCGGTAACGGGAGAGGGGAACTCCCATGACGGCTGCGGCGATTTCGCTGTCGCGTACCGCCGCAAGGGCACGGCCGGGACGTCCGCGCACGAGATTGCGCGCGGCGAGCCAGGCCATGGCCACCAGTACGAGGCCGAAGTACCAGAGGCGTTCAAGTCCGCCGAAGGGGACGCCGAGTACCGCGAGCCCGTCGGGTGAGGTCTCGGAGAAGGAGAACCCGAAGATTTCCAGCGCCGGCACGGAGCGGCCGTTGAACCCGCCTGTGATGTCCCGGGCGTTGAGCATCATGTGGTGGCCGAGGAAGACCAGGGCGAGGGTGGCGATGCCCAGGTACATGCCGCGCAGGCGACCGGAGATGGGGCTGAACAGCCCTCCCGCGACACCGGCGAGGACGACGGCGAGAACGAAGGCGAGCAGGGGCGGCAGCCCGAGCCCGTACAGGTGGGCGGAACCGGTGCCGGACGGGTCCGCGGCCAGCCACACATAGCCGTACGCGCCTACGGCGAGAAAGAAGGCGTGGCCCAGGGACAGTTGTCCGGTGGTCCCGGACAGCAGGTTCAGTCCGATGGCGCCGATGACGGCGGCCATGGCGAACAGGCCTGTCTGAAGCCAGAACGAGGAGACGTAGAAGGGGAGGACGAGCAGAAGCAGCACGGCGACGGCGACGGTGCCCGCCCTGGAAGCTGTGCCGGACCGGCGTCCGGCGGCGCCGCCCGAGTCGTCGGGGGGAGCGCCCGTGGTGGCAGGAGGGGAGGTGTCGGGCGACAGGGTGTCAGACACGGGTCAGCTCCTTCGATCCGAAGAGACCGGTCGGGCGGACCAGGAGTACGAGCACCATCACGAGGTAGGGGGCCACGTCGGAGATTCCGGAGCCCAGGGCGCTCAACTCGTTCTGGTAGCCGGCGGCCATCGCCGCCGTCAGGCCGATCACGAGACTGCCGACGAGTGCGCCGGCGGCCGAGTCCATACCGCCGAGGATGGCGGCGGGGAAGGCGCTCAGGGCGATCTGGCTGGTGGTGCGGTCCAGGCCCGCGGCGGGAAAGGCGGCGAGGAACACCGCCGCGAGAGCGGCCAGCGCTCCGGCGACGCACCAGGCGATGAGCCGTACGCGGTCCAGCCGTATGCCCATCAAGGAGGCGGCCTCCGGGTCGGCGGCCGCCGACCGCATGGACAGGCCCCAGCGGGACCAGCGGAACGCGGCGAAGAACACGCTGATGACAACGATCGCCACCGCTATGCTCGCGATCCGGGAGTCGGCGACGGTGATGTCCCCGAGCTGCGTCACGTCGGCACCCCAGGGATCTCCCATGTTGAGGAAATCGGCGCCCACCCGCCTGTTCAGTTCGGTGCTGAGCAGGACGTCGATACCGATCGTCAGGATCGTCAGCGTGTGGATTTCCGCTCCGCGCAGACCGCGGGTAGCCAGCAGTTGCACCAGCCCCGCGAGCGCCGCTGCCAGCGCGGCGCCGACGAGCACAGCCGGCAGGAAGCCGATGGTGTCGTGCAGCCGTGCCGTGACATAGCCGCCGAACAGGAGCAGGGAGCCGTGGGCGAAGTTCATGACGCCTGACGCCTTGAAGATCACGACGAAGCCCAGGGCTATCAGGGCGTACACCGAACCCAGCGCCAGTCCGTTCAGAATCGTTTCGGCCAGCTTGATCATGGTTGCGTTCCTTCGTCCTGGGCGTCCTGGGCGTCCTCTGCGGGGACGCCGAGGTAGGCGCTGATGACCGCCGGGTCGCGCTGGACACGTTCGGGCGTCCCGTCGGCGATGAGCCGGCCGAAGTCGAGAACGGTCACGGCATCGGCGATCCGCATGATCAAGCCCATGTCGTGCTCGACGATGAGGATCGAGATGCCCAGGGCGTCACGGACCTTGGCGATGGTTTCGGCCATGGCCACCCGCTCGGTGGGATGCATACCGGCGACGGGTTCGTCGAGCAGCAGCAGCTTGGGCTCCATGCACAACGCGCGCGCCATCTCGACGCGCTTGCGGTCGCCGTACGCGAGCGAACCCACCGGCTTGTCGAAGGCGGGGCCCAGGCCGAGGAAGTCCGCGATCTCGGCCGCGCGCTCCCGGTGGCGGCGCTGCTCCCTTACCGCTTGGGGCAGTCGCAACGCGGTCGCCGTGAATCCCGCACGGGTCAGGCTGTGGCGGCCGAGCATGAGGTTGTCGGCGACGGTTCCGTGGGTGAGCACGATGTTCTGGAAGGTGCGGGCCACTCCGAGTCGGGCGATGCGGTGCGGTGCCAGGCGGGTGAGGTCCTTGCCCGCGAACCGGACGGCTCCGGCCGTGGCGCGGTACACCCCGGACACGACGTTGAAGCAGGTCGACTTCCCCGCGCCGTTGGGCCCGATGAGGGCGTGGATCGTACCGGGGGCGACGGTGAATGAGACGGCGTCGAGGGCGACGAGGCCGGAGAAGCGGACGGTCAGCGCGTCGACCGTGAGCGTCGGCACCGGCTCCGTCTCCGCGTCCGGTTCCGGTGACGAGGCGGGATCGCGCGTCGTGGCCGCGGCGTCGATGCTCATCCGTTCCACCTGGCCAGCTCTGTCAGTCCTGGTGCGGTTGCGGACAGGGCGGTCGCGGACGTAGCTGCGGACACCGCGTCCTGGCCCGCCGTGCCGGCGTCGATGCTCTCGCCCAGGTACAGGCGCCGCACTTCGTCCGTGCCGGCGAGGTCGGCCGACGCCCCCTCCAGCCGCACCTGGCCGACGTCCAGCACCGAGGCACGGTCGGACAGTGCCAGGCCCATGGAGGCGTTCTGCTCGACGAGCAGGATCGACGTTCCCTGGGCGTTGATCTCGCGGATGACCGACGCGATGCGCTGAACCATGAGGGGCGCCAGTCCCAGTGAGGGCTCGTCGAGCAGCAGCAGCCGGGGGGCGGCCATGAGCGCGCGGCCCATCGCGAGCATCTGCTGCTCGCCCCCGGACAGCAGCCCCGCGGCCTGCCGCCGCCGCTCGGCCAGCAGCGGGAACAGCGCGAAGACGCGGTCGCGGGCCGCCTGCCGGTCAGCGCCACCGCGACGGCGGGCCCCCAGGAACCCGGCCCGCAGGTTGTCCTCCACCGACAGGGCGCCGAAGATCCTGCGGCCCTCGGGCACCTGCACCACTCCGGCGGCCACCGACCGCGCGGGATCGCCGGTCAGCCGTGTTTCGCCGAAGTGCACGGTGCCGCTGTCCACCGTGCCCCGATGGAGCGCGAGGGTCCCGGAGACCGCCCGGAGCAGCGTGGTCTTGCCCGCTCCGTTGGAGCCGAGGACGGCAACAATCCCGCCTTGCGGGACGCTCAGCGAAACCCCGTGCAGCGCCCGCACGGACCTTCCGTAGGTGACGTGGAGATCAGTGATCCGAAGGGATCCTGACTGCGTCGGTGGAGGGCTCATAGGGGGTCTCCTCGCAAAAGGTGCAAACGAGCGGGCCGGGCTGGGCGCTACGAGAACACGGCCCGAGCAGGGCGTCCATACAGGTAGGGCGAGCCGCTGTCCGCTCCCAGCCGGAAGGCGTCCCGCTTGTGAGAGCGCACAGTCCACAAGACCTACTGGCGGGAAACATCACGGTTTGGCTGAAACCTCGCCCTTCGATAAGCGACTGCTTAGCATGGTGGCCTCCGGGAAGGGTGCCGTTTCGGCTTCCGCACGCGGCTTCCGCGCGGCAGCCATTGACCCGGTGGAGGAACTTCACTGCGCTCCGCGCGGCTCACGACATGGCAACTCGCGTGTTCTTCTCGCACGCCCCGTCCAACCTGGAGGGTCCATGCACGCCAGTTCCGTCCCCGGCAGCGTTCGCACTCGCCGCCATGACATAGCCCCGCCCCGCGGTCCGCTGCCCGACGGCGGCGCGGACCCCTCTCCTGTCCAGCTCTTCGACCGTGCCTGCCGGCGCCTTCTGGCGCACGGCGTGGAATTCACCGACACCGTGGTGGACAGGATCCGCGCCGAAGTGCCGTACTACGCCGACCCGGTGCTCGCGCCGCCCGACGTGCGGCGGAACGTAGGCATCGGCATCCGCCACGGGCTGGAAGCCGGCGTGGATCCCAGCAGAATCGTGGACGTCGAGCGGTACACCAGAGACCTCGGCATGAGACGAGCGGAACAGGGCCGCCCCCTCGACGAGGTGCTGCATGCCTTCCGTGTCGCCGGCTCCGAAGTCTGGAGCGGGATCATCAGCGTGGTGGAGCGGGACGGACTCGGCGACACGCGCCAGTTGGTACACGTCGCCGAGCTGGTGTGGAAGAGCAACGACCGCGACGCCGTCATGGTCGCCGACGCCTACCGGCAGGTCGCCAAAGGCGTCGCAAGCCAGCACGGTGAACGCGTCCGTCTGATCCTCGCCGCCCTGCTGGAGAGCCGTAACGAACCCGAGTTCACCCGCGACGCGGCAGCGATTCTCGATCTGCCGGTCGACGGGCGCTTCGCGGTGGCGGTGGTGGGGGCGACACCGCCGTACGGCCGCGCGCCGCAGACCGTTCCGGAGGTTCGCGGCATCCGGATCCTGCGTCACGCCTGCGGACGGCGCGATGTGCTCGTCGCCCACCTGGGCGACCGTCCACTGGACGCGCTCGCCTCCGGCCTGGACGCCGGTCCCGGGTTCCGTATCGGGATCAGCCCGGTCGTCCAGGGGCTGGAGAGCCTGGCCCGAGCGCGTGACATGGCCGGGCTCGCCCTTCGCACGTGCCGGGCCGACGGTGAGATCGCCCGGCTCGACTCCCGCCTGCCCGAAGGGCTCCTGATCTCGCGGCCCGACCTGTCCGCCGAGCTGGCCCACGGGGTGCTCCGGCCCATGTACGACCTTGAACCTGCCGACCGGGACACGCTGTTCGACACCGTCGGTATCTGGATCGAGAACGGCGGATCCGCCGTCCAGGCCGCCCGCCACATGCTCTGCCATCGCAACACCGTGCTCAACCGTCTGCGCCGCTTCGAGCAGATAACCGGCCTTGAGCTGACCCGCCCCCGCGATCTGGTGCAACTCACCCTCGCGCTCGACGCCCACCGCCTGCTCGGACCAGCCGCCGCACTCGGCATCACCGACGACCGCAATCGCCCGCTCACTGCCTGACGACGCACGGCTCCGCGGCAGCCGATGACCGCCGACGGTCCGCCGGCGGGCACGGCTGAATGGGCACCAGCACAGTCACCCATGCGGGGCATTGGGAGGGGACAACGGCCCGAGCACAGCGCATGGACGGGCCGGGGCGCGGGTGCTCTGGTGAGCCTCGCATCAGAGGTGACCCACCCGAAGGTGCCCACCCGCATCCGCGCCCGCCAGGAGACAGCCATGGCCCAACAGCACGCCCCCATGCTTCATCATCGACCACGGCCGCATCGCCCGGGCATGTCCTTCGCTGTGGTCAACGGACTGACCTTCGGGGTACACCTGCTGCTCGCCTGCTCCGCCGCCGACTTCATGGCCACCCGCATCTGGGGGGAAACCACCATCGGCGTGCTGGCCCTCCTCTTCCAGGGTTCCCTGCTGGTGTGGACCGCGGCTCGGTACGACCGCCGTGCGGACGGACGCGGCGTTCCGCAGGAGCAGGAGCTGGATTACTGATGAATCCGGAGATCCTGCTCGCCGCGCCCGGCGCCCTGGACAGAGACACGCGCGCCCTGGTCCTCGTGGGCTTTCTGACGTTCATCGTCCCCATCTTGTTCATCTGCGTCCTCAGCGGCCCCGAGAGGGACCGGGTCAACGACTTCTACACAGCAGGTCGCAGCGTGTCGCCCTTGCGGGGAGCGCTCGTACTGTCCGGCGTCTACCTGTCCGCGGCCACGGTGCTCGGCACCACGGGAAGCGTCGCGGTCTTCGGCTACGACGGTCTGTTCATCGCCCTGTGCACCGTGCTGTCCCTCGGCGTGCTCCTGCTGCTGGCCCGCCCCCTGCGCGAGCGCGCCGGCTACACCTTGGGCGACATATTCGCCCTGCGGGCTCCAGGGCCCGCGGCAAGGATCGCGGCCGCCGTCGTGACCCTGAGCGCGTGCGTCCCCTATCTGGTCGTGCAGCTCTCCGGCGCGGGAGTGACCACCACGGCGCTGCTGGGACTGTCCGGTGCGGGCGCCGAACAGACAGCCGTCATCATGATCGGCGCACTGGTCGTCTGCGCCACGGTGTTCGGCGGCATGCGCGGCACCATCGTGATCCAGGTGATCAAAACAGTGGTGCTGCTCGGCGCGGCCCTGGCTGTGACAGCTGTGCTGCTCCATCGCTTCGACTGGAGCAGCGACTTTCTGATCGACGCCGCCGGACAGGGCAGCGGCCGTCCCGCCGGCTATATGAGTCCCGGCCTCCGGTTCGCCGGCGGCACCGACCCCGAAAGCACACTCGACTTCGTCGGCCTGATGATCACGATCGTGCTGGGAGTGGCGTGCCTGCCACACGTGTCCATGCAACTCGGCACCGCTCCCGACGCGGCCACCGCGCGCCGTACGGTGCGCCACACCATCGGCATCGTCGGCGCTTTCTGCCTCACCACAGCTCTGATGGGCTTCGCGGCCGCCGCGTTGGTCGGCGCCCCGGCGATCATCGCCGCGGATCCGGGAGGCAACACCACCCTGCTGATGCTCACCGGCGAACTGGCGGGCGGCTCGTCCACCAACACGGGCGGTGCGTTTCTCGTCGTACTGGTCTCCTCCGCGGTGTTCCTCACCACGCTCGCGGTCGTAGCGAGCATCACCCTGGCGGCCGCGGCGGCGGTCGCCCACGACCTGTACACGCATGTCCTGCGCCGGCGGCGCACGACCGAAGGCCGAGAGGTGGCCGCCGCACGCTTGGCGTCCGCCGGGGTGGGAGTACTGAGCATCGGACTGGCGGTCTGGGTCCAGGGATGGAACGTCCTGTTCCTGTCTGCGCTCTCCCTGGCGGTAGCCGCCTCCTGCCTGCTTCCGGCACTGGTGTACTCCCTCTTCTGGAGGGGCTACACCCGCGCCGGGCTGCTCTGGACGCTGTACGGAGGCCTGGGCTGCGCCGTCGGACTGCAGATCTCCGGCCCGGTCTTCTCCGGCTCCCCCTCGGCGCTCTTCCCTGACTGGCACCTCGACTGGTTCCCGCTCCAGACGGTCGTCCTCGTGTCGATGCCCGCCGCCTTTCTGCTCGGCGCGCTGGGCAGCGTACTGGGAAGGCAACGGGTGTCGGAGGTCGCCGAGCATGCCAGGGCATGAAATGGCGCACGGGGCTACTGCTGCCGAGCCGTCCCCGTCACAGAGCCGCCCGCCGAGTTCCGCCGGCCGTCGCTGATTGCGTCGCCGACACATCGACGAGCGTGGCAGGCAAGGCGACGTACGCCGTGACTCCCACGGCCCCGTCCTGCCCCTGCGTGGGGCGCAGTTCGACCTGGGCGCCGAGCCGGGCCGCCAGGGTCCCGACGACGTAGTGGCCGAGGAAGCGGGTGGGGGCGATCAGGAAGGTTTCCCGGCCCGCGAGCCGGGCGTTGGAGCGGGCCAGTTCCTCGGCGGTCATACCGGAACCCCGATCGACGACTGCGAGGCAGTAATCGCCGCCGTCACGCCAGCCGTAGATCTCGACCGGGTGCGAGGGAGGTGAGAAGACCAGGGCGTTCTCGATGAGTTCGGCGAGCAGATGGGAGAGCTCGGCGACGGCCCGGCCGCGGATCCGGCCGTCCTCTACGTCGGCCACCACGACGCGCTGGTACTGCTCGACCTCGGCGATCGCCGACTGCACCACCTCGGCCGCCGTCACCAGGCCGGACCAGGTCCGCGGCGGCAGCTCCTCGCCCGCGAGTACGAGCAGCGACTCGGCATTGCGGCGCATACGGGTTGCCAGGTGGTCGAGTTCGAAGAGCTCGCCAAGCGCGTCCGGGTCGATTTCCTGGCGCTCCAGCACGGTGATCAGGCGGAGCTGGCGCGAGAGCAGTGCCTGATTGCGGCGGCCGAGGCTGGCGAGCGACTCGGAGGTGTTGCGGCGGAGCACAGCCTGCTCGGTCGCAAGGCCGATCGCTGTGTGCTCGACATTGTGCAGAGCGGTGGCGAGCCGGGTGAACTCCCGGGCGCTGTCGGGAGCCCGGCGGGAGGGTTCAGGGACGAGTTCGTCGCCCGCCTCGGCCTTCTGTATACGGGCGACAGCGGCGGGCAGTCCGCTACGGGCCACCGAGTCGGCCTCATCGGCGAGTGCGACGAGCGGCCGGGTGATCGAGCGGGCGGAGAGCATGGCGAGTGCGGTGGCAACCGCGAGGATCAGCACACCGAGGCCGATGAAGCCGCCCAGCTGACCGGTGGCGTCGTCCCCGATCCGGTCCGCGCGAACCCGTACATCGGCGCCGATCTGCCCCTGTACGCGGTGCAGTTGGTCGACGAGCACGGTCATCGACGACCACCAGCGGCGGGGGTCCACAGCGAGTTTGCTGCCATCGGCTCCGCCCTCCGCCCGCTTCTCGAAGCCGGTGGCGCGCCGGGCGTCGCTGGTGGCGAAGGCGGCGTCGAGTGCGGACTGCTGGTCGGAGGTGGCGAGTTCGGCGTACTGACGCAGGAAGGACAGCCGGTCCGCCCGTACCTCGGTGAAGTCGAGGAACTCGCTCCCCTTGAAACGCCCGGCGGCAAAGACCCCGTTGAGGGAGCCGCGCTCCAGGGCGACCGCCTCGGTGGCCCGGGCGAGGGCCTGGAGGGCGCCCATCCCGTCGGCAAGGGGGCGGTCACCACGAGCGGGTTCCGCGGCCGAGGCGCTGATCAGTCCGTCGATCGCCTCGGTGTACGCGGTGAGAGTCTGGGCGCGCTGAGCGGTGCCGTCGTCAACCGACTGGCGCACGGCGGCCAACGCCGCGACGGGCGAGAGTGCGTCCCGTAAGTCGTCGGCGGTGTCCGCTCCCGCGCCGCCTGCCGCGAGCAGGGCATCGAATCCGGTACGGGCGGTGTCGGTGCGGGCACGCTGAAGGTCGACTTCGTCGCGGTACTCCTTGGCGCCGCCCACCAGCCCATTGGTGAGGCCACGTTCGCGCTGCAGCTCGCGCACCAGGTCCTGGGCCTTGAGTACAAGCTCGACCCGGCCGGCGGTCTCGCGCGCCGCGGACCAGTCGGCCGCCCGGTCGACGACACCGAGGCCGGTCACGACCAGGAGTAGACAGGTGGGGACGGCGAGCACGATGGCCACACGGCCGCGGATCGTGCCCCAACCTGGCAGGGCGGGCAGAGCGGGCGGTCGAGGCAGAGTGCGTCGTCGGTTGCGCGTCACGTCCGACGACGATACGAACCGGCATCCCCGGCGCGGTTTCGTGGCGGTAAGGGGATGGTTGCTCCCGGCTCACAGGAAGCCCGGCCGCCCCGCGCGCCATCCGCCACTCTCCTGTAACTCAGCACCCAGCGAGGCGCGTTGTGGGTGTCGAGACTGGCGGCGAAGTATGAGGGCCGACCGGATTCGCGTCCGCGGGCGAGCGGAGGGTCTCGAAGAGCCGGCCGAACTCGTCACCGCTGAGCACGGAAGTACTCCTCCAACACTGCGGCCGGGACCACGACGGCGGTCTCGCCCTCGGGTAGAACGAGCTGCGCCAGCCGCTTGGGGCCGGTGATGACGTACCCCTGGACCACGTAGTCCTTGGCGTCCTCGGTGCCCCACAGAGTCGGGCACGTTCCGTTCCTGCAGGGTCACCGGACAGCTTCCGCAGTATCCATGCCCCCACATGTCGGCGTACGCCTGTCGCGTTCGATGCTCCCGAGACGGTCGCGGGCCGGGTCAAGCGCCTGATCTTTCCAGAACAGGAAAGGGCGCTGTCGAGCGCCATGAGTCGTCCGTATCAGCCAAGTTGTTGGCAGGAACCGTCAGCGTGCACCTTGCACTTGAAGCCGCCCGCGTCAGCGAGCATGCGACCAACCCGACGGTGGCTGCGTTAAACGACTGGATGCGCCATGCCCTCGCCCGCATGGACGATGGTTAGAGCAAGCGCTGCGCGCCCGGGCCCGGGGCGCGATCAGCGGGCCTCGAGCTCGGCGATCAGCTTCTTCGTGGCGATGCTGCGGTAGCTCTCCTCCACCCAGTCGCAGAGCACTGCCGCCGACGGTGCGCCCTTCTGCGCGAGTGGGATCTGCACCCAGCCCGCCTTCCCCAGTCCGTAGCCGGACGGCTCAGCGCCCGGGCAGGACAGGACATGGGCGTGCATCGCCTCGTCCTTGAGTTTGACGCCGACACCCAGCGGATAGCTGCCGTCGGTCACTCCCAGAAAGACGAAGATCTTCTTGTTGACCTTGACGACGGTGTCGCCCCAGGGGAATTCCTCGCCGGCGCCGGGCAGGACGCCCCCGTTACTTTCTTCGTGGCCCTGAAACGGGGCTCCTGGCCTCCGGGCCCGGCATGACTGTTGCCCCCTGTCGAAGCGATGACCTGGGGGGTGGTGTCACCGGGTCCGGGGCACCGTCTGACCGCTGATGAGAGGCCCGACCGTCACCCGGCCGAGCGCAACGCCCGGCCGTTGAAGGGTGGCAGGTCTGCGTAACGTGGATGCGCGCGCTCGGTGCCGGTGGGTGAGGCCGGGACGGAACGACCACCCTCGGGGGGTGCGGTGCTCGACACCGGTGAAATCGCGGTCTTCCTCGGCCTGGACGTCGGCAAGGGCGACCACCACGGCCACGGCCTGACAGCGGGCGGCAAGACCGTCTACGACAAGCGGCTGCCCAACAGCGAGCCGAAACTGCGGGCCGTGTTCGACAAGCTCACGGCCAGGTTCGGCCGCGTGCTGGTCATCGTGGACCAGCCCGCATCGATCGGCGCCCTGCCGCTCGCGGTGGCCCGGGACGCCGGCTGCCACGTGGCCTACCTGCCAGGGCTGGCGATGCGGCGGATCGCCGATTTGTATCCCGGTGAGGCAAAGACCGATGCCCGCGACGCGCACGTGATCGCGGACGCCGCCCGCACCATGCCTCACACCCTGCGGGCCCTGGAACTGGCCGACGAGACCGCGGCCCAGCTGACCGTCCTGACCGGCTTCGACCAGGACCTCGCCGCCGAGGCCACCCGCACCAGCAACCGGCTCCGCGGCCTGCTCACCCAGTTCCACCCGAGCCTGGAGCGAGTACTGGGGCCCCGCCTGGACCACCAGGCTGTGACGCACCTGCTGGAACGCTTCGGCTCGCCCGCCGCCCTGCGCAAGGCCGGACGCCGCAGGCTCGTGAACCTGATACGGCCCAAGGCCCCGCGCATGGCCGAACGCCTGGTCAACGACATCTTCGACGCGCTCGACGAACAGACCGTCGTCGTCCCGGGCACCACCACCCTGGACGTGGTGGTGCCCTCGCTGGCCCGCTCGCTCGCCGCCGTCCACGAACAACGACGCGCTCTGGAAGCCCAGATCAGCGAGCTGCTGGAGTCGCACCCTCTTTCCCAGGTCCTGACCTCGATGCCCGGAGTCGGTGTCAGGACCGCCGCCACCTTGCTGGTCACCATCGGCGACGGATCGTCCTTCCCGACCGCCGCCCACTTGGCCTCCTACGCCGGCCTTGCCCCGGCCACGAAGTCCTCCGGATCGTCCATCCACGGCGAACACGCCCCCAGAACAGGCAACCGACTCCTCAAACGCGCCATGTTCCTCTCCGCCTTCGCGGCCCTGCACGACCCCGCCTCCCGCAGCTACTACGACCGGCAGCGAGCCCGCGGCAAAACCCACACCCAAGCCCTCCTCCGGCTCGCCCGCCACCGCATCAGCGTCCTGTTCGCCATGCTCCGAGACGGAACCTTCTACGAGTCACGCACCCCGGAAGCGACCCCCGCATGACCCACGCAGGCTTGACGAAGGACATAGAGGCACCCCCCAGTTCGTCGCGAACGGGGTACTTAGCTTGACGCCCGTCCCGCCCAGGCCGCAGTACCCCGCCGGGTTCTTGTCCAAGTACTGCTGGTGATACCTATGTACTTCAGGCAGTATTGGAAGTCCTAGACAGATAGGGGGAGTTAGGCATGAGCAGCGACGATCAGTTAGTGCCGGTGGTGGCGTACGCAAGGATCTCGGCGGACTTGGCCAGGGACGCCCACGGGGTCGAAGACCAGCACCTGGTGAACGACGAGACGGCGGCCACGCTGGGCTTGAAGATCATGCACTACTACACGGACAACGATCTTTCAGCAGCGAAGGCAGATCTTGTGCGGCCCGACTTTGAAGCAATGCTGAAGGTCCTCAAGGTGGGGCATCTTCCGGACGGTCGGACAGTGCGCGGCGCCATAGTTGTCGCGGATGACCGGCTGGTGAGGCGTGTAGGCGACTACGAACGGTTCGTGGACGCAGTGACGTTCGAGGACCGACGGATCTACGCGGACGCCAAGGGACTCAAGGACCTCTATAACGAGGATGTTGAGTCGATGGGGCTCTTCGGCGTGGTGGTCTCCAAGGCGGAAGTGCGGAAGATCAGGCGGCGAACACGTCGGTCGCACCGTCGTCGTGCAGAACAGGGCATCCCTGTCGGCGGAACGCGGCCGTTCGGTTGGGAGCACGACAAGCTGACGCTTCGCCCCGAGGAGGCCCGGCACCTCGCTCAGGCGGCCCGCGACGTCATCGCCGGAAAGTCGCTGCACTCCATCCTTGAAGCATGGCGGGATGCAGAGTTGCGCACGGTCCACAACAACGTATGGCAATCCCGGTCGCTCAAGCTCGCCCTGTGGAATCCCCGCATGTGCGGATGGCGCAAGCACAATGGGGAGCTGGTGAGGGACGCCGACGGTGTCCCCGTGGTGGGTAAATGGGATCCCATCATCACGCCGAAGGAATGGATGGCGATCGATGCGCTCTTCTCGGCGCGAGTCGGACCCAACATCAAGGCCGACGGAACCATCACCGACTATCGAACTCCCTCGCATCTTCTGACAGGGATTCTCCGGTGCGGAAAGCCCAAGGAAGACGGGAAGTTTTGCAATGCTCCCTTGAGGGTGAGCACGAGGCCGGACTTGTCGGGTGGCTATGTCTACCAATGCCCGTCCCGTTCCATGGGGGGCTGCGGGGGGAGCGCCCGCAACGGGGCCAAGGTTGATGAGTACATCACCGAAGCTGTGTTGGCGAAGCTGGAGGAGCGGGCCGCGGTCAAGCAGGAGTTGGACGCTGAGTGGGGTGGAGAGGAGGAACTAAACCGACTGATGACCAAGCAGCGAACGATGTTGCAGAAATGGCAAGAGGATCAGATTTCGGATGAGCTCTTCTTCCCTGAGAACCACAGGATGGAGTCCCGCATCAAAGAGCTGCGAAAGGAACGCACGCAGCACGCGTTGCAGATTCAGCGTGCTTCCGCCCTGACCGAGGATGTACGTGAGCAGTGGTACTCGAACAAGCTCGACATGGCGCAGAAGCGGGCTCTCGTCCGAGAGGCATTGCATGCGGTGATCGTCCTGCCCGTTGGAGGTGGCGGAAGGCGCCCGTTCAACCCTGACCTTCTCGTGCCCAAGTGGACTCGCGATTAGGTCCTGTCCGAGGTTGGCCAGCCTTCGTTGTGTGCGGCGGCCGACGGCCTGCGTGCCGCGACAGCGGCCCTCGTCCACAGCCGCTGGGCAGCAGGCGCAGGAATGAAGCTAGTGATGTTCCTGATGTCACCTGACAACATTGCACACACTTAATGGCCGCATTGTCATCTTGACGCTCTGAACGGCGAGATGTACTCTGCACCGAGCCATTGGCAAAGCTAATGGTGTGCGCCAACATTCTCATAAAAGATCCGGGGGCGAATGGAGAACGAAGAGAAATACGACTTCGATGACAATGAATTATCCGATGCCGCGGCCTCGGCACTGCGAGTCATTCTGCGCACGGCAAATCCGGCCCTGCGTGTGATACTGCTGCGACGTTACGGCATTTATGATGGCAACCGCCCTGCCGAAGGCACTTTCAATTCCTTCATAGAGCCGGAACTCTGAACATGCAGCCGTTCACTCAGTTCATCCTGAAAATGCACGGCCACTGTAATCTGAGATGCGACTACTGCTATTTGTACGAGATGGCCGACCAGAGCTGGCGTACTCGACCTGCGGCGATGTCTACGGCAGTTCTTGAGGCCACCGTGTATAGAATGTCCGAGCATATTCGAGAATTCAGTCTTCCCTCGGTGCAGGTAGTTCTGCACGGCGGTGAGCCCCTGCTTGCGGGTTACCAAAGAATATCCCACGCCGCCGAACACATTACGACCCGTCTCTCCGGCAGCGCCAAGGTATCGCTCGGCATTCAGACCAATGGACTGCTCCTGGACGAGGAGTACCTGGAGCTCTTCGACCGTTTTGACATCAAGGTCGGAATAAGCCTCGACGGGGCGCGGGCGGCCCATGACCGTCATCGGAAGGATCGACGGGGCAGCGGAAGCCATGCACGTGTGTCGGAGAAACTGTCACTGCTCACCCGGCCGGAAACCCGCCATCTCTTTTCTGGGCTGCTGGCCACCGTTAGCCTGGAGAACGATCCGCTGGAGACCTACGGTGAACTGTTGGCTCACAACCCCCCTGCCGTGGATTTTCTTCTGCCTCACGGGAACTGGACGAATCCTCCTCCCGGACGTCACAGCAATTCCCGGTCAACACCTTATGCCGATTGGCTGTTGCCCATTTTCGAGCGATGGTACGAGGCCCCTCTGCGGGAAACCGGTGTGCGACTGTTCGAGGATGTCATCATGCTCCTCCTAGGCAGCGCGGCCAGATCCGAGTCAGTCGGCCTGACTCCTTTCCGTTCCCTGATAGTCGAGACCGATGGGAGCCTCGAGCAAGTCGACTCCCTCAAGTCGGCTTTCGCGGGGGCCGCAGGTCTCGGGCTCAATGTCCGCGACCATGCACTGCAAGAGGCCCTCGCCCACCCGGCCACGGTCGCCCGTCAGCTGGGTGCTGCCAGACTGTGCGACACCTGCAGAGCGTGCAGCCTTCAGCGGGTGTGCGGTGGAGGGCACATCGCTCACCGCTACCGCGTCGGACACGGTTTTCTCAATCCCTCCGTCTATTGCCGGGACCTGCAGAAACTCATTGTTCACGTGCGCTCACGCCTGCACGCCGATATTTTCGCCGCGGGGCACCTGAGAGTGGCAGGAGCGCTGGCCGATGATGAATGACTCAGTGCTCGCCGCATACTTCGACCTCGAAACGGACCAGGGACCGCTCCACGCCAGAGCTGTGGCGGACATAGGCCGGCGGTATCTGGCGGGACGGCTGCTACCGCCCTACCAAGTCGTGACTTCAGGGAACTTCCGCCAGTCCCTTGCCGTCGCTTTTCCGCGGTGGGCGCACGTCCATGACCCGCGCGGGCTCCCCGAGCCATCGCGCAGCGCCGCATGGGCCTTACTATGCCAAGAACTGAACGACTGGGACTCGCTGGAAGACTCCAGGTGCCTCTCCGTCGCAAAAGTACTTGCCAGACTCGGCTTCTGGCACACTCTTGCAGGACTGGCGCCTGCCCGGAACGGCGATCCGGAATCCCTGGTACACGTCAGACTAGAAATCCTGCACTATACGGCCGCCCAGGTCACCCGGGGAATGGCACCGAATCTCGCGGCCAGGACTACCGAACTTCTCGTTCGCGTTGCCGAGAATCACCGGTTTCCCGCGAACGCCCGACTGAGCGCCGCAATCAATCTTCTCGTCAAGCATGCCCGTTCCGACCGCACCATGAGCGAGATGCTTCACTGGCAGAATGCTGCTGAACGTCTGATGGGGGACCCGCCGGAAGGCGGATTTAGCGCTCTGATGCTCAGCGCATGCTGGCGGGGTATGAGTTTTGTCCCCTTTTTCCTCTCCGACCACTCGGAGGTACGGCGCCAGCTGGACCTGTCCGAGCATTACGCGCGACTGGAATCTGCGGACTCCGTTCAAGGCGCCTACCTACACCCAGAAAATCTACGATTTGTCCTGATCTCACAGTCGAAAGCGGCCGAGGCCGCCGGAGATCGACGCACGGCCGAGCTATACCTTCGGAAAGTCGTTCGCCTCGATCCGTTGGATACAGCCAGTCATGTTCTCCTGGCGGACAATCTGGTCATCTCCGACCGGCTCGCCCTAGCGCGGCGGAGCTATCGAACGGCAGCGGGCCTCGGTGGCCCTTACGCCTCCTACGCTGCCGCACAGATGGCCCGCCTGAGTAATCGACCGGCTACTATGAGCCAACGGACTGCAAAGGGCGATGAGGGGGCGAAACTGTTATGGTCTCGATCGACATCGTCAGCGCTGTAGTCGGCTGGCTGGTCACGTTATGCAACGACTCCGGCGTTGAACTTGTCAGAAATCGTCGTGACGACCGGTCCCTGCGAAAGACAATCGGCCGTTCCGTGGGAACGGTCATTGCCCAATCAGACCCCGCCGTGCGCAGCACGCTTGAGCACGGCCTTGTCCGCTCTTTCAGCTCGCCGCCCAAGCTGCGCCTCGACGGCAGCGTGTCTGTGCGCGACGCCCTGCAGGAATCGGTGGCGGACCAGATCGCAGATTTCGGGGAATGGGTCAGCGACACCACCGGGCTGCCGTTCCAAGACGTCGTCGAGATCGAGCCGGATCGGTTCACGGAGCGCGTCTGCGAGGCTGTCGTATCCGGACTTCGTCAGTACGCTGCAGCCAGCGAGCTCACTGAGTTGGTGCACGCGCTCGACACGGCGGAGATCATAGGGCGGCTGGAAGCCCTCGGCCTGCGGATCGACGGACTATCTCTCCCCACCCGGGCCGCCGCTACGTTCAGTCTGCCCCGCGATATCCCTTCGTTCACCGGCCGTCATGCCGAGCTTGAGCGCGTATTGGAGGCGATGAATGTAACTGGGCCTGCGATGCAGGGGGTTGACATCCATGCGATCGACGGGATGGCAGGAGTCGGCAAGAGCGCCATGGCCGTGCGTGCCGCCCATCTCCTCGCCCCCCGCTTCCAGGACGGTCAGCTGTTCCTGCACCTCCACGGCCACACGCCCGGGCAGCGGCCCGTCGACCCACGGGACGCGCTCGCGTCCCTTCTACTAGTCATCGGTGTTCCCGCCGCTCAGATCCCCTCCGACCTGCAGACCCGATCGGCATTATGGCGAGACCGACTGCGAACGAAGCGGATACTGCTGCTGCTGGACGATGCTGTGTCCAGTGAGCAAGTGCGTCACCTGCTGCCCGGCTCCCAGGGCTCACTCGTCCTGGTCACGAGCCGACGCCGGCTCACTGCGCTCGAAGGGGTGGTCCCGATCAGCTTAGAAACCATGCCTCCGGCAGAAGCCAAGGTGCTCTTCTCACGCCTCGCGGCGCGTCCAGGCCTGATTCCGTCCGATCCTCAGGTCGCGGAGGTCGTCCGACTGTGCGGCTATCTTCCGCTGGCCATTCGGCTGACCGCGGGAAAGCTGGCACACCACCCGCACTGGAGCGTTCAGGACCTGGTCGAGGATCTGGCGGCGACCCGGCACCGCATCGCGACGATGCGGGCTGAGGAGGACTCGGTCGCCTCTGCGTTCGATCTGTCCTACCGTGACCTCACCTCAGGGCAACAGCGGCTGTTCCGGCTGCTGGGCTTGCACCCCGGATCGGTGATCGATGCGTACATCGCGGCGTCGCTCGCTGATATCCCTCTGGCGAACGCGCAAGAATTCCTCGACGGCATCTTCATGCACCATCTCATCGATGAGCCCGCTCGCGGCGACTACCGCATGCACGACCTCGTGCGCGAGAAGGCGCAGTCGCTGGTCTCCCTGGACCCGGTGGCGGAGACCGAGGCCGCGGTGACCCGCATGTTGAACTACTACCAGCACACGGTTCGTAGGGCGGCCCAGCTGATCAAAGGACGTACGCCCGAGTCGGACGTGCCAGCTTCCTCCACTCCCCCGGCATGGGCCCCGGACTTCGCTGGCCCGGCGCAGGCCGTGGACTGGCTGAAGCACCAGCGCTCCAACATCCATGCGACTGTGGACTACGCTGCGGTCCATGCGCGTCCCGCGCATGCGGTCGGCATCTCAGCGGCGATGAACAACTTTCTGCGCAGTCAGGGGCACTGGGATCAGGCGATGGCCCTGCATGAGAGCGCGCTGACTGCAGCGACGGCGGCAGGCGACCAGGCGGGCGAGGCGCAGGCATGGGGCCGTCTGGGGTCCATGCAGCGCCTGCGGGGTGAATTCTCCGCCGCGATGGCGAGCCAGGAGCGAGCGCAGGAGCTTCACCGACAGGTGGATGACCGCCTGGGCGAGGCGACGGCTGTTCACGAACTTGGCGTTGCGCAGCGCCTCTGCTGCGAGTACGAGGCCGACCGGGCGAGCCAGGAGCGGGCGCGTGAGCTCTACCGAGCGCTGGGCAACACGCTGGGAGAAGCCAATACGCTGCACGAGCTGGGGACACTGCACTGGTTGCTGGGGTTTTTGCGTACAGCGCACAACATCCACGCCGAGTCGCTCGAGATCTACCAGGACCTGGGCAATGAGTACGGGGAAGCATTCGCCTACAACCAACTCGCCCTCACTAACTACCACTTGGGTGACTATCCGACTGCGACAGCGCAGATCGCTCATGCGCTGGACCTGCATCACGCCCTCGGCGACCGCCACGGCCAGGCGTACTCGTTTAAGGAGTTGGGTGTTGTCGAGTACCTGACCGGTGACTTCGGGTCTTCTCTAGCCACTTTGACAAGGTCGGTGGATCTGCACCGGGAGCTCGGCAGCCGCTACGGGATGGGGCTTGCACTGACCGACCTGGGCGCGCTCCACCGCCTCATGGGCAACTACACCGCCGCCATGACCACACACATCCAAGCGATCGCCCAGCACAGAGAGTTCGGCTTCCGCTACGGGGAGGCCTGCTCCCTGAAGGAGTTGGGGGTGGTGAAGGGCTTGCTCGAAGACCGGGCAGGCGCAGAAGCGGACATTGGTGCGGCCCTTGAGCTGCACACATCCCTAGGCCACCGGTACGGCCAGACGGACGCCCTAATCGCACAGGGAAACCTGCTGGTGCGCCGTGCTCAATGCGAAGAGGCACACGACCCGTTGACATCTGCCCTTGCAGGAGCACGCGACATCGAAGCACCCCTGCTCGAGGCGCATGCGCTGGAGGGACTTGCCCGCTGTCTCTTCGGCACAAATGAGCCGGAGCAGGGCCTCTCCCGCCTGCGGGACGCGCTGGCCATCCTCCAACGCATCGGGTCCCCGGACCTGCAGCGAGTGGAGGAGGCACTGCGCCGACACTCCGCCGGTTAGATTCCTGGCCAGCCCCCGCCAGTAGCTGCGCCATCACGTATTGCGAGGCCGGTGGAGGCATGAACGTCGATCTGGCCGTGTTCCTCCACTTCCCAAACCGCGTCGGCAGTCTCGCCACGATGCCGGTCCGTTGTCGGAAGAGAATCCGGTGGATCACCCTGCGCTGCGCCTCCAACGCCCGCCCCACCCCGCGTTCTTCGGTAGTACCCGACAGATCACCCAGTCCAAAGCGACCTGAACGATCCCTCACCCCGCCGGACACGCAGGTTCCTGAGCGGTAGGGAAGGGGACATGACACGGTCCTCCCCACTCAGCTCCGGCGCTCTCGGCTGCGACTACTGAGCTTGAACGCGGGTTGTCGTTTGTTGTCCTGTGTCCTTGATGTTTGATCGCGTGCCATCGAACCTTGAGCTTGCACTGAGCGAGAAGTCGGGTTGCACGGCGAGGAACCTGTGGACGACCTCTTGAACGCTTCAGCCGCGGGTGACCACTTTCCACTCCTGTTGGTCGTCGTCCCAGGACACTTCGATAGCACTGGAATTGCTGGCCCTCATGAGGGCTGCCAGGTCCATGCTCATCAAGCGTCGAAGCGCCTCATCCGGCACGTTCACAGGCACATGGATGATCACGTTCTTCTGGCCATCGGGCTCAGCGGGCTGCACCTGCTCGCGTCGTGACATGCGCCGGATCGCAGAACGCACCGCACCGTAGCCGTCTTCACCCGCCTTGGCCATGATCGTTTGCAGAAATGGGATCACTGCCGCAGTGGCGACCATGGTCATCACCATCGTGCCCCAACTGGAGCCGCCCGTCGCGGGCACCACCCCGGTTCGGGCGATTTCGTCTCTGATGCGCGCCTCGTACTCTTCCTCGATGCGCGCCATGTACTCTTCCTGACGCTCCAGCTCGCGCAAGACCGCCTCGGCCGCCTCGAACCTTCCCCGGGCAAGCAGGTCAGGGACCCACTCATGCACCCTCGCCAGGGCGGAACACGTCGCGGCGACGTAGTCCCTCCCAAAAGCCTGGCGATACACCGCGATTGCGTCTTCCGCCGCGCCCCGCTCATGCAAGAGCTGGGCCAAACCCGTCATCGCCGGCACCGCGTAGCGGTCATCTGTCACACGGCGGTACCAAGACTCCGCCTCGTCCTTCGCGCCCCGAGCGCGTAGGAACCGGGCCAGGTACAGAACGGCGCCGTCGCTGCCTGCCTCTGCGGCCCGGCGGTACCAGGACTCAGCCTCGTCCGTCGCGCCCCGCCTGCTCAGGAAGAGAGCCAGACACTCCATCTCGTAAGTGCTGCCTGCCTCCGCGGCCCGGCGGAACCAAGGCTCAGCTTCTGCCATCGCTTCTTCCGTCGCACCCCACCTACTCAGCAGTTGAGCCAGACGCACCATCGCGTCAACGCTGCCCGCCTCCGCATCCGAGCGGATCGTCGCTTCTTCATCGCCCATTTACCGCCCGCCCCTTCTGAATCCCCGCGGTCCAGTCCCGCTGGTCATCCGACGAGTTTGCCCAGTGATTTAACGCAGCTCACCTGGTTCACGCAGTCAGCCACCCGCCCCGTGGCCATGTGTTATCGAAGCCGCTCGAACTTCGATGGCACGCGCTCAAGATCTGATGGCACAGGACATTTGTGCTGACAGGGCTTGATCCTCGCGGTACGCCGTCGTCATGAGGTATGCGCAGGGCGGTGGTCTGTCGGACGAACGTCGGCAGCTCCGCGAGGGCATTCGGATGATGGCCGCCGAGCGGTTCGCCCTGGGCGAGCCGAGTGCGGTGATCGCGAAGGAGTTACGGGTCGGTGTCCGGTCGGTCCAGCGGTGGCGGCGATCGTGGAACAAGGGCGGCCCGCGTGCTTTGCGGTCGGCGGGTTCGGCCTCACTGCCGCGGCTGAGCGAGGCCCAGTTCGCCGTGCTGGAAACGGAACTGGCCAAGAGCCCCGTGGCGCACGGCTGGCCGGACCAGCGGTGGACACTGTCGAGGATCAAGACCGTGATCGGGCGGCGTTTCGACAAGAGCTACACGCTGCAAGGGGTGCGCAAGCTGCTGATCAGGCACGGCTACTCCTGCCAGGTCCCGGCCAGACGGGCCGTGGAACGCGACGAGGACCAGGTCACTGGCTGGGTGAAGGAGACATGGCCGCAGGTGGAAAGACCGCGGCGGCGCTCGGGGCCTGGATCGTCTTCGAGGACGAGTCCGGCTTCTCGATGACGCCGCCGGTTGCCCGCACCTGGGCCCGGCGCGGGCAGACTCCCGTGATCCGGGTGCGGGGACGCTCTCGCCGCCGCATCTCGATCGCGGCCCTGACCTGCTACAAGCCGGGCGAACGCTCCCGGCTGATCTACCGGCCGCGCCGCGACGACGGCGGGCGCGACGGACGCAAGAGCTTCGCCTGGACCGACTACCGCGACCTGCTGATCACGGCCCACCAGCAACTGGGCGGACCGATCGTGCTCGTCTGGGACAATCTCAACGTTCATCTGGCTTATGGAATGCGGCAGTTCATCGCCAGACAGGAATGGCTGACCGCCTACCAGCTGCCCTCATACGCACCCGACCTCAACCCCGTCGAGGGCATCTGGTCCCTGCTGCGGCGCGGCTGGCTGTCCAACACCGCCTTCACCACACCCGAGCACCTCATCCAGACCATCCGACACGGGATGAGGAAGATCCAGTACCGCCCCCAACTGATCGACGGATGCCTTGCCGGGACCGGACTGTCCCTCATCCCTACGACTTCATGAGTTCAAACTCAGTAGCTGAGCCACGCTGCTGGGGAGTCCAGAGAATCTGGATGATCAACAATCCCGTGGCACTGAAGCCGATCAGAGCGGTAAGCCCCAGACCTATTGCGGTCGTATCTCGTGGGTGGGGTGGCCGGCGGGCCCGGTCGGCGTGTGCGACCAGTCCATGGTCACCACGAACACGTCGGTGCCCGCGAACAGTTCGTCGAGAACCGTGTTGTACCGGTTCAGCACGATCGCGTACTCGTCCTCGGGCTCCGGGTAGCGCTTCGAGCCGGGGAGGCTGTGGAAGTGCACCACCGGTCGCAGTACGTACTGCGGAACGTGTGGGCGATGGGCGGACCCGACGACCGCCGTTCCCGCCACAGCCCCGCCAACAGCTCGGGGGTGAAGCCGGAACTCACCCCTCGGCCTTCGCGACACCGATCGGGCACGAGACACCCGTCCCGCCGATCCCGCAGTACCCGTTCGGGTTTTTGCTGCTTGAAAGATACTGCTGGTGGTACCCCTCCGCCGGGTAGAACGGGCGGCCCTCCGCCGGCAGCAGTTCCGTCGTGATCGTGCCGTACCCCGAGCCCGTCAGGACCCCCTGGTACGCCTCCCGGGACGCCTGCGCAGTCTTCGCCTGGGAATCCGCGTGGGTGTAGATCGCCGAGCGGTACTGCGTGCCCACGTCATTGCCCTGGCGGAAGCCCTGCGTCGGGTCGTGGGACTCCCAGAACAGCTTCAGCAGCGACTCGTACGAGACGACCGACGGGTCGAAGACGACGCGTACCGCCTCCGTGTGGCCAGTCAGGCCCGAGCAGACCTCTTCGTATGCCGGGTTCTGGGTGTATCCGCCCTGGTAGCCGACCAGCGTCGTCCAGACGCCGTCCGTCTGCCAGAACTTGCGCTCCGCGCCCCAGAAACAGCCCAGGCCGAAGTCCGCGATCTCCAGGCCCTCCGGGTACGGGCCCAGCAGCGGATTGCCGAGGACCGTGTGGCGGTCGGGGACGGAGAACTCAGGGGTCGCGCGGCCGCGCAGGGCCTGGTCAGGGGTGGGGAGCTCGGGGGTGCGGCGGGACAGGAACATGCGGGTCTCCTCGACAGTCGGCCTTCATGACAACGTCCGGGGGTGAGCAAGGATTCCTGGCCCCGCCGCCCCGCCGCCTCACTGCAGCAGCGTCGCCGGGCTCCCCCCATTCGCCTCGTACCCCGCCACCGCCAGGTTCCGGTACACCGTGTACTCCGCCGCCGGATCGCCGCTGTGTGTCCATGGCAGCGCGCCGACGTGGCCGTCCACCCTCACCAGCTGGTTCATCGCCTCGGCCCACCTCTCCGACCGTACGAGGAAGAGGACCAGCAGATGCCGTACGTGCGCGAGCATGGGGTCGTCGGGGCGGGCGGAGTGCACCGCGAAGAGTGCGCCCTCCATCGCCTTCGTCACCACCGCGCTCTGGTAGAAGCCCTGCACCAGGACAACGTCCGGGACGTGCTCGTACACCGCGAACAGCGGGAGCGCGGCCAGCAGCGAGCCCTGCGGGGCGCGGGCCGCTGCCGTCGTCGCGAAGTGGTCGGCCTCCTCGCGGGAGCCGTGCCACTTCTCGCACCAGTAGTGCAGCGCGGCCAGATACGCGCCCATGTGCTCGGGCGCGCGGTCGATGACCTTGGCCCACACCTGGTCGAACTGCTCGGGGGTGTAGCCGAGTCCGCGCGCGACGGCGAGTTCGACGATGTACGGGACGGGGTCGCCGGGCGCGAGCAGAGCCGCCTCGCCGCAGACCGTACGGGCCTCCTCCAGGATGATCCGGAAGTCGTCCGTCCCCGCGGTCGAGGACCGCCAGGCCTGCTGCACCAGGAACTCCGCGTGCACCTGCGCGCCGCCCGCGTCCTTCGGGGACTCCGAGCGCCAGGCGCGCAGCCATGCCCCGCCGACGCCCGGCCGCTGCTGGAGCTCCAGCGACGCCGCCCCGGCGAAGGCCTGCACGCGCTGCCAGCGCACCTCGCCGTCCTTCGGGGTGCCCGCCAGCAGCTGCGACGCGGCCCGCCAGTCCTGGGTGTGCTGTACGACGTCGAGTACGTCGAGGAGGTCCTGGTCAGGTCCCGGCAGCCGGATGTCCAGCTCTTCCTGGCGCATGAATCCGTACGTGTCCGGGTCGGCGGCGTCGGGCGAGCCGGGCGCGACCTGCCGGATGCCGGAGCGGCGGCGCAGCGCAAAAGGACCGATGACCGCGGCCAGCATGGCCATCGCGATCAGGAACCAGAGAATCTCCATGGCCCCATTGTCTCCAAGACCGAACAGTCCAGGACAGCGGCGGGGGCGGGCCGCGTACCAGGGTCCGACCGCAATGTCCCGGACAGCGGCCGGGGCGGGCCGCGCACCGGGTCCGACCGCACAGTCACGGGGCGGGCCGCGCCCCCGAGCCCGAGCCGGACTACGCTCGGGCCTCATGAGCGACCAGCACAGCTTGCACAGCTTCGAGACCATCGCGATCCACGCGGGCAACACGGCGGACCCGCTGACCGGCGCGGTCGTCCCGCCCATCTATCAGGTGTCCACCTACAAGCAGGACGGCGTGGGCGGACTGCGCGGCGGCTATGAGTACAGCCGCAGCGCCAACCCGACCCGTACTGCCCTCGAGGAGAACCTCGCGGCGCTGGAGGGCGGCCGGCGCGGGCTCGCCTTCGCGTCCGGGCTCGCGGCGGAGGACTGCCTGCTGCGTACGCTGCTGGAGCCGGGCGACCATGTGGTGATCCCGAACGACGCGTACGGCGGTACCTTCCGGCTCTTCGCGAAGGTCGTCTCCCGGTGGGGCGTCGAGTGGTCGGTGGCGAACACCTCCGACCCGGCCGCGGTGCGCGCAGCCCTCACCCCCAAGACGAAGGTCATCTGGGTCGAGACCCCGTCCAACCCCCTCCTCGGCATCACCGACATCGCGGCGGTCGCGGAGATCGCGCGGGGCGCGGGCGCGCGCCTCGTCGTGGACAACACCTTCGCCAGCCCCTATCTCCAGCAGCCGATCGCGCTCGGCGCGGACATCGTCGTGCACTCGCTGACCAAGTACATGGGCGGCCACTCCGACGTCGTCGGCGGTGCGCTGATCGCGGCGGACGCGACGGTGGGCGAGGAACTGGCGTACCACCAGAACGCGATGGGCGCGGTGGCAGGACCGTTCGACGCGTGGCTGGTGCTGCGCGGCATCAAGACGCTGCCTGTCCGTATGGACCGGCACAGCGCGAACGCCGCCCGGGTCGCCGAGATGCTCACCCGCCACCCCAAGGTCACGCAGGTCCTCTACCCGGGGCTGCCGGAGCACCCGGGCCACGAGACCGCGGCGAAGCAGATGAAGGCCTTCGGCGGGATGGTCTCCTTCCGGGTCGAGGGCGGCGAGGAGGCGGCGGTCGAGGTCTGCAACCGAGCGAAGCTCTTCACGCTGGGCGAGTCCCTGGGCGGTGTCGAGTCGCTGATCGAGCACCCGGGACGGATGACGCACGCCTCGGTGGCGGGCTCCGCCCTGGAGGTTCCGGCGGACCTGGTGCGCCTGTCGGTGGGCATCGAGGCGGGCGACGATCTGCTGGCGGATCTGCAGCAGGCGCTGGGCTGACCCGGGCGGACCGGAGGCCGACGCCTGGCCGGCGCCCTACGGAAGAGGCCCTTACGGAAGAGCCCCTACGGAAGTGGCCCGGTCAGGCGTGGACCTTCTCGTCCTCGAGGAACTCCCGGATCTGCGAACGCAGTTCCAGGCTGTCCGTGTGTCCGTGCACGGAGACCGCGTGTTCACTGGCGGCCCGGACGACTTCCTCTTCCTCGCCGGAGATGGTGAGGGTGCAGTTCATCTCGCTCGGGAATTTGCGGCAGTCGGCAACTTTTCTGGTCATGACGACCTCCTCGGCTCGATCTGTGCGCCGCTCCATCCAGCATAGATCCGGACAAGGGGGTCGTTACCAGCCCTCCAGCGGAGGTGTTGTCCTAGTCGGCGGTGTCATCCACGGCTCCGTCGTCGCCGCCCAGACCGCGAACGCGATCGCCGCGGCCATGAGCAGCAGCCATGCGGCGCGGCGCACCGCCCGGTGGCGGCGCAGCAGCCGCGTCCCGTGTTCCGCCGCGCGGGCCGCCAGATCCGCCGGGACCGCGGGGTGGCGGGTCTCCAGCATCCGGCGGACCTCGTCCTCCTTGCGGTCCTGGCGGCTCATGTCACCGCCTGGGCCGGGGCGCGCGGCGGCGTCGGCGGGGCGCTGCGCATCGTCGCGATCGCGCGGGCGCAGATCGCGCGGACCCGTTCCACCGGGAGCCCGATCAGCGCCGCCGTCTGCTCCTCGGCGACCCCCTCGTACAGGCGCAGCACCAGGATGAGGCGTTCCTGCGGGGTGAGGCGTTCCAGAACGCCGCCGCGCACCCGGTGGTAGCGCCAGGCGCTGCGGGCGAAGCGGGCGGCGAGTTCCTGGCGGGTGCGGTCGTACGGGTCCTCGCCGCGCAGCCGGTCCCATTCCGCGTACGTATGGGCGAGGGCCGCGGTCAGCAGCTGCTGGGCGTGCGGGTTCGCATTGGGGGGCTCGGCGGTGAGCAGGGTCGCGGCATGCAGCAGCCGGCCGGCCGCGCCCGCGACGAACGCATCGAACTCACGGGCCCGGCGACGCCCTCGTACCGTCTGCCGCTCGCTCACGTCCTCATATAGAGGCAGATACGCCACCGGGGTCAAGAGGTCGGCGGCGTCTCCGTGTCCACGGGCGGCAGGCCGGCCTGGCGGGCGGAGAGCGCGGTGTTGAAGCGGGTGAGCAGGGTGCAGAACGACTCCCGCTCCGTCTCCGTCCAGCCGTCCGTCACCTGCGCCATCAGCTCGCGCCGCGAGGAGCGGACTTCTTCGAGCCTTGCCTGGCCGCGGGGGGACAGCTGGAGCACGACGGCGCGGCCGTCCTCCGGGTGCGAGGTGCGCTTGACCAGGCCCGTGTCGACGAGCGGCGCGACCTGGCGGGTGACGGTCGACGAGTCGATGCCCATCCCCGCGGCGAGCGCCTTGACCCCCATCGGGCCTTCCTTGTCGAGCCGGTTGAGCAGCAGATACGCGGCACGGTCCATGGAGTTGCGGACCTGGCCGACCCCGCCGAGCCGGGTCTGTTCCGCGCGGCGTGCGAAGACGGCGACCTGGTGCTGGAGGGCATCGAGGAGGCCGGGGTCGAGATGAGTCGTCATGTCCTGAGTGGTGGGCATGGCCAGGGGCTCTCTCGTGCGGTGGTCGGTTGGTGGGGGACAGAGTACGCGGCAACGACCCGGTGCGTACCAGGGCTGCACAAACCAGTGGGGAAGCACGGGATCCGGGCGGCCGCCGGTCCGGTGAGCTGCGAGACTTGACGTCATGACCTTCAGTACGCCTGGCACCTTTCGCCCCGTCATCCTCGACGACATCCGGGGGGCACAGAAGATGCTTGCGGGGGTCGCCAGGATGACCGCGATGGAGGGCAGCAGGCATCTGTCGCAGCTGGTGGGCGCGCCTGTCCACTTCAAGTGCGAGAACCTGCAGCGCACCGGCTCGTTCAAGCTGCGCGGCGCGTACGTACGGATCGCCGGGCTCTCCCCGGAGGAGCGGGCCGCGGGCGTCGTCGCCGCGTCCGCCGGCAACCACGCGCAGGGGGTCGCGCTGGCGTCGTCGCTGCTCGGGGTGCGCTCCACGGTGTTCATGCCGATGGGAGCGCCGCTGCCGAAGGTCGCGGCGACGAGGGAGTACGGCGCCGATGTGCGGATGCAGGGCCATGTCATCGACGAGACGCTGGCCGCCGCGCAGGAGTACGCGCACGAGACGGGTGCGGTCTTCATCCACCCCTTCGACCACCCCGACATCATCGCCGGGCAGGGCACGGTCGGCCTGGAGATTCTCGAGCAGTGCCCGGAGGTGCGCACGATCGTCGTCGGCATCGGCGGCGGCGGGCTGGCGGCCGGTATCGCGGTGGCGGTGAAGGCGCTGCGGCCGGATGTGAAGCTGATCGGTGTGCAGGCGGAGGGCGCGGCCGCGTATCCGCCCTCGCTCACCGCGGGGCATCCGGTGTCGATCGACCATCTGTCGACGATGGCGGACGGCATCAAGGTGGGCCGCCCCGGGGACGTGCCGTTCAAAATCATTGGCGATCTTGTCGACGAAGTCCGTACGGTCTCCGAAGACGCGCTTTCCAGCGCGCTGCTGCTCTGCCTGGAGCGGGCGAAACTCGTCGTCGAGCCCGCCGGGGCGAGTCCGGTGGCGGCGCTGCTGAGCGAGCCGCGGGCGTTCGAGGGACCGGTTGTCGCCCTGCTGTCGGGCGGCAATGTGGACCCGCTGCTGATGCAGCGCATACTGCGGCACGGCATGGCGGCGGCGGGCCGGTATCTCTCGCTGCGGCTGCGCCTGACGGACCGGCCGGGGGCCCTTGCCGCACTTCTCGGCTCGTTGTCAGTGGTCGACGCTAACGTCCTTGATGTGAGTCACGTACGGACCGATCCGCGGCTCGGGCTCACGGAGGCGGAGGTGGAGTTGCACCTGGAGACGAAGGGCCCGGAGCACTGCGCGGAGGTCGCAGCGGCGCTGTGCGATGCGGGTTACACCATCATCGACTGAGCCGTGGTTCGAGTTGTCGTCCTGCACCTATCGCGACTCATCACCTGCGCCATTCGCGACACTCTTGAGTAACGCGATGTATCGCGTTACTGTAGGCTCCTTGCCATGTTCCCGCCGAGCCGCGGGCACGCACGCACGCACATCCGAGCTTTTCGCACTGATGCGACCACCATCTGCCACCTTGGAGACCCCATATGCCAGGCGCCATTTACGCCGAAGGTCTGGTGAAGACCTTCGGCGACGTAAGGGCTCTGGACGGCGTCGATCTCGACGTCCCCGAAGGCACGGTTCTGGGACTTCTCGGCCCGAACGGCGCCGGCAAGACCACCACCGTCCGCGTACTGACCACGCTGCTGCAGCCCGACAGCGGCAAGGCGGTCGTCGCCGGTATCGATGTCCTCAAGCATCCGAACGAAGTCCGCCGCTCCATCGGCCTCTCCGGCCAGTTCGCCGCGGTCGACGAGTATCTGACCGGCCGCGAGAACCTCCAAATGGTCGGCCAGCTCTACCAGATGAGCGCGCGGGACGCGAAGACGCGGGCGGGCGGGCTGCTCGAGCGCTTCAACCTCGCCGACGCCGCCGACCGCCCCGCCAAGACGTACTCCGGCGGTATGCGCCGCCGCCTCGACCTCGCCGCGGCCCTGGTCGTGTCGCCGCCGGTGATGTTCATGGACGAGCCGACCACCGGCCTCGACCCGCGCAACCGGCAGCAGCTGTGGGAGGTCATCCAGGAGCTGGTCAGCGGCGGTACGACACTGCTGCTCACCACCCAGTACCTCGAAGAGGCCGACCACCTGGCCCATGACATCTGCGTCGTCGACCACGGCAAGGTCATCGCCCGCGGCACCTCCGACCAGCTCAAGGCCCGGACGGGCGGCGAGCGCGTCGAGGTCGTCGTGCACGCGAGCGAGCAGATCGGCCCGGCCCGTGAGGTGCTCCTCGGCTTCGGCAAGGGCGACGTCGCGATAGCCGAGCACACCCGCAAGCTCACCGTCCCGGTCACCGGCGGCGCCAAGCTGCTCGCCGAGGTCATCCGAGAGCTGGACATCCGCGGCGTCGAGATCGACGACATCGGCCTGCGCCGCCCCACCCTCGATGATGTCTTCATCTCGCTGACCGGCCACGCCGCCGAGACCGAGGCCGCGGAGAACGGCGCTCCGGAGGACGCCAGGGGCGCCCAGGGCGCCCAGAACGCCCAGGACGCGAAGGTCAAGAAGTCCCGGAAGGAGCCCGCGAAGTGACCGCCACAACCGCCACAACGGACGCCGTGCAGGTCACGGCCCCCAGACCTCGCGGCGGCATCGTGCAGTCGGTCAACGACTCGCTCGTCGTCGCCAAGCGCAATCTCATACGGATGACCCGGATCCCGGAGATGATCATCTTCGGGATGATCCAGCCCGTCATGTTCGTGGTGCTGTTCAGCTACGTCTTCGGCGGCTCCATGCAGATCGGCTCGTCCACCGCCCCGTCCGTCTACCGCGAATTCCTGATGGCCGGCATCTTCGCCCAGACCGTCACCTTCGCCACCGCGGGCGCCGGCGCGGGCATCGCCGACGATATGCACAAGGGCCTCATCGACCGGTTCCGGTCGCTGCCGATGGCCCGCGGCGCGGTCCTCACCGGTCGTACGCTCGCGGACCTCGTACAGACCGCGCTGACCGTCGTGGTCCTCACGATCGTCGCCCTCCTCGTCGGCTGGCGGATCCACGAGGGCCTCCCCAAGGCGCTCGGCGCCTTCGCCCTGCTGCTTCTGCTGGGGTACGCCTTCTCGTGGATCGGCGCACTGATCGGACTCTCGGTCCGGACGCCCGAGGCGGCCACCTCCGGCGGTCTGATCTGGCTGTTCCCGGTGACGTTCATCTCGAACGCGTTCGTGGACTCCAGCAAAATGGCCGGCTGGCTGCAGCCCATCGCCGAGTGGAACCCCTTCAGCGCCACGGTCCAGGCCTGCCGCCTGCTCTTCGGCAACCCGGGCGTCTCGCCGTCCGACGCCTGGCCGATGGAGCACCCGGTGCTGGCCTCGATCCTCTGGTCGGTCCTGATCATCGTGGTGTTCCGGACGCTGGCGGTGCGCAAGTACCGCTCGGCGACCGCCTGATCCGCAGCACGCAGAGCGAAGGGGCCGGACCCGCGTCACGCGGTCCGGCCCCTTCGCTCTGTCCGGTCTCAGCCGGTGTACGGCTTCGCCTCGAGGATCTTCACCGAAGCCTTCTTGCCGTTGGGCAGCTCGTAATCCGCGTCCTCGCCGACCTTCTTGCCGTTCACACCCGAGCCCAGAGGGGACTGCGGTGAGTACGTCTCGATGTCGTCGCTCGCGTACTCGCGGGAGGCGAGCAGGAAGGTCGTCGTGTCGTCCTCGTCGCCGTCGAAGGCGATGGTGACGACCATGCCGGGGGCCACCACACCGGTCGCCGCCGGGGCCTCGCCGACCTTGGCGTTCTCCAGGAGCTGGGTCAGCTGGCGCACACGGAGCTCCTGCTTGCCCTGCTCCTCCTTGGCCGCGTGGTACCCGCCGTTCTCGCGCAGGTCGCCCTCCTCACGCGCTGCCGCGATCTTGGTGGCGATCTCGGTGCGCGCGGGACCAGACAGGTACTCCAGCTCGGCCTTCAGCTGGCTGTACGCCTCCTGGGTGAGCCAGGTGACGTTCTCGCTGGTCTGGGTCACAGGTGCTCCTCGTAGGTACTGGGAATACAAAGCATCGCCCTACCCAGAAGGATGTGCCTTCATGGATGGGCGAAACCACGAGCCTAACAATTTCGTGGCGGAAGGGGGAGGACGAAAGCCATCAGAATTACATCAGCGCAGGTCAGAGCCGATACCACCTCGGCGGCGCGCCGTCAGAGTGCGGTGCACTGCTCCAGCTCGGCGCTGGTTGCGCGCGCCGTGGTGCGCACCGTCACGACCTGGTCGATCCGCTTCTCGCCCCGCTGGCCGACGACGACGTCGATACGGCCCACCTCACTGCCGTCCTCGGAGCGGGAGCGCAGCGTACAGGTGCCGGTGGCGTCCGCGTCCTTGCGCACCTCCAGATGCGCCTGGACCTCGGTGTCCGAGACAATCTGGAATTTGATCACTTCGGCGCTTATCTTCTGCCCGGCGATGTAGTCGTAACCGAACCAGCCGACCACTCCGAGCAGCACCACCCCGAGGCCCGCGCCCACGATTTTGAGCATGCGGTCGGCGCGCTCGTCCGCCGAGCGGCCATAACGGCCCTCCGGAAGCTGCTCGCGCACCGCGGTCATCGTGGATCCTCTCCAGAACGGGCTGCCGGAATTTTCCGTCCCCCGATTCGGTCACTATAGAAGCCTGCCGCCCGCCACCCGACCGCCGCCCCACATCGACGTCCCTGCGGGACGGCACCGGTTATTTCGCGACGAATCACTGAGGATCGAGTCTTGACTGAGCAGCTGCGACTGATGGCCGTTCACGCCCACCCCGATGACGAGTCGAGCAAGGGCGCGGCCACCATGGCCAAGTACGTGTCCGAGGGGGTGGACGTGCTGGTCGTGACCTGCACGGGAGGCGAGCGCGGCTCCATCCTCAACCCGAAGCTCCAGGGGGACGCGTACATCGAGGAGCACATCCACGAAGTGCGCAAGAGAGAGATGGACGAGGCGCGCGAGATTCTCGGCGTCAAGCAGGAGTGGCTCGGCTTCGTCGACTCCGGCCTGCCCGAGGGCGATCCGCTGCCGCCGCTGCCCGAGGGCTGCTTCGCGCTGGAGGACGTCGAGGTGGCGGCCGGCCGTCTGGTGAAGTCGATCCGCGCCTTCCGCCCGCAGGTCGTCACGACCTACGACGAGAACGGCGGGTACCCCCACCCCGACCACATCATGACCCACAAGATCTCGATGGTGGCCTTCGACGGTGCGGGTGACGGCGAGAAGTTCCCGGAGTCCGAGTTCGGCCCCGTCTGGCAGCCGCAGAAGCTCTACTACAACCAGGGCTTCAACCGGCCGCGTACGGTCGCACTGCACGAGGCGCTGCTGGAGCGCGGCATCGAGTCCCCGTACGGCGAGTGGCTGGAGCGCTGGAAGGAGTTCGAGCGCGCCGAGCGCACCCTGACCACGTACGTTCCGTGCGCGGACTTCTTCGAGATCCGCGACAAGGCGCTGATCGCGCACGCGACGCAGATCGACCCGGACGGCGGCTGGTTCCGCGTGCCGATGGAGATCCAGAAGAAGGTCTGGCCGACCGAGGAGTACGAGCTCGCCAAGTCCCTGGTCGATACTTCCCTCCCCGAGGACGACCTCTTCGCGGGCATCCGCGAGAATGCCTGATATGAGCGCAAGCGCAAACCTCGCACTGACGCATCTCGTCCCCCTCGCCAAGGAGGTCGACGACAACAAGGTCACCCCTGGTGTCCTCGGCTTCATCGTCTTCGCGGCGCTGGCCGTGGGCGTGTGGCTGCTGATGAAGTCGATGAACCGCCACATGGGCAGGGTCAACTTCGAGGAAGCCCCGGACCCGGCGGGCGATGCTGCCCCGGCGGACGGCAAGCGGAAGCCGGGCGCGGCGTCGGCCTGACCGCTGGGGCTCCGCCCCAGGCCCGCGCCTCAATCGCCGGCGAGGCTTGATTTGCGGGGCTCCGCCCCGGACCCCGCGCGCCTCAATCTCCCCCGGACGAAGTCTGGGGGAGATTGAGGACGAACCGGCTGCCGGACGGCCCCGGCGCTACGTCGCCGCGGGTACCGGGACGCCCATCACCTCGCGTGCGTGGCGGTTCGGGACCATCCCCAGGTGCCAGGCCTGCCAGCCGTCCTCCAGGTGCACGCCCCGTTCCAGCATCACCGCAAGCGCCTCCGCGCAGTCCTCCAGCTTGCCGTCGCGCGACGCGTGCGTCGTGCCCATCAGCTGGGCCAGTTCCTCCTGGGCCACCACCGTGCCGACCTCGATGCCGCCCGGCGATGCGAACGGCAGCAGCGTGCAGCGCAGGAATCTGGCCCAGTCGGCGCCCCGGTCGTCGTGGTACGAGGCGAACAGGGCCGCCGCCTCGTCGCACAGCGCCAGCGCCTGCCCCGGGCGGTTGTTGCCCGCGTCGACCAACGCCAGCTCCAGGCAGGTCCATGCCTCGCCGTGGGCAACGCCGATGCGATGGAAGTCGGCGCGGGCGTCCACCAGGAGCTGGCGGGCGAAGCCCGAGTTGCGCAGGTTGCCGGTCTGAGCCGCCCGCTGGTCCCGGGTGACACGGCCCGAGTGGTGGCGGGCGCAGGCCAGGCCGTACACGTCGCGCATCCTGGAGAACATCGTGCGGGCCCGCTCCAGCTCCCGTACCGCCTGGTCGCGGTCGCCGCGCTCCTCCAGCGCCTGGCCCAGGTAGTACAGCGTCCACGCCTCGCCGCGCGCGTCCTCGTTGTCGCGGTGGCGGGACAGTGCCTGGCCCAGCTGGTCCACCGCGGGGGCCGGGTCGCCGTCCACCAGCCTGGCCCGGGCCAGCTGCGTCAGCGCCCAGGCCTCACCGCGTCCGTCGCGGGTGCGGCCGTACAGATCGAGGGCCGCACGCAGTTCCGACTCGGCGCGCGGGACATCGCCCATCCGCAGGCACACCTGGCCCAGCTGGAAGTGCGTCCACGCCTCGCCGTGCAGCGACTCGCCCTCCCGGTGCAGCGTCAGCGCCGTCGCCAGCAGCGTCAGCGCCTCCGCGAGATTGGCCCGGTCGCGCTCCACCGCGGCCAGCGCGTGCAGCGACCACGCGCGGTCCTCGGCCTGCTCGTCCGATGACTGGAGCTCGATCGCCTCGTGCAGCTTCGCCGCGGCCTCGGTCAGATTGCCCTGGTGGTGCAGGGTGATGCCGAGAGAGCAGAGCGCGAGCGCGGTGCCCGAGTCGTTCTGCGCCTCGCGGTAGAGGCCGACGACTGACGACAGTGTCGTACGGGCCTTGTCGAGCTCGCCGAGCTGCCGGGCCGCGATGCCGGTACGCCAGCGCACGGAGCGTTCCAGCAGGCCCTGGTCCACCGCCTGCGACAGTTCACTGATCTCGCCGAGCCGGTACAGGTCGCCGCGCAGCAGGCAGTAGTCGCACAGCGCGCCCAGCAGATTGAGCACCGTCTGCTGGTTCACGCCCTCCGCGTGCCGCAGCGCCGAGGTGATGAAGCTCGACTCGTCGTCCAGCCAGCGCAGCGCCGCGTCAAGCGAGGCGAAGCCGTGCGCCCCGAACTGGCCCGCGCGCGTGGACATCTTGCCGTCGACCATGCGGATCACGGCCCCGGCCAGGTCCGCGTAGTTCTGGATGAGCCGCTCCTGCGCGGCCGTACGCTCCGCGGCCTCCTCCTCGTCGAGGAGACGCGCCCGGGCGAAGGACCGTACGACGTCGTGCAGCCGGTAGCGGCTGGCCCGCACATGGTCGATCAGTCCCGCGTCGGCCAGGCCCGTGAGCAGCCGCTGCGACTCCTGCTCGTCCGTGGCCAGCAGCGCCGCCGCCGCGGCCGCGCCCAGCGACGCCCGCCCGGCCAGCGCGAGCCGGCGCAGCAGCCGCCGCGCCTGCTCGGGCTGGTCGGTGTAGCGCAGCCACAGCGCCCGCTCGACCGGGCCCACCGGACCGTACGCGCCGAGATCTGCCGCCAGCTGATGTGCGGTCCGCGGGCCGAGCGAGGAGCCGGCGATGCGCAGCGCGAGCGGCAGCCCGCCGCACAACTCCCGTACCTCGTCGGCCGATTGGGCGTCGTACGGGCCGGACAGGGGCTCCTCGGCCGAGGCCCGCAGCAGCTCCTCCGCGCCGGCCGCGTCCAGCGCGTCGACCGGCAGCTGGTGCACCCACGCCGGAATGTCCGCCGGCAGGTCGAGCCGCTCGCGCGCGGTCACCAGCACCAGGCTGTCCGAACGCTCCGGCACCAGGGTGCGCACCTGCGCCGGGTCGCTCGCGTCGTCCAGCACCACCGTCACGGGAAGCCCGGTCAGATGCTGGTGGTACAGCTCGCCGAGGCGCCGCACCTGCTGCTCGGCCGACGAACGCTCCCGGAACAGCAGCTGTTCGCGCGGCGCGCCCAGCCGGTTCAGCAGGTGCAGCAGTGCATCGCGGGTAGAGAGAGGCTGCTCGCTGTCGCCGCGCAGATCGACCACGCACGCGCCCCGGAACTGATCCTTGAGATGGTGCGAGGCCCGCACCGCGAGGGTCGTGCGCCCCGATCCCGGCGCGCCGTACAGCACCACGACCGTCGGCCTGGTCTCCGTCGACGCGCGGGCGGCGTGCACCCACTGCGAGATCTGCGTCATCGCGTCCCGGCGGCCCGCGAACGGCCCCTCCGGCTCCGGCAGATGCCCGAAGGACTGCTCCAGCACCGACCGACTGCGGGCCGCCGCGCTCCGGTCCGCGCCGCGCAGCTGCGGCACCACGGTGGTCTTCTTCGCGGTACGGGTGGAGGAGGCCAGCATCCGCTGCTGGTCCAGGAACGGGCGGATGCCCCGCACCTCCAGCGCCGTCAGCCACTGCAACCGCAGCTGCTCGGTCCCGCCCGGCTGCCCCAGCGCCCCGGCTCTACGGTGCGCGGCCGGCCAGTGCGAGGCGGTCACCTTGGCGACGGTGGTCGCGGCCCCGGCGACGGCGACGACGGCCCCGGCGCCGAGCGCGGTACCCGTAGCCGTCCCCAGCGCGATGTCCGCGCCGATCGCCGCGGCCGCGGCAATGGCCGTGACCAGCAAGGGAGTTGAGAAGTTCTGTCGGCTGAACTGCGCGGACAGCGGCTGCTGCCCGGCCTCGGCCTCCACCAGCGCCTGCTCGTACGCGGCGTACTCCTCGCCCGCATTCGCCGCCATGGTGTCCAGGGCGGCGCGTGCGCGTGCCAACAGCACGCCCGAGTCCGACCGCCCGCCCGAGCGCCGTACCTCTTCCTCCACGGCGCGTACCAACAGCCGCTCGGCTTCCGCCCGATGGCTGTCCCGCATATGGGTCCCCCTCCGAGAGCCTTCCGGTTCCGTTCCGGTTCCGGTTCCGGTCCCCGTTCCGGTTCCGGTTCCGTTCCGGCGACAAGTGTCCTGCGTGCGGCGCGTCAGCGCGAGAGAGTCTGACGATCATCCGCACCTGAGAGAAGATGGGAGTATGCCGAACCGCCTCGCCCATGAGACTTCCCCCTACCTCCTCCAGCACGCCGACAACCCGGTCGACTGGTGGCCGTGGTCGGGCGAGGCCTTCGACGAGGCCCGGAGGCGCGGGGTACCCGTGCTGCTGAGCGTCGGCTATTCGAGTTGCCACTGGTGTCATGTTCTGGCAGTTGAAAGTTTCGAAGATGAACAAACGGCCGCCTACATGAACGAGCATTTCGTCAACATCAAGGTCGATCGAGAGGAGCGGCCCGACGTCGACGCGGTCTATATGGAGGCCGTGCAGGCCGCCACCGGGCAGGGTGGCTGGCCCATGACCGTCTTCCTCACGGCGGACGGCGAGCCCTTCTACTTCGGTACGTACTTCCCGCCCGAGCCCCGGCACGGAATGGCCTCCTTCCGGCAGGTCCTCGAAGGGGTCGCGGCCGCCTGGGCCGACCGGCGGGACGAGGTCGGCGAGGTCGCCGGGAAGATCGTCCGGGATCTGGCCGGGCGCTCGCTCGCGTACGGCGGCGAGGGAGTGCCGGGCGAGGAGGAGCTGGCGCAGGCGCTGCTCGGGCTGACCCGGGAGTACGACGAGCGGCACGGCGGCTTCGGCGGCGCGCCCAAGTTCCCGCCGTCGATGGTCGTCGAGTTCCTGCTGCGGCACTACGCCCGGACCGGGGCCGAGGCTGCACTGGAGATGGCCGCGGAAACGTGTGCGGCGATGGCCCGCGGCGGGATGTACGACCAGCTCGGCGGCGGCTTCGCGCGGTACTCGGTGGACCGCGAGTGGGTGGTGCCGCACTTCGAGAAGATGCTCTACGACAACGCCCTGCTGTGCCGGGTGTACGCACACCTGTGGCGGGCGACCGGTTCGGAGCTGGCCCGGCGGGTGGCGCTGGAGACCGCGGACTTCATGGTGCGGGAGCTGCGCACGGCCGAGGGCGGGTTCGCCTCGGCGCTCGACGCGGACAGCGCCGTCGGAGACGGATGGGGGCACCCCCGGGCCGAAGGCTCTGGGGGAGGTACGGGCAAGCATGTCGAGGGTGCGTTCTATGTGTGGACGCCGGAGCAGCTGCGCGAGGTGCTGGGGGACGAGGACGGGCGGCGGGCCGCCGAGCTGTTCGGGGTGACGGAGGAGGGGACCTTCGAGGAGGGCGCCTCTGTCCTTCAACTCCCGGACGAGGAGGTCGAATCGTCGGTCAAGGAGCGGCTGCTTGCGGCACGGGCGCAGCGGCCGCGCCCCGAGCGGGACGACAAGGTGGTCGCCGCCTGGAACGGCCTCGCGATCGCGGCGCTCGCCGAGGTCGGCGCGTACTTCGAACGGCCGGATCTCGTCGAGCGGGCCACTGAGGCCGCCGATCTGCTGGTGCGGCTGCACATGGACAGCGCGGCGCGCCTCGCCCGTACCTCCAAGGGCGGCCAAGTCGGCGCGAATTCAGGAGTGTTGGAGGACTATGCGAATGTCGCGGAGGGTTTCCTGGCGCTCGCGGGCGTGACGGGTGAAGGCGTTTGGCTGGATTTCGCCGGCTTTCTGCTGGACATCGTCATCGACCAGTTCGTGGCCGAGGGCGGGGCGCTGTACGACACCGCGCACGACGCCGAGCGGCTGATCCGCCGCCCCCAGGACCCGACGGACAGCGCGACTCCGTCCGGCTGGACGGCGGCGGCCGGCGCGCTGCTTTCGTATGCAGCCCACACCGGCTCCGAGGCCCATCGCACCGCCGCGGAGGGCGCGTTGGGCGTGGTGAAGGCGCTCGGGCCGCGGGCCCCGCGTTTCACCGGCTGGGGGCTCGCGGTCGCGGAGGCGCTGCTGGACGGGCCGCGCGAGGTGGCGGTGGTCGGCCCTCAGGACGACGCGGCGACACGGGAGTTGCACCGTACGGCGCTGTTGTCGCAGGCCCCGGGCTCGGTGGTCGCGGTCGGCGAACCGGGCAGCGAGGAGTTCCCGCTGCTGCGGGACCGTCCTCTGGTGGACGGCAGCCCCGCCGCGTACGTGTGCAAGCGCTTCGTTTGTGACGCCCCTACCGCGAACGCGTCCGTACTTGCCCGAAAACTCGCCAATTGACTGCGCAACTTCAGTTTTTATCAGGCGAGCACCGGACTTTAACCTTCCGCCTATAGGGTCCTGGGCACGAGGAGTAGCCGAGGGTCTGCACTGGGGAGTGCCGCACCGAGGCTGACACAGGTGTGTCGCCGGCCAGGGGGGTCCTGCTGCCGGGGCGCAGGTCCAAGGGGGGACCTTTCGGTGCTCATATCGGTGTTCGTTGTTGCCATTTCCGTGGCGCTGTTCTGGATGGCGGCGTTCACGCTGTGGTGGCAGATGCATGCCTGGCGTACGCCCGAGATACTCGCGGCGACCCGGTTCGACCGGCCCGACGGCGGCGTCGGGCTTTCTTTCTCCCTGCTTCTGCCGGCCCGCCACGAGCAGGCCGTGCTGGAGCACACCATCGAGCGGCTGCTGGAGTCCAGCCACTCCAACTTCGAGATCATCGTGATCGTCGGCCACGACGACCCGGAGACGGCGGCGGTCGCCGAGCGTTCGGCCGCGCGCGATCCGGTGCGGGTGCGGGTCATCACCGACACGCATGAGGTGAAGAACAAGCCCAAGGCCCTCAACACCGCGCTGCCGCACTGCCGCGGCGACATCGTGGGCGTCTTCGACGCCGAGGACCAGGTCCACCCCGAGCTGCTCGCCCATGTCGACCACGCCTTCACCTCCACCGGCGCGGACGTCGTCCAGGGCGGCGTACAGCTGATCAACTTCCACTCCAGCTGGTACAGCCTGCGCAACTGCCTGGAGTACTTCTTCTGGTTCCGCAGCCGCCTGCATCTGCACGCACAGAAGGGCTTCATCCCGCTCGGCGGCAACACCGTCTTCGTCCGAACGGCTGTGCTGCGCGAAGCGGACGGCTGGGACCCCAACTGCCTTGCCGAGGACTGCGACCTGGGCGTCCGGCTCTCGTCCGTCGGCAAGAAGGTCGTCGTCGCGTACGACAGCGACATGGTCACCCGTGAGGAGACCCCCGGCACGCTGATGAGCCTGCTCAAGCAGCGCACCCGCTGGAACCAGGGCTTTCTGCAGGTCTACCGGAAGAAGGACTGGAAACAGCTCCCGGGCTTCGGACAGCGGTGGCTCGCCCGCTACACCCTGATGACGCCATTCCTGCAGGCCTTCTCCGGCGTGATCATCCCGCTCAACGTGGCCATCGCGCTCTTCCTCGACGTCCCCGTCGGGATCGCCATCGTGACCTTCCTGCCGCTGATCACGGCCATGGTCACCGTCGTCTTCGAGATCGTCGGGCTGCACGACTTCGGCAAGCAGTACGGCCTTCGCGTCCGGACCGTCCACTACCTGAAGCTCATCGTCGGCGGCCCCTTCTACCAGGTCCTCCTGGCCGGCGCCGCGATACGCGCCGTCTGGCGGGAGCAGCGGGGACGCAACGAGTGGGAGCTGACCAGTCATGTCGGCGCGCATCTCACCGAGACCCGAGAGGACGCCCACCGGTGACCACAACTCTGCCTCCGGCTCCTGACACCGCCACTCTGCCCGCTGCCTCGAAGCCCCGGCCGACGGTGCCCGTCCACATCCGGCCCGTCATACGCTTCCGCAGCTCGCGGCCCGATCTCCTGCTGTGCTTCGGGCTGCTGGCCGTGATCCTGCTCGTCCAGGGCTGGAACATCACGCACTTCCCGACCCTCAGCGACGACGAAGGCACCTATCTCGCCCAGGCCTGGGCGGTACAGCAGGGCGACGGGCTCGCGCACTACACGTACTGGTACGACCATCCGCCGCTCGGCTGGATCCAGATAGCCGCGCTCACCTGGATTCCGTCGCTGATCGCGCCCGAGACGATGACCGTGGCGACGATGCGGTTCGCGATGCTGCTGGTCAGCGCGGCGTGCGCGGTGCTGCTGTACATACTGGCGCGCCGGCTGTTCCTGCCGCGCTGGGCCGCCGGTCTTGCGATGCTGCTCTTCGGGCTCTCCCCGCTCTCCGTGGTCCTCCAGCGCGAGATCTTCCTGGACAACATCGCGGTGATGTGGATGCTGCTGGCGTTCTGCCTGGCCGCGTCCCCCAGCCGCCATCTGTGGCATCACTTCGCCGCCGGGCTCGCCGCCGCGACCTCGGTGCTCACCAAAGAGACGATGCTGGTGGTGCTGCCCGCGCTGCTGGTGACGATGTGGCGGCACAGCCACCGGGACACCCGTAAGTTCGCGGTGACCGGCGCGATCACCGCATGTGCGCTGATCGGGCTCGCGTATCCGCTCTTCGCGCTGCTCAACAATGAGCTGTTCCCCGGGCCCGGCCATGTGTCGCTGATCGACGGGATCACGTACCAGATGGGCCGCGAGGGCTCGGGCTCCATCTTCGATTCGGGCTCGGGCTCGCACGGCGTCTTCCGGTCCTGGCTCTACTACGACCGGGTGCTGCCGCTCGGCGGACTCGCCGGCGCGGCCCTGCTGCTGGTGACCCTGCGCTGGTCGGTCACCGCACGCGCGCTCGCCGGACCGGCGCTGGTGGTGGCGATCCTCGCGCTCGTCGCGATGAGGCCCTCCGGCTATCTGCCCGCGATGTACGTCATCCAGGCGCTGCCGTTCCTGGCACTGGTGCTGGCGGGCGGCGCGGCGAGCGTGGCGCACGCGGTGCTGCGGCGAAGGCTGGGGGCTTCGCCCCCAGACCCCCAGTCCTCAATTGCCGGACGGGCTGACTTCAAGCCCCTCCGGCGGACGGTCGCCGCCGCCCTCGCCCTTGCCGCCGCCGCATACGTCGTGCCGAGCTGGTACGCCGGAAACCGCGACGCCCTCACCGTCGACGCCAACGCCCCCTACCGCGCGGCCGCTTCCTGGATGCAGAACGAGGTCGCCGACCCCGCGTCCACCCGGGTCCTGGTCGACGACGCGCTCTGGCTGGACCTCGTGCACGACGGGTTCGAGCCGGGCACCGGAGCGATCTGGTTCTACAAGGCCGACCTCGACCCCGCGGTGACGAAGACGATCCCGCGCGGCTGGCGGGATCTCGACTATGTCGTCTCGTCGCCGACCGTCCGCCGCGACGCCGTCGACCTGCCCAACGTCAAGGCGGCACTTGAACATTCGAAGCCCGTCGCCGTCTTCGGCGACGGCGAGGACCGGATCGAGATTCGCCGGATCACCGGAGGCGAGCGATGACCACCACCCCCCGTACTGGAGCCGAGGAACTCGGCGATCCGGAACTCAGTGCCGCCCAGCTCGCCGAGCCCGGGGCCGTCACCGTCATCATCCCGACCTTCAACGAGTCCGAGAACATAAGGGAGTTGCTCCACCAGCTCACCGAGTCCGTGCCGTCCCGGCTGCCCTGCGAGGTCGTCTTCGTCGACGACTCGACGGACGACACCCCGGACGTGATCCGCGGCGCCGCGCAGGACTGCCCGTTCCCGGTCGCCGTACTGCACCGCGACGTCCCGACCGGCGGGCTCGGCGGCGCGGTCGTCGAAGGTCTGAAGGGCGCGGGCTCCGACTGGATCGTCGTCATGGACGCCGACCTCCAGCACCCGCCCGAGCTCGTGCCGGAACTCGTCGCGGCGGGGGAGCGGTCGGGCGCCGATCTCGTCGTCGCCAGCCGCTACATCCGCGGCGGCAGCCGTGCGGGCCTCGCCGGCGGCTACCGTATCGCCGTCTCGCGCGGGGCGACCTGGCTGACGAAGGCACTCTTCCCGCGCAGGCTGCGCGGCATCAGCGACCCGATGAGCGGCTTCTTCGCGATCCGGCGCAGCGCGGTGACGGCCGAGGCGCTGAAGCCGCTCGGTTACAAGATCCTGCTGGAGCTGGCGGTGCGCTGCCGCCCTGAGACGGTCGCCGAGGTGCCGTTCGTCTTCCAGGAGAGGTTCGCCGGCGAGTCCAAGTCGACGGCGAAGGAAGGGATGCGCTTCCTCGGGCATCTCGTCGCGCTGCGTACGGCATCACCGGCGGCCCGGATGGTGGCCTTCGGACTGATCGGCCTCACCGGCTTTCTGCCGAACCTGCTCGGGCTGCATGTCCTGACCGCAGCCGGAATGCACTATCTGCCGGCCGAGATCGTCGCCAACCAGTTCGGCGTGATCTGGAACTTCCTCCTCATCGAGGTGCTGCTGTTCCGGGACCGCCGTAGGTACCGGCACTGGGCGGACCGGGTGGGCCGGTTCGCGCTGCTCGCCAACGCCGATCTGCTGCTGCGTATCCCGCTGATCGCGCTGTTCGTGGGCCGGATGGAGATGGCGGTGCTGCCCGCCACCGCGCTGGCGCTGCTGACCACGTTCGTCCTGCGGTTCGCGGCGACGGAGGCGCTTGTCTATCTGCCGCGCAGCGGTGGGCGCCACCGGGACGAGGGAGGCGGCAGCAACAGCCGCAGCAGTCGAGGGAGCCGCAAGGAAAGGACCGTGTAATGCCAGCCGAGCCACCCACACCCGGGCCCTCGGGGCCAGAGACCCGCGCGTCCAAGCCGCGCCTGCCGCGCATCCGCGCGCCGCGCCGCATGCGAGCGGCGGGCGCCGCGCTGCGAAGCGGGAGACGCCGCACTGCGCCGCAAGGCGGGAGACGCCGTGTCGCGCGGCAAGGCGCGAGACGTCGCGTCGCGCTGCTCGCCGTAGCCGCGCTCACCGGGGGGCTGCTGATATCCGCCCCGCAGCAGGCTTCCGCCGGCCCGCCCAACCTGATCACCAATCCGGGCTTCGAGACCGCCGGCGTTGCCGACATGCCCGCCTGCTGGGAGAAGTCCGGCTGGGGCGACAACGACTTCGCCTTCGAGACCGTCGCCGACGCCCACTCGGGCACCAAGGCCATGAAGGTCTCGCTGAGCCGCCGGGTCGACGGCGACCGCAAGGCCCTGATCACCGAGGACGCGGTCTGCGCGCCCAAGGTGAAGCCGGACAGCCAGTACGACCTCTCCCTCTGGTACAAGAGCACCACCCCCGACACCGCCGTCACGCTTTTCCGGCACGACGTGACGGGCGGCTGGCAGTACTGGACGGACCTCAAGACCCTTCCGATGAGCGCCGGTTACGAGCGGGTCGAGGTCCGCACCCCCGCCGTCCCGCCCGGCACCGACCAGATCACCTGGGGCGTGTCCGTCTACGGCACGGGCTCGGTCACCACCGACGACTACGTCATGGAGGAAGTGACCGTACCTGCCCCCGACCCCGTGTGCACGGGCACGACGGAGGAGTGCGCCAAGGGCCGTTGGGACGTCCTGCCGGTCCAGAACCCGGTGCGTTCCATGCATTCCGTGGTTCTGCACAACGGGAAGGTGCTCGTCATCGCGGGCTCCGGCAACGATGAAGCGCTGTTCCAGGCGGGCACCTTCACCTCCGCCGTCTATGACCCGGCCACCGGCGCCTTCCGGACCATTCCCACTCCCGTGGACATGTTCTGCGCCGGCCATGTGCAGCTCCAGGACGGCAAGGTCCTGGTGATGAGCGGCAACAAGGGCTATCCGTCGGCCGACGGCACGATCGGCTATCAGGGGCTGAAGGACTCGTACATCTTCGACCCGGCGACCGAGACGTATACGAAGACGAACGACATGAACGGCGGCCACTGGTATCCGTCGGCGACGATCCTCGGCAACGGCGACGTCATCTCCTTCGGCGGTCTGAAGGAGGACTCGACGGGCAATGTGACGGCCGAGAAGTTCTCGGCGGCCCAGAACAAGTGGCTGCCGTGGTACGAGGTCAACCAGACCTGGTCGTACTGGGGTCTGTACCCGTCGATGATCCTTATGCAGGACGGACGGCTCTTCTACTCCGGCAGCCATGTCTTCGGCAACGGCACACAGGGCTCCGGCGCCTCCATCTACGACTACACCGCCAACACCATCACCGATGTGCCCGGTCTGCAGAACAAGGACCAGCGGGACGAGTCGGCGAGCGTGCTGCTGCCGCCCGCCCAGGACCAGCGGGTGCTGACGATCGGCGGCGGCAACAACGAGACCAACCCGGCCGCCAACCGCTTCACCGACATCATCGACCTCAAGGACCCGAACCCGGCCTATACACACGGTCCGTTGCTGCCGCAGGGCCAGGTCGACCAGGGGCAGGGTAAGCGGCCGCAGACCGGCGCCGAGGGCAAGATGTTCGTCTCGGCCGTGCTGCTGCCCGACGGGAAGGTCTTCGAGACGGGCGGCGGGCTGCACGACCGGGCCGACCCGGTGTACGAGGCGTCGTTCTTCGACCCGGCGACCAATACCTACGAGGAGGGTCTCGCGACGGACCCGATCCCGCGGACGTACCACTCCTCGGCCTTTCTGCTGCCGGACGGGCGGGTGATGGCGGTGGGCGACAACCCGGGCAACGGCACGTACAACCACAATGTGTCCGTCTACACGCCGCCGTATCTGCTCAAGGGCGCCCGGCCGAAGATCACTTCGGTGATCGACGGGCAGTGGACGTACGGGGACACCCAGCGGATCACGGTCGACCGGCCCATCGCCAAGGCGGAGTTGATCCGCCCGGCCGCGGTCACGCACTCCTCCGACCCCAACCAGCGGTTCCTGGATCTGCCGATGACGGTGGACGGCAACAACATCGACCTCAATGTCACCAGCAACCCCAATATGGCGCCGCCCGGCTGGTACATGCTCTTCGCGGTCGACGCGAACGGGATCCCGTCGGTGGCCGAGTGGGTGCATCTCGGGGGACCGGCGGCGATGGCGGCCGATGCCCCGTCCGCGCATGTCCACGACTTCGCGGACGCTCCGGCGAAGGCGCCGAAGAAGGCACAGAAGAAGCGGAGTTCGGCGCCGGTGAGCCCGCAGATCGCGGGCTGCGACCGGCACTACGGCGCGGCCGGGGTCTGTGTCCCCACGGTGTTCCCACGGGAGGTGAAGGCGACGACGGCGGCGCGGTGCGGGTGGCTGGCGGCGCATGAGTACGGACGGCTGAAGGTGAACGGGAGGGACGACCCCTTGCGGCTCGACCCGAACAGGGACGGGTTGGCGTGCGGGAAGGGGGACGGGGCGAGGTAGCCCCGGGCGGTTCGGGCACGCCCTTCGGGGCGTGTCCGCTGGGTCCGGGGCGGAGCCCCGGGTCAGAGCTTCAGCCCGCCCCGCATCGTCGTCAGCGCGCGGTCCACCAGGTCGGCCAGATCGTCCTGGTGGTCCCGCGCCGCCCAGTACAGCATCACCTCGCGCAGCGCCCCGAGCACCGCCGCCGTGAAGACCCGTACGTCCAGGTCCTCGTGGTCCCGGCCGGTGCGGTCGGCGAGTGCGTGGACCAGCAGCTCGGACGTGGTGTCCATGGCCTCGGTCATCCTGGCCCGGACCGCCGGAACCTCCACCAGCAGCTTGGTGCGCTGAATGACCTCCTCGCGCTCGTCCTGGACGAAGGTCGACAGGCGGTGCGTGATCACATGCCGGATCGAGTCCAGCGGGTCCTCGTCGGCCGGACGTGCCCGCAGTTCCGCTTCCATGACCGGGTCGTACTCGTCGGTGAGGACGATGTCTTCCTTGGTCGGGAAGTAGCGGAAGACCGTGGAGGGGGAGACCTCCGCGGCCTCCGCGATCTGCTCGATGGTGGTCGCCTCGTACCCCTGCTCCGAGATGAGCCGGTAGGTCGCCCGGCGGATCGCGATCCGAGTCTTGAGCTTCTTGCGCTCGCGCAGGCCGAGCTGTGGCTGCGCTTTCGCGAGGGAATCGCGCGTGGGGCTATGTGTGGTGGCGGCCATGTCCGTCATTGTCCTGCATCGCGGCGGCGGGACATGGCAGCCAGCCTGAGAGTCAATGTCAAATGACTGCCACTCTCAAAAGATGCTCATGAGTGCTGGTAGGCGACCAGCGAGATGCCCACGTAATGCACGATGAACGCCGCGAGCGTGAGGGAGTGGAAGACCTCGTGGAAGCCGAACCACCGCGGTGACGGATTCGGCCGCTTCATTCCGTAGATCACGCCGCCCGCGCTGTAGAGCAGCCCGCCGACGATCACGCAGACGAGCACCGCGATCCCGCCGGCGCGCATGAAGTCGGGCAGGAAGAAGACGGCCGCCCAGCCCATCGCGATGTAGCAGGGCGTGTAGAGCCAGCGCGGGGCGCCGACCCAGAAGACCCGGAACGCGATGCCCGCCACGGCCGCCGCCCAGACAGCCCAGAGCAGCGCCCGGCCGGAGGAAGCGGGGAGCAGGAGCATCGTCAGCGGGGTGTACGTGCCCGCGATGATCAGGAAGATATTGGCGTGGTCGAGCCTGCGCAGCACGGCTTCGCCGCGCGGGCCCCAGTTGCCGCGGTGGTAGAGGGCGCTCACGCCGAAGAGCAGGCATGCGGTGAAGACGTAGATCGCGCAGGCCACCCGGGCCCGGGTGGAGTCGGCGAGCGCCGTGAGCACCAGTCCCGCGACCAGAACGGCGGGAAACATCCCGGCGTGCAGCCAGCCGCGCAGCCTCGGCTTCACAGGGGGTGGCTCTATGTCGGTCACTTCTGGCGCGGCAGCAGTCATGACGAGGATGTTACCTACGCAACCGTAGGTAACGGATGGGTCCGTACCTCCTCGCCGTGCCCCCCTGCTGCCCGGCCCGAGCGGCCTTCGAGATGCGGATCGGGCTTTGAGTGGCGATGCTCACGTGAGAGGTCCTCTGGACATATGCGCATACTGCACGGATGATCAGATGAGTGCGGTCGGCACCGGATGAGCGCCAAGAAGCAACAAAGGGACCGAAGCATCCGGGTCGCAGCCCCCACGGGGCAACAACCTTCGAACCCCTCACTTAGGAGCGATCGTGGCGCGCGACATCGCGGCTCCCAGCACCGTCCCCACCAACCACCAGGAGCTCGTCTCCTGGGTCGACGAGATCGCAGCAATCACGCAGCCGGACAGCGTCGTCTGGTGTGACGGATCCGAAGCCGAGTACGAGCGCCTGTGTGAGGAGCTCGTCGCCAAGGGCACCTTCAAAAAGCTGGACCCGATCAAGCGACCGAACTCCTACTACGCCGCGTCCGACCCGAGCGACGTCGCCCGCGTCGAGGACCGCACCTTCATCTGCTCCGAGAAGGAGGAGGACGCGGGCCCGACGAACCACTGGAAGGCCCCGGCCGAGATGAAGGACATCTTCGCCGGCGAGGAGGGCATCTTCCGCGGCTCGATGCGTGGCCGGACCATGTATGTGGTGCCGTTCTGCATGGGTCCGCTGGGCTCGCCGCTGTCCGCCATCGGCGTCGAGATCACCGACTCCGCCTACGTCGCGGTCTCCATGCGCACCATGACCCGCATGGGACAGCCCGTCCTCGAGGAGCTCGGCTCGGACGGCTTCTTCGTCAAGGCGGTGCACACCCTCGGTGCCCCGCTGGAGCCGGGCCAGGAGGATGTCCCCTGGCCCTGCAACACGACCAAGTACATTTCGCACTTCCCCGAGACCCGCGAGATCTGGTCGTACGGATCGGGCTACGGCGGCAACGCCCTGCTCGGCAAGAAGTGCTACGCCCTGCGCATCGCGTCCGTCATGGCGCGCGACGAGGGCTGGCTCGCCGAGCACATGCTGATCCTCAAGCTCACTCCGCCGCAGGGCGAGTCCAAGTACGTCGCCGCCGCCTTCCCGAGCGCCTGTGGCAAGACCAACCTCGCCATGCTGGAGCCCACCATCTCCGGCTGGACCGTGGAGACCATCGGCGACGACATCGCCTGGATGCGGTTCGGTGAGGACGGCCGGCTGTACGCGATCAACCCCGAGGCGGGTTTCTTCGGCGTCGCGCCCGGCACCGGTGAGCACACCAACGCCAACGCCATGAAGACCCTGTGGGGCAACGCCGTCTTCACCAATGTCGCGCTCACCGACGACAACGACATCTGGTGGGAGGGCATGACCGAGGAGGCCCCGGCCCACCTCACGGACTGGAAGGGCAACGACTGGACGCCGGCGTCCGAGACCCCGGCGGCCCACCCCAACGCCCGCTTCACCGTGCCCGCCTCGCAGTGCCCGATCGCCGCGCCCGAGTGGGAGGACCCCAAGGGCGTGCCGATCTCGGCGATCCTCTTCGGCGGCCGCCGTGCCAGCGCCGTTCCGCTGGTGACGGAGTCCTTCAACTGGCAGCACGGTGTCTTCCTCGGCGCGAACGTCGCCTCCGAGAAGACCGCGGCGGCCGAGGGCAAGGTCGGCGAGCTGCGTCGCGACCCGTTCGCGATGCTGCCGTTCTGCGGCTACAACATGGGCGACTACATGGCCCACTGGATCAAGGTCGGGCAGCAGGCCGACGCGTCGAAGCTGCCGAAGATCTACTACGTGAACTGGTTCCGCAAGAACGACGCGGGCAAGTTCGTCTGGCCGGGCTTCGGCGAGAACAGCCGCGTGCTCAAGTGGATCGTGGAGCGCCTGGCGGGCAAGGCCGAGGGCGTCGAGACGCCGATCGGCATCCTGCCGACGCGTGAGGCCCTCGACACGAACGGCCTCGATCTGCCCGAGGAGGACCTCGACTTCCTGCTCAAGGTCGACAACGAGGTCTGGCGCGAGGAGGCCGCGCTGGTCCCCGACCACCTCAACACCTTCGGCGACCACACCCCGAAGGAGCTGTGGGACGAGTACCGCGCGCTGGTCGCCCGGCTCGGCTGACGCTCGTACTGAATCGTCGCGGCGGACCAACTCGACATCCCGCCCTGACCTGTGGGGTCACCCAGGTCCGCCGCGTCCCCGGCCCCCGGAGCCCCCTCACGGCTCCGGGGGCCGGGCCCTTTTCCGCGCGGAGTGGTCACGGAATTCAACATTCCAGGCGGAGTTGGATGCATGGTAGGTGAAAGGGCAATCTCCGTATGCACCCGGAATCAGCCACTCTCACTCATGCGACGGCGCCCGTCGGCTGCTCTGGGCCGGAAATGCCATAGGCGAGCAGATGGATTTCAGGGCCACAACTCTATTGCCGGTCAAATAGCGAGTTCGGCCGTCCCGGAGCACATGACTCTTGTCACAGGCGACCCACCTGTCTGTGAACGTAGGCTCTCCAGGCTTATGTGAAGGACATGTAGGAACTGGGGTGGGGTTGTGAGTATTGAGGAAGCCGCCGACACCATTCGGCGTGAGCCGACGTCAGCGGGCTTATGGGGAAGGAACTACCGAGTCGGATACTGGATCGCCTGGCTGGCGGTCCTCGGCTTTCTCATCACGGCGGCCGTAGCGTTCTTCGGTCACTCGGCCGCGTCGGCCGCAGGCACCTGTGGCGGCGGAGGCGAGTCGGACTACAACGGCGACGGCCTGCGGGACACGGCGATCGCCGATCCGGACGCGACGATGGGCGGCAAGGCCGGATCCGGAGCGGTCACGGTGGTCTACGGCGGAACAACGGCCACAAGCGTGCAGATCCAGCAGGACCTGGCGTGGGTGCCGGGTGATGCGGAGGGCAAGGCGCAGTTCGGCCGGTCGCTGGCCCACGGCGACTTCAACGCGGACGGCTGCAGCGACCTGGTGGTCGGCGCACCGTACAAGGACGTCGGCACGGCCCGCGACTCGGGCTCCGTGTATGTGCTGTTCGGTGCTGCGGGCGGCCTGGGCACGGGTCCGGCCTCGGTGACGTACGACCAGACCGGTGTGACGGCATCTCAGGGCCCCGAGGCGGGAGACCTGTTCGGCTTCGCGCTGACCGGCGGTACCACGTCGACCGCCCTGCCGTTCCTGGTGATCGGCTCTCCGGGAGAGGACACCACGGCGGGCGCGGACGCGGGAGTGATCCACTACCTCAGCGGCAAGCCGCTGGCGAACGTTGTCGTCTCCCAGGACAGCACCGGCGTGTGGGAGGCCTCCGAGGCGAACGACCGTTTCGGTGCCTCGCTCGCATCGACGGACCGTTACTTCACGGTGGGATCGCCGGGAGAGTCGATTCCCACCGCCGCCTTCGCGGGCGCCATCCATGTCTTCCGTCCGTCGCTGAACACCAGTGGCATACCCGACCCGGTATTCGGCCTTGGCCAGACCTCTGACGCGCCGGCCGGAACCGACAAGGACCTGTCGGCCGAGCCGTACGACCGCTTCGGCACCTCTCTGGCGATGGCCCCGCACCGGATCTCCTCGGAGGCCTCGGCGCTGGGCGCCGTACTCGCGGTGGGCGTGCCTGGCGAGGACATCGGCACCGTGACCGACGCCGGTCGCGTCGCGTTGTACCGCGTCAACCCGGACAAGACGGTGACCCGGATCCTGGAGAACCTGAACCAGGGCGTCACCGAGGTGGAGGGCGACCCCGCCGCGGGCGACTTCTTCGGGCAGCAGGTGGCCGTGGTCAACACCGCACCGACGCAGGTTGCCACGGCAGCCACGGTGAAGGTGGCCGTGGGCGTCCCCGGCAAGGAGGCCTCGGCCACGGCCGAGCACCTGGACAAGGGCGGAGTGCAGATCCTGCCCTTCGCCGCCGACCCCGGTCCCACCGACGCGTGGCTAGATCCGGGCTGGGGCATCCCGGGTGTTCCCGAGCACCAGATGTACGCCGGCGCCAGCCTGGCCGCGACGCCGCAGGCGCTGCTGGTCGGCGTCGTCAACCCGTCCGGTGACACACCGGGTTCGGTCTACGCCTTCGACTGGACGGTCGTCAGCGGCAGCGCTCCGACGCGTACCTTCGCACCCGGCCAGGACGGCCTGCCGGCCGGCGGCACGGCATTCGGCGCGGTGGTCCGGTGATGGAGAGGAGCAGAGGGAGACGCGAGGGAGTGCCCGTGACCAGGTCAGGCACGCGAGGACGAAGAGGCCGCGCGGCGCTGGTGACCGGCGCGCTGACGGCGATGCTCGCCGCCGGTACGTACGCGCTGCCGGGCACCGCCGAGGACGCGGCCGCCGAAGCGGCCGACGCGTACACGAAGGCCGTCACCGTGGCGGCCGAGACGGGTCACGCGCAGACCGAGCAGGTGGCGCTGGCGGCAGCCAAGCGCACAGGCAAGAGCGTTGAGGTCACGGGCCTGCGCCAGGAGCGGCGCGATGTGTTCGCCAACCCCAAGGGGACGTTCACCGCGCAGGAGTACACCCAGCCGGTCCGTACGCTCAAGCCCGGTGGCTGGGCACCGGTCGACGACACGCTGGTGAAGCGCGCGGACGGCCGCCTTTCACCGAAGGCGGCCACCGTCGGACTGGAGTTCTCGGGCGGCGGCGCAGGCCCGTTCGCCACGATGAGCCGAGCCGGCCGTGAGTACTCGCTGACCTGGCCGGGCGGCAAGCTGCCCGCCCCGAAGGTGGAGGGCAACACCGCCCGCTACGAGGAAGTGCTCCCGGGCGTGGACCTGGCCGTGCGTGCCGAGATCGAAGGATTCGGCCACTACTTCATCGTCAAGAACGCCGAGGCGGCGGCCAATCCGGAGCTGACCCGGATCGAACTCGGTCTGTCCGCCAAGGGCCTGAAGATCGAAAAGGACCCGGGCGGCGGTATGCGCGCCGTGGACGCGGCGGTCGGCGGCACCGTCTTCGAGGCGGCCAAGGCCGTGATGTGGGACTCGGCCCCCAGCCCCTCGGCGAAGACCACCCAGCCGGCCAAGGGCGCGGCCCGCTCGGCCGGTTCCGGCACCCGCGCGACGGGAAGCACGGCTGGACCCGCGGCTGGACCCGCGGCTGGACCCGCGGCTGGACCTGTGGCGCCCAAGGCCGCCCTGTAGGCCGTCGACGGCGGCCGGAAGGCATCCGTGGGCCTCGCCGTCTCCAAGAACCGCCTCACCCTGACCCCGGACACCAAGCTGCTGCGCGGCAAGGACACCGTCTACCCCGTCGTGGTCGACCCCATCCCGCGCACCATCCACCGCTCCGCGTGGACGGGCGTCATGTCCGGCATGCCCAACGAGCAGGACTGGGCGTACTCGGGCAGCGCCGGCATGGGCAAGTGCCCAATCAACTACAACCCGACCACCTGCGCCGGCATCGGCGTACGGCGTCTGCTGTTCACGTTCCCGTTGTCCGCCTATAAGGGCAAGCAGATCCTCAGCGCCCAGTTCTCGGCCCGCGTGGAGCACGTGTACTGGGCCGACGCCAAGGCCGAACCCGTCGATCTCTACCGCATCGGCGGCAAGAACTACACGGTCACCAAGACCAGCAGCTGGGGCAACACCAAGGACGACTGGTCGGACTACCTGGCCACGATGGACACGAAGATCTCGCCCACGACCTGCAGCGGCAGCGCCAACCTCAACATCAAGAACGGCGAGCTGCTCAACGAGGTCAAGGCGGCCACGGCCGACAGCTGGTCCAGCATGTCCCTGGGCCTGCGGGCCAAGGACGAGTCCGACTACCCGGGCTGGAAGCGGATCTGCGGCAACACCTTCCTGAAGATCGAGTACAACACCCCGCCCCGGCAGGTCGACTACAAGCTGATGTCGACCAACCCCGGCGGCCCGTGCAACTGGGACCCCGCGACCCGCAAGTACACCGATGTGCTGCCGCAGCTGCGCGCCGAGGCGCGCGACCCGGACCACGGCTCCGCCTACGCGGACCAGGTGAAGATGCAGTTCCAGGTGTTCTACAACGACGCCAACGGCGTCGAGCAGAACTACCTCGCGGAGACCGGCTACAAGTCGCCCAACGCGGGCACTGTGTTCACCCACACCGTGACCCAGCCCGCCGGCAAACCCACGATCCCCGCGAGCACCCTGATCACCTGGCAGGCCCGGGCCTTCGACGGTGACGCCTGGGGCCCGTGGAGTTCCGACGGCACCCCGCAGCGCTGCGCCGTCATGCGCGACGCGGCCCGGCCCAAGGCGCCCAAGGTCGCCTCGCCCGAGTACCCGGACGACGACATGTGGCACCACGGCATCGGTACGGTCGGCAAGTTCACCTTCGCCGCGTCCGACAAGGACGTGAAGGAGTACCGGTACGTCTTCGACGGCGAGGCCAGGAAGACGGTCACCGTCACTGGGGGCGCACCGGCCACCGTGACCTGGAATCCTCCCCGGGCCGGACGTCACTGGGTGACCGTCGAGGCCTATGACGGCGCCAACAACTCCAGCGTTCCCGCCCACTACGAGTTCCTGGTCACCGACGGCAAGCAGGCCGCGGGCCAGTGGAATCTGGACGATCCGCAGGGCAGCGAACTGGCCCAGGACAGCTCCGACAGCGGAAGCCACCCGGGCCGCCCGGGCACCGGAGTCAGCTTCGGAGCCGAAGGACCGGGCGGGGTGGCCGACGGCGCCGCGCACTTCGACGGCACCAAGAACGCCTACCTCGACTCGTGGGGCACGGTGATGGACACCGGCCGGAGCTTCTCCGTCAGCGCCTGGGTCAAGCCCACGGCCCTGAACAGGGACATGGCCGTCATCAGCCAGGACAGCACCGGTGAGCCGGGCTTCGTCCTCGGTTACGACGCCACGGACAAGGCATGGGCCTTCTCCACGCCCGACATGGACGTCGACGCCATGACCAGCTGGAAGGCAGTCGCGCCGGCAGCCACGTACCCGGTCAAGGCCAATGAGTGGGTGCTGCTCACCGGCGTCTTCGACGCCTACGCAGCAGCCGGTCCCGAACTGCGGCTCTACGTCAATGACAAGGAGGCGGCCAAGACCGCGCGCCACACGGCGTGGTCCTCGATCCGCAGCCTCCAGATCGGCCGTGTGCTGGCCAAGAGCGGCTACCGCGACAACTTCGAGGGCGACCTCGCGGAAGTACGCGCGTACGACCGGGTGCTGCCGCAGACCCAGATCGCTCAGCTGATCACGGTCAAGCCCCAGCGCAAGGGCTACTGGCCGCTGGAGGCCGTCGGCGCCGATGGCAACTCCGCCAATGTCCAGGCCGGCGGCCAGCCGCTGGCGCTGCACGGTGCGACGATCTACAAGCCCGCGAACGAGTTCGACGACGCGGCGCTGGTCGACGGCGGCAGCCTGGCCCTGGACGGCACCGACGACTGGGCCGGCACGGCCAACCCCGTGGTGACCGGCGCGGACAGCTACACCGTCGCCGTACGAGCCAAGCTCACCACCCCGGACGCGGAGAAGTCGCAGACGGTGCTCTCCCTGCCGGGCCGGAACGCGGACCGGATCACGGTGCGCTTCCAGGCCGCCACCAAGCAGTGGGAGCTCGCGCTGACCGATGCGGACAGTGGTACGGCGAAGGTCACCACGGTGACCGACGCCGATGCCCTCCCCGGGGTCTCGCTGTCGGGGACCCACCTTGCGGTGGTCTACGACGCGGTCACCCACCAGGTGGATCTGTACGTCGACGGCCAGCCGGTCGCCACGGCGTCGGAGGACGAAGAGCACTTCTTCGACCACACCACCTGGGCCTCCAGCGGTGGCCTCCAGGTCGGGCGCTCGGCGCTGGGCGGCGGCGGTGAGTACTTCGCAGGCTCGATCGACGAGGTGCGTGTGTACGCGGGTGCGGCGGACGCGACCGCGATCGGCCGGATGAACCAGCTGACCGGCGACCCGGACCTGTAGGGAACGCAGTTGGTGCCCGTAGGCGGCCGTCGATGACGACGGCCGCGTACGGGCAGCTGTCCGGCGGATCTCGTCCTTATCTCTTCCTTCTTCCTCGTGGAGTTGACTGATGTCCTTACGTGGCAGACTGCTGGCCTCGCGCATGCCCCGGCATGTGGTGGCCGCCACTGTCCTGGCCCTGGCCGTGTCATTGTCGGCCGCTACCGCCGAGGCGATACCGGTGAAACCCGAGGGCGCCAAGCGGCCCGGTGTGCCCGGCAGTTCCGACCCGGCCAAGGGCAAGAACGCCAAGACCAAGCCCCGTCCTGCCGACCCGGTCCGCAAGGCTTCGGCAAGGACCCTGGACCCGGCGCTCTGGCCGCAGGCCGGGAGCGCGGTAGTCAAGCTCTCGGCACCACCCGCCGATTCCCGGCGCGCCGCACCGGCAATGGGCGCCGAGGCCGATGCGGGCGGGCTCCCCATCACCGTGGCTCCGGCCGCGGTGTCTGGCAAGTCCCGCGCATCGAGCGCCGCTGCCCCGCCGCCTTCGAAGGTCAAGGTCACGTCGCTGGGCCAGAAGGCAGCGACGAAGTGGGGCAGCGCCGCGCTCCTCACCGTCAAGCGTGCGGACGGTGCCAAGGGAGCGGCTCCGGTCGAACTCTCCCTGGACTACTCGAAGTTCGCACAAGGCATGGGCGGCGGCTACGGCTCCCGGCTTCAGCTGATCGAGCTGCCCGCGTGTGCCGCTACCCAGCTGCCGGGCAGCAAGGGCTGTCCCGCCACTCCCAAGCACATCCCGTTCAAGAACGACCCCGCCACCCGGTCCATGACCGCGCAGGTCTCCGCGGCCCCGTCCGCGGGCGCCGCGAGTGTCTTCGCGGTGGCGGCGGGCGACTCCTCGTCCAAGGGTGACTACAAGGCCACCAGCCTTGCCCCGTCGGCGAGTTGGTCGGTGGCGAACTCCGCGGGCGGGTTCTCCTGGGACTATCCGATCCGCACCGTCCCCACACCGGGTGGTCTGAGCCCGGAAGTAGCTCTGGGCTACTCCTCACAGTCCGCGGACGGTCGTACGGCAGCCACCAACAACCAGGGCTCCTGGATAGGTGAGGGCTTCGGCTGGGAGCCTGGATTCATCGAGCGGCGCTACAAGTCCTGTTCCGAGGACGGCCAGAAGACCTCCGCCGAGCAGTGCTGGGCGTTCGACAATGCCACGATCATGCTCAACGGGATGTCCGGCGAGCTGATCCAGGACGACGTCACCAAGGAATGGCACCTCGCCTCGGAGAACGGTGCGAAGATCGCCAAACTCACGGGTGCCGACAACGGCGACAACAACGGTGAGCACTGGAAGCTCACGACGACGGACGGCACCGAGTACTGGTTCGGCCTGAACAAGCTGCCCGGCTGGACCACCGGCAAGGAGACCACCTCGTCCACCTGGACGGCTCCGGTCTTCGGCAACAACTCCGGTGAGCCCTGCTACAACGCCACGTTCACCAACGCCCACTGCAAGCAGGCCTGGCGCTGGAACCTCGACCACGTCAAGGACACCCACGGCAACGTGATGTCCTACTTCTACGGCGCAGAGACCAACCGTTACGCCCTCAACGGCAAGACGGACGTCAACGGCACCGAATACCACCGCGGTGGCTACCTCAAGCGCATCGACTACGGCCAGCGCGAAAACGCCGTCTACACCACCAAGGCTCCGGCCCGCGTGGTGTTCAGCACGGCCGAGCGCTGCCTGCCGGACGCCGGCTTCGACTGTGCGGAGTCCAAGTTCACTACCGCCAACGCAGCCCGCTGGCCAGACACCCCCGTCGACCGGTTCTGCAAGGCGAACACCAAGTGCACCGCGACGCAGGCCAGCCAGACCTTCTTCACCACCAAGCGGCTGACCGGCGTCACCACCCAGATGAACTCCGGTGCCGCGGCCGACGCCTACGCCGATGTCGACCTGTGGACGTTCACGCACACTTTCACCGACAACGGTGACGACACCAAGACCCTGTGGCTGAACAAGATCGACCACGAGGGCAAGGGCGGTGGCGGCAGCATCAAGATGCCTTCGGTCGAGCTGCAAGGTGTGCACCTCAAGAACCGTGTCGCCGGCGACACGGACAACATCGACGCCATTCACCGCTTCCGCCTGGCCACCGTGCTGAGCGAGACCGGTGCCCAGCTCGATGTCACCTATGCACCCACCGAGTGCACCGCCGCCGCACTGCCCAAGCCGGGGGAGTCGGTCAAGCGCTGCTACCCGGTCGTGTGGGCGCCGCCGGGCAGCATCGACCCGAAGACGGACTGGTTCCACAAGTACGTCGTCAAGGAGATCACCGAAACCGACCGCACCGGGGGCGCCGACGACCTCGTCACGCGGTACGACTACCAGGGCAACGCCGGCTGGCGGAAGGCCGAGCCCGACGGTATGACCGAGGACAAGTTCCTCACCTGGGGCCAGTGGCAGGGCTATGGCAAGGTCTCGGTGACCAGTGGCAACGGCCAGACCATGTCGACCCGCATCGACTACACCTACCTCCAGGGCCTGAACGGCGACAAGCTGCCGGACGGCGGTACGCGCACGGAGGAGGTCACCGACTCCACCGGCACCAAGTACACGGGCCACAAGGAGTACAACGGCTTCGAGGTCGAAGCACAGACCTACGACGGTGCCAAGGTCGCCTCCAAGGCGATCTCCGAGCCATGGAAGCACGACACCGCCACCCAGACCGAGTCCTGGGGCACGACCAAGGCCACCATCGTCAAGACACGGACCACCCGCGGTTACACCGCGCTGTCCGGCGGCGGTTGGCGGAGCACCAAGTCGGTCTCCACGTTCGACACCTCGAACCGCACCGGCCGATTGCTGCAGACCGACGACTCTGCGGACCTGTCCACGGCTGCCGACGACACCTGTACCCGTATGACCTATGCGGACCACCCGGCCGCGAACCTCTACACACTGCCGTCACGCACCGAGGTCGTCTCGGTCGGCTGCGGCGCCGCCACCGACCGCAAGACGCAGGTCATCGGTGACACGCGCACCTACTACGACGGTGGAGCCTTGGGTGCCGCACCCACCAAGGGCGACGAGACCAAGGCCGAGCGGCTGAAGTCCCACGACGGGACCACCGCCACCTATGAGGTGACGGGCACGATCGGTTACGACGCCTTCGGACGCCCGACGTCCGAGACGGACGCCGTCGGCACCTCGGTGAGCACGCAGTACACCGACGCCAACGGCCTGATCTCCAAGGTCAAGGTCACCAACGCGCTCGGTCACGCCATCACGACCGACTACGCACCGGCCTGGGGCCGTTCCATCGGCCAGACCGACGCCAACGGAAGACGTTCCGAGATCGCGCTCGACGCACTCGGCCGCGTCTCGTCGGTGTGGCTCGCGGACCGTGCCAGGACACAGACGCCGAGCATCAAGTACACCTACGACGTCCGCCGCGACAAGCCGGTCGCCATCAAGACCGAGAAGATCGAGAACGGTGGCGGCTACGGCGTCGAGTACCAGCTCTTCGACGCGCTGCTGCGTCCACGACAGCTGCAGAGCGAGGGCCCCAACGGGAGCCGGCTCGTCGGCGACTCGTTCTACGACGGCACCGGCAAGGTCAAACTGGGCAACCAGACCTACAACGCGGTCGGTGCGCCCTCGAACGAGCTGCTGATCGTCGCCAACGGCGAGGTCGGCACCCAGTTCCGCTACGCGTACGACGGAATGGGCCGCAAGACGGCCGACATCTTCCAGGTCGCCGGTGTCGAACAGTGGCGCACCAAGTTCACGTACGACGGCGACCGCACGCACATGGACCCGCCGAAGGGCGGTGTCCCGACCACGGTGATCCGCAACGTGGCGGGCGCGACCACCGAGCTGCGCCACTACAACGGCGACAGCCCGGACCCGGACGGTCCCGCGACCGGATACGACGTCACCAAGTACGCGTACACCCCCAGCGGCGAACTGGCGTCGGTCACCGACGCCAAGAGCAATCTCTGGCGGTACGAGTACGACCAGCAGGGCCGCAAGACCAAGAGCGTCGATCCGGACAGCGGTACCACCACGTTCGAGTACGACGCGGTCGACCGGGCGACTTCCAGCACCGACGGCCGTGGCAAGAAGGTCTCCACGGTCTACGACAAGCTGGGCCGCCCCGTCACCACCTGGGAGGGCGAGCCGACCACCGGCACCAAGCTCACCGAGATCAAGTACGACAAGGCGGGCTGGCTCGGCGAGGCCTGGGCAGCGATGCGCTACACCAGCGCTACCGAGTACTTCTCCACCGTCACGCAGGACATGGACGCGCTGTACCGGCCGCTGAAGACGGCGTATTCGGTGCCCGCGTCGCAGGACAAGCTGGCAGGCACGTACGTCTTCACCACCACGTACAACCCGGACGGCACCGTCAACGGCCAGGGGATGCCGGCCGCCGGTGGCCTTACCGGCGAGGCCATCACCTTCGGCTACGACGACCTGCAGCGTCCGAAGTCGATGACCGGCAAGACCTCATACGTCACCGACACCGTCTACTCGCCCACCAGCCAGATCCAGCAGCTCGAACTGTCCACGGGCAGTGGCAAGAAGAACTGGCAGACGTTCCACCACGAGAAGGGCACCGACCGCCTCAAGCGCTCGGTCGTCGACATCGAGGGCGTCACCGGACCGGCCAAGTCCGCCGACTACGCGTACGACCAGACCGGCAACGTGCTGTCCATCTCGGACAGGGCCGGCGCGTCGCCCGACGTGCAGTGCTTCGCCTACGACAACGGACAACGGCTCTCCGACGCGTGGACTCCCGCCGCGACCGCGACCACGGCGACCGGATCGGGAACCGTCGGCAGCAAGCTCGACGCTTCCTCACCGTCCGCCTGCGCCGCGGCTCCGGGAGCGTCCCCGCTGGGCGGCCCTGCCGCCTACTGGAAGTCCTACGAGACGGACGCGATCGGCAACCGCACCAAGGAGGTCCGTCACGACACCGGCCTGAACGCGGCCAAGGACGTCACCCGCACCTACACCCACGGTGAGGGCGCGGCCGGTCCGCACGCCGTGACCAAGGTCGTCGAGAAGACCCCGACGGGCGAGAGTCAGTCGACCTATGGGTACGACGCCTCCGGCAACACCGACCGGCGTGTCCTGGGCGGTGACACCCAGCGACTCGACTGGAACGCCGAAGGCAAGCTCGCCAAGGCCACGGAGGCCGACAGCAAGACGACGGAGTACCTCTACGACGTCGGCGGCAACAGGGTCCAGCGTCAGGACGCGGGCGGAACCACCATCTATCTGCCGGGCATGGAGCTCCGGCAGGCCAAGGGCAGCAGCACGATCGAAGCGACTCGCTACTACGGCTTCGCCGGCAAATCGCTCGCCATGCGGACGGACAACGGGGACCTCTCCTTCCTCGCATCCGACCATCACGGCACCAGCGAGCTGGCCGTGAACGCTACGACGGGTGCCGTCTCCCAGCGCCGTCTCGACCCCTTCGGCGTCGAGCGCACAGAGCCAACCGGCCCCTGGACCAGTGAGAAGGGCTTCGTCGGCGGCGACATCGACGCACAGACCGGCCTGACGAACATCGGAGCCCGCCAGTACGACCCGGTGCTGGGCAAGTTCATCTCGCCGGACCCGCTCATCGATTTCACCCAGCCGCAGCAGATCAACGGCTACGCGTACGCCAACAACAGCCCGGTCACGCTGTCCGACCCCAGCGGTCTCCGCGTCATCCTGATTCCTGGGATGGTCCTGGGCGGGCTGAACAAACCCGATGCGGCGGTGAACAAGGCCCAGGATGAACTGGACCAGGCCGAGTCGAACTACAGCAAGTCGAAGCAGCGGATGAAGGACGCTGCCCTCGCCCTGACGGCGATCGCCAGCGAGGAACTCGGGGTCGACGCGGCCCTGGACTGCTTCTCCTCCGGCAACCTGTCGGCCTGCGGTGAGACCGCCCTCAATGTGGCGACCTCATTCGTCGGTGGACTCGTCGGCAAGCTGATCACCAAGTACGCCTTCAGGTGGGGCAAGGCCGCCGACCTGGCCAAGAAGATCTGGGGTCATCTCGATGACCTGGTCGGTGCTTTCAAGGCGGCGTGGGACGGTTCGTCCAAGGTCAAGAAGGCCAAGGAGAAACTGGAGAAGGCCAAGGCGGCATTCAAGAAACAAGGCGGAAGCTGCCCCATTTCACACAGCTTCCTCCCAGCAACTCCTGTTCTCCTCGCGGACGGTTCCAGTAAACCGATCGAAGAGATCCAGCTCGGCGACAAGATCATGGCCACCGATCCCGAGACCGGTGAAACCGCGGCTCGCGAGGTCGTCGGCACGATCGTCACCGAGGACGACAAGCAGTTCGTCGACCTCACGATCAAGGGCGAAGCCGAGCAGCCGGCCGCGCTGATTTCCACGACGACCCACCCGTTCTGGGTGGAGTCCGAGGGCGCGTGGATCGAGGCGGGTGACTTGCAGCCCGGCATGGAGCTGCGCAAGCCCGACGGTGAGACGGCGACGGTGGCCGGTGTTCGCCACTTCGAGAAGAGGCAGCGGACCCACGACCTGACGGTCAGCGGCATTCACAGCTTCTATGTGCTGGCTGCCGACACTCCGCTCCTCGTCCACAACCAGAACGCGAATTGTCCGAAGCGACTCTCCGATCAGCTTCCCCAGGGGCTTTCGAACGCCTTCGTCAATGCCTATGAGGAAATCAGGTCGGGGGGAGGAACGAAGCATCTCAACGCTAATACCGGGCAGCATCAGCAATTCCGTGGGGAAGACGGCCACAACGCTTTCTGGGAAGATGCCTGGGAGTACGACGTTCCCGGTGCCTCGAATCCCGGAGAAGCCCGGATTCTGATCAAGACCCTCCGTGACGGCCGAAAGGTCATGGTGGACGATCGATCATTACACGACGATCCACAAGTTTACCGCGCCACACTTCCCTGACGACGGCTGGCCGAAGCCGCCCAAGGTGAAGAAGCGAAGGTAATCGAGCGGATTGAACAGGTCCCCGTCGGTCCGCGGTGCAAGGCAGGGACCGACGGGGACCTGTTATTCTCCGTGGCATGGGAAGTGAAACTGGCGTAAGCCCCCTGTATCGCTTTGTCGATGATGAATCGCAGCGGGTGTTTCTTGCCTCAAACGACATCGAGGGATTTTTCGTCGACTCGTCACAGGAGGAGTCGGGTGCCATCGGCCTGATCGGAACCTCGATGGCACCGGATCAGGTCCCCAGACTCCTTCAGAATGTGCGGCTGCAGGTGATGGACGTGCAGGGCAAAGTGATCGGTACGTACTACATCGGCAGGGTCGACTTGAGGGCGGCCCGCGCGAGTGAACGTGTCAGCGGCGCCACAGATGTGGAAGCATCTTTCTTCGGCTATTCCTTTCCTTATTCATGGGCGGGAAAGTTCTGGCAGCTTTGGGCTGCGGGGCACCCGACCGAGTTGGGTGAGTGGCGAAGATTCCCCTCGGAATCCCATGGCAGTTGGCTGCACGTTGTGCAGACCGTCTGGTTCGGATCCGGTCGGAACGCGAAACGCTACGGCGAGGATGCGACGTGCGTGATTGACGGCAGCGGCCTGGCCGACAAAGCGGGCTTCTATTGCGCTCTCGGGGAGGCTGTGAATGGTCCGGGAGGTTATTTCGGTTCGAATCTCGATGCGCTTGCCGACTGTCTGGCGTCGAGTCGGTCGAATGCCGCTCAGTTTCGACTCGTCTGGCAGAACTTTGCAGAGTCCCAGGAGAATGTCGGCGCGGGCGTTCTCGGATCCGCGATTTCCGTCCTGCGTGAATTTGGGGTCGAGGTCGACCTGAGTTGAGATACCAGAGGGGCCCACCGAAGAAGTCTTCGGTGGGCCCCTCTTGCGTACGGAATTGGTGGCACCCGGTCCGCGCGCCTCCGCGGCCCGCGAACCGGGGCCGTCAGGGGGCGCCGACCAGGCGCAGTTCGGCCAGGGCGGCGGTGTGCGCGTCCATCCGCTCGGCGGAGAGGATCGCGGCGGCGGTGTCGGCGCGGGATGCCGCGACGACGAGGGCGCGGCCCGCGAGGGCGAGTGCGCGTCGGTGCAGGGACGCGGGGTCCGCGCCGCTCAGGCCCGCGTGGCGGACGGGCGGGCTGCCGCGGAGGCGGGCGACCTGGGCCGCGATGCTTTCGGCGGCCACGTCGAGGCCGAGGTCGTCGGTGACGGCGAGCAGCGCGGAGAGATGACCGGCGAGCTGGATGTCCAGCTCCTCCTCGCGGGTGCGGTGCGGGTACTGGGCGTCGTCGGCCATCGCGTGGACGGACCCACGACGTTGCGTGCGGATCGGCTCGTACATGGGGATGGCCTCCTGCTCACTGTCAGGAGACCATCCTAGCTTAGATTCTGTCTAAAGTTGAGCCCGGTCGGGACCCTTCGCTCGGGCCCACGCTCGCGGCCGGCTCAGGGCTGGCTGTAGCCGTCCAGGAACGTCCCGATCCGCGTCACCGCGTCCGCCAGATCCTTCGCCGCCGGCAGCGTCACGATCCGGAAGTGATCCGGCTCCGGCCAGTTGAAGCCCGTACCGTGCACGACCATGATCTTCTCGGCGCGCAGCAGGTCGAGCACCATCTGCCGGTCGTCCTTGATCTTGTAGACCTTGGGGTCGAGCCGCGGGAACAGATACAGCGCGCCCTTCGGTTTGACGCAGGTCACGCCCGGGATCTGGGTGAGCAGGTCGTACGCGACGTCCCGCTGCTCCAGGATCCGCCCGCCCGGCAGGACGAGGTCCTCGATCGACTGCCGGCCGCCGAGCGCCGTGGCCACCGCGTGCTGCGAGGGCATGTTCGCGCACAGCCGCATATTGGCCAGGATGGTCAGGCCCTCGATGTACGAGGAGGCGTGCGCCTTCGGGCCGCAGACCGCCATCCAGCCGGAGCGGTAGCCCGCCACCCGGTAGTTCTTGGAGAGCCCGTTGAAGGTCAGGACCATCAGATCCGGGGCGATCGCGGCGGTCGGAGTGTGCGTGGCGCCGTCGTAGAGGATCTTGTCGTAGATCTCGTCGGAGCAGACGACCAGATTGTGCCGGCGGGCGATCTCCGTGAGAGAGCGGAGCATCTCCGCGGAGTAGACAGCGCCTGTCGGGTTGTTCGGGTTGATGATCACGATCGCCTTCGTGCGATCGGTGATCTTCCGCTCGATGTCGGCGAGGTCGGGCATCCAGTCGGCCTGCTCGTCGCACCGGTAGTGCACGGCCGTGCCGCCCGCGAGGGATACGGACGCGGTCCACAGCGGATAGTCCGGAGCCGGTACGAGCACCTCGTCGCCGTCGTCGAGCAGCGCCTGCATCGACATCTGGATCAGCTCGGAGACGCCGTTGCCGAGGTAGATGTCCTCGACGTCCAGGTCGATGCTCTTGGTCTGGTAGTGCTGCATCACCGCGCGGCGCGCGGACAGCAGCCCCTTCGCGTCGCCATAGCCGTGCGCGCCGCCGAGATTGCGGAGGATGTCCTCGAGGATCTCGGGCGGGCACTCGAAGCCGAAGGCCGCGGGGTTGCCTGTGTTGAGCTTGAGGATGCGATGCCCTGCTGCTTCCAGCCGCATTGCTTCCTCGAGGACCGGGCCCCGGATTTCGTAACAGACGTTTGCGAGCTTCGTCGACTGGATCACCTGCATGTCGCTGAGCTTACGGGCGCGTAAAGCTGATCGCTTCCTGTTTTGGACCTAGCAGCGGCCCGGGAACGGCCACGAGTGCGTGGCTCGAATGTCCGGTTTGGCGCTTCGGCCGGTGAGAGCGGCTCGTTCCCTTCGAAAGGGGCGGCGGGACGGTACGTACACCTGCGGTTTGCGCTGCGGGCGCAGGAAGGGGGCGGATCGGTGTTGCCCTCGTCACCCTGTTGTCAGTGGTGCGGCCTACGGTGGCGACATGACTCTGCTGACTTTTGACCGCTACTGCGCCGAAATCGTCACGCAGACCGACCGGTTGAGATCTCGCATCGACGGCGCGGACCTGACGGCCCCGGTGCCCTCCTGTCCGGGGTGGAATCTCGGCCAGCTGCTGCGGCATCTCGGCGGCGGGCACCGCTGGGTCGAGACGATCGTACGGACCAGGGCTACGACACCTCCCTCCGACGAGCGGCTGCGAGACCTTTCCGGCTACACGGACGAGGACCCGGCCGTGCTCGGCCCGTGGCTCGCCGAGGGCGCCGAGCAACTCGCTCAGACGCTGCGCGCCGCCGGGCCCGACGCGCAGATGTGGACCGCGGTGCCGGGCCGGACGCCGGTGTTCTGGGCCCGCCGCTTCGCGCACGAGACGCTCATCCACCGGGCCGACGCGACGCTGGCCGTCGGCGCGGAGTTCACGGCCGAGGAAGAGGTCGCCGTCGACGCCGTCGACGAGTGGATGGAGCTCGGCTCGCTGCCGCAGATCTTCGAGTACCACCCGGAGCAGCGCGAGCTGCTCGGCCCTGGCCGCACGCTCCATTTCCACGCCACGGACACCGCGCCTCAGTTGGCGGCGGAGTGGCTGATGGACCTCACGGGCGACAAGATCGCCTGGCGCCGCGCGCACGAGAAGGCGGCGGTCGCGGTGCGCGGCCCGCTGACGGAGCTGCTGCTGGTGGTGTACGGGCGGCGGGCCGCGCGGAGCGAGCGCATCGAGATCCTGGGCGATGCGGAGCTGCTCGAATTCTGGCTGGAGCGGGTCGGGTTCGGGTGACCGCCGGTTCTTCCGGTCAAGCGGCGAATCGGCGGACGTAGCGCTTCTGCCAGGGGGTCTCGACGGCGCGGGCGTCGTAGTTATGCCGCACGAACTCCACGGCCCGGTCGGCCGGCACCCCGTCGAGCACGGCGAGACAGGCAAGCGCGGTGCCGGTGCGCCCGCGGCCGCCGCCGCAGGCGATCTCGACGCGCCCGTCGGCGGCGCGGTGCCACGCCTCGCCGAGGACGGCCCGGGCGTCGGCGTCGCTGCTGGGCAGCCAGAAGTCCGGCCAGCGCAGCCAACGGGCTTCCCAGGGGACCTCGGGCGGCCGCTTGCCGAGCAGATGGACGGCGTACGTGGGCGTCGGACCGGGCGGAAGCGGCCGCCGCAGGCCGCGGCCGCGGACGAGGCGCCCGGAGGGGAGGCGCAGGACGCCGGGGACGGTGGGCTGCCAGGTCTCGGTCACGGTCACACCGTAGGGCCTCCCGGCCCCGGGACAGGGCGGCCGGAGCGTACGCGCACCGTGCCGCACACGCCCCGGCCACCGAGGAGGCGGCCGGGACGTCGCGTTCGCTCAGGACTCCTCGCATACCTTCCATGCGAGCCGGTAGATGGTGTTGATCTCACCGTCCGTCGAGTCCATCGTCATGAAGCTCGTCGTCTTCTTCGGATCCGAGGTTCCGGCATTGACCCGGATTTCGGTGTTGATGTTGAAGTTACGCTTCACCCCGCACGGCGCCCATACCAGCTGACCCCATTCCGTGGAGTCGGTCGCCTGCCAGTTGTCGTCGAGCGGGCCCTTGAAGGGGTGATTTCTCGCCGCCGTGTCCGGTGAGCCCTGGAAGTAGTACGACGCTTTCTGGGTGGCAGTGGCGCCGGACTGCAGACTCCCGAAGCCGCGGTAGTCGGCGCTGGCGATCGCGTACGTGAAGCCCTGCGGGACATGCACGACGAGGTTGAGCTGGCAGTTCTTCCGGTAGTCGGTCGGCCCTGCGCCCACGCCGACCTTCGCGAGGTACTCGCTGTACGTCACGGTGAAGGCGGTGTTGTCCTCGGACACGGCCACCGCGGCGGTGCCTGGGCGACACCCCGATCCGTTTACCGTCGCGATGTCGATCGTGATTTTGTCCGGGGGCGCGATGCTGACTGCGGAAGCGTTTTGTGCGGCAAGCAGTGAAGCGAGAAATGCCACTGCCGCGCCGCCCGCAATAAGTGTACGGGACATGATTCTCCCATCGGGAAATGTGAGGGGTTCACCCGGAGGCAAGCCCATAGAAGCGCATGGGCATGCCAACTCTTCAAACAGTTCTGAGTGCTTCTCGAAGAGCCGGATCGATGGGAATGGTAGGGACCAATGCGGGCGTTGAATAGGGCTGTTATCGGCCGCGGTCGAGGGGGCCTGAAGCGTGCGGTAGACCCCGGAGAGCGCTGCGGTGCTCTCCGGGGTCTTGTGCCACTGCGCCCTGTGCGGGCTGCTGGGCTGTCAGGCGTTGCTGCAGACGCCGCCGAAGGCAGGGTTGAGCAGGGCAACCACATTGAGGGTGTTGCCGCAGGCGTTGAGGGGAACGTGAACCGGAACCTGAATCACGTTGCCGGTGAGTACGCCCGGGGAGTCGGTGGCGACACCCTCGGCACCCGCATCGGCCATGGCGGGCGCGGCGCCGCCCAGGGCCATGATGATGCCCGCGGCGACGGTTGCGACCTTCTTGTGCTTCATTTCGATCCTTTCGGCAGCGGTGTCATACGCAAGCGCGACCTTCGCGCTGCGCAGCCAGTTTCCTGTAGTGAACACCTCTGCGCATTTGTAACGATTGGTTTCCCATAAAGAAACCTCAACAAGGCTGCCGGTCCGGAAAGTCACTCGTATGCAGCACGCATAATTTGCCGGACAGTCGAGAGGATTCTCCAGGATTGCGAATCAGTGGCCGCGGGTGCGTATTTTGCATTTGCTGAAACAACTGACGCACCGAACATGAGCACGTTACTGGTTCTGCGTTCCGTTACCCGACAGGACGGGGATGTCGCTGAGGATGTGCGACAGCGGCTCGTCACCCTTGACCTGGCTGGAGTTCTCGGCGCACTGCTGGTTCTGCGGGGCCGAGAGAACCGGGATGTCCTGGACCGCGACCGGAACGACGCCGACGAGGGAGCCGACGTCCGCCTTGGCGGGAAGACCGACACAGGGCTTGTTCAGCGAGCCCTGGACGAGGCCGATCTGCGGGCTCATTGCACCGCTGGTGCTGGAGTTGCCGAAGCTCTGAATGGCGTTGTTGCCGCTGGTCGACATGGTGCCCTCGTCGTCGCCGATGGCCATGGCCTGCGGCGCCATCGCCGCGCCGGCGCCAACCATCGAAGCGGTAACCATCGCGGCAGTCAGAATCTTCTTGATCACTGTTTGTCCCTCTTCGCTTTGAACGACCGATCGTGGATCGGGCTGATCAACCGCGTCCGGGCGAGTTTGGTTCCGTGCGTTCACTCGAATGCCGGTATCGCGCCGGCGCACCCCTGTGCGATATCGGCGGAGGGTCTTCTTGAGGCCCTCCGCCGATGGTGCAGATCGTCGTGCCCGGATGCGCCATGCCAATAGGAAGCATGGCTGCCCCGCGACGCAATGCGCCGCCGGCTGGAGGCGTACACCCGAAGTAGATATCATGCACGGTCTGCACGTTCATTTGACCATGGCTCGATGATCTACAGGGCCCGGTTTCATCCGTTTGCCGAATTGATTTTGGCGGGCATTCGCCATTCTTGATCGAGGCACAGTCGGGCCCCCAGTCCGCTATCAGAACGGTGAAACCATATGACAATTACAGCGACCGGACCGGTGCCCGTCGGTCATGGGAGAAGGCGACGGGATGTCGAGGGAGAAGTCGGCGGCAGTCGTGGCTTCGCGTGGCTTCTGGTGATCACGGGTGCGGCCGGGCTGCTGGCTTCGTGGGTCATCACGATCGACAAGTTCAAGCTGCTTGAGGACCCGTCCTTCACGCCGGGGTGCAGTCTGAATCCGGTGGTGTCCTGCGGGAACATCATGAAGAGCGAGCAGGCGTCGGCGTTCGGGTTCCCGAATCCGATGCTGGGGCTTGTCACGTACGCGATGGTGATCGCCATCGGTGTCGCGCTGTTGGCAGGTGCGCGTTACCGGCGCTGGTACTGGCTCGGTCTCAACGCCGGCACCCTCTTCGGCGTCGGCTTCTGCACCTGGCTCCAGTACCAGTCGCTGTACAGCATCAACGCCCTGTGCCTGTGGTGCTGTCTGGCCTGGGCCGCCACGATCGTGATGTTCTGCTACGTCACCGTGCACAACATCAAGCACCGCGTCATCAGGGTCCCGGAGGGACTGCGCAAGGGGCTGCTGGAGTTCCACTGGATGCCGCCGGTGATCTGGATCGGCATCATCGGGATGCTCGTCCTGACCCGCTGGTGGGACTTCTGGACCAGCTGACCCGGACAGAGGCCGCCGCAGACGCAGCGAAGTCCCCGGCAACTGGCGACGGGGACTTCGGTCTGCCGCTGGGACTCAGCCGTTGCCCTCGCCATTGCCCGACAGGACGGGGATGCTGCTGAGGACGTGCGACAGCGGCTCGTCACCCTTGACCTGGGTGGAGTTCTCGCTGCACTGCTGGGTCTGCGGGGCCGACAGGATCGGGATGTCCTGGGCCGAGACCGGTACGACGCCGACGAGGGAGCCGACGTCGGCCTTGGCGGGAAGACCGACGCAGGGCTTGTTGAGCGAGCCCTGGATGAGGCCGATCTGCGGGCTCATGTCCCCGAAGGTCTCGGAGTTGCCGAACGTCTGCTGGGCGTCGTTTCCGCTCTGCGACGTCGTACCGCCGTCGTCGCCGATGGCCATGGCCTGCGGCGCCCATTGTCGCTCCCGCGGCCGCCACGGAAAGGGTCAGTGCCGCAGTCGTCATAACCTTCTTGAGCATGTTCCGTCCTTCTGTTGCATGATCGCGTGGTCGCGTCGATGCCCGCTACTGGAGCGCCCTGGAGAACTACTCCCTCGGGAGGTTGGTTCCCCGGGTTCACCCAAATGGCCCGTACGACGCGACGCGCCGACAAGCGGATCACGTATTGCGCTGCTAATAGGGGCGTTGGGCCGAACAGGGGGTACCGACGTCTTGGGCCGTGTCATCTGCGGGGGGCAATCCGTTTCGATTCGTGTGAGCCCTACGTCGGGCAAAACATCGAACAGAAGGTGCTATCCATGAATTCTGTCAAGAAGGCCGCCCTGGTTCTCGCCACCGCTGGTCTCGCTGCCGGATCCGCTGCCGGATCCGCCTTCGCCGACGCCGGCACGACTGGCGTTGCCCAGAACTCACCGGGTGCGCTGACCGGCAACCTGGCGGAGGTCCCGCTGCACCTGCCGGTCAACCTGTCGGGCAACAGCGCCAACGTCATCGGCGCCCTCAACCCGGCCTTCGGCAACATCGCGGAAAACGGCTGACCGCGCTTCGCATCGGGGTGGTGTCGCCGGTACTGGCCGGTGGCACCACCCCGGCGTTGTGTCCCTGGCCTGGACGCACGGAACGGCAGGGGGTGCAGCCGCTGACGGCTGCACCCCCTGCTGAACGCGCGGTCATGGAAGGCCGGTTCAGCCACCCAGCTCGACGCCACCCAGCAGCGGGGTGACTTCGGCGGCAGTCTTGAGGGCCTGCCGCGGGGTGGAGCCCTTGACGCTGTTGAGGTCGGTCGCGGTGTCGGCGACCGAGTTCACCGCGGAACGCCCGTCGGTCAGATCCAGAGCCGACGCCGAGCCGAGGGTCTCAAGGCCACCGTTGAGGCTCATGGGAGGCATGGGCGCCGTACTGGCGGCGAAGGCGGGAGAGGCCCCCATCGCCACGACGGAACCGGCAACGATTGCGGCAACCCGCGAGTACTTCATCTTTTCGCATCCCTTTCTCCGGCCGCGTTCGTCGCCGCCGTCGACATGGGTAACGAGTTCTGGCTGCAGCGGAAACCCCTGCATTCCACGGCCTCGGCGGGATCAGACCGGGTGGCGGTCATGGAGCCAGCCCCTGCGCTGAGGCGGCGGACCGGGGCGGCCTTCCGGTTCGCCGCCCGACTGCGCCGGATAGTGGGCGAGCAGGCTCCACTCCATGTCGGGCAGGCCTGGCAGCGTGCGGTCGGCGGCAGCCCACTCCCGTACGAGCTGTTCGTAGATCGGGGTCCCGGTCGGCGAACTCACCGGGTTCGGCACTGTGGCCGTCTGGACGCGCTGCCATCGGGCAGATGCGGTAGTCCTTGCCATAAGTCGGCCAACGCGCGCCCGCGGGGCGAAGTCACTGCCGTGGTACGGAGGTGGAGTACGGCGGGAACGGATTTTCGCCCTCGGCGAGGCACGGTGGGGAATTGCGGAATTGGCGGCTGACGCCTTCGGCCATCCAGGTGAAGGGGTGAGGAGAAGGGCGTTGGCAGGGCACTAGGGTGCCGGACCATGACCACAGCCAGCTCTTCCAAGAACGCTGTTCGGCGCAGCCAGTTGGGCACCCTTTCGGTGCTCGCATGGATCGGTGACCCCGATGAGGGGCATGACATGCCTTATCTGCTCGCCTACTCCCTCGGCGACGGCGCCGACGGTGCGCAGGCGGGGGAGGCGGCCGTGCTGGCGGTGATCGAGGAGGTCGGGCTCTCGGCCGGCGGCGACATGGCCGACAGGACCCGCTCACCCAGTTCCCCGATCAGGTTGCTCGTTGAGGGCGGCCGGGCCGTCCTCAACATGCCCTATCTGAGCGCCCAGTGCCCCGCCCCGCCGGAGTGGCTCCGTGCCGCGGAAGAGCGCGGTCATGCGCACCTCCTGATCGCCAGCCGCCCCTGGCCGGACGCGGTTCCGGGCAGGCCTGTCACCGAGGAAGCGCTCCAGTCCTTCCTCGGCGACGAGCGGACGCTCACCACTGCGGCCCACGTTCTGCTGCCGGTGAGCCAACTACGCGGCTGACAGCCGCAGTTCTCCTTGTGCGACGCAGCGCCTGACCGGAATCCGTCCCTTGTCGACCGCGGCCGATCCCCCAACAATGCACATGACAAACCGAAGGAACCCTTCGGTCAGAAGTCGCAAGAGGGGACCCCCACATGAACAAGCCTCTCGCCGGCGCCCTGCTCGTCCTCGGACTCCTCGGGGCAAGCACGGCACCCGCGGTCGCGGCCGCCGGCCCGGACACGGCGTCGCGCGCCACGGCCACCGCTTCCCAAGTCGACGCCAGAGCAGTCGACTTCGCCGGGACGGTGGCGCTCAGCAACTGTTCCGGATCGGTGGTGCGCATGCCGGCCTCCGAGCCCGACGACCCCGCCCTCGTACTCTCCAACGGGCACTGCATAGAGAGCGGCTTCCCGGCCGCGGGCGAGGTCATCGTCGACCAGCCGTCCAGCCGTTCCTTCAGCCTGCTCAACTCCGCGGGCAGCAGAGTCGCAACACTTCGGGCGAGCAAGATCGCGTACGCGACGATGACGGACACCGACGTCTCGCTGTACCAACTCACCAGCACCTACCAGCAGATACAGAGCCGGTACGGCATCAAGGCGCTCGAACTGGGCGCCGTGCACCCGGTGCAGGGCACCGCCATCAAGGTTGTCTCCGGGTACTGGAAGCGCATCTACAGCTGCAACATCGACGGCTTCGCGTACCGCCTCAAGGAGGGTGAGTGGACCTGGAAGGACTCGGTCCGCTACACCTCCAGCTGCAACACCATCGGCGGCACCTCGGGCTCGCCCGTCGTCGACAGCGCCACCGGCAAGGTCGTCGCCGTCAACAACACGGGCAACGAGGACGGCCAGCGCTGCACCGACAACAACCCGTGCGAGGTCGACGAGAACGGCACGGTCACGGTCCGCCACGGGATCAATTACGGCCAGGAGACATACGGGATAGTCCCCTGCGCCGGCCTCGACAACAAGATCGACCTGGGCCGGCCGGGCTGCGTGCTGCCCAGGCCGTGAGCCGATTCGGCAACATGTTCGATTATCTGGGTACCCTGGAGGTATGGCAGCACATCTCCAGGGTTCGCTCTTCGATCAGACCGACGAGATCCGACTCGGTCCGCTGAGGGACGTACGGCGGACCGTGCTCGGGGACGGGGCGTGGATCGACGTGCTCCCCGGGTGGCTCGGCGGGGCGGACGCCCTCTTCGAGGAGCTCGCCGGCGGCGTGCCGTGGCGTGCCGAGCGGCGGCAGATGTACGAGCACGTGGTGGCAGTGCCGCGGCTGCTCGCCTTCTACGGGGTGCGGGATGCCCTCCCGCACCCCGTCCTGGACGAGGCCCGCGCTGCCCTTTGCGCTTATTACGCCTCCGAGCTCGGCGAGCCGTTCACCACGGCAGGGCTCTGCTACTACCGGGACGGCCGCGACAGCGTGGCCTGGCACGGCGACACCGTGGGGCGCGGCGCCCGGGAGGACACCATGGTCGCCATCCTGTCGGTCGGCGCACCGCGCGATCTGGTGCTGCGGCCCCGCAGGGGCGGCCGCGCCCCACTGCGTCGGCCGCTGGGGCACGGCGATCTGATCGTGATGGGCGGCTCCTGTCAGCGGACCTGGGAGCACGCCGTGCCGAAGACGGCGCGCGCCGTGGGGCCGCGCATCAGCATCCAGTTCCGGCCGCGGGGAGTGAGCTGACTAGGCGGGCGTGCGCTCCGTCCGGCGGACCGAGCGGCCGGCCAGTACGTCCGTACGCGATCCGTCCTCGATCACGAACTTGCCGTCGATCAGCACATGCGGGATGCCGACCGGAAGCGTACGAGGGGCCTCGAAGGTCGAGCCCGCCGCGACCGTGTCCGGGTCGAACAGCACCAGGTCCGCGCGGTAGCCCTCATGGACCAGACCGCGGTCCGGCAGCCGCAGCCGGGCGGCCGGGCGGGAGGTGAGGTGGGCGACCGTCTCCTCCAGGGTGAGGATGCCCAGCTCCCTCGCGTACCGGCCGAGATAGTGCGGGAAGGTGCCGTACGCCCGCGGGTGCGGCTTGTAACCCTGCAGGATGCCGTCGCTGCCGCCGGTGTGGACCCGGTGGCGCATGATCTGCCGGACGTTCTCCTCGTGGCCGACGTGCTGGAGGATCGTCGAGCCGAGACGGTCGTTGATCAGCAGTCGGCGGGCCGTGATCCACGGGGCCTCGCCGCGCTGGGCGGCCGACTGCGCGATCGTCTTGCCGACGCAGCCCGCGAGCCTCGGGTCGCTCACGCCCGAGATCTCGATCGTGTCCCACTCGATGGGCACGCCGTGGCAGCCGTCCGCGCCGATCTCCTCCATGTGGTGGCGGATCTTCTCGGCGGTCTCGTCGTCCTGGAGGCGGGCGAGCACCGCCTCCGGACCGCCTTCGCCCGCCCAGCTCGGCAGCATCGCGACGAGCGTGGTGCAGCCGGGGGTGTACGGGTACGTGTCGAGGCTGATGTCCGCGCCGGCGTCCAGCGCCTGGTCGAGAAGGGCGAGCAGATCCGGAGCCTTGCCCTTGTTCACGCCGAAGTTCATCGTGGCGTGCGCGAGATGGAGGGGGCAGCCGGCGTCGCGGGTGAGGGAGACCATCTCCTCGTACGCCCGCAGGGCACCGGCGCCGTACGAGCGGTGGTGCGGGCAGTAATAGCCGTCGTAGCGGGCCACCACCCGGCACAGCTCGGTCAGTTCGGAATCGCCCGCGTACATGCCGGGGGTGTAGGTCAGGCCGGACGACATGCCGACCGCGCCCTGTTCCAGGCCCTCGGCGACGAGCTGCTTCATGCGGGTGAGCTCTTCGGCGGTCGCGGGGCGGTCGTCCCAGCCCACCGCGTACATCCGGACGGTGCCCTGCGGGATGAGGTACGCGGCGTTGACCGCGATGCCGCGGTCGAGGCGGTCCAGGTACTCGCCGACCGTACGCCAGTCGAAGTCGATGGAGGTGTCCCCGGGCGCACCGCCGTTCCAGCCGGTGATGGCTTTGCGGACCGCGTCGAGGGTGCGGTCGTCGACCGGCGCGTAGGAGAGGCCGTCCTGGCCGAGGACTTCGAGGGTCACGCCCTGCGCGGCTTTCGCCTCGTGCGCGGGGTCGCGGAGCAGCGCGAGGTCGCTGTGCGCGTGCATGTCGATGAAGCCGGGGGACAGGGCGAGGCCGTGCGCGTCCAGCGTGCGGCGGGCGCTGAGGCGGGGGCCGCGGTCTCGCCGGATCTCGGCGATGCGGCCGGAGTCGAGGCCGACGTCTGCGCGGTAGGGGGCGCCGCCGGTGCCGTCGATGACGAGGGCGTCGCGGATGACCAGGTCCATGGGTGTCACCTTTCAGCGGCGGGGCTTCCGTAGCCGGGGATCCGCCCCGGACCCCGCTCCTCAATTGCCGGAGGGGCTTCGTTGCCCGAAGGGCGTACGGGGGTCCGGGGCGGAGCCCCGGTTGAGGGAAGGGGCGGGGTGGGGGAGCAGCCCCGCAGGGGTCAGAAGAACGTGCGGATGTAGTCCGTGACCGTGCCGTCCGCCTCCACCAACGGGATCAACTGCCACTTGTCAAAGCTCGTGCACGGGTGGGACAGACCCATGCCGACCCAGTCGCCCACCTCCAGCTCCGCCTCCTCCGTCGTACGCACCCAGCCGTGCTGGTCGGACAGGCCGCTCACCGTGATGCCGTGCGCCGGCCGGATCTCGCCGGTGCGGGCGTCGCGTACGACCTGGGCCTCGGGGAGATCGAGGTCGTACGCCGCGTCCCGCTTGCCCGCGTTGACGAAGGCCTGCTCCGGCGTGGGGCGGGAGACGACCTGGGCCCAGAGGCGGAAGGCGGGCTGGAGGGCGCCCTCGTCCGGGACGCGGTTGAAGGGCGTGAGGTGGCGGTAGTGGCCGTCGTCGTGCGAGACGTACGCGCCGGAGCGGAGCAATTTCAGTACGGGTAGGGAGAGTTCGGGGATCTCGGCGAAGACGTCCGCGACCGCGTCGAACCAGGCGCTGCCGCCCGCGCTGACGACGATCTCTTCCGTCTGCGACAGAGCAGCGAAGCGGCCGGCCTTGTCGAAGTCCGCGGCGAGGGAGACCAGGCGGTGCAGCCAGGCGCGGACGCGGTCGCCGTCGGCCTGGGGGACCTCGCCCTCGTAACCGGCGACGCCGACGAGGCGGAGGGTACGGGTGGCGGCCACGGCGTCGGCGACGGCCGCGCAGTCGGACTCCGTACGGGCTCCGGTGCGGGCGGCCTCGCCGGCGCCGAGTTCGACGACGACGTCGAGGGGGCGGGTGGTGCCCGCGGACCGGAGAGCCTCGTCCATCAGCTCGACGCCGCGTACGGAGTCGACGTAACAGATGAAGCGGAAGTCGGGGTCGGCCTCCAGCTCGTGCGCGAGCCAGCGGAGGGCGGCGGAGTCGACGACCTCGTTGGCGAGGAAGATCCGCTGGATGCCGTAGGCGCGGTAGACGCGGGCCTGGTGGGGGACGGCGGCGGTGATGCCCCAGGCGCCGTAGGCCAGTTGGCGGGCGAAGAGCTGGGGGGACATGGAGGTCTTGCCGTGTGGGGCGAAGGCGAGGCCGTGGCGCTCGGAGTACGTCTCGAGGAGGGCGAGGTTGTGCTCGACGGACTCGGCGGAGAGGGCGAGGACGGGGGTGGTGAAGCCGCCGGTGAAGAGGTTGCGGCGCTCGGCGGCGAGGGCGCCGACGGTGAGGCCGGCGGTTGCGGCGTCCGGGGGGAGTGCCTTGAAGCGGTGGTCGACCGGTTCGTCGGCGAGTCGTCCGACTGCGTTGTCGGCTGCCATGGGGCCTCCTTGAGGTCGCCTGCCTTGACTGCGTTGCATTATGTGCAACGGTCATTGCGTACTTCGCTTAGCGCTGTCTAACATCCCAGCCAACGCCGGGTCAATGATGTCCGGCGGCCGACCAATGAGGAGCTTGAGCGATCGTGACCGCGACCGTGACCGCGACGGCGACCGGAGCCGTGGACATCGTCTGTCTTGGCGAGTCCATGGTCACGTTTGTGCCCATGGCTCCGGGCCGCCTCGCCGATGTGCCGTCGTTCGTACGCGGCATCGGCGGAGCCGAGTCCAATGTGGCGTGCGGTCTGGCGGCGTCCGGGCACCGCGCGAAGTGGGTGGGCCGGGTGGGTGCGGACGGGTTCGGCGAGCATCTGGTGGCCGCGATCGCGTCGTACGGCGTCGACACGTCGGCGGTCCAGCGCGATCCGGACCGGCCGACGGGGATCTACTTCCGTACGGCGGGCGAGCGGGCGACAGGCACGGCGGGCGAGGAGCCGGACCGCGCGGAAGTCGTCTACTACCGCGCCGGTTCGGCGGCGTCGGCGATGTCACCGTCGACGATGCGGTACGAGGACCTGTGGTCCGGGCGGATCCTGCACCTGTCCGGCATCACGGCGGCGCTCTCGGCGGACTGCCTGTCCCTTATGCGCGCCCTCACGACGCGGAGCCCGAGCCGTCCGCTCGTCTCGTTCGACGTGAACTACCGCGTCAACCTGTGGCAGGACGCGGCGGACCCGCGGGTGCTCCTGGACCTGGCGCGGGGTGCGGACATCGTCTTCGTCGGCGAGGACGAGGCGGAGGCGGCGTGGGGTGTACGGGGCGCGGCGGCGATCCGCGAGGCGCTGCCGGAACCGGAGGTCCTGGTGGTGAAGAGGGGTGCGCGGGGGGCGATGGCGTACGCCCGCTGCGCGGCGCCTGTCCCCTACCCGCCCCATCCCGAACCGGGGGCTCCGCCCCCGGACCCGCCCCCTACGCCCTGCGGGCGTGGGGGGACCCCCAGCGCCTCAGACGCCGGCGGGGCTGGATTTCCCCCCGACACCGTCACGGACGAGCCCGCACCCCGCGTCGACGTCGTCGCACCCGTCGGTGCCGGGGACGCCTTTGCCGCCGGGTTTCTCTCCGCCACCCTCCGAGGCCTCTCCGCCCACCAACGGCTGCGGTACGGGCATCTCATGGCCGCCGCCACCCTCACCGTCGCCGGGGATCTCGCCGTGCCGCCCGCTCGGGCGTATGCCGACCGGCTGGTCGCAGTCGACGCGCGTGACTGGGGGAGACTGCGACTCGGCCCCGGCTGGACCGCGACCGCGGAGCAGCACCCGCAGGGCACGCAGGACCCGCAGGAGGTACGTATCCCATGAGCCAGACCGTCGACCGCGCGCTGAGCATCCTTCCGTTGCTCGCCCAGGGGCCCGCCGACCTCGGGCAGGTCGCCGAGCGCCTCGGTGTGCACAAGTCCACCGCGTTGCGGCTGCTGCGTACGCTCCACGAACACGGACTCGTCTACCGCCAGCAGGACCAGCGCTACCGCCTCGGCGCCCGGCTCTTCGCCCTCGCCCAGGAGGCCGTCGAGAATCTCGACGTGCGCGAGATCGCCCACCCCCACCTCGTCGCGCTCAACGAGCAGATCGGGCACACCATCCACCTCGCCGTGTACGAGGAGAGCGAAGTGCTCTACATCGACAAGGTCGAGAGCCGCTATCCCGTCCGGATGTACTCGCGGATCGGCAAGCCCGTGGCCATTACCGTCGCCGCGGTGGCGAAGCTGCTGCTCGCCGACCTTCCCGAGGCCGAGCGGCGCACCCTCGCAGAGAAGCTCGACTACCCCATGTACACATCCCGTTCGATCCCGAACTCCGCCGCGTTCCTCAAGGAGCTCGCCGTCGTCCGCGAACAGGGATGGGCCACCGACCTCGGCGGCCACGAGGAGTCCATCAACTGCATCGGCGCCCCCGTCCGCGGTGCGGACGGCCGCGTCGTCGCCGCCATGTCGGTCTCCGCGCCGAATGTCGTCGTCACGGCCGAGGAACTCCTCACCCTCCTTCCGGTGGTGCGCCGCACGGCCGATGCCATCAGCCGGGAGTACTCAGGCGCTGTATCCCCTCAGCAAAAGACCGGCCCGCAGAAGGAAGTCTCATGACCGAGAAGACCGCGATCACCCCCGCCACGCACACCGCCCCGCCCGCCCAGTTCTCGCACGGCGTCCGCAAGGGGAACATCCTCCAGGTCGCCGGTCAGGTCGGTTTCCTGCCCGCCGTCGAGGGACAGCCGCCGACGCCCGCCGGGCCGACCCTGCGCGAGCAGACCCTCCAGACCCTCGCCAACGTCAAGGCGGTCCTCGAAGAGGGCGGCGCGGGCTGGGACGACGTGATGATGATGCGCGTCTACCTCACGGACGTGGACCACTTCGCCGAGATGAACGCGATCTACAACGCGTACTTCGAAGAGCAGGGCCTCAAGGCGCCCGCCTCCGCCCGTACGACGGTGTACGTCGGCCTCCCCCAGGGCCTCCTCATCGAGATCGACGCCCTGGCAGTCCTCGGCTGACCTCCGGCTGATCTTGCTCTACCCCGCACTTCACGACGCGGCGCGTTTCCCCGTAGCGCCGCGCCGTGATCCCCCACACCCAAAATCCCCCGAACAACGAGGTCCCCCGCCATGCTCATAGCCGCTGACTCCCCACCACCAGCCCCGCCACACACCGGCGGACTGCTCCTGCTCATCGACGGCACCGCCGGTCTGCTGACCGTCGCCGCCCTCGGCATCGCGCTCCTCCTCTTCCTGATCATCAAGGTCAGGCTGCAGCCGTTCGTCGCGCTGCTCGCCGTCTCCATAGCCGTCGGCCTCGCCGCCGGTCTCTCCGTCACCGAACTCTTCGGCACCGTCCAGAGGTCCGCCGCCGTCTCGGTCATCGAGCAGGGCATGGGCGGCATCCTCGGGCACGTAGCGATCATCATCGGGCTCGGCACCATGCTCGGCGCGATACTCGAAGTGTCCGGCGGCGCCGAGGTGTTGAGCGGCCGTCTGCTCCACCTCTTCGGCGAGAAGCGCGCCCCGCTCGCCATGGGCCTCACCGGACTGATCTTCGGCATCCCGGTCTTCTTCGACGTCGGCATCTTCGTCCTCGCGCCGATCGTGTACGCCGCCGCCAAGCGCTCCGGCAAGTCGATCATCCTCTACGCGATGCCGCTGCTCGCCGGTCTGTCGATGACACACGCCTTCCTGCCGCCGCACCCCGGACCGGTCGCCGCCGCCGGACTGCTCCATGTCTCGCTGGGCTGGGTCATCCTGATGGGCATCGTCGTCGGCCTCCCGGCGGTCCTGGCCGCCTGGGTCTACGCCGCCTGGATCGGCAAGCGCCTGTTCGTCGAGGTCCCGCAGGACATGGTGGAGGCCGCGGAGGACGCGAAGGCCGCCGTCGCCGCCGAGCAGACCGCCGCCGGACGCACCGCGCAGGAGCGTCCGGTCTCCCTCGGCACGGTCCTCACCATCATCGGCACGCCGCTCGTCCTGATCCTCGCCGCGACGTTCTCCTCCATCGCGCTGGACCCCTCGACGCTGCGCTCGGTCATCGAGTTCTTCGGCAGCCCCTTCGTCGCCCTGACGATCGCGCTGCTGATGGCGTACTACCTGCTCGGCTTCCGGCGCGGCTGGTCCCGCAAGTCCCTGGAGACCGTGTCGACCTCATCGCTGAAGCCGGTCGGCAACATCCTGCTCGTGGTCGGCGCGGGCGGCGTCTTCGGCGCCGTACTGAAGGCCAGCGGCGTCGCCCAGGCGCTGTCCGACACCTTCAACGACATCGGTCTGCCGATCATCGTGCTCGCCTATCTGATCTCGCTGGTGCTGCGCGTGGCCCAGGGCTCGGCGACGGTCGCGATCGTCACCACGGCCGGCATCGTGCTGCCGCTGGTCGAGGGCGGTGACCACTCGCAGGCCTTCCTGGCGCTGGTCATCATGGCGATCTCGGCCGGCTCGATCTTCGCCTCGCACGTCAACGACGGCGGCTTCTGGATCGTGGCGAAGTACTTCGGGATTTCGGAGCGGGACACGCTGAAGTCGTGGACGGTCCTGGAGTCGGTGCTGTCGGTCGCGGGCTTCGCGGTCGCGGCGGCGCTGAGTCTGGTGGTCTAGGGCGTGTTTTAGAAGTAGCGCCGTCCGCCCGAAGGGCGGGCCCCGCGGCGTCTGGTGCGTGCAATCGCAAGGCGGAGGATCGCCCTCGTACTGGACGTACTTGGGCGACTCCGACAACATCGCGTGGGGGCACCTCCCAGCGGTAGCTGGGGGAGTGCGTGCCAGGCGTCGCGGGGTGGGGGCACCTCCCAGGCGAAGCTCTGGGGGAGGGACTTCTAAAACACGCCCTAGCGCCAGGGATACGTACGCAGAAGGGCGCCCCGGGACGACACTGTCCCGGGGCGCCCCCTGTCCGTCAGCTCGCGCAGTACTGCTGCTCCTTGCCGATCGAGCGGTACATGCAGTCGGCGTTCTCAACCAGCTGCAGAACCGCGTCCCGGTTGCGGTTCGTCTCGCGCTCGATCACCTCGTCGGGCGGGTAGAAGCCGCCGCCGCCGAAGCCCGTCGGGTACATCTCGAAGGTGTACGCGAAGATCTTCTGGTTACCCCACAGCCAGTCGTCGATCGAACCGTCCGTGATGTAGAGGTCGCTCGACTGCTCGGGGGTGTAGCCGTTGCTCGCGGCCATCTTCTTGCCGACCGCGGCGAAGGCGTCCCGGTCGTCCTGGGTCAGACCGGGGGCGGTGTCGGCGTTCGTGTAGCCGTACGGCCAGAGAACCAGCTCGCTGTAGGTGTGGAAGTCGATGCCCGCCTTGATCTGCTGCTTGCCGCCGACGACCCGGCTGCGCGTGAAGTCGGCGACCACCTTGACCTCGGGCGCGGACTCGGCCCGCGCGCCGCGGAACGTCTCGGAGCTCGGGGAGCCCGAAGAGCCGTTGCAGCAGCCCCACTTGAAGTTCCAGTTGCGGTTGGGGTCCGTGCCGATGGCCGAGGAGCCGGAGTTGGGCTGGCGGTTCTTGCGCCAGCTGCGGTAGGAGCCGGTGGCGATGTCGTACTCGCCGCCGTCCGGATTGACGTCCGGGATGATCCAGATCTCACGGTTGTTCACGGCGTTGGTGACCCGCGAGTCGGTGCCGTAGTCGTCGCCGAGTTCGCGCACCAGATACAGCGCCATCTCGACGGTGAGGTGCTCGCGCGCGTGCTGGTGGTGCGTGAAGAGCACCTCGGGCTCGTTCTCGTCCGTCGCGACGTTGTCGCTGATCTTGATCGCGATGATGTCCCGGCCCTGGTAGCTCTTGCCGATGACGCGCTTGCTGATGATGTTCGGGTGGGCGGCGATCCGCTGGTTGATCTCGGCGTTCATCTCGGCGTAGTTGTGATAGCGCGCGTCTGCCGACGGGAAGTCGAATGGCTCGACGGCCCGTCCGTCGGTCCTGGCCGGCGGCGCGGGCAGCGCTTCGATCTGGTAGCCGAGTGCGCGCAGCCGCTTCGCCTGGGTGGCGGTGGCGCTGACGACGGCCGAGTGGGCGTCCGCCTCGTCCACCGATACGCCGGTGGCGGCGAGTGCGGTACGGGCCGCGGCGTCGGCCGCGCCATGGATCTCGTACTGCCGGATCTGCTCCTCGGCGGGGGCGGCCGGTGAGGGCGCGGCCTTCGGGTCCGGGGACGCGGCCTCGGCCGTGAAGGGGGCGGCTACTGCGAGCGCCAGCAAGGCCGCGAGGGTCACGGTCTTTCTGCCGCGAATGCGAAGTCGCATGCTGTCTCCTGGGTGGGGAGTGTGGGGGGTTGTTCAGGTTGCGACGCCATGTCGTGGTGCGGGTGTTCGGGCTGATGTTCGGTCTGTTCGGTTGTTGGGATCGGTTGTTCGGTTGTTCGCGCACATCGTGGGGCTATGGCATGGCTCGGTCAAGGGGCCACCTTCAGCCATGCCGTCGCCCGCGGAAAATATCGGCATATATGTGGCGGAGCCCAAGCCCGAAGAGCGCGGGGGCCGCTGACCCTCTTGCGCGATCTCTTCCAGCCCGCTTTGGTGACCCCAGTCACATCCTGGGGCGAGTGGGAAGGCGGCCAAGCTCATGGCAGGCACCACCGACAGCAGTACTGACGAGTCCATCTCTCTTCCACGCAAGTCGAGTTGGAAGTACATCGGTCCCGGAATCGTCGTCGCGGCGACCGGGGTCGGAGCGGGTGACCTCGTCGCCACGCTCATCGCCGGCAGCAACTTCGGCTACACACTCCTGTGGGCCGCCGTGATCGGCTGTGTCGTCAAGATCTCCCTCGCCGAGGCGGCCGGCCGCTGGCATCTGTCCACCGGGCGCACGCTCTTCGACGGCTGGGCCAGCCTCGGCCGCTGGACCACCTGGTTCTTCGTCGTCTACGTCGTCGTCTGGGGCTTCGTGTACGGAGCCGCCGCCATGTCGTCCAGCGGCCTGCCCCTCCAGGCGCTCTTCCCCGACGTCATGGGCCTGAAGTGGTGGGCGATGCTGACCGGCGTCGTCGGCCTGGTCTTCGTCTGGTTCAACAAGTACGACGTCTTCGAAAAGGTCATGACGGTCCTGGTCGGCGTGATGTTCGTGGTCACCGTCTATCTGGCGATCCGGGTCACGCCGAACCTCGGCGACGCCTTCGCCGGACTGCTGCCGGTCCTCCCCGACGAGAAGGACTCGATCCTCAACACCCTCGGCCTGATCGGCGGCGTCGGCGGCACAATCACCCTTGCCGCGTACGGATATTGGGTCAACGCCAAGGGCTGGACCAACGCCGGATGGATGAAGGTGATGCGCTTCGACAACCGTGTCGCGTACCTCACCACCGGCATCTTCGTCATCGCGATGCTGTTCGTCGGCGCCGAGCTGCTGCACTCTGCGGGCGTCGCCATCGCCGGCGGCGACAAGGGCCTGATCCAGCTCGGCGACATCCTGGAGAAGGAGTACGGCGACGCGACCGCGAAGCTGTTCCTCATCGGCTTCTTCGCCACGTCCTTCACCTCGCTGATCGGCGTATGGCACGGCGTGAGCCTGATGTTCGCGGACTTCGTCGAGCGCTACCGCAAGGACCGTGCGGGCGCGGGTGAACAGGCCGTCACCGGCGAGGAAGTGGCCTCGGGCGCCCGCGAGAAGTCGGTGCCGTTCCGGGCGTATCTGCTGTGGCTGACCTTCCCGCCGATGATCCTGCTGTTCCAGGGCCAGCCGTTCCGACTGGTGATCATCTACGGAGTGCTGGGCGCCGCTTTCATGCCGTTCCTGGCGCTGACACTGGTCTGGCTGCTCAACTCCGGGCGTACGCCGAGGGAATGGCGCAACGGCATGCTGAGCAACGCGATGCTGGTCATCGCGGGCCTGCTGTTCCTGGTGCTGTGTGTGAAGCAGATCGCCGACCAGCCGTGGGCCGGGTTCTTCTGACCCACCCCGCAATGTGCAATCGGTTCAGCAGCGCCGCCGGGGGAGCGGCGGCGCTGCTGAAATCACTCTCGTACTACGGCGTACTACGGGGCACTACGGGAGGCCGTGCACGTGCGGTCCCACCGCGTTCGACCAGGCGTTGCCCGACTTCGCGTCCCAGTTCGTGGACCACGTCATCGCACCGCGCAGCGACGGGTACGTCTTGGACGGCTTGAACGATCCGCAGTTCGTGCCCCGGGCCAGGCAGTCCAGGGCGTTGTTCACGATCGTGGGGGAGACGTAGCCGCTGCCCGCGCCGCTGGTGGAGGCCGGCAGGCCGAGCCCGACCTGGGACGGCGCGAGACCGCCCTGCAGCTGGATGCAGGCGAGCGCGGTGAGGAAGTCCACCGAGCCCTGCGAGTACACCTTGCCGTCGCAGCCGAGCATCGAACCGCTGTTGTAGTACTGCATGTTGACGACGGTCAGGATGTCCTTGATGTTGAGCGCCGTCTTGAAGTACTCGTTCGACGTCGACTGCATGTCGATGGTCTGCGGCGCCATCGTGATGACGAGATTCGAGCCCGCCTTCGACGAGAGGGACCTGAGCGCCTGCGTCATATAGGTGGCGTTGAGGCCGTTCTCCAGGTCGATGTCGACGCCGTCGAAGCCGTAGGTTTGCATCAGTGAGTAGACGGAGTTGGCGAAGTTGGTGGCGGAGGCCGAGTCGTTGATCGTCACGGTGCCGTTCTGGCCGCCGATCGAGACGATCACGGACTTGCCGGCGGCCTGCTTGGCCTTGATGTCGGCCTTGAACTGGTCGACGGTGTAGCCGCCGAGCCCGGCCGAGTCGAGGTTGAAGGTGACGCCGCCCGGTGTGCCGGTCGCGTCGGCGAAGGAGACCGCGATGATGTCGTAGTTGGCGGGCACGTCGCTGATCTTCTGGACGGTGGCGCCGTTGTTGAAGTTCTGCCAGTAGCCGGTCACCGCGTGCTTGGGCACAGTCCCTCCGCCCCCGCCGCCGGTGCCCGAGGTGGTACCGGTCACCGCCGCGGACTTCGCGGACTCACCGGCCGCGTTGGTCGCGGTCACCTGGAACTGGTACGAGGTGGAGGCGCTCAGCCCGGTCGCGGTGGCCGAGGCCCCGGTCACCGACTGCACCTTGGCGCCGTTCTGGTAGAGGTTGTAGCCCGTCGCGCCCGACACCGGGCTCCAGGACAGGGCCACGGACGACGAGGTCACGGCCCCGGCGCTCAGCCCGGCGGGCGTGGGCGGCACCACCGGGTCGGGGTCACCGCCGCCGCCACCGTCCGGACCGAAGACGCTCACATCGTCGGCGTAGTACGCGGCCTGGCCGTACCAGCCGTGCGTGTACACGGTGACGGAGGTGGTGCTCGCGCCCGTGGTGAAGCGGGTGGTCAGCTGCTTCCAGCCGGAGGAGTCCGGCGTCCAGGTGGAGACGTCGGTGGTGCCGGTGCCGGTGGCGCCGAGGTAGGTGTAGCCGCCCTGCACCCAGGCGCTGAGCGTGTACGTCGAGTTGGGCTTGACGGCCACGGTCTGCGTGCACTTGGCGTTGTCCTGCCCGGCGGGGGTTGCCTTGAGGGCGGAGGCACCGCCGTGCACGGGGGAGGAGATGGTGGCGCCGCTGCCCCCGGAACAGGTCCAGTTGGTGAGCCCGGACTCGAAGCCGGCGTTCTTGGCGACATTGACGTCGGCGGCCTGCGCGGTCCCTGTGGTGCCCATGAGGGTGAGACCGGTCCCGACGGCGAGCGCCAGCGCTCCGCCGAGCCATCTCCGTGAGCGTGTGGTGCGGTCCACTTGCTGCCTCCGGTGGGGGAGTTGGGGGTGTGGAGGGGGAATGGGAACGGTGGCCACCGCTGGGCGTACAAACTGGTCCAGACCAATACGGTTGTCAAGTCCTCTGGCAGTCTTGATACGCAAAACAGCGCCGCCGGCACCCCGAAGGTGCTGACGGCGCTGTAGCGCGGGTCAGTTGCCGCTCTGCAGCCGGTCGGCGCAGAGCCCGATCGTGCAGCCGACGGCAAGCACGGCAACCGACAGGAAGACCGCCAGGGCGGTGAGGCTGATCCAGGGAGTCGTCAAGGCGAGGGCGTACGTCACGAGCTGGGCGGTGACAGGCACCAGGAGGGCGGCAATGAGGTGCCGTGCCCGCGAATCCCGGTAGGGCTTGGGGTGGATTCGGGCCGCGGCCCAGACCGCGAGCGCGATGGCCACGGCGTTCGGCAGATGACTGAGCAGCAGTTCGCCGCCAAAACTCTCCGGCTCGTCGGTTGAAGCGAAGGCGCCTTGGATGTAAGTGACATGCAGGTACGAGGTCACGGCCAGCACGATGATCCCGGCGGCCCAGGACCGCATCATGGCGAACAGGCCGGCGCTACTGCCCTCGTCCCGGCCGGCGGGTGCGCCCGGATAGCCGTAGCGCGTCATCACTGACCTCCGAAGACGTTGAAGAGAAGAACCGTGGTGAATCCGATCGTCGCCATACCGCACCCGGCCATCAGTGCTGTGCACTGCAGAACCGGCGACCAGCTGCCACGGCCCGCGATGGTCGCGGTCTTCCGGGGGTTCTCCGGGTCGTAGGTGACCGTGACGGGACTCCCGGTCTTCATGCCCCAGCCCGCGAGGTCCTCGAACTCCACCTCAGTGCCGTCGGCCGTGCGGAAGGCGAAGAAGTGGCGCTTGGCGTCCGAGCGGTTGTACGGCTCGGTCTCGACTCGTACGCACTCGCCCGCCGTCCGCGCACCACGGCGCAGCGTCCGGGCCAGCGTTGCCAGTCGGCGGACGTACTTCACCGTCAGGCTGCCGAAGAGAACGGTCAGAAGACCGAAGACGAGGTACTCGCCGCCGGGGACCTGCATGCCTAGCGCACCTCGACCGAGTCGATGATCTTCTTCAGGTCGGCGTCGTCGAGCTTGCCTTTCTGGGCGTCGATGCGGACCGCGAAGGTCTTGTCCTTGGAGTCCAGGCCGGTCACGATGACGCCGCCGATCCGCGTGCCCTTGGGCGGGGTGTTGGCCTCCCCCGTCGAGCTGAACTCGAAGTCGATGCGCTTGGCATCGTCGGTGCCGGCGATCTTGACGTCCTGCTGCCCCTTGAGCGTGGAGCCGAGCTGGACACCGGCCTTGGCGCCGATGGCTGCCTCTTCAGCGGAGTCCGCATTGGTGAAGTCGAGCTGCACGGTGATCATGCCGACGGCCTTGCCGGCCTCGGTGAGGGTGGCCGCCGCCGCGTTGAACCTGCTGCGCTCGGCGTCGCCCTGCTCGGTGAAGCCTCGGGGATAGGAAACGCTGACGCTCGAGGTCTTCAGCGTCTTCCAGCCCTCGGGAACGGTGCTCGCTGCGGAGTCTTCACTACCGCAGCCCGTGAGGATCGCGCTCGCGAAGATCCCCGCGCCCAGCGCAGCGGCGGCGCGCCTGACAGTGGTCGTCATCATCTGTGCATACTCCTGTCGCCGGGTTACTTCGCACAGTAGCTGTACGGAACATAGGAACGCTGATCGTTCCTGGGGGCACCCAGGAACTGAGCGTCGTTGAGCATCTCCTCCTTCTTCTCGGTGCTCACCGAGAAGCCGAGGCTGAGCCCCAGGTTCAGCTCGAATCCGTACTCCGCCGCGTCGGTCTGCCCCGTGTAGACCGTCTTGCTGGACTTGCCCTTGTCGAAGAGGAGCTGACCGAACGGGTCGTCGGCGCCCGGGCGCTTGGTCGGCGCGTGGTCGTCGAACATGTAGGTGAACGGGGCTGCATTGTCGCCGTAGCCGTCCAGCCACTTCTCCGCGACAGCGCGGTCGGCGTCGCCCTTGGCGCCGGGATCGAAGGTGACCGAGTTGGTCACGACTTCGATGCCCGTTTCGTCGTCGGTGCCCTTGACCCCGCCGCTGCCCCCGCGCTTGTCGTCGTCCTTCTTGCCGTTGTCGCCGCCGACCTTGACACCGTCCTTGGTCGCACCCTTCTCGACCGTCCGCGTCATGTCGATCCGGATCAGCTTGCCGGTCTTCTTGTCGTGGGTGACGGTGATCGTGCCGGTCTGGGTGGTGGACGCAGAGGACTCGCCGCTGATCGGGCCCGCCTCGTAGCCGACCTTGGTGCCGTACTCGATGGACGAGGAGTATGTGTACGACTCGGTGCCCTTGTACTTGTTGTCGGTCCAGGTCACATCGGGAGTGAACTTGAAGTTGCCACCGAGCGTGGCGCTCAGCTTCTTCTCGTCCCCGGCCGAGAGTTTCAGTCCGCCCGCGGCCGAGGCCTCCAGGCCCAGCTTCCCGTAGGTGATCTGCCGGTCCCCGCCGAGGCCCTTCTTGACGCGGTCGTACGTCTCCTCCTCGTCCTTGAGCGGGCCCTTCCCGAACAGGTACAGCACGCTGTCGCCGACACTCGCCTCTGCCCCGCCCGGCGACTTGCGGCGCATGTCGTACATCTTGAGCTTCTCGATGTCGTCGCGGAACCGCTTGGCCTCGTCGTCGCTCTCGAACACCCAGGTGTCACCGTTGGTCACCTTGATTCCCACGCCGAGCTCGACCTTGTCGGCACCGAACTTGCCGACCTTGGCTCCGGGCTTCCAGTCCTTCTTGGCGGCGATGGAAGCGGCGTCGGTGAAGGTCACATAGACGAGCTCGTCCTTGTCGTCGACCTTGCCGTCCTTGTTGACATCCGTGTTGGCCTTGAACCTCTGCTCTTGGAACCCGTACTCCTGGCCCCACTCGATGAAGAGGATCTTCGCCTTGGCGCCGGCCTTGTCGGTGATCGAGGAGATCTGGCAAAGCGGCGGCTCGTAGTCGGCATCGGTGGCCAGGTCCCCGGACCCCGGCGCGCCGGGGTCACAGTTGCTGCCGCCCATCAGCCGGCAGATCTGAGCACTGATCCCGCCGGCGAGTTGTTGCCCGATGCCGGTCCCTCCCAGGGCAACAACGATCGCGGTGACGACAACGATCGAGCCCAGATACTCGGTTGCGGTCGCGCCCCGGTCATTCCGCCTGAATGCCGGCAGTATGCCACCCCCCTGAAACATGCGACGCCCCTCTGCTCTGCCCTGGTTTGCAACGTGCCTTCTCCGGCGCGAAGTTGCACGATCGGCCACTGGCCGCGAGCAGCATAGGGAGGGAGGGGTAGCCCCGGCGTGGGCCCCAGGACCCAATTCCGGTCCCAGACGATTGCCCGCGAACAGGCCCCGGCGGGCCCAGGGCGCGGGTGTACTGCGGGATCCGGCAACCGGTGCTGTACGCGCCGCCGCCGCAGTCCGCCATCCCCATCGCCTCCCCGAACTGCACGCGTACGCCGTCGGTGAACTCGAAGACGTGGGTCCACTCGCCGGGGTATTGCTCAGAAGGAAGCCGACGACTTCGGGAACAAAATCGAACAGTTGGAGCAGCAATGTCGCCCTGAACTGCTGCTCTCGACCGGCGCTTCAGTGGTCCATTTGATCTGCCGGCAGGAGCGCCAGGAGCGAGAACCATGAATTCGCCTCAGTTACAGTAAGTTACCCACCGGTTCGTCGGACCGCTTCTTCCTGAGTTTGTCGAGCATTCAATTTCCTCAGCGGTCACGGAGGTCTGCGCCACAGGACCTTCACGAGTACTTGTCCGGGTTTGGCCGCTAAGGGCGCTTGTTGGCTGCCCTGGTGGCGGGAAGAGTGTTCTCTCGTGCCATAAGGGGTGGATAAAGTGCTGGTGCAGTACGGCAGAGCAGTGATGATCTGTCGTACTGCGAGACCACGGCAGCCGGAGTGAACGGGGAACTCGACGTGCCGACAGCGATTGCGGTGACCAGCGCTGACCTCGTGCTGCCACCGACTGATCAACAAACGCCCACTGCAGCTGTGTTACAGGCACCCGAGGCGCAGCCGCTGGAATCTGCGCTCATGGACATGCGGGTCCTGCTGGACCAGCACGGATACGTCATCGCGGTCTATCCGTCCTCGGTTCCGATCGCCCTCCAGCAGCGTCTGCACACCATCCGCTCCGTGATGGAGAGTGACCGCATCGCCCTTCTCAAGCTGGACCTGCCGCCGCTCGCCGTCGCCGTGCTGGTCCGTCAACTGCGCCAGCTCTCCATCTGCGACTTCAGTCCGGGAGTGATCGCATCCGCCGCGCGGCTGCTGTCCCACTACATCTACGCAGGCGCGCTGCTCAATTCGGTCGCCAAGCTCGACCGGGTCCCGGTCAGCCTCAAGTCGCACGCCAAGTCCTGGGTGCCGGGAGCCCAGTTCGGCGTACTGGCCAACCCGAACCCGCAGCTGATCAAAATCGGAACGGGCTCCCTGGCCGGACCGGAGTTCGGGACCCAACTCCTGGTGGCCAAGGGCCAGCTGCAGTCCGACTGGCCAATTGCGAGCCTTGCGCCTGCCTGGCAGGTGCAAGGTGTACAGGAGGCCGCCCTCCCTTCCGACTCCCCGCGCTGGTGGGGGACCAGCAAGCTGATCGAGTTCGCCGCTTATCTGCCGGACATCTCCGTGATCTATCAGTTGGTGTCGTCTGTGCGGAGGGAGGAGTGCCACTGGTGCGGAATGGAGCTCATTGGTGACCGCTGCGGCTTCTGCACTGCCCCACTGCCCTCTCACGAGAACCAAACCGACGCGCCAGGTGTCCTGAACCAAGGGGCGCCCCTGCATCGGGGGGCGTAGGAGTCGACCAGATCCACAACGGACGCGAGAACCGTTCGACTCGCAACACCCGCAACGGACCGGCTACCGCAGACCACGACAGCACCAAGCGCGCACGACTGAGTCGTACCATGCCCGATTCGTCTACGTCCCTAACGAGGTTGTTCGTTCCATGAATTCCCGCCAGCGCCGCGGCGTCATACTCCTGCTCCTGTCGGTCCTCTGCGCTTTCGGTGCATTCGCCGGCGTGCTCTCGGTGATCAGTGATGTGAACTCGAAGGTGGGGCCCGAGGCATCGGCGTACCGGGTGAAGTCCGATGTTGCTCCGTATACGCAGCTGAACTCCGGGCAGTTCGAGAAGATCTCGATGCCGAAGCGCTGGCTCTCGGACAACGCGGTGACCGATCTCGCCGAGTTGGACGGGAAGATCGCGGTCACCCAGCTCCGCAAAGGCTCCCTGCTACAGACCGACATGATTGTGAAGCGCCCTGCTCTCCAGCCCGGTGAGCAGGAGATCGCCATCATGATCGACGCTGCGACCGGCGTTGCGGGCAAGATCACCCCGGGTGCCGCGGTGAACATCTTTGCCACCTTCGCGGGGGCGAGGGAGGGTGAGCCGGCCATGTCTAAGATCATCGTGGCAAACGCCCACGTCATCGACGTCGGCAGGCTGACGGCCCTTGAGCCCAAGAACGACGACCAGCGTCAGGCCTCCGAGGCTGTGCCGATCACGTTCGCGTTGAGTACCAGGGACGCGCAACGCGTGGCATACGCGGAGTCATTCGCCGACCACGTACGCCTCGCCCTCATCGCGCCGGGCAGCGACACCACGATCCGTCCGGGCGAGCGCAACTACACCCTCGACGGGGACAAGTGAGGCTTGGATGACCACCAGAATCCTCCCGGTCGTCAACGACGCAGACGCCGCCCGTTCCATCACGACGCTGCTCAGCCAGCTCCCCGATGCGGAACCCGCCGCACCGGTAGGTGACTCGACCTCGCTGCTCGACACCCTCGCCCGCCTGGCGGGGGAGTCACTCGACGAGCTGCCCGAGGTTGTACTGGTACATGAGCGGATCGGGCCGGTGCCGGCGCTGGAGTTGATCCGGGAGGTCGCCCTCCGCTTTCCCGCGGTCGGCGTCGTACTGATCACCGCGGACGCCAGTCCTGGACTGTTTTCGGCGGCGATGGACTCCGGCGCGCGAGGCCTGATAGGGCTGCCGCTGTCGTACGAGGAACTGACGGCCCGGGTCCAGGCAGCGGCCCAGTGGTCGATCGGAGTGCGGCGCCACCTGGGAGCAAGCGGGGACGTCTTCACCGGACCCGGTGGCACCGTGGTCGCGGTCACCGGCGCGAAGGGGGGTGTCGGCACAACGGTCACGGCTGTCCAACTGGCGCTCGCGGCACAGGCCTCAGGCAAGAGTGCCGCGCTTGTCGACATGGATCTGCAGACAGGGGACATCGCGTCGTACCTCGACGTCCAGTTCCGCAGGTCGATCGCCGACCTGGCCGCGATCACCGACATCTCGCCCCGCGTGCTGCAGGACGCCGTCTTCAGCCACCAGACCGGTATGGCCCTGCTGCTCGCCCCTGGTGAGGGCGAGCGGGGCGAAGAGGTCAGTGACAGGGCAGCGCGACAGATCGTCAGTGCCCTGCGCAATCGTTACGAGGTAGTCGTCGTCGACTGCGGCACCCAGATGAACGGTGCCAACGCCGCAGCCATTGAGATGGCGGACGTAGCGCTGCTGATCACCACCCCGGACGTGGTGGCGGTGCGTGCCGCCAAGCGCACCGTGCGGCTGTGGGAGCGGCTGCAGATCCGCAAGGCGGAGGAGACCACGACCGTGGTCAACCGCTACTCCCGGAGCACCGAGATCCAGCCCCCGTTGATTGAGCGCATCACCGGAACTCGCGTCGCGCGCGTCGCGGTGCCTGCGAACTTCAAGGAGTTGCAGGCCGTGGTGGACGCCGGCCGCATGCAGGACCTGGAGAGCAAGAGTGTCGTCAAGCAGGCTCTGTGGGGGCTGGCGGGAGAGCTGGGAATCGTGAAGGCCCCCGAGGGGGCCGAGAAAGCCGGTAAGTTCCGCAACGATCGTGGATCCGTGGGTCCGCGCCGCCGTCGCGGGACGCTGGGCGCCGAAAACGCGCACAACACGTCACGGAAGGGCGAGGGGGAGGGCTGAACAATGCTGCGTCCGGAAGCACGAACGGGCAACACCCGAACGGGCTGCGGACAGGATCGCGGTCAGGTGTCCATCGAGTTTCTGGGCATGGTGCCGGTCATCCTGTTGACCTTGGTTCTGCTGTGGCAGTTCGTTCTGGTCGGCTATACCTACACGCTCGCCGGGAACGCCGCGGACGAGGCCGCTCGGACGGCGGCCGTGACTCAACTTGAGTATCGCCAGGCGGAGTGCGAGAGAGCCGCGCGCGCCAGGCTCGACGGTGCCTGGATGACAGGTGACGTGGCCGACTGTGACACGCATGCGGAAGAGGGCATGGTGACGGCCAAGGTGACGCTTCAGGTCCCGGTGCTGTTCCCCGGAAGCATCGACTTCCCGTTCCCGGTGGTGGCCGACGCCGGTGCCGTTCTGGAAGAGAGGTACTGACACATGTTCGGGGGAACAGAGGCAAGGAGGCGCGGCAAGGACCGCGGCCAGGTTGCGATCGAATACCTTGGGTTCCTCCCCATCCTCCTGTTGTTGGCGGTCGCGGGCGCCCAGTTGGGCCTGGCGGCGTACACGGCACAGCAGGCCGGTACCGCGGCACGCGCTGCCGCGCGTGCCGCGGCGGACGACAATGCCCGCTCGACTCCGCAGCAGGCGGGCAGAGCGGCCATGAGTGACTGGCTGGCCAATGACCGACGCACCCACATCGACCCCGCCCTGTTCGATGACGAGGCCGAGGCGACGGTGAGAGTGCACATCCCGTCGGTCGTCCCCGGCTGGGACTTCGGTGACGTGGTGAAGTCCGCCACCATGCCCGTCGGCTGAAGCACCCGAAGTACGAAACTGAGGAGCACGGATCCATGAGCCTGCGGGCACGCATCAGCGCCCCTGAGGAGAACGGCGGGGGGCGGGAGGACGGCCATTTGGTCGCCACGTACCGCTCCAAGCTGCTCGAGGAGATCGACCTCGCCGAGATGTCCGCGCTCGCCGCCACCGAGCGCCGGGCCAGGCTGGAGCGCGTGCTCGGGCACATCATCAGCCGGGAGGGCCCGGTCCTCTCCACGGTGGAGCGTGCCCAGCTGATCCGCCGGGTCGTCGACGAAGCCCTCGGGCTCGGGGTCCTCGAGCCTCTCCTCGAAGACGCCTCCATCACCGAGATCATGGTCAACGGTCCCGATCAGATCTTCGTCGAGCGGGCCGGCCGGGTTGAACAGCTCCCGCTTCGCTTCGCCTCCAACGAGCAGCTGATGCAGACGATCGAGCGCATCGTGTCAACCGTCAACAGGCGCGTGGACGAGTCGAATCCGATGGTCGACGCCCGTCTGCCGTCCGGCGAGCGTGTGAACGTCATCATCCCGCCGCTGTCGCTGACAGGCGCGACGCTTACCATTCGGCGCTTCCCGCGGGCCTACACTCTGCGCGAGTTGATCGGCCTCGGCTCGCTGGACGAGCCCATGCTGCTCCTGCTCTCCAGCCTCGTACAGGCCAAGTTCAATGTGATCGTCTCGGGTGCGACCGGTACGGGCAAGACCACTCTGCTCAACGCGCTCTCAGGGCTGATCCCCGAGGGTGAGCGTGTCATCACAATCGAGGACTCCGCGGAGCTCCAGCTCCAGCAATCCCATGTCATCCGGCTGGAGACCCGCCCCCCGAACGTCGAGGGCAAGGGGCAGGTCACCATCCGCGACCTGGTCCGCAACTCACTGCGTATGCGGCCCGACCGCATCATCGTCGGTGAGGTCCGCGGCGGCGAGACCCTCGACATGCTCCAGGCGATGTCCACCGGTCACGACGGCTCGCTTGCGACGGTCCACGCCAACACGGCCGAGGACGCGCTGATGCGCTTGCAGACGCTGGCGTCCATGTCCGAGGTGAAGGTCCCCTTCGAGGCGCTCCAGGACCAGATCAACAGTGCTCTTGATGCCATTGTCCAGCTGGCCCGTAATGCCGATGGCTCCCGCAAGATCACCGAGATCGCCATTCTGGCCTCGAACGGACGTGAGCAGTTCAAGATCGCCACCGTCTGCCGGTTCAACGCCCAGCCCTTGGCCGCAGACGGAAGGGTCTACGGCCAATTCGAGTACTACCCGCTCCCACGACGCGTTGCCGAACGCATGTACATGGCGGGCCAGCCGATACCCCAGGCCTTCGGTGTGGCCTCGTCCGACGAACAGCTCGCCACCCGAGAGGCCAAGTAGGTAGCCGGACATGAACAATCTCGCTCTGCTGACGATCGGTGTCACGCTGATCTGCTGCACGCTCGGCGTCATGGGTGTGCATGCCTACTCTTCCGGCAAGGACCAGCAGGCTGCTCTTGTCGAACGCCTCTCCCAGACCGGGCAGATACCCGTGGTCGGTCGCCGACGACGATTCCGCGGTGTGGACCGGAGGGTTCGGCGTACCAAGCTCGGCAAGAAGCTCGAACTGCGCATCGGCGTCACTGGCCTCGACATCACACCGGGCGAATTCTTCATCTACATGACGGCGACGGTGGTGGGTCTGTGGTTGATCGGCCAGGCCATGCTCGCCTCGTTCTTCGGTCCGATCTGTGGACTCCTCGGTATCTACGTCGCGGTCGCTTTCCTCAACTGGCAGCGGCAGAAGCGTATTGAGAAGTTCATCAACCAACTGCCCGACTTGTCACGCATCCTCGCCAACGCCACCCAGGCCGGCCTCGCGCTGCGGATGGCGCTCAGTATGGCGGCGGACGAACTCGAGGCTCCGGCCGGCGAAGAACTGGAGAAGGTGGCCAACCAGCTGGCGGTCGGTCACTCCATCGACGACGCGCTGGGTGAACTCGCCGACCGGCTGCCCTCACGCGAACTCGTGGTTCTGGTCACCACTCTTGTGCTCTCCAACAAGGCGGGAGGTACGGTCGTCGGCTCACTGCGCAACCTCACCGAGACGCTGGAGGAGCGCAAGGAAACCCGTCGGGAAGTCCGTACTCAGCTGTCGCAGGTGAGCATGACCGCCTACGCCGTCCCTGTGATCGGCGTGGGCTCACTGCTCCTCATCGACAACATGCAACCGGGTGCGCTCGACAAGATGACGGGATCAGGCATCGGCCAGATTTGCGTCATCGTTGCGTTCGCTCTCTACGCCGTGGGCTTCGCCATCATTCGCCGCTTTTCCAAGATCGACGTCTGACAGGGGGCACCATGGACCTGCTGCTTGCACTGATATTCGGACTCTCTGTGGCCGGAGTGTTCTACAGCATCCGGATGTACCGGGCCGAGACCAAACTCCCTGGCGACCTTGCCGTTGCCCTGGAAGTGGGCTCGACCCGCACCGGTGCCATGGACTCGGCCGTGGACCGGCTCGGCATGCGCTACTCCCCGGCGGTGCTGCGCATGATGGGACCCAAGCGAGTCAGCATCGTCCGGCGAAAGATCGACCTCGCCGGTAACCCCGGCGGTCTCACGATCGACCGGTACGGTGCCCGTCGCGCGGTCTACGGATTCCTCGGCGGCCTCGGTGGTCTGGTCATGCTGTCGAAGGGCAGCGTGTTCGTTGCCCTGCTGCTCTTCGCCTTCGGCGCCTTCTGGACCGAAGTCGGTATCTGGTCCGCAATCAGGGTCCGCAAGGACCAGATCGAACGCACCCTGCCTGACTTCCTCGACGTGCTTGCCGTCGTCGTCAGCGCCGGTCTCGGGTTCCGGCAAGCACTCGACCGCGTGGCGGAAAAGTACGAAGGCCCTTGGTCCGACGAACTCCGCATCACCCTGCGGCAGATGGACATGGGTGTCAGCCGTCGTCAGGCCTTCGAGGAGCTGCGCAAGCGCAATGACTCGGAGCAGGTCGCCCAATTCGTCACCGCCCTCCAGCAGGGCGAGGAGCTCGGTGCCCCGATCGTCGACACTCTGATCCAGATCGCCAATGACATGCGCAGGACGGATGCGCAGAACGCCCGCCGCAAGGCCGCGAAGGCGGTGCCGAAGGCCACCATGGTGATCACCTCGCTGATGGTCCCGGCAACCATGATCCTGCTGGGCGCCGGCCTCTTCCTCGGCAGCGGCACCAACTTCGGTGCCATTACGGGGGAGTGAGCAGGTCGTGACGTTACGCGTGCCCCGGTCGCTGCGGATGCGGCGCAACTTCGCGAACGGCGGATCTCAGGACGGCATTTCAGCCGCTGCTGCCCGCTCGTGGCCCGTCCGCACCCGGGACTTGGGCACCGGCGACACTACGCAGCCGACATCCATGCCTGCACCCGCGCTCAACATTCAGATCAGCGCGCTCCAGGCCATGTGCCGTCAGGTCTTCGGGTTCCGCCTCGCGATGATCGCGCTGTCGGCGCCGACGGCACTGGTGAATGCCGCACCCGGCCTCGCCAGTCAACTGGTCGGTGCCGCGGTGCTGGTCACCTTCATGGGCTCCTACGTTCTGTTCCGGGACTGGGAGCGCTTCGGCCCGCTGCTGCTGAAGTATCCGGTGCTACTCGCCGCGGACACCCTTTTCGGATCGCTGCTGCTGGTGGCGGCCGGCCCGCAGAGCACACTCGCCTATGTCGGAGTCTGCACCCCGCTCCTCGCCGGAATTGTCTACAGCTGGCGGGGTGCGGCGTTCTTCGCGGTGCTGCAGTCCTTGATCCTCTTCGCGGCGTACGCCGCCGACCCGCGCCTCGACGCGAGCCTCGCCGAATCCACCATGCTGCCCGGGCTCTGCATCGTGGCCGGCGCGGTGGGTGTGACCCTGCGTAATCTGCTCCTGCGCTTCGGGACTGCCACACAAGCCCTCACCGAAGTACGGGCGCGGCTCGCCGTCACGCAAGCAGTCGACGGTGAACGGACCCGACTGGCACGCGAGATGCACGACTCGGTCGCCAAGACCCTGCACGGCCTGGCCCTCGCCGCCGACGGACTCGCCTCCTCCGTGGACCGGATGGATCCGCTCACGGTGAAGCACCAAGCCGAGATTGTCGCCCGCTCTGCCCGCCGCGCCGCGTCCGAGTCGCGGGAGCTGCTCGCGGATCTGCGTCGTGAGGGCGATATCGACACAACGGGCGTGCTGCTCGTCGATGAACTGTCCGCCAGGGTCTCCGACTTCGCCCGCCGGACGGGGATCTCCGCCGACTTCCGGGCGATCGGCTCCCAGGTTGTCCCGGCCATTCCCCATGCGGTGGCCCGGCAATTGCTGACAGTGGCCTCGGAAGCCCTGGAGAACACCCACCGCCACGCCCACGCTGCGCATGTGACCGTCGAGACCGGCATAGTGGCGGGCCTGCTGCGGGTCAGCGTGCAGGACGACGGGCGCGGTCTGCCGCCAGGTACCACCCTCGATGAACTGCGCCGGTCTGGTCATTTCGGGCTCGTCGGCATGGTCGAGCGGGCGGCCGGCATCGGCGCCCGTATCCGCATCGGGAAGGGCCGTGCCACCTCCGGCACCGAAGTCCGCCTCGATTTCCCGGTCGAGGCCCTGCCGGCGCCCGGTGCAGTACCGCCACCACTACCGCTTACGCACTGACCTCGTCCCCCACGCCTTCCGAGAGGAGGCCGCACCATGCCGGATGAATCGTCCCGCACCTCAGGTCAGCACTCGGTGTCGTCGCACGTGTCTCAGCACACGTCCTCACACACCGCTCCGCTCCGCTCCGAGCACACCCCTGCGCAGGTTCCCCTTCCCCCGCCGGCCGCTGCGTTCCCCGATCCTTCCCAGGCCCCCTTCACCACGGCTGCCCTCAGAGTCGTGGTTGCCGACGACAATCCGGTGGTACGGGCGGGACTCTCCGTTCTGCTCACCGGCCGCGCCGACATCGAGGTCGTCGCCGAGGCCGCCGACGGCCGCCAGGCCTACGAGATGGCACAACACCACCAGCCGGATGTTGTTCTGCTCGATGTCCGAATGCCCGGGGTGGACGGCATTTCCGTACTGCCGTACCTGGTTCAGGTCGCGCCGGTGGTGATGCTGACCTACAGCCGGGAGAGCGAGATCGTCCGCGAGGCACTGCGTCTCGGTGCGGGCGGGTACCTGGTGCATGGGGAGTTCACAGCGGAGCAACTCGTGGGCGCGATACGGGATATAAAGGAGGGTCGCGCCCCCTTCACCGCGACGGCCGCGAGCGCGCTCCTCGCCCAGGTGCGGGACGGAGTGCAGGAGCAGTCGCTCCCGGAAGGCCTGGGGCAGTCCTATGCCTCAACGCTGCCGCATTCAGGCGGCGACCAGGCGCTGGCCGCTCCGTACCAACAGGTTCCTACTGCGCATGGCGTACCGCCCCAACCGCCACAGTCCTGGCCCTCTGGATCGCCTCAGCAGGCTGTACCCGATGTGTCAGGTCCACCAAATCCTGGCCAGTCCTCTTCGCAAAAGCAACGAGCTGTGGCAGGGTGGTCCGGGCAGCTTCGCAACAGGGCGGAGTTCGGGCTCAGTTCGAGGGAGGCGGAGGTGATGGACCTGATCGCGTCGGGTATGAGCAATCAGCAGATCGCCGCCACCTGCTTCATCAGTGAGAAGACCGTCAAGAACCACATCAATCGTATCTTCGCGAAGCTGCACAGTACGAGTCGCAGCGAAGCGGTGGCGGTGTGGCTCGGCACGGTCCGTGGCACGGGCAACGGGGGAAACGGGAAGGGGCTCGGCGGTCATGACTGAGCGGGGGAAGCGGGGCATGGGCCGAAGGACCCACGCCGGAACGGGAAGGGCCCAATCCTCGTTTTGGGCCCTGGAGTGGGCCCTGGGACCCTGTAGTGGGCCGGTTGCTCCGGCGTACGTTTCTCGTGTCGAAAGCGCCACCGGCCAGGAGGAAGCCGGAGTTGCGGGAGACACCACAGAGACTTACGCGTCGGCGGGCCAGCGGTCGGCCGAACCTGGAGGGGAACACCATGGGCAACGTGATGCTGAAGTCCGCGATCAACACCAAGGTGTACGTCGGCAGCTGGGCGAACACGGCCGTCACGCGGGTCAAGGAGCGCCAGCAGGCGAACGACCGGGGCCAGACCGCGGTCGAGTACCTGGGCATCATCGTGGTGGTCGTGGCGATCGTAGTGGCGGTATCGGGCACGACGATCGGCCAGTCGATCGCGGGCGCCATCGGAACCAAGATCACCGAGCTTACGGGTGGTGCTCCGAAGAAGCCTTGATGCTTCGTCGCAGGAGCGATTCAGGGCAGGCCTTCCCCATCTACATCACGGTGGTGGCGGGCCTGCTCTTTCTCGCGTTCGCTTACTTTGCAGTGGGGCAGGCGGCTGCAACGCGTAACGGCGCCCAGACGGCAGCGGATGCGGCGGCATTGGCGGCTGCCCAGGATGCGAGGGAGCAGCTCCGGGCAGGGTGGCTCAAGGTCATCCTCAATCCTCTCGAGTGGGCTCATTACCTCGACGGGCGGAGGTTCCTCGAGGGCGCGGCGTGCAGGAAGGCCGAGGACTTCGCGGCCAGGAATGGCGCAGAGATAGTGGAGTTGAATGACTGCGGGCGCCTCGTCAACGGTGAGGAAGGGTTCACGGTCAAGGTGCGGACCATTGGGACGGTTGGCGAGTCTGTGATCCCGGGGACCGAAGGCCGGCATGCCATAGCGAGAGCTACTGCCGTGATCAAGCCCCGCTGTAGCTTCGAAGCGCCCAAGCCCAAGCCCGAACCAACGCCGGAGGAGACCGGCAAGCCGGATCCGAAGGAGAACGACGATGCCGAGGACGAGAAGCCGATCCTCGGCCTCTCGTGCGACGGAGTTCCCTGGACGATCGATCCGAAGAACCCCAAACTCCCCAGCGCTGCGGATCTCTTCATTGTCCGCCTCGCCGACTGACAAGCGAACGACGAACAAAGGACGCACTGTTCATGAGCATTCGATACACGACGAAGGCACGGAGGAGGACGGCCGCAGCCGCGATCGCGGCCTGCTTGGCCCTTGCCGTGGCCGGTTGCGGTGGGGATGAGAAGCCGAAAAAGGAGGCCTCCGGGACGACACCTGCCGCCTCCGAGAGCAGCGGAACCGACAAGGGGAAGCAGTCGGGTGAACCCCAGGAGACTCTGGCTTTGCTCAAGGGGCAATCCGGGCTGGAACTCACCCTGAACTCCGCCGAGCGCGACGCTGGCGGCTTCCTCACCGTCAACGGCCAGCTCAAGAACACATCGGACAAGGCCGTCTTCCTCCCGCCCCAGCTCAGCGGCAATGAGACCGAGATTGTTAAGCACGGCACCTCGCTGGGCGGCGCCACTCTCGTGGATCCAGTCGGCAAGAAGCGGTACTACGTGTTGCGTGACACCGAGGGTCGTCCGCTGGCTACGAGCGGGCTGTCGAGCCTCCAAGCCGACGCCAGCGAAGAGGTCTTCGTTCAGTTTCCCGCGCCTCCGGCAAACACGGCGGAGGTTTCCTTTTCACTGCCGACGTTCGGGCCAGCGATCATCAAGCTGACCAAGTGAGTGCCACCATGACGACAACTCATCTCGTCCTCAAGTCCCGCCGCCGCTCCGTGGCCATCCTGACGGCTGCGCTCATCGGAGCATCGACGCTCACCGCCGCGACTGCGGGCACCGCGTTCGCCGACGACCCGCCCGGCTCCACAACGGGCGCTGCGCCACCCGTGGAAGTCGACGGGAGCTCCCCGGGGCTCAAGATGGTCGACGGCGCGACCTTGGCGCCAGCCAAGGTCCTCGACATCAAGTCGGTTGTCGAAGACTTGGGCGGCGAGGAACGCCGCGAGGACACCAACATTGACATCACGTTCGCGCTCCAAGCCGAGGTCCTCTTCGGCAAGGACAGCGCTGAGCTGAACGCCAAGGCGAACGCCCGTATCAAGGCCATCGCCGACGAGATCAACAAGCAGGGGGCGAAGAAGATCCGGGTCTTCGGCTTCACCGACAACCTCGGCTCGTACGAGCACGGCAAGGCGCTGTCCAAGCAGCGCGCCGATGCCGTACAGCAGCAGCTGGCCACGACTCTCGATCCGGGTATGACGTTCGAGATCCGTGGATACAGCGAGGACTACCCCATCGCCAGCAACAGCACTGAAGAGGGCCGCAAGAAGAACCGCCGGGTCGAGATTTCCTTCCCGCGCGGAGCCGGCAACTGAGAGTCGGTCCTGGTCCCGACGGAGTGACCCGTGGAAGACTGCGGGCCGCTCTCTTCATTGTGGCGACAGAGGGCGGAACCCCGCCGTCAAGCCGGAGGAGCTGAGCGATGGCAAGGAGCGGCGCCGGTGTCGTCGCCATGACAGCCCTGTGTGTACTCATGCTGGTTCCCAGCGTCGCGGGGGCGGCCTCCCAGGACCCATCCGGCGACGTCCCCGAGTACAGAATGGGCGAGGATTCCAGACCGGTCCACGGTACGGGCTCAAGCACCGACGGGCCGGTACTTGACCCGGGTACCTACACCGATACCCTCACTGCGGGCGACAAGAAGTACTACAGGGTGAAACTGGACGCGAAATCCAATGCCTTCGTCTCGACGGTGCTCGCGCCGCCCCCTGAGGTCAAGGTCGGCCTTATGGACGGAATCCGCGTTTCTTTGGAGTCCCCAGACGGCACGGAATGCAGTTCCGGGGATCTCGTCGTGTTCGCAAGCAACACGGCCCGTCCGATTGCGGGGTATGGCACTCGCCGCATCCAAGCGAACGGGCCTTGCCAGAGTGCAGGGGAATACCTTTACACGGTGGAGCGGGTCGGCTCGGCCAACTCCGACTCCCAAGCGTGGCCGATTGAGCTGAAGTACATGTCAGAGCCGGGCCTCAAGGCGGATGCGGTGGCGCCGGAGGCACCGACGAAGTGGAGCTCGCAGGCACCGGTGCCGCCGAAGTCAGCGGCAAAGCCTGTCACTGGGGGCACCGGCTTCAACGATGCGGCACCAGTGGGGGACGGTGCCTGGAAGGACGAGGTCCGCCCTGGCGAGAGCCGCTTCTACAAGGTTCCTGTCGGCTGGGGACAGCAACTCTTCGTCGATGCGGAGATGGCCAATGCCGGGACTGGCCAGCAGCCCTTTGTTGTCGACGGCGTCAGGATGGAGCTCTACAACACCGCCCGAGGGTTGGCGGACAGTGTGCAGACCCAGTATTCCGGCAAGCCGTCGGCACTCGAACTCGGCACGGCCCCAGTAGCCTTCTCCAATCGATTCGCGGCGAAGCCCGAGGCGGTGAGTGCCCTGCGCTTCTCCGGCTGGTACTACGTGCAGCTCACCCTTGACCGCCAAGTCGCCCAAAGCGTGCCCATGACGTTGAGCGTGTCTGTCGAGGGTGATGAGCAGTCGGGACCCGAGTACGACGGGGATGCGGTCAAGGCCGGATTCGGCATCTCGGACGCAGACAAGGAAGCGGTTCGGGGAGGCGATGAGAGCCTGGCAATGCGGACGATCGGTTTCACCGGGATCGGTATCGGGACATTCCTGCTGCTGAGCCTCGGTATGTGGACGCTCGTCGCGCACCGCAGGGCCGCCACGGCCAGGACAACGCCTTGGCGGGTTCCGGGAAGCGGCTGACTCCGCGCCTGAGTGGCTCGCCCGTCGCAAGGAAGTTGACCCTGTCCTGCCTCGCTGAAGCCCGCAGGTATGCGGGCTTGACCATCGGTGGGGCACTCACTGCTCGCCAGACCCCGCCCTCAGCGTTACTGCGACCTCACCGGCGCGCGTCAAGGACGGGACTTGGGTCCGGGTTTGGGCCCTGAGGCCCATGGCGCGTCCGTTCGCTCCCCGTACGATTCATCGCCGGGGTGGGGCGCCGTGCGCCACCAGGAACGGCCGTTTCCGTTCCGGGGGTTGAGGCCAGTCATGTCATTCTCTGATGGCGTCCCATGGTCTGGTGGCTTGTGGCAGGTCCATGATACTCCTCGCCGGTCCATGCCTCAGCCGCTCATGGTGGCCCGCTGAAGGGCGCCCGCAAGGCAGGCGGAGCGCGGCACGACGGGCGGCTGCTCGGGCTGTTTCCCGGCGGACCGGAGATCTACCACGGGACGGAGCTCGACTTCCCCGGCATCGACCTCGGCGAGTTCGGCGCGGCGGAGACGGTGGAGACGGGCGGACTCCGGCTCATCGGGAAGCAGGAGGCGGAGGAGGTGGGCCTGCTGGACGGCACATACCGGCAGGCCTGGATGAGCGAGTACCTGCAGGAACTGCTCGCGGACGGCATGCTGCCGGGGCCGGGTCGGTTCATCACAGCAGTGAGAGGCCCGCTGCCGTAGGGGAGTTGAGCCCGGTGTTGGGCCCGGGGGCCCATGACGGGTGCCCCGATCACACCTAGCGTGGCGTCATGTCTGTTCTGGGGGATGTACGCCGAGAGGGCCGCCGGTTACTGCGGGCCCTCACTCCGCGGACCGATGCGCGCTTGCTCGGACTGCGCAAGCGCCACCGGTGCGATCGGGGCCAGACCGCGATCGAGTACGTCGGCCTGGTGGTTGTTGTGGCGGCGATCGTCGGCGCTCTCGTGGGTACCGGCGTCGGGCCGACGCTGGCGGAGGGGATCAGCAACCAGGTCTGCCGCGTCACCGGCGGGGGCGAATGCGGCGGAGGCGGGCAGCCCGAGGCGCAGGACGACCGGGCGACCGGTGACGACGATCCCGGCGGCGACCAGCCGGTCAACGACAACACGGGAACACCGAAGTCACCGGAACAGATCGCGTACGAGAAAGCCCTGAAGGACCTTCAGGATGCGCAGGACGCGGAAAAGGCGGACCGGGACAAGGCGATCGAGGCAGCCAAGGAGCTGGCGAAGATCCTGGCCGATGAGCTCGGCATCACGGACGCCCTCGACTGTGTCACCAAGGGCGACATGGGGGCGTGCACCGAAACGCTCGTCAATGTGCTGCTGAGTCTGGTCGGTGGCGCGGTCGGCAAGCTGGCCGCGAAGTACGGGGCGCCGTGGAAGTGGAAAAAGGCCGTGGAGCTCGTCAAGAAGCTCAAGAAGCACGGCGGCGACCTGTACGACGGCCTCAAGGGGCTGATCAAGAACCGCAAGAAAGTCAAGGACGCCGAGAAGGCGCTCGAGGACGCGAAGAAGAAGTACGACCCCAACCAGAAGAAACCGGATGAGAAGAAACCGGACGACAAGCCGACGACCTGCCCCGTCCGGCACAGCTTCCTGCCGGGCACGCTCGTCCTCCTCGCTGACGGGCGCCGGGTCCCGATCGAGACCGTACGCGAGGGTATGCGGGTGGAGGCGGCCGACCCTGGGACAGGGGTGGCCGGCGGGCGACAGGTCACGCGGACGTTCACGACGTACGACGACAAGGAGTTCACCCGGCTGACGGTGCGGACTCCGTCCGGTACGGCGCTCGTCACGGCCACGGACACGCACCCCTTCTGGCTCACCGACGAGCGCCGCTGGGCGGACGCCGGCGATATCCGGCGCGGCGCGCGACTGCGTACGGACATTGGCAGCAGCCTGCAGGTCCTGACCGCCCGCCACTATGTGCAGCGGCAGACGACGCACGACCTCGCCGTCGAAGGAGTGCACACCTACTTCGTCGGCGTGGGCGGGGCCAATGCCCTCGTGCACAACAACGACTGCGACATGTCGGACGGTGAGGTCGAGGCGGCGAGGAAGCCGGATGTCGGTGAAGGCGACGCCAAGAAGTTCAAGGACCACTTCCTGCGCCACAAGAAGCTCGTCGAGGACGCGCTGGGCACCAAGTACAAGAAGCTCAAGGAGGACGGCCCGCGGTTCCGGGAGGACATCGCGAACGCGATCAAGGACGGCACGTTCGAACTTGTCGGCAAGGGCACGCTGAAGAAGGGCGAGCCGGAGGGCCTGATCTATCGTGGCAAGGGCGTGACGGTCGTCCTGAGGGAGAACGGTGACTTCTGGACTGCCCTCAAGTCCGGCGAGGGCATGGACACCGGGATCGAGATCACCAAAAAGGTGCCGAAGAAGAAGGGCTGACCCATGAGCAGCGTGGCGCGGCAGGTCGCTGAGATGCTCACGGGGCGCCGTGTCCGTGACGTCCTCGTCCCGGGGTGGATCGACCGGGACGACGACGTCCCTGAATTCCGCCCGCAGCCACTGGTCCTCTGGCTGCGACTGGACCAGGGCCTGATTCGGCTCGCGTCCGAAGGGCAGTTCGGCCACTTGGCCGCCCGCCCGGTCACGGCCGCCGGGTGGGCCGATGTCGACCTGCTCGCCGAGGCGGAGGACGAGGTCGTCCTGGCCTCGTGCGGTGAGCAGCTGTTCGGCGACGGACGGGACGAGCTGAGCTGCACGGAACTGCGCGGGTACGGGGGAGACGCCGGAACCACCATTGGCCTCGCACTCGACTTCGAGGGCGGACACACCCTCTTCCTCGACCCGGCGTGGACGTTCGGCATCCGCATGGGCAACAGGGCGGACGAGGCCCGCTGGGTGGAGGAGTACGGCAGTGACACCGTGCGGGAAACGCTGGTTCCGGGCGCGCCGAACGGCGCGTGAGGAATGGGCCCGTGGACCCATGCGCCGCCGGGAGCACCGTTGCTAGCGTGCGACGCACAAACGCGATCAGATGGGAACGGGATGAGCACGGGGACCCGGAGTACCACGCGGCGCGTCGTGACGGCCGTTGCCGCCGCCGCGCTCGCGATCGTAACGGCTACCGCCTGCGAGGGCGACGACAAGGGCAAGGGCGACGGCAAGCCCGCCAAGACGTCCGCGGCCCCGTCCGACCCCGCGACGGACGCCTCGCCGCCGTCCGAGTCCACCGCGCCGCCCGTCCCCGAGAAGCCGAGCAGCGGCAAGACCCTGACCAAGGCCGAACTGACGAAGGCGGCGCTGGTCAGCGGAGAAGTGGCAGGCTTCGACGTCACCCCGATGCAGGGCGGCGAGGGACCCGGCACGGAAAAGTCGGACAAGCCTGCCTGTGAGCCGCTCGCCGCCGTGATCAACGGAGCGCCTGAGCCCGCTGCCGCCGCCACCGTGTACCGCACGGCGGTCGACTCGACAGAGGAGGGCGAGGAGACCCAGACCGTGGTCACCCTGATTCTCACCTCCCACGCGGACGGGGGAGCACAGCAGGTCATCACGTCCCTACGAGCTGCCGTGGACGCCTGCGCCGGTGGATTCACCACTCACGGCGGGGACGGGGTGTCGACCTACTCCGAGGCGAAGAAGCTCCCCACCCCGAAGGCCGGCGACGAGTCGATCGCCTACCAGGTGACGGGCGCGGTCGAAGGTGACAAGGTGCCGCTCGTGTTCTATGTCGTACGACGGGGAGCGAGCCTCGTCACGTTCTACACGGCCAACTTCATCGACGAGACCACGCCCGAGGTCCCGTCTGAGCTCATCCGGAGGCAGTCGGGGAAGCTTCCCTAAGGCCGCCAATACTGCAACCACACTCCGGGAATCGCCGCAGGTCAGGGTAGGTCGGACACCCGCCCTTGCATGACGGGGCGTAGTGCTCCGTTGGTGCGGCGCCGGCGAGGCGGTTCGCGTCTCTTGGCCGGACACCGCGGAGTCGCCGACGGAGCCCGAAGGGCGAGTCCGGTTGCAGTACTAATCCGCGTGCGACGCAGCCTCGATCGCCACCCGGACACCTGGCCGCAGCCCCCACTCCGCCATGGCGCCGGCCTCCGCCTCCAGCACATGACGCCCCCGGAAGCGGACCATCCCGAGCCGCCCCGGCTCCATCGTCCGCACGTCCACGACCTTCAACTCCTTGTCCAGATAGGCCACATCGATCGTGAACCGCATCCGGAAGGTGTGAACGCTATTGCACGGCGTGAGCATGATCGCGCCGTCGATCCCGTCCCGCCCCAGCAGGCCGCGCCGCCTCGCCTTGTACGACGCGGCGATTTCCACCTTCACTGCCGTGTCCGTGTCCGTGTCCGCGGCGTCGACCTGTCCCGGGACGGTCATCGTGCCCACCCCATTGCGCCATTTCCTCATGGACGAAGACGGTAGCGGTAGTTGGCCGGCCGCTACGGTTCTGGGCCCCTGGTGCCCGAAAGTGGGCCCCCGGGCCCATGACCGTGCCCCAGGCGCCGCTTACGCTCGCTGCCGTGTACGCCACGCTGATCGCCGTCGCCGCCCTCTGGGGCGCCGCCACGGGGCTGCTCGTCCCGCGCGCCGTGTACCGGCTCTCCGTCGAGCCTGAGCAGGCGTGGCGCGAGAGCTGCCCCGCCGGGCACGCGTTCACGGGGCCCGCGCGGGGCTGGCTGGGCGGCGCGCGTTGTGCGGACTGCGCCGCGGCCGTTCCGGTCCGCAAGACGGCCCGGAAGACGGCCCGGACCGCGGCACCCCGCGACACCGAAGCGCCCACACCGCGTCCCGCCCCCCTTGTCCCCCTCGTCACCGCCCTCAGCTGCGCCGCCCTCGCCGCCGCCACCGGACCGCGCCCCGAGCTCGCCGTCTGGCTGCTCCTCACGCCCTTCGCCGTACTGCTCGCCCTCGTCGACCGCAATGTCCACCGGCTGCCCGACCAGCTGACCCTCCCGCTCGCTGCCGCGGCCGCCGCGCTCCTCGGGCTCGCCGCGCTGCTTCCCGGCGCCGCGGGCTCCTGGCCCACGGCGCTGCTCGGCGGACTCGTCCTCGGCGCCGCCTACTTCGTGCTCTTCCTCATCCACCCCAACGGCATGGGCTTCGGCGACGTCAAACTCGCCCTCTCGCTGGGCGTCGTCCTCGGTTGGTACGGCTGGGCGGTGCTCTTCACCGGTGCCTTCGCCGGCTTTCTGCTCGGCTCGGTCTACGGGCTCGGGCTCATCGTCCTGCGTCGCGCCGGCCGAAAGACCGCGATCCCGTTCGGGCCTTTCATGATCGTGGGGGCGCTTGCGGGACTGCTGCTCGGCGGCCTTGTGGTGTCTGGTTTCTGATGTCCCCTTCCATGTGTTGTGGCCCCTGTCTGGCCCAGGGGACAGGGAAGTTGGACGTGCAGGTGTGCCGGCGTCGCCTGTTCTGTGATCTACGAGTAGCGGCTCGAGCTGACACGACTGCTCTATGCGGAATTTGCCCGCGAGGTGACGGGCATCTTCGCGCAGCCGGTCCTCCTCAGCGCCGATGTGTCGCGCAAGACGTGCCGGCACATCCCTGACTTGCTGATCCTGCGGGACGGCGATGTCCCGCCAGTGGTGGACGTCAAGCCCATGGTCCGCGCCGCATACGACCGCTTCTTCGTCCTATGCGGAAATGTAATGTGCCGCGCCACAACCCCACCCGCCTCCAGCGTGTCAGTTCTGTGCGCGGATAACGGAATCCGCGCCTCAGGTCTCGTGGGGGGACCCTTTGGAAACGCAGGACACACAGGCGCTGGAGCCCGTGCCGCAGCCCGCGCAGGAGCTCGCGGCGTTGCCGGTGCCGACAGCGGTCCCGGTCCCGGCCCCGGCCCCGGAGGCGGAGGGCGAGCCCGTGAGCCGACCCGCCCGCCGCCGTGGCCGCACCGCGCTGATCGTCGCCGCTGCCGCGGTCATCGGCCTCGTCGGCGGTACGGCCGTCGGCTACGGAGTGCAGGCCGACCGCGAGCCCACGCCGCTGCCCGCGCTGAGCCAGGCGGATCTGGCGTACCCGGTGAAGCCGCTCCCGGAGAACAAGCGCCCGGCTCCGCTGTCCGCCGGCGAGGACCGCAAGGTCAAGACGGACGGCGATCTGCGCAAGCTGCTGCTCGACAAGCCGTCGGGTGCCCGCAAGGCCGACATGTGGTGGGTGAACGACGGCTGGGTGGACACGGCGAGCTACGCCCTCGACTTCGAGAGCGAGGCCTACATGTTCGAGACTCTCGTGAAGTCGGACATCCGCCGAGTCGCTGCGGCCGCCTGGCAGCAGGGCGAGTTCAAGAACACGAACGTCAGGCTCGTCCAGTTCCGCTCGGGCGAGGGCGCCAGGGACCACGCAGAGGGCCAGCACGGCTACATGCCGGAGGCCGAGGACGGCGCGGGCAACGAGGGCGACGCGCTGAAGGGCAGCGGGAACGGCCGGTACTACCTCTACAAGGTCCATGAGAAAGCGGGTTATCTGCCGCTTTACCGGGCCCGTGCCATCTTCCAGCGCGGCGACATCACGGTCGACATCAACATCTTCGACACCAAGCGCATCAGCAAAAACGACATCCGCACCCTGGCCGAGCGACAGCTGGAGCGCCTGTGAACGAGGACCGGACACCCCAAGACCAGCTCGCCGAGCCGGTCGCGGAGCGCGAGGCCCAGTCCGTGCCGGAGCCCCAGGCCCAGTCCGTGCCGGACCCCCAGGCCCATCCGGTCGCGGCAGCTGACGCCCGGCCGGTCGCGGCAGCCGATGCCCCGCAGTCCGTGCCGGAGCCGGAGCCGGTGGCCCAGCCCGTCGCGGAGTCCGAGGTCGCGCCCGTACGCAAGCCCGCCCGCGTGCGCCGCCTCCTCGCCACCGTGCTTCCCTCCGTGCTCGTCCTCGGCGCCGTCGCCGGCGGACTCACCTACACCGGGCTCGCCGTCGACCGCGCCGACCGCACCGCCCCGACCACCACATGGGGCCCGGCCGATGACGACCCGGCCGAGGACCCGGCGAGCAACGCCGGGCGCGGCCGGGCAGCGACGCCGCTCAGCAAGCTGCTGCTGCCGGTGCCGCTCGGCTACCGCCTCGGCCCGGACATCGAGTCGTACGGAAACGACGGCGAGATCGGGGACAAGGAGGCGGTCGCCCTCATCAAGGAGGGAGGCCGCGGTCTGTCCGGCAAGAAGCGCCGCGACTTCGAGAAGCGGATCGACAAGCTGGGCGTCAAGGGCATCGCCCTGCGCTCGTTCGCCTCGGACGCGAACGACCTCGTCGTCGAGGTGCAGATCACGCAGATGAAGGACAAGAAGCGGATCCACGATCTGTTCGAGCTCAGGACGGAGCTGGCCGAGCTGCTCGAGTTCCGCAAGGGCCCGAAGATCAAGGACCACAAGAAGTCCGCCTGCTTCCTCTTGCCTCAGGGCAAGGCGTACGGGGAGGACAAGGGCAAGTCCGACCTGGAGGCGATGGCCTGCTCGGCATTCGACTCCGAGCTGTTCGTGAGCGTCACCGCGTACGGCACCAAGCCGTTCGACAAGTCCGCCGTCGCCGAGCTGGTGAAGAAGCAGCTCGACCACATCGCGTCCCCTGGGGAGTACGTATGACCGAGCCGACCACGGAAACGGCACCCGTGCCCCCGATGCCGGAGGCGCCACCCGCCGTTCCCGCTGAGCCCGCCGGCCCGGAAGCCCCCGCAGCCCCCGCTGCCCCCGTCCCCGTACGCGACCGCCGGGTCCTGCGGGCTGTGATCCGCTGGACCGTCGCGGTGCTCGTCTGCGGCAGCCTCGGCGCAGGGACCGCCGCGGGCATCACGTCGACGGAGCGCAGGGACGTCCCGGGACTCGCCACCGAGAGCGACGGCCGCTGGGACTATCCGAAGCTGTCGCTGCCCGCGCTCCCGAAGGACACCCCGCGCCCCTTCACCGAAGGGAACAGGGAAGAGATCCATTACGCCGACGAGCGGAAACTCCTGCTGCCCGCGCCGGCGACGGCGACCGTCGACAAGAAGCTCAACGGCGGTTGGGTGACGTCGAAGCAGTTCACCGCCGAGTACGAGGAGGGGAAGCGGGCCGACCTTGAGCTCGCGCTCAAGGACTACGCGGTCCGGCACATCGCGGCCCGCGGCTGGACCATGCCCGACGGCACGGCTTCCCGGGTGTATCTACTTCAGTTCGACTCGGCCGCTTCTGCGGACTCGTTCAAGGACGATGAGATCGGTATCGGCGCGACGCCCGGAGCCACGCTGGCCGGCACGGCCGAGTTCAAGCTCGACCCCGACTGGGACACCTCGGGCAGCGACCTGCCGACCGCGACGTACGTCTACCTGGAGAACCCGCCCGCAGGCGCGGAAGAGACCCGCCAGGCCTATGTCGTCGCGGGCGACACCCTCGCCCTGATCGTCCAGTCCCGGAAGGGCAAGGCCCACGCGGTCCCCTTCCACCAGACGGTCGTGCTGCAGAACCAACTGCTGAGCTGACCTCGCAGAGAGGGCCGGGCCACCGCCCACCAAGCTCAGGTCCGGACCGTTCTGCCGCCACGTCGCGTCTTGATCTTCAGTCCTGTCCGCCGTCTGAAAAACGCGACGGGCGGTCAGAGGGTGCTCGGTGACGCAGTGCGCTTGGCGACATCGGGGCGGTCAAGCCCGTCCAGCACCGGCAGGCCCGTCTAGCATCTGGACACATGCGGACATTTTCTGACAATGCGGCGACTCGGCGTGGACTGCTGCGCTCCCTCGTTCCCGCCCCCTTCCCGGAGCCCGGATACCGCCCCACTGCCCGCTTCCCCGCCGCCCTGCTCCCCTGGAGCTGGGCGGCGGCGTTCTTTCTGCTCTACGCCACCGTCTCCGTACGCCGTCATACGCTGCTCCGCACCACCGGCTTCGACCTCGGCATCTTCGACCAGGCCGTCCGCTCCTACTCCCAACTGCGTCCGCCCGTCGTCCCGTTGCGCGGCGAGCAGTTCAATCTGCTCGGCGACCACTTCCACCCCGCGCTCGCCGTCCTCGCCCCCCTTTACCGCGTCTGGCCGTCCCCCGTCTGTCTTCTTGTCGCCCAGTCCGCGCTCCTCGCCCTCGCCGCCGTGCCGCTCGTGCGCTGGGCCCTGCGGGTGCTCGGCCGGCGCTCTGCGCATGCCGTCGCCCTCGGCTACGGCCTGAGCTGGGGCATCGCATCGGCCGCCGCCTTCGACTTCCACGAGGTCGCGTTTGCCGTGCCGCTGCTCGCCTTCGCCCTGGAGGCGCTTGGCCGGCGGCGCTGGGGGCCGGCCGTCGCCTGGGCCGCCCCACTGGTCCTGGTCAAGGAGGACCTCGGGCTGACCCTCGCCGCCCTTGGCTGTTACGTCGCCTGGAAGGGCCCGCGCCGCCTCGGCATCGTCACCGCGGTGGCCGGTCTGCTCGCATCGGCCGTCGAGATCAAGCTGCTGCTGCCCGCCTTCAATTCCGCGGGCGGGTACGCACACGGCGGTCTCCTCGCCGAGGGCGCGCACAGCTCACTGCTCAGCACCCTCGCCTTCGCACCGCTCGACGCGCTGCGCCCCGACATCAAGGCCATGACCGTGATCCTGGTCTTCGCCCCGTCCGCGCTGCTCGCGCTGCGCTCGCCGCTCGCGCTCCTGGCCCTGCCCACGCTCGCCTGGCGCATGCTGTCGCAGAACGGTTTCCACTGGGGCACCTCCTTCCACTACAGCGCCGTACTGATGCCGATCGTCTTCGCCGGCCTCATCGACTCCCTGCGACAGTGGCGCGGCTCCGACCATCCGCTGGCCACCCGCCAGATCCGTGCCTCGCTCGCCACCGTCCTGGCCGTCACCGCCGTCATGCTGCCGTCGTTCCCGCTCGCCCAGCTGGCCCAGCGCGCCACCTGGCGCACGACGCCACACATCGAGGCGGCCCGTTCGCTGCTCGACCGGATCCCCGACGGCGCGACCGTCGCCGCCTCCAACCGGCTCGCTCCGCAGCTCACTTCGCGCTGCGAGGTCGTCCTCTTCCCGACCTTCCCGGTCGACTCGCGGCTCTATGAGTACGACAGGAAGCAGCTGCCCCGCCCGACCGCCGAGTGGATCATCCATGACAGCAGGGCGCCCGAGGCCTGGCCGTACAAGACGGGCCACTGGCCCTACCCGCCCGAACAGCAGGCTGCCGAACTGGAAGCCGCGCAGCGGAAGTACGGGTACGAGCGCATCGCCCGGCGCGACGGCGTCACCCTGCTACGCCTCAGGCATGCGCCCCGACCGTGACCTTCCCCACCGTCAACTCGGCCCGCTCTTCGAGGACTTCGCCGACCCGCTCCACCTGCTCTTCGAGCTCTCGGCGCGGCGCGGCGCGGAGCGTCTTCCCGATCGGCTCCACCGTCACCGCGATCCGCCGTCCGGAGCGCCGCTGGTGCCACACCCCGGCGACGGTCCCGTCGACGAGCACCACGGGGTAGTTCCCCGCCCTCCGCCTGCCAGCGCCCGCTCGTACGCGGCGCCGGGGAAGAGCAGCTCGCGCGGCTGCGAGGCGATGGCGTACGCGTCGAAGTACGGCAGTAGCCGCACACCCCGCGCGGGCGCGTCGGGGAAGCCGGTGTCACCGGCCGCCACCCAGGCCGGGTCGCCCTCGAACGCCACTTCCTCGATCGCTCCATCGCCCGCCAGCGTTGTGAACAGCTCGATGGCCCAACTTCTGGGCGCAGCTAGCCAGGTGGCGAAGTGCTGCGGTGTTGCGGGCCCGTAGGCGTGATAGCGTCGTACGAGATCCGAGAGCGCGGCGGCTGACTCCATGGGGGTCACGCCGGGGCTGGTGTACGTCACTTTGCGGCCGCGGTTGGGTCCGAAGGCAAGCACCCCGCGGTGCGCGGCCGTGTGCGTCACCTGCCGCCAGCGCGGCCACTTGTCCTGGAAGGCGTCCATCACCCTGTCCCCGGCCCAGGGCCCGGTGCGCGCCACGATCGCGTCCGTCAGCTCGTCGATCGTCAGCTCGGCACCGGCGAGTGCGTCCCCGATGGCCGCGACGACCTTGTCGGTCTGCTCGGCCGTCATCCGTACGTCTGCGGGCATCGGACTCCCCCCGGCCGGGATCGCGGACAGCGCCCCGGTCCACAGCGGCAGATCGACCGCGGCCAGCAGATGGACGGTGCCGCGGGGTCCGTATGTCTTCACCAGGCTGCCGTCCGTCCACAGCGCCTCGCGAACATCGGCCCGTGTCCGGCCGCCGTCCAGCCGCAGCGCGAGGGACAGCTCGGCGGCGGACAGCACCTGCGCATGCGCGCCGAGCATGGCGGCGGCGATCCCGGCGGGGGAGCTCCCCGCGGGGGCGGCCAGTCCCTGGCGCACCAGCCGGCGGGCGTTTGCTTCGGTCCACGTCACACTGCGCGTCGTCATGCGAACGACTCCAGGATTCATCTAGGACAGTTCTTGTCCTCATCGTGACTCCCGTAGAGTGATGTACTGGCGAAAAGGTAAGTGTTGGACGCATCCGAGGAGTTGCGGTGGCCAAGGTCAAGCCTTCCTACACCTGCGGTCTCGACGCCGCCGTCGACGTCGTCGGCGGGAAGTGGAAGCCGCTCATTCTCTGGGCGCTGCATGACGGGACGTACCGCTTCGGGGAACTGAAGCGCCATGTGAGCGGCGTCAGCGAGAAGATGCTCATCCAGCAGTTGCGCGAGCTGGAGGCGGACGGCGTCGTGCACCGCGAGGTGTACCGGGAGGTGCCGCCGCGCGTGGAGTACTCCCTCACCGAGCTCGGGCAGGCGCTCAACACCGCTCTGCTGCCGCTCGGCGAGTGGGGCGACATCTTCATGGAGCGGATTGTCGCCAACAAGACCGCCAACAAGACCAAGGAACCAGTGGCCTGACGAGTTGCCGGAACGGCCCCCTGCGTCAATCCGGCGCCCGCGCTCGGGGGTCACCCTTGAGGGGTACGGCTCCAGGCCGCTGCGAGGCCGGCACCAGGCACTTTCCGCCCCGGGTCACCGGCAGCCCCGCCGTCTGCCGCATTCGGAGCGTAGTTACGGCATGGCGTGGCACTCGGCACCACTGACGAAGGGTTATGGTGGAAACCCCCCCTCGGGCCGGTCCGTATCCCCCCCACGGACCGGCCCGTTTTCTGTTCTCCGGCCTTGTGTCAGCTCCGCCCGGCCCAGATGTTGGTGCCCTCGGTGTCCACGGCGAAGGCGTCGATCTCCTTCAACTCATCCGCGCTCAGCGGCTGTCCCGCCAGCGCCGCGACGTTCTCCTCAAGCTGCTGCACGCTGGAGGCGCCGATCAGCGCGGAGGTCATCCGCGGGTCCCGCAGCACCCAGGAGATCGCCAGCTGGGCGAGTGACTGGCCGCGCCGGGCGGCGATGTCGTTCAGCCCGTTCAGCCGCCGTACGACCTCGTCGGAGAGCAGATCCGGGTCCAGGGACTTGCCCTGTGTGGCCCGCGAGCCCTCCGGGATGCCCTTGAGGTACTTGCCGGTGAGCAGGCCCTGCGCGAGCGGCACGAAGGAGATGCAGCCCATACTGGCGCTCTCCAGCGTGTCGAGCAGTCCGTCGTCCTCGATCCAGCGGTTGATCATCGAGTACGAGGGCTGGTGGATGAGGGCCGGGACACCCATCTCCTTCAGCAGCCTGGCCGCCTCGGCGGTCTGCTCCGCGTTGTACGACGACACACCCACGTAAAGCGCCTTGCCCTGCTGCACGGCGGAGGCCAGCGCGCCCATCGTCTCCTCGAGCGGAGTGTCCGGGTCGAAGCGGTGGGAGTAGAAGATGTCGACGTAATCCAGCCCCATCCGCTTCAGGGACGCGTCGAGCGAGGACAGCAGATACTTCCGCGAGCCCCACTCGCCGTAGGGGCCGGGGTGCATGAGATAGCCCGCTTTGGTCGAAATGACCAGTTCATCACGGTACGGCGTGAAGTCCTGGGCAAAGATCTTGCCGAAATTGAGCTCGGCCGAACCGGGCGGAGGGCCGTAGTTGTTTGCCAGGTCGAAGTGCGTCACGCCCAGGTCAAAAGCGCGGCGCAGGATCGCGCGCTGCGAGTCGAGCGTGCGGTCGTCGCCGAAGTTGTGCCAGAGGCCGAGCGAAAGGGCGGGGAGCTTGAGCCCGGAGCGGCCGGTACGCCGGTACTCCATCGACTCGTAACGGCTCGCGGCGGCACGGTAGGGGGAGGAATCAGTCACGCATCCCTCCCTATCACGGACTTGTGACAGGCCGGGTTGGGCCGCTGTGGCCCGTGCGCAGTACTGTGGCGGCTTCGGGGACTGCCGCACGGAGGGTACAAGAACAGTGAACCTGCGCGACCTGGTGTACGGGCTCTACGCACGCCGGGTGGAAGGCCGACTCGACCACGCCCAGGTGCCCAAGCACATCGGCGTCATCCTCGACGGCAACCGGCGCTGGGCCAAGGCGTCGGGCGGCACGGCCGAGCAGGGGCACAAGGCCGGCGCGAGCAAGATCCAGGAGCTCCTCGGCTGGTGCGCCGAGACCGATGTCGAGGTCGTCACCCTCTGGCTGCTGTCCACGGACAACCTGGACCGCCCCGAGGAGGAGCTCATCCCGCTCCTCGGCATCATCGAGAACGCGGTCCGCGACCTCGCCGCCGACGGCCGCTGGCGTGTGCACCACGTCGGCACGCTGGACCTGCTGCCCGACCGCACCCAGTCGGTACTGAAGGAAGCCGAGCAGACGACCGTAGGGCGTGACGGCATACTCGTGAATGTCGCCGTGGGCTACGGCGGCCGCCAGGAGATCGCGGACGCCGTGCGCTCCCTTCTCCTGGAGCACGCCGACAAGGGCACGAGCTTCGAGGAGCTCGCCGAGATCGTCGACGTCGAACACATCTCCGAGCACCTCTACACCCGTGGCCAGCCCGACCCGGACCTGGTCATCCGCACCAGCGGTGAGCAGCGTCTGTCCGGATTCATGCTCTGGCAGAGCGCCCACTCGGAGTACTACTTCTGCGAAGTTTTCTGGCCGGCCTTCCGCAAGGTCGACTTCCTCCGCGCGCTGCGCGACTACGCCGCACGCCACCGCCGCTACGGCAATTGAGGCACCACAGCCCCTCCCTTCCGTAGCCCCCCAGCAGAGGCAATCGCCCTCTGTTCATCTACGCGTCGTCATATGCCATGGCATGGCTGCGCATGTTCGAGGGAATATCCCTTCCAGGTCGACGTCCGATCCACGAACGTCGTATCTCAGTGAGCGGCCCAGACCGTTCACCCGGGAGGCCCTTTGCACACGAAGGACCGCACCTCTTGTGCGGACTACGGGCCGGGCCGGAGCTCGGCCCGTGCATCGTGGCCGGAGCCCGGTCCCATCGCCCGCGACGCCGTCGCACCCCGACCTCATCCGAGGGGGTACGTCCTTCCGTGGTGAACAGCACGAAGCGCCGCATGCCCGACAGGCGCACCTACGTTCTCGACACCAGCGTCCTGCTGGCCGATCCGAATGCCCTGACCCGCTTCGACGAGCACGAAGTCGTGCTCCCGATCGTGGTGATCACGGAGCTGGAGGCCAAGAGGCACCACCCGGAGCTCGGTTACTTCGCCCGGCAGGCGCTGCGCCTGCTGGACGACTTCCGGATCCGGTACGGACGCCTCGACGCCCCCATCCCCATGGGCGACCTCGGCGGCACGCTCCGTGTCGAGCTCAACCACTCCGATCCCGGCGTCCTTCCGGCCGGCTTCCGATTGGGGGACAACGACTCACGGATTCTGGCGGTAGCGCGCAATCTGCAGGCCGAGGGGTACGACGTCACGGTCGTCTCCAAGGATCTGCCCCTCCGTATCAAGGCCTCGTCCGTCGGCCTGCTGGCCGAGGAGTACCGCGCCGAGCTGGCCATCACCGACTCCGGCTGGACCGGTATGGCCGAACTGCCCCTCTCCGCCGAACAGGTGGATCTGCTGTACGGAGAGGAGACGCTGTACGTCCCCGAAGCGACCGACCTTCCCGTCCACACCGGTCTCGTCCTGCAGTCCGAGCGCGGCAAGGCGCTGGGCAGGATCACGGCCGAGGGCAATGTCCAGCTGGTGCGCGGCGACCGGGAGGCCTTCGGCATCCACGGCCGCAGTGCCGAGCAGCGCATCGCCCTCGATCTGCTCCTCGACCCGGACGTCGGCATCGTCTCGCTCGGCGGCCGGGCCGGCACCGGAAAGTCGGCGCTGGCGCTGTGCGCAGGCCTCGAGGCGGTCCTGGAGCGCAGGCAGCATCAGAAGGTGATGGTCTTCCGGCCGCTGTACGCGGTGGGCGGGCAGGAGCTCGGCTATCTGCCCGGCACCGAGGCCGAGAAGATGAGCCCCTGGGCACAGGCGGTCTTCGACACTCTCTCGGCCGTGGCGGGCCGTGAAGTGATCGAGGAGGTGCTGGGGCGCGGCATGCTCGAGGTCCTGCCGCTCACCCACATCCGGGGCCGCTCGCTGCATGACGCGTTCGTCATCGTCGATGAGGCCCAGTCCCTGGAACGGAACGTCCTGTTGACTGTTCTGTCCCGAATCGGGGCGAATTCCCGGGTCGTTCTGACTCATGACGTGGCGCAACGGGACAATCTGCGCGTCGGCCGATATGACGGAGTCGTCGCCGTTGTCGAGAAGTTGAAGGGCCATCCGCTTTTCGCCCATGTCACCCTCACTCGCTCCGAGCGCTCGCAGATCGCCGCGCTCGTGACCGAAATGCTGGAGGAAGGCCATATCTAGTACGGAATAAGGCAGTTGACGCCGCCCGGCGGGAGCGCAAGAGCGTAGCCGGGCGGCGTCTTGCTGTCCGCCGGTTTCCGTAAAACTCCTGGCCCAAACGGGGTGTGAGCTTTCACACGCAACGAAGAATTGCCTTGCGGCGTCGGCTTCCGGCAGAGTCTTGCTTCCGTCAGGCCCCGCATACGGCACACCAGCACCAACAGAGGTGCACAGCACCACACAACTCAAGATCTGCCGTCGTATGCCGCCCGTGAAGCATCATGCGGCTACTCTCGCAAGGGAGTTGCCCACCGGGCCCGCGCCTCCCGTGACCCAGGAAATGGGGAGGCCAGCGTCAGGGGCACGATTGCGCCCGCGAGGTCACCTATGCGGGCGTTGCTGGAAGGACACCGTGTGAGCCGGATCTCGGTCCGGGGATTCGCCGTGGCATCTGCCACTGCGGTCACCACCGTCGGCGCCGTAGTGGGCGTTGCGTCGGGCAATACCCAGCCCTCGGGGGACAACCTCGAGGCAGCGGCAGCCGACGGGACGCTCCTCGCAGACATACCCGTGGGCCAGCAGGCCCAGGTTCAGGTCTCGTCCCTGACGCAGCAGGCCGACGCACAGGCCGCTGCGGCCGACGCGGCCGCGAAGAAGTCCGCCGAGGAAGCCGCCCGCATCCAGGCCGCCAAGACCGCCAAGGCGAAGAAGGAAGCCGCCGAGGACGAGGCCGAGCGCGAGCGGGAGGCCGCGGAAGCGCGCGCCAACCGTGACGCGGTGCGCGACGCTTCGAGCTTCTCCGCGCAGAGTTCCTACACTGTCGCCGAGGTCAAGGCGATCGCACGACAGATGGTCCCCGCCGACCAGTTCCAGTGCTTCAGCAACATCGTGAACCACGAGTCCACCTGGAACTACCGCGCGCAGAACCCGTCTTCCGGCGCGTACGGTCTCGTCCAGGCACTGCCGGGCTCGAAGATGTCTTCGGCCGGCGCCGACTGGCAGACCAACCCGGCGACCCAGATCAAGTGGGGCCTCAACTACATGAACAGCCGCTACGACAGCCCCTGTGGCGCGTGGTCGTTCTGGCAGGCCAACCACTGGTACTAGGATCTGCCGGCACTCAACTTCGCGGAGCCCCCCACCGTCCTACGGTGGGGGGCTCCGTGCGTGTACGGTCGGTCCCGAACAACTCCCGGGGGAGTGGTGGGGGGAAGAGGAAAGATCATGTCGACACTGCCAGGATGGCTCGCCGGGCTGGGCGCCGGTCTGACCCGGATCTCGGAGCGCCTGGACGAGCGCCGTGAGGCCGCGGCGGACGAGTTGGCCGATGTGCCCGATGACGTCATGCCCGCCCGGGACAGCGTCCCGCCACCGCCCGCGTACGCGCCCACGGTCGCGGCCAGGCCAGACCCGGTCGTCGCGATCCCCTGGGGCATCCGCGTCGCGGCCGAGGCCGGCTGGAGGCTGCTCGTACTGGCAGGCACGCTCTGGGTGTTGATGCGCATCATCAGTGCCGTACAGCTGGTGGTCCTCGCCTTCGTCGCCGCGCTGCTCGTCACCGCGATGCTTCAGCCCACCGTGGCCCGGCTGAAGAACCTCGGCCTGCCGCGCGGGCTCGCCACCGCGGTGACCGCGATCGCCGGCTTCGTCATCATGGGCCTGGTCGGCTGGTTTGTGGTCTGGCAGGTCATGGACAACCTCGACAATCTCTCCGACCGGGTCAGGGACGGCATCGAGGAGCTCAAGCGCTGGCTGCTCGACAGTCCCTTCCATGTCACCGAGTCCCAGATCAACGACATAGCGAAGAACCTCAGCGACACCATCGGGACCAACACCGAGGAGATCACCTCGGCCGGTCTGCAGGGCGTGACGGTGATGGTCGAGATACTCACCGGGATTCTGCTGGCGATGTTCTCCACGCTCTTCCTGCTGTATGACGGGAAGCGCATCTGGGAGTGGGTGCTCAAGCTGGTCCCGGCGCAGGCGCGTGAGGGAGTCGCCGGAGCCGGGCCGCGTGCCTGGCGCACGCTGACGGCCTATGTGCGCGGCACGGTGATAGTGGCTCTCATCGACGCGATCTTCATCGGCCTCGGCATCTACTTCCTCGATGTCCCGATGGCCGTACCGCTCGCCGTCTTCATCTTCCTGTTCGCCTTCATCCCGCTGGTCGGCGCGGTCGTCTCGGGCGCGCTCGCGGTCGTCGTCGCGCTGGTCACGCAGGGCGTGTTCACCGCTCTGATGGTGCTGATCGTCGTCCTGGCCGTACAGCAGCTCGAGGGCCATGTGCTGCAGCCCTTCATCCTGGGCCGCGCGGTGCGGGTGCATCCCCTCGCCGTTGTCCTCGCCGTCGCGGCGGGCGGGCTGACCGCCGGGATCGGCGGCGCGGTGGTGGCGGTGCCGCTGGTGGCGGTGACCAATACGGTCGTCGGCTATCTGCGCGCGTACGGCAAGGAGCAGGCCCTGCGGAGCACGCCGCCGCCCAGCGCGCCGGCGGTCGAGGTCGCGCCTACTCCGGCGCCGGCGAGTCAGCCGGAGTAGCTGCCCGGGCTTTGCGCTCGCCGGCCTGTAGAAGTGCCGTGACGTCGAGGGTGACCTTGGCGCCGATGGAGTCGGGCAGGGTGACCTGGTGGCCCCGCGCGTGGAGCGTGTGGTTCTCGTACGTGGACTCGCCGGGGACAGGGTCCGTCAGCAGGTGAACACGGTCATTCTTGCGGTCGACGATCATGTAGACCGGGATGGCTGCCTCGGCGTATGCGGCGACCTTGTTCTTGAGGTCGTTGTTGTAGTTGCTGGAGGTGACTTCCAGCGCGATGCGGAAGCAGGCCGGGTCGTAGCAGTTGTTCTCGATGAGGTGCTCGTCGAGATCGGCGTCCACCACGACGAGGTCGGGGATCGCGTAGTCCTCCGGTCCGGTCGGCAGCCAGAGACCGATGGCCTGAAGCACCCTGGTCTCCTCGCCGTGCAGGCCTGCCGCAAGGAAGGGGATCATAAGGGTGGTCAGTGCGTTGGCGTGACGGCCGTCTGCTGGTGGGGCCACAGTGACGACGCCTCCGATGATCTCGACGCGGTAGCCGGGGTTCTGCTCCATGAGCTGGTTGGCTGTTTCGAGCAGGGTCGGCGGCTCGTCGTCGTCGCAAGGCATGTGGTGCTCGACTGCTGCGGCAGACATGGCGCCTCCTGATGGCTGGTGTCGAGAGAAATCATCGTAGGCCGGTACGCCGCTCCGTGTCCGGTGCGCAACTGTCCGCCCGAACGGGTGAACGCAAAGGGGCCCCGCCGACGATCACGTCGGCGGGGCCCTTCGTACTCCTGGGTACGTGGACTACTCGGCCAGCGCGGCTTCCGCGTCCAGGGTCGTACCGACCGCCTGGATCACCGCGGCGATCTTGAAGGCTTCCTGGATCGTCTCGCGGTCCACGCCTGCCTTGCGGAGCACCTGCTCGTGCGAGTCGAGGCACTGGCCGCAGCCGTTGATGGCGGAGACGGCGAGCGACCACAGCTCGAAGTCGACCTTCTCCACGCCCGGGTTGCCGATGACGTTCATCCGCAGACCGGCGCGCAGCGTCCCGTACTCCGGGTCCGACAGCAGGTGCCGGGTCCGGTAGAAGACGTTGTTCATCGCCATGACGGCGGCGGCCGACTTGGCGGCGGTGTACGCCTCGGGGGAGAGGTTGGCCTTGGCCTCGGGCTCCAGCTCGCGCAGCACCTTCGGCGAGCGCGAGGCGATCGCGCAGGCCAGGACGGTGCCCCAGAGCTGCTGCTGCGGCAGCTCGCTGTTGCCGATCACCGAACCGAGGTTCAGCTTCAGGTCCTTGGCGAAGTCCGGTACCGCGGACTTGAGTTCATCGAGAGACATTCCGGATCACTCGCCCGACAGGAGCGCGACCGGGTCCAGGGTGTTCTCGCCCTTGTTCCAGTTGCACGGGCACAGCTCGTCGGTCTGCAGGGCGTCGAGCACCCGCAGGACCTCCTTGGGGTTACGGCCGACGGAGCCGGCGGTCACCATGGTGAACTGGATCTCGTTGTTCGGGTCGACGATGAAGACGGCGCGCTGAGCGAAGCCGTCCTCGCCCTCGATGCCGAGGTCGCGCATCAGCTCGTGCTTGGAGTCGGCCAACATCGGGAAGGGCAGGTCACGCAGGTCGGCGTGGTCCTTGCGCCAGGCGTGGTGCACGAACTCGGAGTCGCCCGAGAAGCCGAGGATCTGGGCGTCACGGTCGGCGAACTCTTCGTTCAGCTTGCCGAAGGCGGCTATCTCGGTGGGGCAGACGAAGGTGAAGTCCTTGGGCCACGCGAAGACGACCTTCCACTTGCCCTCGTAGGACTTGTGGGTGATCTCCGCGAACTCCTTGCCGCTCTCCATCGAGACGCAGGCAGTCAGTTCGAACGTGGGGAACTGGTCACCGACAGTGAGCACGCGCTCTCCTTGCATACAGGAAGTCCCTTTTGGGGTCTTCCGGGGATTGGACGGATCTTGATACTGGCACAGAGTGCATTGATCACGGAAATAGCTAGACTCGGTCATCGTGATCGGAGGTACTTATCAGTGTCCCAGCCAAACAGGGGTAAACAGCCCAGCCTCGCTCAGCTGCGCGCCTTCGCCGCCGTCGCCGAGCATCTGCACTTCCGGGACGCGGCCACCGCAATCGGGATGAGTCAGCCCGCGCTCTCCGGTGCCGTATCGGCGCTGGAGGAGACACTCGGTGTCCAGCTGCTGGAGCGTACGACCCGCAAGGTGCTGCTCTCCCCGGCCGGCGAGCGGCTCGCGGTGCGTGCCAAGGCGGTGCTGGACGCGGTCGGCGAACTGCTGGAAGAGGCCGACGCGGTACGGGCCCCCTTCACCGGGGTCCTGCGGCTCGGCGTGATCCCGACCGTCGCGCCCTATCTGCTGCCGACCGTGCTGCGGCTGGTGCACGACACGTACCCCGACCTCGACCTCCAGGTCCACGAGGAGCAGACGTCGTCGCTGCTGGACGGGCTGGCAGGCGGGCGTCTTGACCTGCTGCTGCTCGCCGTGCCGCTCGGAGTCCCGGGCGTCACCGAGCTGCCGCTCTTCGACGAGGACTTCGTCCTGGTCACGCCGGACGACCACTGGCTGGGCGGCCGCCACGACATCCCCCGCGAGGCACTGCGCGAGCTGCATCTGCTGCTGCTCGACGAGGGCCACTGCCTGCGTGACCAGGCACTGGACATCTGCCGGGAGGCGGGCCGTACCGAAGGCGCCCCGGTGACCACCACCGCCGCCGGTCTGTCGACCCTGGTGCAGCTGGTCGCGGGCGGGCTCGGCGTGACGCTGCTGCCGCGTACCGCGGTCGAGGTGGAGACCGGCCGGGGCGGGCGGCTGCAGACCGGGTACTTCGCCGAGCCGGCCCCCGCTCGCCGGATCGCTCTGGCGATGCGCGCGGGTGCCGCACGCCAGGGCGAGTTCGAGGAGTTCGCACGGGCCCTGCGGGACGCGATGCGAGCACTGCCCGTACGAGTGGTGCGCTGACCGACGGCGCTGCGCCGACTACTCCGTACGCAGCCCGTCCGGGCGCATCATGCGCCACAGCGGCGGCAGGCTGAGCACCGTCACCAGCAGGATCAGCGCGGCCCCGACCCCGGTGATCGGCAGGAAGGCCCACCAGTCGGCGACCTGCTTGTCGACCAGCTTCAGCAGGACAAGGCCGAGCCCGATGCCGCCCGTGACCGCGAGGGCGAGACCCAGCACGATCGGCACGGCCGTCTGCCACAGCACCGACCAGCTCAGAGTGGCGCGCCGGGTGCCGAAGGCGACCAGCACCGACAGCAGCCGCTTGCGGTCGCGGAGCTGCTCCAGAGTGGAGACGAGCATCGACGCGGCGATCAGCAGCATCGTCGCGGTCGCGCCGACGAACAGGCCGGTGCGCACGCTGGAGAACTGGCTGTCACGCTCGAAATTCTGGAGCGTGAAGACGCTGGTCAGCGGATCGATGGCGGCCGCGCTGTTACGGGCGTACTCGGCCGCATCCGGCACGTCCGGGTCGAGCCGGATCATCGCCTTGGCCGTCGGGCCCACCAGCTTCGACACATCGATGGTGGACGGCGTCGCCATGACGCCGAAGGAGACCTGCCCCACCGGGTCGGTACGCGAGTCCACCGTCCTGGTGGATGCGGGGATACGCCACAGCACCGGCTTGGTCGTCTTCGCCTCGCCTCCCGGGCCGAACTGCTCCGAGCTGAGGTTGACCTGGGCGCCGGGCCGGGCGGTCTCGGCGAGAAATTCGTCCGGTGGTCCCTGATTGCCGTGCGTACGGGCGATGAAGACGTCGCCGTCCTTGCAGGAGGGCAGCTTCGCCAGCTCCCGCAGCGACGGGCAGTCGGCGACAGTGATCTGGGTGGTGGGGATGAAGCCCTCGCCCTTGCGTATCGGACCCGGCCGGTCGACGGACGCCTGGATCATCCCGATCACGCTGGAGACGCCCTTGGTCGCCGAGTACTTCTCGATCATCCTGCCCGCCACGGAGCCGTCCGTGGCCTTCGCGCTGGTCTCGAGCTGGGCGCGGGCCGCGTCCATACCGGTCGGCTTCATGAAGTCGCTCTGCACGGAGCTGAAGAGCATCTGCAGCGCGATGGCGCCGGCCGCCGCGACGACGATGCCGCTCACCGCACGGGCCGCGGTTCCGCTGCTCAGCTGGAGCCGCCGTACGGCCAGTTGCCAGGGCACGGGCCCGCCGCACAGCCGGCCGACCACTGCCTCCACCAGCCACGGCAGCAGCGCGGTGACCCCGGTCAGCACCAGCAGCGCGCCGCCGGCGATCTGATAGGTGGCGATCTCGGTGTCCGCCAGGCCGACCCGGCCGGACTGGGGCAGCAGCAGGGCGAGACCGGCAGCCGGCATCAGCAGCCGCCACCACAGCCGCCGGCGCCGCGGAACGGTGTTCCGTACAACACCGAGCGGCTCGATCGTCACACCACGCAGCGTGAAGAGGGTGACTCCGATCGCGGAGGCCGGTACGGCGACGGCGATCAACGCGGTCAGCGCCGGGCTCGGCACGATGTCGGAGGGGAAAGCGTTGACGTTCCAGATGGTCACCGAGCCGATGAACTGCCGTATCAGCGAGAGGAATCCGGCGCCCGCGACCAGCCCGAGCAGCGCGCCGCACAGTGACTCACCGGCCGCGATCCGCCGTGTCATCGCCTGGTCGGAGCCGACCAGCCGGAGCGCGGCGAGCCGCCGGTCGCGCTGCTCGCCGCCGAACCGCACGGCGGCGGCGATGAACACGGCCACCGGCAGGAGCAGGGCCACACAGGCCATCACGATAATGAGCAGGAGTACCGCGCTCATCGGGTCGCCCTTGCCCTGGTTGCCGCCGTAGCTGTCCGCGCGCCAGTTGGCCGCCGCCGGGGAGAGGGTGGAACTGCCTGCGTAGTAGAACAACTCACGGGGGCCGATCAGGCCGCGGTCCCCGATGGTGGCGGTGACCCGGTACGGCAGCCGGTCCTTCAGCAGCGCCCCTTCGGGGGAGCTGAGCAGGTCGGCGAGGGCGGGGGAGACAGCCATCTCGCCGGGGCCCGGCAGTTTCGCGAGGCCGGGCGGCGCCGGGGCGTCGCTGCCGTCGGGCCGGAAGACGGCGCCGTTGACGGTGTCTTTGCGGTAGAGCGTGCTGGTCTGGGCGAAGAGGAACGAGCGCTCGGAACGCTTCACCTCGTCGTTGAAGGTGACCGTACGGTCCGCTTCGCGGGTGTCGCGGCTCTCGATGAGATTCGGCACGGACGCGGCGACCAGCAGCAGGGAGACGCCCAGGCCGACGCCGATGGCGGTGAGGATCGTACGGGTCCAACCGCGCCGGCCGCCGGTGACGGCGAACCGGGCGCCCAGGGTGAGATCCCTTATCCAGGTGGCGCCGCCGCTCATGCCACGCCCGCCATGTCGCGCACCTTGCCGTCGCGGACGATGACTTCGCGGTCGGAGTACGCGGCCACCCGGGCCTCGTGCGTCACCAGGACGACCGCGGCATTGGTGTCCCGGGACGACTCGGTGAGCAGTTCCATCACTCGCTCGCCGTTGAGGGAGTCCAGCGCGCCGGTCGGCTCGTCCGCGAAGATCACCCGCGGCGATGTGACCAGCGCCCGGGCGACGGCGACGCGCTGGCCCTGTCCGCCGGAGACCTCGCCGGGCCGCTTTCGGCCGACGTCGGCGACCTCGAGCCGCTCCATCCACTCCTGGGCGGCGCGCTCGGCGAACTTGCGCTTCACGCCGGTGAGCCGGAGGGGCAGCGCCACGTTCTCCGTACAGGTCAACTCCGGTACGAGCTGCCCGAACTGGAACACGAACCCGAACTCGGTACGGCGCAGGGTGCTGCGCTCGGCGTCCGACATCCCGGTGAGCTCGCGCCCGCCGTACCGGATGGATCCGGAGTCGGGCCGGACGATCCCGGCGAGGCAGTGGAGGAGGGTCGACTTGCCGGAGCCGGACGGCCCCATGACCGCGACGACCTCGCCGGGGTGGATGGAGAACGATGCGCCGTCGAGTGCGGGGGTCGGACCGTACGCCTTGTGCAGATCGCCTGCGACGAGGAGGGAGCCTGCGGGGGTCATCCGCGCACCGCCTTGGCGAGCTGGTCGAGGCGGGCGGCGGTCAGCTCCAGCCAGCGCAGATCAGCTTCGAGATGGAACAGGGCGTGGTCGCAGATGAGCTGGTCGGCGAGGTCGCCGCGGCGCTTGCGGTCGGTGAGGATGCGCATGAGCCGCAGATGCTCGGCCCGCTGCGAATCGAGCAGATCGGCGGCACTGCGGCCCGTGAGCAGAGCGAGGACGACCTTGGTGTAGAGGGTCGACTGAAGATACGGCTCGGGTTTTTCGGGCTGCGCGAGCCACTGCGACACGTCGGTGATCCCGGCGTCGGTGATGGCGTACCGCTTGCGCTCGGGCCCGCCGCCGGCCTCGATGCCGTCGACCTCGACGAGGCCGTTCTTGAGGAGGCGGGACATGGTCGAGTAGACCTGCCCGTAGTGGAGGGGCCGGTCGTGGCCGAACTTTTCGTCGAAGGCGCGCTTGAGGTCGTAGCCGTGGCGTGGGCCGGATTCGAGGAGCCCGAGGAGGGTGTGACCGATGGACATGAGCGCACTCTACACCGTGCGTATACTCGCCGTGTATACCGGTGCTCCGCCCCGGACCCCGCGTACGGGGGTCCTGGGGCGAAGCCCCAGGAACTACCCCTCCTCCGGTGGCTTCGGGGGGCGGCCCCGTCGCGGGATCGGGGTGACGCCGCCCGGCAAGCGGCCCGCGTCCGACAGGGCGCGGCGGAGGATGAATTCGATCTGCGCGTTCGCGCTGCGCAGCTCGTCGGACGCCCAGCGCGCCAGCGCCTCGTACACCGCAGGGTCCAGCCGCAGCAGCACCTGCTTCCGCTCGGGGCGCGTCACTGGTAGAGCGTGCCCGTATTGAGGACCGGCTGCGCCGCGCGGTCACCGCACAGCACCACCATCAGGTTCGACACCATCGCCGCCTTCCGCTCCGCGTCCAGTTCCACGATGTCCTGCTCCTGGATCCGGACGAGCGCCGCCTCGACCATTCCCACCGCGCCGTCCACGATCTGCCGCCGTGCCGCGACCACCGCGCCCGCCTGCTGGCGCTGAAGCATCGCGGAGGCGATCTCCGGTGCGTACGCGAGATGCGTGAAGCGGGACTCGATGATGTGGACGCCCGCCGCCTCGACCCGCGCGTGCAGCTCCACCGCCAGCTTCTCGGTGATCTCCTCTGCGTTGCCGCGCAGCGACAGGCCGTCCTCGTCGTGCGCGTCGTACGGGTACTCGATGGCGATGTGCCGTACGGCCGCCTCCGTCTGCGTGGAGACGAACTCCAGGAAGTCGTCCACCTCGAACATCGCCTGCGCGGTGTCCTCCACCTTCCAAACCACCACCGCCGCCAGCTCGATCGGGTTGCCGTAGGCGTCGTTCACCTTGAGTACCGCGGTCTCGTGGTTCCGCACCCGCGTCGAGATCTTGACCCGCGAGGTGAGCGGGTTGACCCAGCGCAGTCCGTCCGTACGGATCGTGCCCCGGTAGCGGCCGAAGAGCTGGACCACCCGCGCCTCGCCCGGCGCGACCATGTTCAGCCCGCACATCGCGAAGAACGCCGCGATCGCGGCCAGGATGCCGATCACGATGAGCGCGGCCTTCGCACCGGTCGAGGCGGTCGCCGCCCCGGCGATGACGAGCACCACCCCGGCGGCGAGGCCGAGCAGGCCCAGCAGTAGCGCGAGGCCCCCGCCGATGCTGTGTGCCGGAATTTCACGGACCTGCGGCGCGGGCATCTCCGGCAGGTCGTCCGTGGTTGTCGTGCTGGTGGCAGGCATGATCGCTCCCCGTTTTCGGCAGTCCGGCAGCAGTCGGCGACCTCGCCGACGCTGCCATCATTCTGCTATCACTTTAACTTCCGTCGCAACCCTGTGTGCCTCTCGTGAGTCGGTTCCTTGAGACGGGGTGCTCATTGTCACGTCCGGAAAAGACCGGATGAGTGGGCCTTTGTCTGTACTAGCGGTGTTAGCTTTCTGAGCTGATCTGAGACCGAGCAGACCGAGTAGTGAGAGCGGAGCAACGAAGCGATGGGCCGAGCGGAAGCACGACGGGCCCGGCAGAGTGGGGCGCGCCGGGCGAAGAAAGCGGGGCCCACGGGCATACGGCGGTTCTTCACCTGGAGGAAGCTGCTGGGCGCCTTCTTCGGCTTCTGCCTGCTGGCGATGGGCGCGTTCTTCGTGATCTATCTGATCGTGCCGGTGCCCACGGCCAACGCCCAGGCCGAGATGCAGAGCAACGTCTACAAGTACAGCGACGGCAAGATCCTCACCCGGACCGGCACCGTCAACCGCGAGATCGTCGGGCTCGAGCAGATCCCGAAGGACGTCCAGTACACCTTCGTCGCCGCCGAGAACAAGACCTTCTTCAAGGACTCCGGAGTCGACTTCAAGGGCACCGCCCGCGGCCTGATGAACACCCTCACCGGCAAGGGCAAGCAGGGCGGCTCGACGATCACGCAGCAGTACGTCAAGAACTACTACCTCGACCAGGACCAGACGGTCACCCGCAAGCTCAAAGAGCTGGTGATCTCGCTCAAGGTGGACCAGAAGAAGGAAAAGAGCGAGATCCTCGCCGGGTACATGAACACCAGTTACTACGGGCGCGGTGCGTACGGAATCCAGGCCGCGGCCCAGGCGTACTACCGCGTCGACGCGTCCGAACTGACCGTCGCCCAGGGCGCGTACCTCGCCTCCCTCCTCCAGGCCCCCAGCCAGTACGACTGGGCGGTCGCCTCCGACACCGGCAAGAAGCTGGTCACCGAGCGCTGGAACTACGTACTCGACAACATGGTCGAGGAGAACTGGCTCGACTCCGGCAAGCGCGGCGCCCTGAAGTTCCCCTTCCCCAAGACCCCGAAGGCGGCCCCCGGCATGGGCGGCCAGACCGGCTACCTCGTCGATGCGGCCAACGCCGAGCTGGAACGCCAGGGCATCAGCGAGGACGAGATCGAGGCCGGCGGCTGGACGATCACCCTCAACATCGACGAGAAGCGCCAGAAGCAGCTGGTCAAGGCGGTCGACAAGCAGCTCGAGGAGAGGCTCGAGCGCAAGAGCGACAAGGCCGACGCGACCGTCCAGGCGGGTGCGACCTCCGTCAACCCGAAGACCGGCCATGTCGTCGCGCTGTACGGCGGCATCGGCGCCACCGAGCACTGGCTGTCCAACGCCACCCGCCGCGACTACCAGCCCGCCTCGACCTTCAAGCCCGTCGTCCTCGCCTCCGCCCTGGAGAACGGGTCCAAGACCCAGGACGGCGAACCGATCGGCCTGAAGACCACATACGACGGCACGAGCAAGCGGCCCGTCGAGGGCAGCGACACCCCCTTCGCGCCGGAGAACGAGGACGACCGGGACTACGGCCCGGTCACCGTCCAGAGGGCCACGAACAGCTCGATCAACTCCGTCTTCGCGCAGATGATCGTGGATGTGAGCCCGGAGAAGGCGAAGAAGACCGCACTCGACCTCGGCATGAAGGACGGCAAGGGCTGGCCGGAGAGGCCCGCGATGTCGCTCGGCACGATGGGCGCCTCCACCTGGGACATGGCCGCGGTGTACGCGACTCTCGACAACCACGGCAAGAAGGTCACGCCGACGATCGTGAAGTCCGCCGAGCACCAGGTCCGCGAGGCCGACCTGGCGGACCCGATCGGCGACCAGGTCATCAGCCGCGAGGCGGCGGACACCACCACCGCGGCCATGACGGGCGTCGTGAAGAGCGGCTCGGGCCAGAACGCGGCCGGCGAGTACGAGGCGGCGGGCAAGACCGGTACCTCGGAGAACAACCGCTCGGCGTGGTTCGTGGGCTACACCCCCGAACTCGTCACCGCCGTCGCCCTGTTCGGCGAGGACCCCAAGGGCGGGCAGGTCACGCTGACCGACACCGTCAACGCGGGCCGCGCCAACGGCGGTGGCGTGCCGGCCAAGATCTGGAAGCAGTACACGACGGGCGCGCTGGACGGCGGCTCGGACGCCGAGTTCGAGCTGGAGGTCGACGAGACGGCGACCGCGGACCCGGATCCGAAGCCGTCGGACACCCCGACCCAGACGCCCTCTCCGACGGCGACCCGGGAGCCGGAGGAGACTCCGACACCGACCCCGACGAAGACGCCCACCGAGACGCCGACGGACGATCCGACGCAGACACCGACCAAGACGCCGACGGGTGAGCCGACCTTCACGCCGCCGACCGATCCGACCGACCCGGGCGGGCCGGACGGCGACAAGGGCGTCCTCAGGCCGTAATGCCATAACTGCATGCCATGGCGTCATGCGTGGCCGTCATGACATGACTTTGCCCGCGGACCCGGCTTCCGGATCCGCGGGCACAGTCGTATCCGCTGTCAGCCGCCGTTCACGTTGTTGGCGATACGGTCGCCCAGCTGCTTGTCGATGTTGCGCCAGTACTGCAGCGCCCGGTCCACGATCGGCCGGGTCACCCCCTGCAACAGGTGCCCGCTGACGTTCGACACCAGCCGGTCGCGCGCGGCGTCGTCGAGGACCTGGCGGACCATGGTGCCCGGCTGGCCCCAGTCGTCGTCCTCGCGGTGCAGCCTGTAGGCCTCGCGCACCATCTCGCCAGCGGCCGCCCAGCCCGCCGGGTCGCCGAAGTTCGCCACGTCGGCCGCCGGGCCGCCGTAGGAGTTCGGGGCGTAGGGCCGTGCCGTGTTCGCCAGCTCGTACCGCATCGGGCCGTCCTTCGCGTACGAATTCACCTGCGAGCGCGCCCTGTTGGGCGGCAGCTGGGCGTAGTTCGGACCGATCCGGTAGCGGTGGGTGTCCGGATACGAGAAGAGCCGGCCGAGCAGCATCTTGTCCGGCGACGGGCCGATGCCCGGCACCAGGTTCGAGGGCTCGAAGGCGGCCTGCTCGATATGGATGAAGTAGTTCTCCGGGTTCTTGTTGAGCGTCATCCGGCCGACCTCGATCAACGGGTAGTCGCCGTGCGGCCACACCTTGGTCAGGTCGAACGGGTTGAAGCGGTAGTCCAGGGCGTCTTCGAACGGCATGACCTGGACGTTCATGGTCCAGGACGGGGCATTGCCGCTCGCGATCGAGTCGAACAGGTCGCGCCGGTGGACGTCGCCGTCCCGGCCCGCAAGGTCGTCGGCGTCGGCCTGGGTGAGGAAGTCGATGCCCTGGTCGGTCTTGATGTGGTACTTCACCCAGAACCGCTCGCCGCCGCCGTTCACCCACATATAGGTGTGTGAGCTGTAGCCGTTCATGTGGCGGTAGTTCTTGGGGATGCCCCGGTCGCCCATCAGCCATGTCACCATGTGCGCGGACTCGGGCGAGAGGGTCCAGAAGTCCCACTGCATGTCGTTGTCGCGCATCCCGTTGTCGGAACGGCGCTTCTGGGAGCGGATGAAGTCCTGGAACTTCTGCGGGTCGCGTACGAAGAAGACCGGCGTGTTGTTGCCGACCAGATCGTAATTGCCGTGCTCCGTATAGAACTTGAGCGCGAAGCCGCGGGGGTCGCGCCAGGTGTCGGGGGAGCCCTGCTCGCCCGCGACCGTGGAGAATCGGGCCAGCATCTCGGTGCGCTTGCCCGGCTGGAACAGGTCGGCCTTGGTGAACTGGCTGACGTCATTGATGACTTCGAAGGTTCCGTACGCACCGGCTCCCTTGGCGTGCACCACCCGCTCGGGGACCCGCTCACGGTTGAACTGGGCCATCTTCTCGATGAGGTAGTGGTCCTGGAGCAGGATCGGACCGTCGGAGCTGATGGTGAGCGAGTGCTCGTCGCTCTCCACCGGGATGCCGGCGTTGTTGGTCGTGTACGGAGTGTTCGGGGATGACTCGGTCACGAGCGTCCTCCCGTCGATAGGTCGATTCAGGGATGTGGTCGCTTCGGCCGCGCGCCCCAGTCAACTCCGCAGATACGATGGCGGCAACACTTGGACGGGGTCCAGATATGGGCTATGTACGGGTGGGCAGCTCGAACCAGACCACCTTGCCGGTCGAGAGCCGGGTCGCTCCCCACCGTCTGGCCAGCCGGTTCACCAGAAACAGACCGCGTCCGCCCTCGTCCGTATCCCTTGCCCGCCGCTGCCTCGGCAGCTGCGGGGAGTCGTCGCCGACCTCGCAGCGCAGCACGTCCGTACGCAGCAGCCGCAGGGTCACCGGACGCTCGGCATACCGCACGGCATTGGTCACGACCTCGCTGACCAGCAGCTCCACCGAGTCGCTCAGCTCCTCCAGGCCCCAGCGGCTGAGCGCCCGGCGGGCCAGTCGGCGGGCCCGGCCGGGGGCCGCGTCCTCCGGCTCCAGGTACCAGTACGCGACGTCACTCGGCGCGATCCCGTCGAAGCGGGCCGCGAGCAGCGCGATGTCGTCGTCCCGGTCGCCCGGTCCGAGCATGTCCAGCACGTCGTCGCAGAGCGCCTCCAGCGGCGGCGAGTGATCGGGACCGGTCAGCTGGGCGGTGGCGGCCAGGCGCTCCCGCAGCTGCTCGATGCCGGTCCACACGTCCCGCAGCCGGGACTCGACCAGGCCGTCGGTGTACAGCAGCAGGGTGGCGCCTGCCGGGGCGTCCAGCTCGACCGCCTCGAAGTCCACGCCGCCGACCCCGATGGGTGCGCCGGGCGGTACGCGCAGCACCTCCGCCCGGCCGCCCAGGTGCAGCAGGATGGGCGGCGGGTGGCCCGCGTTGGCGATGGTGATCCGGTGCGCGACGGGGTCGTACACGGCGTACATGCAGGTCGCCATCCGGTCGGTGCCGAGCCGCTGGGCCTGCTCGTCCAGATGGTGCAGGACCTCCTGCGGCGGCAGATCCAGCCCGGCGAGGGTCTGCGCGGTCGTCCGCAGCTGGCCCATGATCGCGGCGGAGGTCATGGAGTGCCCCATGACGTCGCCGACGACGAGCGCCACGCGGCTGCCCGGCAGCGGGATCGCGTCGTACCAGTCGCCGCCGACGCGGGCGGTCTCGGCGGCCGGGAGGTACCGGCTGGCGAGCCGTACGCCGGTCGGCTGGGGCAGCGAGTCCGGCAGCATGGTGCGCTGCAGCTCGTCGGCGATGTACGCCTCGCGGCCGTACAGCACGGCCTTGTCGATGCCGAGCGCGGTGTGCGTCGCCAACTGGGCTGCCACCAGCAGGTCGTTGGGCTCGAACGCGGGCCGGTCGGGCCGGCGCAGGAAGACCGCGGCACCGATCACCCGCCGCCTGCCGCGGAGCGGGGCCAGTATCGCGCGATGGCCGCCCGGCACGGTCCGGCCGTCACCGAGCAGCTCGGGCAGCGCGGCCCGGGCGGCGGCGGAGTCGCCGAAGACGGGCCGCACGCCGCGCAGGACCTCGGAGAGCGCACCGCCGGAACGCACCTCGCGCAGCTCGGCGGCCGGCGTGAGGTCGTTCTGCGGGTCGATGACCGGGATCGGGACGGCGGCACCGAAGTCGGCGTCCTCACCGGCTAAACGCAGCCGGTCGGTGCGGCGCAGCCGCAGCACGAACGGCGAGACCGGACGTTCGTCGCCCACCGGCAGCGGGTCACGCAGATAGACGAGGATCGCGTCGGAGAAGGTCGGCACGGTGGCCCGGCACAGCCCCAGCACGATCTCGTCCAGATCTATCCCGCGCGCGATCCGCCGCGTCGCGGCCCCCACGAACCGCAGCCGGTCCCCCTCCCGCCGCGCGGTCCCCGCCAACTCCTGCGTGGGCCCGGACGGCGCGGGCACGGCCGAGGGCCCGGGCAGGCCCGAGGGCCCGGGCACGGCCGAGGGCCCGGGCACGGCCGAGGGCCCGGTCGCCTCCGCGCGCGGCCGGGTGCGTTCCTGCGGCCGGGCAACCAGGGGCTGCCGGCCTTCGTGGGAGGTGGGCTGCTCCGTCACGCGTGGGATTCCGTCCGTCCGGGCCGGTTGTGCGATGCAATCGCCTCGTGAGGCGGTATACCCGCTCTGCGGGCGGCGTCGACAGGGTGGCAGGCATCCGGCACGGCTCCACCCCCTAGCGGTGACTTCGAGATGACTTACGGTCAGGTCGTGCGCTGCGCTCAATGGTTGCTCAAACGGCGCAGCCTTGCGGACGACGATCCTACGTTTGCCCCCAGGGGGCGCATCAAGAGTCTCACGAGGTCGTATGCGCCGGAGCGGGATCCCGGGCCGGAATCAGTCACTTCGCTCACCGCCCACGCCGGGCGCTCACGAGGCCAGCTCCGCAGCCGTCCGCCCCCAGTCCGCCGGCAGCTCGGGCACGTGCCACGAGGGGTCCGGCCGCCAGCGCTCCCAGCCGTCACAGAACGGGGCACCCCAGGCCCGGATCGCCTCGATGGCCGCCTCGCCCGCCTCACGTACCCCGCGCGCCTTCTCCGCGTCCATCAGGCCGACCCGCTGGGCCTGGTCGAACTCGTCCTCGTCCAGCCAGCTCCAGCTGCGGTCGGGCCGGACCGCGATGTCCAGGAAGTGGTCCTCGGAGTCGACGCCGCCCGCCCAGCGCGTATGCGGCTCCTCGAGGTTCACGTACCAGTTCTTGAACCGCCAGCCGCGCTCCCAGAACAGCCAGACCGACCACGGCTCGCCGGGCCGTGCCAGCTTCAGGACGCCCGTGCCGAACCAGCGGGAGAGGGCGGTGGTGCGCGGGGCCGTGTAGCGGGTCGCGAGCGGCTCCTGGTGGACCGGCGTGCCGTCCGCGAGCACCGGTCTCACGCACTCGGTGCCCGGCGCCATCCACACCGCGAGCAGCTCTTCGGTGTCCTGTACGACGGTCACGGGGCGGCAGATGTGGACGGTGGCGCCCGACAGGTCCGGGGCATGGCCGCGATAGCGCCAGAGGATGTGGTCCCCGCGCGTCCAGCGTGCGATGCGTTCTGTGCCTGTCATGAGCAGATCTTAGGAGTACGGCCGGGGCCCTGCTGCGACGCAGATCACGGACGTCGCGTCACGGATGCGTCATACGCAGCACGTCGAGCGCCTCGTCGAGCTGCTCCAGGGTCAGCGCTCCACGCTCCACATAGCCGGACTCGAGGACGACCTCGCGGATCGTCTTCCGTTCGGCCAGCGATTTCTTGACGACCTTCGCCGCTTCCTCGTAGCCGATGTACTTGTTCAGCGGCGTGACCACGGACGGCGAGGACTCGGCGTACTCCCGGGCCCGCTCGGCGTTCGCCGTGATGCCGTCGACGGTACGGTCCGCCAGCAGACGCGAGGCGTTGGCGAGGAGCCTGACCGACTCCAGCAGGTTCTTGGCCATGACCGGGAGCATGACGTTCAGCTCGAAGTTCCCCGCGGCGCCCGCGGTCGCGACCGTGGCGTCGTTGCCGGTCACCTGGGCCGCGACCATCAGCACGGCCTCCGGGATCACCGGGTTGACCTTGCCGGGCATGATCGAGGAGCCGGGCTGGAGATCGGGGAGGTTGATCTCCGCGAGACCGGTACGCGGGCCCGATGCCATCCAGCGCAGGTCATTGGAGATCTTGGTGAGCGAGACCGCGATGGTGCGGAGCTGACCGCTCGTCTCCACCAGACCGTCCCGCGCGCCCTGCGCCTCGAAGTGGTCGCGTGCCTCGGTCAGCGGCAGCCCGGTCGCGCGCGCGACCTCGGCGATGACCGCGGCCGAGAAACCGGGCGGGGTGTTGATGCCGGTGCCCACCGCCGTACCGCCCAGGGGGAGTTCCGCGAGCCGGGGCAGCGAGGCCGTCAGCCGCTCCACGCCGTACCGGATCTGCGCGGCATAGCCGCCGAACTCCTGGCCCAGCGTGACGGGAGTCGCGTCCATCAGATGCGTACGACCGGACTTCACGACGTCCGCGAACTCGGCGGACTTGCGCTCCAGCGAGGCCGCCAGATGCTCCAGCGCCGGGATCAGATCGCCCGTCACGGCCGCCGTCGCCGCGATGTGGATGGAGGAGGGGAAGACGTCGTTGGACGACTGGGAGGCATTCACATGGTCGTTGGGGTGCACCTCGCGGCCGAGGCGCTCGGTGGCCAGCGTCGCGATGACCTCGTTGGTGTTCATGTTCGACGAGGTGCCGGAGCCTGTCTGGAAAACGTCCACCGGGAAGTGTTCGTCCCAGCGGCCGTCGGCGACCTCCGCGGCGGCGTCGGCGATCGCGCCCGCGATGTCCTTGTCGAGCACCCCCAGTTCGGCGTTGACCTGGGCGGAAGCCGCCTTGATCCGGGCCAGGGCCTCGATGTGGGACCGCTCGAGACGCTGCCCCGAGATGGGGAAGTTCTCCACGGCCCGCTGCGTCTGGGCCCGCCACTTCGCGTGTGCGGGCACCCGCACCTCACCCATGGAGTCGTGCTCGATCCGGTACTCGCTCGCGTCGGTCATCGTCCTCGTACCTCCCAGAAAAGGTGAGCACTTGTCTTGTTCTGTCTATTCCCAAGTGCGCTACCCGCCAGTAAATACCGGTGACAACCACAAACCGGGGAGGCGCAATGAGGCGCACCAGACGCAGACTTCGCAGTACGGTCGCGGCCGCCGCCGCACTGGCGGCAGGACTTGGCGGGGTGGCGGCCACGACCACGACCGCCGAGGCCGACGGGACCCGCACCGTCGCATCTGTACCGCTCCCTCCCGAACTGGAGTCCATTCGCGCGGCCGAGGCCGTCAAGCTCTACGGCAGACCCGCCGAGCGCCCGCTCGCGGACCGCAAGTCCGGCCTGATCTCGCTCGGCGACAGCGAGATTTCGGGCGAGGGCGTCGGCACGTACGAGCCCGGCACCAACGGCCCCGACAACTGGTGCCACCGCTCGCCCGACGCCGCCATCCACCGCACGGGCATCGCGGCGGACGTCACCTACAACGTCTCCTGCTCCGGCGCCTACTCCGGAAACATCCGGATCGGCGGCTCGAAGCAGTACGCCGACGAGCTCGTCCAGAGCGACAACCTGGCCATCAAGGCGCGCAACACCCGCATCAAGATGGTGCTGTTGGTGGCCGGCGCCAACGACGATCTGCGGTTCGGGCCGGTGATGACCGACTGCGTCACGCGCTTTCTGCTGATTCAGGGACCGTGCGAGCCCAAGTACGCACCGGGCTGGCAGGCCCGCATCGACGGCCTCGTCCCCAAGGTCGAGCAGACCGTACGGGACCTGCGCACCGTGATGCGCGACGCCGGGTACGCGGACGGCGACTACAGACTGGTCGTGATGGGCTACCCGAGCCCCATCGGCCCGGACTTCCGCGACAACCCCGGCTTCCCCGGCAAGCTGATCTGCGGCGGCATGGGCTATGACTCCGACACCGTCTGGGGCCGCAACACCGCCGTTCCCGCCTTCCAGCGCGGCATGCGCAAGGCGGCGCAGTCCACCGGAGCCGTCTACCTCGACAACTCGCGCCTCTTCCACGGCCATGAGGTCTGCATGGAGAACACCTGGGCGCGCGGACTGTACGTGGACATCACCAACCCCTTCCCGCCGGACTCCAATTCGGTCCGCCAGTCCTTCCACCCCAATGTGCGCGGACACGCGGCGTTCGCCTCGTGCCTCACGCAGCTCTACAACTCAGGGCTGCGCGAGGCGAGTTGCGCGGACGTGGCGTCAGGCGGGAAGCCCGAGCTGTACGCGGGAGCGTGGGACGACGCGTACAAGCCGCTGAGGAACGAGGCGACGGGCTCCTGTGTGGACGTGTCGGGTGCTGTCACCCGCAACGGCACCGGAGTCGTCGGGTGGGACTGCCACGGCGGCCGCAACCAGGGCTGGTGGTACGACGCGGCGCGGAGGTCGCTGCACACGGAGCTGACGCAGGACCGGTGCGTCGACGTGCCGGGTGGCCGCTATGCCGCGGGCGCGGCGCTGATCGTGTGGGACTGCCACGGCGGCGCGAACCAGCAGTTCGTCCGCACCGGCGGCACGATCCGCCCGGCGGCGGCGCAAGGGCTGTGCGTGACGCTGGCGGCGGCGAGGGATGCGGTGCGGTTGCGGGCGTGCACGGGCGGACCGAACCAGCGCTTCGCCTGAACGAACCGGGGGCTCCGCCCCGGACCCTGTACCGCCCTTCGGGCGGTGTCCTCAATCTCCCCCCGGACTTCGTCCGGGGGGACCCCCAACGGGCTCCAATGGAGCCCGTTGGGCGATTGAGGCGCGGGGTCTGGGGCGGAGCCCCAGTTCGGTTACGCCAGCCCCGGTCCCCGCACCGGGATCGACGTGAACGTCGGCGCCGGCGCCGGCTCCGTGAAGAAGTCGTTGCCCTTGTCGTCCACGACGATGAACGCGGGGAAGTCCTCGACCTCGATCCTCCACACCGCCTCCATCCCGAGCTCCTCGTACTCGACGACCTCGACCTTCTTGATGCAGTCCTGCGCGAGCCGCGCCGCCGGACCGCCGATCGAGCCCAGGTAGAACCCGCCGTGCGAGCCGCACGCGTCGGTGACCTGCTTGCTCCGGTTGCCCTTGGCGAGCATGACCTTGGAGCCGCCCGCCGCCTGGAACTGCTCGACGTACGAGTCCATCCGGCCTGCCGTGGTCGGACCGAACGAGCCCGACGCGTAACCCTCCGGCGTCTTCGCCGGGCCCGCGTAGTAGACCGGGTGGTCCTTCAGGTACTGCGGCATCTCCTCGCCCGCGTCGAGCCGCTCCTTGATCTTGGCGTGCGCGATGTCACGGGCGACGACGAGCGGGCCGGTGAGCGAGAGGCGCGTCTTGACGGGGTACTTGGCCAGCTCGGCGAGCACGTCGTCCATCGGCCGGTTGAGGTCGATGCGTACGACGTCCCCCGCCTCGTCCAGGTGCTCGTCGGTCGTGTCCGGCAGGAAGCGCGCCGGGTCGGTCTCCAGCTGCTCCAGGAACACGCCCTCCGCGGTGATCTTCGCGGTCGCCTGGCGGTCGGCCGAGCAGGACACTGCGATCGCGACGGGCAGCGAGGCACCGTGCCGCGGCAGCCGGACCACGCGGACGTCGTGGCAGAAGTACTTGCCGCCGAACTGCGCGCCGATGCCGATCTTCTGGGTGAGCTCGAAGACCTTCTCCTCAAGCTCCTTGTCGCGGAAGCCGTGGCCGGTCGGGGAGCCCTCGGCCGGCAGCTCGTCGAGGTAGTGCGCGGAGGCGTACTTCGCGGTCTTCAGCGCGAACTCGGCGGACGTGCCGCCGACGACGATCGCGAGGTGGTACGGCGGGCACGCCGCCGTACCGAGCGAGCGGATCTTCTCTTCCAGGAACTTCATCATGGAGGCCTCGTTCAGGACCGCCTTGGTCTCCTGGTAGAGGAACGACTTGTTGGCCGAACCACCGCCCTTGGCCATGAACAGGAACTTGTACGCGCCGCCGTCGGTGGCATAAAGCTCGATCTGGGCGGGGAGGTTGGAGCCGGTGTTCTTCTCCTCCCACATGGTGAGCGGAGCCATCTGCGAGTAGCGCAGGTTGAGCTTGGTGTACGCGTCGTAGATGCCGCGGGAGAGGGCTTCCTCGTCGCCGCCCGCCGTGAGCACATTCTGGCCGCGCTTGCCCATCACGATCGCCGTGCCGGTGTCCTGGCACATGGGGAGGACGCCGGCGGCGGCGATGTTCGCGTTCTTGAGCAGGTCGAGCGCGACGAACTTGTCGTTGGAGGAGGCCTCGGGGTCGTCGACGATACGGCGCAGCTGCGCGAGGTGGGCGGGCCGCAGGTAGTGCGAGATGTCGTGCATGGCCTCGGCGGCGAGCGTGCGCAGCGCCTCCGGCTCGACCTTGAGGAACGTACGCCCGTCGGCTTCGAAGGTGGAGACTCCCTCGGCGGTCACCAGCCGATACGGCGTGGTGTCCTCTCCCAGCGGGAGCAGATCGGAGTACGCAAACTCTGGCATTACGGCCATTCCTCACTCGGCAGACGGCGACGCGGCCTCCATTGGCAACGCGCACCCCAGCGTAGAACGCCGCGCGGGAGCCGGGCTTGTGAGGTAGGGCTCACTGAAATCAAGCCCTTGGGGGTCTCCCTCGGACGAAGTCCCGAGGAGTTTGGGGACAAGCGGCGTGGGCCACTAGTCGCGATCTATCGCGTTTCGCTACGCTGAATCCGTGGACCTCGACAAGCACCCCCAGAAACCGGTCGCCCACGCGGAACCCGGCGCTGCCATCCGTGCCTCCGATGCCGACCGTGACCGGATCGCGGACATCCTCAGGGACGCCCTGGCCGAGGGCCGGCTGGACGCCGAGGAGCACTCCGAGCGGATCGAGGCCGTCTACCGCGCCAAGACCGTCGGCGAGCTCGAACCGATCGTCCAGGACCTGCCGGCGACCCGCAGGCGCCCCGACGCCACCTCGTACGCGTACGGGCCCGAAGAAGTCCCCGGACCCGGCGGACCCGCCGACAACCTGATCGCCGTCTTCTCCAGCTCCACCCGCAAGGGCCGCTGGCGCGTCGGCCGCCGCACCAACGCCTTCTCGCTGTTCGGCAACATCGAGATCGACCTCACCGAGGCGCTCTTCGGGCAGCGGCTGACCGTGATCAACGCGACCTCCATCTTCGGCAATGTCGAGGTCCGGGTCCCGGAGAACATCTCGCTGCGCGGCAGCGGCACCGGCTTCTTCGGCAACTTCGACGTCCTCACGCTGGAGGCCGAAGATCCCGAGGCCCCGGTCGTCGTCGTCAACGGGTACTCGGTTTTCGGCAATGTCGAGGCCAAGCCCAAGCGCGGCCGCCGCATCTCCGATCTCCATGACCGCCTGCGCAAACACTTCGGCTGACGACTGCGCTCCGGAGCGCTTTTCGGCCGCGAGCGCCGGTGCGCAATTCCGTGCGTCGGAACTGAGTGCCACTCAGTGAATAGGAGTGCGTACAGCGGGTAGGGAGTGCTGCATCGTCTCTCGCTCGCGAAGCCGTCGTCAGGAGTAGACCGTGCTGCAACTGCCGCATCAGTCCTTGCAGGTCGCCGCCGTTCCGCCCCAGCGAATTCCCGCTCGGGAAGATCAGGCCGGACCCTGGCATGCGGAGGCGGTGTGCCGCCGGGACGAAGCGGGACTGTTCTTCGCCCCGTCCAAGGAACCAACGGCAGCGCGGCTGTCACGCGAGGAGGCAGCCAAACGTGTCTGCGCCCGCTGCCCCGTGATGGTCGAGTGCCGGGAACATGCCTTGCTCCAGCCCGAGCCGTACGGCGTGTGGGGCGGACTCACCGCGGCCGAGCGCCGCGTGGTGCTGGCCCGGCGCAGGCGGCGCGACGTCGAGCTCAAGAAGTCGGCCTCGGCGGCCTGACGGTCGACGAGGCGTCGGACGCGTACACACGAGAAGGGGCGCCCCCACCGCACATGGGAGCGCCCCTTCCCGTACCTACTGCTGGTGCCTACTTCGCGCGGTCGAAGTCGATGGCGCTGTACGCACGCAGCTTCGACAGCCGGTGGGTCGAGTCGATCTGGCGGATCGTGCCGGACTTGGAGCGCATCACCAGCGACTGGGTGGTCGCGGTCTCCGCGCGGTAACGCACTCCGCGCAGCAGCTCGCCGTCCGTGATTCCGGTGGCGACGAAGAACACGTTGTCGCCGCTGACCAGGTCGTTCGTGTGCAGCACCCGGTCCAGGTCATGCCCGGCGTCGAGCGCGCGCTGCCGCTCGGCGTCGTCCTTCGGCCAGAGCTTGCCCTGGATCGTGCCGCCGAGGCACTTGATCGCGCAGGCGGAGATGATGCCCTCGGGCGTGCCACCGATGCCCATGAGCATGTCGACGCCGGTGCCTTCGCGTACGGCCATGACCGAGCCCGCGACATCGCCGTCCGAGATGAACTTGATCCGTGCGCCGGTCTCGCGGATCTCCTTGACGATGCCCTCGTGGCGCGGGCGGTCCAGGATGACGACCGTGACGTCCTCGGGCGTGGAGTGCTTGGCCTTGGCGACCCGGCGGATGTTGACCGAGACGGGGGCGTTGATGTCCACGAAGTCCGCGGCCTCGGGGCCGGTGACCAGCTTGTCCATGTAGAAGACCGCGGAGGGGTCGAACATGGTGCCGCGGTCGGCGGCGGCGAGCACGGCGATGGCGTTCGGCATGCCCTTGGCGTTGAGCGTGGTGCCGTCGATCGGGTCCACGGCGATGTCGACCTCGGGGCCGGTCCCGTCGCCGACCCGCTCGCCGTTGAACAGCATGGGGGCTTCGTCCTTCTCGCCCTCGCCGATGACGACGACGCCGTTCATCGAGACGGTGGAGACCAGGGTCCGCATGGCCTTGACGGCCGCTCCGTCCGCGCCGATCTTGTCGCCGCGGCCGACCCACCGGCCCGCGGCCATGGCGGCGGCCTCGGTGACCCGGACGAGCTCCAGGGCCAGGTTGCGGTCGGGGGCCTCGGGGGAGACCTCGAGCTGGGACGGCAGATTGTGCTCGGTCATCGGAGCGCACCTTTCTGTACGACGACGGCCGGAAAAGAGGGTGATCCGACTCTATCTGTACGTCGACAAATTGAGCAGAGGGGGCCACGTTTGAGCACGCCACCATGATGCGACGATGGGGGCGTGGCAAGTATGCGAGGCAGACAGACGGTGCGCGACATGGTGCTGTCGATGGCGGTCATCGGGGCCGTCGTCGCGGTGATCTATGTGTTCATTCCGCACGATGACAAGGCCGACCCGATCAAGGCGGTCGACTACCGGGTGGAATTGCTGACGGCACGGCGTGCGGCGCCGTACCCGGTGGCGGCGCCGGAGGGCCTTGCGAAGGGGTGGAAGCCGACGTCCGTCTCGTACAAGGGGACCGACGGCAACGCCTGGCACCTCGGCTTCCTGGACCCGGACGGTGAGTACGTCGCGGTCGAGCAGTCCACGGCGCCGGCCCGCAAGTACATCCCGCAGGTCAGCCAGCAGGCCACGAAGACGGACCGCACGCAGCAGATCGCGGGCGCGGCCTGGGAGCGCTGGGAGGGGCCGAAGTACGACGCCCTGGTGCGCCACGACAAGGGTGGGACGACGGTCGTCACGGGCACGGCGTCGGCGCAGCGGCTCGCGGAGATGGCGGCCGCGCTGCGTACGTCATGACGAATGGCGAAGGCCGCCGCACCCGCTTCGGGTGCGGCGGCCTCCGCGTGATGACTGCGTGACGGCTGCTTGATGGCTCAGACGGTGGTGATGACCTCGTCGTACGCCAGTCGCGGGGAGCGCGGGAACGAGGCGTCCTCGCCCGGCTTGCCGATGTTGACGACCATCAGCGGGGTGTGGTCGTCGTCCAGGAACTCCTTCTGGACGCCCGCGAAGTCGAAGCCGGTCATCGGGCCCGCGGCCAGACCGGCGGCGCGGACGCCGACGATGAAGTACGCGGCCTGCAGCGCGGCGTTGAGGCCGGCGGCCTGCTCGCGGACCGGGCGCTCGGCGAAGAACATGTCCTTGGCCTGCGGGAAGTGCGGGAACAGGGTCGGAAGCTCCTCGTGGAACTCGTTGTCGGCGGCGAGGATCGCGACCAGCGGCGCGGACGCGGTCTTCGCCTGATTGCCCTCGGCCATGTGGCTGACCAGGCGCTCGCGGGCCTCGTCGGAGCGGACGAGGACGACGCGAAGGGGGCTCTGGTTGAAGGCGGTGGGTCCGAACTTGACGAGGTCGTAGATCGCCTGGACCTGCTCCTCGGTCACCGGCTCGTCGGTGAACGTGTTGGCGGTGCGGGCCTCACGGAAGAGGAGGTCCTGAGCGGCGGAGTCAAGGGCGAGGGTCATTGCTGACATACCTTCCGGTCCGGGGCATGCGGTGGATCATTACGGCGGGTGTAACCGCACCCCGGTAGATTAAATTTCAACTACACGCCCAGAGTGACCCGAGTCACAGGGGAAGGGGCCCCTGCCTGCTCAGTCCTCGGCGGTCCCAGCGCCACCGGCTTCGCGCTCGCCCTCGGACAGCGCCGCGTCCAGCCTGGCGCGGGCGCCCTCCAGCCAGCGGCGGCAGACCTTCGCCAGCTCCTCGCCGCGTTCCCACAGGGCCAGCGACTCCTCGAGCGTCGTGCCGCCCGCCTCCAGGCGGCGTACGACCTCGATCAGCTCGTCCCGCGCCTGCTCGTAGCCGAGCGCAGCCTCGTCCGTGTTGGCAGCCATGCGATCCACCCTATGTGTGAGGTACGACAACGACGTTCAGCTCGCCCTCCGAGACCCGCGCGCGCAGCTCGTCGCCCGCCGCGACCTCCTCCGGCGAGCGGACGACTGCCCCGTCCGCCCGCTGAAGCACGGCGTACCCCCGCTCCAGGGTCGCCGCCGGCGACAGCGAGACCACCCGGGCCCGGGTGTGCGCCAGCTCCGAGTCGGCGCGGTCAAGGAGGTGGCCGAGCACCCGCCGGCTGCGGGCCACCAGCGCGTCCGTCTCCGCCTCGCGCTCATCCACCATCCGGTGCGGATGCTCCATCGACGGGCGGGCCAGCGCATGGGCAAGGCCCCGCTCCTCGCGGTCGAGCAGCCCCTGGACAGTGCGCAGCGCACGGTCGCGCAACTGCCGCACCCGGTCCAGCTCCTCGCCGACGTCCGGCACGACCTTCTTCGCCGCGTCCGTCGGCGTCGACGCCCGCAGATCCGCCACCAGGTCGAGCAGTGGCGAGTCCGGCTCGTGCCCGATCGCCGACACCACAGGCGTACGGCACTCGGACACGGCGCGGATCAGCTGTTCGTCCGAGAACGGCAGCAGATCCTCCACGCTGCCGCCGCCCCTCGCCACGATGATCACGTCCACATCCGTGAGCTCGTCCAGCTCCTTGACCGCCTGGACGACCTGGGTCACCGCGTGCACCCCCTGCACGGCGACATTGCGCACCTCGAAGCGGACGGCCGGCCACCGGCGCCGCGCGTTCTCCAGGACGTCGCGCTCGGCTGCCGATGCCCGCCCGCAGACCAGCCCCACCCGGTGCGGCAGGAACGGCAGCGCCTTCTTGCGCTCGACGGCGAACAGCCCCTCCGCGCCCAGGGTCCGCTTCAGTTGCTCCAGGCGCGCGAGCAGTTCACCGATCCCCACCGGCCTTATCTCCACGGCCCGCAGCGACAGCTGCCCCCGCGGTGCGTACCACTCCGGCTTGGCGTGCACCACCACGCGCGCGCCCTCCGCCACGACGTCCGCGACCGCGTCGAAGACCTGCCGGAAGCAGGTGACGCTCACGGAGATGTCGTACGAGGGATCGCGCAGGGTCATGAAGACGACCCCGGCGCCCGGCCGCCGCGACAGCTGGGTGATCTGCCCCTCCACCCAGACGGCGCCGAGCCGGTCGATCCACCCTCCGATGAGCCGTGACACCTCGCCGACCGGCAGAGGAGCTTCCGCGGACGTATTGAGAGCCATACGGGCGAGCGTATCGGCCGGGTGCGACAACGCGGCTCATACCGACTTTGGTACGAGTCTTCCCGTGGCGGGCGGCTCTCTCGCCCCTTCTGGGCGGCCTTACGATGGGGGGCATGACTGCTACGACTCCTGCCCGACGCGTCCTGCTCGCCGCTCCCCGTGGCTACTGCGCGGGCGTGGACCGTGCCGTGATCGCCGTGGAGAAGGCCCTGGAGCAGTACGGGTCGCCGATCTATGTCCGCCACGAGATCGTCCACAACAAGTACGTCGTACAGACCCTGGAGAAGAAGGGCGCGATCTTCGTCGACGAGACGGCGGAGGTCCCCGAGGGGTCGATCGTCATGTTCTCCGCGCACGGTGTGGCGCCGGTCGTCCACGAGGAGGCGGCGCAGCGCAAGCTCGCGACGATCGATGCGACGTGCCCACTGGTCACCAAGGTCCACAAGGAAGCCGTCCGCTTCGCGGACGAGGACTACGACATCCTGCTGATCGGCCACGACGGCCACGAGGAAGTCATCGGCACGTCCGGCGAGGCCCCCGACCACATCACGCTCGTGGATGGCCCCGAAGACGTCGCAAATGTGTCTGTACGGGACGAGTCGAAGGTCGTCTGGCTCTCGCAGACCACGTTGTCGGTCGACGAGACGATGGAGACGGTGGACAAACTGAAGGAGAAGTTCCCGCAGCTGATCTCGCCGCCGAGCGACGACATCTGCTACGCCACGCAGAACCGCCAGATCGCGGTGAAGCAGATGGGCGTGGAGGCGGACCTGGTCATCGTGGTCGGCTCCAAGAACTCCTCGAACTCGGTGCGGCTGGTCGAGGTGGCGCTGGGCGCGGGAGCGGGCGACGCCCATCTGGTGGACTTCGCGGACGAGATCGACGAGGCGTGGCTGGACGGCGTCTCGACGGTCGGCGTGACGTCGGGCGCGTCCGTGCCTGAGGTGCTGGTCGAGGGCGTACTGGAGTGGCTTTCGCAGCGCGGCTTCGAGGACGTCGAGATCGTGAAGGCGGCGGAGGAGTCGATCACCTTCTCGCTGCCGAAGGAGCTCCGGCGCGATCTGCGCGCGGAGGCGGCGGAGCTGTCCGGGAAGTAACGGAGCTGTCCGGGAAGTAACTGTCGGACGCTGCCCGTAACGTTGGGTCCATGAACGTGTTCGGAGTGGACATCGGCGGATCCGGCATCAAGGGCGCACCTGTGGACCTTGAGCGCGGCGAACTGGCGCAGGAGCGCTACAAAGTCCTGACCCCGCACCCGGCGACGCCCGACGCGGTGGCGGACGGCGTGGCCGAGGTGGTCGGCAGTTTCGGCTGGTCGGGCCCGGTCGGCATCACCTTTCCCGGCGTCGTCATGGACGGCGTTACGCGTACGGCGGCGAATGTCGACAAGCGCTGGGTCGACATGGACGCCGCGAAGCTGCTGGGCGACCGCCTCGGGGGCCTGCCGGTGACGGTCCTGAACGACGCGGACGCGGCGGGCATCGCGGAGATGACGTTCGGCGCGGGCCACGGCCGCAAGGGCACGGTGATACTGCTGACACTCGGCACGGGCATCGGCAGCGCGGTCTTCATCGACGGCCGCCTGGTGCCGAACACCGAGCTCGGCCACCTCGAACTGCACGGCCACGACGCGGAGAAGCGCGCGTCGACGAAGGTCAAGGAGGACGAGGGCCTGAGCTGGCAGCAGTGGGCGCACCGGGTGCAGAAGTATCTGGCGCACGTGGAGATGCTGTTCTCGCCCGAACTGTTCATCATCGGCGGCGGGGTGAGCCGCAAGGCGGACAAGTTCGTGCCGCTGATCGAGGGAATCAGGGCGGAGATCATCCCGGCGGAGCTCCGGAACAACGCCGGAATCGTGGGCGCGGCGATGGCGGCGGCGGGGAGGTAGGGGGCGAGCGGGCGGCGCCGGGTGCGCGGTACGAGCGGGGGCTGAGCCCGCCCCGGGCCGGTCCGCCCCTGGCCGGTCCCGTGCCGCCGGACTGCGTCGGCCGTGGCCTGGCGAACGCCGACGTTGGTCTGGCGGACGCCGGCCGTGGTCTAGCCGCGGCGCGGCGGGGGACCGCCGCGGGTGCGGCGCTGGCGGCGGGTCATCATGCGGATCTTCCGGACGCACGTGATGAGCCCCGCGATCAGCGTGCCGCCGTACAGCCAGCCGGCGTGCACCGCGAGTGCGGTGATCACCGCCATCGTCTGGCCGCCGAAGCCACCCGTGCCGCCGGAGATCGGCACGATCCCGACAGCGAACGCGATCGGCACGCTGATCGGCGCGGTGACCAGGTCCGCCTCCCGCACCCACAGCGCCGTCAGCGCGCTCACGGGCAGGAACAGCAGCCCGTACACCACGGCGGAGCCGCCGAACAGCAGCCAGTCCAGGCAGCCGAGCGCGAACATGGTCGCGGCTCCGAACAGTCCGCCGCCGAGGCCGGTCAGCCGGGGCTTGGGCAGTCTGCGCAGCGCGAGCACCACAGGCGGCACGGTGCGCGCGGGCCGGGCAGCCACCCGGTACACGGGGGTGCCTTCCGCGAGCGTGCCGTCGGCGAGCGCGCTCTGCGGAGTAAGGGGGACTTTCGGGGAGAGAGGGGGCTGCGGCCGCTGTCGGCGCTGAGATTGACTTGTCCTGGGCTGCTCCACCCGAACAAAGTAGGTCGCGAGTGGGGAGGAATCAGGCATGGGACACGCCCTTTGGCTGACCTTGGCGTTGAGTTCGACTCCCGGCTCCCCGTCGATGCCCGGCTTGACCCGCCCGTAAACTGGGGGATCGGCCCACCTCCGGGCCGTACGGCCATCAGCCAGTCCTCACTCCAGGAAGTCGCCAACGTGTCGCTCACGATCGGAATCGTCGGCCTGCCGAATGTCGGCAAGTCGACCCTGTTCAACGCCCTGACCAAGAACGACGTGCTGGCGGCCAACTACCCGTTCGCCACCATCGAGCCGAACGTCGGCGTCGTCGGCGTCCCCGACGCCCGCCTCGCCGCGCTCGCCGAGATCTTCGGGTCGCAGCGGATCCTCCCGGCGACGGTCGACTTCGTCGACATCGCGGGCATTGTGCGCGGCGCGAGTGAGGGCGAGGGCCTGGGCAACAAGTTCCTGGCGAACATCCGTGAGTCCGACGCCATCTGCCAAGTCATCCGCGCCTTCCAGGACGAGAACGTCGTCCATGTCGACGGCAAGGTCTCGCCGAAGGACGACATCGAGACGATCAACACCGAGCTGATCCTCGCCGACCTCCAGTCGATCGAGAAGGCGGTCCCGCGCCTGACGAAGGAGTCCCGCCTCCAGAAGGACAAGGTCGCGGTCCTGGCGGCGGTCGAGGAGGCGCAGAAGATCCTCGAGGCCGGTACGACCCTCTTCGCCGCGGGCATCACCGCCGGCACGGAGAAGGGCCGACTGCTGCACGAGCTGCACCTGCTCACCACCAAGCCCTTCCTCTACGTCTTCAACGTGGACGAGGACGAACTGGTCGACGAGGACTTCAAGAACGAGCAGCGCGCGCTGGTCGCCCCGGCCGAGGCGATCTTCCTGAACGCGAAGATCGAGTCCGAGCTGATCGAGCTCGACGACGACGAGGCGCTGGAGCTCCTCCAGGCGATGGGCCAGGAGGAGCCGGGCCTGGCGACGCTGGGCCGCGTCGGCTTCGACACGCTCGGCCTGCAGACGTACCTGACGGCGGGCCCGAAGGAGACCCGCGCCTGGACCATCAAGAAGGGCGCGACGGCCCCCGAGGCGGCCGGTGTGATCCACACCGACTTCCAGAAGGGCTTCATCAAGGCCGAGGTCATCTCCTTCGCCGACCTGGTGGAGACGGGCTCGGTCGCGGAGGCCCGCGCGAAGGGCAAGGCGCGCATGGAGGGCAAGGACTACGTGATGCAGGACGGCGACGTGGTGGAGTTCCGTTTCAACGTCTGAGCGGATGAAATAGCACCACGTTGGCGGCCTGGCAAACATGCAGCTCAGATGGGGTCCGACTCTTCGGAGTCGGGCCCCTAGTTTTTTCCGTGCTGGGCTGGTGCTGGGAAACCTGATCCCTCGTCACCCATCATCACCCCTGCTCACCTCTACCGTGCTGGGTTTTCGATAGGGCTTGTGCGCTAAATGGCCGCAGCTCCACAGGTGGCTTCTGATCAGCCGCGATGCTTGTTGCATGTGAGGTTCGTCCGCGTGGCTGGTAGGAGTGAGAACCGCGTCCGTGCGCCCACCCCTCCCCCTCCCTGGCGAGCAGAACGCTGGCTCCAACCCACTATCTCGACCTCCCGCACCCGCCCTTGTGCGCGATCCACTAGGCCGCACGAAATGAAGTAAGATTCAATCTACGTAATAATCTATCTACGTTACTGCCTGGAGTGCGTCATGGAGTTCCAAGGTCGGGCCGGGGATCTTGAACTGCTGGCCGAGCAGTACCGGACAGTGGCAGAGGGTGCTGGAGCCACTCGGGGGCGCGCTGTGATCATGACTGGCCGGCGCCGAGTAGGGAAGTCGCGACTGGTCCAGGAGTTCTGCGACCGCTCGGGAGCGCCGTACGTGGTGTTCCAGGCCACCCGGGGGCGCAACCCTGTGACGGAGCGCGCCGACTTTGCCGCGACCCTCGCGCAGTCGCCAATGCCGGGGGCGGAGCTGGTCGCCGGCTTCCAGGCGCAGGACTGGAACCAGGCCCTGCGCTCGCTGGCGCTCGCGGTACCCGATGACTCACCCAGCATCGCGGTGATCGACGAGGTGCCCTGGCTCGTCGAACAGGATCAGGAATTCGAGGGCGCACTCCAAACAATCTGGGACCGTCACCTCTCTTCCAAGCCCGTGCTTCTGCTGCTGGTCGGCAGCGATACATCGGTGATGGAGGCACTGCAGTCGTACGGACGCCCGTTCTTCGGGCGGGCAGCGAAAATGACCGTTCACCCTCTGAACCTGGCCGATGTGCAAGCCATGACCGAGCTCGATGCCGCAGGGGCCGTCGACGCCCAGTTGATCACCGGCGGATTCCCCGAGATCGTGCAGTCGTGGCGGCCGGGAATGGGGCGTACGGACTTCCTGCAGGCTTCGGTCGCAAATCCTCTCGCGCCCCTGCTGGTGGCCGGCGAGCTGTCGCTGCTGGGTGAATTCCCCGAGGCTTCGCACTCACGGGCTGTACTGGAAGCGGTTGGCGGCGGTGAGCGCACGTTCAGCGCGATCGCAGCCCAGGCCGGCGGCGCCAGCGCGCTGCCGTCCGGCACGCTCTCCCCGCTACTGGCCATGCTGCAGGCCAAGCGAGTCTTGGCCGCTGATCTCCCCCTCTCCGTCAAGCCGGACAGCAAGAACAAGCGCTACCGGATCGCCGACCCGTATCTGCGGTTCTGGCTGGCGTTCCTGGCACGCGCGATCCCACTCATCGAGCGTGGCCGCGGTGACTTGGCGCTGGAACGCATCGAGCGATCATGGACCACTTGGCGTGGGCGAGCGGTCGAGCCACTGATCCGCGAGTCCCTGTTGCGTCTGATGCCCAATGACGAGTGGCCCGAGACCGAAGCCATCGGCGGTTGGTGGAACCGTCAGAACAACCCAGAGATCGACCTCATTGGTGCAGACCGCGAGCCGGTGGCTCGGCAGGTGCACTTTGTCGGGTCGGTCAAGTGGCTGGAGACCCAGCCCTTCGGCCGCCATGAGTACGACGCCTTGGTACGTGACATGCTCGCCGTCCCCGGCACCGCCCCGGATACTCCACTGGTCGCGGTCTCCCGCTGTGGGGTGGCAGATGATCTGCCGCTCACCGCGCACTGGGGACCCGAGGACCTCGTAGGGGCGTGGCAGCCCCGATAACCGCGGAGCAGCGATGTGCTCTTCTCGTACCGTGCGAGATGAGCACACCGGCGAGGTCCGCCTCGGTTGGATCGGTCCCACTGCATCAACACCCGTACCTCAAGGATCATCGGCACCCGGCAGGCGCCCTCCGTGCGCCCTGCGCTCCAGTAATGGGCGAGCGCGGTAAAGGGCTTATGAGCACGTCGCCGAGCTGGGATGAAGCGGCCCGTGCTGGGACCGTGCTGGGATGGGCCCCGGAAAATCCATATCTTCGCAGGTGGGAGCTCTGCCGCAGACGTTCCGCTTCAACGTGTGACGGGTCTCATGGCACGACACTGCCGACCTGACAAACATGAAGGTCAGCTGGGGTCCACCTCCTCCGAGGTGGGCCCCTAGTCTTTTCTCGTGCTGACGTGGTGCTGCCTTCGGGCGACAGCACACGCGAGCCCCTGGTCTGTGATGAGACCAGGGGCTCGCGTGCTGCTCGGGTTGGAGCGGGCGAAACAAGGAGACCAAGACGGCGGGGACGCGGTCTCGTTGGAGTCAGCTCTTCTCGTGTCGGCGCTCTCGTCGGCCTGTTGCGTGCCGTACCTCGATGCTGCTGAGGCCGCGGATGTCCTGCAGTACGCAGACCGAGACCCCTTTCGCCGACCCGGCGGCGCCGCCCTCGAAGCACGGGTCGTGACCGTCGTCGGCCGCGATGCGGCGCCGAGGCCGACGGTGGCGCGAACATCGGCGAGCCCAGAGTTCAGATAGATGGACGGCATATGGAGTGCTTACACAAAGGAGAATTCATCTCTAATCTTGACTTACTCCAGAACAGTCATACGCTGGCTATAACAAGCCCAAATCACGCAAAACGGGCTTTCGGTCCAGTGGAGGTGCACGAACATGGGTCCCCTGCAAGACCCGGGCGATCAGCGCAGCGAGCAGGCACGCACCTGGCGGGAGCCGTCGGGCGGCGTGGCCGGTGCGGCGCTGTTGGACCAGGAGCCTGCCTGTCCGCCGTCTCCCTGGCAGGAGGGCGCGGGCGTGTCCTCGTGGCCGCTGCCCTGGACGCCGACCGCGGTCGCTCAGGCGCGCCGCGACATCCGCGGCGACCTGATGGCCGCATGGGTCCCCGACACGCTGGTCGAGACGGCGGAACTGCTCGTCAGTGAGCTGGTCGGGAACGCCCTGCGCCACGCGGTGGGGCCGCTGCATCTCTCCCTGGTGCTGGCCGACATGATCCTCTGCTCGGTCGAGGACGGCAGCAGCGTGCTGCCGCGACTGCGGTGTGCCGCGCCCGACGACGAGTGGGGACGCGGTCTGGCGCTTGTCGAGGCGCTGTCCCGAAGGTGGGGCTGCTACCCGACCGCCCATGGGAAGATCACTTGGTTCGAGCTGGGCCCCTCCGGCGACCGCACCTGCTCCCCGGTGTGATGTGCCGCGAGACAGCGGGAAGGCGGCGGCCATGAGCGAGGCCGGGCAGGAACCGATGGCGCGCGCGGCGTCCCGGCTGCGTGAGGCGGGCCTGCGGGTGACCGCACAGCGCATGGCCGTACTGACGGCCGTCGAGGCGCTGCCGGAGCACCCCGACGCCGACTCGGTCCGGTCCCGGGCGCGCGAGGTGACCGGCCGGCTCTCCCTCCAGGCGACGTACGACGTGCTGCGCGCGCTGACCGAGGCGGGCCTGACCCGCTGCACCCAGCTCGCCGGCCATCCCGCCCGCTACGAGATCGAACGGGGCGACAACCACCACCATTTCGTCTGCCGGGAGTGCGGCGACGTAGCGGACGTGGAGTGTGTGATCGGGGTCGCCCCGTGCCTGGAAGCCCGCCTGCCCGCCACGTACAGCGTGGACGAGGCGGCGGTGACGTTCTGGGGCCGCTGCCCGGCGTGCGCGGACGGCCCGTCCGAATGAGCGCCCTGCCCGCGGCCCGGGGTCCCGGCTCCGGGCCACCGCCGCCTTCTGGGGATCGGCAAGCCCGAGCCCCTGAAGTACCACTTGCCTGGAGCTTGGTCGCGACGGATCGATGACGAGCACCGCCCCGTCTACCTGGTCACGGACAAAGAGATCATCATCCGCGCCGCTCGCTATCAGTACTGATCGCTGGGTGAGTCCGAGAGCAGGAGAGGGTGCTGGGTTGTGTTCCCCGTGCGTACCGCGTCAGCGGGCCTTCGCTGTGCGCGGCCCGTCCGCGTCCGCCAGTTCCGCTAGCACCTCCGCGTGGCAGCGCTGCGGGACGCACCAGCAGCCGAGCCGGCGGCCGCGCAGGGACGGGAGGTGGGCGAGGAGGTCAGGGCGGGCCAGCAGATACGCGCGGTACTTCTCGACGACCTCTTCGCGGGTGCCGTCGGGGCCCGGGCGGAATGGGCTGGCCAGCGGGGAGCCGTCGAGGTGCCAGCCGCCGCGGTGCATGGCGCGGCCCACGTAGACGACGTCCGCGTACTCGGGGTCGTCGCGATGGCCTTTGAGGTTGACGACTGTCGTCCTTTCCATGTGCTGGATCCTCCGGCCTCAGGCCGCGCCCGGCAACGTGAAGACCGGCGCGGGTCGTCGTGGCGTGCGCGTACGGCTTGGTCCCGCGGGCCGCAGCTCGCGGCCCGCGGGACCTCGTCCTCGAAAAACGGTCAGGGAAGCTTGACCGCCAGGAGGTCCACAGGGCGGATGTCAGGGGCGGAGCTCAGCATCGTCTCCGCCGCCTCCATCAGCGCCGCGGCGATCCGGCCCTGCAGATGACCGGTCCGTCCCTGCTCGTCCTCGAACGTGTCGAAGACGCCGAAGGCCGTGGCGCTCTCCCGGAACGCGAACCAGGTGACCGTGTGCTCCTCCTCGCGGGCGAGCTGGAGCGCGTCGCGCAGCATCGCCTCCACCTTGTCGGCGTACTCGGGCTTGGCCTCTATGCGGGCCAGCAGACCGATGTTCATGGTGAGTCACTCCGTAGGTCGGCGTCGGTTTCCCCCGTCCCCGTCGTTGGGGACATCAGCAAACCTAGGGTGGTGATCAGCACCTTCCCAGTGTCGTAAACGACGCTTCAGATATCGTTTCCGACATGGACGTGGCGGTGCTGGTCTACGACGGCGTGTTCGACTCCGGACTCTCGGCGATCCTCGACGTGCTCGACGCGGCGAACGCCATGCGCGCTGAGCTTCCACAGCCGCCGCCCGCCTGGCAGGTCACCACCGTCGGTTTCCGCCGCCGCGTCCGCACCGGCGCAGGACACGTCGTCACCACCCAGCCGACCGCTGAGGCCCGGCGAGCGGGTCTGCTGCTGGTGCCGGCGCTCGCCGAGCGGCGGCCGGACGCGTTGCTCGACCATGTCTCCGGCCCCGCATCCACGGCGGTACGGACGCTGGTGGCCGACACCCGTGAGCGGGGCACACCCGTCGCCTCGGCCTGTACGGGCACCTTCCTGCTGGCCGAGTCGGGGGTGCTCGACGGACGGAAGGCGACGACGAGTTGGTGGCTGGCACCCGTTTTCCGTCAGCGCTACCCGGCTGTCACGATCGACGAGACCAGGATGGTCACCACGTCGGACGGTGTGATGACGGCCGGAGCGGCCTTCGGGCATGTCGATCTGGCGCTCGCCATCGTCCGGATGAGCAGTCCGGCCGTGGCCGACCTCGTCGCCCGCTACCTGGTCGTGGACGAGCGCCCTTCGCAGTCCTCGTACACCATTCCGAGCGCGCTCGCGCAGAGCGATCCGCTCGTTGCCGCCTTCGAGCGCTGGGCGAGGCTGCACCTGGAGGAGCCGATCAGCGTCGTCGACGCGGCGCGCTCACTGGGCGTCAGCGAACGCACCCTTCAGCGGACCGTACGCCGCGTGCTCGGCATGTCTCCCGTGCGATTCGTCCAGGACCTGCGGGTCGAGCAGGCCTCGCACCTGCTGCGGACCACCGGCCTCTCCCTGGACTCGATCGCCCGCAAGGTCGGCTACGAGCACGCGAACACTCTGCGGGTCCTGCTGCGCGAGCGCACGGGCAGTACGACGGGCGCACTACGCGCCCGTTGACGACCGCCCGTTGACGACCCGCGGCCGCTGACGGCATGGGCCCGTTGACGACCCGCGCCCGCTGCGCCGAGACCGTCAGGCTGTCCTCACCGGCAGTCGGCCGTGGCCCCGCTGCACAAGCTGGTTGCGGAAGGTCGGCGGTTCCGCAAGCGTCAATTCAGGCAATCGGCGAAGCAGTTGCGGCACCACCGTCTCCGCGGACATCCGGGCCAGCGCGGCGCCCAGGCAGTAGTGCGCACCCGCGCTGAAGGTCAGCGGCTGGTTGTCCGGGCGCTCCGGGTCGAAGACGCCGGGGTCGGAGAACCGGCGCGGGTCGCGGTTGCCCGCCCCGATGATCAGGGTCACCGGGGTGCCCTCGGCCACGCGCACGCCGAAGTACCACATGTCCCGTGCCGCCACGCGGTTCAGCGCCTGCACCGCCGGTTCGAAGCGCAGGGTCTCGTCGACGAAGCCCGCCGCCGACCGCGGGTTCGCGCGGAGCCGGTCCGCGTGCTCGGGGTGTTCGAGGGCGAGGCGCACCATATTGCTCAGCAGGTCCTGGGGCGCCTCGGCGGCGGCGACGAGGAGCAGCATGAGGTTGGCGACGAGGTCTTCCTCGGTCAGCTCGCCGCCGGTGTCGCGGGCGCGGACGAAGGCGCTCGTCAGGTCCGGGCCCGGAGCCGTGCGGCGCTGGGCGACCAACTCGTAGAAGTACTCGGCCAGTTGCTCCATGGCGGCGTCCCCCGGCTCCAGTTCGGCGAGATCGCCGATGGGGTCGAGGGCGGTGGTGATGTCCCCGATGATCCCGCGCATGCCCGCCTGGTCCTTCTCCGGGATGCCGAGCAGTTCGCCGATGACGGCGGTCGCGAAGCGGAAGGAGAATTCGGGGACCAGGTCCACGGGCCTGCCGCCCGCGCCGAGTTCGGCGACATGCTGTACGGCGTCCTCGGCCAGCCGGTCCACCATCGGCCGCCAGTTCGCGACGCTGCGGGCGGAGAACGCGCCGCTGAAGAAGCGGCGCAGCCGCTCATGGTCGGGGTCGTTGGAGAACAGCATGTTCTTGGTGAGCCAGCGCCACGACGCGTGCTCGCGCCAGCCCGGCATCTTGCCGTCCTGGACCGCGCCGTCCGTGGACAGCAGATCCGGCTCGCGCAGGGCGCGGGCGCATTCGGCGTAGCCGGTGGCGAAGAGATGGGCGCCGCCGATGTCGACCAGCGACCCGTGGGCGCGCATCTCCTCGTACAGCGGATACGGGTTCTGTTTGCCCTCGGGGGTCAGTAAGCGGCCCATGATGTCCAGGGGGTCGGCCAGGGTGTCGGTCTGACTCACTCTCGCTCCCGGTTCTGTGCGGTCGAGGAGGTGGTGGCCTGGTGGGTTGGAGTACCCAACTTTCTGGCGGCGACGACGATAACAACCTTAAGTTGGAATTGACAACCCTCTCCGAGGGGTTGGCGGGGTTGAGTCAGTAGGTTTGAAGTTCAAACTGATTCCGCCCGTCGTGCTCACCCTGAACGTTTGGATTCGCAACCGACCGACCTAGAATGAAACGCATGTCCAAGCGCATCCAGCCCCGAGAGTGCTCCATCGCCGACGCGCTCGACCTGGTCGGCGAGCGGTGGACGCTGCTCGCGGTGCGCGAACTGAGCCACGGGGTGCGGCGCTTCGACCAGATCGTCCGTAACACCGGGGCGTCCCGCGACATCCTCACGGCGCGACTGCGCAAGCTGGAGGCGGCGGGGGCGGTCCGCCGTGAGCAGTACAACGAGCATCCACCGCGCTACGAATACCATCTGACGCCGGCCGGCCAGGAGCTCGGAGACGTACTGCTCACGCTGATGAAGTGGGGCGACCGTCACCTCAACTCCGATGATCCGCCGCTGAAGTGGCAGCACAGCTGCGGTGAGACGCTGGAGCCGAAGCTGATCTGCGCGCACTGTGGCGAGCCGGCGCGCAAGGGTGTGCACTCGCCGACGGGGCGCGGGGCGCTGCCCGCCGGCTGACACGGTTACGCGTTCATACGGCCGCAAGTCCCGGAACCGGCCCGGCCGCCTTGCGCGTCCGGGGCGCGTATGGGGATTGAACGCACGCGTGGGTGGGCCGGATGTCTGGCTGTGGTGGCCGGGTTCTGCACCGGGTACTTCGTCTGGGAGTCGGGCGCCGGGCCCGGGGCGCGCGGCGGCTTCGAAGGGGAGCGGTACTGGAGCCTGCTCTATGTCGAGGGGCCGCTGATGGTGTTCGGGGTGCCTGCCCTTGCGCTCGCGGCCTGGGCGCTGGTGGGCGGGATGCTGCGAGCGCGGGACTCGGTGGCCGCGGTGGTGGTTGTGCTCGTGCCGGCCGGAGCGGGGTGGGGATGCCTGGAGTGGCCGGAGGTGCGGACCGAGCCCTTCACCAAGAGCTGAGGCTACGGCCCAGGCGCCAGGCCTGTCTTCAGCCCCGCCCCGCACAGCGGGACCACGGCGGCGCGGTCGGTCCACCTGCCCGCTGCCGCCCAGCACGCGACTCCCGTGGACTCGACGAACAGCCCTCGCGCGGCCAGATCCAGCTGGGCGGCCCGGATCTGATCTTCCGTCACTGTGAGGAAGGTGCCGCCGGATTCGCGTACGGCCCGCAGGATCTGCCGGGCGCGCGGAGGACGGGGGATCGCGATGCCCTCGGCGAGCGTCGGCCGCGGCGGTGCGCCGTCGGCGAGCAACTCCTCGGCCCCGGCGTGGAAAGCGGCCGCGAGCGGGGAGACCCTCTCGGCCTGGACCGCGATCAGCGCGGGACGCTCGGCGATCAGGCCGTGGGCGTGCAGCTCGCCGATGCCGAGGGCCGCGCCGAGGAGCAGGGTGCCGTTGCCGACAGGGACGACGATCGCCTCGGGGAGCGTGCCGCCGAGGTCCTCCCACAGTTCGTAGACGTACGTCTTCGTGCCGTGCAGGAAGTACGGGTTGTAGACGTGGCTCGCATAGAACGTGCCGGGAAGGTCGGCGGCGGTGCGGGCGGCCTCAGCGGCGGCCTCGCGGTCGCCGGGGACGAGTTCGAGGTGCGCCCCGTGTGCCCGGATTTGCTCCACTTTCTTGGCGGAGGTGGCCTCGGGGACGTACACCGTGCAGTCGAGACCGGCGCGTGCGCAGTACGCGGCGATCGCCGTGCCCGCGTTGCCACTGCTGTCGGCGATCACCCGCCGCGGCGCGAGCCGGCGGGCCAGCTCCGAAAGCACCACCGCGCCGCGGTCCTTGAAGGAGAGCGTCGGCATCAGGAAGTCGAGCTTGACGGAGACGGTCTCGGTGAGCGGTACGAGCGGGGTCCGGCCCTCGCCGAGGGAGACGGCGGGTGCGGAGACCGGCAGCGCCTCCTCGTAACGCCACAGTGAATTGACCCTGGTGGAAAGGGACTTGAGGCCGACTGGAGCGGCGGTGAAGTCCAGATCCCAGGGGCCGCGGCAGTTCGGGCAGCACCAGGACGCCGACTCGACGGGGGCGCGGGTGGCGCACTCCGGACAGTGGTACGAGCTCATGGGTCGCCAGCATGGCAGTTGTGTGGCGCATGTGTTACACCACTCTCCGGACCCTTGTGTGATTCCTATGGATCCGCCAATCTTTCGCTCGGCAGGCAAGGCGAGGACACGACAGATTCAACTGTTAGGCATTGTCATGGGCCTGCCGGTATCCCCCACAGAAGCGCACCACCAATGAGGAGGACCCCTCACATGTCAGTGATGCGTAATTCGCGTCGAAGACTTGCCGCGGCCAGCGCGATAGCCGCCACCGCGCTCTCGCTCGGCGCGGCTTCCGCCCTCACGGCCACCGCGGCCGAGACGGCCCGTGAAGGCGTCATTCAGAACGCCGGCGCACCCGGAGTCATCAAGGGCAGCTACATAGTCACCCTCGACGAGTCGGCGCCCGAAGCGGACTCCAAGGCAGGCAAGGCGCTCGCGGCCGAGTACGGTGCGAAGATCAAGAAGACGTACGAAGCCGCGCTGAACGGCTACGCCGTCGAGCTCTCCGAGGCGCAGGCGAAGAAGTTCGCCGCGGACCCGGACGTAGCGTCCGTCGTGCAGAACCGTGTCTTCAAAGCGACCGGCACCCAGCCGAACCCGCCGTCCTGGGGCCTGGACCGGATCGACCAGAGGACCCTCCCGCTGAACCAGAGTTACACCTACCCGGACACCGCGGGTGAGGGTGTGACCGCGTACATCATCGACACCGGTGTACGGATCACCCACAGCAACTTCGGCGGCCGGGCGTCGTACGGCTATGACGCCATCGACAACGACAACACCGCGCAGGACGGCAACGGCCACGGCACGCATGTGGCCGGCACCGTCGCCGGTTCGTCCTACGGCGTGGCCAAGAAGGCCAAGATCGTCGGCGTCCGGGTGCTCAACAACCAGGGCTCGGGCACGACCGCGCAGGTCGTCGCCGGCATCGACTGGGTGACGCAGAACGCCGTCAAGCCGGCGGTCGCCAACATGAGCCTGGGCGGCGGCATCGACACCGCCCTCGACACGGCGGTGCGCAACTCCATCGCCTCCGGCGTCACCTACGCGGTCGCGGCGGGCAACGACAGCTCCAACGCCTCCAACTACTCGCCCGCGCGCGTCGCGGAGGCCATCACCGTCGGCTCCACGACCAGCACCGACGCCCGCTCCAGCTTCTCCAACTTCGGCACCGTGCTGGACATCTTCGCCCCGGGCTCGTCGATCACCTCGTCCTGGAACACCAGCGACTCGGCGACGAACACGATCTCCGGCACGTCTATGGCGACCCCGCACGTCGCGGGCGCGGCGGCGCTCTACCTCGCGGCCAACAAGACCGCCTCCCCGGCCCAGGTCTCCACGGCCCTGACCACCGCCGCGACGAGCGGCGCGGTGAGCAACCCGGGCACCGGCTCGCCGAACCGCCTGCTGTTCGTCGGCAGCGGTGACACCCAGCCGCCCGGCAAGAAGTTCGAGAACACCGCGGACTTCACGATCAGCGACTTCGCCACCGCCGAGTCGCCGATCACCGCCAGCGGAGTCACCGGGAACGCTCCGGCCGCCCTGCAGGTGCCCGTTGCCATCCAGCACACGTACATCGGTGACCTCCAGGTCCAGCTGATCGCGCCGGACGGTACCGCGTACACGCTGAAGGCGTATGGCGCCGGCGGCAGCACGGACAACATCAACACCACGTACACGGTCAACGCCTCGTCCGAGGTCGCGAACGGCACGTGGAAGCTGCGGGTCAGCGACAACGCGGCACAGGACGTCGGCAAGATCGACTCCTGGGCGCTTCAGTTCTGAGCTAGCGCAGTTCTGAACTCTGAGTGAGACGGAGGGGGCGGTCGCCACGGCGGCCGCCCCCTCCCATCTGGGTGGGCGTATGATCCGCGCGCCTGTTCGTACGATCTCGATGAGGAGCGCCGTAGTCGTGGACCCATCCACCCAGGGCTGGCAGCCATATCCGCAGTACGCCCCCAGGCCGTCCGTGAACGGCCTCTCCATCGCCTCCCTCGTCGTCGGGATCGTCTGCTGTGTGCCGCCGCTCGGCCTGGTCCTCGGACTGATAGCCCTCTCTCAGATCAAGAAGAGGGGAGAGCGGGGGAAGGGCATGGCGATCGCGGGCATCGCTCTCTCCTCGATCAGTACGGCGCTGCTGCTCGTCGCGGTTGCCAACGGCGGGATCGGCGAGGCCTGGGACGGGTTCCGCAAGGGCATGGACGAGGCGTCCCGCTCGCGCAGCACCCTGGATCTGCGCAAGGGCGACTGCTTCAACCTCCCCGGCAGCGGCGTCCAGGAGCAGGAGACCGCGGACGTCGCTGTGGTGGACTGCGCGGGCAAGCACGAGGCGGAGGTCTCCGGCGGCTTCCAGGTCCGCGGCTACGACTCCTATCCCGGCGAGAGCCGCCTCGACGAGCTCGCCTACGAGCGCTGTCAGGAGATCAACGACGCGTACGCACTGGACCCGTGGGCGGTGCCGAAGGGGACCGAGACGTATTACTACCTGCCGACCAAGCGGAGCTGGCGGCTCGGTGACGATGCCGTGACCTGTGCCTTCGCCACCGACGGTGCCAAGATCCAAGGGTCGGTACGGCGCGATGCCACCACACTCGACCCGCACCAACTCGCCTTTTTGAAGGCAGAGTCGGCTGTCCATGTGGCCGACCCGGAGGGGGGATTCACCGACGACCCCGTGGGGTACCGGGGCTGGGCCCAGAAGACCTCCCTCGCACTCGCCGCACAGGCGAAGAACCTGCGCGAGCACCGCTGGCCGGCAGCCGCGGCGGGAGGGGCGAAGGCGCGGGCGAAGGAGTACGACCGGGCACGCGCCCACTGGGACAAGGCCGCCCTCGCGCAGGACGAGGACACCTTCTGGGACCACGGCTATGAGGGCGAGGACGCGCTCACGGGGAGCACCGAGATCTCCGTCCGCCGCACGCTCGGCCTGGAAGCGGCCCCGCCGGCCGAAGAGTCCACGCAGGAGTCCACCGAGAAGCCCGCGGACGAGTCCACGACAGCGTCCGGCGCCTGAGCCACCGACAGCCCAGGCACCGGACTCGTCCGGCTACCGCCCCGCCCGACAGCTAGCGGCGCGAGAGCCCGCGGTCGACGGCGGTCATCAGCTCGCCGTCCGCGGTGTCCCCGTCCAGGGACCAGAACATCGCGCCGCCGAGACCCCGTTCACGGATGTACGAGGTCTTGGCGCGCAGCACCTGCGGATCGTCGTACGTCCACAGGGTGGTGCCGTCGAAGAGCCAGGCGTGGCCGCCGCGCCGGTCCCGGTGGAGTGTGTACGTCCCCGAGTCCGCCAGCTTCTTGAGAGCCTTGTAGTCCTCGTAACCGGCCGCCCAGGTCGCGGGCGCCGGCGCTGTCGCCGGCCGGCCCAGGCCGTCGCCGCCACCGGTCACGCCGGTCCAGCCCTGTCCGTAGAAGGGCATGCCCATCACCAGCTTGCGGGCGGGCGCCCCGCGGCGCTGCCAGTCGCGGACGGTCTGGTCGACGCTGAAGTCGCCGCGTGCGTACAGCGCGGACTGCTGGGCGGTGGTCTTCTCGCCCGAGACATGGAAGTCGTAGCCCTGGAGGTTGACGAAGTCGAGGTCGCGCATGATCTTGCGGACCTCGAAGCCCGCGTCGATCTTGGCTGGGGCGGTCGGGACGAAGGCGGTCAGCTCGTAGTGCTTGCGCCCCTTCTTCCCGAGCGCGTCGAGCTGCGTCCTGAACTCCCGTACCAGCGCGGTGAAGTTCTGCTTGTCCTCGGGCCGGTACACGGTGTCCGTGTCGCCCGCCGAGCCCGGCCACTCCCAGTCGAGGTCGACGCCGTCGAAGAGCCCGGCTGCCGCGCCCGCGCCGCCGCGGGCTCCGTCGACGGGCAGGTTGCCCTTGATGTAGAGGTCGATGCAGGAGGAGACGAACGCCTTGCGGGACACGGGGGTGCGGGCCGCGTCCGAGAAGTGGGTGGACCAGCTCCAGCCGCCCAGGGAGATCAGCACCTTGAGGCCTGGGTGCTTGGCCTTGAGCTCGCGCAGCTGGTTGAAGTTGCCCGCGAGCGGCTGCTCGGCGGTGTCGGCCACACCGTCCACCGAGTCGGCGGCGTCCAGCGGGCGGGCGTAGTCGGCCCAGGCGTCCGCCTCGCCGGGGACGCTGCCGGTGAAGCACTTGCCGTCGGAACTCACGTTCCCGAAGGCGTAGTTGATGTGGGTGAGCCTGGCCGCCTGGCCGCTGGTGTCCATGTCCTTGACCTGGAAGTCCCGGCCGTAGACGCCCCACTGGGTGAAGTATCCGACGCGCTTGTACGAGGGCTTTTGGTGCTGGACGTGCCCGGGGGTGGCGGTGGCGGCGGGCGCGAGGGTGGCGAGGAGGGAGAGGGAGAAGGCGGCAACGGCCGCCCTGGCAAGGGATCTTCGGCAGTTTCGACGCATGGCCAGCAACGTATTGGTCTGGACCATTATGGGTCAATGGTTCGACTCGGATTGATGGCCGTACCTGCGGTAAGAGCCTGCTTAAACGTAAGTCATCACTTCGAGTGAAACTCTGGCCCACGCTTGCGGTCAACAACCCACGGTTGCCAGTCTGTTGCTGTCTGTCAACCTGTTGGGAGTGGCCAGTGACATTCGGTGAGCAGCCCGCCTATCTGCGCGTTGCGAGCGATCTCCGACAGCAGATCGTCAACGGCTCGCTGCCGCCGCACACCCGACTTCCCTCGCAGGCCCGCATCCGCGAGGAGTACGGAGTCTCGGACACCGTCGCCCTGGAAGCCCGCAAGGTCCTGATGGCAGAGGGACTGGTCGAGGGCCGCTCGGGCTCGGGCACGTATGTCCGCGAGCGGCCGGTCCCGCGCCGGATCGCCCGCTCCGGCTACCGACCGCCGACGGGCGCCAGCCCCTTTCGTCAGGAACAGGCCGAGGAGGGGGCCCGGGGCACCTGGGAGTCGAGCAGCGAACAGGAGGAGGCGGGCCCGGAGATCGCGGCCCGGCTCGGCATTCGGCTCGGCGACCGGGTGATGCGTACGCGCTATGTGTTCCGCGACGCGGGCGAGGCGATGATGCTCTCCACCTCCTGGGAGCCGATCGAAGTCACCGGGCGCACCCCCGTGATGCTGCCGGAGGAGGGCCCGCTCGGCGGCTGCGGCGTCGTCGAGCGGATGGCGGCCATCGAAGTCGTCGTGGACAACGTCGCGGAGGAGGTCGGTGCCCGGCCGGGGCTTGCGGAGGAGCTTTTGGCACTCGGCGGCGTACCGGGCCATGTGGTGATGGTCGTCGAACGGACCTACTACGCATCAGGGCGACCGGTCGAGACGGCGGACGTCGTAGTCCCGGCGGACCGCTACCGGATCGCATACCACCTGCCGGTGAAGTGACCGGTACGCGAACAGTGCGTCCGGCCCCCGTGATCACGAGTTAACGCCCGCTCGCGTCCCGTAACGCCCGGGCAATCGCGTGCTGCGACATGCTGTCATGTCCGGCTCCTACCTTCCCGTCCGTACGCGCGCCCCCGCACACGGACCGACGAACGGGAAGCCACTGATGACGGACACCGCCACATCTGTCACCACGACGCCGGCCAACACCCCGGACGAAGAGCGGCAGTCGCCGCCACCCAAACGGAGTTATGCGAAGCTCGCCGCCGACGAGAGCCGCGAGGACTACTCGCTGCGCTATGCGCCGCACTCCTTCCGGCGCTGGTCGCCCTCGATGGTCGCCGGCACCGCGCTCGGCGGCATCGCCTATCTCGCGGACTTCGCCATCGGCGCGTCGATCGTCTTCACCTACGGCTTCACCAGCGGGCTGGCCTCGATCCTCACCGCCGCGGTGATCATCTTCCTTACCGGGATACCGATCGCCCGGGCCTGTGCCAAGTACGGCCTGGACATGGATCTGGTCACCCGTGGCGCCGGCTTCGGCTACTTCGGCTCCACGCTCACGTCCCTCATCTATGCCTCGTTCACCTTCATCTTCTTCGCGCTCGAAGGCTCGATCATGGCGCAGGCCATGCACCAGGCCGTCGGACTGCCCGTCGAGATCGGCTATCTGCTCACCACGCTGGTCGTCATCCCGATCGTCTTCAAAGGGATGGGCGCGCTGGCGAAGGTGCAGGCATGGACGCAGCCGGTCTGGATCATCGGCATGGTGCTCCCCTTCGTGGTGCTGGCCTTCGAAGTCCCTGACGCGTGGGGTGCGTTCGGCTCCTTCGGCGGTACGGAAGGGGCAGGCGCGGGCCTCTCCTGGATCGGCTTCGGCCTGGGCACGGGCGTCGCGCTCTCCCTCATCGCTCAGATCGGCGAACAGGCCGACTATCTGCGCTTCATGCCTGCCAAGACGGAGGCGAACAAGCGCCGCTGGAACCTCGCCGTGCTCGCCGCGGGACCGGGCTGGGTCATCATCGGCGCGGCCAAGCAGCTCGGCGGCGCTTTCCTCGCCTTCGTCGCGCTGGAGGCCGTCGGCAAGACGCACGCACTGGAGCCGATCGCCCCGCAGATCGAGGCGCTCAAGCCCTGGCTCGGGTCGGTCGCCCTGCCCGCGGCCGCGCTGTTCGTGATCGTCTCGCAGATCAAGATCAATGTGACCAACGCCTACAGCGGCTCGCTGTCCTGGTCGAACTTCTTCTCCCGTATCACCCACAAGCACCCGGGCCGGGTCTGGTACATCTTCCTCAACCTCGCCATCGCGCTGACGCTGATGGAGATGAACATGTTCGCGGCCCTGGGAAAGCTGCTGGGCTTCTACTCGAACGTGGGCATCGCCTGGATCGCGGCGGTCGCCGCGGACCTGGTTATCAATAAGCGGATCGGGCTCAGTCCCAAGTACATCGAGTTCAAGCGGGCCTATCTGTACGCCGTGAACCCGGCCGGCTTCGGTGCGATGATGATCGCGTCGACGGTCTCGATCCTCGCTTTCTTCGGCCTCTTCGGCCGGTACGCGGAGGCCTTCTCGACCTTCATCGCGGCAGGACTGGCTCTGGTGCTGTGCCCGTTGATCGCCTGGGCGACGAAGGGCAAGTACTACCTGGCCAGGCCGAACCCGGTGAACGGGCCCGAGGTCGAGATTGAGGACATCACCGCCACCCATGAGTGCGCGGTCTGCGAGACGGCGTACGAGCTCCCCGACATCGCGGACTGCCCGGTCCAGTCGGGCCCGATCTGCTCGCTGTGCTGCTCGCTCGACTCCGAGTGCGGGGACGTCTGCCGCAAGGACCCGGCGTCGGGCCCGGTGCTGATGCCGGTGCCGACGATGCCTAAGGCCGTGGCGAAGGCCGGGTCGGCGGTCGTGTCAGCGGTCGTTCCGGAGGTCGGACCGGAGGTCGTACCGGAGGCGCCGTCGCCCGGCGCGTAGGGGCGGCCGGAACCAGCCAGAAGGGGCGCATCCAGTCGGGTGCGCCCCTCTTCTTATCTCTTTGTGTAAATCCGTATCCGCTGAGTGAAGGTCAGGCGTAGGCTCGGGCATATGCGTAGTGCGGTTTCCTGGCGATCGTTACAGACCTGCAGGCCGGCCGAGGGAGGGGCGCGATGAACGACAGTGCCGCTGTGCTGCCCTGGCTCGTCATACGGCAGGACGACAACGGCAACCGCTACCGCGTTGGCAGATACGCCACCAGGGACGAGGCGCAGCAGATCGCGGACACGCTCGACGGCCGCGGACACAAGCAGCTGTACTGGGTCGAGCGCATCGGGCAGACGACGCACTAGCGTCCGGCGCCGGCGTCGGACGAGCCGACCGACCCGACCGTGCCGGGCGGGGGGCGGGCGCGAAGTACGCTCCGGCGCATGAACGAGCGTCGCGTAGTGGTGGTTGCCGGGGCCGTGTTCGACCGGGGGCGGCTGCTCGCCGCTCGCCGCAGCGCCCCCGAAGAGCTCGCCGGCCGCTGGGAGCTGCCCGGCGGCAAGCTGGAGCCGGGGGAGAGCCCCGAGCAGGCGCTGGTGCGCGAGCTGCGCGAGGAGCTGGGCGTCGAGACGGAGCCGCTGGCGCGGATCCCCGGCGAGTGGCTGCTGAAGCCGGGCTACGTACTCCAGGTGTGGACGGCCCGGCTGATCTCCGGGCAGCCGCAGCCGCAGCCGCTCGAGGACCACGACGCGCTGCGCTGGCTGGCTCCGCACGAGACCGATGCCGTCGACTGGCTCGATCAGGACCGGCCCGCCGTGGCCGAGGCCGCGCGACTGCTGCGGGAAAGCGAGCGGGACGGCGCGCGCGACTGATGCATACGCCGTTCGTGCCACGGTGCACCCATTGCTGCCCTCGCCGCGATACCTCGCCCCAAATTGGGGGTATGTGCTGATTAACCGTCCTAAATAGGGCGCGGGTCTGCTGCCGGTCTGGGAAGTGAGCGGTGTGATCGACACCGAAGGCGAAGTCGCCGAGTGGACCTTCCCTGCCGAGCCCGGCGTCGTGCGCGCCGCCCGGCACGCAGTGCGTGACACCCTGCGCGCCTGGGGACTGGACCCGGTCATAGGTGATGTCACCGAGCTCCTGGTCAGCGAGCTGGTGACTAATTCTCTACGGTATGCATCGGGTCCCATCGGGGTCCGGCTGGTCCGCCCCGAGCTCGGCGAGACCACCCCCAGCCTGCTTGTCGAAGTCTCCGATCCACTTCCGGATCCCCCCACCGAACGCGCCGCGGAGCCCGATGACGAGGGCGGACGCGGGCTGCAACTGGTGGCTTGTACTGCCCGCCGATGGGGCACACGGCGTGGGAGGACCGGTAAGACCGTGTGGTTCGAGCTGCCCGTCACTGGTTAGAAGTGTGAAGGGACAACGATCACGCGGGGCCCGGCTCAAAATGAACGAGACCGTGCTGTGATCGTGAACGCCGTGTCGGTCGGGGCCGTAGTGCTGAATACTGCGGTCATGGCCGGTCCGGTGCGGTGAGCTGGAGGGGACGGTCGCGTGAGCGAAATACCTGAGACGGCGAGCGGTGTCGTATGGCAGAGCAGCCCGCCTGGCTCGATCTATGACTACATCAAGGTTGCCTCTTTCTCGATCGGCCCGGACGGGCTGGTCGACCAGTGGAGTCAGCGTGCCGTAGATCTCTTCGGTATCACTGCAGACGAGGTCAGGGGCAAGGACCCGGTCGAGGTCTTCATGCCCGCCGATCTGCGCCCGCGCGGCCGCCGCCACGTGGCCGAGATCCTTGACGGCAAGGAGTGGACCGGTCTGGTCCCCTTCCGCATGCCGAGGCAGCGCGGCGCACACGGCGTCGCCGAGGTTTATGTGATGCCGAGTGAGACGGAGAGCGGCGACAAGGCTGCGCTCTGTATCGTCGTGGACGTTCGTGCACTGCGCCGGATCGAGACTGACCTCGCCGCTTCGCAGGCGATTTTCGGCCAATCTCCTTTCGGCTTCCTCCTGTTCGGCACGGACCTCACCGTGCAGCGCGCCAACCAGCGCTTCGCCACCGTCTTCGGAGGCGCCGCCGACGACCACCGCGGACGCACCGTCCACGACTATCTCTCCCGCCCCGAGGCCGAGCGGATGAACGCATCGCTGCGCCGGGTCCTGGAGACCGGCGAATCCGCCATCGACCTCCAGATCGTCGGAGCGCCGCCGGGCAGCACGGAACGCAGGCACTGGTCGATCAACCTCTACCGGGTGCACAGCGGATCCGGCCGCCCCATCGGCGTGGCCGGAATCGGCACCGACGTGACCCGCCGTCAAAACGCCGCCCGCGAGGCCGCCAGCGCCCGCCGCAACCTCGCCCTCCTCAATGAGGCGAGCGCCCGCATCGGCAACTCCCTCGATCTGGAGACCACCGCCCGCGAACTCCTCGACGTCGCCGTCCCCGGCTTCTGTGACCTCGCGTCGGTCGACCTCTATCAAGGACTCCTCACCGGTGACGAGGCTCCCCCCGGCAGTGCGGACGGAAGCGCCGAGCTGCGCCGGGTCGCCTTCGCCAGCGCCGTCTCGGACACGCCACTGGTCACCACTCCGGGCTGCGGCCACAACGCAAGCACCCCCACCGCGGTCGGCGAGGTCCACCACTATCCCTTCAACTCGCCCTGCGCCAGCGCCCTGCGCACCGCCCGGGTCCAGTCGATCCCGGGCGAGGACGGCACCCTCGTCCAGTCCACGCTCGCGGTGCCGATGGTCGCGCACGACACCGTCGTCGGCCTGGTGCAGTTCTCCCGTACGAAGGGCAGCGAGCCCTTCGGGGAACGGGACCGGGCGCTCGCCGTCGAGCTCGCCGCCCGCGCCGCCGTCTGCATCGACAACGCCCGGCTCTACCGCAGGGAACACGAGCGCGCGCTGATCCTCCAGCGCAGCCTGCTCCCGCCCGGAGACCCGGAGGCGGCCGGCCTGGACATCGCCTGCCGCTATCTCCCGGGCAATACGGCCACCGAGGTGGGCGGAGACTGGTTCGACGTCATCGAACTGCCGGGCCACCGCACCGCCCTGGTGGTGGGCGATGTGATGGGGCGAGGACTGCGGGCCGCGGTCGCCATGGGTGAACTGCGCACGGCCGTAAGGACCTTGGCTCTGCTGGACCTGGAGCCGGCCGAAGTGCTCTCCGCGCTCGACGAGATCGCCCGCGGCCTCGGCAGCCCGAGCGGCGCGCAGCAGGCCTCGCGCGTCGCTCACAAATCCCGCGAGGCCGACCTCTCCGAGGTCTATCTCGCCACCTGTGTCTACGCCGTCTACGACCCGGTCACCCGTCGCTGCACCTTCGCCAACGCCGGCCATCTGCCGCCTGTGCTCGTCGAACCGGACGAGGAGGCGCTGCTGCTCGACGTGCCGCCGGGGATGCCGCTCGGGGTGGGCGGCGAGCCCTTCGAAGAGGTCGAGGTCGAGCTCCCGGAAGGCGCGCTGCTCGCGCTCTACACCGACGGGCTCGTCGAATCCCGTGACCACCCCCTCGACGAGGGACTGCGTGCCTTCCGCACCGCGCTCACCGATCCAGTACGTCCCCTCGAAGACGTCTGTGACCATGTGCTGAACACCCTCGACACCCGGCACGGCGAGGACGACATCGCGCTCCTGATGGCCCGCATCCAGGGGCTGCCAGTCGATGCCGTCGGCGACTGGCGGCTGCCGCGCGAACCCCGCTCGGTGGGCCGGGCCCGCGAACTGGCCCGCGCCCAGCTGGTCGCCTGGGACCTCGAAGCGCTCGTCGACACGGTCGAGCTGCTGGTCAGCGAGCTGGTCACCAACGCGCTGCGGTACGGCGAGGGCGAGATCCGGCTGCGCCTGCTGCGCGACCGCACCCTGGTCTGCGAGGTGTGGGACTCGGGCCTGGTCCAGCCGAGACGACGACGGGCGCGCGACACCGACGAGGGCGGCCGCGGACTGCAACTGGTCGGCCTGCTGAGCGCGGCCTGGGGCTCGCGCCGGACCCCGCGCGGCAAGACGGTCTGGTTCGAACTCGCCCTGCCCGACGGGGACTCGACGTCCGAGCCCACTGTCGAGCAGCTGCTCAGCATGTTCTGACGCCCCCAAATGTTCTGACCCCCCAAGAAGGCCGGCGGCCCGCGCCGAAAGGTCCGGGCCGGGCGGCGCGCCACCGACGCCTGCTTGAGCACCAGATCCCCCCGACCCGCGGTGTCGGACCCGGTGTCAGACCCATGACCTAACGTTGCGACGCATGGGGATCAAAAACGGGGTGGGGGTGCGCGAGCGCGTCAGGGCGCTGCGCGTTTATTCGGGTGCGCGTGCGCTCCTGGGAATGTGGCGCGGCCCGCGTCTCAGATGGCCCAGGCGGATCGCCCTTGCCGTGACCGTCGTCCTCCTTCTCCCTGCCCTCACCGGCGCGATCGCGCTGCGCGTCAACTACGCGGGCGACCTGAAGGACGGCACGAAGACACGCGGCCAGGACGCGGTCTGGCTCGGTCATGCCTGGGTGGACGGCCGGAAGAAGGACGCCGACCTCGACGCCTTCGCCGCGCGGATAAGAGGGACCGGGATACGGGACCTGTATGTTCACGCCGGCCCGCTGGAGCACGACGGAAGTCTGCCCGCCGACCGTTATCCACGCGCGCGGTGGCTGATAGACGCCGTCCACCGGAAGATCCCCGGCATACGCGTCCAGGCCTGGCTCGGCGACAAGCTGGCGAGCGAAGGCCCGGACGGGCTGAAGCTGCCCGATGCCGGCACCCGCGCGGCCGTCGTGCGCTCCACCGACCAGATCCTGGACGCGGGCTTCGACGGCGTGCACTACGACCTGGAGCCGTTGCACTCCGGCGACCGCGACTATCTCTCGCTGCTCGACGATCTGCGCGAGCTGACGCGGGCCCGCAGCGTGCCGCTGTCCATCGCCGCGCACCAGATCGACCCCCTGCCCGCCCTCCACTCACTCGCGGGCGGGCTCACCGGGCACCCCAAGTGGTGGTCGCAGGAGTTCTTCGGCCAGGTCGCCCGCCGGGTCGACCAGATAGCCGTCATGTCGTACGACACGGCCATCCCGCTGGAGAGCCTGTACGGCGGATATGTCGCCCAGCAGACCGCGCTCGCCCTCGAAGTCACCCCCGAGGACACCGATCTGCTGATGGGCCTGCCCTTCTTCCACGAGGACGACATCGGCCACTGGGAGAACGCCGAAACCGTCGCGGCCGCGATCCGCGGCACCCGGCTGGGACTTGGGCGTACGGACCGCGACCGCAAGCGGTTCGGGGTCGCGCTGTATGTCGACTTCGCGGCGGAGGAGGCCGACTGGACGGCGTACCGAAATAGCTGGGGCGGTCCCGCCTGAGCCGAGGGCGTGTTTTAGAAGTAGCGCCGTCCGCCCGAAGGGCGGGCCCCGCGGCGTCTGGTGCGTGCAATCGCAAGGCGGAGGATCGCCCTCGTACTGGGCGTACTTGGGCGACTCCGACAACATCGCGAGGGTGCGTGCCAGGCGTCGCGGGGCAGGCGGGACTTCTAATACACGCCCTAGTCCTCCGCGCCCCGCCGCCTGATCTTGTCGCCCAGCCACACCAGCGGGTCGTACTTCCGGTCCACCGTGCGCTCCTTCAGCGGGATCAGCGCGTTGTCGGTGATCTTGATGCCCTCGGGGCACACCTCCGTGCAGCACTTCGTGATGTTGCAGTAGCCCAGACCGTGCTCGTCCTGGGCGGCCTTCTTGCGGTCCAGGCCCGCCTCGGCGGCCGCGTCCAGCGGGTGCATGTCCAGCTCCGCCACCCGCATCAGAAAGCGCGGACCGGCGAACGCCGCCTTGTTCTCCTCGTGGTCGCGCACCACATGGCAGGTGTCCTGGCACAGGAAGCACTCGATGCACTTGCGGAACTCCTGCGAGCGGTCCACATCCATCTGCTGCATCCGGTACTCGCCCGCCCGCACCCCCGGTGGCGGCACGAACGACGGCACCTCGCGCGCCTTCGTGTAGTTGAAGGACACATCCGTCACCAGGTCCCGCACCACCGGGAACGCCCGCAGCGGCGTCACCGTGATCGTCTCCTCGCGCGAGAAGACCGACATCCGGGTCATGCACAGCAGCCGCGGCCGGCCGTTGATCTCCGCGCTGCACGAACCGCACTTGCCCGCCTTGCAGTTCCAGCGGACCGCGAGATCGGAGGCCTGGGTGGCCTGGAGGCGGTGGATGATGTCGAGGACGACCTCCCCGTCATTGACCTCGACGGCGAAGTCCTCCAGCTCCCCGCCGTCCGCATCACCGCGCCAGACCCTGAAGGCCGCTGTGTAGCTGCTCACTCGTAGAGCTCCTCTTCGGCGAGGTACTTGACCAGCTCCTCCTTCTCGAAGAGGGCGAGCAAGTCGGGACGGATGGGATCGGTCGTCTTACGTACGAGCGCGATCTGGCCGCGCACCGGGTCGGTGGCCACCAAGCCGCCGGTGGGGTCGACGAGTTGGCACAGCAGATTGGCCCGCCGCCACTCGCGCTCCATCGTCGGGCAGTCCTCGCGGGTGTGCCCGCCGCGGCTCTCGGTGCGCTCCAGCGCCGCCCGCGCGATGCACTCGCTGACCAGCAGCATGTTCCGCAGGTCCAGCGCGAGGTGCCAGCCGGGGTTGAACTGCCGGTGCCCCTCGACCCCGGCGCGCCGCGCCCGTACCCGCAGACCCGCCAGCTTCTCCAGCGCCTGCTCCATCTCCGCCCCGCGCCGGATGATGCCGACCAGGTCGTTCATCGTCTGCTGGAGCTCCTGATGAAGGGTGTACGGATTCTCCGGCGGCTTCCCGTTCTCCTCGCCCGGCTGCGGTCCCTCGGCGCTGAACGGACGCAGTGCCTCCGCCGCGGCCTCGTCGATCTGCCCGTCCTCCACCGCGGGGCGGTCGCTGAGCCCCTGTGCGTACTCGGCCGCGTGCAGACCCGCCCGCCGTCCGAAGACCAGCAGGTCGGACAGTGAATTCCCGCCGAGCCGGTTGGAGCCGTGCATCCCGCCGGCGACCTCGCCAGCCGCGAACAGGCCGGGAACCCCGACCGCGGCCGCGGTGTCGGACTCGACGGCGATGCCGCCCATCACGTAGTGACAGGTCGGTCCGACCTCCATCGCCTCCGCCGTGATGTCGACGTCCGCCAGCTCCTTGAACTGGTGGTACATCGACGGCAGCCGACGCCGGATGACCTCGGCCGGCATCCGGGTCGAGACATCCAGGAACACGCCGCCGTGCGGGGAGCCGCGGCCTGCCTTGACCTCGGAGTTGATGGCGCGGGCCACCTCGTCGCGCGGCAGCAGCTCGGGAGGACGCCGGTTGTTGTCCGGGTCCTCGTACCAGCGGTCGCCCTCCTCCTCCGACTGCGCGTACTTCTCCTTGAAGACGTCGGGAACGTAGTCGAACATGAACCGCTTGCCCTCGGAGTTGCGCAGCACACCGCCGTCGCCGCGCACCGATTCGGTGACGAGGATCCCCTTCACCGAAGGCGGCCAGACCATCCCGGTCGGGTGGAACTGCACAAACTCCATGTTGAGCAGCGGTGCGCCCGCGAGCAGCGCCAGCGCGTGCCCGTCGCCGGTGTACTCCCACGAATTGGACGTCACCTTGAAGGACTTGCCGATGCCGCCGGTGGACAGCACCACGGACGGCGCCTCGAGAACGAAGAAGCGCCCGGACTCCCGCTCGTAACAGAAGGTCCCGCAGACCCTGTCGCCATCCTTGAGTACGCGGGTGACCGTGCACTCCTGGAAGATCTTCAACCGGGCTTCGTAGTCGCCGAACTCTTCCTTGTCCTCCTGCTGCAGCGAGACGATCTTCTGCTGGAGCGTACGGATCAGCTCCAGGCCCGTCCGGTCGCCGACGTGCGCCAGTCGTGGGTACTCGTGTCCGCCGAAGTTCCGCTGGGAGATCTTCCCCTCGGCCGTGCGGTCGAAGAGCGCCCCCCAGGTCTCCAGCTCCCAGACCCGGTCGGGCGCCTCACGCGCGTGCAGCTCTGCCATCCGCCACTGGTTGAGGAACTTCCCGCCGCGCATGGTGTCGCGGAAGTGCACCTCCCAGCTGTCCCCGGGGTTCACATTGCCCATGGAGGCCGCGATGCCCCCCTCGGCCATCACCGTGTGGGCCTTGCCGAAGAGGGATTTGCAGATGACCGCCGTGCGGGCGCCCCGCTCGCGCGCTTCGATGGCGGCCCGCAGGCCCGCGCCGCCCGCGCCCACCACCACGACGTCCCACTGCTGTCGTTCGAGTTGCGTCATGTCAGAACAACCTCGGATCGTCGAAGGCACCGGACGCGACGAGATAGACGTAGAAGTCGGCTAGCGCGACGCTGATCAGCGAGGTCCATGCGAGGAGCATGTGGCGCTCATTCAGCTTGCCGACCCAGCCCCACAGGCGGTAGCGCACCGGGTGTTTGGAGAAGTGCTTCAGCCGGCCGCCGATGATGTGCCGGCAGGAGTGGCAGGAGAGGGTGTACGCCCAGATCAGCACGATGTTGATCAGGAGGACGAGGGTGCCGAGGCCCATATGGCCCCACTCGTAGTGCTCGTCGCGGAAGGCGAGCACAGTGTCGTACGTGAGGATTCCGGCGACCGGAATCGCCGCGTAGAAGAAGTACCGGTGGATGTTCTGCAGGATCAGCGGGAAGCGGGTCTCGCCGGTGTACTTCTTGTGCGGCTCGGCGACCGCGCAGGCCGGGGGCGAGGCCCAGAGGCCCCGGTAGTAGGCCTTGCGGTAGTAGTAGCAGGTCAGCCGGAAGCCGAGCGGGAAGATCAGGATCAGCAGGGCCGGGGACAGACCCCACCAGCTGCCAAAGATCTCCCAGTTGGGGCCGTGCCGCATCGGCTCGCAGTTCTCCGCGATACAGGGCGAGTAGAACGGCGAGACATACGGCGCCGCGTAGTAGTCGGCGTTGGCGAATGCCCGCCAGGTCGAGTAGATGACGAAGGCGAGCAGTCCGCCGGCGGTCAGGGCGGGCGACAGCCACCAGCGGTCGGTGCGCAGATGGCGCGGTCCGATGGCGGCGCGCGTGGCACCGTGCACGCCCGTATTGACTTGTGGTGGTTCAGTACCTGTGGCCAACGAGGTCTCCTAGGGAGCGTGCCGGTCTCGGACGCCCAGGCCCTCGTCGTCCGAATCCGTCCACAGCGCGTTGTTGTACGGGACGTCGGGAATGGTGACCAGCTCGGGGCGGCCCGGTGTCTTCGTGCCCGGTGTGATCGGCTCGGCAGTCGTGGCCGGGCCGGCGCCACGTAGCTGATCGACGGTCCGCTCCAGCTCTCCGACACGCTGGACCAGCTCGTCGAGGCGCCGCTGAATCACCATCAGGTCTTCCTGCTGGGACATGACTTGCCCTCACTTCCGCAGGGTGCGGTGGCATGGCTCATGCGCCTGCGAGTGTCGCGCGTCACGTCCCCGCTTGTGAAGGGGACGAGCAGGGATTCCCGGCGCATGCGCTTTCAGCGCGCCCCTTGTGGTTCGGATATCACTAGCCTCATTTTCTCCCTTTAAGTGCCATTGTGTCTGGTTATGCGTTGGGCCGCATGGGTGACCTTGGATCCGGTCGCGCCGTGTCGCAGCCGCCTGTCGCGCTCCTTCCACTTCAGTGGACGGGAATCGGTGTGATCATCTCCAAATTCCGCAAAATTGGACGAAGAGGTACAAGCCATGTCCAAGGTCGACGCGCCACGCGGGAGGACATGCTCCCGCACGCTCCGCTCTGTCGCGCTGCTCACCAGCGGGGTGCTCGCTCTGCCCGTACTGTCGGGCTGCAGCTCGGGTGAGCCCGACACCGGCAAGGCCGCGGCCCAGGACATCGCGGCCGCCGGGCGCGATCTGGTCGCCGACGGAGGGACGCTGCGCTGGGCGATCGACGCCTTGCCCACCACGCTCAACACCTTCCAGGCCGACGCGGACGCAGCCACGACGCGTATCGCCGGGGCCGTGCTCCCCTCCCTCTTCACCCTCGACCGGAGCGGCCGTCCGCAGCGCAACCCCGACTACGTGGAGTCCGCCGAGGTCGTCAAGCGCGAGCCCAAGCAGGTCGTGCTCTACAAGCTCAACCAGGAGGCGGTGTGGAGCGACGGCCGGGAGATCGACGCGGCCGACTTCGTCTCCCAGTGGCGCGCGCTGAGCGGCAAGGACTCCGCGTACTGGACCGCGCGCAACGCCGGCTACGAGCGGATCGAGAAGATCGAGCGCGGCGCCAACGGCCTCGAGGTCAAGATCACCTTCAAGAAGCCGTACGCGGACTGGCGGTCCCTCTTCACCCCGCTCTACCCGAGGGACGTCACCGGCACCCCGGCCTCCTTCAACGACGGGGCCCGCAGCACGCTCAAGGTGATGGCCGGCCCGTTCCAGCTGAAATCCGTCGACCGCGCGGCGGGCACGACCACGCTCGTACGCAATCCCCGCTGGTGGGGGGAGCGGGCAAAGCTGGAGCGGCTGGTGCTGACCGCGGTGCCGCGCGACCAGCGCGCCGCCGCGATCACCGCGGGCAGCCTCGATCTCGCTGAGGTCGACCGCAGCACAGCGGACCGGATCGCCCCCGCGGCAGGGGAGAAGAAGAGCACCGGCGGCCAGCCGCTCGCCCACGGCTATGTGGTCCGCAAGTCGCTGGAGCCCGTGTACACCCAGCTCGCGCTGAACGGCGAAAGGGGACCGCTCGCCGACGACCGGGTGCGCCGCGCTGTAGCCCGCGCGCTGAACCGCAAGGAGCTGGCCGAGACCGTACTGACCCCGCTCGGCCTGCCCGCCACCCCGCCCGGCAGCCATCTGGCACTGGCCGGGCAGCGGGCGTACGCCGACAACAGCGCAGCGCTCGGCGAGCAGAACACCCAGGAGGCGCAGGCGCTGCTGGCCGACGCCGGCTGGACTCCCGCCGGAGCACGTATGAAGCCCGACCCGGCCAAGGCGGGCGGCGAGGTCGAGGGCGACAAGAAGCCGTCACCCAGCCCGACCGAGCCGAAGAAGGCCGAGCCGAACAAGACCGAGGCGAACAAGAAGGACGACAAGGCTTCCGACGAGGGGCTCTACATCGTCGGCGACGACAAGCCCGCGAGCGGCGGCCACGGCCCCGAGTCAGGCAGCAGCGGTACGCATGTCCTCGCGCCCGCGCCCGCCGCGGCCCTCCAGGGCATGGCCCTGCAACGCCAGGCCGAGTCCCTCGACGACGACCCCGCGACCAGGCCCCGGACGAACGCCGCGGAGAAGCAGGGTGGCCTCGCCGGAGCGTATGCCCCGCGCGGCACGGCCGCCCCCGCCCGGGCGGGCGGCCCGATCGGCAAGGACGGCAAGCCGCTCACCCTGCGCTTCGTCCTCCCCTCGGGCCATGGCTCCGAGGCGCTGCGCACTGTGGGCGACAAGATCGCGCGGATGCTGGCCCGCATCGGCGTGCGCACCGAGATCACCAAGGTCGCCGACGACAGCTACTTCAAGGACCACATCGCATCGGGCGACTACGACCTGGCGCTGTACTCCTGGCCCGCCACTGCCTACCCGGCGACCGACGCCCGCCCGATCTTCGCCAAGCCCGTGCCCGCCACCGACGGCTCACTGCTGGTGGAGCAGAACTACACCCGCGTCGGCTCCGACCACATCGACCAGCTCTTCGACCAGGCGGCCGCCGAGCTGGACGAGGACGCAGCCCGCGACCTGGTGCGCAGGGCCGACGCCCGGATCTGGGCCGCGGCCGGATCCATCCCCCTCTACCAGCGCCCCGAGCTGGTCGCGGCCAAGTCCCAGGTGGCCAACGCGGGCGCCTTCGGCTTCGCCACACCCCGCTACCAGGACATTGGCTTCAAGAAGCCCAAGGACGCCAAAGCTACTAAGAAGTAGCAGGTCAGAACCTCAGAACTGGCTCAAGTCCCTTGCCCGTCGGCGTCGCCGGCGGGCAAGATCGTGATCACCCCTTGACCCGGGCTTTCGACCCCGCTCCACCACACGCTTCAGTACACCCCAGTGCTCCACGATCCTTCTCCCGATCGGGCCGGGAAGCCCCCGACGCGGCGGCCCCGTACCATAGGACTAGCCGTGGCGTGTCCGCCCGGCGGGCGGACGAGGCTACGACCGTCAGACGCCTGATCCCACGATCGAGAGAAGCGCTAGTCAGCATGCCCACGCGCCACGACATCCGTAACGTTGCCATCGTCGCCCACGTCGACCACGGCAAGACCACCTTGGTCGACGCCATGCTGAAGCAGGCCGGCGCGTTCGCCGCGCACGCCGCCGAGCACCTCGACGACCGCATGATGGACTCGAACGACCTGGAGCGTGAGAAGGGCATCACGATCCTGGCGAAGAACACCGCCGTTAAGTACCACCCCAAGGCCGGCGGGGCCCCGATCACCATCAACATCATCGACACCCCCGGTCACGCCGACTTCGGCGGCGAGGTGGAGCGCGGTCTGTCGATGGTGGACGCGGTCGTTCTGCTCGTCGACGCCTCCGAGGGCCCGCTGCCGCAGACCCGTTTCGTGCTCCGCAAGGCGCTGCAGGCCCGGATGCCCGTCATCCTCTGCATCAACAAGACGGACCGCCCGGACTCCCGGATCGACGAGGTCGTCAACGAGACGTACGACCTCTTCCTGGACCTGGACGCGGACGAGGAGCAGATCGAGTTCCCCATCGTCTACGCCTGCGCCCGTGACGGCGTCGCCTCGCTGACCAAGCCGGAGGACGGCACCGTCCCGTCCGACAGCGAGAACCTCGAGCCGTTCTTCAACACGATCCTCGAGCACGTCCCGGCCCCGGAGTACGACGAGGCCGCGCCGCTCCAGGCCCACGTCACCAACCTGGACGCCGACAACTTCCTGGGCCGTATCGCGCTGTGCCGCGTCGAGCAGGGAGAGCTGAAGAAGGGCCAGACCGTCACGTGGATCAAGCGCGACGGCACCATGTCCAACGTCCGGATCACCGAGCTGATGATGACGGAGGCGCTCACCCGCAGGCCGGCCGAGAAGGCAGGCCCGGGCGACATCTGCGCCATCGCCGGTATCCCGGACATCATGATCGGTGAGACCCTCGCCGACCCCGAGAACCCGATCGCGCTCCCGCTGATCACGGTCGACGAGCCCGCCATCTCCATGACCATCGGTACGAACACCTCGCCGCTGGTCGGCAAGGGCGGCAAGGGCCACAAGGTCACCGCCCGCCAGGTGAAGGACCGTCTGGACCGTGAGTTGATCGGTAACGTCTCGCTCCGCGTCCTGGACACCGAGCGTCCCGACGCATGGGAGGTCCAGGGCCGAGGCGAGCTCGCGCTGGCCATCCTGGTCGAGCAGATGCGCCGTGAGGGCTTCGAGCTGACCGTCGGCAAGCCCGAGGTGGTCACCAAGGAGATCAACGGCAAGCTCCACGAGCCGATCGAGCGCATGACGATCGACTCGCCCGAGGAGCACCTCGGCGCCATCACCCAGCTGATGGCCACCCGCAAGGGCCGCATGGAGACGATGACCAACCACGGCTCGGGCTGGGTCCGCATGGAGTGGATCGTCCCGTCCCGCGGACTCATCGGCTTCCGTACGGAGTTCCTCACCCAGACCCGCGGTACGGGCATCGCGCACTCCATCTTCGAGGGCCACGAGCCCTGGTTCGGCGAGCTGCGCACCCGTCACAACGGTTCCCTGGTCGCCGACCGCTCGGGCTCGGTCACGCCGTTCGCGATGGTCAACCTCCAGGAGCGCGGTGTCATCTTCACCGAGGCGGGCACCGAGGTGTACGAGGGCATGATCGTCGGCGAGAACTCTCGCGCCGACGACATGGACGTGAACATCACCAAGGAGAAGAAGCTCACCAACATGCGTGCCGCGTCCGCGGACACCACCGAGAACGTGGTGCCCGCCCGGAAGCTGTCGCTGGAGCAGTCCCTGGAGTTCTGCCGCGAGGACGAGTGCATCGAGGTGACCCCGGAGACCGTGCGTATCCGCAAGGTCGTCCTGGACCAGAAGGAGCGCGGCCGCACGGCCTCCCGCGCCAAGCGCAACTGACGCCCCATCAGTGACGGTCCGGCCCCCCGCAGAAACTTGCGGGGGGCCGGCCGTTCGTCAACTCCTTTTCATGGCCCGAGTGTCCGCATATCGGCTATCGCTCTCCGGAACATGTGTTAACGGTCCGTTTCGCGGGTGTCTGTCTGTGCTCGCTTTGTCCGGATTTCGGGCTGAGAGGGTCCGGCGATGTTGTCAAAACGAGACCCTTTAAGTGTGGTTTACGGCTCGGGTCTACTTAATAGTTGGCTCCATTGAGCTCGGGTCAATGGGTCACGCGCTGTGGGGAGCGCCGACTCACGAGCACACTCGGGGTACTTGACGTGTTCGCTGTCAGGGGTGTCAGCGCGCGTAGATGTGCCCTTCTTGTAGTGACAAGTGGACTCATGAGGAGGAACCCATGCGCGGTGCCAAGAGCGCCAAGTGGGTAGTGGGTGCGATAGTCGTGGCTCTGTCGGCGACGGCGTGCGGCGGCGGAGGCAGTGACACGGACTCGGCTTCGAAGGAGAAGGGCAAGCCCGCGGGCTACGTCTCCATCGACGTCGGTGAGCCGCAGAAGCCGCTGATCCCGGCCGACACGAACGAGTCGCTCGGCAGCTACGTCATCCAGTCGCTGTTCACCCAGCTGCTGGACTTCGACGCGCAGGGCAAGATCGTCTACACCAACGCCGAGTCGGTGAAGACCACTGACTCCAAGACCTGGACGGTCAAGCTCAAGCAGGGCTGGAAGTTCCATGACGGCACCCCCGTCACGGCGGACTCCTACGTTAAGGCGTGGAACTGGTACGCCAACATCAACAACAAGCAGCAGAACGCCTTCTGGTTCGAGGACATCGCCGGCTACGCCGACGTACACCCGGAGAAGGGCGCTCCGAAGTCCGACAAGATGTCGGGTCTGAAGGTCGTCGACGAGACCACCTTCACCATCGAGCTCGCCAACGCTGTGCCGTACTACGAGTACAAGCTGGGCTACACCACCTTCGCGCCGCTGCCCGAGGTCTTCTACAAGGACACCAAGGCGTTCGGCCAGGCTCCGGTCGGCAACGGTCCCTACATCTTCGAGAAGTGGAACCACAAGAAGCTCATCCAGGTCAAGGCCAACCCTGACTACCAGGGCCCGAACAAGGCCAAGAACAAGGGTGTCCTCTTCAAGAACTACGCGACCGTCGAGGCCGCGTACCAGGACCTCCTCTCCGGCAACCTGGACATGATCCGCCAGGTCGGCCCGAAGGACCTGCCGAAGTACAAGCAGGACCTCGGCGACCGCGCGATCGAGCAGCCCTACGCGGCCATCCAGTCGCTCGTCCCGGTCTTCTACTCCAAGACCTTCAAGGGCATCGACCCGAAGGTCATCCAGGGGCTGTCGATGGCGATCGACCGCGAGACGATCACCAAGACTGTCCTCAACGGCACCCGCAAGCCCGCCACCAGCTTCATCCCCGAGGGTGTCGCCGGTAAGCAGGACCTGGGCAGCGACGTGTTCACCTTCAACGCGGCCAAGGCGAAGCAGCTTGTCACCGAGGGTGGCGGCGTCCCGGGCAACCAGGTCTGGATCCAGTACAACGCCGACGGTGGCCACAAGGAGTGGGTGACCGCGGTCTGCGAGTCGATCCGCAACTCCACCGGTGTCGAGTGCACCCCGGACGCCAAGCCGGACTTCCAGACGGACCTGGAAGGGCGCGACAACAACAAGGTCAAGTCGATGTACCGCGGTGGTTGGGTCGCCGACTACCCGGTGAACGCCAACTTCATGCGTGAGCTGTACGGCACCACCGCCGAGGCGAACAACGGCCGGTTCTCCGACAAGGCGGTCGACGCCGCGTTCAAGAAGGCCGACAACGCCAAGACCCTGGAAGAGTCGATCAAGCTCTACCAGGAGGCGGAGAAGCTGGTTCTGACGAAGATGCCGGCCATCCCGCTGTGGGAGTACAAGATCAACGGTGGCCACTCCAAGGCCGTTGGCAACGTGACGGTGGACTTCCACGGCGACTTCAACATCACCGAAGTCACCGTCGCCAAGTAACCGGCCTGCGGGCCACCCCCACTCGGCCGTCACCCGCCACCGCAACTGGCGGTAGGCCCCCGGGGCCGCTCCCTGAATCCAGGAAGCGGCCCCTGGGGCTGCAGTTATCCATATCGGAGGCAAACATGGGGCGTTATGTCGCGCGGCGACTGCTCCAGATGATCCCGGTCTTCCTCGGGTCAACCTTGCTGGTCTTCTCCATGATGTTCGCGCTGCCCGGTGATCCTGTGCGCGCGCTCGCCGGAGAGCAGACCGTCGATCCAGCACAGATCGCGGCCATGAAGAAGGACCTTGGTCTCGATCTGCCGCTCTGGCACCAGTACTGGAACTACCTGGTCAACCTGTTCCAGGGCGACTTCGGTACACAGATCGCCAGCGGCCAGCCCGTTGCCGACATCATCGCGGACGCATTCCCGATCACGGTCCGACTGACCCTGTTCGCCTTCACCTTCACCGTGCTCGTCGGAATCTCGCTCGGCGTCTTCGCCGGGCTGAAGGCAGACACGCTCCGGGACCGCGGCCTGCTCATCCTGACGCTGCTGCTGATCTCGGTTCCCTCGTTCGTCCTCGGCTTCCTGGCGCAGTTCTTCTTCGCCCACCAGCTCGGCTGGGTCGACCCCAACGTCAGCGCAGTGGCGGACTGGAACGAGCTGATCCTGCCGGCCGTTGTACTCGGCTCCCTGTCGCTCGCGTACGTCGCCCGTCTCACCCGTACGTCGATCGCGGAGAATCTGCGCTCCGACTACATGCGCACCGCGGTGGCCAAGGGGCTGCCTCGCCGCCGCATCATCGGGGTACACCTGATGCGCAACTCCATGATTCCCGTGGTCACCTTCCTCGGCACGGACATCGGCTCCCTGATGGGCGGCGCGGTGGTCACCGAAGGCATCTTCAACGTTCAGGGCGTCGGCTACAACGTATTTTCCGCGCTGAAGCACCGTGAGGGCTCCACCGTCGTGGGCATCGTGACCCTGATCGTGGTCGTCTATCTCGTCGCCAGCCTGCTCGTCGACCTGCTCTACGCGGTCCTGGACCCGAGGATCCGTTATGCCTGAGGCACTCAAGGACACCGTCAAGGACCAGCCCGCCGTCGAGACCCCGGTCAACCGGCCGGTGGAGGCCAAGGTGGGCAAGCCGCGCAGCCTCTGGTCGGACGCCTGGCACGACCTGCGCCGCAACCCACTGTTCCTGGTCTCCGGGGTGCTGATCGTCGTCCTGCTGACCATGGCGATAGCGCCGGGCCTGTTCACCGGCGCCGACCCGCGTCACGCGGACCTCGCCAAGCACTACCTTCAGAAGCCCAACTGGGGCAGCTTCTTCCAGGAGGACTGGTTCGGTTACGACATCCAGGGCCGCTCGATCTACGCACGCGTCATCTACGGCGCCCGCGCCTCGATCGCCGTAGCCGTGGGTGTGACCGCCATCGTCACCGTCCTGGGCACCGTGGTCGGCATGATCGCCGGCTACTTCGGCGGCATCCTGGACACCCTCCTGTCCCGGGTCACCGACATCTTCTTCGGCGTCCCGTTCATCCTCGGCGCGATGGTGGTGCTGACCTCGTTCACCGAGCGTCACCTCTACGTCGTGATTCTGGCGCTGGCCTTCCTGGGCTGGACCCAAATCGCACGTGTCGCCCGCGGTTCGGTGCTGACCATCAAGCAGGCGGACTACGTCATGGCGGCCAAGGCGCTCGGCGCCTCGACCACCCGCATCCTGCTCCGGCACATCCTGCCCAACGCCATGGCACCAGTGATCGTCGTCGCGACAATCGCGCTCGGCGGTTACATCTCGGCCGAGGCCACGCTGTCCTTCCTGGGCATCGGTCTCGCCGAGCCGACCGTCTCGTGGGGCGTGGACATCTCGTCGGGCCAGGAGCAGCTGCGTAATGCCGCGTTCGTCCTGATCATCCCGTCAGTCATGGTGTCGATCACTGTCCTGGCGTTCATCATGCTCGGCGATGCGGTACGCAACGCCCTCGACCCCAAGCTGCGCTGAGGGAGGCGTACATGACCATCATCGACGAGACGGCAAGCGTTCCTTCCCCGTGCGGTACGGACGATAACGGCGGCCCGCTGCTCGAAGTCCGCGACCTGCACGTGGAGTTCAACACCCGTGACGGCGTGGCCAAGGCCGTCAACGGCGTCAACTACAGCGTCAGCTCCGGCGAGACCCTCGCAGTGCTCGGCGAGTCCGGCTCCGGCAAGTCCGTGACCGCTCAGGCGATCATGGGCATCCTCGACATGCCCCCCGGCCGGATCCCCAAGGGAGAGATCCTCTTCCGCGGTGAGGACATGCTCAAGATGAGCAACGAGGAGCGGCGGAAGATCCGCGGCCAGAAGATCGCGATGATCTTCCAGGACGCGCTGTCCTCGCTGAACCCGGTGCTCTCCGTGGGCTACCAACTGGGCGAGATGTTCCGCGTCCACCTGGGCCTCTCCAAGAAGGAGGCCAAGGCCAGGTCCATCGAGCTGATGGACCGGGTGCGCATTCCGGCGGCGAAGGAGCGGGTCAACGACTACCCGCACCAGTTCTCCGGCGGTATGCGCCAGCGCATCATGATCGCGATGGCGCTCGCCCTGGAGCCGGACCTGATCATCGCCGACGAGCCCACGACCGCGCTGGACGTCACCGTCCAGGCCCAGGTCATGGAGCTGCTCGCGGAGTTGCAGCGCGAGTACAACATGGGCCTGATCCTGATCACCCACGACCTCGGCGTGGTCGCCGACGTCGCGGACAAGATCGCGGTTATGTACGCGGGCCGGATCGTCGAGACCGCCCCGGTGCACGAGCTGTACAAGCGCCCCGCGCACCCGTACACCCGTGGCCTCCTCGACTCCATTCCGCGCCTGGACCAGAAGGGCCAGGAGCTCTTCGCCATCAAGGGCCTGCCGCCCAACCTGCTGCGCGTACCGTCCGGTTGTGCTTTCAACCCGCGCTGCACCAAGGCGGAGGACATCTGCCGCTCCGAGATCCCGGCACTGCTTCCGGTCACCGAGCAGGACGGCACGGAACTGGTCGGCCGCGGCAGCGCGTGCCACTTCTGGAAGGAGACGATCCATGGCTGAGCTCAAGAAGACTGACGAGCCGACGGACGCCGTGGACGCCACCCCGAACGTCACCGACGTCGAGACGGTCGACGCCGCCACCGAGGCCGAGGCCGTGGCAGCCATCGACGCGCCCGTCTCGCAGGGTGAGCCGATCCTTCAGGTCCGCAACCTCGTCAAGCACTTCCCGCTGACCCAGGGCATCCTGTTCAAGAAGAAGGTCGGCGCGGTCAAGGCCGTGGACGGGATCTCCTTTGACCTCTACCAGGGCGAGACCCTCGGCATCGTCGGCGAGTCCGGCTGTGGCAAGTCCACCGTCGCCAAGCTGCTGATGACGCTGGAGACGGCGACCGCCGGCGAGGTGTTCTACAAGGGCCAGGACATCACCAGGCTCTCCGGCCGCGCGCTCAAAGCCGTACGCCGCAACATCCAGATGGTGTTCCAGGACCCGTACACCTCGCTGAACCCCCGTATGACGGTCGGCGACATCATCGGGGAGCCCTTCGACATCCACCCGGAGGTGGCGCCCAAGGGCGACCGCCGCCGCAAGGTCCAGGAACTCCTGGACGTCGTGGGCCTCAACCCGGAGTACATCAACCGGTACCCGCACCAGTTCTCCGGCGGTCAGCGCCAGCGCATCGGCATCGCCCGCGGCCTGGCGCTCAACCCGGAGATCATCATCTGCGACGAGCCGGTCTCGGCCCTGGACGTCTCCGTCCAGGCGCAGGTCATCAACCTGATGGAGAAGTTGCAGGACGAGTTCAACCTCTCCTACATCTTCATCGCCCACGACCTGTCGATCGTCCGGCACATCTCGGACCGGGTCGGCGTGATGTACCTCGGCAAGATGGCCGAGATCGGTACGGACACGCAGATCTACGACCACCCGACGCACCCCTACACCCAGGCGCTGCTGTCGGCGGTCCCGGTCCCCGACCCGGAGGCCCGCGAGGGCCGCGAGCGGATCATCCTCGTCGGCGACGTCCCGTCTCCGGCGAACCCGCCGTCCGGCTGCCGCTTCCGCACCCGTTGCTGGAAGGCCGAGGACAAGTGCGCCGAGGAGATCCCGCTGCTGGCGGTCCCGGAGCGCTTCAAGGGCGCGGCCACGCCGGCGGCGCACGAGTCCGCGTGCCACTTCGCCGAGGAGAAGGACGTCGTCCACGCGGTGTAGTGCTGCGCAGTACGTGAACGGGGGCGTCCCGGGCCCATATCGGCCCGGGACGCCCCCGTCGTCGTACGCGACTGCGTCCGCTCGTCCGGACGGGCGATGAGAATATGCGCGCGATGGCGTGTGAGGTGATATTTGGGGCCTAAGTGAGACTCGGGACACTGGAGGCGACCTCATGCGTGGAGCCACGCACGCCAGATGGGCCGCATGCGCCGTGGCGCTAGCCCTCGCGGCCACGGCCTGCGGCGGCGGGAGCGACAGCGGTGGTGGTGCCGACGGGATCGTGAGCTCCTCGTGGGGCGACCCGCAGAACCCGCTGGAGCCCGCGAACACCAACGAGGTGCAGGGCGGCAAGGTCCTCGACATGCTCTTCCGTGGCCTCAAGCAGTACGACCCGAAGACCGGCGAGGCCAAGGACATGCTCGCCGAGAAGATCGACACGACGGACTCCACCAACTTCACGGTCACCGTCAAGGACGGCTGGACTTTCAGCAACGGCGAGAAGGTCACCGCCAAGTCCTTCGTGGACGCGTGGAACTACGGCGCCAACCTCAAGAACAACCAGAAGAACGCGTACTTCTTCGGCTACATCGAGGGCTACGAGCAGGTCCACCCGGAGCAGGGCCAGCCCACCGCCGAGACCCTCTCCGGGCTCAAGGTCGTCGACGACAAGACCTTCACGGTCAAGCTCTCCCAGAAGTTCTCCACCTGGCCCGACACCCTCGGCTACGCAGCCTTCTCCCCGCTGCCCAGCGCGTTCTTCGACGACCATGCCGCCTGGCTGTCCAAGCCCGTCGGCAACGGCCCGTACATGGTCGACTCGTACGCCAAGGGCTCGAAGATGTCGATGCGCAAGTGGGACGGCTACCCGGGCAGCGACAAGGCGCAGAACGGCGGCGTCGACCTCAATGTGTACACGGACAACAACACCGCCTACACCGACCTGACCGCGGGCAACCTCGACCTCGTCGACGATGTGCCGGCCTCGCAGCTGAAGAATGTGCAGGCGGACCTCGGCGACCGGTACATCAACACCCCGGCCGGCATCATCCAGGCCATCGCCTTCCCCTTCTACGACAAGGCCTGGAACACCCCCGGCGCCGCGAAGGTCCGCACGGGCCTGTCCATGGCGATCAACCGCGAGCAGATCACCGACACGATCTTCCAGAAGACGCGTACGCCCGCGAAGGACTGGACCTCGCCCGTGCTCGGCGCGGACGGCGGCTTCAGCGAGACCCTGTGCGGTGACGCCTGCACCTACAACCCCACCGAGGCGAAGAAGCTGATCACCGAAGGCGGCGGCATCCCCGGCGGCCGGCTGAAGCTCTCGTACAACGCGGACAGCGGCTCGCACAAGGAGTGGGTCGACGCCGTGTGCAACAGCATCAACAACGTGCTGGGCAAGGACACGGCGTGCGTCGGCAACCCGGTCGGCACCTTCGCCGACTTCCGCAACCAGATCGGGCAGCACAAGATGCCCGGTCCCTTCCGGGCCGGCTGGCAGATGGACTACCCGCTCATCCAGAACTTCCTGCAGCCGCTCTACTACACCAAGGCCTCGTCCAACGACGGTCTGTGGAGCAACCCGGAGTTCGACAAGCTCGTCGACGAGGCCAACGCCGAGTCCGACACGAAGAAGGCCGTCGAGACCTTCCAGAAGGCCGAAGAGGTCGTACGCGACCAGATGGCCGCCATCCCGCTCTGGTACCAGAACGGCAGTGCCGGGTACTCGGAGCGGGTCTCCAATGTCTCGCTGAACCCCTTCAGCGTCCCCGTCTACAACGAGATCAAGGTCAACTGACGGCGGAAGGCGACCGGCCCGGCGTGCCCTACGCGCCGGGCCGTCCACCTTCCCACGACCCCCGGAGCCCTTCATGGGACGTTATGTGATCCGGCGTCTGCTGCAGATGATCCCTGTCTTCTTCGGCGCCACACTGCTGATCTTCCTCATGGTGAACGTGATGGGCGACCCCATCGCGGGCCTCTGCGGCGACCGGCAGTGCGACCCGGCGACGGCCGCCCAGCTGCGCAAGGAGTTCGGCCTCGACAAGCCGGTGTGGCAGCAATACCTGACGTACATGGGCAATGTCTTCACCGGCGACTTCGGCACCGCCTTCAACGGGCAGAAGGTCACCGAGCTGATGGGCGAAGCCTTCCCGGTCACCATCCGGCTGACGATCGTCGCGATCGTCTTCGAGATCGTCATCGGCATCACGCTCGGCGTGATCACGGGCCTGCGGCGCGGCCGTCCCGTAGACACCTCCGTGCTGCTGCTCACGCTGGTCGTCATCTCGGTCCCGACCTTCGTCACCGGTCTGATCCTCCAGCTGCTGCTGGGCGTCGAGTGGGGGGTCATCAAGCCCGCCGTCTCACCGGAGGCGCCCGTCAACGAGCTGCTCATCCCCGGACTTGTGCTCGCCTCGGTCTCTCTCGCGTACGTCACCCGGCTCACCCGGACCTCGATCGCCGAGAACGCCCGCTCCGACTACGTCCGCACCGCGAAGGCGAAAGGGCTCCCCAGAGGGCGTGTGATCAGCCGTCATCTGCTGCGCAATTCACTGATCCCGGTGGTCACCTTCATCGGCACCGACATCGGCGCCCTGATGGGCGGCGCGATCGTCACCGAGCGCATCTTCAACATCCACGGCGTCGGCTACCAGCTCTACCAGGGCATTCTGCGCCAGAACACCCAGACCGTCGTCGGCTTTGTGACCGTACTCGTCATCGTCTTCCTGCTGGCGAATCTGCTGGTCGACCTTCTGTACGCCGTTCTCGACCCGAGGATCCGGTATGCCTGAGCGATACGATCCGGGCGAAGCCATCGCTCCCACCGGAGCGGGTGGCGCGATGGACCTCGCGACCAGCGAGGGGACGACGCTGGAGCTGGATGCATCAGCCGCCTCCGGCGGACGGGCACCCGGTGGCCCGATGGGCACCGGACCCGCCGAGAGGCCCCGCAGTCTGTGGTCCGACGCCTGGCTCGATCTGCGGCGCAACCCGATCTTCATCATCTCCGGCCTGGTCATCCTCTTCCTGGTCGTCATCTCCATCTGGCCCTCGCTGATCGCCACCCAGAACCCGCTCCAGTGCGACCTCGCCAAGGCCCAGCAGGGTTCCCAGCCGGGCCACCCCTTCGGCTTCAACGGACAGGGCTGTGACGTGTACACGCGCACGGTGTACGGCGCCCGCGCCTCGGTCACGGTCGGCGTCTGCGCCACCCTCGGTGTCGCGCTGATCGGTTCCGTCTTCGGCGGTCTCGCCGGCTTCTTCGGCGGGGCGTCGGACGCGATCCTGTCCCGCGTCACCGACATCTTCTTCGGCATCCCGGTCGTCCTCGGCGGACTGGTCCTGCTGTCCGTCGTCACCAGCTCCACCGTCTGGCCGGTCATCGGTTTCATGGTGCTGCTCGGCTGGCCCCAGCTCTCCCGTATCGCGCGCGGCTCGGTCATCACCGCGAAGCAGAACGACTACGTCCAGGCGGCGCGGGCGCTCGGCGCGTCCAACTCCCGGATGCTGCTGCGCCACATCGCCCCCAACGCCGTCGCTCCCGTGATCGTCGTGGCGACCATCGCGCTCGGCACCTATATCTCCCTGGAGGCGACCCTCTCGTTCCTCGGTGTCGGCCTCAAGCCGCCGACCGTGTCCTGGGGCATCGACATCTCCTCCGCCTCGCCGTACATCCGCAACGCCCCGCACATGCTGCTCTGGCCGGCCGGTGCGCTGGCGATCACCGTGCTCGCGTTCATCATGCTCGGCGACGCGGTGCGCGACGCCCTCGACCCCAAGCTGCGCTGAGGAGCCCGCCATGTTGCTCGAAGTGCGCGATCTGCACGTGGAGTTCCGTACGAGGGACGGGGTGGCCAAGGCCGTCAACGGCGTCGGCTACGCGGTGGACGAGGGCGAGACGCTCGCCGTGCTGGGCGAGTCCGGCTCCGGCAAATCCGTCACGGCGCAGGCGGTCATGGGCATCCTGGACACGCCCCCGGGGAAGATCGCGGGCGGCGAGGTCCTCTTCCAGGGGCAGGATCTGCTGAAGCTCAAGGAGGACGAGCGGCGGAAGATCCGCGGGGCCGGGATGGCCATGATCTTCCAGGACGCGCTCTCGTCCCTGAACCCGGTGCTGAGCGTGGGCGACCAGCTCGGCGAGATGTTTGTCGTCCACCGCAAGATGTCGCGGAAGGACGCGCGCGCCAAGGCCGTCGAGCTGATGGAGCGGGTGGGCATCCCGGCGGCGAAGGAGCGGGTGGGGCAGTATCCGCACCAGTTCAGCGGCGGTATGCGCCAGCGCATCATGATTGCCATGGCGCTCGCCCTGGAGCCCTCGCTGATCATCGCGGACGAGCCGACGACCGCGCTGGACGTCACCGTCCAGGCCCAGGTGATGGATCTGCTGGCCAAGCTCCAGAGCGAGCTGAACATGGGCCTGATCCTGATCACCCACGACCTGGGTGTGGTCGCCGACGTCGCGGACAAGATCGCGGTGATGTACGCGGGGCGGATCGTCGAGACGGCCCCGGTGCACGACATCTACAAGGCCCCGGCGCATCCGTACACCAAGGGGCTGCTCGAATCGATCCCGCGCCTGGACCAGAAGGGCCAGGAGCTGTACGCGATCAAGGGCCTGCCGCCGAACCTGACGAACATCCCGCCCGGCTGCGCCTTCAACCCGCGCTGCCCGATGGCTCGGGACGTGTGCCGGACCGATGTGCCGCCGCTGTACGAGGTGTCGCAGAACCGCAGGAGCGCGTGCCACTTCTGGCAGGAGGCACTCAATGGCTGAGCGGGCTGAGCAGGCCGGGCGGGCTGGGCGGGCCGGGCGGGCTGAGGCGATTTTGGAAGTGCGCGACCTGTACAAGCACTATCCGCTCACTCGAGGGATCCTCTTCAAGAAGCAGGTCGGCCTGGTGAAGGCCGTCGACGGCGTCGACCTCGACCTGGCGGCGGGCGAGACGCTCGGCATCGTGGGGGAGTCGGGCTGCGGCAAGTCCACCCTCGCCAAGATGCTGGTCCATCTGGAGCGGCCGACGGCCGGGGTGATCCGGTACAAGGGCGACGACATCACCAAGCTGTCGGGGCGTGCGCTCAAAGCCGTGCGCCGGAACATCCAGATTGTGTTCCAGGACCCGTATACGTCCTTGAACCCACGGATGACGGTCGGCGACATCATCGGTGAGCCGTACGAGATCCACCCGGAGGTGGCCCCGAAGGGCTCGCGCCGGAAGAAGGTCCAGGACCTGCTGGACGTGGTCGGGCTCAACCCGGAGTACATCAACCGCTACCCGCACCAGTTCAGCGGAGGCCAGCGGCAGCGCATCGGCATCGCGCGCGGGCTCGCCCTCCGGCCGGAGATCATCGTGGCGGACGAGCCGGTTTCGGCGCTCGACGTCTCCGTCCAGGCACAGGTGATCAATCTGCTGGACAAGCTGCAGAGCGAGTTCAGCCTGAGCTATGTGTTCATCGCACACGACCTGTCGATCGTGCGGCACATCTCCGACCGGGTCGGCGTGATGTACCTGGGCCGGATCGTGGAGATCGGCAAGGACGAGGAGATCTACGACCACCCGACGCATCCGTACACCCAGGCACTGCTGTCGGCGGTCCCGGTGCCGGACCCGGAGGCCCGTGAGCGCCGCGAACGGATCATCCTGCGCGGTGATGTCCCGTCACCCGCGAACATCCCGTCGGGCTGCCGGTTCCGCACGCGCTGCTGGAAGGCGCAGGAGCGCTGCGAACTGGAGGTGCCGCTGCTGGAGGTGCCGGCGGAGTTCCGGCTGCAGGAAGGGCCCGCGCAGCATCCGTCGGCGTGCCACTTCGCGGAAGAGAAACGCGTGGTCCCGTCGGGACCCGAGGCGGAGTGATGTCTCTTTTCGCGTCCGCGCGATTCATGACTTTCGATTCGTCACACAGTCCGTATCGTGGCAGACAAAGTCAAACAAATATCCATCAATTTCGTTAACACGCAGGCAACTTGACCGTCGCAACTCCGATATACGAACGCGTCACGCTGAACAGCGTACGGCCGTGCGGGTGCCGTAGACCGGCTGGGGCTCGCCATGTGGCCCCGGCCGGTCGCCCACCCGGTGCACGGGCCCTTGTTCAACGGTGCACAGCGATGCAACATCGCACGTGTGACTCTTACCCGGGGGGCTCGGATCACGGGAGCGGTGCTGTGCGCCGCGCTTGCTCTCATCGTGGGCGGCTGGATCGGCCGGGATCTCACCACCGTGGACGACCCGTTGGATCTCTGGCGGTACTGGACCGGGAACGGCAGTGCAGGGGCCTCGGACACGCTGACGACGTCCCTGGAAGACCTGCTGCTCTTCGCGGTGTACGTCACCGTGGTCGTCGCGGCCCTGCGCTCGGCCGTCGCGGCCGCCGCGCTGGTGGCCGTCGGAGTGATCACCCTCGCCCTGCGGCTACCGGGCCTGTGGGTCCTCAGCACCTCCTGGATGGGCCTGCGGGCCACCGACGAACTGCGCACCCGGGCGCTGTACTGCGCCTTCGCGGCCCTCGGGCTCGGTCTCGGGCTGATCATCACGGCCGCCGCGGGACGCCGTGCGCCCGGCGGCTACGACCCGTACGTCACGCACGACGCCTACCCCGCCCATGAGTTGACGCCGACCAGGCCCACGCAGGGCGTGTCCGTGGTCGCCTTTCTGCTGCTCGGCGCGTCGGCAGGGATCCTGGCGGCCTGGGAGGTCTACACGGCGACGGAGATCGGCGGCTCGCGCTATCTCGACCGGTTCACCGGCAGCGAGACGGTCCTGCTGCCGCTGCTCGGAATCCCGCCCGGCTGGCTGGTCGCGGTGATCGTCGTGATCGCCCTGCTGGCGGCGTTCGGCGCGCTCTTCCACGCGGTCTTCTCGCGGCCGCTGGGGTTGGTGGTGGCGGTGTTCCTGCTGGGCACGGGCGGGCGGGGCGTCGACATCGCGGTCCGGAACGCACTCCTCTCCCGGCTCGGCGATCTGCCGACCCGCGATCAACTGCTTGTCCTGTCCTGGCTGTTCGAGCTGGCGGCGGGGGTGGTGCTGGTGATGGCGCTGGGCCGGCGGGGCGAGAGGGATGAGGTTTCGGGGGGTGCGCCGGTGTGGCAGCAGCCGCGGTCCGGCTATGGCTATCCGCAGAGCGGCGGGGGGCCGCCGCCGCCGACGTCGCCGCCGCCGGGTTGGTGACGGGGCCGCTTTTTTCCCTACCCGGGCAAGCCCCCAGACCCGCCCCCTACGCCCTTCGGGCGTGGGGGGACCCCCAGTACGCCCTTCGGGCGTGGGGGGACCCCCAGTACGCCCTTCGGGCGTGGGGGGACCCCCAGTACGCCCTTCGGGCGTTGTCCTCAATCTCCCCCAGACTTCGTCCGGGGGGACCCCCAACGGGCTTGATTTCCGCCGGTCGGCCTGAAGATTCAGGCCGACCGGCGAAACTTCAGTCCGCCCGGGCAAATCAAGCCTCGCCGGCGTTTGAGGCGCGGGGCCCGGGGCGGAGCCCCAGGGGGACGCGGACCGGCCGGAATTTCAGCCCCTCCGGCGATTGAGGAGCGGGGTCCGGGGCGGGGCCCCGGCCGGGTGGACGCGGTCACCCCCGCGCCCCCCGCTACCGCCTCGCCAACGACCGCTTCAAGAAGTCCACCTGAAGCAGCAGCAGATTCTCCGCGATCTGCTCCTGCGGCGTCATATGCGTCACCCCACTCAGCGGCAGCACCTCATGCGCCCGCCCCGCCGCCAGCAGCGCCGACGAGAGCCGCAGCGTATGTGCCATCACCACATTGTCGTCCGCCAGACCATGGATGATCATCAGCGGCCTGGCCGGATTCTCCGGCGTCGTCAACCCGTCCTCCGTGACAAGCGAGTTGGCCGCGTACACTTCCGGCCGCGCCGCCGGATCGCCCAGATAGCGCTCCGTGTAGTGCGTGTCGTACAGCCGGAGATCCGACACCGGCGCGCCCGCGACCGCCGCATGGAACACGTCCGGGCGGCGCAGCACCGCCATCGCCGCCAGGTAACCGCCGTACGACCAGCCGCGGATCGCCACCCGGTCGAGGTCCAGCGGGAACGCTCCGGCCAGTGCGTGCAGCGCCTCGATCTGGTCGTCGAGGGTGAGCGGGAAGTTGTCCTTGATCGCCTTCTCCCAGCCGGGGGAGCGGCCGGGCGCGCCCCGGCCGTCCGCCACGATCACCGCGAATCCCTGGTCGGCGAACCACTGCGAGGTGAGGTATGGATTCTGCGCGGCGAAGACACGCTGGCCGTGCGGGCCCCCATAGGGATCCATCAGCACCGGCAGCGGACCGTCCGACTCCCGGTAGCCCTCGGGAAGCAGCACGCCGCACGGAATCCGCAGTCTGCCCGCCTCGCAGAGCCGCACCCGGGCAGTCAGCACCGGCTGCTCCGCGTACGAGGCGACGGTCGCGACCGGCTTGCCCTCCCGCAGCACCTGCACGGACGCGCCGCTCACCTCCGCACGCGACGAGGCCAGCACCGTCACCGGGCCGGAGCGTACGGCCGAGTGCACCCCGGGGCCCTCCGAGATACGCTCGATCCCCAGCTCGTTGACCCGGTACACATGGATCTCGCCGGTCTCCGGATCCGAGGCCTCCTCGCCCGCCGCCGCGGACACCAGCACATCGCTCTCGCCGATGTCCAGCACCGCCCGCAGCTGCAACTGGGCCCCGGTCAGCGCCTGGTCGCCCACCGCGAGCACCCGCGCGCCGCCCTCGTCGGCGATTCGCACAAGTCGCCCGTCCGGCGCCCAGGCAGGCACCCCGGGGAAAAGATCAAGCCACACCGGATCCTCGTCGACATGCACCGTCCGGGTCGCGCCGGTCTCCTGATCAACCGCCAGATAGAGCTGCGTGCGCTGGTCACGAGCCTGTACGAGCAGCAGCGGGGCGCCCGCCGCCGACCAGTGCACCCGGGCCAGATACGGATACCGGGACCGGTCCCAGCCCACTTCCGTACACTCCCCGTCCAGCGTGACCAGATACAGCCGCACCTCCGCGTTCGGCGTCCCGGCCGACGGGTAGGCGACCTGCTCCGGCTCCCGGTCCGGATGCGCGGGATCGGAGATCCACCAGCGCCGCACGTCCCGCTCGTCGACCCGGGCGACCAGCAGCCGGTCCGACTCCGGCGCCCACCAGAAGCCGCGCGAGCGGTCCATCTCCTCGGCCGCGATGAACTCCGCGAGTCCGTACGTGGTGTGCTCGTCCTCCGGCTCGGCCAGCGCCCGGTCCTCCTCGCCCTCCGCGCCGGTCACCCGCAGCGCGCCCCGCGCCACATATGCGATGTGCCGGCCGTCGGGGGACGGCCGCGGGTCGATCACCGGGCCGGGCACGGGCAGTTCGCGCGCGGTCCCGGCCCGCAGCTCCGCGGCGTACAGCCGCCCGGAGAGCGTGAACGCCGCCAACTCGACCGCCTGGTCCACCGCATAGCCGACGATGCCCGCAGACCCCTCACGGCTGCGCTCCCGCCGGGCCCGCTCCTGCGCGGACAGCTCCTCCTCGGCCCCACCCAGCAGCGCGTCCGGATCTGCGGCCAGCCGCTCCTGCGGCCGGCGTGCGTCGCCGTCGAGATCGAGCACCCAGAGCCGGCCCGCCCGGTCGGTCCCCGAGGCCGACCTGAGGAACACCACCCGGGATCCGTCCGGCGACACCGTGAAGGCGCGCGGGGCGCCGAGAGTGAAGCGCTGGGTCCTGGCGTACTGACGCGGGAAGGAGAGCTGCAGCCTCGTGGTCATGCGACCGAACCTAGCGTTCGTGCGCCCCCGTGTGCTGCCGTGCACCGATCGATGCGTTCGTACGGATAGTTATGATCCGTAGCGCAAGGTGGGTATGACCCCCCTGGCACATGCAACCTGCCCGTCCCGACCGAATATCTGTGGAGGTGAACCGCCGTGGCACTCTCGATTTCGGCGGTGGTGCTGCTGGCGATCGTCGTCTTCCTGCTGGTCCGGAAGTCCGGGCTGAAAGGTGGGCATGCGGCGGTCTGCGTGTTGCTCGGGTTCTATCTCGCAAGCTCGTCCATCGCCCCCACCATCACCGAACTGACCACCAATGTGGCCGGGATGATCGGGGGCATCAAGTTCTAGCGCGGCGGGTCCGGCCTCGTAGGCTGTCCGCATGAAGGATCTTCCCGCCCGTCGTCTGCTCCTGGTGCACGCGCACCCTGACGACGAGTCGATCAACAACGGCGCGACGATGGCCCTGTACGTGGCCGCCGGCGCCCGGGTCACGCTGGTGACCTGCACCCTCGGGGAGGAGGGCGAGGTCATTCCGCCGGATCTCGCCCACCTCGCGTCCGACCGGGAGGACCGTCTCGGGCCCCATCGCGCCGGAGAACTGGCCGCCGCGATGAAGGAGCTGGGCGTCACCGATCACCGCTTCCTCGGCGGCCCGGGCCGGTTCCGGGACTCCGGGATGATGGGCGTCCCGCAGAACCGCCGCACGGACGCGTTCTGGAACACCGACGTGGACGACGCCGCCCCGTACCTCGTCGAGATCATCCGTTCCGTACAGCCCCAGGTGCTCGTGACGTACGACCCGGACGGCGGCTACGGACATCCGGACCACATCCAGGCCCACCGGGTCGCGATGCGCGCCGCCGAGCTGGCCGCGGAGCGCGCCTTCCGGCGCGACCTGGGCGACCCGCACACCATCGCCAAGATCTACTGGAACCGGGTGCCGCGCTCGGTGGCCGAGGAGGGCTTCGCCCGGCTGCGCACCGCCGGCGGAGTGAACTTCCCGGGCATCGCCGAGATCGACGACATTCCGGGCGTGGTGGACGACTCCGAGATCAGCACGGAGATCGACGGTACGGCGTACGCAGAGCGGAAGACGGCGGCGATGCGCGCCCATGCCACCCAAATCGCCGTGGACGGCCCCTTCTTCGCACTCTCGAACTATCTGGGGCAGCCGATCTTCCCGACGGAGTACTACCAGTTGGTGCGGGGCGAGCCGGGCGCGCCACCCGGAAAGCGTGAGCACGACCTCTTCACAGGAGTTGCACCATGAGCGGGAGTTGCGGCATTTCAGGAGTTGCGCCATGAGCGGACACGACGTACCCGGCTCCTGGCTCGCCCAGTCGCCGAAGCCCGGGAGGATCGCCGCCTACCTCGGTCTCGCGGTGCTCGGCGCCCTCGTCGGCATCGCGGGCTCACTGGTCCAAGGCGCTTGGTTCCCGGGCGGGTTGGTGCTCGCGCTGCTCGCCGCGGTGGGGCTGTTCTACGGCTCGCTGCGGGCGACCGAGACGCAGCTCGGGGTCGTCGCGCCCGCCGTCGGCTGGCTGGCGGCGGTCGTGGTGCTGAGCATCGGACGTCCCGAGGGCGACGGGGCGTTCTCCGCCGGGATCGGGCCGCTGGTCTACATGCTCGGCGGGATGGCGGTGGCTGTGATGTGCGCCACCATGCCGCGGCCGGCGCAACCGGGCGGCGGGCCCGGCCGACTTGGCAAGTAGGGGCCTGTGGGACCCCCTGGTAGGCAGCAGGTGGGGCGGGCCCTATGGTGGGTCGCCCCTAGGGGTGGGAAGCCACTGAACTGACCATGCCCGTACGGTCGGCGGAATGTCGCTTCCCACAGTCCCGGGGCGTCTGTCTTCGGCGGCCAGTATGGTGGTGCGCGCCGCCGAGCCGCCCGCAGCAGTAGCTATCCAGTAAGAAACGGGCGGCGAAGCCAACCGGGAGAACCTGCTTTGAGTCGTGAAACTGACAGTTCGTCCTCCGGCCCCCAGGGGCGCGGTGGAGCCGCGTACCCCTCGGGAACACCGCCGTACGGATCCCGCCAGTATCCGTCGCTGCATCCCACGCAGGACGCTCCGGACGAGGCCGGCGCGGCTCCCGAGCCGCAGCCGGACGAGCCCAGGACCGAGACCACGCTGACCACCCGCATCCGGATCAACATCCCGGGTTCGCGGCCGATCCCGCCGGTCGTCATGCGTACGCCGATGAGTGAGGCTGACGCCTCCGCGGCTTCGGCGGGCGGCACCCTGGGCGGGTCTTCGGGCGCGTCTTCGGGCGGCCGGGACAGCGAGCGTACGGGCAGCACTCCGCGGCCGGACGTGGCGCAGGACGCCGCGGCGGCGGAGCCGCAGTCCGAGGAGAAGGCGCCGACGAGCGACTGGTTCGCGCCGCGCAAGTCGTCCGGCACGAATTCCGGCACGAATGGGGCGGGTCTGTCGGCTTCGGCCGCGCCGGCCGGTCCTTCCGCACCGGCGCCGGCTTCGGGTCCGGGGGCCGCGAACCGCGGTGGTCCCGGGGCCGGTCACCCGTACTTCTCGGACAGTCCGCAGTCCGGCCCGGCTCAGGGCGGACCGGGTGCGCCCCGCTCCGGCAGCTCGCTGAACGACCTGGCGGCGAACGCCGACAGCGCGGCATCCGGTACGAACGCATTCGCTCCCGGGAACGAAACGCCTCCGCTGGGTGCACGGCCGCCCGCCGGGCCGACGGCGGGCCCGTCGACCGGCAGCATGCCGATCCGCCCGCGTCCGGGCGCCCAGGGCGGTCCGGGTGGTCCCGGTGCGCCTGGGCACGGCCTGGGCGGCCCCGCCGGTCCCGGGCAGGGTCCCGCGGGTCCGGGCCTCGGCGGTCCCGGTGCTCCCGGTGTTCCCGGTGTTCCTGGTCAGGGGCCTGGCTCCGGCGTGCCCCGGATGTCCGACGACACCGCCGTGCTGACCCCGCAGAAGCCCGCCGGCCCGGCGCCCGATCCCACCGCCGGCCATGTCTCCGGTGACACGCTCACCAGCGGCATCCCCGTCGTGCCCCCGGAGCACCGCACGCCTTCGCCCTTCCCGCCGCTCGGCGCTCCGCAGCACGGCCCCGGCACCGGACCGAACCCCCTCTTGCAGTTCCCCGGCCCGCAGGACGAGGGCGACTTCTCCGCACCGGAGTTCCCTGGCGGCCCGGGCGGTGGCCCCGGCGGCCCCGTGGTGCCCGCCCCCCGCCCCGCCGCGGCCAGGCCCGCCCCCGCCCCCGCGCCCCGCTCCGCGCCCGCCAAGAAGGGCCGCTCCAAGCTGGTGCTCGCCGGCGCCGGAGTAGTCGGCCTGCTCGGCGTCGCGTACGGCGCGGGACTGCTGATGAACCACTCCGACGTACCGAAGAGCACCACGGTTCTCGGTATCGACATCGGCGGCGGCACCAAGGAGGACGCGGTCGGCAAGCTCGACGCCGCTCTCGGCAAGCGCGCCGCCAAGCCCCTTCAGCTCACGGTCGGCGGCAAGAAGGAGCAGCTCGCCCCGGACAAGGCCGGACTCTCCCTGGACAGCCAGGAGACCGTCCGGAAGGCCGCGGGCAGCGACTACAACCCCGTCTCGGTGATCGGCTCCCTCTTCGGCGCCGAGCGCGTCTCCGAACCGGTGATCCTGGTCGACGAGGAGAAGCTGGGCGTCGCGCTCACCGACCTCGCGGGCGTCTCGGGATCGGCCACCGAGGGCACGATCAAGTTCGAGCCCGGCAAGGCTGTCGCCATACCGGGCAAGGCGGGCCAGGCACTGGACGTCGGCCGCTCCATGATCTCGGTCAAGGACGCCTACCGCGCCCAGGTCGAGACCGGCAGGCCCAACATCGTCGAACTGCCCGTCGCCACCCGCGAGCCGACCGTCAGCCAGGCCGAGCTCGACCGGGCGATGAAGGAGTTCGCGAAGCCCGCGATGTCCGACCTGGTCACGATCAAGGCGGGCGGCAAGCAGATCCAGTTCGGCCCGGCCAAGTCGCTGCCGAAGATCCTTTCCATGAAGGCGATCGACGGCAGGCTGGTCGAGGTCTACGACAAGAAGGCGATCAACGATCTGCTGGACGGCGTGTTCGAGGGCGTCCTGATCACCAAGGGCGACGGCAAGAAGCACCAGCTCTCCGCGGACGACGTGGCCCAGGCGATGGGGACGGCCCTGCGCGGCAAGACGCCGGCCGAGCGCACCGCCACGATCGAGCTCAACCCGAGCTAGCGGCCGACCGCCGCCGTCGCTGATCAGAGCCCCTGCCCGAGCGGGGGCTCTGCCACATCCCGGGTGGCCTGCCGCCCCGCCCGCACGCTCGCGGTACGGCCGTGCGCCGGGCAGGCGTCAGGCGGCGCCGCTCACGCCGGGGGCTACGAAGCGCCGGTGAAGCGGGAAGAACCGGGGCTCGGGCTCACCGGTGATGCCGGCTTCCACAACCGCGGGGGCGAGCCGCTCCGCGAAGAAGCGCTCGAAGTCGTCTTGTGAGTTCCACACGTCGATCACGAGCAGAGTGCCGGGCTCGAACCAGGCCACATGCAGGACGGCGCCGTCCGGCGCCTGCTCCTCCCAGCGCACTGCCGTGCGCACCGTGTCGTACTGCTCGGGCGTGACACCTGCCCAGCGCAGTGACAGCACAACAGCCATCGGGAACCCTCACTTCTGTTCGGCTCTGCTCGGCGCCCCCTTCGCCAGCAGACCGCCCCGGACCGCAGACCGCATGTCGTCGTACCCCGTTCGTGTCCGACCGTCGCCCGGCTGCTGCGGTTGGCCACGGGTCTGCCCATCGGCCGGACCTCGGCCCGTGATCCTCATAGAATCGCCGGATGACCGCTCCGGACCTCGACACCCCGCCCGAGGCGAGTGACGCGCTGCAGGTGCTGCATCGCGTCTTCGGTTATGGCTCCTTCCGGGGGAGCCAGCAGGAGATCATCGAGCATGTCGTCGCAGGTGGTGACGCGCTCGTGCTCATGCCGACCGGTGGCGGCAAATCGCTCTGTTACCAGATCCCCGCGCTCGTGCGGAAGGGCGTGGGTGTTGTCGTTTCGCCGCTCATCGCGCTCATGCAGGACCAGGTTGACGCGCTGAGGGCGCTCGGGGTGCGGGCGGGGTTTCTCAACTCCACGCAGGATTTCGACGAGCGGCGGCTCGTGGAGTCCGAGTTTCTGGCCGGGGAGCTGGATCTGCTCTATCTCGCGCCGGAGCGGCTGCGCGTCGAGTCGACAGTGCGGTTGCTGGAGCGCGGCACCATCTCGCTGTTCGCCATCGACGAGGCGCACTGCGTGGCCCAGTGGGGGCACGACTTCCGGCCCGACTACCTTGCTCTGTCCGCGCTGCACGAGCGCTGGCCCGATGTGCCGCGGATCGCGCTGACCGCTACCGCCACCGAGGCCACCCATGCCGAGATCGCGTCCCGGCTGAAGCTGCAGGATGCCAGGCACTTCGTGGCCAGCTTCGACCGGCCGAATATTCAGTACCGGATTGTGTCGAAGGACGACCCGAAGCGGCAGCTGCTTGCGCTCCTGCGTGCCGAGCACGGCGGCGATGCGGGGATTGTCTACTGCCTGTCCCGGGCTTCTGTGGAGAAGACCGCCGAGTTCCTGGTGAAGAACGGGATAGAGGCGCTGCCCTATCACGCTGGGCTCGATGCCCGTACGAGAGCCGAGCATCAGGCGCGCTTTCTGCGGGAGGACGGGCTGGTGATGGTGGCGACCATCGCCTTCGGCATGGGGATCGACAAGCCCGATGTGCGCTTCGTCTGCCATCTCGACCTGCCCAAGTCCGTGGAGGGGTACTACCAGGAGACCGGGCGGGCCGGGCGCGACGGGCTGCCGTCCACGGCCTGGCTGGCGTACGGGCTGCAGGACGTTGTGCAGCAGCGGAAGATGATCGAGGGCTCGGAGGGGGACGAAGCACATCGGCGACGGCTCTCCGCGCACGTCGACGCCATGCTCGCGCTGTGCGAGACGGCCGAATGCCGGCGCGTGCAGCTCCTCGCCTACTTCGGGCAGGAGAGCAGCCCGTGCGGCAACTGCGATTCATGCCTGACGCCCCCGGAGTCCTGGGACGGCACCGTCGCCGCCCAGAAGCTCCTGTCGACCGTCGTCCGGCTCAAGCGCGAACGCGGCCAGAAGTTCGGCGCGGGCCAGGTCACGGACATCCTGCTGGGCCGGAAGACGGCCAAGGTCATCCAGTTCGACCACGATGCGCTGAGTGTCTTCGGTATCGGTACGGAGCTGCGCGAGGCTGAATGGCGCGGTGTCGTACGGCAGTTGCTGGCGCAAGGGCTCGTCGCCGTCGAGGGCGACTACGGGACGCTCGTACTCACCGAGACGAGTGGTGAGGTGCTGGGCGGGCGGCGCGCCGTCTCGCTGCGGCGCGAGCCCGAGAAGAAAGCGGCGGCGCGGACCGAGAAGGCGTCCAAGAAGCGAGCCCCTGTCGACCTGCCCGAAGAGGCCATGCCCGTCTTCGAGGCGCTCCGCGCTTGGCGGGCCGCCACCGCGAAAGAGCAGGGCGTGCCCGCGTACGTCGTCTTCCACGACGCGACGCTCCGCGAGATCGCGGTCACCTCTCCATCGACCCTGGCGGAGCTCGGCACGGTGAACGGGGTCGGCGAGAACAAGCTGGCGAAGTACGGGCAGCCGATCCTGGACACTCTCGCTGAGGCGACGAACGACCTGTCCGAGTAGCAGCCCCCTTCCCGGGGGGCATTCCCGTTGGGACCTGCCGGCGGCGTGGATCTTCCACGCCGCCGGTCCCGGACCGTCGCCGGCCGCCGTCCTGGCCACGGCCGATGACGGCGAGGACGGTGAGCCTGCTCCGCAGCGGACTGCTGACTGTCCGGGCGGGCGAGTTCGTCTTCCTCCACCAGACGCTGCTGGAGTACTGCGCTGCCCGCCACGCAAGCCCGCATGCCCGCGCACAGGAGTTGGACCGCCTGCTGGTGAAGCGGTGGTACCGGCACTGGCCGTGGCCCCCCCGTCCCGCACGTCGGCGCGCGGGGATGGGGGCGCCGGTTCTGGGACCCGCCCGGTGAGGAGGAGGCGTCCTACTACAGCTTCCTGCTGGACGACGGGGAGCACGACGCCACCGTGGTGGGCACAGAACTGGAGGTCCTGGCAACCCGGGACGGACTGGACGGGTGCAGGTTCCTGGTCGTCCAGCACCATCTGGGAACCGCGCTGCCGCCGTCCGTCACCTGCGCCGCCGCCGACACCCTCGCAAGGCTGTGCCGCGTCAGCCACACCGAGCGGTGGCTGGCCAAGGTGGCGCAGACACTGGGCACCAAGGACGACCCGGCTACCGATATCGACCGGGTCATGTGGCGTGCGGCGTCCGCGATTGCGGTGGATGACCGCGTGCGGGCGGCCGAAACGCTGCTGCTGCTGGGCGACAGCCGCGGCTCGGACGCCCTGGCCGAACTCGCTCGTGCCCCGTACCTCACCGGCGCCTGCGGGGCCCCGGCCGCCGTCAGACTCACGATTCTCGGCGACGGGCGTGGCGCGGACCTGCTGGCGGCCCTGGCCCGCGACACCGACTTGACGGACAAGCAGCGTCTGAGGGCCGCCGGCTTCCTGGCCAAACTCGGCGACGAACGCGGCGCGGAGCTGCTCATGCGCCTGGCCCGCAACGCCGCCGTGGGCTATCGGCAGCGTGCCGAGGCCGCCGCGTGGCTCGCCGACATCGACCGCCACGCCACCGGGACTCAGTTCAGCATCGCCCGCGCCGCCCGCGCCCGCCCCTTGATCGCGTCCGCCGCGGTCTGGTCCACCGCCGCCACCACATCCGCGTACGCGTCCAGCTCCGCCGCCCCCATCGCGAACTCCCCGCGCTGTACGAGCAGTTGGGCCCGTTCGTAGCGCAGGCGCGCCGGATGGGAGGGCAGCAGCAGGGACAGGTCGACAGCCCACAGAGCGACGTCCGACTGCTCCGGGCGGGTCGCCGCCCAGGCGCGGATGTTGTTCAGGATGCGCACCACCACGTCGAGCGGGTCCGCCGGGGTCAGCATCGACGGGTCGAGCGGCGCGCCCGTGGCGCCCGCGACCAGCAGTTCCGCGTCCGGGCCCGTCAGGAGGCGGCCGCCCGCGAAGGGGTCCACGAGGACCTGCTCGTGGGGGTCGCCGAAGCCGACCACGAAGTGGCCGGGCAGGGCGACTCCGTACACCGGCGCTCCCGCGCGGCGTGCCACCTCGATCCAGACCACCGAGAGGAGGATCGGCAGGCCCCGGCGGCGCCGCAGGACTTCGTGGAGCAAGGAGGACTCAAGGCGCTGGTAGTCGCCGGGTGTACCTCTGAAGTCGCAGCGGCCGCCGAGGAGCTCGGCCAGGGCGGATGCCCACTCGCCGGGGCCGGTCAGACCGAAGGGGAGCAGGCCGGCGAGGCGGTCCAGTTCGATCTGGGCCGCGTCCAGGGCCGCCTCGTCCATGGAGGGGTCCGCCTCCGCGCCTACGAGCAGGCACAGCATCGCGAGGTCGGGCCGCCCGGAGCGGGCCTCCTCGGCGAACAGCCGCCGCCGGTCGGCAGGCCCGTCGGCGGGCGGGTCGGGGGATTCGTCGTGCATACGCGATTCGTACCCGCTTACGCAGATCGGAAGTGGTGGTAGCGGTGGTGGGTCGCAAAACCCATTCCGTCGTACAGCGCACGCGCCCCGTCGTTGTCGGACTCCACTTGCAGCCAGGCCGCCGAAGCGCCCTCCTCGAGCACGCGCCGGGCGAGCGCGGTCATCACCGAGGTCGCGAGGCCCTGGCGCCGGTACGTCGGGTCCACCTCCACCGCCATGAAACCCGCCCAGCGGCCGTCGACCACACACCGCCCGATCGCCGCAGGTGGACCGCCTATGCCTCCGGGTACGGATGCGAACCACACAGAGGGGCCGCTCCCCAATACCTTCAGCACATGTGGCCCGGGCACACCGGACCGCTGGTAGCGCTGTAGCCAGGCCTCGTCGACGGAGCGCGCGAGCCGCACCCGCTCCACATCCACGTCCAGGTCGCCGATCGGGGCCAGCGCCCCGATCCGCACCTCCGCCGAGACCTCGCGGCGCCAGCCGCGCGCCTCGAGCTCCGCGCAGAGCTCCTCCTGCGTGCCCGCCGCCCCGGTCGCGGTCTGCACATACGCGGGCAGGCCCCGGTCCTCGTACCACGTACGCACCCTGGCCAGCGCCTCGTCGAGCGGCATCCCCGGGTCTCCGAGCGGCAGCACCGAGTTGGCCCTCCGGGTGAACCCGGACGACGCCCGCAGCTCCCACTCGCCGAGCCGCTCGCTCTCCACCGGCTGCCAGGCGCGTGCGGTCACCCTCGCGAGCTCCAGGAAATCGGCCGCAGGCCCCCGTCGCCGAGCCGGCGCGGCGGGCACCACCTTGCCCGCGACCAGCGCCGATTCCGGAATGCGGATGCTCTCACCGGTCCGGCGTGTGATCAGCAGCACACCTTCGTTCCAGGATGTGAGAACGCCGACCGTGTCGGTGAACTTCGCGGGCGCCCCGCCGGAGCCGGTCAGGCGCCTGACTGATACACGTTTGCCCACGTCAGCAGGTGTAATGCGGACCTCGAGCCGTCCGCCGCCGGTGAATTCCACAGGTCTGCGAGCCCCTCCTGTTCGGATCGTGGCCAGGAACGGAGATACTAGGGGCGGGCATCGACGACGCCGCGCTCCCGCGCAATGCCAGCCCTACCGAGGAGGAACGACAGCGTGACCTACGTCATCGCGCAGCCTTGTGTCGACGTCAAGGACAAGGCGTGCATCGAGGAGTGCCCCGTCGACTGCATCTACGAGGGCTCCAGGTCCTTGTACATCCACCCGGACGAATGCGTCGACTGTGGTGCTTGTGAGCCGGTCTGCCCGGTTGAGGCGATCTTCTACGAGGACGACACCCCGGAGGAGTGGAAGGACTACTACAAGGCGAACGTCGAGTTCTTCGACGAGCTCGGTTCGCCCGGTGGTGCTTCCAAGCTCGGCCTGATCGAGCGCGACCACCCCTTCATTGCTGCACTGCCGCCGCAGAACCAGTAGTTCCTGCAGTAAACGGCCCGTAGCAGTGCCGCTCCCGGTCCCGTACGGTTCGTCGTCCGTACGGGACCGAGGTCTTTGCCTGACGTACGAGAAAGAGAAGCCAGTGCCCGCAGTCTCTTCGCGCCTTCCCGTCTTCCCCTGGGACAAGCTCGAGCCTTACAAGGCGACGGCGGCGGCCCACCCGGACGGCATCGTGGACCTCTCCGTCGGCACGCCCGTCGACCCCGTCCCCGAGCTGGTCCAGAAGGCCCTCGTCGCGGCAGCCGACTCTCCCGGCTATCCGACGGTGTGGGGGACGGCCGAGCTGCGGAACGCGCTCACCGCATGGGTGGAGCGGCGGCTCGGCGCCGTCGATGTGGCGCACACGAACGTCCTGCCGGTCGTCGGCTCCAAGGAGCTGGTGGCCTGGCTGCCGACCCAGCTCGGTCTCGGCCCGGGCGACAAGGTCGCCTACCCTCGGCTCGCCTACCCGACGTACGAGGTCGGCGCGCGCCTGGCCCGCGCGGAGGCAGTCGTCTACGACGACCCAACGGACCTCGACCCCGCCGGTCTGAAGCTGCTCTGGCTCAACTCGCCCTCCAACCCCACCGGCCGGGTGCTGGCCAAGGACGAGCTGATCCGCATCGTCGCGTGGGCGCGCGAGCACGGCGTGCTGGTCTTCAGCGACGAGTGCTACCTGGAGCTCGGCTGGGAGGCGGAGCCGGTCTCGGTCCTGCACCCGGATGTCTGCGGCGGTACGTACGAAGGCGTCGTCGCCGTCCACTCCCTGTCCAAGCGTTCCAACCTGGCCGGCTACCGCGCCGCGTTCATCGCCGGTGACGAGGCCGTGCTGGGCGAGCTGCTCCAGATCCGCAAGCACGGCGGGATGATGACCCCCGCGCCGGTACAGGCCGCGACCGTCGCGGCGCTCGGCGACGACACGCATGTCACGGAGCAGCGGGCGCGGTACTCCGCCCGGCGCACCGCCCTGCGCACGGCGCTGGAGGGGCACGGTTTCCGGATCGAGCACAGCGAGGCCAGCCTCTATCTGTGGGCGACGCGCGACGAGCCGTGCTGGGACACGGTCGCGCACCTGGCGGAGCTCGGCATTCTGGTGGCGCCCGGCGATTTTTACGGAACGGCCGGGGAGAGTTTCGTACGGGTGGCATTCACCGCGACAGACGAACGCGTCGAGGCCGCGGTCAGGCGCCTGGGCTGACGGCGACAGGGCAGCGCAGAACAACCCAGAGAACCGCGGAGAACCGCGGAGAACCGCAGAGAGGGGCCCCGGGAGTTCGCGCTCCCGGGGCCCCTCAGCCGTATCTCCGCCTGCCTCTGCCGATCTCGGCGTATCTGGGCGGATCTGGGCGTATCTCCGCGGGCTAGAGCGGGGACTTCACCGGCAGCTGCTCGGTGGGCAGACCGCTGCCGACGGGCAGGCCGCCGAGCGACTGGGTCGCGGTGCCGGCAGTCTCGCCGCCGAGCGACTCAGTGGCAGTGCCGGCGGTCTCGCCGACGACGTCGGCGGCGTTGCCCGCGGTGTCACCGGCGGCCTCCTTGGCGGTGCCGGGCGCCGACTTGCCGGTCTTGCCGACGGTCTTGCCCGCGGCCGGGACGGTCTTCTTGACCGCTTCGGCGCCGGTGTCGCCCGCGGTGCCGGTGGCCTTCTGCGCGGCACCGTCGACGGTGTTGCCGAGGCTGTCCGTGTCGAGGGCGGTCAGGCCGCCGTGCGGGCTCTGGGGAAGTTCCACGGCGCTTGCGGAGCCGGCCGCACCGACCACGGGGGCTGCACCCGCCGCGATGAGCAGCGCGGCACGGGCGATCCGACGGGTCAGGGGGAGGGACATGATGCTCCTTGAGACGAGAAGGACGTTGGTTCGTACGCACTGACAACCGCTGGAAGGGCGGGGGAAGTTGCGGTGCACCAAGGTAAAGAGTTGGTAATGCGTCGCATTATCAGCCCTGGATAAAAATGGACAAACATTCCATTGTGCAGGGGTCTGCTGAACCGTCACTTCCCTTTGTGTGCAAGGGGTTTGATGGATCACGAGCAACGCGTGCCAATGGCCATCCGGCTTCTCGTCCGGACGTGACTGAAGCGCCTCCTACGAGGGAGCGCCCGGATTACTGTGCGATGCGAATTCGGACGTCGGCCGCCTCGGAAACCGGCGCGGAACCCGACGCGGCGCCCGTGGAACGCCAGCCCTCGTCGGACTCGCTCGCGCTCCACACCCGGCCCCCGTACGAGATCTCCTCGATGCGCAGCCCTTCCGCTCGCGCCACCGCCCAGTGAGCGAGCTCCCAGCCGCGCTGTGAGGCTCCGCCGCTGTCCGTCCCGACCGTCGACGGCACCGGTACGGCCACCTCCCGCGGTCCTGGCGCTCCCGCCCTGCCCGAGGTCCTCGCCCCCGGCAGCACCTCGGGGCCGAACGCCCGCACCAGCTCCTCGCGCACCTTCGCCGGATCGCCCGGCTCCTCACCCTTGCCCGATTCGCAGGTCAGAGCCCCGGTCGCACGGCCGGTCAGGGCGGCGGCCAGCAGCGTCGCGTCCGGCTCGTGCTTCGCGTACGCCTGCGGGAAACCGCTGCGCTGGACGCGCTGCGCCGCGACGGTCAGCGGCAGCCGCGAGTAGCCCGGGACCTCGGCGAGACGCTCGTAGAACTTCCCGGCGGCGTAGACCGGGTCGAGGATCTGCCGGGTCGTGCCCCAACCCTTGGAGGGACGCTGCTGGAACAGGCCGAGCGAGTCCCGGTCGCCGTGGTTGATGTTGCGCAGCCCCGATTCCTGGAGGGCCGTGGCGAGCGCGATGGTGACCGCGCGCTCCGGCAGGCCGCGGGTGGTGCCGACCGCGGAGATCGTCGCGGCGTTCGCGGCCTGCTCGGTGCTGAGTTCGTACGTGGGGCCCTCGCCCTCGGCCGTACGGACGGTGCAGCGAGGGGCGCCGCCGCCGGTGACGTACTGCACCACGACATAGCTGATGAGAGCCAGCAGCACGGCGACCGCGGCCGCGATACGCAGGAGGCGGCCGCGCCGGACGGGGGAGGCGGTCTCGGACACGCTGCCCACGGTACTGGAGCCCGCGTTAAGGTCGGAGCCATGCCCGACACCGTGCTTGACCTCACTCTTGATGCTCCGGCGCTCACCGCCCGGCTGGTCGACTTCCGGTCGGTCAGCGGCGAGGAGAAACCCCTCGCCGACGCGATCGAGCAGGCGCTGCGCGCCCTGCCGCATCTCACCGTCGACCGGCACGGCAACAACGTCGTGGCCCGTACGAACCTGGGGCGCGCCGAGCGGGTCATCCTGGCCGGGCACATCGACACGGTTCCGATCGCCGACAACGTGCCCTCCCGGCTGGACGAGAACGGCGTGCTGTGGGGCTGCGGCACGAGCGACATGAAGTCGGGCGTCGCGCTCCAGCTGCGCATCGCCGCGACCGTCCCCGAGCCCAACCGCGACCTCACATTCGTCTTCTACGACAACGAAGAGGTCGCCGCACACCTCAACGGTCTGGGACATGTGGCCGAAGCCCATGCCGACTGGCTGAAGGGCGACTTCGCGGTCCTCCTCGAGCCGTCCGACGCCCAGGTCGAGGGCGGCTGCCAGGGCACGCTGCGGGTCTTTCTCCGTACGACGGGGGAGCGGGCACACTCCGCGCGCAGCTGGATGGGGTCCAACGCCATTCACGCCGCGGCGCCGATCCTGGCCAAGCTCGCCGCGTACGAGCCGCGACGGCCGGTGATCGACGGGCTTGAGTACCGGGAGGGGCTCAACGCCGTACGGATCGAGGCCGGAGTGGCCAACAACGTCATCCCCGACGAGTGCACCGTGGTAGTCAACTACCGCTACGCGCCCGACCGCAGCGAGGAGGAGGCCCTGGCGCACGTCCACGAGGTCTTCGCGGACTGCGGGGTGGCGGAGTTTGTGGTGGACGACCACACCGGCGGGGCGCTGCCCGGGCTCTCGCACCCGGCGGCGGCCGCGTTCATGGCGGCGGTCGGCGGCACGGCGCAGCCCAAGTTCGGCTGGACGGACGTCTCACGCTTCAGCGCGCTGGGCGTGCCCGCGGTGAACTACGGGCCCGGTGACGCGCTCTTCGCCCACAAGCGGGACGAGCATGTCGCGGTCGACAAGATCACGCACTGCGAGGGACGTCTCCGGGACTGGCTCACCGTCTGACAACCCCGATTTCACATGTCGTAACGTTCACCGACCTACCCTGACTCAAAGCAACAATGTTCGGCCGGAGGGAGCAGGTCATGGGCAACCCCGAGGGTTTGCGGGCGCTGGAGGAGCAGCGACTGGGACCGGTGCTGCGCCGTAGGGACCAGGTGCAGCCCGGCACCACCGACCAGCGGCTGCTGGACACCGAGGGCGATTCCGAGTGGGTGCACACAGACCCCTGGCGGGTCATGCGCATCCAGTCGGAGTTCGTGGAGGGCTTCGGCGCGCTGGCCGAACTGCCCAGCGCGATCAGCGTCTTCGGCTCCGCCCGCACGGGGCCCGGGACCCCCGAGTACGAAACGGGCGTCCGCATCGGCAAGGCACTGGTCGACGCGGGCTTCGCGGTGATCACAGGGGGCGGCCCGGGCGCGATGGAGGCGGCGAACAAGGGGGCGCGGGAGGCGGAGGGCATCTCGGTCGGCCTGGGCATCGAGCTCCCCTTCGAGCAGGGCCTCAACCCGCATGTCGACATCGGCGTGAACTTCCGCTATTTCTTCGTCCGCAAGACGATGTTCGTGAAGTACGCGCAGGGCTTCGTGGTGCTGCCGGGCGGACTGGGCACGCTGGACGAGCTGTTCGAGGCGCTGACGCTGGTCCAGACCCGGAAGGTCACGCGCTTCCCGATCGTGCTGTTCGGTACGGAGTACTGGAGCGGACTGGTGGACTGGCTCCGGAACACGGTGGTGGCGCAAGGGAAGGCGTCGGAGCACGACCTGCTGCTCTTCCATGTCACCGACGACGTGGAGGAGGCGGTGGCGATGGTGACGAAGGAGACGGGCCACTGACCCCCCGGGGCTCCGCCCCGAACCCCGCGCCTCAAGGCGGTTTCTAGGGATCGTCGCAACACGTGATCGGTTGTGTCAGGCGGCGAGCAGTTTATGCAGGCGCTCGGCTGGGGTTTCCCAGCCGAGCGTTTTGCGTGGGCGGCCGTTGAGTTCGGCGGCGACAGCGGCCAGTTGCTCGCGGGTGTGGACGGACAGGTCGGTTCCCTTGGGGAAGTACTGCCGCAGCAGGCCGTTTGTGTTCTCGTTCGAGCCGCGCTGCCAGGGACTGGCGGGGTCGCAGAAGTAGACCGGGATGTCGGTGGCGACGCTGAAGGCATGGTGGGCGGCCATCTCCGATCCCTGGTCCCAGGTCAGCGAGCGTGTCAGATGCGACGGCAGGGTCTTCACGGTCTCCACCAGCGCGTCGCGCATGTGCGCTGCGCTGCGGCCGTCAGGCAGGTGCACCAGCATCACGTAGCGGGTCGCCCGTTCGACGAGGGTGCCGATCGCTGAGCGGTTGTCCATCCCGATGATCAGGTCCCCTTCCCAGTGGCCGGGCACCGCCCGGTCCTCCGCCTCTGCCGGGCGTTCGCTGATCATGACCATCGGATGCGTGAAGCGCGGCTGACGACAGGCCGCCTGGCGCTGCGGGCGGCGGCGGGCGCGGCCCGAGCGAAGGGCCCGGGCCAGCTCGCGGCGCAGTTCTCCGCGGCCCTGAACGTACAGGGCCTGGTAGATCGTCTCGTGCACCACGTGCATCTCCGGCTGGTCGGGGAAGGTCCGGCGCAGACTCTCGCAGATCTGTTCCGGGCTCCACTTCAGGTCCAGGCCGTCCTGGATGAAGTCCCGCAGTGCGGTGTTCCGACCGATCTTGCCGGGCTTGGGGCGGGGCCGGCGGGCATCCGCGCGGGCCTGGGCGGCGTGTGGGCGGTAGTGCCACTGGCTGCCTCGGCCGGGACTGCGGTTGCGGTGGATCTCCCGGCTGACGGTGGACGGGCTGCGGCCCAGTTCGGCGGCGATCGCCCGGACGGTGGCCTTCTCCCGCAAGCGGTCGGCGATGTGGATGCGCTCGGTCTCGCTCAAGTACCGGGACGGTGCGGCAACGGGCGCCCGCTCGATGTGAGCGGGCGCCCGAAGCCTCTGCGGATCCGTCCGGCCATGACGCCACTCGCGACCGGTCCGCTCATGCACGCCGACAAGCCGGGATGCTTCTTTGTTGCTGTAGCCCTGTTGCATGAGCCGGAAGTATTCCGCCCGCTCACCACGGAGCTTCCTGGGCCCCTGCGGCTTGCGATCCCCACGGATCTCGAAGTCCATCGCATCCCCTGAGCTGAGGCGTTGCGACGACCGCTAGAACCCAAGCAATCTCCGGCGGGGCTTGAGTTTCGGCCGGACGGGCGGAAACTCAAGCCCGTCCGGCGTTTGAGGACAACGCCCGAAGGGCGTACGGGGTCTGGGGCGGAGCCCCGGTTCGGGAAGGGGCGGGGTGGGGGCTGTATCCGAACCCGCATCGCCCTGCCGCTACGCCAACCCCCGCCGCGCCACCGCCGGTCCCCGGTGCCCCGCGATCGTCGACACCATGTCCAGCACCTGCTTCGTCTCCGCCACCTCGTGCACGCGATACACCTGCGCCCCCAGCCATGCCGACACCGCCGTCGTCGCCAGCGTCCCGATCACGCGTTCCTTCACCGGCTTGTCGAGTGTCTCGCCGACGAAGTCCTTGTTCGACAGTGAGACCAGCACCGGCCAGCCCGTCGCCGTCAGCTCCCCGAGGCGACGCGTCGCCTCCAGCGAATGGCGCGTGTTCTTCCCGAAGTCATGACCCGGGTCGATCATGATCCCGTCCCGCCGGACCCCCAGCTCCACCGCTCGTTCCGCCAGCGAGAGCGTCACCCGCAAAATGTCCGCCACCACGTCGTCGTACGCGATCCGGTGCGGCCGTGTCCTCGGCTCCGTGCCGCCCGCGTGCGTGCACACCAGGCCCGTGCCGTACCGCGCGGCGACCTCCGCCAGCTTCGGGTCCACCCCGCCCCACGCGTCATTGAGCAGATCCGCGCCCGCCTCGCAGACCGCCTCGCCCACGTCGTGCCGCCAGGTGTCGACGCTGATCACCACGTCCGGGTGGCGCCTGCGCACCTCCGCCACGAAGCCGACCGTCCGACGTGCCTCCTCCTCGGCCGTCACTTCCTCCCCGGGACCGGCCTTCACCCCACCGATGTCGATGATGGCAGCACCCTCTGACACCGCCTGCTCGACGCGGGCGAGGGCCGGCTCGTCGTGGAAGGTCGCGCCCTGGTCGTAGAAGGAGTCAGGCGTACGGTTGACGATCGCCATGATCACCGGCTCGTGCGCGTCGAATTCGCGCCGTCCCAGCCGCAGCATCCGCTGTTTCCTCCTCAGGTCGTTCGCCTGCGACCCTAACTGTCAGAGTCCCGTGGCACGATCAGCACCGGACAGTTTCCGCTTGGGGAGAGGCTCGCTCGTGTTCTTGTTCTTGCTGATCGCGATGGTCGTGGTCGTCGCCGCGGTCACCCTCGCCGTGGTCGGCGGCGGCGACAGCGCGGCCCTGCCCGAGGTGGCGCCCGAGCAGCTGGTCGACCCGCTGCCGGCCACCCGCCCGGTCGGCCGTGCGGACGTCGAGGCACTGCGGCTGCCGGTCGCGCCCCGCGGCTACCGGATGGCTGACGTGGACGATGTGCTCGGCCGCCTCGGCGCCGAGCTCGCCGAGCGGGACGCGCGCATCGCCGAACTGGAGTCGGCGCTGGCCGGCGCGCAGGCCACGGCTGTGGGCAGGGGCGACCTGTTCACCAAGCCCGGCGAGGAGCCCGAGCGGTGACCGGCGGCGTCGCACCCGGCCCTGACGGGAAGCTGCGCTGCCCCTGGGGCCTGTCCACGGACGACTACGTCACGTACCACGACGAGGAGTGGGGCCGCCCCGTCCACGGCGACGACGCGCTCTTCGAACGTCTCTGCCTGGAGGCCTTCCAGTCGGGCCTGTCCTGGATCACCATTCTGCGCCGGCGCGAGGGCTTCCGCCTCGCCTTCGACGGCTTCAAGATCGCTTCCGTCGCGGAGTTCACCGACGCCGACGAGGAGCGCCTCCTCGCCGACGCCGGGATCATCCGCAACCGAGCCAAGATCGAGGCGACCCTCGCCAACGCGCGCGTGCTCGCCGGCTGGTCCCCCGGCGAGCTGGACACGCTGATCTGGTCGTACGCCCCCGACCCGGCGGTGCGGCCCGCTCCACGCACGATCGCCGACGTCCCGGCCGTGACGGACGAGTCCACCGCGCTGGCCAAGGCCCTCAAGAAGCGCGGGCTGCGCTTCATCGGACCGACGACGGCGTACGCGCTCATGCAGGCGTGCGGCCTTGTCGACGACCACCTGAGCGGCTGCGTCGCCCGCCTGGCCCCCTCCTAGCCCGCTTCCAGCCCGCTGCTAGCGGCCGAGGTACTTCGGCTTCTCCTTGGCGATGAAGGCCTGGACCGCGATCGCATGGTCCTCGGACGAGCCCGCCCTCGCCTGCAGCTCGTCCTCCTTGCCGAGCGTCTCGCTGAGCGTGTGACCGGCGCCGTAGGCCAGGGACTCCTTGATCGCCGCGTACGCCACGGTCGGTCCTTCGGCCAGCGCCCGGGCCACCGCTGCGGCCTCTGCGGCCAGGTCTTCGGCGGGGACCAGCTTGTTCGCGATGCCCAGCTCGTGCGCCTCCTGCGCGGAGAACGAGCGCGGGAAGAGCAGCAGATCCGCGGCCCGGCTCTGGCCGATCAGCCGGGGCAGCGTCCACGACACCCCGGAGTCGGCGCTCAGCGCGACGCCCGCGAAGGAGGTCGTGAACTTTGCGGTGTCCGCGACGACCCGGTAGTCCGCGGCGAGCGCGAAGCCGAGGCCCGCGCCCGCGGCCACGCCGTTGACCCCGGCCACGACCGGCTTCGGCATCTCGGTCAGGGCCCGCACGATGGGGTTGTAGTGCTCGCGCACGGTGTTCATCGTGTTGCCGGTGCCCGACTCGCGGTCGGCCGCGAGGAACCCGATGTGCTCCTTGAGGTCCTGGCCCACGCAGAAGGCGCGCCCGGACGCGGTGAGCAGTACCGCCCGTACGGAAGGGTCGGCGGCGGCTGCCAGGGCCGAGTCCCTCAGAGCGACTTTGGCCTCGGTGTTCATCGCGTTCATGGCCTCGGGCCGGTTGATCGTGATCGTTGCGAGTCCGTCGCTCACCTCGTACAGCACGGAGTCGGCCATGGCAGGGTCCCCTTTGCGGCTCTGACGTTGGTGTTCAGGCGTGTTCAGGGCCCAGCATGGCGGAGATCGCCGGGGGCGAACATGTGACCTGCGTCAAACAATCTTCGGGTCCGGCCCGGTGCGCGGTGGCGAAGTATCGCAGGCGGATCGCCGAATTGAGTGGTTTTGAGAGAGCGCGTTGCGCAAGCGATGCCGACCGATGTTGGTCATCGGGTCCCGCCATGCGGGATAATGACCTGGAAGCAATGTGTTCGATGCCGGTGACACCTGGGTTGTCGGCTGCGATGAGCTGGTTTCAGGAAGGGGAACGAGCATGGCGGCCATGAAGCCGCGGACGGGCGACGGCCCGCTCGAGGTGACCAAGGAGGGGCGGGGCATCGTCATGCGCGTTCCGCTCGAAGGCGGCGGTCGGCTTGTGGTCGAGCTGACTCCGGACGAAGCCGATGCCCTCGGCGACGCTCTGAAGAAGGTCGTCGGCTGACGCGGAAGCGCCCACACTTTTCACTGCCCCGGCACTTCGGTGCCGGGGCAGTGCTGTGCTCCGGATCGGATGCGTAACGAGAGTGCAGCGGCCGCCTCGGCCGGGGCGGATACGGGCTCAGCCGCGGCGGACCGCGCAGAGCAGGCCGTCGCCCACCGGCAGCAGCGACGGCAGCAGCTCCTGGCTCTCCCGGACCGCGCGCAGCAGCTCCCGCAGACGCAGCACCTCCGCCGGCTGGGCCGCCGAGTCGACCGTGCGGCCGTCCGCGAATACGCCCTCGAAGCAGACAAGACCGCCAGGTCGCAGCAGGCGCAACGATTCAGCGAGATAGTCCAGCGACTCCGTCCGGTCGCCGTCGCAGAAGACGAGGTCGTAACCGCCGTCCGCCAGCCGCGGAAGTACGTCGAGCGCGCGGCCGGGGATGAAACGCGCCCGGTTCCCGGCGAAGCCCGCCGCGCGGAACGCCTCCTTGGCGAACTGCTGCCGGTCCGGCTCCGGGTCCACCGTGGTCAGTACGCCGTCGGGCCGCATCCCGTGCAGCAGATAGATCCCGGAGACACCGGTCCCCGTACCGATTTCGGCCACCGCTTTCGCGTCGGCGGTGGCAGCCAGCAGTCGCAGCGCGGCGCCGGTGCCTGGCGACACCGAGGGGAGCCCTGACTCCCGGGCCCGGTCACGGGCCCAGCGCAGCGCGTCGTCCTCGGCGACAAAGGCGTCGGCGAACGCCCAGCTCGTCTGCCGGTTGGCGGTAATGACCCTCTCCTGTCCCCGTAGTGGCGCGAGGCTGACTGTATCCGCTGCGCCCGGGAACCCGCGGATGGGACCAGGCGTTATGGAGGGACAGGGGGAAGCGCATGGATCAGGACCAGAAGCAGGACCCAAATTCGCGTAAAGATTCTTATCCGGAGCTAACGGGCGAGGTGGCTATGGTAGGGGCTCCGCTGGACACCACCAGAGCCGACAGGGGAGGTGCGGCTGCACCTGCGGATCGGAGAGGAGTGCTGAGGCGCTTCCTCAGGTCGGCGGGTGAGCCGAGATCCGTGACCGACATTGCTGACCGTTCTCGCTCCACTGACTCCGCAGCTACCGCGACCTTCGCATCGGATGCGGAATCGCAGGCGTGGACGCCTCCCACCTGGGAGGAAATCGTCAGCACGCACAGCGGCCGGGTCTACCGCCTCGCCTACCGGCTGACGGGCAACCAGCACGACGCCGAGGACCTCACCCAGGAGGTCTTCGTGAGGGTCTTCCGCTCGTTGTCGACGTACACGCCGGGCACCTTCGAGGGCTGGCTGCACCGCATCACAACCAACCTCTTCCTGGACATGGTCCGCCGCAAGCAGCGGATCCGCTTCGACGCGCTCGCCGACGACGCCGCCGAGCGGCTGCCCAGCCGCGAGCCGTCCCCGCAGCAGGTCTTCAACGACACCCACTTCGACGCCGATGTGCAGCAGGCGCTGGACACCCTCGCACCGGAGTTCCGCGCCGCCGTGGTGCTCTGTGACATCGAGGGGCTTTCGTACGAGGAGATCGCCGCGACCCTGGGCGTCAAGCTCGGCACGGTCCGCAGCCGGATCCACCGCGGCCGGTCCCATCTGCGCAAGGCTCTGCAGCACCGCTCCCCCGAGGCACGTGCCGAGCAGCGCTCGCTGGCGGGTGTGGTCGGCCTGGCAGGGGAGGTCGGACCGGCGTGAGTGGCTCAAGCCCCACCCCTGCGGAGCAGCATCTGGGGGACCGGCTCGCCGCGCTTGTCGACGGCGAGCTCAAACACGACGTCCGGGACCGGGTACTGGCGCATCTGGCGACCTGTCCCAAATGCAAGGCCGAGGCCGACGCCCAGCGCCGCCTGAAGAACGTCTTCGCCCACACCGCGCCGCCGCCGCCCTCCGAAGGACTGCTCGCGCGGCTCCAGGGGCTGCCCGCAGGGCCCGGAGGTGACGACGGCGGCCGGGGTGGACCTTTCGACGGGGGGCGGCTCGGTGGCGACGGGGTGTTCGGAGCGCTGAGCCCCTCGTCGGGACGGGGCCGGGACTCCGGCGACTCCCGTACGCAGACGTTCGGATACGTTCCCGCGGGCGCCCACACGACCGCACTTCCCGGCAGTTCCGGCAGCGGCTTCCGAATCCATGACGTGGGGCGTACGGAAGCGGAGCGCTCGCCCTGGCGCGGGCGGAGGTTCGCGTTCGCGGCGGCCAGCGCTGTGTCGTTCGCGGCGATCGCCCTCGGTGGGGCACTGCCGCTCGACGCCTCGGTCCAGGCCGGCCCCAGGGGCGAGGGCGCGGGTCGCAACGTCACTCCGCTGCGGGCCGCGACCCCGACCGCGGGCGCCACCGGCGTGAACACCGGGGCGGGCAACCTCAGGAGCACCGAGACCGAGCGCCGCCGCACCGGGGGCAACGGCCTGGTCAGGTCGGACAACCGCCCCGTCATCACCGGGGCGCCCAGCCTGCTGGCCCCGGCGCCGCTGAACCACCCGTTCTCGGCCCCGATGCTGACCGACGCCTCCTACTCCCCGCCGCTGATACGTCCGACGGGCTCGGCATTCCAGCTCGCCACCGCCCCCGGGCTCACCCCGAGCGCCACACCTGTCCCCACGCATCTCGCTGCCCCGACCCAGTCCGCTCTGCCCCTGTCGTCCCGGCGCTGAGCAGGACACTGCGCGGAGATTCGCAAACCTGGTTGAATCTTCTGAGGGGTGCCCCGTGGGGGTGCGCAGTGGCCGGCAGTTTGCGGGGAGAGCATGGACGACGGGAAGCCCACCGGACCGAAGGCGAAGTGGTGGAGCCGGCCCAGCGCGGGACGTGCGACCCAGCCCGAGCCGGAGGGGCAGGCGACGGTGTCGGTGTCGGAGGGCGTGCCGGTTCCGGTTCCGGTACCTGAGGACGCCGCGGTGGCCGCGGACACCGAGGTGACGGCCGAGCTGCCGCCCACGCCGGCGCCGGGCAGGCCGCAGCCGCTGCACGAGCCCGACGAGTACAGCACCCCGCCATACGGCGGACCAGGGCCGTGGGCGCCCGCACCTCCCGTACAGCGGCCGATGCCGACTCCGGCGCAGGGCACTCCCGTACCGCCGCAGTACTCCACGACGCCGAACGGCACCGCGCCGGGCACCGGCGGCGGGTACGCCCCGCCGCCCCAGCCTCAAGCGCCCCAGCCCCAAGAGTCCCAGCCCCAAGCGTCCCAGCCCCAAGCACTGCGGCCTCAAGCGCCCCAGCCCCAAGCGGTGCAGCGGCACGCCCACCAGCCTCACCCCCCGCTGCCGCAGCCCCCGACCTCCCATTGGCTGCAGTACGACCCCTGGAGCGCGCCAGGTCAGTCGCTGACCCACCCCGGTGAGCCCACCAGGAAGAAGCGCGGCCGCGGATCGCTGCTGGTCGGGGCGGTCCTGCTGGCGCTCGTCGCAGGCGTCATCGGCGGCGGCATCGGCGCGTACGTCGAACGCAACGGCGGCATCACCCAGGTCGAACTCCCGCAGGCATCCAAGGACAACGGCAACCGCCCGCCCGACAGCGTCGCGGGCATCGCCGCAAGTGCGCTGCCGAGCGTCGTCACGCTCCATGTCAGCGGCGGCGGCGAACAGGGCACCGGCACCGGCTTCGTGCTCGACCAGCGGGGCCACATCCTGACCAACAACCATGTCGTCGACCCGGCGGGCTCGGCCGGCGACATCTCCGTCACCTTCAGCGGCGGCGAGACCGCCAAGGCGACGCTCGTCGGCAAGGACAGCGGCTACGACCTCGCCGTCGTCAAGGTGTCCGGCGTCTCGGGCCTCAAGCCGTTGCCCCTGGGGAACTCCGACAGCGTCCAGGTCGGCGACCCGGTTGTCGCCATCGGCGCACCCTTCGACCTCCAGAACACCGTGACCTCCGGCATCATCAGCGCCAAGGAGCGCCCCATCACCGCGGGCGGCGAGAAGGGCGACGGCAGCGATGTCAGCTATGTCGACGCGCTGCAGACCGACGCCCCGATAAACCCCGGCAATTCGGGCGGTCCGCTGGTGGACACCAAGGCCCGGGTCATCGGCATCAACAGCGCGATCCGCGCGGCGGACTCCGGTGCGGGCCCCGAGGGCGGCCAGGCCGGCTCCATCGGACTCGGCTTCGCGATCCCCATCAACCAGGGCAAGCGCGTCGCCGAAGAGCTGATCAACACCGGCAAGGCCACCCACCCGGTGATCGGTGTCAGCCTGGACATGAAATACACCGGCGACGGCGCGCGTGTCGGCGAGAAGGGCAAGGACGGCAGCCCTTCCGTCACTTCGGGCGGCCCTGGCGCCAAGGCGGGGATCAAGCCGGGCGACATCATCACCAAGGTCGACGGCCAGCGGGTGCACAGCGGCGAGGAGCTGATCGTCAAGATCCGCTCGCACCGCCCGGGCGACCGGCTGGAGCTCACCCTGGTCCGCGGCGGCAGTGAACGGACGATGACGCTCACGCTCGGCTCCGCGGACGGCACATGACCGACAGCGGAACGCCGACGATGCCGGTCCCGGCACCGGCCGTCGGAAGGTACCGTGCGGACAGTTCCGGCGGGTACCGTGGATCGGGCCGACCCCATCCGACCTGCGGGCCGCAGAGAACACGAGGAGCAGCAGGGTGTTCAATGACATAGGCGCACTGGAGCTGGTGGCGCTCGTGGTGCTCGCCGTGCTCATCTTCGGCCCGGACAAGCTGCCGAAAGTCATCCAGGACGCCAGCCGCTTCATCCGGAAGATCCGCGAGTTCTCCGAGAGCGCGAAGCACGACATCCGCAGCGAACTGGGCCCGGAGTTCAAGGACTTCGATTTCGAGGACCTCAACCCCAAGACGTTCATCCGCAAGCAGCTGAACGAGAACGAGGATCTGAAGGAGCTCAAGGACCTCCGCAGCAGCTTCGACCTCAAGAAGGAGATCAACGAGGTCGCCGACGCGGTCAACGGCAAGGAATCCGACACGTCGGTCCCCGCCGCCGTCAACGGCTCGCCCGGCACCCCCGACCTGCTCAAGAAGCGCGAAAAGCCCGTTCAGGACGAGCGCCCGCCCTTCGACGCAGACGCCACCTGAGCACCTCAATCCCTGCGAGCCGGGACAGGGTGGCTATTCTCTCCATCTGTCCGGTAGCGAGGACGCCCGAGGGGGGCGGGTCCGCTCCGGGCCTCGGACACAGAGGAGGCGGCCGGGTAGATGGAGACGACAAGTCGGCTAGAAGCGCAAGACACGGTCGGCGATCCCGATGCGCCCGACGGGGAGCCCCCGCTCGCGGCGGCACCTGCCGGGACAGCGGCACAGCGCGCGGTCGACGACTATCGGCGTGCGTCCTTCCCCTGGTATGGGCTGGACGAGGCATTCACCGGCCCGCGCTGGCTGATGCAGGTCGGCACCGCGGCGGACGGCACGGTCCAGCACGGTGCGGTGGGCCACGGCGACGAGCCGTCGATACGGCCGGAGGCCGCCGGCGCCGAGAGAGAGCGTTTCGCCGCGGTCATCACCGTGGTGGCCAGCCCGGTGCGGCACAGCGGCGACGGCACGGGCGTACTGGACGCCACCACGGTCTCCTCCGCGGCCTGGCTGGCCGGCTCGGGGCTGCTGGCCTACACCTGGCCCGCCCAGCTCGACCACTCGCTGCGCGACGACTGGCTGGACCAGCAGACCGAGACCGCGTTCGAGCTGGCCGACGAGCTGGCCGGACCCGCTTGGTCGATGCTCTCGCTGCCGGTCGACGGTGTGCCGACGACCTTCCACTACCGCGAGTCGGAATTCGGCTGGGTGCTGGCTGGCTCGACCCGGGCCGGGGTGCACATCGGCGCGTACGGGCGTGGGATGAGCGCGTACGGGCTGGGCTTCTCGGCGGTCCAGGATCTCGGCGCGTACGTCTAGTGCGGTGACCGCGATGGCTGCCGGGGCCGTCCGGCAGCCGGTTCGTCCTCAATCGCCGGACGGGCTTGATTTCCAGCCCGTCCGGCGATCGGTGGCAAGCCGCCTAGAACTTGTTGCGCGGGGTGATTCCCAGCGACATGCCCGACAGGCCGCGCTGACGGCCCCCCAGCTTGCCCGCGATGGCCCGCAGCGCCGCGCCCGCCGGTGAGTCCGGGTCGGTCAGGACGACCGGCTTACCCTCGTCGCCGCCTTCGCGCAGCCGTACGTCGATCGGGATGGAGCCCAGCACCGGCACGTTCGCACCGGTCGTCTTCGTCAGCCCCTCGGCGACCCGCTGGCCGCCGCCCGAGCCGAATACGTCGACCATCTCGTCGCAGTGCGGGCACGGCAGACCCGACATGTTCTCGACGACGCCGACGATCTTCTGATGCGTCTGTACGGCGATGGAGCCGGCCCGCTCGGCGACCTCGGCCGCGGCCTGCTGCGGGGTGGTGACCACCAGGATCTCGGCGTTCGGCACCAGCTGCGCCACCGAGATCGCGATGTCGCCGGTGCCCGGCGGCAGATCGAGCAGCAGCACGTCCAAGTCGCCCCAGTACACGTCCGCGAGGAACTGCTGGAGTGCGCGGTGCAGCATCGGCCCGCGCCACACCACCGGGGCGTTGCCCGGGGTGAACATGCCGATGGAGATCACGCTCACGCCGTGCGCGGACGGCGGCATGATCATGTTCTCGACCTGGGTGGGACGGCCGTCCACGCCCAGCATCCGCGGCACGCTGTGTCCGTAGATGTCGGCGTCGACGACGCCGACCTTCAGCCCGTCGGCCGCCATCGCCGCCGCCAGGTTCACGGTGACGGAGGACTTGCCGACGCCGCCCTTGCCGGAGGCGACCGCGTAGACGCGGGTCAGAGAGCCGGGCTTGGCGAAGGGCACCTCGCGCTCGGCGGTCCCGCCGCGCAGCGAGCTCGCGAGGTTCTTGCGCTGCTCGTCGCTCATCACGTCCAGCGTGACGTCGACGCGCGTGACGCCGTCTACGCGCGCGACCGCGTCGGTCACGTTCTTGGTGATCGTCTCGCGCATCGGGCAGCCGGAGACGGTGAGATACACCGTGACGGCGACCGCACCGTCCGCCCCGATCCCGACCGATTTGACCATGCCGAGTTCGGTAATCGGTTTGTGGATCTCGGGGTCGTTCACCGTCGCCAGTGCTTCAAGCACCGCGTCTTCCGTAGCCATACGGACGATGGTACGGCGCTGACGCCCACCCCCGGAAAGGGCGGTCAGCGGTCGCCTTCATCACGCCCGCGGGAGGTGTCTTGCGGGAATAGACGCCGGTCGTCCATCTCCGTCATCAGATCCTGGAACTCGGAGCGGATCCAGTCCCTGGTGGCGACCTCGCCGAGACCCATCCGCAGCGCCGCAATCTCCCGGGTCAGATACTCCGTGTCCGCGATGGAGCGCTCGTTCTGCTTGCGTTCCTGCTCCTGTGTGACCCGGTCCCGGTCGGCCTGCCGGTTCTGTGCCAGCAGGATCAGCGGGGCGGCGTACGAGGCCTGGAGCGACAGCATCAGCGTCAGAAAAATGAACGGGTACTCGTCGAAGCGCAGATCCCTGGGCGCGAAGATGTTCCAGACGACCCACAGGATGATGATCAACGTCATCCAGACGAGGAACCGTCCGGTTCCGATGAAGCGGGCGATCCGCTCCGAGAACCGGCCGAAGGCCTCGGGGTCGTACTCCGGCAGCAGACTGCGCCGTGGCGCGCGCGGCTGGTCGAGCCGGACCCGGTGACGCGGCGCGGCGCTCGCCCCGGACGGCATGCGCTCCTTCGGCTCGCCGCGTTCGCTCAGCCCGTACTCGCTGCCGCTACCCATGGGCGGACTCCTCGCGGAGCGACTCCTCGAAGTCCGTCTCCCGCCAGTCCTCCGGCAGCAGATGGTCGAGTACGTCGTCGACTGTCACCGCCCCCAGCAGCGAACCGATCTCGTCCACAACAGGCGCGGCGACCATGTTGTACGCCGCGAGATAGCTGGTGACCGCCGACAGCGGGGTGTTCGGCGAGAGCGGCGGCAGATCGGTGTCCACGATCGAGCTGACCAGCGTGAACGGCGGGTCCCGCAGCAGCCGCTGGAAGTGCACCGTGCCCAGGTACTTGCCGGTCGGCGTCTCGTCCGGCGGCCGGCACACGTACACCTGCGCGGCGAGCGCGGGGGAGAGGTCCTGCTGGCGTACGCGCGCCAGCGCGTCCGCGACCGTCGCGTCCGGCCGCAGCACGATCGGCTCGGTGGTCATCAGACCGCCCGCCGTCCGCTCCTCGTACGACAGCAGCCGACGCACATCCGCGGCGTCGTCCGGCCGCATCAGCGCCAGCAACCGCTCCTTCTCCTCCTCGGGCAGCTCGGAGAGCAGGTCGGCAGCGTCGTCCGGGTCCATCGCCTCCAGGACGTCCGCCGCCCGCTCCTCCTTGAGCTTGCCGAGGATCTCCACCTGGTCGTCGTCAGGCAGCTCTTCCATTACGTCCGCGAGCCGGTCGTCGTCGAGGGCCGCGGCGACCTCGGCGCGCCGCTTGGGGGAGAGGTGGTGCAGCACATTGGCGAGGTCGGCGGGGCGCAGCTGCTCGAAGGTCGCCAGCAGGCTCTCGGCGCCCTGTCCGTGCTCCTCCAGTGAGAAGCCGGTGACCGCGGACCACTCGACGGTCAGCGTCGCGCCCTTGCGGCGCAGCGCCCCGGGCTTGCCCTTGCGTACGAAGACCTTGTCGATCTCCCAGTCGCGGCGGGCCGGCAGCTGCTGGATAGAGACGTCGAGCACGGCGACCTCCTCGCCGGTGTCCACGAGCCGTACCCGCCGGTCGAGCAGTTCGCCGAGCACCAGCCGCTCGGTGGGGCGCTGTTCGAAGCGCCGCATGTTGAGCACGCCGGTGGTGATGACCTGACCCGACTCCACGCCGGTCACCCGCGTCATGGGCAGAAAGATCCGGCGGCGGCTGAGCACCTCGACGACCATGCCCAGCAGCCGCGGCGGGCGGCGGCCGACGCGCAACATCGCGACCAGGTCGCGGACGCGTCCCACCTGGTCTCCCTGGGGGTCGAAGACGGGCACGCCGGCGAGGTGGGAGACAAAGATCCGGGGGGCGCCTGCGGGCATGCTCCGCGCCTCCTCTTCGCCGCGACATCTGCCGGGAAATACCAGTGTTTGACGGCTTCAGGCTAGCCCGTACCCTTCTGGGCCGCCCTGGCTGGCGTCCGTACGGCTCTCTGCGGATCGGTGCCCTCCGCACGGGTACGCTGCGGTCTGCCACCAACGACACGCAGACGAGAGGCAGTGCGCTTGTGACTCCCCTCCCTCCGGCTTCCCGAGCCCGCCGGGCCGCGCTCCCCCTGGCGCTGTGCGCCGGGCTGACCGTGGCGCTCACGGCATGCGGCAGCGAGGATCCGGACGCGGGGACCAATGGCGTCGGCAGACTCTCCGCCGCCGAGATCGAGACGAAGGCACGCGCGGCGGCGGACGCGGCGGTGTCGGTACGCCTCTCAGGGACACTGGTCAGCAAGCGCGGCACATACAAGCTGAACATGCGGCTCAAGCAGGACGGCGGCACCGGTTCCGTCACCTCGAAGGACAACACCTTCGAGCTGCTGCGGGTCGGGAAGGCGCTCTATCTGAAGGCCGACGCCGGTTTCTGGAGCGGCGCGGGAGGTAAGGGCGACGAGCAGCCGAGCAAGACGGACGCGGAGGCGGCGGGCAAGCTCGACGACAAGTACGTGAAGGTGCCGGAGGGGGACCCGGCGTACAACCAGTTCCGCGGCTTCACGGACATGGATGTGCTGCTGGAGGGGCTGCTCGGTATGCAGGGCGAGCTCAGCAAGGGCAACCGCACGCAGGTGGGCGGCGTCCGCACGATCAAGGTCATGGCGGGCGAGGGCGCGGGCGGCACGCTCGACGTCTCGCTGGAGGGCAAGCCGTACCCGCTCCAGTTCGCGAGGGCGGGCGGCGCGGGGGTGCTGACGCTGGGGGACTGGGACAAGGACTTCGCGCTGGCGGCGCCGGAGAGGGATGAAACGGTCGACTACGGCCGCCAGCTGCCGAAGACCAGCGACTAGCTGTTCCCCGGCGCTCCCGCCCCGGACTCCTGCCGGGGCTCCGCCCCGGACCCCGGTCCTCAATCTCCCTCAGACTTCGTTCGGGGGGACCCCAACAGGCTTGAAAATCAAGCCCGTCCGGCGATTGAGGACAAAGCCCCGGCCGGGGCTAGCCGCGCCTCTTTTTGCGCTTCAGCAGCAGCCTCGGCAAAGCCGCCGGCACCGGACGCCGCGTCGTCGCCGTCGTCGGCAGCGGCGCGGCCGCCCCCGAGCCCTCCGGCAGCTCCGTGATCGCGTCCTTCGGCTCCAGTCGCAGCACCCGGCACTCACGTGCCCATCGCTCCGTCATCTGCTCCGCGTCCGGCGCGTTAAGGCGCTTGCCCTTCAGTTCCGCGACGGCCGACTCCCACGCCTCGGAGTGCGGCTCCAGCTCGCTCACCGCCGCCGTCCAGACGATCAGCCGGCCGCCCTTGTCCTTGCTGCGTACGGTGATCTCCGCCGTACCACCGTTCACCAGCCGCGGCAGTGGCTGCTCGCCGGGGCCGTCGCCGACGATGTGTGCCGCGCCCTCGTGCCACACGTGCCACAGCGCCCTCGCGGGGCCCTCGCCGCGCACCCAGATGAGCCCGGACTTCTTGGTGGCCTCCTCGATGAGGGCCTGGCCGAGGAGCATGTCTGTCATGCCTGCAGCTTAACGACAGCCCCCCAGGGCTACAGCCAGCCGTTGCGCTTGAGGGTGCGGTGGATCGCGAGGCAGACGCCGATGATGCCGGTGAGCACCATGGGGTAGCCGTACTTCCAGTGCAGCTCCGGCATGTGGTCGAAGTTCATGCCGTACACCCCGCAGACCGCCGTCGGTACGGCGATGATCGCCGCCCAGGACGTGATCTTGCGCATGTCCTCGTTCTGCGCGACCGTCGCCTGCGCCAGATTGGCCTGGAGGATCGAGTTCAGCAGCTCGTCGAAGCCGATGACCTGCTCCTGCACCCGGGCGAGGTGGTCGGCGACATCGCGGAAGTACTTCTGGATGTCCGGGTCGACCAGCCGCATCGGCCGCTCGCTCAGCAGCTGCATCGGCCGCAGCAGCGGCGACACGGCCCGCTTGAACTCCAGCACCTCACGCTTGAGCTGGTAGATACGCCCCGCGTCGCTGCCGCGCGGGCTGCCCTTCGCGGGCGCGGAGAAGACATCGATCTCGACCTCGTCGATGTCGTCCTGCACGGCCGCCGCCACTGCGATGTACCCGTCGACGACATGGTCGGCGATGGCGTGCAGCACGGCCGAAGGCCCCTTGGCGAGCAGCTCGACGTCCTTCTGCAGCCCGTGCCGCAGAGCCCGCAGCGAGCCCTTGCCGCCGTGCCGCACCGTGATGACGAAGTTCCGGCCGGTGAAGCACATCACCTCGCCGGTCTCGACGACCTCGCTCGTCGCGGTGAGCTCGGCGTGCTCGACGTAGTGGATCGTCTTGAAGACCGTGAAGAGCGTGTCGTCGTACCGCTCCAGCTTGGGCCGCTGATGGGCGTGGACCGCGTCCTCGACGGCCAGCGGGTGCAGCCCGAACTCCGCCGCGATACCGGCGAATTCGGCCTCCGTCGGCTCGTGCAGCCCGATCCACGCGAAGCCGCCGCCCTCGCGCACCCGCAGCATCGCCTCGTGCGGCGTCTGGCAGGTCGCGCTCTCCATCCGCTTTCCGTCGCGGTAGACCGCGCAGTCGACGACCGCGCTGGAGGCGGACGGGTCGCGGGTGGCGTCGTACGTGCTGTAGGGGGCGTTGCTCTTGCGCAGGGACGGACGGACCGCTTCACGCAGGTCACGGATCATCGACATGGCAGGCTCCTTCACGGAGAGGCCGTCGTACGAGTGGCGTGGCACAGCCCGGAATGGGGACGTGATGCGTACGTCCGCAAAGCGGGCGGCACCGCGGGGATCGCGGTGACGGCGTTCGCTACAGACAGGCAAAAACGAAGTGCTCTTCCGTCGTGCGAAATGCCATGGGCCCCGTGCGGGAAGGCCTCAGATCACAGAGGAAAGGTGCCGTGCGGAAGAGCGGTTGGTACTGACCGGTCGACTTCGATCCACCGCAGCCCCACCTCCTCCAGCCGGTCCCCCGTGGGGGATGACGTGTCGTCGGGACTTGAGAGCAACTCCCCCAGAGCTCCGCCTGGGGGTACCCCCACCTGCGTGCCCGTCCCGACCAGCGGCCAAGACTATCAGCCGACTGAGGGCCAATCCCTTCGTTTGCCCGTTCCATACGCCATTTATGCTCGCGACATGGAAGACGTTCTTGCTCTGGTCGAGGCCCGGCTGCGTACGGCACTTGGCGAACCGGACGCGCGCGCCGCGGTGACCTTCCTCGGTACGGACCGTATCGAGGTGCTCCGGTTCCATGACCGGGGCGGCGACGGGGACATCGCGCGGTACGCCACTCTCGGCATGTCCGCCCACCCGATGACGGACCCCACCGCGGCCCTCGCCGACCCGGTGAAGGGGCCGCGCGCGGAGCTGGTTCTTTCCGTACGGGCCGGGCTCGCCGACACCGACAAGGTGCTGCGTCCGCTCGCCGTACTGGCCGCGTCCCCGCAGGTCGAGGGCGTGGTGGTGGCGCCAGGCGCCTCGCTGGACGTCGGCGGTCCGCTGTGGCCGGACGCGCCGTTCAGCTCGGTGCTTGTCGCCGAGCCGGGCGGGCTTGTCGAGGATCTGGAGCTGGACGGGCCGATGGATCCGGTGCGCTTCCTTCCGCTGTTGCCGATGACGTCGAACGAGGCGGCCTGGAAGCGGGTGCACGGCGCGCAGGAGCTCCAGGAGCGGTGGCTGACGCACGGCACGGATCTGCGCGATCCGCTGCGCAGGTCCGTAACTCTCGACTGATTTCAGGCCAGTTGGTGAAGACCGTCACATCGTCCTCGGTCGCGTGGACGGGCTGGAGCGCCGGCGCTGCCCACGCCGGCCACCGGTCGCTTCTCCGTCGAATGGGTGCGATATGCAGGCAATAGGCTGGACACTCTAATGCTTGCAAGCTGCATCTAGTTTCGTCTGGTGAGGGCACGCGCCGGACGGGTGATCGTCCTTGACGCGACGACGGCCGGGGAGGACCGTTGGACGCTATGAGGGGCGAACCCAGTTGCCCGAAGTGCGGTGGCCGGGTCAGGGCGCCCGGTCTCTTTGCCGACTCCTGGCAGTGCGATGTGCATGGTGCGGTGCACCCGCTGCAGCCGGTGATTCCGCCCAGTGTCGAGGCTCTAGGTGTGGTCGTGCACCGCGCGAAAGTCCCTGTCTGGATGCCCTGGCCGCTGCCTGTCGGCTGGCTCTTCACCGGTGTCGCCTATGCGGGGGACGACCGAAGTGGCGGCCGCGCGACCGCAGTTGCCTGCTCGGGGCCCGGCCCGCTCGGCGGCTTGGGCGAACTGCTGCTGATCGCAGAGGAGCTGGGCGTCGGCCTCGGCGCGCGTTACGCGGGGATGGACGGACCCGACCCCGGTCCGCACATCTGCGTCGACAAGCCGCCGCAGACCAAGGTGCTCGCCGCGGGACGCCCCACCCCGCTTTGGCATGTCAGCGACGCCCCCGCCGACCGCGCGGTCTTCGCGGGCGAGGCGCGCGGGCTGTGGCTGTGGGCGATCGTCTGGCCGGAGCAGTCAGGGTTGTTGATGTACGACGAGCTGGTGCTGACGGATCTGCGGGACGCGGGCGCGGAGGTGGAACTGGTGCCCTGCGGGGCGCTGTCGCCCCGCCTGCTGTCCTGAACCGGGCTGAAGCGGGGGTGTTCGAATCCCCGATACACTGGACCGTCCCCTTGTCCGTCTGCCGTCCCTGGAGTTACGCGTCGTGCGCATCGATCTGCACACCCACTCCACGGCTTCGGACGGTACGGACACCCCCGCCGAGCTGGTGCTGGGCGCCGCGGCGGCCGGACTGGACGTCGTAGCGCTCACCGACCACGACACCACCCGCGGCCATGCCGAGGCGATCGCCGCGCTCCCCGAGGGCGTGACTCTGGTCACGGGCGCCGAGCTCTCCTGCCGTATCGACGGAGTGAGCCTGCATCTGCTGGCGTATCTCTTCGACGCCGACGAGCCGGAGCTGCTGCGCGAGCGTGAGCTCGTACGGGACGACCGGGTACCGCGCGCCCAGGCGATGGTGGCCAAGCTCCAGGAACTGGGCGTCCCGATCGAGTGGGCCCAGGTCGCCCGTATCGCCGGGGAGGGCTCGGTCGGCCGGCCGCACATCGCGACCGCGCTCGTCGAGCTCGGCGTCGTGCCGACCGTCTCGGACGCCTTCACGCCTGAGTGGATCGCCGACGGCGGCCGTGCGCACATCACCAAGCACGAGCTCGACCCCTTCAAGGCGATCCGCCTGGTCAAGGCCGCAGGCGGGGTCAGCGTCTTCGCGCACCCGCTCGCCGTCAAGCGCGGCAACACGGTTCCCGAGGCCGCGATAGCCGACCTCGCCGCGTACGGCCTCGACGGCATCGAGGTCGACCATATGGACCACGACGAGGCGACCCGGGCCCATCTGCGCGGCCTCGCCGCCGACCTCGGGCTGCTGGCCACCGGATCGAGCGACTACCACGGCAGCCGCAAGACCTGCCGGCTCGGCGAGTACACCACCGACCCGGAGATCTACGGCGAGATCACGCGGCGCGCGACCGGCGCTTTCCCGGTGCCGGGCACGGGCGGACGCCGCGCCTGACCCTCGCCCTCCTCTGTTCGACCCCTCTTCCCGCTAGGCCCTCACTGTGTTTGACGCTGCCGTTTTCGGCTCCCTCTTCCTCACCCTTTTTGTGATCATGGATCCCCCCGGGATCACCCCGATCTTCCTCGCTCTGACCTCGGGGCGGCCCGCCAAGGTGCAGCGACGGATGGCCTGGCAGGCGGTGGCCGTCGCCTTCGGCGTGATCACCGTCTTCGGCATTCTGGGCCAGCAGATCCTGGACTACCTGCATGTCTCCGTACCGGCGCTGATGATCGCGGGAGGTCTGCTTCTGCTGCTCATCGCACTCGACCTGCTGACCGGCAAGACGGACGAGCCCCAGCAGACGAAGGACGTCAATGTCGCGCTCGTACCGCTCGGCATGCCGCTGCTGGCCGGGCCCGGCGCGATCGTGTCGGTGATCCTGGCCGTGCAGCACGCGGACGGCGCGGCCCAGCAGATCTCGGTCTGGGCGGCGATCGTCGCGATGCACGTCGTGCTCTGGCTGACCATGCGCTACTCGCTGCTGATCATCCGGCTGATCAAGGACGGCGGTGTGGTGCTGGTGACCCGGCTCGCGGGCATGATGCTCTCCGCGATCGCCGTGCAGCAGATCATCAACGGCGTCACCCAGGTCATCCAGGGGTCCTGAGGCCGTCGTGCCGAACGCACTGCGCCCCCGTACGGATCGTCCGTACGGGGGCGCAGCGCGTCACATCACTACGTCTTCAAGCGTTACGAAGCCATGGATTCGGCCGGGCGGATATAGATGCGCTGGCCTGTCGATGCGGCCTGCTGCACGATCCGGTTGACGGAGGCGGCGTCTACGACGGTGCTGTCCACGGCGGTGCCGTCGACGTCGTCCAGTCGCATGATCTCGAAGCGCATGGCTTCTCCCTTCGTCTGATCCTCCTGCTGGAGAACTGATGGCGACGGATGTCCGTCTGCGTTCTGTACGTGTTCAACGGGATGCACCCTGCAAACATTCCCTACGCTAAGGAAATTTTTTGGATGCCTAACTACTGGCAGGCTGTGGCGTGGCCACGGAGAATGAGCAGCGTATGAATGAGCACCGTATGGACGACGCAGAGATCAACGAGATCGGCGCCCGCCTGGAGCGCACCAACGAGCTGCTCCATCGCATGCTCGCCGAGGTCGCCAAGACGCCTTCCACCCACGCCATCTTCGTGGACGCGGGTTACGTCTATGCTGCGGCCGGGTTGCTTGTCGCGGGCACCGAGGACCGGCGCTCCTTCGATCTGGACGCGGAGGGGCTGATCGAGGCCTTCATCGACAAGGCCCGCACGATCTTCGCGGACAGCAGGCTGCTGCGGGTGTACTGGTACGACGGAGCCCGGCGCCGTATCCACACCCCCGAGCAGCAGTCCATCGCCGAGCTGCCGGACGTGAAGGTGCGCCTGGGCAACCTCAACGCGAACAACCAGCAAAAGGGCGTCGACTCACTCATTCGTACGGACCTGGAGTCACTCGCCCGGCACCGCGCGATCAGCGACGCGGCGCTGGTGGGCGGCGACGAGGACCTGGTCTCGGCGGTCGAGGCGGCGCAGGGGTACGGCGCGCGGGTCCATCTGTGGGGCATCGAGGCGGGTGAAGGGCGCAATCAGGCGGAGCCGCTGCTGTGGGAGGTCGACAGCCAGCGGACGTTCGACCTGGACTTCTGCCGCCCCTACATCACGCGCCGACCGGTCACGACGTACGAGAACGAGGGCGCGCCGCCGCCGTCGCGGGACGAGGTGCGCTTCGTGGGGGCGCAGATAGCGGCGACGTGGCTGGGGGAGCGGGGGCGGGAGGCGATGGGGGAGCTGCTGCCGGGCCATCCGTATCTGCCGGGTCCGGTGGACCAGGACCTGCTGATCGAGGCGGAGAGGGTGTTGCAGCGGTCGCTGCGGGGGCATGCGGTGCTGAGGCGGGCGCTGCGGGACGGGTTCTGGCAGCACCTTCAGGCCCAGTACTGACGCGCCCTGTACTGACGCGCCCTGTACTGACGCGCCCAGTACTGACACGCCCAGTACTGACGCGCCCAGTACTGACACGCCCAGTACTGACACGCCCAGTACCGACACCTCCAGTACCGACTCGTTCAGTGCTGATCCCAGAACCTGGCGATGGCTGCGGCGGTTTCGCTGGGGCGGTCGGTATTCGGTGAGTGCTCGGCGCCGGCGATCACGGTCCGGTGGGCGTCGAGCCGCTGCGCCATCGCGTCGAGCAGTGGCACCGGCCAGGTGTCGTCCCGCTCGCCGGACACCACATGCTTGGGCAGCGGCTGTACGGCGGCGAGTGCGTCGACCCGGTCCGGTTCCACGGTCAGCTGGCGGCCGGTGGCGATCAGCTGGGCGGGGTTGTGGCGCAGCCAGCGGCGACGGAGGTCCTCGCCGTTGCCGGGGCCGGTGTCGGCGTCCTCGGGCGGGTCGAGCGCCCTCATGGCATCCCAGACCTGGTCCATCGTCATGAGCGCGAGCGCGTCGCTGAGCAGCTTGACCTTCTGCTGCTGGGCGGGCGAGATCTGGGCGGGCCCGGAGGACACGAGGGTGAGCGTGCGGAAGGGGGTGGGGTCGATGAGGACGGCGGCGCGGGCGATCTGCCCGCCGAGGGAGTGCCCGAGGAGGTGCACGGGCCTGCCGATCGCCTCGGCCTGCGCGAGCGCGTCGCGGGCCAACTCTTCCTGGGCGTAGGCCTGTTGGTCGTCCGGCCCGGCGGTCTCGTACTGCCCGCGCCCGTCGACGGCGACGGCGTGGTAGCCGGCCTCGGCGAGGGGCTGAAGCAGGGCGATGAAGTCCTCCTTGCTCCCGGTGTACCCGGGAAGGAGGAGGGCGGTGCGGTTGTCGGCGCGGCGAACGGGGTCGGGCTGCGCATCGAGCACGGCGAAGGTGCCGCGGGGGGTGTGGAGGTCGCGGGACCGGGCGGAGGGGGGCGGGGTGAAGGTGGGCGGGCGACTCATGCGACGAGGCTAACGGGGACGGGGATTTCCCCTGACCGGGGCTCCGCCCCGGGCCCCGGGCCTCAATCTCCCTCAGACTTCGTCCGGGGAACCCCCACGGGGCTTGGTTTTCGCCCGGGCGGACTCGAAGTTTCGCCGGTCGGCCTGAATTTTCAGGCCGACCGGCGGAAATCAAGCCCGTCCGGCGTTTGAGGACAACGCCCTGAAGGGCGTACCGGGGTCTGGGGCGGAGCCCCCCACGCGGCGGAGCCGCAAATCGACACAGCGGGAAGGGCCGGGCTGGGGGAAAGCCAATGGCCCGGCCCCCGCAACGGGGGCCGGGCCATTTTGGGGGCGGTCAGCTCTCGGGCTGGGCCGCCTTCACCGTGCGCGTACGGCGCCGCGGCTTCGTCTCGGGCTCGGGCGTGTCGACGACCGCCTCGACCACGGGCTTTGCGGCCCGCGTACGGCGGCGCGGCTTCGTCTCCGGCTCGGTCGCATCCACGACGGCATCCACGACCGGCTTTGCGGCGCGCGTACGGCGGCGGGGCTTCGTCTCGGGCTCGGCCTCGACCGTGGCCACCGCCTCGACCGGGTCCGCGACCTTCACCGTGCGCGTACGACGGCGCGGCTTCGTCGCGGCCTCCGCCTCGACGGCCTCGACCGCGGCCTCGACCAGCTCCACCGCGGCCGGCGCTGCTACTCGCGTGCGGCGACGGCGGCGCGGGGTCCGCGGCTCAGCCGGGGCGTCCGAGGCGTCGGGTGCGTCCGTGGCGTCCGGTGTCACCGTCGGCTCCGGGGCGTCGAGCGGCGTGGAGCCGCTCCGCGTCCGGCGGCGCTGGCGCGGCGTGCGCGGTGCGCGCTCTTCCCGCGTCGGGGCCGCGGACGGCGACGACTTACGGCCGCGGCCGCCCGTCTCGCCCAGGTCCTCGACGTCCTCCGCCGCCAGGCCCGCGCGGGTGCGCTCCGCCCGCGGCAGAACACCCTTCGTGCCGGCCGGGATGCCCAGCTCCTCGAACAAGTGCGGCGACGTGGAGTACGTCTCGACCGGGTCGCTGAAGCCGAGGTCAAGCGCCTTGTTGATCAGCTGCCAGCGCGGGATGTCGTCCCAGTCCACCAGCGTCACGGCGGTACCGGACGCGCCCGCCCGGGCCGTACGGCCGACGCGGTGGAGGTAGGTCTTCTCGTCCTCGGGCGACTGGTAGTTGATGACGTGCGTCACGCCCTCGACGTCGATGCCGCGCGCCGCGACATCGGTGCAGACGAGGACGTCCACCTTGCCGTTGCGGAAGGCCCGCAGCGCCTGCTCGCGCGCGCCCTGGCCCAGGTCGCCGTGAACTGCGCCGGAGGCGAAGCCGCGACGTGCGAGCTGCTCGGCGATGTCCGCCGCCGTCCGCTTCGTACGGCAGAAGATCATCACGAGCCCGCGCCCGTCGGCCTGCAGTATCCGCGAGACCATCTCCGGCTTGTCCATGGAGTGCGCGCGGTACACACGCTGCGTGATGTTCGCGACGGTCGCGCCCTGGTCGTCCGGCGCGGTCGCGCGGATGTGCGTGGGCTGCGACATGTACCGGCGGGCGAGGCCGATGACCGCACCCGGCATGGTCGCCGAGAACAGCATCGTCTGGCGCTTGGCCGGAAGCATGTTGATGATCTTCTCGACGTCGGGCAGGAAGCCCAGGTCGAGCATCTCGTCGGCCTCGTCGAGGACGAGCGCGCGCACATGCGAGAGGTCGAGCTTGCGCTGGCCGGCCAGGTCGAGCAGGCGGCCCGGGGTGCCGACGATCACGTCGACGCCCTTGCGGAGCGCCTCGACCTGCGGTTCGTACGCACGGCCGCCGTAGATCGCGAGCACGCGGACGTTACGGACCTTGCCGGCGGTCAGCAGGTCATTGGTGACCTGCTGGCACAGCTCGCGGGTGGGGACGACCACAAGCGCCTGCGGGGCGTCGGTCAGCTGCTCGGGCTTCGCCCGGCCCGCCTCGACGTCCGCGGGGACGGTGACACGCTCCAGCAGCGGCAGGCCGAAACCGAGCGTCTTGCCGGTGCCGGTCTTGGCCTGGCCGATTACATCGCTGCCGGAGAGCGCGACGGGGAGTGTCATCTCTTGGATGGGGAACGGGGACAGAATGCCGACGGCTTCGAGGGCCTCGGCGGTCTCGGGAAGGATCCCAAGATCCCGGAAAGTCGTAGTCAGGGTGCTGCCTCTTCTGTGAGACGCGGCGCGAGGCGAACGATGGGGGTCGTACCGCACCTGGGTACTGGGCCGGCCGTGGGTTGGCCGGATGGCGCGGGACCACTGCCGTCGCTCGAGCGCTCGTGCCGCTGAGGGGGCCCCTCATCTGCGGTCATACGCAACTGTGCGCACGGTCCGCGCGGAGGGCGGTCGGTTCGGAGCCGATCGTGCCACCGACCGGGCATCCTCAAGGGGACTCTGGAGGAGCAAATCCTCCAGTCATACACTGCGATCGCCCGCCGAGTAACCAAAACGCTCGACAGGCGCATTACCACTGTACCCCGGAATCGCGCATGTGTGTTGGGTGAATTCGTAGGAACCGAGGTGCGGGCGGGGCTGACCAGCCCCTTCCGCCCTGCGGCGAGCGGGCTATTGTGCGCTTCATGGAGACGCCTGACAACGCCACTGAACACACCGGGATCGCCGCCCAGGACTGGGCCACGGCGTCCGCCGACCCGCAGTACCGCGCCGCCGTGGTGGATCTGCTGGGCGCGCTCGCGTACGGCGAGCTCGCGGCCTTCGAGCGGCTCGCCGAGGACGCCAAGCTCGCACCGACGCTCGGCGACAAGGCGGAGCTGGCGAAGATGGCCTCCGCCGAGTTCCACCACTTCGAGCAGCTGCGCGACCGGCTCACCGCCATCGACGCCGAGCCGACCGCCGCGATGGAGCCCTTCGCCCAGGCCCTGGACGACTTCCACCGCCAGACCGCGCCGTCCGACTGGCTGGAGGGCCTGGTCAAGGCCTACGTCGGCGACTCGATCGCCAGCGACTTCTACCGTGAGGTCGCGGCCCGGCTGGACACCGACACCCGCGCGCTGGTGCTCGCCGTGCTCGACGACACGGGCCACGGGAACTTTGCGGTCGAGAAGGTCCGCGCCGCGATCGAGGCCGAACCGCGCGTCGGCGGACGGCTCGCGCTGTGGGCACGCCGGCTGATGGGCGAGGCGCTCTCCCAGGCGCAGCGTGTGGTGGCCGACCGCGACGCGCTCTCGACGATGCTCGTGGGTGGTGTGGCGGACGGCTTCGACCTCGCGGAGGTGGGCCGGATGTTCTCCAGGATCACCGAGGCGCACACCAAGCGGATGGCGGCCTTGGGCCTCGCGGCCTAGCTCTCGGGCGACTCGGGCGACTCGGGCGACTCGGGCGGCCCCGGAGGATTCGCAGACTCCGGCGGTTTCGGCGGCTTCCGCGGCTCCTCGGGCTTCGCGGAAGCCGCGTCATGCGGCCTCAGAAAGGGAACGCTCGGCGCAGGCGGCGCGTTGACGGCCGGATCAGCAGCGAGAGCAGTACGGCTCCGATGGCCGCCGCGCCCACGAGCGTCGCCAGGAAGTGACCGGGACCGAGCGCCGCATGCGTCACATACGCGCCGAACAGCGCGCCCAGCGGGCCTGTTGTGAAGACCACACGGCGGGCCGGAAGCCGGTCGGGCAGATGACGGGAAACCGCCCAGGAGAGGGCGAGTCCGAGCAGGACTGAACCGAGCGCTTCCAGCAGCACTGCTGATCACCTCACGGACGCCGGTGCGGGCAAAACGGTCGTAGCCCGTACTACCCGGCGTCCGCGGAACGCAACCCTCCCTGAGCTGCGGACCTGAGAGCGGACTGAGCAGCGGACTGAGCAGCGAAAGAGGGCCCGGCGGGGAACTCCCCGCCGGGCCCTCCTGCGTACTGCTCCAGTGGCTCGAGCCGCCCTGCTACAGCGCGCCGAATCCCACGCGCCGTGCCGCCGGCTCACCGATCTCGATGTACGCGATCCGGTCGGCCGGTACCAGGACCTTGCGGCCCTTGTCGTCCGAGAGGCTGAGCAGCTGCGCCTTGCCGGCCAGCGCGTCTCCCACCGCGCGCTCGACCTCCTCGGCGGACTGCCCGCTCTCCAGAACGATCTCCCGGGGCGCGTGCTGCACGCCGATCTTGACCTCCACGGCTATGTCCCTCCGAACGGTCAGCGATGCGCGGTCAGCCGCGCCGTACGCAGCACACATTAGCCCGGCCGACGGACGGGGCCGACGTCCGCGGGGAACGCCAGGAGCGAACATCCCGCGGCAGCGCCGCGCCTCAGTGCTGGTCTGTGCCGTGCAGCGGGAAGCCCGCGATGCCGCGCCACGCCAGCGAGGTGAGCAGCTGTACCGCCGTGTCGCGTGGGATGCCGGAGCCGCTGGAGAGCCAGTACCTGGCCACCACCTGGGAGACCCCGCCGAGGCCTACGGCCAGCAGCATGGACTCCTCCTTGGACAGGCCCGTGTCCTCGGCGATCACGTCCGAGATCGCCTCGGCGCACTGGAGCGAGACCCGGTCCACGCGCTCGCGCACCGCGGGCTCGTTCGTCAGGTCGGACTCGAAGACCAGCCGGAAGGCCCCGCCCTCGTCCTCGACGTACGCGAAGTACGCGTCCATCGTGGCGGCGACGCGCAGCTTGTTGTCGGTCGTCGACGCCAGCGCCGTACGGACCGCGTGCAGCAGGGACTCGCAGTGCTGGTCAAGCAGAGCCAGATAGAGCTCGAGCTTGCCCGGGAAGTGCTGGTAGAGCACCGGCTTGCTGACGCCGGCCCGCTCGGCGATGTCGTCCATCGCGGCCGAGTGGTAGCCCTGGGCCACGAAAACTTCCTGGGCAGCGCCCAGAAGCTGGTTCCTGCGGGCTCGGCGTGGCAGACGTGTGCCCCGCGGGCGCGCTGCCTCTGTCTGCTCGATGGCTGTCACGCCGCCTCCCAAAATTCGTTCCGTGCGCGCTGTGCGCCGCGCCGCCATCGTACTTTTGGGTAACCCGGCTGTGCGTGCTGCGAACGCAGAATTTCATGGACCGGACGGTCTTGGTAGCTCCCGATTCGGGGGCAAAGAGGGGCAGGTTACCGGTAGTCGTCCTCGTCGAGAGAGACGACGCGGGCCTGTTCCGCGGCATCGGCCTCGTTCGCGGTGTCCGGGTCGATGCCGGTCAGCGGGTCGTCGTGCTCCGGTTGTATCTCGGTGTGCTGCTCGGCGGCGTCGGCCTCGGGCACCTCTTCGTCGAGTGCGGCGTCGCCCAGGTCCTCTTCATCTTCGAAGGTCTCCGGGTCAGTGGGATCGACAGGCATGCGGCACCGCTTTCCATGGAGAGCTGCCTTTCCTACGAGCCTAGGAGGTCCTGATTCATGGCGCTACGCGATGTGTGATGCCGAACACACGATCCAGGGTGTGATCGTCTCGTAACATTGCCGCATGTCTTCGACCGAGCTGCCGGGAGTCCGCGCCATCACCGCCGCGGCGGCCCCCAAGGTCGCGACCGTGCGGGTCGCCGAGGGGGAGGAGCTGCGCTCCGTCGCGCTGCCCGGACTCTCCCTCACCGTCAGATCCCGGCCCCCGGCGCGCACCGGATTGCCGCCCGCTCTGTACGTGCACGGGCTCGGCGGCTCCTCGCAGAACTGGTCGGCGCTGATGCAGCTGCTCGATGACGTCGTGGACGGCGAGGCGCTCGACCTGCCCGGCTTCGGGGATTCGCCGCCGCCGGACGACGGCAACTACTCGGTCACCGGGCATGCCCGGGCGGTGATCCGGCATCTGGACGCGGCCGGGCGCGGGCCCGTGCATCTGCTCGGGAACTCCCTGGGCGGCGCGGTCTCCACCAGGGTCGCGGCTGTCAGGCCCGATCTGGTGCACACGCTCACCCTCGTCTCGCCCGCTCTGCCCGAGCTGCGTGTCCAGCGCTCCGCCGTGCCCACCGCGCTGCTCGCGCTGCCCGGGCTCGCCTCGCTGTTCAGCCGACTCACCAAGGACTGGACGGCCGAGCAGCGCACCAGAGGCGTGATGGCGCTCTGTTACGGAGACCCCAGTCGGGTCGACGAGGAAGCGTTGCGCAATGCTGTGCAGGAGATGGAGCGGCGTATGCAGCTCCCGTACTTCTGGGACGTGATGGCCCGGTCGGCGCGCGGCATCGTCGATGCGTACACGCTCGGCGGCCAGCACGGACTGTGGCGGCAGGCCGAGCGGGTGCTCGCGCCGACGCTCCTGGTGTACGGGGGGCGGGACCAGCTCGTCGCCTACCGTATGGCGCGCAGGGCGGCGGCGGCCTTCCGGGACTCCCGGCTGCTGTCTCTCCCGGACGCGGGGCACGTTGCCATGATGGAGTACCCGGAAACGGTCGCTCTGGCCTTCCGGGAACTGCTGAACGACTGCGACAGGAGCTGAATCGGGGCCGTGGGACGACACAGCCGCAAAGGCCCCGCACCCAGGGGCTCCGAATCGGACGACAGGTCCGGCATATCGACCGCCGGTGGGCCGGAGGGTGTGGTTCCGGACCCCGGCAGCGGGCGGCGCAGGCGGGGGGCCGAGCTCAGGGGCTCCGAGCAGCACACCCCCTCCGGATACGGCCCCTCCGGGTACGGCACGCCGCAGGCCAGGGGCGGGCACCCCGAGCAGCATGAGGCGGGCGGCGGCTGGGGCGTCCCGCAGCAGTACGACAACAGGCAGGGCGGGCAGGGCAGGCAGCGGATGCAGACACCCGCCGCGCCGCCGCGGATCGCCACGGGGGCGCGAATACCGGGCCCGCGACGGGAGTTCGTCGAGGCCTTCGACCAGCCGCAGTCACAGGCGCCGTCGCAGGCGCAGTCACAGCAGGGCAGGGTGCCCGGTCCGCGGGGGGCCGATCCGTACGCCTCCGTCACCTCCTGGGACGACGTCCCCGACCTCGTCTCCGAGCGAGATGTCCCCGATGCAGACGAGGAAGCGCCCGAGGAGCCGCCCGCCAAGGCCGGCAAGGGGCGCACCTTCACCGGGATCGCCGCCGCCGCGGTGACCACCGTTCTCGCGGTCGTCGTGGCCGGCCAGGTCGCCACCGACGGCCCCGGCACATCGAGCGCGCAGTCCGCGGGCGAGGACCGGGGGGCCGCGCAGAGCCCGGCGTCCCGCTCCAAGGGCCGGCAGGCGCCGCCGAAGGGCGCGCCGCCCGCCGCTCCGGCTGCCCCGGTCACGTACGCGAAGCTGATGGCCACTCAGTTCTCGATCGATCCGAAACTGACGGCGAGCGGAAAATTCGAGGTGGTGCCCGGCTTCCAGAAGGCGCCGGGCAAGGGCCGCAAGATCCGCTATCGGGTGGATGTCGAGAAGGGCCTCGGACTGGACGGCGAGCTCTTCGCCAAAGCGGTCCAGGAAACTCTGAACGACGAGCGGAGCTGGGCGCACGGCGGGGCAATGACCTTCGAGCGGATCTCGTCCGGCGAGCCGGAATTCGTCATTACGCTGGCGAGTCCGGGGACCACGGCGGACTGGTGCGCCAAATCCGGTCTGGATACGACCGTCGACAATGTCAGCTGCGACTCCGCGTCGACCGACCGCGTGATGATCAACGCGTACCGCTGGGCGCAGGGCTCGGAGACGTACGGCGACAAGGCGATGTTCCCCTACCGCCAGATGCTCATCAACCACGAGGTCGGGCACCGGCTCGGGCACGGGCATGTGAACTGCCGCACGCCGGGAGCGCTCGCGCCGGTGATGCAGCAGCAGACCAAGTCCCTGGACGTCGACGGGATCCAGTGCAAGGCCAACCCCTGGGTGCACCCCGGCAGTTGAGTCCAGCATGCGGGACAGACGTCTCGCGCACGGCTCCTCGCGCGGCGCTGTTCCATCTAGCGCCGGGCGACCCGGCCGGGCTCGCCTGCGGCGAACGCCGCAACACGCAGCAGATCGCGCAGGTTCGGGACCAACTCGGCCTGAACGACTCGGTGTTCGCACAGTACGCGCACTTCGGAGCGCCTCCCGGCGACCGCGTCCCTCGCGCTCGGCGTGATGGCGCTGTGGCTGGTCATCGGGGTGGGCACCGGGCTGCTGTCCGCGCTGCGCCGCGGCGGCCTCACCGAGCGGGCCCTGAGCACGCTCACGCCGGCAGGCACCAGCACACCCGTCTTCATTCTCGGGCTGCTGCTGTTGTGGAGCTGGCCGCAGCCTGACGCTCCGTAACGAGATACCCGCGTAGCGCGACAGAACGCTACCTGGGTAGGAAAGTTACGTGCATTCACCCCTTCCGGTGGCGTGATGGACAACCGTCCGTCGCGCCACCGGCGTACCGGCTTACCGTCTTCCCGCTGCGAGTCGCCGGACCAACGGTGGCCGCCCACAAGGGAGATCGGGGGTGCACTGGTGCGGATCGGACTGCTTACGGAAGGTGGTTATCCGTATGCGACGGGTGAGCAAAGGCTGTGGTGCGACCGGCTTGTGCACGGGCTCGCGCAGCACGAGTTCGACATCTACGCGCTGAGCCGCAGCGCACGGCAGGAAGACCACGGCTGGATCCAGCTCCCGCCGCAGGTGCAGCGCGTGCGCACCGCCCCGCTGTGGGCGCCCGAGGATGACGGGCGCACCTACGGGCGGCGTGAACGACGGCGCTTCGTCGGCCACTTCAAGGAACTTGCCACCGCCGTCTGCGGCGAGGGCGATGGCTTCGCCGACGGCCTGTACGGGCTCGCCGAACTCGCCCGCGACAGCGGCGGCCTCTACGCGGCCCTCCGCTCCGAACTCGCCGTACGCGTCCTCGAATCCGCCTGCCGCGCCCACGGCGCACGCCGCACCGTGCACGCCGCCACCGTCCCCGACTACCTCGCCTTCGCCGACCAGCTGGAGCGCGCGCTGCGCCCGCTCTCCCTCGACTGGTACGGCGAGGACGGCCTCGGCGCGGTCGACCTCTGCCATGCCGCTTCCGGCGGATCCGCCGCTCTGTCCGGACTTGTGGCCAAACGCTTCTTCGGGGTCCCACTGCTGGTCACGGAGTACGGCGTACAGCTGCGCGCGCACTATCTGGCCGCGAGCGACGGCGAGCTGACCGCGCCTGTACGGGCCCTGCTCGCCGCCTTCCAGGGACGGCTCGCCGCAGAGGTGTACGCGCAGGCATCCGTCATCACGCCCGGCAACACGCACGCCCGGCGCTGGCAGGAGAAATGCGGCGCCGACCGCGCCAAGCTGCGGACCGTCTACCCCGGCATGGAGGCGGATCGTTTCGCGGCGGTGGGGGAGCCGGTGGGGGAGGGCGCGGACAGCGGCGACCCGCACACCCTCGTCTGGATCGGCAGGATCGAGCCCGCCAAGGACCTCATCGCGCTCCTCCACGCTTTCGCCGAGGTGCTCAAGAAGGAGCCGCGGGCGCGGCTGCGGCTGTTCGGCGCGCCGGTACAAGGGCCTCAGGCGGCGACGTATCTCGCCCACTGCAAGGCGCTGGCCGCCCAGCTCTTCCCGGACGAGGCGGCCGACGCGCACGCGGTGGGCACCAACCCCGTCTCCTTCGAGGAGATCGGTGGACCCGAGGCCCCCGAGCTCGCCGACGCGTACGCCTCCGGGGGCGTGGTCGTCCTCTCCAGCGTCGTCGAGGGCTTCCCGATCAGCCTGGTCGAGGCGATGTTCTGCGGCCGCGCGACGGTGTCGACGGATGTCGGCGCGGTCGTCGAAGTCATCGGTGGTACGGGCCTCGTCGTGCCCCCGCGCAATCCGCGGGCGCTCGCGGACGCCTGCCTCGCGCTGCTGCGCGACCCGGAGCGCCGTGAACGGCTGGGCGCCGCGGCGCGCGCCCGTGCGCTCGAACTCTTCACGATCGAACAGAACCTGACGGCATTTCGCGGCATTTACCTGGAGCTGATCTCGCACTCTCCGGTGCAGCGCGAGGCCGTGAACGAGGACGGCGAACCGTTGCCCTTCGCCCATCCCGCCGAGGCGCATGTGCCGGGCCACTGGACGGGCGGCACCCCGTCGAAGGGCCGCACACCCCGCTGGGCGGACGGGCGGGGGCTCGTCGGTGCGGCGGCCGTCACGGCACAGGAGGCACGCGCATGAGTACGTCCCGTATCACCGGGGCCGGGGAGGACGCGCCCGCAAAGCCGGGCAAGCCCCCCGCCCCGCGCCGTGGCCCCGCCGACCCCGTCAAGGCGCTCATGCACCGCCATCGGGAACTGTGCGAGCGGGCCGTCGACCCGCTGGAGATCGCCGCGGGCCTCGAAGCCCATGGCGTTACCGACCGGACCGCCTCGCGCTTCCGTCACCGGGACGTCTTCTCGCTCGCCGAGGAGCTGTACGCGCGCGTGCCGCGCGGAGCGGAGTCGGATCCCCGCCCCGCACGTACGGGCGCGCGCGTCGCCGAATCGCGCGCCGGGCACGCGGGGCGCGCCGGTCGTGCACTGCTCGCGCTGTTGCCGGGCGCCGTCTGCGTCCTGGCCGTCGTCGCCCTGGAGGCGACCGACGGCGCCGCCCAACTCGCGGCCGGGGCCGCGGGCGCGGCCGGAACCGCAGTCGCGCTCGCCCTCTGCCTGCGGCGCGGGCCGCTGCGCGCGACGGGGCGCACCGTCCCCGCCGTACGCCTGTGGACGGTATGGCTGCTGGCGTACGCGGCGTACGGCGAAGGCCTGCCGGAGCAGATCGCCGACGGCGGACCAGAAGGACCTCTGCCCCTGACCGCAGCCCCGCTCGTCGCCCTCGCTCTTGCCGTCGCCCCCGCGGCCTGGTGCGCCCGCGTCTTCTCCGTGCAGGCCCGGCGCAAGCTGGACGGCAGCCGTGGTCTGGAGGAGTTCGCATCCGGCGCGCGCCCCCTGCTGCTCTCAGTCGTCGCGTTCTATGTCTGCGTCCTCACCGCGCTCCTCGTGCTGGCCGGCCTCGTCCTCCCGCACGATGCCTTCGCCCCCGCCGTCACCCTCGGCACCCTGCTCTTCCTGGCCCGGCTGCTCATCGTCCACGGCTTTCCCGAATCCGCCGCCGCCGGGCTGGCCGCCGCCTGCGCCGCCGAAGTCGCGGCCCCCGCTCTGCTGCTGGCCGGCCGCCTGCCCGGCTGCGGTTTCCTGGCGAGCCCCGTCGAGGCGGCCGTCGGCGCCTGGGGCGCCGGATCCGTACCGGCGATCGCCTGCGGGGCCGCCGCCCTCGGTCTGCTGGCCCACGCCACCGCGGCCCTGTCCCGGGCCTCGGCGCACACCGTCCAGACCGCCCCTGGAGCCGACACCGCGGGCGAACCCCGGCAGCAACAGCACCCGCATCGACAGCAACACCCTTAAGGAGAAAGCGACATGACCCCCCAACCCCCAGCTCCGGCCCGTCGGCACCGAGGGGCCGCGCGATGAGGGTGCTGCTGCTCGGTGCCAATGGATTCCTCGGCCGCTTCGTCGCAGACCGGCTGCTCGCCGACCCGGCCGTGCACCTCACCGCCCTCGGTCGCGGCGACGACGCCGACGTGCGCTTCGACCTCGCCGGCGGCAGCCCGGGCGCGCTCACCCGCTTCCTGGGCGCCGTCCACCCCGGTGTCGTCATCAACTGCGCAGGCGCCACCCGCGGCGGCGCCCGCGATCTGACCCGGCACAACACCGTCGCCGTCGCCACCGTCTGCGAGGCCCTGCGCCGCAGCGGCTGCGGCGCCCGGCTCGTCCAGCTCGGCTGCGCCTCCGAGTACGGCCCGTCCCAGCAGGGGTCGTCGACCGCGGAGGACGCGATTCCGCGCCCCGGCGGGCCGTACGGCGTCAGCAAGCTCGCCGCCACCGAGCTGGTGCTCGGCTCCGGCCTGGACGCCGTCGTGCTGCGGGTCTTCTCACCCGTCGGCCCCGGCACCCCGGCCGGCTCCCCGCTCGGCCGCCTCGCCGAGGCGATGCGCCGCGCCATGCAGGCCGGCGACGGCGAATTGAAGCTCAGCGGCCTCGGGGTGCAGCGCGACTTCGTCGACGTACGGGACGTGGCGCGCGCCGTGCACGCCGCCTCCCTGTCCGCGGCGCAGGGCGTCGTCAACATCGGCACGGGACGTGCCGTCCGTCTGCGGGACGCGGCCGCCGTGCTGGCCCGGGTCGCGGGCTACGCGGGCGCGCTGCACGAGCTCGACGCGCCCTCCGGCCGCCCGTCCATCGGCGCCCCGCGCTCCGAATCCGTACTGGAGCAGCTGTCCGCGACCCCGGCGCCGTACCCCGACGGCTGCGGCAGCTGGCAGCAGGCGGATGTCCGCACGGCCCGCGACCGGCTCGGCTGGCGTCCCCGTATCAACCTCGAAGAATCCCTGGCCGACATCTGGATGGAGGCAGCATGCCGCATCTGACCACGACCGGCACCCAGCTCACCGCGACCGGCGCGGAGGGGCTCGGCTTCGGTATCCCCGGCTACGCCCACCCATTGCTCGCCCCCGTCGAATGGGCCGAGCTGACCCGTCCCGGCACGCCGCTGCACTGGGTCGTCCTCAATGTCGACGACGGCCCCGGCGACCGCCCCGACCCGCACTGCCTGGAAGCCACGGGCAAGGTGCGCAACGCGGGCGTACAGGTCCTCGGGCACATCGACATGGCGCACGGCTCGCGCTCCTTCGGCGATGTCGTCTCCGATGCGCACCACTACCTCGAGTGGTACCGCGTGGACGGCTTCCTGCTGGACCGCTGTCCTGCGGACCGGGCCGATCTGCACGGAGTGCGGCGTATCACGGCGACGCTGGAGGCGGTCCTGGACGGCGGGCATCTTGTCCTCAACCACGGCTCGCACCCCTACCCCGGATATGCGGAGGTCGCCGACCAGCTGGTCACCTTCTCCGGGCCGTGGACCGATTACCGCTGGTCGCAGGTGGCGGAGTGGACGGCGGACTATCCGCCGGAGCGGTTCGCGCACTTCGTCCACGGGGTGCCGCGCACGCATCTGGAGGAGGCCACCCGCATCGCGCGCTGGCAGGGCGCGGGGACGATCTTCTTCACCGACAGGTCCACACGTTCCGATCACAGGGGACATAGCACTGCATTCGAGGCACTGCCCGGTTACTGGGACGAAATCGTCTCGCAGATCGGACCGGGTGTCTCGGAATGAGGAGGGCCGTGGCAGTGTTACGGAGAGAACAACCGTACTGACATACCGACCAACGGAGCCCCCGTGTCGCTGCCACCCCTGGTCGAGCCAGCTGCTGAGCTCACCGTCGACGAGGTCCGCAGGTACTCCCGCCACCTGATCATCCCGGATGTCGGGATGGACGGACAGAAGCGGCTGAAGAACGCCCGTGTGCTGTGTGTGGGCGCCGGCGGCCTGGGTTCGCCGGCCCTGATGTACCTCGCCGCGGCCGGTGTCGGCACGCTCGGCATTGTGGAGTTCGACGAGGTCGACGAGTCGAACCTGCAGCGCCAGATCATCCACAGCCAGGCCGACATCGGCCGCTCCAAGGCCCAGTCCGCGAAGGACTCGGTGCTCGGCATCAACCCGTACGTGAACGTGGTCCTGCACGAAGAGCGGCTCGAGGCCGAGAACGTGATGGACATCTTCAGCCAGTACGACCTGATCGTCGACGGCACGGACAACTTCGCGACCCGCTACCTGGTCAATGACGCGTGCGTGCTGCTGAACAAGCCGTACGTCTGGGGCTCCATCTACCGCTTCGACGGCCAGGCGAGCGTGTTCTGGTCGGAGCACGGTCCCTGCTACCGCTGCCTCTACCCCGAGCCCCCGCCGCCCGGCATGGTCCCGAGCTGCGCCGAGGGTGGCGTGCTGGGCGTGCTCTGCGCGTCCATCGGCTCCATCCAGGTCAACGAGGCCATCAAGCTGCTCGCGGGCATCGGCGAGCCGCTGGTCGGCCGACTGATGATCTACGACGCCCTGGAGATGCAGTACCGCCAGGTCAAGGTCCGCAAGGACCCGGACTGCGCGGTCTGCGGCGAGAACCCCACCGTCACCGAGCTCATCGACTACGAGGCCTTCTGCGGCGTCGTGTCCGAGGAGGCCCAGGAGGCGGCGGCCGGTTCGACGATCACTCCCAAGCAGCTCAAGGAGTGGATCGACGACGGCGAGAACATCGACATCATCGATGTCCGTGAGATCAACGAGTACGAGATCGTCTCGATCCCCGGCGCCAGGCTGATCCCGAAGAACGAGTTCCTGATGGGCACCGCCCTGGAGGCGCTGCCGCAGGACAAGAAGATCGTCCTGCATTGCAAGACGGGTGTCCGCAGTGCTGAAGTCCTCGCGGTGCTCAAGTCCGCGGGCTTCGCGGACGCGGTGCACGTGGGCGGCGGCGTGATCGGCTGGGTCAACCAGATCGAGCCGGACAAGCCGATCTACTGACGCGAGTGTGCTGGGGCCCTGGACCGGAGTGCCGGTCCAGGGCCCTTCGCGCTGTCGTGGACAGCTACCCGCGGGTCTGGCCGTTCAGCTATCCGCAGGTCTTGCCGTTCGCCGGGACCTTGCCGTCCAGGAGATACGCGTCCACCGTCCCGGTCACGCACGCTCCGTTCCCGTACGCGCCGTGGCCCTCGCCCTTGTTGGTGAGCAGCACGCCGACGCCCGCGCCGAGCTCGTCCGCCATCTTCTTCGCGCCCTCGTACGGGGTCGCCGGGTCGCCCGTGGTGCCGACGACCAGGATCGGGGCCGCGCCCTCCGCGGCGACCTCGGGAGTCTCCCACTCGCCGGGCACCGGCCAGTTCGCGCACCAGCCCGTCAGGTCCCAGGCCAGATACGGGCCGAAGACCGGCGACACCTGCGTGAACTCGGCCAGATGGCGGGACTTGACCTCGGCGGCCGTCACCCGTCCCGTGGTGTCCGCGCACGATATGGCGCGCTGCGAGTGGTCCTGCGTGCTGTAACTGCCGTCCTCGTCACGACCGTTGTACGACTCGGCCATCAGCAGCAGCCGACTCCCGTCGCCCCTGTCGGCCTCGTCCAGGGCCTTCGTGAGGTACTGCCACTCGTCCTTGGAGTACAGCGGCGTGATGATGCCGGTGAGCGCGAGGCTCTGGGTGAGCGTGCGGCCCTGCTTGGTGGGCAGCGGCTTGCGGTCGAGCTTGTCGAGCAGCTTCACCACGCGCGCGGTGCCGTCCTTCGCTGAAATGCCGCGGCTCTTGAAGTAGTTCTCCAGAGCGCGCTGGAAGCCGAGGGCCTGGTTGCGCGAGTGCCCCGGGTAGTCGGCGGAAGGGTCGACCACGGCATCCAGGACAAGCCGTCCTACCCGCGCCGGGAACAAGTGGGCGTAGACGCCGCCCAGTTCGGTGCCGTACGAGAAGCCCAGGTAGTACAGCTTGTCGTCGCCGAGTACCTGGCGAATCAGGTCCATGTCGCGGGCGGCGTTCGCGGTGCCGACGTGCGGCAGCACCTTGCCCGACTTCTTGGCGCAGCCCGCGCCGAAGGCGGTGGAGTCTTCGAGGTACGCCTTCTCCTCGGCGGGTGTGTCCGGGGTGAAGTCCAGCCGGAACGAGGCAGCCGACTGCTTGCTGTCCCGGCAGACCACCGCGGCGCTCTCCGCGACCCCGCGCGGGTCGAAGCTGACCAGGTCGTAACGGCTGTGCAGCTTCTTGAAGCCGTCTGCCGAGCCGGGCAGTCCGGCCACCCCCGAGCCGCCGGGGCCGCCGAAGTTGAAGATCAGCGAGCCGATCCGCTTGTCCGCGTCGAGTGCCTTGGCGCGGATCAGGGCGATCCCGATCGTCTCGCCCGTCGGCTTCTGGTAGTCGAGCGGGGCCTTGAGCAGGGCGCACTGCCATTCCTTGCCCGGCGTCTGTGCGTAGCTGCCCCGGGCCTTCACGGGCGCCTTGCAGCGCTTCCAGTCCAGCTGCTGACCGGTGAGCGCGGCGGGCAGGGCCTGCTCGCCCGGCTTGCTCGGCGCGGCCTTGCCGGGGGCGGCCTCGGACGCCGATGGCTTGGCGGTGTTCTTGCCGTCGGAATCCGCCTTGTCCGTACCGCTGTTACAGCCGACGGCCGCCCCTGCCAGCAGCAGCGCGGCCGCGGCCAGGGTCCCCGCCCGTACCCGCATGGTCATTCCGTGCCCCCCACGGCTTCGAAGATTCTTTCGGCATCCTATGCGGGCCTACTGACAGACCGTACCGGAGGCAGGCGCCTTGCCCTGAAGGAGGTAGGCGTTCACGGCCTGCTGCACGCACTTGTTACCGCCGTTGTACGCGCCATGGCCCTCGCCCCGGTACGTGAGCTCCACGCCGACGCCCTTGCCGAGGGCGTTGACCATGGCCCTCGCGCCTTCGTACGGGGTCGCCGGATCGCCGGTGGTGCCGACGACGAGGATGGGCGGCGCGCCGGGCGCGGAGACGTCGGGTGTGTTCCAGGCGCCGGGCACCGGCCACTCGGTGCAGCCCATCAGGCCCCAGCCGAGGTAGTCACCGAAGACCGGCGACACCTTGCGGAACTCCGGCAGCTTCGCCTTCGTCTGTGCCAGGGACAAGCGCTCCTTGGAGTCGACGCAGTTGATGGCCGCGTTGGCCGCCGAGATGTTGCTGTAGTGGCCGTTCTCGCTGCGCCCGTTCATCGCGTCGGAGAGCGCGAGCAGCAGTGCGCCGTTGCCGCCGTCGGCCTCGTCGAGACCCTGTTCCAGCAACTCCCAGTACTCCTTGGAGTACAGAGCCTGCGCGATCCCGTTGGTGGCCTGGCTCTGGGTCAGTTTCCGGTCGCCGACGCCGGCGATCGGCTCCTTGTCGAGCTTCGTGAGCAGCGCGATGATCCAGTCCTGGATCTCCCGCGCTGTGGTGCCGGGCAGCAGGCACTGATCGCCGCGGTCCACGCAGTCCTGCGCGAAGTTGGTGAGAGCCAGCTGGAAGCCCTTCGCCTGGCCGAGCGAGCTCTGTTCGTAGTTCTTTGTCGGGTCGACGACGGCGTCGAAGACGGCCCGGCCGACCTTGGTCGGGAACAAGTGGGCGTAGACGCCGCCCAGTTCGGTGCCGTACGAAATGCCGAAGTAGTAGAGCTTGTCGTCGCCGAGTACCTGGCGCATCAGGTCTATGTCGCGGGCGGCGTTGGTGGTGCCGACGTACGGCAGATGCTCGCCGGAGTTCTGCTCGCAGGCATCGGCGAAGTTCTTCAGGCCGTCCGTGTACGTCTCCTCCTCGGCGGTGTCGTCGGGTGTGAAGTCCTGGGCGAAGTACGCGTCGAGCTGCTTGTCGTCCTCGCACTCCACCGCCGCACTGCGGCCGACCCCGCGCGGGTCGAAGCTGACCAGGTCGTAGCGGGTGTGCAGGGTGGCGTAGTCCGCGGCGGCGGCGGGCAGGTTGGCGACCCCGGAGCCGCCGGGGCCGCCGAAGTTGAAGATCAGGGAGCCGATCCGCCGGCTTGTGTCGCGGGCCTTCGCCCGGATGAGGGCCAGCTCGATGGTCTCGCCGTCCGGCTTGGCGTAGTCGAGAGGGGCGTCCATGAAGGCGCACTCCCAGGCGATGCCGTCGGGCAGCGGCGAGGGCGCGGTCCCACCGCCCTCCGCCTCCGAGGGCGCCGGGCACTTCTGCCAGTCGAGCGTCTGCGAGGCGAGATCCTTCGCCCGCTCCTCGCCCGTGTCCCCGCCCTTGTCGCCGCTGTCGGAACAGCCGGCGGCCGTCAGCAGCACGGCGACGGAGACGGCGAGTGCGGCGGCGCGCGGGGCGGTGGCGCGCACGGCCGCGGAAAAGGTCGGCATGCCGCCATGGTGCGCCGCGGGGGCGTGCGGCGCGCGGGCGGCGGTCCATGCGGGTGGCGCGGGCGCTACAGCGCGCCCTTGCGCGTGAGGTGGTTGAAGGCGAACCACCCCGGCAACACCGGCAGCCACAGCGTCATCATGCGGTACAGCAGCACCGCCGGCGCCGCGACCTCCTTCGGCACCCCGGCCACGATCAGACCGAAGGTCAGAGCACCCTCGACCGCGCCCACACCGCCGGGCGTCGGCGCCGCCGATCCCAGCGCGTTGCCCGCCAGGAAGACCACGGCGATGCTGGCGTAGCTCAGCGGCTGGTTGCCGTTGTCGAAGGCCCGGACCGACGCGTCCAGGCACATCACGAACACACCGGTCAGCAGCAACATCCCGCCGATGCCGGTGAGCAGCTTCATCGGCCGCTGCAGTACGTCGAGCATGCGCGGTACCACCCCGGCGAACAGCGAGCGCAGCCGCGTCGAGACGAACTTCCGCAGGAACGGGATCGCGGTCACGACCAGCACCAGCACGGCGACCGTCAGCAGACCCGCGATCACCGTCCTGGACGGGGTGAACGACGTCGTCCGCTCCGTACCGGTCAGATAGCCGAAGGCGAGCAGCAGCAGGATGTGCGCGCCGAGCCCGAAGAGCTGGGAGGCGCCGACACTGGCCACCGCGAGGCCGGGACGTACTCCCGAACGCTGCAGGAAGCGGGTGTTCAGCGCGACGCCGCCGACCGCCGCCGGGGCGACGATCTTGACGAAGGACCCGGCGACCTGTGCGACGACGGTCCGCAGGAACGACACCCGCTCGGGCACGAAGCCCAGCAGGCTCATCGCTGCCGCGAAGTAGCTGAGCACGGAGAAGGCGACCGCGGCCGCCACCCAGCCCCAGTGGGCCCGGGCGAAGACAGTGCCGAAGTCGATGCCGGCGAGCTGCGAGAGCAGGAAGTACGCGGCGACCGCGCCGGCGATGAAGCTGACGAGCGTACGCGGCCTGATCCGCTCCAGGCGGACCGGCTCGACCGGCGCCTGCGGCCGGATCAGGAGCATCTGCCGGCGGATCTGGGAGAGCAGATCCTCCTCGCGCACCTCGTCCATGGCCTCGTCCATGGCCTTCTTGTCGGCCTGCTTCTCCGCCCGTTCGGTCTTGCGGACGGCCTTGCGGTCGTCGACCGCCGCCTCTTCCGACTCTGCCGTACGGGCCCGCTTGGCGGCCGCGGACGCCTCCAGCACCGCCTCCCGCTCGCGATGCGACCGCTCGCGGGCGAGTCTGCGCAGCGTCGCCCGGGTCGAGCGGCTCAAGGCGATCGGCTGGAGCAGCGGCAGACAGTCGGCGACCTTGTCGGGGCCGAGCACCTCGACAGCGGTGGCCACCGCACGCTCGGCGCCGGCCCGCAGGCCGGTCGTGGTGAGCAGCTGCGCGATGTCCATGCGCAGCACCACATCGCCCGCCGCGATCTCGCCGCCGCGCAGATCGGTCAGGATCACCTTGCCGGAACGATCCACCAGAATCGCGTCGCCGGTCAGCCGACGGTGCGCGATACGCCTCGACTGGAGCGCCTGCACCTGCCGCCAGGCCCCGCGCAGCACGTCGTCGGTGATCTCGTCGTCCGCCATGGAGTCGAGGGACCGGCCGCCCAGGTGCTCGTACACCAGCATCACGGCGTCCGGGCCGAGCTCCGACGTCGCGATGAGCTTGGGAGCGTTGGCACCTGCGGCGATCGCCGCGTACGCGAGCAGCGCCTCCTGCTCCAGGGCCTGGCGCAGCGACGGGATGGAGCGGCGGGTGGTGATGGAGCGCAGCGTCAGCCGGCGCCACACCCGGTAGAAGAAGCCCTGTGCCTGCTGCTCACGGTCGACAACGGTGACATCGAGCGGTGCGCCCTCCTCCAGCGTGACCTGGTAGCGGCGGCCGCGGTCGCCCGGCTCGGTGGAGTCGGGGACTTCCTCGGCGCGCATGGCGGTGACCGGGCGGAAGCCGACGTGGCGCAGACCGGCCAGCAGGGTCTGGCCGGTGGGCCGTACGTTCGGTGAGCCGACGGCGTACAGCGTGCCGTAGGCGACGGTCCAGCCGAGCAGCACGGTGAGGATGATCGAGAAGGGGGTGGTGTAGCCGGCGACCAGCATCGCGAAGGCGTCGAGCAGCAGGACCACCCACAGGACCACGCGCCAGCGGGGTCTGCGGGACATGCCGACGGCCGTCATGTACGCGATGACGGGGGCGAGATAGCCGTGGACGGGGTCGGTCAGCCCGCCGCCGCTCTGCGCCTGGGTCAGGGCCTCCTGGAGGGGGCCGGGCGCGGCCCTGGCGACCCAGAGGTCGGTGGCGAGGGTGGCGCCGTGCGCGAGCACGGCGGCGAGGACGCCGTCCGCGATCCGCAGCCCGTCCCGTTTGATCAGCCGCTCGATCGCGAAGGCGACCGGGACGAGTAGTACGGCGATGCTGGAGACCAGACCGGCGATCTTGACGAAGAGGTCGGGTGCCTGTCCGGTGCCCTTGTTGATGTCCTGCTCGAGGCCGGATGTGGTGCCGTGGGCGAAGGCGGCGATGGCGAGTACGACGGCGATCGCGAGGATGCCGATGAGCAGGCGCAGCAGGTCGGAGGGACGGTGGACGCGGGCGGCGAGCAGCGGCTCGTCCCCCGAGACCCGGTCGACGCCGGGGCCGTCGGCGGCGTCTGCCGGTTTGTCTGCGGCTTCGGTGGCTTTGTCCGCGTCTTTGCCTGCGGTTGTGTCCGCGCCTTTGTCGGCGCCCTTTTTGTCGGCGCCTTTGTCGGCGGCTTTGGCCGCGGCGTCTGCTGCTTTGCCCGCGGCTGTGTCCAGGGCCTGGTCAGTGGCGTCGTCCGCCGCTTCCTTTTTCCCCTTGGAAGCGCCGGCACCCTCACGCGGAACGGGCGCGTCCGGGTACGACTCGGGCTCAGGGGTGCTCGCCGCCTGAGGAGGCTGCACGCCCTGCTCCTTCGCCGTCTCGGTCTCTTCTTGATCTCGTATCACCAGTCACCGCCCGCATGATGGTGGCACGGCCCGCCGACAGAGGGGGGCATCAGGGTGCATTGCAGGGGCGCGGGGCGGGCAGGATACGCCCCTTTGCCCCTCGGGTCCTGCTGTCCGGGGCGTTGTCGGTGGCGTACGGCAGGATGGACCGGATGGAAGAGCTGCCGGAGTACGCGGAGCGCGGTGCTCGAGGTCGCCGAGCTGATTCCGCCGGGCCGGGTGATGACGTACGGCGACGTCGCCGAGTGGCTCGGGGACGGCGGGCCGCGCCAGGTCGGCCGGGCGATGTCCCTGTACGGCGGCGGCGTGCCCTGGTGGCGCGTCGTGCGCGCGGACGGCGCGCTGCTGCCCGGCCATGAGCTGCGTGCCCTGGAGCACTACCGCACGGAGGGGACGCCCCTGCGCGAGGCCGCGCGCAGCGCCGAGGAACACGTGCCGCGCCTCGACGTGAAGCGCGCGCGATGGGACGGCGGCGGTGGTGCCGGCGACAGCGCTCACATATGACAGCTTCCGCCATTCGGCGGTCGCGCGGGCGCTCTGCCGACCGTACGGAGTACGCGCCGGACTCACTGCGTCGCGGTAGCGCGCTGGCGTAGCGTCGTCAGCGCGCGGCACGAACCGCTCCATCACCACCAGCACACCCACCAGGACCGGCGATCCACGTGAGCTCCTCCTCCACCACAGGGCATACGACGTACCAGCAGGTACGGCAGGGGGTCCCCCCACGCCCGCAGGGGCGTAGAGGGAGGACTCCCGGTGCGTACCGACTGGTGCGTACCCCGCCGAGCCCCGTGGATCCCCCTCTTCTGGACGCAAGTCAGCGCGCGGTGGTTGACCACGATCACGGTCCGCTGCTCGTTCTGGCAGGTCCGGGCACCGGCAAGACCACCACGCTGGTGGAGGCGGTCGCCGCGCGGGTGGCCAAGGGGACGGATCCGGAGCGGATCCTGGTGCTCACCTTCAGCCGCCGGGCGGCGGTGGAACTGCGTGACCGGATGGCGCTGCGGCTCGGCGGCGCGCAGGGGCCGCAGGCGACGACCTTCCACTCCTTCTGCTACGCGCTGGTCCGCGCGCACCAGGACGCAGATCTGTTCTCCGAGCCGCTGCGGCTGCTGTCGGGTCCCGAGCAGGACGTCGCCGTACGGGAGCTGCTGACGGGCCAGCTCGACCTGGAGGCGGAGGGGCTGGCGCGCAACCGCTGGCCGGACGAGCTGCGGGCGTGTCTGACGACGCGTGGCTTCGCCGACGAGGTACGGGCGGTGCTCGCCCGGAGCCGTGAGCTTGGCCTGGGCCCCGACTCCCTGGCCCGTTTCGCGGCCCGTACCGGCCGCCCCGACTGGGGGGCGGCCGCGTCGTTCCTCGCGGAGTATCTGGACGTCCTGGACCTGCAGGGGGTGCTCGACTACGCGGAACTGGTGCACAGGGCGGTGCTGCTTGCCCAGCGCGTCGCCTCGCCTTACGACTTCCCCTACGACGCGGTGTTCGTGGACGAGTACCAGGACACCGACCCGGCCCAGGTACAACTGCTCCAGGCGCTGGCCGGGCAGGGCCGCACGCTGGTCGCGTTCGGGGATCCGGACCAGTCGATCTACGCCTTCCGCGGCGCGGACGTGAACGGCATCCTCGACTTCCCCGACGCCTTCCGGCAGGCGAACGGCAGCCCGGCGGACGTGGCGGTCCTGGACGACGTCCCGGCGCAGTGGCGAGCACCTGCTGGCGGCGACCCGGCTGCTGACCCGCCGGATGCCGCTGCCCCGCCTCCCGTTGGAGAAGGTCCGGGCGCACCGGGAGCTGGGCGCGGTCCGGGAGGGCGGCCGGGTCGAGACATGCACCTACCCGACGGCCTCCACGGAACTGGACAACATCGCGGACATCCTGCGCCGGGCCCATCTGGAGGACGGCGTCCCCTGGCACGACATGGCAGTCCTGGTCCGCGCGGGCGGCCGCACGATCCCCTCGGTGCGCCGCGCCCTGGCGTCGGCGGGAGTCCCCCTGGAAATCGACGGCGACGACGTCCCTCTGCGCCATGAACCGGCGGTGTCCCCGCTGCTGACGGCACTGCGAGCGGTGGCTACGGCAGCGACGCAGCCGCAGAGGGCGCAATCAACCGACACTGCGGGGGAGGGCGGCGACGCTGCGGGGGAGGGGGCCGACGCTGCGGGGGAGGGGGCCGACGCTGCGGGGGAGGGGAAGGACGACCCCACCACCCCCTGGCTCAGCACAGAGACCGCCCTCACCCTCCTCACCTCCCCTCTCGGCGGCATGGACGCCGCCGACCTCCGCCGCCTCGGCCGTGCCCTCCGCGACGAGGAGCGCGCCGGCGGCAACCGCGTACCCCCGCCCTCCGACCAGCTCCTCGCCCGCGCCCTCGCCGAGCCCGAGCGCCTCGTCGCGCACGACCCCGCGTACGCCCGCGGCGCGCAGCGGCTCGGTGCGCTCCTGCGTAAGGCGCGCGAGCTCCTCGAAGGCGGTGGCACCGCCGAAGAGGCGCTGTGGGAGCTGTGGGCCGGCACCCCGTGGCCGCAGCGCCTCGAACGCGCCGCCCTCCGCGGCGGCGCGGCCGGCCGCAATGCCGACCGCGACCTCGATGCCGTCTGCGCCCTCTTCGAGACCGCCGCCCGTGCCGAAGAGCGCACCGGCGGCCGCGGCGCCCTCAACTTCCTCGAGGAGATCGAGGCCCAGGACATCGCCGCCGACACCCTGGCCAGGAGAAGCACCCGCCCCGACGCCGTACGCCTGATGACCGCCCACCGCTCCAAGGGCCTCGAATGGAGCCTCGTCGTCGTCGCCGGCGTACAGGAAGGCCTCTGGCCCGATCTGCGACGGCGGGGCTCGCTCCTGGAGGCGGACAGGATCGGGCGCGACGGGCTCGCGGAGCCCCTCACCCCCGGAGCCCTCCTCGCCGAGGAACGCCGGCTCTTCTACGTCGCCGCCACCCGCGCCCGCGACCGCCTCGTCGTCACCGCCGTCAAGGCACCCGCCGACGACGGCGACCAGCCCTCCCGCTTCCTCACCGAACTCGGCGTCGAACCCAAGGACATCACCGGCCGCCCCCGCCGCCCCCTCGCCGTCGCCGCGCTCGTCGCCGAGCTGCGCGCCACCACCGTGGACCCGCAGGCGACGCCCGCGCTGCGCGACGCCGCCGCCCGCCGCCTCGCGCGCCTCGCTGCGCTCGCCGACGACGAGGGCCAGCCGCTCGTGCCCGCCGCACACCCCTACCGCTGGTGGGGGCTGTACGAGCCGACCCACAGCCGGCTCCCCCTGCGGGACCGGAACCAGCCCGTCACCCTCTCCGGCAGCGCACTGGACCAGCTGGCCAACACCTGTGCGCTCCAGTGGTTCCTGGGCCGCGAGGTGAAGGCGGACGCCCCCGCAACGGCTGCCCAGGGGTTCGGCAACGTCGTTCACGTACTCGCGGACGAGGTCGCCTCCGGACAGAGCCCCGCCGACCTGGCCGTTCTCATGGAGCGCCTCGACTCCGTCTGGAGCGCGCTCGTTTTCGACGCGCCATGGAAGTCGCAGCAGGAGAAGGAGCACGCGCGCGTGGCGCTCGAACGCTTCCTGCGCTGGCACGTCATGGACCGCGGTGGCCGAGCCCCTGCCGCGACCGAGCACGACTTCGACGTGACCCTGGAGGCCGGCGAGTACGAGGTACGCATCCGAGGCTCCATGGACCGCGTAGAGCAGGACGCCGAAGGCCGCGCGTACGTCGTCGACTTCAAGACCGGCAAGCAGACGCCGACCCGGGACGAGGTCGCCCGGCACCCTCAACTCGCCGTCTACCAGCTTGCCGTGCGCGAGGGCGCCGTGGACGAGGCCTTCGACGGCCGCCGCCCCGAACCCGGCGGCGCCGAGCTCGTACAACTGCGCCAGGCCGCCGCCAAGAAGGAGGGCGGCGACGCCCTCCCGAGGATCCAGGCGCAGGAGCCGCTCGCGGGGGAGTGGGTCGGCGAGCTGCTGGCCACCGCCGCCGGCCGCGTACTCGATGAGCGCTTCACCCCGAGCGCGGGGCAGCACTGCACCCATTGCACGTTCCGTTCCTCGTGCAGCGCCCAGCCGGAAGGCCGCCAAATAGTGGAATGAGCGGTGTTTTATCGCGCATTGCCGCATTCGCTTGCATCCAATAAATGGCGACAAGGCGACACGCGGACTGCAAGGGGAGACACATGGCGGCCAAACGGAAGTCCTTGGTTACGGCGGTGGTCTTCTCGACCGCGACCGCGACCGCTGCGCTGGCGGGCTGCTCCAACGATGGCGACATCAAGGCCAAGAGCGCCTCCGAGGAGAGGAGGGAGCAGCAGAAGCAGGAGAGGGAGCAGGAACCGGCGGCCGTCACCAGCGCGGCACCCACCGACCTCACCGGCCTGACCGCCGATCAGATCGCGGAGAGGGCCGTCGCGGCCACACAGGCGGCCCGGTCCATGAGGATGGCGGGCCAGGTCACCAGCGAGGGCGAGCGGGCGTCCGTCGACCTTGCGGTGGACAACAAGGGCGCATGTACGGGCAAGCTGGGCTTCGGCGGCGGCAGCGCCGAGCTGCGCCAGGTCAGCAAGGTCCTGTACATGAAGGGCAACGAGAAATTCTGGCGCGCCTCGCTCAGCGAGAGCAGCTCGCCCGGCACAGACGGCGAAGGCGTCGTCGAGCTGGTGAAGGACCGCTGGATCAAGATGCCGGCGGGCAGCGCGAAGGCCATGGGCGGCGTCTGTGACCTCAAGGCCATGCTCGCCGAGAGGGACAAGGACACGTCGGAGCGTCAGGGGATGACCAAGGGACCCGACGCCGAGGTCAACTCTGTGCCCACAACGACCCTCGTGAAGAAGCAGCCCGGCGGTGAAACGATCACCATGTACGTGGCCAAGAAGGGCGAGCCGTACCTCATCAGAGTCGTCAGGGTCGGCGGTGACGGGCCCGGCACGATGACCTTTTCCGACTACAACAAGCCGGTCAAGGCCGTGGCCCCGCCGGCCGACCAGGTCGTCGACTTGGAGAAGCTGGGCACGGGCTTGAGCGCGGGCCCTGGCTCTGGCTCTGGCACCGGCTCCCGCTTCGGCCTCGGCTTCGGCTTCGGCTTCGGCTTCGGGTCCGGCACCGGAACCTGACGCCCCCCGAGGCCGCGCCCCACGCCCGCCCGCGGCGGTTGAGGCCAACGGGGACCATCGCTGTCAGTGGTCCCCATTAGCCTCTCTGAGGTGACCGCACGCATCACCGACCCCGAGCAGCTCAAAGAGCTCCTCGGCATCCCCTTCACCCCGGAGCAGACGGCCTGCATCACCGCGCCGCCCGCCCCGCAGGTGATCGTGGCCGGAGCCGGCTCGGGGAAGACGACGGTGATGGCCGCGCGGGTGGTGTGGCTCGTGGGGACCGGCCAGGTCGCCCCCGAGCAGGTCCTCGGCCTCACCTTCACCAACAAGGCGGCGGGGGAGCTTGCCGAGCGCGTCCGCAAGGCGCTCGTGCGGGCGGGGGTGATGGACCCCGACGTCATCGACCCGGACAACCCTCCTGGCGAGCCGCGCATCTCCACGTACCACGCCTTCGCCGGGCAGCTCCTCACCGACCACGGGCTGCGGATAGGCCTGGAGCCGACCGCGCGCCTGCTCGCGGACGCCACCCGCTACCAGCTCGCCGCGCGTGTGCTGCGCGAGGCGCCGGGCCCGTATCCCTCGCTGACCAGGTCATTTCCGTCCCTGGTCAGCGATCTGCTGGCGCTCGACGCGGAGCTCGCGGAGCATCTCGTACGTCCCGAGCAGCTCGGCGCGTACGACTCCGAACTGCTGCGCACCCTGGAGAGCGCCCGGCTGAGCAACGCCGAACTGCGCAAGGTGCCCGAGGCGGCCGCGGCCCGCCGTGAGCTGCTCGACCTGACCGTCCGTTACCGCGAGGCCAAGCGCACCCGTGACCTCCTCGACTTCGGCGACCAGATCGCGCTCTCCGCCGAACTCGCGCTGACCAGGCCCGAGGTCGGAGCCATCCTGCGGGACGAGTTCCGGGTCGTGCTGCTCGACGAGTACCAGGACACGTCGGTGGCCCAACGGCTGCTTCTGTCCGGCCTGTTCGGCCAGGGCACCGGCCATGCCGTGACCGCGGTCGGCGACCCCTGCCAGGCGATTTACGGCTGGCGTGGGGCCTCCGTCGCCAACCTCGACGACTTCCCGGCACACTTCGCGTACCCCGACGGCCGTCCCGCGACCCGCTTCTCCCTCAGCGAGAACCGCCGCAGCGGCGGTCGGCTGCTGCACCTCGCCAACGGCCTGGCGGCCCCGCTGCGTGCCATGCACGAGGGCGTCGAGGCGCTGCGGCCCGCCCCGGGCGCCGAGCACGACGGGTCCGTCCGCATCGCTCTCCTCCCCACCCACGCGGAGGAGATCGAGTGGCTCGCCGACTCGATCGCCCACCTGGTGCGTACTGGCAAGGAGCCGGGCGAGATCGCGGTCCTGTGCCGCACGGCGGGCGACTTCCCCGAGATCCAGGGCGCGCTGGTCGCCAGAGACGTCCCGGTCGAGGTCGTCGGCCTGTCCGGGCTGCTCCACCTGCCCGAGGTCGCCGACCTGGTCGCGATGTGCGAGGTCCTGCAGGACCCGGGGGCCAACGCCTCTCTCGTACGTCTGCTCACCGGACCGCGCTGGCGGATCGGCCCGCGCGACCTGGCCCTGCTGGGCCGCCGGGCCCGGCTGCTGGTCCACCGCGCCTCGTCCGACGGGACGGATCCCGACGAGCGGCTGGCCGCGGCCGTCGAAGGCACCGACCCGGCCGAGGTCATCTCGCTCGCCGACGCGCTGGACACGTTCCTGGAGTCGGCGGATGGGGAGGACGACGAGCTCCCCTTCTCCGCGGAGGCGCGGGTCCGCTTCGCCCGCCTCGCCGCCGAACTGCGCGACCTGCGCCGCTCCCTGGCCGACCCGCTGATGGACGTCCTGCACCGCGTCCTGTCCACCACCGGCCTCGAAGTCGAACTCTCCGCATCCCCGAACGCCCTGGCCGCCCGCCGCCGCGAGACCCTCGCCAACTTCCTTGACACAGCCGCCGGTTTCGCGGCACTGGACGGGGAGGCCACCCTGCTGGCCTTCCTCGCCTTCCTGCGTACGGCCGCGCAGTACGAGAAGGGCCTGGACAACGCCCTTCCGGGCGGCGAGAACACCGTCAAGGTCCTGACGGCCCACAAGTCCAAGGGCCTGGAATGGGACGTGGTCGCGGTCCCCGGCCTGGTCGCCAAGCACTTCCCGAACGACCAGGCGCGCGAGGCCTGGACCTCTCAGTCCAAGGTCCTGCCGCACGCCCTGCGGGGCGACGCGGCCACCCTTCCCTCCGTCGAGTCCTGGGACGCCAAGGGCCTCAAGTCCTTCAAGGACGCGATGAAGGACCACCAGCACACGGAGGAACTGCGCCTCGGCTACGTCACCTTCACCCGCCCCCGCTCCCTGCTTCTGGGATCGGCCCACTGGTGGGGCCCGACCCAGAAGCGCCGCCGCGGCCCCTCGCTGTTCCTGCAGGCGCTGTACGACCACTGCGCGGAGGGCTTCGGCGAGATCGAGATCTGGGCAGACGGACCGGAGGAGGACGCGGAGAACCCGACCCTGCACGAAACGACGGCCGACCAGGCCTGGCCCCTGCCGCTGGACGCGACTTCTCTGATGCGCCGCCGCGCCGCGGCGGACACGGTGCTGGCGTATCTGGACGAGCCGGAGGAGCTCCTGTCGGCGCCTGACGAGCCCTCGTCCGAGCCGGAGGAGTTCCTGTCCGAGCCGGACGAGCCGGACTGGGACGACCCCTGGGACGAGCCGGAGCTCCCGGACGTCGCGGCGGCCGACCTGCCGCACCCGCGCCGCGAAGCCGACGCTCTTGAGGCGGCGGCCCCCACCCCCGAAGACGCCCGCACCATCGCCTCCTGGGACCGCGACCTCGACGCCCTCGCCGGTGAGCTCCGCCGTAGCCGCGCGACCGTCCGCGACGTCACCCTGCCCCCCTCCCTGTCCGCCTCCCAGCTCATGCGCCTCGCCGCCGACCCCGACGGCTTCGCTCAGGAGCTGGCCCGCCCCATGCCGCGCCCCCCGCACCCCGCGGCCCGCAGAGGCACCCGGTTCCACGCCTGGGTGGAGTCGCGGTTCGAGGAGATCCCGCTCCCGATGCTCGGCCCGGACGAGCTCCCCGGCGGTGACGCCGACGACCCCGAGATCGCGGACGAGCGCGACCTGGCCGCGCTCAAGGAGGCATTCGAGCGCACCCCTTACGCGTGCCGCACGCCCTACCGCGTGGAGTCCCCGTTCCAGGTCACCCTCGCGGGCCGCGTGATCCGCGGCCGTATCGACGCCGTCTACCGCGACGAGCGGGCAGAGGGAACGGCAGACGAGGCGACGGGGACGTACGAAATCGTCGACTGGAAGACCAGCCGCACAAACACCGCCGACCCCCTCCAGCTAGCCATCTACCGGCTCGCCTGGGCCGAGCAGCACGACATCCCCCTCGAAGCCGTCAACGCCGCGTTCGTTTACGTACGCACCGGAGAGATCGTCCGCCCCGACCCTCTCCCCGCCCGGGCCGAGCTGGAGCGCATCCTGCTGGGCGAGACGGCCGACGAGACAGTCACCCGCGCCCGTTAGGCTCAGGTGCATGAGCGACACCCCGGACAGCGCCGTCCGTACGTACATCGAGCAGCACCGCGCTGCCTTCCTGGACGACCTCGCCGACTGGCTGCGCATCCCGTCCGTGTCGGCCCAGCCCAACCATGCGGCGGACGTCCGGCGCAGTGCCGACTGGCTCGCGGCCAAGCTCAAGGAGACCGGCTTCCCGGTCACCGAGGTCTGGCCCACCCCCGGTGCCCCCGCGGTCTTCGCCGAGTGGCCGTCCGGCGACCCGGATGCGCCCACCGTCCTGGTCTACGGCCACCACGACGTCCAGCCCGCCGCCCGTGAGGACGGCTGGCACACGGACCCCTTCGAGCCGCAGATCGTCGACGGCCGGATGTACGGGCGCGGCGCGGCGGACGACAAGGGGCAGGTCTTCTTCCACACCCTGGGCGTACGGGCCCACCTCGCCGTCACCGGACGCACCGCACCGGCGGTCAATCTCAAGCTGCTGATCGAGGGCGAGGAGGAGTCGGGATCGCCGAACTTCCGTGCCCTGGTCGAGGCCAACTCCGCCAGCCTCGCAGCCGACACCGTGATCGTGTCCGACACCGGCATGTGGTCCGAGACGACCCCCACCGTCTGCACCGGAATGCGCGGCCTCGCAGACTGCGAGATCGAGCTGTACGGCCCCGACCAGGACATCCACTCCGGTTCGTTCGGTGGCGCGGTACCCAACCCGGCCACCGTCGCCGCCCGTCTTGTCGCGGCGCTGCACGACGCCGACGAGCACGTCACCATCCCCGGCTTCTACGACGGCATCGAGCCGCTCACTGACGCCGAGCGCGAGCTGTTCGCCGAGCTCCCCTTCGACGAGGCGTCCTGGCTGAACACCGCCAAGTCGCACGCCACGCTCGGCGAGGCCGGCTACTCCACGCTGGAGCGCATCTGGGCCCGCCCGACGGCCGAGCTCAACGGCATCGGCGGCGGCTACCAGGGCCTCGGCGGCAAGACGATCATCCCGTCATCCGCCCAGCTGAAGCTCACGTTCCGTCTGGTCGCGGGCCAGCACCCGGAGAAGATCGAGCAGGCGATCGGCGACTGGGTCGCGGCCCAGGTGCCGGCCGGTATCCGCCACGAGATCACCTTCGGCGCCTCGACCCGCCCCTGTCTGACGCCGCTGGACCACCCGGCCCTGCAGTCGGTCGTACGGGCGATGAGCCGCGCCTTCGACGGACGGAAGATCCGCTTCACCCGCGAGGGCGGATCGGGCCCCGCCGCAGATCTTCAGGACGTGCTCGCGGCCCCCGTGCTCTTTCTTGGCATCTCCGTACCGTCCGACGGCTGGCACGCGCCCAACGAGAAGGTCGAACTGGACCTGCTCATCAAGGGTGTGGAGACGACTGCCCACCTGTGGGGCGACCTCGCCGCCGCCCTCCGCTGAACCGCCATCCAATCCACTCGGGGGAGTTGGAAGTACCTGTGAGCACCACCAGCAACGGCATCACACACCGCACGATCGATCTCACCGCGCCGATCGGTCTCACCGCGCCGAGCGGTATCGACCGCGAGGCGCACCACCGCCTCGACGAGGCCTGGCTGGCGGCGGCGTGGAGCCACCCGACGACCCGGGTCTTCGTGGTCTCGGGCGGCCAGGTGCTGGTCGACGACACCCCCGACGGCCGCACCGAACTGGTCATGACCCCGGCCTTCGAGGCCCCCGTCACCGAGACCCACCGCTACTTCCTCGGCACCGACGAAGCCGGCGTGCGCTATTTCGCGCTGCAGAAGGACGCCCTGCCCGGCCGCATGGACCAGTCGGCCCGCCCCGCAGGCCTGCGCGAGGCCGGACTGCTGCTCTCCCCGCGCGACGCGGGACTCCTGGTGCACGCCGTGGCACTGGAGAACTGGCAGCGGCTGCACCGCTTCTGCTCACGCTGCGGCGAGCGCACGGTCATCGCGGCCGCGGGCCACATCCGCCGCTGCCAGGCATGCGGGGCGGAGCACTACCCCCGTACCGACCCCGCCGTGATCATGCTCGTCACGGACGAGGAGGACCGCGCGCTGCTGGGCCGCCAGGTGCACTGGCCGGAAGGGCGCTTCTCCACCCTGGCGGGATTCGTCGAGCCGGGTGAGTCGATCGAGCAGTCGGTGCGCCGCGAGGTCTTCGAGGAGGCGGGCGTCACGGTCGGCGATGTCGAGTACATCGCCAGCCAGCCCTGGCCCTTCCCGTCCAGCCTGATGCTCGGCTTCATGGCGCGGGCGACATCCTCCGAGATCGACGTCGACGGCGAAGAGATCCACGAGGCGCGCTGGTTCTCCCGGGAAGACCTGCGGGCCGCATTCGAGTCCGGGGAGGTGTTGCCTCCCTACGGGATCTCGATTGCGGCCCGCCTGATCGAGCTCTGGTACGGCAAGCCGTTGCCGAAGCCCGGAGATATGGCCTGAGCGGTCCCCCGCTCAGACGCCGATCTTCTGCTTGACCTGGGCCAGCGAGGGGTTGGTCAGCGTCGAACCGTCCGCGAAGAGCACGGTCGGGACGGTCTGGTTGCCCCCGTTGGCCTTCTCGACGAAGGCCGCGGAATGCGGGTCCTGCTCGATGTTGATCTCGTTGTACGTGATGCCTTCGCGGTCCATCTGGCTCTTCAGCCGACGGCAGTAGCCGCACCACGTGGTGCTGTACATCGTCACAGTCCCCTGCATGGTTTCTCGCGCTCCTCTGTCTCGTCCGTCTCGTTCGTCTCGGTCGTGCGAGTCGGCTCGTGCGCGCTCGATGCGTGGTCGATGCGTGCTCGTGCGTGTTCGCACGGCGTAGAACGTACGTGATCTGGCCGCCATTCCCGCATTAGTACGACCGCCCCCGGCCCTCTGTGGACAACGGCCGCACCCATCTCTGCCGACCTGGCAGCATGGCGGTGTGACAGCAGCAACGCACTCCTCTCTTTTCCCACAGGTCCCCGAGTCGGCGGACGCGGTGCTCGACGGGCTCGACCCCGAGCAGCGCGAAGTGGCGACGGCCCTGCACGGTCCGGTGTGCGTGCTGGCAGGCGCCGGCACGGGCAAGACGCGCGCGATCACCCACCGCATCGCGTACGGAGTGCGCGCGGGCATACTCCAGCCCGCCAGTGTGCTGGCCGTCACCTTCACCAACCGCGCCGCGGGCGAGATGCGGGGCCGACTGCGCCAGCTCGGCGCGGGCGGCGTCCAGGCGCGTACGTTCCACTCTGCAGCGCTGCGCCAGCTCCAGTTCTTCTGGCCGAAGGCGGTCGGCGGCGACATGCCCCGCCTCCTCGAGCGCAAGATCCAGCTGGTCGCCGAGGCCTCGGCCCGCTGCCGCATCCGACTCGACCGCAATGAGCTGCGGGACGTCACGAGCGAGATCGAGTGGGCCAAGGTCACCCAGACCGTGCCCGCCGACTATCCGGCCGCGGTCGCCAAATCGCACCGCGACGCCCCGCGCGACCCGGCCGAGATCAGCCAGATCTACGGGATGTACGAGCAGCTCAAGCGCGACCGCTCGGTGATCGACTTCGAGGATGTCCTGCTCCTCACGGTCGGCATCCTCCAGGACCGGCACGACATCGCCGACCAGATCCGCCGCCAGTACCAGCACTTCGTGGTGGACGAGTACCAGGACGTCAGCCCGCTCCAGCAGCGGATGCTCGACCTGTGGCTCGGCGACCGCGACAGCCTCTGCGTCGTCGGCGACGCCAGCCAGACGATCTACTCCTTCACCGGCGCCACCCCCGACCACCTGTTGAACTTCCGCACCCGCCACCCCAGTGCGACCGTCGTCAAGCTGGTCCGTGACTACCGCTCCACTCCCCAGGTGGTCCATCTCGCCAACGGCCTGCTGAGCCAGGCGCACGGCCGCGCCGCCGAGCACCGCCTCGAACTGATCTCGCAGCGCTCAGCCGGCCCCGACCCCGCCTACACCGAGTACGCGGACGAACCGGCCGAGGCCGAGGGCACCGCCCGTCGGATCCGCGACCTGATCGCCGCGGGCGTCCCGGCCGGCGAGATCGCCGTGCTCTACCGGATCAACGCCCAGTCGGAGGTCTACGAGCAGGCGCTCGCCGACGCCGGAGTCCCGTACCAACTGCGCGGCGCCGAGCGCTTCTTCGAACGCCAGGAAGTACGGGAGGCGGGAGTCGCCCTGCGCGGCGCGGCCCGCGCCGGTGGCAACGACTCCCTGCTCGACGACGCCGGTGACCTCCCCTCCCAGGTCCGGGCTGTGCTCTCCACCAAGGGCTGGACCACCGAGCCGCCCGCCGGATCGGGAGCGGTGCGCGATCGCTGGGAGTCCCTGGCCGCGCTGGTCCGCCTCGCCGAGGACTATGTACGGGTCAAGCCGGACGCGAGCCTCGGCGATCTGGTGGCCGAGCTGGACGAGCGCGCCGCGGCCCAGCACGCCCCCACCGTTCAGGGCGTCACCCTCGCCTCGCTCCACTCGGCGAAGGGCCTGGAGTGGGACGCCGTGTTCCTGGTCGGCCTCACCGAGGGCATGATGCCGATCACCTACGCCAAGACCGACGAGCAGGTCGAGGAGGAGCGCCGACTGCTCTATGTCGGCGTCACCCGCGCCCGGCTCCATCTCTGCCTCTCCTGGGCGCTGTCCCGCTCACCAGGCGGCCGCGCCTCCCGCCGGCCCACCCGCTTCCTGAACGGGATGCGGCCGGGCTCCGTGGCACCCGGCGCACGCGGCGCGGGCGGTGGCGGTGGCATCGAGCGCGGCAGCGGCGGCCGCCGCAAGCCGCGAGGCCCTGTGCTGTGCCGGGTCTGCGGCAAGACGCTCACCGACGCGGGCGAAATGAAACTGATGCGCTGCGAGGACTGCCCCTCCGACATGGACGAGGCGCTGTACGAGCGCCTGCGCGACTGGCGTGCGGACCAGGCGAAGGAGCTGGGCCAGCCCGCGTACTGCGTCTTCACCGACAAGACACTGATGGCGATCGCCGAGGCCGTGCCGGGCAGCGAGGGGGAGTTGGCCCAGATCTCCGGTGTCGGTGGACGCAAGCTCGAGCGTTTCGGAGCCGATGTGCTGACCATCTGCGCAGGTCAGGAGGTTGTGGGAGACGGCGAAGAGGACTGATACAAACTCGTCGAAAAAATAGTTTGCGCCCGCCCCAGCAAGCCCCATAGGTTCTTAACCACGGGAACAGCGACTTCTCTGAAGCCCTGTCCTCGTGCTGTACTTATCCGAATACGCGTGACTGGCCTCGGCCGGTCCTTAGACGCCGAGAGGAGGCGATTCCAGTGATCAGCATCAACACCAGCTTCATCAGCACCGCCAAAATGACCGATCGCTCGGTCGTCTCCGCCTGCTCGCTCGGCTTCTCCGCGGCGTTCAACGGCACCGGTGTGTCCGGCGTCGCCGCCGCGCTTCCGGTCTCCGGTCTGGGCGGACTGCCCGGCATGGAGCGCAATGAGCGACCGACCAAGGCACTGGAAGCAGCAGTAGCAACGGCAAAGGCTCGGGCCTATGCCTTTGCGGCAGCCAGTGCCGGCACCAAGAAGCAGCAGACGCAGCACCACACGATGTGGGCCTTCCGTGGGCTCGAACCCTGGAGTGATCCAGCCTGATCCAGATCAGGCCGGCGCCTTCAGGGCCGCGGAACCCCACCCGGGATCCGCGGCCCTTCTGTTTTCCCCGAACGGGGCGGACGGAGCGAAGGGGCCTCGGGACAAGAAGCACCCGGTACCAAGCCGACACCCGGCCAACAGGCCGGACCGACCAGACGAGGAACGACACCACCGTGCAACTCGAAGCGCACGCCCCGTCCGTACCGCCTTCCGAGACGATCCCCCCGCCCGCCCACACGGAGGACTCCACCTTGACTCCGCTCACTGCGCTCACCGCGCTCGACGACGCCATCGAGAACCTCGGCGTACCCGTCCCCTGCCGTTCCTACGACCCGGAGGTCTTCTTCGCCGAGTCGCCGGCCGACGTCGAGTACGCCAAGTCCCTCTGCCGTACCTGCCCGCTGATGGAGGCCTGCCTTGCGGGCGCCAAGGAGCGGCGTGAGCCGTGGGGCGTCTGGGGCGGAGAGCTCTTCATCCAGGGCGTGGTCGTCGCCCGCAAGCGGCCGCGTGGTCGCCCGCGCAAGAACCCGGTCGCGGCATGACCGCCATCGGAACCATCGACCGACCCATCACGCACGATCCCCAGAAGCTGGCCCCAATGACCTCTTCCACGAGCGAGCCGTCCGGCTCCGCCACCCCAGACGTCACCACCATCGGCGCGAACGCCTCGCGTCAGAACAGGACCCGTGAGATGCAACTCATCCCAGAAGCCATGGCTCGTGCGCATATGCACGAGCGCCTGCGGGAAGCCGACGCGGAACGCCAGGCCGTGCGCCTGGTCGCCGCCCGGCGGATGCAGCGCCGCGCCGAGCGCGCGTCGATGCGTGCCCGCCGCGCACTGGCCATGGCCGTCATGCACTGACCGCAATCAAGGCACTGACAGCACACACTGACCCGGGGGCCGGTCCGAACGGACCGGTCCCCGCGGTGCGTTGTCCCTGCGACTGGTCCCCGACGGGGCTATCGTCACGACGTGGACCAGCAGCAGACTCCTCACCCTGCGCAGCCGGGTGCCGAGAGCATCGTGTGTTCCCACTGCGGCGCCGTCGCCGAGGGACCACCGCCCACCTGGACCTGCTCCGTGGAGAACGGCACTCGTCACTACTTCTGCGACGACTGCGCACGCGCCAACATCAGGGCGATCGAGGGCAGGCTCGACTCGGCCTGGTGGTGACCGCCTCCCGCTGACCGCCGCCGGCTGTTGGCGCGCTCGGCCCGCGGCGGTGAACACTCAGGCCTGAGCCTCGACCGCCCTGACGTCCTCCTCGTCCTCCAGCAGGAAACCGGGCACCCACGACTCGAGTTCGTCCCGCAGCCGCACCGTCGCGTTCAGCTGGCACAGCACGCCGATCGTGCTCAGCGTCACCCGGTGGATCAGCAGATACGAGGGCGGCAGATTGAGCTGCTTTCCCAGCTGATGCGCGGGGGAGCGGATATCCGCGATCCGGGCCGCCTGGGTGCGCATCCAGCTCCGGGTGAAGGTGAACTCCTCCGCCTCCGCCGGCTCGATGATCGGCACCAGATACTCGAGCACTGCGTCCGGGTCGAGCTCTATGGTCTTCTTGACGAAGCCTTCCTGGCGCAGCAGCTCGTAGACCCCTTCGGCCTCGCCCTCCAGCGTCATCCGCAGACACTCGCCGATGGTCGGCGGCAGCCCGCCGGGCAGTCGGTCCACCGTGCCGAAGTCCAGCACTCCGAGCCGCCAGCCTTCGCCGTCCTCCTCCGGGAGCAGCCGGAAGTTTCCCGGGTGCGGATCCGCGTGCAGCAGCCCCGTGCGGGCCGGGCCCGAGAAGAGGAAGCGGGCCAGCAGCTGGCCCGCCCGGTCCCGCTGCTCGTCCGTGCCGTCGGCGATCACCTCGGCCAGCGGGATCCCGTCGATCCACTCGGTCACCAGCACCTGGTCGCACTGGTGCACCACATCCGGCACCAGCACATCCGGATCGTCCGCGAACTCCGCCGCATGCTCCCGCTGTGCCTGTCCCTCCAGCTCATAGTCCAGCTCCTCCGACACCCGGTCACGGAGCTCGGCGATCAGCGGCTTGATGTCCATGCCCGGGATCAGCGGACCCAGCAGCCGGGCGAAGCGGCTGAGCTGCGTCAGATCGGACAACAACGCCTCCCCCGCCCCCGGGTACTGCACCTTCACCGCGACCTCGCGCCCGTCGTGCCACACCGCCCGGTGCACCTGGCCGATGGATGCGGCGGCCGACGGCTTGTCCTCGAAATTGAGGAACAGCTCCCGCCACTGAGCACCCAGCCGCTCCTCCAGGACCGTGTGGACCGTACGCGTCGGCATCGGGGGTGCCGCGTCCTGGAGCTTGGTGAGGGCCGCGCGGTAGGGGCCCGCGATCTCCTCGGGGAGCGCCGACTCGAAGACGGACATGGCCTGCCCGAACTTCATGGCACCGCCCTTGAGCTCGCCGAGCACCTTGAACAGCTGCTCCGCCGTGCGCTGTTGCAGTTCCCTGGCCACGATCTCCGCGGACTTCCCGCCGATCCGCTTGCCCAGACCCCAAGTGGCACGCCCGGCGAAGCCCAGTGGCAGTGCGGCCAACTTGGCGGTCCGGGTGACCGCCTTCCGGGGAAGATCAGACATGCGCCCCTCCAAATCCCAGACAGCCGTGCCGCGTGTGCCTGACGGCATTACTTCATTGACGGCGGTTACCCGGCCATTGTCTCGTGCAGCGGCCCGAACCCTGAGGTGTGCTCCCTCTCACTCTTCCCATACGCGCTGCAGACACAGTCGAGTTGCGGCGTGATGCTCTCCGACTGCCACTCCAGCAGCGGCAGTGACGCCTCCCATCGCGCTCCCGTACTCGCGGGCAGCTCCCCGTCGAGGAACGACAGCGCATGCGCCGCGGTCAACCCCGCCACAGCCGTGGCCAGGGCGACATCGCAGGCCGGCACCGCGCTGCGACGGCGGCCCGAGCGCCACTGCGCGAGCAGCCTGGGCCTGCCCGGGTCGCGGTCCGCCCGGCCCAGCTCCAGACAGCCGGCGCAGGCCGTGCCCCCGGGCAGCACCAGCGGGCCCACCACTCCGGTCCCTTCCACAACTCCCGCGTACAGATGGGGTGTCCCGGTGGCGATCCAGCCCTCGGCCGCTGCCGGGTCGGGCGCATAGGCCGCCAGCCCGTCCCGCGGCGCCACCACGACCAGGGAAAGGCCGGGCTCGCCCGTGCCCGGACCCGCCGACTCGGCCGCGCGCGGCGGGCGGTCGGGCGCGCACCGCCGCACCAGCTGTCGGGCCGCCGCGTCGCGCCGCTCACCGACCGCCTCCGGCGGCAGCCCGCCGGGCGCCACATCCCACGGCTCCGTACACCCGCCGTCCAGCACCTCGACCCGGCCCAGCCCGGAGGCGGACAGCACCGCGGCGACCGTCGCGCCCACCCGGCCCGCGCCCCGGACCTGGACGCGCATCGCCCGCCGGGCCGTCAGGCGCGCCGTCCCGCCGCCCGGTTCCGGATGGACGACGGAGAGCGACGCCAGATCGGGGCGCAGCCGGTCGAGAGCACCGGCCCGATTCCGTAACGCATCGGCCGCAGGACCGCCTGCCGTCGGATCGTCGAGCAGACCGGCCGACGTCAACCGCTTCACCAGAGCGTCCACTTGTCCGTCCGGCAGCCCTATCGCCCGCGCCTCCTCACGCAGCAGCGGCAGCCCCCTGGTCCCGTCCAGCAGCTCGAGCAGGGCGCCGGTCGCCGTGTCCACCGGGCCGACCATCACCGCGTGCGCGGGAGTAACCCCGAACTGCACGGTCTGCCGCTCCCGCCATGCCCGCCTGAGGGCAGGCTTCACCATCGGATGCATATCCACTTCCCCCGTCCACTTCCTCCGTTGAAGTGTTGTCGGATCTCTCCGCGATCTGTTGTCAGAATGCACGGTCGCGACGATGGGTGTGAAAAGTTATCCACAGGCACCGGGTATTAGTCGTTCAAATGGTGCACGCCATGGAGTGGATCAAGCTCGAACCGTCCCGGAGGCGGGACTTCCTCCACTGGCAGCGGGTAACGTCGGGGCGTGTCCGTCGACCAGTCCCCTCGCTTCGCTGGGGAGACCCCACCCCCTCGCCTTGTCGGAGAGGGCCCACCGCACAGCGCCGGAAGTCAACAGCGCAGCGCGACAAACCGACCGCCTCGCGGATCGGCGACGAGCGCGGTCGAGGTCCGCAGGAGCGCCCGGCGCAGCAGAACGGTCTCGGCCTATCGGGAGGGCGACCGGACCATCGTGCTCATCCCCGCCCGGATGTCGGAGGCGGAGGAGCAGCGCTGGGTCAGCGTGATGCTCGACAAACTCGCCGCCCAGGAGAGCAAGCGCATCCTCGGCGACACCGAACTGGCCGAGCGCGCCGAGCGCTTGTCCGCCCAGTACTTCGACGAACGCGCAAGACCGACATCCGTGAGATGGGTGACGAATCAGAACACCCGCTGGGGCTCGTGCACCCCGGCCGAGGGCAGTATCCGCCTCTCGCACCGCCTGCAGGGGATGCCCGAGTACGTCGTTGACTATGTGCTCGTCCATGAGCTTGCCCATCTCCTCGTGCCGGGGCACGGGCCGCGGTTCTGGCGGCTCCTCGAGGCGTATCCCCGCACCGAGCGGGCGCGGGGCTATCTCGAGGGCGTCGTCGCCGCCGACCGGCTGCCGCATTTGCCCGCAGCGCGCGGAGAGTAACTGTCGACGGTCCTGTACCGAATGTGTACCGGCTTGGCTCAATGTCGCACTCAGCCGTTAGCCTGACGCGACGCATTCACATTCGGGATGGGGGACGGTCGTTACGCATGGCCAGGGAATTCCAACGCGGCCACAAGGCCAAGATCAGTGATCTCACGCCGGGAACGGATCTGTACGTAGGTGTGCAGATCGCCGCTCCTGGGCTGACCTTCGACATCAGCTGTTTCGGACTCGACGCCAACGAGCAGCTCTCGGACGACCGGTACTTCATCTTCTTCAACCAGCCGAAGTCGCCCGAGGAGTCCATTCAGCTGCTCGGCGCGCAGGCCGGTGACACCGAGTCCTTCCGCGTCACTCTCGACCGCATTCCGGCGAACATCCACAGGCTCTCGTTCACCGCGACGATCGACGGCGCGGGGCAGATGTCGAACGTCGGCCCCGGCTACATCCGCATCGTCGCGGGCGGCGAAGAGGTCGTCCGGTACGCCTTCAACGGCTCGGAGTTCACCACCGAGCGCGCCGTGATGCTCGGCGACTTCTACCTCAAGGACGTGTGGCGCTTCACCGCCGTCGGCCAGGGCTTCGACGGCGGACTCGACGCGCTGCTCAAGAACTTCGGCGGCGAGGTCGCCGAGGAGCAACCGGCCGCGCAGCAGCCGCAGGGCGCCGCGCCGTCGTTCGCACCGCCCGCGCAGGCCACCGCGCCCCCGGCGTTCGGCGCACCTGCCGCACCGCAGGCACCGCAGGCGCCCCAAGTGCCGCAGCCCGCGCCCTCCTTCGGCGCACCGGCCGCCCAGGCCCCGGCACCGGCCCCCGCCCCTCAGCAGCCGAACCCGCAGATGCACGCCGCGCCCACCATCGCGGCTCCCATGACCCCGTACGGACAGCCGCCTCAGTACGGCCAGGTGCCGGGCCAAGCTCCTGGCCAGATGCCTGGCCAGGTCCCGCCGGGTGCGCCTTCGCCGTACGGACAGCCGGCACCGTCCCCTTACGGACAGCAGGCTCCGGGCGTCCCGCAAAGTGTTCCCCAGGGAGCCCCGGCGACCGGCGCCGGTCTCCAGGCCGCCCTGCAGCCCTACCGAGAGACCCCCACCGGCCAGCGCTGGACCCCGCAGAACCAGCAGCTCATGCGGGTCGACCTGACCATGGGTGGCACGCCCGTCCTCGCCCGCCAGGGCAGCATGGTGATGTACCAGGGCAAGGTCGACTTCAGCTACAAGGGCGCCGGCTTCGCCGGGCGCATCGTCGGCAATGCGACCGGCCAGGAGATGCAGCTGATGCGCTGCAGCGGCCGCGGCCAGGTCTTCCTCGCCGAGAACGGATCGCATCTGCACTCCATCGAGCTGCAGGGTGACGGCATCTGCGTCTCCGCGGAGAACGTCCTCGCGTTCGACGAGTCGTTGCAGCACGAGATCCGCAGGATCGAGGGCCACGGCATCCCCGGCGGCGCCCTGTTCACCATGCAGTTCCAGGGCACCGGCACGGTCGTCGTGAAGACCCACGGTGTCCCCGTGGTCCTCCCGGTCACACCGACCACCTTCGCCGACTGCAATGCCGTCGTCGCCTGGTCGTCCGCGTCCCAGGTGATCCTCTCCAGCCAGGTCCGGCTGCGGCGCAACGCGTACCCGGGGCACAGCGGAGAGACCGTCAACCTCCAGTTCCGGGGCGCCCCCGGCAACTTCATCGTCGTCCAGCCGTACGAGGTCTGAGGGAGCCCGAAGAAATGAACCAGCAACTCGCGGGCTTCGCCCCGACCCCGATCGCGGCCCGGATGGAGAACCACGGCCGCACCATGCTCAAGGTCGCCATGGCCAGTGGCCAGGACCTGTACGCACGCACCGGCTCGATGGTCGCCTACGAAGGCTTCGTGCAGTACGAGCCGAACCCGCCCGCCGTCCGCCAGATCGCCTCCCAGTGGGTGACCGGCGAAGGCGCGCCCATCATGAAGTGCTCCGGTGACGGACTGCTCTACCTCGCCGACTACGGCGCGGACGTGGTCGTCATCAACCTCAACAACGACTCGATCTCGGTCAACGGCACCAATGTGCTGGCCTTCGACGCGCACCTCCAGTGGGGCGTCGAGCGGGTCAAGGGCCTGGCCAAGCTGGCCGGCCAGGGCCTGTGGAACGTGGAGATCTCGGGCACCGGCTGGGTGGCCCTCACCTCGCGCGGCACCCCGATCGTCGTCGACTGCGGCCGTGGCGAGGACGAGACATACGTCGACCCGGACGCCCTTGTCGCCTGGTCCCCGAACCTCAAGGTGAAGGGCAAGCGCAGCTTCAAGGCGTCCTCGCTGGTCGGGCGGGGCAGCGGTGAGGCGTACCAGATGGCCTTCTCGGGCCAGGGCATCGTCGTCGTACAGCCGAGCGAGGACAGTACCGACCGCCTGCGGATCCGGAACTGAGGGGGAGCGAGAACACACCATGCAGAGTCCGCTTTTCAGCTACACGGAACAGCAGTCCCAGGACCGGTACGTCGTGCAGAACCCGCAGCTGCTGCGGGTCGCGCTGACGGGCCACGACGACATCCTCGCCCGCAAGGGCGCCATGGTCGCGTACCAAGGGCTTGTCGACTTCGACGGCGAGTACCAGACGAACAATCAGCGGCGGGCCCGTGCCAACACCGGTGAGGGCCTGGACCTGATGCGCTGTTCCGGGCAGGGCACCGTCTATTTCGCCAACCTCGCCCAGTACATCCATGTCGTGGACGTCGACAACGAGGGCATGACGGTCGACAGCGCCTACGTCCTGGCGCTGGACTCCACGCTGCACACCGAGGTCATCGCGGTGGACAGCCAGTACGGAATCTCCGGCTCCGGGAAGTACCAGCTCAATGTCTCCGGCAGGGGCAAGGTCGCGCTGATGACCTCGGGCCAGCCGCTGATGATGCAGGTCACGCCGGACAAGTACGTCAATGCGGACGCCGACGCGATTGTCGCCTGGTCCTCAGCACTGCGGGTGCAGATGCAGGCGCAGACGCATTCGTCCGGAGTACGGCGAAGGCGCGGCAACACAGGTGAGGGCTGGGAGTTGAGCTTCCTCGGCCAGGGCTTCGCCCTTGTGCAGCCCAGCGAGGTCATGCCGCCACAGGGCACGGAGATCGGGCAGGGCCTGCGCGCGCAGTACGGCGTGGGCCAGCAAGGCGCCCACGCTCAGAACCAGAACAACGCCTGGAACTGACGAGCAAGGGCGCACGGGTAAGGACGCACGGGTAAGGGGCGGTCTCCATGGAGACCGCCCCTTACCCGTGCTCAGTCACAGTGCTGTGCGCGTACGATCCAGCAGTCGTACGACCGACTCGTCGGCCACGTCCGCCACCTCGTCGTACGCGAACCAGCGCAGATCCAGCGACTCCTCGCTGATCTCCTCGGCCGCCCCGGCCGGCGCCATCGCCGCGTACTGCACATCGAGATGCCAGTGGCAGGGCGCCGGAATCGCATGCCGGTCCAGTCGCACAGGACCGCCGGGCAGCAGCGTCAGCCCGCGGATCCCGGACTCCTCCGTGGCCTCGCGCATCGCGGCGTCCGCAAGCGTCGCGTCACCCGGCTCGCAGTGGCCGCCCATCTGCAGCCACATGCCGAGCTTTTTGTGCAGCGTCAGCAGCACCCGCCCGTGCTCCGGTTCGACGACCAGCGCGCTCGCCGTGACATGCCCGGCCTCACAGGCCTTCCACATCCCGTCCGGGTGCGCTGCCAGGTGGTCCAGATAGAGCTGTCGCAGCTCCTCCTGATGCTCGTAGCTCTTCAGTACGAGAACGGCGTCGTCGTGCAGGCTCACTGCTCCTTGTCGTCCTTGTCGTCCTTGTCGCCCTGGTCGTCCTTGCCGAGGTCCGTGTCCTTGTCGAGCTTCGGCTTCCCGCCGCCTGCCGCCTCGCCGAGCATCTTGTCCAGCTCCGAGAAGTCGAGCTGCTCACGGTGGACAAAGCCGTCCGGGTCGTCCAGATCGGTGGCCGTCGGCAGCATGTCCGGGTGCTCCCACAGGCCGTCACGCCCGTCCACACCCCGCGCGTCGGTGAGCGAGGCCCACAGCCTGGAGGCGTCCCGCAGCCGGCGCGGACGCAACTGAAGGCCGATCAGGGTCGCGAAGGTCTGCTCGGCGGGACCGCCGGAAGCGCGGCGCCTGCGCAGCGTTTCGCGCAGGGCGTCCGCCGAGGCCAGCCGCCTCGACGCGGCCTCGTGCACCACCGCGTCCACCCAGCCCTCCACCAGAGCGAGCGCGGTCTCCAGACGGGCCAGCGACGCCTTCTGCTCCGCGGTGTCCTCCGGCTGGAACATGCCCTGCTGGAGGGCCTCCTGCAGCTGCTCGGGGTGTGTGGGGTCGAACTGGCCGACCACGTCCTCCAGCTTGGTCGTGTCGACCTTGATCCCGCGGGCGTACGCCTCGACCGCGCCGAACAGATGCGACCGCAGCCACGGCACATGGGCGAAGAGCCGCTGGTGGGCGGCCTCGCGCAGGGCGAGATACAACCGCACCTCCTCCTTCGGCACGCCGAGGTCCTTGCCGAACGTCTCGATGTTCAGCGGCAGCAGCGCGGCCTTGCCGGCCGGGCCGAGCGGCAGGCCGATGTCGGTCGAGCCGACCACCTCGCCCGCCAGCACACCCACGGCCTGCCCGATCTGCTGGCCGAACATCGCGCCGCCCATGGAGCGCATCATGCCGATCAGCGGGCCCGCCATGGCCTGCATCTCCTCCGGCAGCACATCGCCCATGGCCAGGCCGACGCGCTCGGCGACCGGATCGACAAGCTGCTGCCACGCGGGCAGCGTCGCCTCGACCCACTCCGCGCGGCTCCACGCCACGGCGGTGCTCGCCCCGGAGGGCAGGGACGTCACGCTGTCCAGCCACAGATCGGCGAGGCGCACGGCCTCCTCGACCGCGGTCCGCTCGGCCGGGCCCACGCTCTCGTCCTTGGTGCCGTCCTGTGTGCCCTGCGAGACCGTCTGGCGCGCGATCTGCTTGGCCATGTCCCAGTTCACGGGACCGCCCTCGTAGCTGAGCATCTGGCCGAGCTGCTGGAACGCCGCGCCCAGGTCATTGGGGTTCAGGGAGCCGAACATCGCGGCGAACGGATTGTCCGCGCCTTCCCCGAAACCGAAAGGATTTGCCGGGGACGGCCCGCCGGAGCCCTGTCCACCTCCGGCGGGATCCTTCTTCTTGCCCTCGTCGCCGTTCTCCGGCTCCTCCGGCGGAAGGCCGAATCCGAATGGGGTGTCACTCACGGGGTTCCTCGGCTCGTAGGGCCGCCGGCTTCCTGCCGACGGCGAATGCCCGACAACACCACCCAGCGTAGACATCCGGGCCGCATATGGGCTCGGGTGCTCCGCCGACTCTTGGCCTGCGGCAGGATGGACGCCACCTGGTGCGCACGCGTCATTCGCGTTCGTACTGAAGACAACCGCTGGAGACGCCTGGTGAGTTCCCCAGATCCGCAGGTTCGCGCAGCGCGAAACCCCTCAACCCAGACCTCAGGTCGCGGGTCGGCCGGCCGTGGTCCCGTCGTCGCGGTCACCGGTGCCGCCTCGGGCGTCGGCGACCTGCTCACCCGGCGTCTCGCCGCGTCCGAGGAGATCAAGCAGGTCATCGCGATCGACGAGCGCCGGGGCGAGGTTTTCGAGGCGCAGTGGCACATTCTCGACGTGCGCGATCCGGCCATCGCCGAGAAACTGCGCGGCGCGGACGTGGTGGTACACCTGGCGCTCAACCTCGACCTTGAGACCGACTCCGCCGCCCGTACCGCGTACAACGTGCGCGGTACACAGACCGTGCTGACCGCCGCGGCGGCCGCCGGTGTCCACCGGGTCGTCCTGTGCACCTCGGCGATGGTGTACGGCGCGCTGCCGGACAATGACATCCCTCTCTCGGAGGACGCGGAACTGCGCGCCACCGCCGAGGCCACGGGTGTCGGCGACCTGCTGGAGATCGAACGCCTGAGCCGCCGTGCGCCGCGCGCCCACCCCGGGCTCAACGTCACGGTGGTAAGGCCCGCCGTCCTGGTGGGCGGTACTGACACCGCGCTGACCCGCTACTTCGAGTCACCACGGCTCCTTGTGGTCGCCGGATCCCGTCCCACCTGGCAGTTCTGCCATGTCGAGGACCTGGTGAGCGCACTGGAGTATGCCGCGCTGGAGAAGGTGGACGGCGAGCTGGCGGTCGGCTGCGACGGCTGGCTGGAGCAGGAGGAGGTCGAGGAGCTCAGCGGCATCCGCCGGATGGAGCTGCCCTCGGCGATCGCCCTGGGCGCGGCGGCCCGGCTGCACCGGATCGGCCTCACCCCGTCCCCGGCCGGGGACCTGGCGTACACCATGCACCCCTGGGTGGTCAGTGTGAGCCGCCTCCACGACGCGGGATGGCGTCCCCAGTGGACGAATGAGGAGGTCCTCGCCGCGCTGCTGGAGGAGGTGGAGGGCCGCCACACGGTGGCCGGCCGCCGCCTCGGCCGCAAGGACGCGACCGCAGCGGGTGCCGCGGGAGCGACGGTCGCGCTGCTCGGTACGGCCGCGCTGGTGCGGCGGGCGCGCAAGGCGCGGCGGCGTCTGTAGGAGGCTCCAAGGAGGCGTGTTCCCGGCCGGGCGAATGGGCTATTCCGCGATGTCAGTGGCGTACGGCACGATGGACGGCATGGCAAGCAGGTACGACCACCCCGGCGAGCAAGCGGCGAACGACCCCATCCGCCTGCTCGCGATCCGTGACACCCCGCTCTCCGTCGACGAGGTCTTCGCTGCCGTCGGCGACGACGCGGCGGGAGGCACCGCGCTCTTCGTCGGCACGGTGCGTAATCACGACGGCGGCGCCGATGTCGACACGCTGGGGTACTCCTGCCACCCCACGGCCGAGGCGGAGATGCGCCGTATCGCCGAGAAGGTCACGGCGGAATTCCCCGTTCGGGCGCTCGCCGCCGTCCACCGTGTGGGTGACTTGGCAGTCGGCGATCTGGCGGTCGTCGTCGCCGTGTCGTGCCCCCACCGCGGGGAGGCCTTCGAGGCATGCCGGAAGCTGATCGACGACCTCAAGCACGAGGTGCCCATCTGGAAGCACCAGAAATTCTCCGACGGCACGGAAGAGTGGGTCGGCGCCTGCTGAGGCGGTGGGCCGATCGGAGCCCGTTGAAACCCGGTCGGCTCCCATGCGCCCCGATTTGCGTAACCGCCCCCCTGGCCTGAGCGTTGAACCGGCAGATGACTAGTCTGCTGATCATCCGGTTTCGTTCGCTCACAGGGTAGGGAGGTCGCGATGGCAGCACTCGCCTGGTTGCTGATTCCGCTTTTCGCTGCCGTCGGGGCTGCGATATGGGGAGGCTGGGCTTCACGGAACCGGACGACCGGGGATGTCGCCGAGCTTGCCGGTTATGCGCGGTTCCGCGACGCGATGGAGAAAACCGACTCCGGTACTGACGCCGCTTGACCCGGGTGTGACCCCGCCGCCGACCGTACGCAGTTGCCAAGTCGCCCCGTACGCAGCGTCCCCGACGGTGGTCTGACAGACCCGTCCCGTACTGTCGTTCCATGCCACGCCGCACCGCGACGATGCTCGCCTCCACCCTGACTTTCATCGCGCTTCTCTGCGCAGGGGTGTTCATCACCGTGCCGTACTCGGAGATGTCGCCCGGACCGACGGTCAACACGCTCGGCGCGGCTGGTGGCGAACCGGTCCTGCAGATCTCCGGCCGCAAGACATACCCGACGACCGGCCATCTCAATATGACGACGGTCAGGGTTACCGGCGCGGACTACAAGATGAACCTCGTCGAGGCGGTGTACGGCTGGCTGGCCCACGACGACGTGGTGGTGCCGCACGACACGCTCTACCCGGACGGGAAGACCGAGGAGCAGTCGACTCAGGAGAACGCCGAGGAGTTCAGCCAGTCTCAGGAGAGCGCCAAGGTCGCCGCGCTGAAGCAGCTGAAGATCCCGGTGAAGTCGCGGGTCGTGGTCTCCACGGTCCTCAAGGACTCGCCCTCGGAGAACCGGCTGCACGCGGGCGACGTCATCCGCGCCGTCGACGGCACGGCGGTGAAGGAGCCCGGTGACGTGGCCAAGTTGGTCGTGAAGCACAAGCCCGGCGAGGACGTGGTCTTCACGATCGTCCCCGCGAAGGAGGCGGCAGCGGCTGAGAAGGCGGGCAAGGAGCCCAAGGGCACCGAGAAGGTCAGCATCACCACGGTGAAGGCGGACAAGGGCGACCGGGCGATCGTCGGCATCCATGCCGGGACCGACCACACGTTCCCGTTCGGGATCGACATCAATCTGGCGGATGTGGGGGGTCCCAGCGCGGGCCTGATGTTCGCTCTCGGGATCGTCGACAAGCTGACGCCGGGGGACCTCACGGGCGGGAAGTTCGTGGCGGGCACCGGCACGATCGACGACCAGGGGAAGGTCGGTCCGATCGGCGGGATCGAGATGAAGCTCGTCGGGGCGCGCAATGCGGGCGCGAAGTATTTCCTGACGCCGAGTGAGAACTGCGCGACGGCGGCGTCGGACATTCCGGACGGGCTGACGCTGGTGAAGGTGAAGACGATCGACGACGCGGCGAAGTCGCTGGAGAAGATCAAGTCGGGGGACACGGCGGACCTGGTGGGCTGCTCGGCGAGCTGACGCCCGGGGCGGCGGGCTCCGCGGCGACGCCGCCCGGCGGTACTCCTCCGCCCCGCGAGGCGCCTGTAGGCCGCCCCGCGCCTGCTGGGCCGTCGCCTGCGCCGCTGCCTGCGGCTCTGCTCCGAGCGCGCCCCGCGCCTGCTCGGCCGTCGGCCGCGCGGGGCCCGCGGCTCTGCTCCGAGCGCGCCTCGCGCCCAGCCGTCCCGCGCCCGCCGCTGCGCCGCGCCGGGCGCCCGCACCGCGCCGCCCACGGCAAACCGCCGTACCGGGTCCCTCCCGACCCGGTACGGCGGTTTCCTCGTGCCGTCAGGACTGGCTACGCCTCGAACGTCGCCGCAAGCGCCTCCGCGAGGCCCGGGACCAGGGCCGAGCCCGTCAGGACCTCCTTCGGGGAGTCCTTCTCGCGCAGGCGCAGCGCCGACTCGCGGGCGCCGTCTCGGAGGACCGCCACCGTCATCCGGACCTCCTGGCGGTCCGGATGGGCGGCGACCCACTTGGTCAGGGCCTTGTCGTCGAGGCCGTCCGGGACGGAGGCCTCCGCCGACGGCGGGAGCATCTGGCGCTCCACCGTGAGCGCGCAGCCGGCCACGGCGTCCGGCCAGGCGATGGTGGCCAGGAACTCGTCCAGCGGGGTGCCGGCCGGGATCTCGTCCTGCTCGATCGGGGTCAGCGGCGCGGCCGCCTCATCGCCGTCGAGGCCGAGCTGGGCCGCGAGCTCCGGCTCCTGGGAGCGCAGTTGCCCGGTGTCGACGAGCGCGAAGAGCCTGGCCGGCTGGTCCCAGCCGAGCCCGGATGCGTACTCGTCGATCTCGAGCACTGCGCGGGTCAGCGGGCTCGCGGCGATCGGGCCCGACGCCGGAGGCGGCTGATCGGATGGGGTGGAAGGGGAAACGTTGGACATGCCTAATATCCTGCCTCCTTCCGACCCCAAGACGGGAACTAGGTAAAGCCTCAGTAAGTTGCAGTAGTGGGCTCTACGATCGCGGGGCCCGTTTCACACGACCGCGAACTTCGAGGTGCGCACGTTGGCTTTCCAGATGCCGGACCGCGGCGGAGGCCCGACCGGGCCACGGATCAGAGTGGGCCGGCCGTCCCGGCGTGTCCGCACCCTGCTTATGACACTGGGCGTCCTGGCGGTTCTGGCCATGGCGTTCGTCATGTTCGCCGGGTTCTGGACGGACTGGCTCTGGTACCGCTCGGTTCACTACTCGTCCGTCTTCACCACCACCCTGTGGACCAAGGTCGGACTGTTCGCCGTCTTCGGCCTGCTGATGGCCACGGCTGTCGGACTGAACATCTGGCTCGCGCACCGGCTGCGCCCGCCGCTGAGCGCGATGTCGCTGGAGCAGCAGAGCCTCGACCGGTACCGGATGGGCATCGCCCCGTACAAGAAGTGGGTGCTCCTCGCGATCACCGCTCTTGTCGGGCTGATCGCCGGAGCCTCCGCCACCGGTCAGTGGCGGACCTGGCTGATGTGGGTCAACGGCGTCTCCTTCGGCCAGAAGGACCCGCAGTTCCAGATGGACGTGTCGTTCTACGCGTTCGACCTGCCCTGGTACCGCTTCCTGCTCGGCTTCGGCTTCGCGGCCGCCGTGCTCTCGCTGATCGCCGCCGCCCTCACGCACTATCTGTACGGCGGACTGCGCATCACCAGTCCCGGTGCCCGGGCGACCGGCGCGGCCACCGGCCATCTCTCGGTGCTGCTCGGTGTCTTCGTCTCGCTCAAGGCCGTGGCGTACTGGCTCGACCGGTACGGCCTCGCGGTGAAGTCGAGCGACTTCAAGGCGACCGGCAACTGGACGGGCCTGCGGTACGTCGACGCCAACGCCTACCTTCCCGCGAAGACGATCCTCTTCTGCATCGCCGTCATCTGCGCCGTGCTCTTCTTCGCGACGCTCTGGCGCCGCACCTGGCAGCTGCCGGTGATCGGCTTCGGCCTGATGGTCCTGTCGGCGATCCTCATCGGCGGCCTCTACCCGGCGATCGTGCAGAAGTTCCAGGTCCAGCCGAACGAGCAGGCCAAGGAAAGCCCGTACATCAAGAAGAACATCGAGGCCACGCGGCACGCGTACGGCATCGACAGCGCCAAGCCGGAGGACTACTCCGGCAAGGGCGACCCCAAGCGGAAGGCCCAGCAGCGTGCCGCGGCTCCGACGGCGGCCAGCTACCGCCTCGTCGACTCGAACGTCGTCTCGCCCGCCTTCCAGCAGCTCCAGCAGGAGCGCAAGTACTACCAGTTCCCCGCGACTCTGGACGTCGACCGGTACAACGGCCCCGACGGCAAGCCGCAGGACACGGTCATCGGTCTGCGCGAGCTCAACATCAAGGGCATCCAGAAGCGCAACTGGATCAATGACCACTTCACGTACACCCATGGCTATGGCGCGATCGCGGCCAAGGGCACAAACACCATCACGGACCCGGACAAGGGCACTGTCGGTTCGCCCGACTTCACCGAGTCCGGTCTGCCGACCAGGGGCCAGCTCGGCAAGTACGAGCAGCGGATCTACTACGGCGAGAAGACCGAGCAGTACTCCATCGTCGGCGGTCCGCAGAAGGAGCTCGACTACGAGAAGAACGGCGAGGAGACCACCAGTTACAAGGGCAAGAGCGGGGTCAACCTCTCCAATCCGCTGAACCGCGCGGCGTACGCCGTCGCCTTCAGCGAGCCGCAGATCCTCTACTCGGGAGCTGTCGGCGAGGGCTCGCGGATTCTGTACAACCGCACGCCCAAGGAGCGCGTCGAGGCCGTCGCCCCCTGGCTGACCATCGACGGCGACGCCTACCCGGCGGTCGTCGACGGCCGCATCCAGTGGATCGTCGACGCGTACACCACGACCAACGGCTACCCCTACGCCTCTCGTACGACGCTGGGGGACACCACCGCCGATTCGCTGACCACCAATCAGCGCGCGGTCGTCGCCCAGCAGAACCAGGTCAACTACATCCGCAACTCGGTGAAGGCCACCGTCGACGCGTACGACGGCACGGTCAACCTGTATCAGTGGGACACCAAGGACCCGGTGCTGAAGACTTGGATGAAGGCGTTCCCGGGCACGGTGAAGGCGAAGGACAAGATCTCGCCGGAGCTCAAGGCCCATCTGCGGTACCCGCAGGACATGTTCAAGGTGCAGCGCGAGCTGCTCACCCGGTACCACGTCACCGAGCCGGAGCAGTTCTACAGCGGCAGTGACGCCTGGCAGGTGCCGGACGACCCGACGAACAAGGACACCAGCGCCGTCCCGCCGTACTACCTGAGCCTGAAAATGCCCGGGGACACGGCGCAGAAGTTCTCGCTGACGACGACGTTCACACCGGCCGGACGCCCCAACCTGGGTGCGTTCATGGCGGTCGACGCCGACGCCAACAGCGACAAGTACGGGACGATAAGGCTGTTGAGAGTCACCGAGACGGTCCAGGGACCGCAACAGGTGCAGAGTGAGCTCAACGGTGTGCCGGAGGTCGCGACCTTCGTCCGGGACCTCAGAGGCACCGACTCGGACATCGAGTACGGAAACCTGCTGACGGTGCCGCTCGACGGCGGGTTCCTCTACATCGAGCCGGTGTACGCACGGGGCGGAAGTGCGAACTATCCGCTGCTGAAGAAGGTCGCCGTCGCGTACGGCGGAGGCAAACCGGTCTTCAAGGACAGCCTCACGGACGCGCTCAACGCGGTCTTCGAACAGAACGGCGCGGAGCAGCCGCCGACGACGACACCACCGCCGGGCGACACCACCAAGCCACCACCGGCGACCGGTGACGCGGCGCTGAAGGCTGCGATCGCGGACGCCCAGAAGGCGTACGACGATGCCGAGGCCGCACTGGAGAAGAAGCCGACGGACTGGGAGGCGTACGGCAGGGCGCAGACTGCCTTGCAGGACGCGCTGGAGCGGGCCGCGGCGGCGCAGTCCAACCCCGCGCCGAAGACCACCCCATAGGCCGCTGAGCAGGCACCATCCCGCGTCGTGGTACGGTTGCAACACAACGACGCGGGGTGGAGCAGCTCGGTAGCTCGCTGGGCTCATAACCCAGAGGTCGCAGGTTCAAATCCTGTCCCCGCTACTGAAATGAAAGAGGGCCCGGATCCTTTGAGGATCCGGGCCCTCTTCGTGCGTATGTGCTGCCGGTGAGAACTGTGTGCCGCGTGGGGCGAGTTGGGGTCGGGCGTGTTTGACTTATCTCTCTGTGGGCATGTCGACAAAACGCTGTAGTGACCTCACTGGCTGCGGTATACCAGGTGTACGCGGGTTGCAGGTGGTGCGACGATGGAATTTATGGGGGACAGGGCAACTCTGTTGGAGACAGGGCGGTTTGTGCAGCGGCACGCCGGAAAGGTGGCGGACGCGACCAGTCCTGCCGATGCCGTTCACAACGTTGAAGGTGCCGGCAGCGGTGCGAGCGTCGACCCGGTGGAGACCGCCGGGGCCGAGGCACGGCACCGGCGTGCGGCCGACGGCGGCGACACCGCGTCGATGAGCGTGCTCGGCGCGCTGCTGCTGCGGCGCGGCGACCTCGACGGCGCCGAGCCTTATCTGCGTGCCGCGACCGCCGAGGGTGACCGTGCCGCGGCCAACAATCTGGGTGTCATGCTCCACCAGCGGGGATACGCCGACGAGGCGGCCGGGTGGTGGCGTATCGCTGCCGTCGCCGGTTCCGCGGCCGCGGCGCACGCGCTGGGACGGCACTTCCGCGAGCGCGGCGACGAGCCCGCCGCGGAGTACTGGCTGCGCCAGTCCGCCGAGCAGGGGCACGCGCTGGGCGCGTACGCCCTCGCCGATCTGCTGGAGCACCGCAGCGATGTGGGCGCGGAGCGCTGGCTGCGCGCGGCGGCGGAGCAGGGACACCGCGAGGCGGCGTACCGGCTCGCCCGCGCGCTGGAGCGCCAGGCGGCGCAGGAGGCCCGCGCGGGCGGCGCCGTGGGCCTGGTTATGGGACGCGCGGGGTCCCCGGCGAGGGACGCCGACGGCGTCGCCCCGGGGTCCGTCGGCAAGGGCGTCGAGGACGGCGGGAGCGGCGAGAGCGCTGAGCTGTCCGTACTCGATGAGGCCGCGCAGTGGTACCAGCAGGCCGCCGCCCGTGGGCATCGGCGGGCCGCGCTGCACCTCGGTGCGATCCTCGAGAAGCGCGGCGAGCTGAAGGAGGCCGGCCGCTGGTACCTCACCTCCGCCAAGGACGGCGAGGCCCGTGCCGCCTGCGCGCTCGGGTTTCTGCTGCGGGACGCCGGCGACGAGGAGAGCGCCGCCGTCTGGTGGCTCCGTGCTGCCCAGGACGGCGACGGCAACGCCGCCAACGCCCTCGGCGCGCTGCATGCCGCCCGCGGCGAGCAGCAGACCGCCGAGCGCTGGTACCGCGCCGCCATGGACGCCGGTGACGTCAACGGCGCGTACAACCTGGGGCTGCTCTGCGCTGCCCAGGACCGTACGCCGCAGGCCGAGCAGTGGTACCGCCGCGCCGCCTACGCCGGGCACCGTGAGGCCGCCAACGCGCTCGCCGTACTGCTTCTGCAGGCCGGCGACGCGACCGGCGCCGAGCCCTGGTTCTCCAAGGCCGCCGAGGCCGGAAGCGTCGACGCCGCCTTCAACCTGGGTATCCTCTACGTCGGCCGTGACGACGACCGTACGGCCCTGACCTGGTACGAGCGGGCAGCGGCGGCCGGTCACACCGAGGCCGCCCTCCAGGTCGGCATCGCGCTGCTCAGGGACGGCGACGAGCAGGCCGCCGAGCGTCGTCTGCGCTGCGCGGCGGGCGGCGGCAGTGCCGAGGCCGCGTTCCGGCTCGCCACCGTGCTGGACTCGCGCCAGCCGCCGCCCGGGCCGCCCGCGCTCGGCGAGCCGACGGCCGAGAAGAGTGAGTGCGAGGAGTGGTACGAGCGCGCCGCCGAGCTGGGGCACCGCCGTGCCCAGGTACGGGTCGGGATGCTCGCCGCCGCCCGCGGCGACATGGCCGACGCCGCCCGCTGGTACCGGGAGGCCGCCGAGGCGGGCAGCCGCAACGGCGCGTTCAACCTGGGGCTGCTCCTCGCCCGCGAGGGCAACGAGCGCGAGGCTGCCCTGTGGTGGTCCCGCGCCGCCCGCGCGGGGCACGGCCGGGCCGCGCTGCGCCTGGCGCTGCTCGCCGCCCGCAGGGGTGAGCTGACCGAGGGCCAGCGGTGGTGCGCGCGCGCCGTCGAGCTGGGGCCCGCCGAGGTGGCGGAGCGGGCCGCGCGGCTGCGCGAGGCGCTGCACCAGGAGCTCACGGCGTAGCACGGCGTAGCGACGAATATCGATTTGCGCTGGTCGGCGGGGTGACGTAAGGTCGTGTTCACCGACGCGGGGTGGAGCAGCTCGGTAGCTCGCTGGGCTCATAACCCAGAGGTCGCAGGTTCAAATCCTGTCCCCGCTACTGACAGACGAAGGCCCGGATCCTCAAGGATCCGGGCCTTCGTCGTATGCCCGCGAGCCGTATGCCCGCGAGCCGTATGCGAGCCGTATGCCCGCGAGCCGTACGCCGCTGAAACGCGAAAGGCCCGGCACCTCATCGGTGCCGGGCCTTTCGGATGCGTACGTCTCAGGCTGACGCGCAGTTCGGGCACGTGCCGCGGTAGGTGACCTCCACGTCGGAGATCGTGAAGCCGAAGCGCTCCGTGTCCGGCAGGTCCGCCAGCGGGTTGCCCGACGGGTGGACGTCCCGGATCGCGCCGCACTGGGCGCAGACCAGGTGCTGGTGGGGCTGGTGGGCGTTCGGGTCGTAGCGCTTGGCGCGGCGGTCCGTCGAGACTTCCAGGACTTCGCCCAGGCTGACCAGCTCGCCCAGCGTGTTGTACACCGTCGCCCGGGAGATCTCGGGGAGCCTCTTCACGGCACGCGCGTGCACCTCGTCGGCCGTCAGGTGGACATGGTCGCCGTCGAGGACCTCTGCCACGACACGCCGCTGCGCCGTCATGCGCCAGCCGCGTCCGCGAAGTCGTTCCAACAGGTCACTCATAAGGGCCAGCCTAACAGTGGTGGGACCCAGGTCCCGAACGGGTGTGAGTTTGGATGTTCACTTGACTTAGACAATGTCCATTGTAGGATCGGGACTCGGCAAACGCCAAGGGACAGGACTCGCAGTTATGACGCAGGAGGCGCACGTGACGCAGGGACCGCTCACTACGGAGGCCGGCGCGCCGGTCGCCGACAACCAGAACAGCGAGACTGCGGGCGTCGGCGGTCCTGTTCTCGTTCAGGACCAGGCTCTTCTCGAGAAGCTCGCGCACTTCAACCGTGAGCGGATCCCGGAGCGCATCGTGCACGCGCGCGGCGCCGGCGCGTACGGCACCTTCACGCTGACCCGCGACGTATCGCAGTGGACGCGTGCGAAGTTCCTCTCCGAGGTGGGCAAGCAGACGGAGACCTTCCTCAGGTTCTCCACCGTCGCCGGCAACCTCGGCTCCGCCGACGCCGTGCGCGACCCCCGCGGCTTTGCCCTGAAGTTCTACACCGAAGAGGGCAACTACGACCTCGTCGGCAACAACACCCCGGTGTTCTTCATCAAGGACGCCATCAAGTTCCCCGACTTCATCCACACCCAGAAGCGTGACCCGTACACCGGCTCGCAGGAAGCCGACAACGTGTGGGACTTCTGGGGCCTCAGCCCCGAGTCGACCCACCAGGTGACGTGGCTCTTCGGCGACCGCGGCATCCCGGCGACGCTGCGCCACATGAATGGCTACGGCTCGCACACGTACCAGTGGAACAACGAGGCCGGCGAGGTCTTCTGGGTCAAGTACCACTTCAAGACCGACCAGGGGATCAAGAACCTCACCACCGACGAGGCCAACCGCCTCTCCGGTGTGGACCCGGACTCGCACCAGCGTGACCTGCGTGAGGCGATCGAGCGCGGTGACTTCCCGTCCTGGACCGTGCAGGTGCAGATCATGCCGGCGGCCGAGGCGGCCACGTACCGCTTCAACCCGTTCGACCTGACCAAGGTCTGGCCGCACGAGGACTACCCGCCGATCGAGATCGGCAAGCTGGAGCTCAACCGCAACCCGGAGAACATCTTCGCCGAGGTCGAGCAGTCGATCTTCAGCCCCGCGCACTTCGTGCCGGGCATCGGCCCGTCGCCCGACAAAATGCTCCAGGGCCGTCTCTTCGCGTACGGCGACGCCCACCGCTACCGCGTCGGCATCAACGCCGACCACCTGCCGGTGAACCGCCCGCACGCCACCGAGGCGCGCACCAACAGCCGTGACGGCTTCTTGTACGACGGCCGCCACAAGGGCGCCAAGAACTACGAGCCCAACAGCTTCGGCGGCCCGTTCCAGACGGACAAGCCGCTGTGGGTGTCGACCCCCGTCGCCGGTGCGACCGGCAACCACGAGGCTCCGTCGCACGCCGAGGACGACAACTTCGTGCAGGCGGGCAACCTCTACCGGCTGATGTCGGAGGACGAGAAGGGCCGCCTCATCGAGAACCTCGCAGGGTTCATCTCGAAGGTGTCGCGCGACGACATCGCCGAGCGGGCGGTCAACAACTTCCGTCAGGCCGACGGCGACTTCGGCAAGCGGCTGGAGGCCGCGGTCCAGGCCCTGCGCGGCTGACGCGAGCTTGCCGTAGAAGAGAGGGCCGGACCCCCGTCCAGGGGGTCCGGCCCTCTTGTGCGCGCTGAATGGCGAATGCGCGCTGATCGGCGAGTGGGCGTGCTGATCGGCGGATGCGGGCGCTGATCAGCGAGTGCGTGTGCTGACCTGCGAGTGCGTGTGCTGACCTGCGAGTGCGCGTGCTAACCGGCGAGCGTCGCCGGGTGCCGCCTGGCCGGGGCCCAGCAGCGGATGATGTCGCGTACGGAGACGATGCCGACCGGCCCGTCGCCGTCGAGCACGATCAGATGCCGGAAGCCGCCGTGCGTCATGGCCTCCGCGGCCTCCTCCAGGGTCCAGGACGGCGCGGCGAAGACGACGTCGGTGGTGGTGTGGGTGCCTGCGGTTTCCAGATCGGGGTCCTGCCCCGCGCCCACCGAGTTCAGGATGTCGCGCTCGGTCAGAATGCCGAGCCCGCCGGCGTCGGTGTCGAGGACGACGGCAGCGCCGATACGGCGCGCGGCCATCAGGCGGGCTGCCTGGCGGAGTGTGTGTGCGGGTCCGATGGTGAGGACCACCGTGCTCATGGCGTCACGGACGAGCATGGATGGAGCCACCTCCTTGGTGGATCGGTCATTCGGGAACCGATTCACAAATTCACAAGTGGGGGGACTCTCAGAGTCTCAGCCCTGCGGGGTGGCAGCAAGAGGGCGAGCGCAGCCGGTTGGAAGGGTGTATGTGCCCGGCGAATACGCCCGTCAGTGGTGCTGGTTCCCGTCAGTAGCGCTGGTTGAGGTAGCCCAGCAGTTCCTCGTGGAGCAGACCGTTGGACGCGGCCGCGTTTCCGCTGTGCGGGCCCCGGCGTCCGTCCAGGCCGGTGAAGGATCCGCCCGCCTCCTGTACGACGATCGCGGTAGCCGCCATGTCCCACAGCGAGAGCTCCGGCTCCGCGCAGATGTCCACCGAACCCTCGGCGACCATCATGTACGGCCAGAAGTCGCCATAACCGCGGGTACGCCAGCAGGCCCGGGTCAGGTCCAGGAACCCGTCGAGCCGCCCCTGCTCCTCCCAGCCGCTCAGCGAGGAGTAGGCGAACGACGCGTCCCGGATCCGGCCGACCTTGGAGACCCGCAGTCGGCTCGCGGAGCTCAGGCTGCGCCCGGTGTACGCGCCGCCGCCCTGCGCGGCCCACCAGCGGCGGCCCAGCGCCGGGGCCGACACCACGCCCACGACGGGCTGGTAGCCGCCCTCGCCCTGCACCATCAGAGAGATCAGCGTCGCCCAGACCGGCACCCCGCGCACATAGTTCTTCGTGCCGTCGATCGGGTCGATGACCCAGCGGCGCGGGCCCGTGCCCTCGATGCCGTACTCCTCGCCGAGGATCGCGTCGCGCGGCCGTGCCCGCTGGAGCTGTCCGCGGATCAGCTCCTCCGCCGCCTTGTCGGCCTCGCTCACCGGCGTCATGTCCGGCTTGGTCTCGACCTTCAGGTCCAGAGCCTTGAACCGGTCCATCGTGGCGGCGTCGGCGGCGTCCGCGAGGACATGGGCCAGACGCAGATCGTCGTGGTAATCGGGCATGGTCGTCACTCTATCGGGGCTCACGGGGTCCATCCCTGGGCGCTGTCCGCCATGGCTATTGACAGTGGATGGCGTCCCGTCAACTCTGAGCGCAGTGCCGCACGGCCGGGGAGGCGCACGGCCGGAGAGCCGCATGGCCCGGGAGGCGTCGATGCCTACAGCTCGAGAGTCCTTGCTGAACGCCGCGCTCATGGCGCTCGCCCAGCTGCCCTGGTCAGGGGTGCGAATGGTCGATGTCGCCTCTGCCGCCGGGGTCTCGCGGCAGACCCTCTACAACGAGTTCGGCAGCAAGGACGGCCTCGCCCGCGGGCTGGTGCGCCGCGAGGCAGATACGTATCTGCACGGTGTCGAGCGGCTGCTCGCCGAGCGGACCGGGGCCGCGGACCGGCTGGTCTCGGTCGCCGAGTGGACCGTCGGCGAGGCGCGGGCGAAGCCGCTGCTGCGGGCCCTGCTCACCGGCTGCTGGAGCGAGCGGCTGCCCGTGCCGAGGCCCGCCCGCCGCGGTGCCGTGCTGTCCAAAGCGCCTGCCCAGCGCCGCGCCGACGCGGGGCTGCCGTCCCCGGCCGAGCTGGTCGCAGCCGTACGGGACCGCTCGGTGGCCGCGCTGGAGAAGGGGTCTGAGCACGGCCGCACGAAGGAGGAGTCGGCTGATCTCGCCCACCGCAGCGAACTCGCGGTGCGGCTCGCGCTCTCGTATGTGATCGCGCCTGTCGGTGAAGGGATCGGACCGTTGGTGCGCGCGGCCGTCGGCGGAGCCGTCAGTGCGACGAGCCCGACAGCTGCAGACCGATGACCCCGACAATCACCAGCGTGATCGAGACGATCTTCAGGGTGGAGACCAGGTCGCCCAGGAAAACCATTCCGTAGACCGCGGTGCCCGCCGCGCCGATGCCTGTCCACACCGCGTACGCGGGCCCCACGTCGAGCTTCCTCAGTGCGAGCGTCAGCAGGCCGAAGCTGCCCAGCGCGAAGGCGGCGAACGCGATCGTCGGCCAGAGCCGGGTGAAACCGTGCGAGAGCTTGAGACAGACGGCGAAGCCCGTCTCGAGGAATCCGGCGACCACCACCAGCAGCCACGCCATGGTCTGTGCCTCCCGCATCAGTCGGTGACTGCTTCGTCGCACTTGGTGCGAGTATGCACTTACCAAGAGCGGCGGGCCGCAAACGTGCGCGAGTCAGTCGCCTTCGCGTCGCTCCCGGGTAGCCAGCAGCCGCCGCAGCGAGTACAGCCGCGCCGGATCGGCATGCCCCTCGGCCACCCAGTCGTCGAGCGCGCAGTCCGGCTCGTCATGACTGCATGCTCGCGGACAGCCTTCCGTACCCGGTACGAGATCGGGGAAAGCGAGGATCACCCGGGACGGGTTGACATGGTGCAGCCCGAAGGAGCGCACGCCCGGGGTGTCGATCACCCAGCCGCCCTCCCTGTCCGCCAACGGGAGCGCGAGTGCCGACGTGGTGGTGTGCCGGCCGCGGCCGGTGACCGCGTTGACGACGCCGGTGCTGCGCCGGCGCTCCTTCGGTACGAGGGCGTTGACCAGGGTCGTCTTGCCGACGCCGGAGTGGCCGACGAACACCGTGGTCCGGCCCTTGAGGTGCTCATGGACCCGCTCGGCGGCGACGCCGTCCACGAACTCGTCGCGGGTGGTGACGATATGGGGGACGCCCAGCGCGCCGTACTTCTCCAGCAGCTCGTCGGGCGAGGCCAGATCCGACTTGGTCAGTACGAGGAGTGGCGTGAGCCCGCCGTCGTACGCCGCCACGATGCAGCGGTCGATCAGCCGCGGCCGTGGCTCGGGGTCGGCGAGCGCCGTCACGATCGCCAGCTGATCGGCGTTGGCGACGACGACCCGCTCGTACGGATCGTCGTCGTCGGCCGTCCGCCGCAGGACGGATTTCCGCTCCTCGATGCGCACGATGCGGGCGAGGGTGTCCTTCTCGCCGGAGAGATCGCCGACGATGCCGACCCGGTCACCGACCACCGCGGCCTTGCGGCCCAGCTCGCGGGCCTTCATCGCCATGACGACGCGGTCGTCGACGAGGCAGGTGAGCCGGCCGCGGTCGACGGTCAGGACCATGCCCTCGACCGCGTCCTCGTGCTTGGGGCGGATATTGGTCCGGGGGCGGTTGCCCTTGCGGTTGGGGCGGACGCGGATGTCGTCCTCGTCGGGGTTCTTGCCGTAGCGGCGCATCTCGTCAGGCCCCGAGCATTCCGGCCCACATCCGCGGGAAGTCGGGCAGGGTCTTGGCGGTCGTCGCCACGTTCTCGATCTGTACGCCCTCGACGGCGAGGCCGATGACAGCGCCGGCCGTGGCCATCCGGTGGTCGTCGTACGTATGGAAGACGCCGCCGTGCAGTGGGCGCGGGCGGATGTGCAGGCCGTCCTCGGTCTCCGTGACATCGCCGCCGAGCTCGTTGATCTCCTTGGTCAGGGCCGCGAGGCGGTCCGTCTCATGGAGGCGCAGATGGGCGACGCCGCGCAGCGTGGAGGGGGAGTCGGCGAGCGCGGCGACGGCCGCGATGCCGGGAGTCAGTTCGCCGACCTCGCTGAGGTCGGTGTCGATGCCGTGGATACGGCCGGTGCCGGTGAAGGTCAGACCCGCCTCGGTCAGCTCGCAGGAGCCGCCCATCTCGGTGAAGATCCGGCGCAGCGCGTCACCGGGCTGGGTGGTCCGCTCGGGCCAGTCGGGGATGGTGACCCGGCCGCCGGTGATCAGCGCGGCGGCGAGGAACGGCTGGGCGTTGGACAGGTCGGGCTCGACGGTCAGATCGCGGCCGAGCAGGGCGGACGGGGAGACCCGCCAGACATTGGGCTCACCGCCGGTCTCCGGCTCGTCGACCTGGGCGCCGACGGCGCGGAGCATGTCCACGGTCATCCGGATGTGTGGCATGGAGGGCAGGGTGCCGCCGATGTGCCGTACCTCCACGCCCTGGTTGAAGCGCGGGGCGGACAGCAGCAGGGCGGAGACGAACTGGGAGGACGAGGATGCGTCGATCCTGACCGACCCGCCGTCGAGCGCGCCGCTGCCGTGCACGGTCATCGGGAGCGAGCCGCGGCCGTCGTCGTCGATACGGGCGCCGAGGACACGCAGGGCGTCGATCACGCCGTTCAGGGGGCGCTCGTAGGAACGGGGGTCGCCGTCGAAGCGGACCGAGCCGTCGGCGAGGGCGGCGACCGGGGGCAGGAAGCGCATGACGGTGCCGGCGTTGCCGACGTCGACCGTGGCCGGGCCGTGCAGGCCGGCCGGGATCACGCGCCAGGTTTCGCCCTCGCCGTCCGGGCCCACGCCTTCCTCGATACCGACGCCGAGGGCGCGCAGCGCCTCCGCCATCAGGAAGCTGTCGCGGGAGCGCAGCGGGCGGCGCAGCCAGCCCGGCTCGGCGGCGAGTGCGGCCAGCACCAGGGCGCGGTTGGTGACCGATTTGGATCCGGGCACGGTGACCGTCGCTTCGACGGCCCCGGTCGCGTAGGGGGCGGGCCAGAGGGCGGGGTGGACGGAGCTATCGGTCATGGCCATCACTTTAGTGGCTCGACGGACGCCCGGATCTTGATCAAATGCGGCGAAATAGGGGCGTAACCGAGGAGTGATAGAGGGCTGTGCGGGTCTTCGGGCGGTCGGTCAGAGGCCCAGCAGCCAGCGGCCGCCGCCGATCAGCGAGCAGAGCGACACGGCGTGGAAGAGGAACAGCCACATCGCGGGCGGTACGTGAGTCAGCCGGGAGAGCTGATCGGCGTCCGAGTCGGGCGCTCCGCCGTGGCGGCGCTTGGACTGCAGTTCGAAGGCCGGTCGTACGCCGCCGAGCAGCAGAAACCAGACGGCTGCGTAGGCGAAGGCGGCCTGTACGCCGGGTTCTGTCAGCCAGGAGACCAGGAGGAAGGCGGCACCCGTGACGATCACGGTGAGCGCGCCGTACACATTGCGGATCATCACCAGCATCGCGATGAGCAGGGCGGTGGCCAGCCAAAGGAGCAGCGTGATGTGGTGGGCGGCGAGCAGCCAGGCGCCGCCGAGGCCGAGGAGGGGCGGCGCGGTGTAGCCGGCCGCTGCGGTCAGGATCATGCCGAGGCCGGTCGGCTTGCCGGCGCTGACGGTGAGGCCGCTCGTGTCGGAGTGCAGCCGGATGCCGTCCAGACGGCGGCCGGTGAGCAGGGCAACGAGGCCGTGGCCGCCTTCGTGGGCGATGGTGACGGCGTTGCGGGACAGGCGCCATATGGGGTGGGGGACGACGACGGCGAGGGCGACGAGGCCGGTGGCGATGACCAGCCACTCGTCCGGGGCGGGCTGATTGCCGAAGACGCGGTCCCACAGGTCGGCGGCGGACTGGGTGCTGGCCATTTGTCGGGCGGCTCCTCGGGCGGCGGGCGGGAGTGGCAGTGTGGCACTTATGTGCGGACGGTATGCAGCGAGTCGTAGACCCGAGGATCTCGCCGGACTCTTCGAGGTCGAGAAGTGGGAGCCGGAGGAGACCTTGGCGCCCGACTGGAACGTGGCCCCCACGAAGGAGGTCTACGCGATCCTCGAACGCCCTGTGAAAGACGCGGATGATCCCCGCCCGGTTCGCCAGCTGCGCGCGCTGAAGTGGGGGCTTGTGCCGTCGTGGGCGAAGTCGCCGGAGGGCGGGGCGCGGATGATCAACGCGCGGGCGGAGACGGTGCACGAGAAGCCGTCCTTCCGCAGGCCCTTCCTGACGCGGCGCTGCATCCTGCCGGCGGACGGCTATTACGAGTGGGTGACCGGGGTCGGTGAGCGGGAGCTGGAGGTCGAGGGCAAGAAGAAGCGCCCGCGGAAGCAGCCGTACTTCGTGACGCCTGCGGACGGGTCGGTGTTCGCCATGGCGGGGCTGTACGAGTTCTGGCGCGACCGGACGCTGCCGGACGACCATCCGCAGGCGTGGTGGGTGACCTGCTCGGTGATCACGACGGAGGCGGAGAAGGGGCCGCTGGGGGTGGCGCCGGCGGATGGGCCGCGGTCGCTGTCGGACATCCACCCGCGGATGCCGCTGATGCTGACGCCGGACCGCTGGGACGCGTGGCTGGACCCGTCGCGGAGGCAGCCGGAGCAGGTGCGGGCGCTGCTGGAGCCGCCGCCGGAAGGCTTGATGCGGGCGTACGCGGTGACGACGGCGGTGAGCAATGTGCGGAACAATGGGCCGGAGCTGCTGGAGGAGCTGTCAGGCCCGGAGGAGAGCACGCTGTTCTGACCCGCCGCTTCGTTCTGACCCGCCGCTCTGTTCTGACCCGCCGCTCTGTTCTGACCCGCCGCTTCGCGGTGCCGGGTCCCCCTCCTCCCGCCCCGGCGCGGCAGGATGGACGTGTGAGTGGCACTGAGATGGTAGAGACCGGCGCCGGCGACGCCCGCGTCACCTGGGTGTCCGCCGGGCGGCCTCGGCTTGTGGTGGCCGTCAGTCATGGGGCCGGGGGTGGGATCGACGCGCGGGATGTACAGGCCATCGCCCGGGCGCTGCCCGCGGACGGGGTCACCGTGGCGCTCGTCGAGCAGCCGTGGCGGGTGGCCGGGAAGAAAGTCGCTCCCGCGCCGAAGACGCTGGATGTCGGGTGGCGCGGGGTCTGGCCCGTGCTGGAGAAACGCGGGCTGCCCGTCGTCGCCGGAGGCCGCAGCGCCGGGGCGCGCGTCGCCTGCCGGACCGCGCGGGAGCTCGGGGCCGCCGGCGTACTCGCGCTGAGTTTCCCGTTGCATCCGCCCGGCAGACCGGAGAAGTCCCGCGCGGACGAACTGCTCGGCGCGGGCGTGCCCACCCTCGTCGTACAAGGGGGCAACGACCCCTTCGGACGGCCGGAGGAGTTCCCCGACGGGGACTACGAGCTCGTGGCAGTGCCGTACGGCGATCATGGGTTTGCAGTGCCCAAACGCGCCGGGATCAGCGAGGAGGAGACCCTCCGGACCATCACGGACGCCGTCCGGGCCTGGGCGCGCGGGCTCCGGGAATGATGCGCGTGCGCGCACTGTTGTGGCGGATGTCGGGACGTCAGTCAACAGAGCTTGCAGTAGGGAGTCCGTCGCATGGGTTCGACCATCTGCCCGAGCCGCTCGCACGCCGCTGACCTGGAGTGGACGGTGCTTTCCGCGGCCAAGACCGCCCCTGTTCAGGCGGCGGGCGGAGCGGATCGTCGTCTATCCTCCGATTCGAGCGGGTCCGCATTCGGCCTCGCCACATCGTTGGAGGAGGTGGGTCCGGTCACTGGGACCGACGCAGGGACCGACGACGGCCAGGCGGAGCAGTCCGAGGAGACGACCGTCGAGCGCAATGCCCGCTTCGAGCGGGACGCCCTCGGCTACCTCGACCAGATGTATTCGGCTGCGCTGCGCATGACGCGCAATCCGGCCGATGCCGAGGATCTTGTGCAGGAGATGTACGCCAAGGCGTACGGATCCTTCCACCAGTTCCGCGAGGGCACGAACCTCAAGGCGTGGCTGTACCGGATCCTCACGAACACTTTTATCAACTCGTACCGCAAGAAGCAGCGCGAGCCCCAGCGCAGCGCCGCCGAGGAGATCGAGGACTGGCAGCTCGCCCGCGCCGAGTCGCACATGTCGACCGGGCTGCGCTCCGCCGAGTCGCAGGCCCTCGACCACCTGCCTGACTCGGACGTCAAGGCAGCACTTCAGGCCATCCCCGAAGAGTTCCGCATCGCGGTCTATCTCGCGGACGTAGAGGGCTTTGCGTACAAGGAGATCGCGGACATCATGGGAACACCCATCGGGACGGTGATGTCCCGCCTGCACCGCGGCCGCCGTCAACTGCGCGGAATGCTGGAGGACTACGCCCGTGAGCGCGGGCTCGTCCCGGCCGGTGCGGGGGAGTCGAACGACGCGAAAGGCTCGGGCTCATGAGCTGCGGAGAGCCGCACGAGACGGACTGCTCAGAGGTCCTGGACCATCTCTATGAGTTTCTCGACCATGAGATGCCCGACGCCGACTGCACCAAGTTCGAAGTGCACTTCGAGGAGTGCTCGCCGTGCCTGGAGAAGTACGGTCTTGAGCAGGCCGTGAAGAAGCTGGTCAAGCGTTGCTGCGGCCATGACGACGTGCCCAGTGATCTGCGGGCCAAGGTCATGGGGCGCATCGACCTGATCCGGTCCGGTCAGGCCGTGCCCGACCACGACGTGACGGTCGCCGACGTGGAGCTGCCGGGCGTCGCCGCCCAGGAGTAGGCACCGGCACAGTACGTACGCACAAGGTGCGCCGCAGTTGTCGTGGCGCGCCTTTCGCGTATGCCCGCTTCACATGTGCCCGCTTCACATATACGCGCTTGCGTATACCCCGGCCTGTCACCCGTAGGTGCGAAAAGCTGACTACTCGCCGCCGCGGCACCACCAACTCGCTAGCCTGGCGCTCCATTTGAGAGAGGGCGAGAGAGGGCGGGGCAGTGAGGGCCATACCGGTGGCGGCACGCGCCTACATTTTCGGCGCGGTGCAGTGTGCTGTGGTATGCGCACTGCCCGCGGTGCGGCACGCAGCCGCGGTCCCCTGGAGCGCCGTGCTGCTGCTCGCCGGGCTCTACGCCGCGTGCGAGATGCCCGCCCGCTGCCGCTACATCGGGAAGTCCGTGCCGGTGGGCGCCGGGTCGTTCTTCCCCGTACTGCTCGCCGGGGCGTTTCTGCTGCCGCCGGCCGCGGCCGCGCTCGTCGCCGTGCCCGGCGCTCTGCTGGGCAGGGTCGACCAGCGGCCCGCGGGCGTACGGCGGATCTGGCGGGCGGCGCAGCTCGCGCTCGCGACATGGGGCGCGGCGCAAACGTATCTGCTGTTCGCCGGGGAGCCCACGCTGCGGGCGCCGGACTTCCCGTACGCGCTGCTGCCCGCCGCGGCCGGGGCGCTCGTCTTCTGTCTGGTGCTGACCGCGCTCGACGGCGGCATCCTCGCCACTGCGGAACAACTGCTCCTGCGGACCGCCTGGCGCGGGCTGCTGCTGCGATCGCTGGCGCCGCACTGTGTGCACGGCCTCGCCGGGCTGATGATGGCCGTGCTGTGGCGCAGTCCGTACGGGCCGCTGTCCGCGCTTCTCGTACTGCTGCCGATGTACATCTCCTGCTGGATCTTCGCGCAGTACCACCGGGAGCGTGCCGCGCACCAGGCGACGATCCGGGCACTGGTGCAGGCCGTCGACATCAAGGACAAGTACACCCGGGGCCACAGCGAGCGGGTCGGGCGCGCGTCCGTGCTGATCGCGCGCGAACTGAGCATGGACGAGGCGCGGCTCGAGCTGCTCCGGTTCGCCGGGATCCTGCACGACGTGGGGAAGCTCGGGGTGCCGACGCGGGTGCTGCGCAAGGACGGGCCGCTGACGCCTCAGGAGCGGCGGGTGATCGAGCTGCATCCGGAGTACGGGCACGACATGGTGCGCGGCATCGGATTTCTGGGGGAGGCGCGGGCGGCGATCCTGCACCACCACGAGCGGCTGGACGGGAGCGGGTATCCGTACGGTCTCGTGGGACGCCAGATCCCGGAGTTCGCGCGGGTGGTTGCGGTGGCGGACGCGTTCGACGCGATGACGTCGACCAGGTCGTACCGGCGGGCGCGGCCGGTGGCGGTGGCTCTGGAGGAGCTGAAGCGGTGCGCGGGGACCCAGTTCGACCCGCAGATGGTGCGGGCACTGGTGCGGGCGCTGGAGCGGCACGGGTGGGAGACGGCGGTGACGTCGGACGAGGGCCGGCGTGGGTGCGGGAGACGGTGCCGGGTCCGGCGTGGGGGCCGCCGGGCGGGGCGTACGCGGAAACGTCCCTCCGCAGCCGGACCAGGGACGTGTGACGGTGCCGGGGCGTGACGCCGGCTCTGCGGGCAGACCCGGGTGACCCCCTCGCCGGGGAACCTCGTCCGCGTCGTCTACGCCGCCGCCGCGTTGCTCACCGGCGCTGCGCTGGCCGCGACCCTGTGGCAGGGAGTGGACCAGCCCGGGAACGCCCTTGCCTTCGGGTCGTTCATCGCCGTCGGGGAGCTCGCCCGTTGGGGAGCCCTGCCCGGGGTGGGGGTACCTCCCATGCGCTTGGCGCCATGGGGGAGGGAGTCGGCGCCTCTGGGAGCCGCGGGTGCGCTCGCCTACGCGCTGCTCGGAGAGTGCGCGGGACGGCCCACCACGCACGGGGTGCTTCAGGTCGTCGCCGTCGTCGTCGCGGCCGCGCTCGCGGGGGCCGTACCGCATGTGGCGCGGGGGAGCGGCCCCGCGCTCGACCATGTGGCGCGGCGGGTGCTGACCGTCGGGTTCGCCGCCGTCTGCTTCCAGCCGCTCTACAACTCCGGTGAGCTGGAGCGCTGGGTCGGGCACGGTGCCTTTTACGCGGTGTTCCTTCTCCTGCTGCTCGTGCTGACCGCCCTCTGCGACGCCGTCCTCGCCGCCGCGATGCTGCGCGCCCGCACCCTCCCCCACAGCGCCAAGCGCATGGGAGGTACCCCCACTCCGTATGGCCCTTTCCTGCGCGACGAGCTCAGAGCCCTGCTCGGCATAGGCTCCGCGGTCTGCGCCACCGGAGCCGTGATGGCTCTCGCCGTCGCCGTCGCCGGACTCTGGGCGCTGCCCGTGTTCTGCGTGCCCCTCCTCCTCGCCCAGCTTTCCTTCCGGCGGTACGCCGCGGTCAGGACCACTTACCGGCAGACCATCGTGTCCCTCGCCCGCGCCACCGAGATCGCCGGGTACACCCAGCCGGGCCACGCCCGCAGAGTCGCCGCGCTCAGCACCGCCGTCGGGCGGGAGCTGGGCCTCTCGGGGCCCGATCTGACCGTCCTGGAGTACGCGGCGCTGATGCACGACATCGGGCAGCTGTCGCTCGTCGATCCCGTACCGGAGGGGGCCACCGCCACCCTGCCCGTCGCCGAGCAGCGGCGGATAGCGCTGCTCGGCGGGGCCGTCGTCCGCCAGACCGGCGTCCCCGCGGCCGTCGCCGTCGTGGTGGAGATGCAGGCCGACCCGTACCGCGAACAGCCGCTGCCCGCCCGGATCGTCCGGGCCGTCAACGCATACGACGATCTGGCCGGGGGAAGCGGAGGAACAGCGGGCGGGGCGCTCAGCGCACTCGAGCAGCTGCGGCTCGGCACCGGGCGCGACTACCAGCCCGAGGTGGTCGAATCCCTCGCCAGAGTCCTCGCACGAGGCGGTCTGGCCCCTGTCCCACCTGGGTAACCCATGGGTAATGAGCGAGCCTCCGACTAGGCATGGTTGGATGCGAAAGAAGGCATACAAGCATGCGTCCGGGGGCAGTGACCCGAGCGACCGGCAGGCGGGAATCGTGAGGATCTTCGGGAAGGTACGGCATCGGCCATCCGCCTCTTGGCGGCAGGCCACCGACCGCGCGTTCACGCTGATCGGCGACGGCCGGTACGAGGACGCGGGCGCACTCCTGACACGGGCGGCGGACCTCGAGCCCTGGCTCTCCGAGTCCTGGTTCAACCTGGCGCTGCTGCACAAGTTCCGGCACGACTGGGAGCAGGCGCGCGCCGCCGGCCTGCGGGCCGTCGCGCTGCTGGACAAGGAGACCGGCGCCCCCGACTGGTGGAACGTCGGGATCGCAGCCACCGCCCTGCAGGACTGGCCGCTGGCCCGTCGCTCCTGGCAGGCGTACGGACTGAAGGTGCCGGGCGCGGCCGCCGCCAATGGCGAGCCGGTCGGCATGGAGCTGGGCAGCGCCGCCGTCCGTCTCTCACCCGAGGGCGAGGCCGAGGTGGTGTGGGGCCGCAGGCTCGACCCGGCCCGGATAGAAGTGCTCTCCATCCCGCTGCCGTCCTCCGGACGCCGCTGGGGCGAGGTCGTCCTGCATGACGGCGTGCCCCATGGGGAGCGGACCACCTCCGCAGGGCCTTCGTACCCCGTCTTCGACGAGATCGAGCTCTGGGCGCCCTCGCCCGTACCCACCTGGGTGGTGCTGCTGGAGGCCGCGGCCGAGGCCGACCGGGACGCCTTGGAGCAGCTCGCCTCGGACGCCGGATTCGCCGCCGAGGACTGGTCCTCGTCGGTGCGGCTGCTGTGCCGGTCCTGTTCCGAGAGCCGGATGCCGAGTGCCGAGGGCGAGGGCGAGCACCTCGACCCGCACGACCACAGCGAGCCGGGCCATCCGGGGCCCCTCGGCCACCGCACTGCGGGCGATCTGTGGTCGCCGGAGCGCGAGTGCGGCATCGCGGCGCCCGCCGGGCTTGTCCGGGGGCTGCTGGACAGCTGGGTCGCAGACAGCCCGGACTCCCGTGAGTGGCGGGATCTCGAGGAAGTCTGCTGATCCCTGGCCGTAGGCTGTACGGGATCAGATTCGGGATTTCAGGAAGGCGCAGAAGCGGACATGGCGCAGCAGCGGACGGACGAGCAGGTGAACGACAGCTTCGTCGTCGACACGGAGGACTGCGAGGAGCGTGAGCTGGCGCACCGCGAGCGCGGTACGGCACGGCCGATCACGGTCGTCGGCAACCCGGTGCTCCACAAGGAGTGCAAGGACGTCACCGAGTTCGACGACAAGCTCGCCGCACTGATCGACGACATGTTCGCCAGCCAGAAGGCGGCGGAGGGCGTGGGCCTGGCCGCCAACCAGATCGGCGTGGACCTCAAGGTCTTCGTGTACGACTGCCCGGACGACGACGGTGTACGTCACACCGGTGTCGTCTGCAACCCGGTCCTGGAGGAGCTGCCGCCGGAGCTGCGCGTCCTCGACGACTCCAATGAGGGCTGCCTCTCGGTGCCGACGGCGTACGCCTCGCTGCCGCGCCCCGACTACGCGGTGGTGCGCGGGCAGGACGCCGAGGGCAAGCCGATCCGGGTGCGCGGCACGGGGTACTTCGCCCGCTGCCTGCAGCACGAGACGGATCATCTGTACGGCTACCTCTACATCGACCGGCTCTCCAAGCGGGACCGCAAGGACGCGCTGCGGCAGATGGAAGAGGGCACGCCGCGCTACGAGACCGTGCCGAACAGCTGAGTTCCGAGTCTGCGAAGGGCCCGCTCACGCCGAGCGGGCCCTTCGGTGTGTTCGCCGTCATTGGGTGGACAAATGATGCCGGACGAGACCCTGTTGACGCGTGTCGACCGTCCCGCCAGTCTCTGCCGTACACCGCACTCACGGTATGGAGGCCCGATGTTCCGGCACACCGCACGACTCTTGCTTTCTCTTGTCATGCTCATGGCTGCCGCCTTGGCCGGAGTCGTGGCGACGGCCGGCACCGCCCAGGCGGACGGCTGCTACACCTGGTCGCGCACGCTCTCCCAGGGCGCGTCCGGCGCCGACGTCACCGAGCTCCAGATCCGGGTCGCCGGACATCCCGGCTACGGCGGGGTGCTCGCCATCGACGGCGACTACGGCCCGGCGACCACCGCGGCCGTCAAGCGGTTCCAGTCGGCGTACGGGCTCGGCGCCGACGGCGTCGCGGGGTCCGCCACATTCTCCAAGCTCTACGCCCTCCAGGACGACGACTGCACGCCCGTCCACTTCACCTACCGGGAGCTCAACAACTGCAACAGCACCTGGGCCGGCGGTGCGGTGAGCGCCGCGACCGCCAAGTCCAATGCGCTGCGCACCATGTGGAAGCTGGAGGCCCTGCGGCACGCGCTCGGCGACCAGCCGATCACCGTCACCAGGGGCTTCCGCTCGCAGGCCTGCAACGACGCGGTCGGTGGCGCGGCGGGCAGCCGTCATCTGTACGGTGACGCGGCGGATCTGGGCGCGGGCCCGCACTCCCTGTGCAAGCTGGCCCAGCAGGCCCGCAACCACGGCTTCAACGGGATCCTGGGCCCCGGCTACCCGGGCCACCGCGACCACACGCACCTCGACCACCGCGCCAGTCGCTTCTGGTCGGCGTCGAGCTGCGGCATCTGAGCGCTCGGGTCAGGCGGCCGTGCTGGGGGCGATGGGTCCGCGGAAGGTCCTGCGGTAGGCGTTCGGGGTGGTGTCGAGCATACGGAGGAAGTGGTGGCGAAGTCCGGCCGCGTTGCCGAATCCGGCGCGGCCGGCGATCGCGTCCACCGTCTCGTCCGTCGTCTCCAGCAACTCCTGTGACAGCAGCACCCGTTGGCGCAGCAGCCAGCGGTAGGGCGTGGTCCCGGTCTCCTGCTGGAAGCGGCGGGCGAAGGTCCGCGGCGACATATGGGCCCGGGCGGCGAGCTGCTCGACGGTCATCTCGCGGTCCAGGTGCCGCTCCATCCAGGACAGGACGTCCCCGACCGTGTCGCAGGGGGTGCGCGGCAGCGGGCGCTCGATGTACTGCGCCTGGCCGCCGTCGCGGTGCGGCGGCACCACCATCCGGCGGGCGATCTGGTTGGCGACCTCGGGGCCGTGCTCCTGGCGTACGACATGGAGGCAGGCGTCGATCGCCGCGGCGGTGCCGGCCGAGGTGATCACCGCCCCCTCGTCCACGTACAGCACATCGGGGTCGACGAAGGCCCGCGGATGGCGCTGGGCCAGCGCCTGCGCGTGCCGCCAGTGGGTGGTGCAGCGGCGGCCGTCGAGCAGCCCGGCGGCGCCGAGGACGAACGCGCCGGTGCAGACGCTGAGCACCCGGGCGCCGCGATCGACGGCGCTGCGCAGTGCGGCGAGCAGCTCCTCGGGGTATTCGCGGGTGGGGTAGGAGCCGCCGGTGGGGATGGCGATGAGATCAGCGTCCGCCAGCTGTTCGAGGCCGTACGGAGTGCTGATGGTGAACCCGGCGTGGGTGGGCAGGGTGGGGCCCTCGGCGGAGACAGCCGCGAAGTCGTAGACCGGCAGGCCGTCGTCGCTGCGGTCGTAGCCGAAAACCTCGCTGAGGACGCCGAGTTCGAAGGGATGCACATCGTTCAGGAGGACGGCAGCCACATTTTTCAGCATGGAACCAGTGTGGCAGTAATTCGATTGTTTATGACAGTCCTGCCACTGATTTCTTTGGTGCGGAAGGGCGACAGTGGACGGCATGAACACATTCCTGGAGTACCTGTTCGTGATCGCCCTCTTCGCGCTGATCGCCCTTCCTTCCCTGGTCGGGTACGCGAGAGACCGTGCTGTCGACCGCCGGCTGCGTGAGGCCGAGCGTCGTCAGGCGCGGCTGCCCGAGGCGGAGCGCCGCTCCGCAAGCCCGAAGCCCAGGGCCTGGCCCCGCCCGGATTTCGGGGCGTCGTCGGTGAAGGCCCCGTGCCACTGAAACGACCGGGCGGACCCGCGAAAGGCACCCGCCCGGCCGTGTACCAGGAAGATCAGAAGTCGTCGTCGAAGCCGACCGAGCCCTCGACCGCCACCTGATAGGCGGAGGGGCGGCGCTCGAAGAAGTTCGTCAGCTCCTGGACGCCCTGCAGCTCCATGAAGGAGAAGGGATTCTCCGAGCCGTACACCGGGGCGAAGCCCAGCCGGGTCAGCCGCTGGTCGGCGACGCACTGGAGATACTCGCGCATCGACTCGGTGTTCATACCCGGCAGACCGTCGCCGCACAGATCGCGGCCGAACTGCAGCTCCGCCTCGACGGCCTCCTTCAGCATGTCCGTGACCTGCTGCTGGAGCGCGTCGTCGAAGAGCTCAGGCTCCTCCTTGCGGACCGTGTCCACGACCTCGAAGGCGAAGTTCATGTGCATGGTCTCGTCCCGGAACACCCAGTTGGTGCCGGTGGCCAGGCCGTGCAGCAGGCCGCGGGAGCGGAACCAGTACACGTACGCGAACGCGCCGTAGAAGAACAGCCCCTCGATGCAGGCCGCGAAGCAGATCAGGTTCAGCAGGAACCGGCGGCGGTCGGACTTCGACTCCAGCCGGTCGATCTTCTCGACAGAGTCCATCCACTTGAAGCAGAACTGGGCCTTCTCCCGGATCGACGGGATCTCCTCGACCGCGTCGAAGGCGGCCGCGCGGTCCTCCGGGTCGGGGAGGTAGGTGTCCAGCAGCGTCAGATAGAACTGGACGTGCACAGCCTCCTCGAAGAGCTGTCGGCTCAAGTACAGCCGCGCCTCGGGGGAGTTGATGTGCTTGTAAAGGGTGAGCACCAGGTTGTTGGAGACGATCGAGTCGCCCGTCGCGAAGAACGCGACCAGCCGGCCGATCATGTGCTGCTCGCCCGGCGAGAGCTTGGCGAGGTCGGCCACGTCGGAGTGGAGGTCGACCTCCTCGACGGTCCAGGTGTTCTTGATCGCGTCGCGGTAGCGCTCGTAGAAGTCCGGGTAGCGCATGGGGCGGAGAGTCAGCTCGAAGCCGGGGTCGAGCAGGTTTTTGTTGAGCACAGTCTTCTCGGGGACGGCCGTCGGTGCGGAGCGCCGTCCATCGGGGGTGGTGGCCGGGTGACGGGTGGGCATTACTGGCAGGCCTCGCAGGACTCGGGGTTTTCCAGGGAGCAGGCGACGGCGTCGGGGTCGGCCGCCTGCTGTACGGGGATTGGGGTCGCGGACTGAGCCGCGCGGGCGATCCGCGTCGCCGGGCGGGAGCGCAGGTAGTACGTCGTCTTGAGGCCCCGCTTCCACGCGTACGCGTACATCGAGCTGAGTTTCCCGATGGTCGGCGTCTCCAGGAACAGGTTCAGCGACTGCGACTGGTCCAGGAAGGGGGTGCGGGCGGCGGCCATGTCGATCAGGCCGCGCTGCGGGATCTCCCACGCCGTGCGGTACAGCGCGCGGACGTCGGCCGGGATCCAGCTGAAGCCCTGCACCGAGCCGCTTGACTCGCGCAGCGCCTCACGGGTCTGCGCGTCCCACACGCCGAGCTTCTTCAGCTCCTCCACCAGGTAGGCGTTGACCTGGAGGAACTCACCGCTCAGCGTCTCGCGCTTGAAGAGGTTGGAGACCTGCGGCTCGATGCACTCGTACACGCCCGCGATCGAGGCGATGGTCGCCGTCGGCGCGATGGCGAGGAGGAGGGAGTTGCGCATGCCGCTCTCGGCGACGCGGGTACGCAACGCGTCCCAGCGTTCCGGCCAGTTGAGCGCCACGTCGTAGTGGTCGGGGTGCAGCACGCCACGGGCCGCGCGGGTCTGGGACCAGGCGGGCAGCGGACCGTTGCGCTCGGCGAGGTCGCAGGACGCCTCGTACGCGGCGAGCATGATCCGCTCGGCGATCTTCGTGGAGAGCGCCTTCGCCTCGGGCGAGTCGAAGGGGAGGCGGAGCTTGAAGAAGACGTCCTGCAGGCCCATCGCGCCCAGGCCCACCGGACGCCACTTGGCGTTGGAGCGGCCGGCCTGCTCGGTCGGGTAGAAGTTGATGTCGACGACCCGGTCGAGGAAAGTCACAGCGGTACGGACGGTCTCGTCCAGCCGCTCCCAGTCGATGTCTCCCGACGCCAGCACGAACGAACCGAGGTTGACCGAGCCGAGGTTGCAGACGGCCGTCTCCCCGTCGTCCGTCACCTCCAGGATCTCGGTGCACAGGTTCGAGGAGTGGACGACCTTGCCCGGCTCGGCGGTCTGGTTCGCCGTGCGGTTGGAGGCGTCCTTGAAGGTCATCCAGCCGTTGCCGGTCTGGGCGAGCGTACGCATCATCCGGCCGTACAACTCCCGCGCGGGGATGGTCTTGCGCGCGAGTCCCCCGGCCTCCGCCTTGCGGTACGCCGCGTCGAACTCGTCGCCCCACAGGTCGACCAGGTCCGGCACATCGGCGGGTGAGAACAGCGACCACTGGGCGTCGGCCTCGACGCGCCGCATGAACTCGTCCGGGATCCAGTGCGCGAGGTTGAGGTTGTGCGTACGCCGCGCGTCCTCACCGGTGTTGTCGCGCAGCTCCAGGAACTCCTCGATGTCCGCGTGCCAGGTCTCCAGGTAGATCGCGGCGGCGCCCTTGCGCCGGCCGCCCTGGTTCACGGCGGCGACCGAGGCGTCGAGGGTCTTCAGGAACGGCACGATGCCGTTGGAGTGGCCGTTGGTGCCGCGGATCAGTGAACCGCGGGCGCGGATGCGGGAGTACGAGAGGCCGATGCCGCCCGCGTGCTTGGAGAGCCGCGCGACCTGGTGGTAGCGGTCGTAGATCGAGTCGAGCTCGTCCAGCGGGGAGTCCAGCAGATAGCAGGAGGACATCTGCGGGTGGCGGGTGCCGGAGTTGAAGAGCGTCGGCGACGACGGGAGGTAGTCCAGGCGGCTCATCAGCCCGTACAGCGCCGCGACTTCGTCCAGGGCGCGAGCAGAGGTGTCCTCGGCTAGGCCGGAGGCGACGCGCAGCATGAAGTGCTGCGGGGTCTCGATCACCTGACGGGTGATGGGGTGCCGGAGCAGATAGCGGCTGTAGAGGGTGCGCAGCCCGAAGTAGCCGAAACGGTCGTCGGCGTCCTGGTCGATCAGCGCGTCGAGACGGGCGGCGTGCAGCGTGACGAACTCGGCCGTGCGGTCGGCGATCAGGCCCTCGCGGTGCCCCACCGCGACCGACGCGGAGAAGGCCACCGCGCCCTGTCCGGCGGCCTCGTCCGCGATATGACGGGTCAGCAGGCGGGCGGCGAGCCGGGAGTAGGCCGGGTCCTCGGAGATCAGCCCCGCGGCGGCGTCGGTGGCGAGGCTGCGCAACTCGGCCGCGTCCGACCGGGCGTTGCGGCCGCGCAGCGCGGCGGCGGCGACGCGCCCCGGGTCGGTGTCCGGCAGGTGGGCGGTGAGATCGGTCAGGGTCCGCAGAAGCGCGGTCCCTGGGCCGTCGGTCTCCTCGGCAGCGTGCTCTGCGATGCCTGAAGCCGGATCGGCTGGCGCGATGGTCACGTGGTGCTCTCCCTCGCTCGGCTCTGGGCCGACGGGGGAGGGGGCGGGCCGCGGAGGCGTACGTACCCGGAAAGGGCAGCACACCGCACGGCGTCCACCGACCCAACCGCGAGGCCCGGACGTCTCGGCACCCGGTTCGGTCGAGCCGGATGCACCGTCGGCAGGTCTTCGGACTGGTGGGGTGCGACAAAGCACACCACAGCACACCGTTGCGGGACAGTTCCGGATTCGCACCGGATTCCCCTGCGGCGACAGCGAGCATGAGCATACATGTGGGGGCGGGGAGTTGCCGCACCCACCACATGTTGTGTCGGGGCGGCTACAGCTCCAACGCGTAAGTCAGCAGGGTGACCCCGAGAATGGGCCCCCAGTCTCGCTCGGGTGTTCGGATGAAGCCCATCCGCTCGTAGATCCGGTGGGCCGCTAGCATGCTGCGCTGCGTCGACAGCACGAGCCGCCTGCACCCCTCGACGCTCCGGGCGCGCTCGACACACGCCCGCACAAGGGCCTCGCCGACACCGCGCCCACGGGCCTGCTCGGCGACGGCGAGCATCCGGAACTCGGCCTCGTCGGAGCGGGCGACATCGGCCCACGCCCCGCCGCCCGAGACAAAGGTCACGCCACCGAGCAGGCGGCCGCGACCGTCGACGGCGACGAGCACCTCGGCCTCGGTGGCCCGCCGCGCCACATCCCGCAGCACAGGCAGATACGAATCGTCCTCGCCGAAGTCCAGCAGCCCGTCGCCCAGATAGGCCTGGGCGGTGATCTCGCCCAGCTCGGTGCACTCCTCCGGCCGCACTGCCCTGATGGTGATGTCCATGGGCGCAGTGTGGACCGGGTCAGCCGCTCACGCCCACCTCATTGTTGGGGGCGCCGTCGCCGGCCGGGGGCAGGTCGCCGCGCTCGACGGGCGTCTGTCCGCCGATGTCCTCGGCCTGGGGCAGGACCTCGTCCAGTTCGCGGTCGTCGGCGAGATGGGCCGCCTCGGCGGCCTCGCGCAGGACGTCGCGCTCCACCTGAGTGCCGGCGCTGATCTGGATCCGCAGCCCGTTCTCCGTACGGACGTATTCATGGCCGCTGTCCGAGGTGCGGTACCAGCCCTTGCCGTCCTTCGCGCAGGGTGCGCCGGCCGGGCCGGCCGCGCCCGTGGCCGAACCCATCGGGAGTTCGGCGCAGTTCGCCTCGTCCACCTCGCCCCGGTCGACCAAGAGCGTGATCTGCCCGCCGGTCTTCGAGACGTACGTGGCCGAGAAGCCGTCGCCGCCGATGACGCCCACGGACTGCCGCGCCAGCTCGAAGCCGTCGGACCGCGTCACATACACATGCTCGGGCAGGGTCTGAAGCGCTCGGGCGCGTGCCTCGAGCGCGGACCGCTCGGGCACGCGACCGCTGGTGCTCCCCGTACCGTCGCCGCCCCGCGTGCCGCTGTCGCCCGCCATCTCCGTACCGCAGCCGGCAAGGGCGAGGGACAGCAGCACAAGCAGCGACAAACGCGAACCACGTCTCATGCGCACATTCTTTCGGAGGTACGGCGAGGGCCGCCGCGCTTTCCCGTGGGAAGCGCGGCGGCCCTCGACCGGTGAGGCCCGGTGACCGGGTCGGTGCCGGCTCAGTGACCGGCGCCCGCGGTGGCCTTCGGCAGCTCCACCTGCACGCCCGGGTCGCCCGCGTCCGCCGTGTAGTCCGACGGGCTCGTCTCGTCGATGCCCTCCGGCGCCTTCGCCGCCCGCAGTACGAACGTCAGGACCACGGTGACCACCACGTTCAGCACGAACGCCGTCAGGCCGATGTAGCCGATCTCGCCGATGCCCGGGATCTCTGCCGACGAGCCGCCGAAGTGCTTCTGGGTCGGGCTCGCCACTCCGTACGCGGCCGCCGTGCCGTAGATCATGCCGACCGCCCAGCCCGCCAGCAGCGCCCAGCGGTGGAACCAGCGCGTGAACAGGCCGCCCACCAGTGCCGGCAGTGTCTGGAGGATCCAGATGCCGCCAAGAAGCTGGAAGTTGATCGCCACCGTCTTGTCCATCGTCAGGACGAAGACCAGCGCGCCCACCTTCACCAGCAGCGAGACCAGCTTGGAGACCTTCGTCTCCTGCGCGGGCGTCGCGTCCGGCTTGATGAAGTCCTTGTAGATGTTCCGCGTGAACAGATTCGCCGCCGCGATCGACATGATCGCCGCCGGCACAAGCGCGCCGATGCCGATCGCCGCGAAGGCGACACCCGCGAACCAGTCCGGGAACATGGTCTCGAACAGCTGCGGAATGGCCAGTTGCCCGTTCTGCACCTTGATGCCCGCCGCGATCGCCATGAAGCCGAGCAGCGCCAGCAGACCCAGCATCAGCGAATACAGCGGCAGGATCGTGGTGTTGCGGCGGATCACGTCACGGCTGCGCGAAGAGAGCGTCGCCGTGATCGAGTGCGGGTACATGAAGAGCGCGAGCGCCGAGCCCAGCGCCAGCGTGGCGTAGCCCCATTGTCCCATCTCGGCCGGCACCAGTGCGCCACGCGGCTTGTCCGTCACCGGGTTGATCTGCGCGAACGCGTCGCCCGCCTTCGCGAAGATGTCGTCGAAGCCGCCCAGCTTGATCGGGATGTAGATGATCGCCACCGTGATGACGAGGTAGATCAGCGTGTCCTTGACGAAGGCGATCAGCGCCGGAGCCCGCAGCCCGGAGGAGTACGTGTACGCCGCCAGCACGCCGAAGGCGATCAGCAGCGGCAGGTCCTTGATGAACCAGTTGGTGTTCTCGCCGCCGCCGACGCCCATCACGTCGAGCACCGCCTGGATGCCCACCAGTTGCAGCGCGATGTACGGCATCGTCGCCAGGATGCCGGTGACCGCGACCGCCAGCGAAAGGCCCTTCGAGCCGAAGCGCCCGCGGACGAAGTCCGAGGTGGTCACATACCCGTGCTTGTGCGACACCGACCACAGCCGCGGCAGGAAGGTGAAGATCAGCGGGTAGACGAGGATCGTGTACGGGACGGCGAAGAAGCCCGCCGCGCCCGCCGCGTAGATGGCGGCCGGGACGGCCACGAAGGTGTACGCGGTGTACAGGTCGCCGCCGAGCAGGAACCAGGTGACCCAGGTGCCGAACGACCGGCCGCCAAGACCCCATTCGTCGAGGCTGTCGCTCTCGGCCCGGCGCCAGCGCGAGGCCAGGAAGCCCATGACCGTTACGGCCAGGAAGAAGAAGATGAAAACGGCGAGTGCGACGCCGTTCACGCCGTCCTTCACTGCGACGCACCCCCCTTGCGGGCGCGCTGGTCGCGCTGCCACAGCTTGTAAGCGATCATGGTGAGCGCGGTGGAGATCAGCACCCAGAGCATCTGGTACCAGTAGAAGAACGGAATGCCGATGAAGGCCGGCTCGACCTTCGCGTACGAACCGACCCACAGCATCGCCACGAACGGCGCGAAGAGGCAGAGGGCGACGACCACGCGCACCGGCGTGATCAGCGGTTGTTTCTCGTCAGGCACTTCCGTCACTTCTGTCACTTCGGACATACGGCGGCTCCGATTCCTCACGCATCACCTTTGCAACGCGCAGGAAATCTAGGCCAGGGTTTCGCGTAGCGTCACCCCCCGTCCGCATATCGGTACGGCAACGACTTCGGGTTCACCCGCCCTGAACAGCACCTCAGCAGCAGCGGAACCCTGTACCGGGGTCCGACTCCTGACGGTCCGTACGCATACGCTCGAATTCCCGCCGGGACGGCACGGACACGGACGGATCGTGCGAACGCGCATGCGCGACATACCTCTCGTACGCCGACTCGTCCAGCAATTCCCGTACGTACCACCGCACCGCGCTAGCGGCCCGCAGCAGCCCGCTCCGAAGCATCCCGCACCCCCTCCGCCTTCTCCTCCTTGGTCGCCCACAGCCCGGCCGGAGCGGTCAACTTCGACTCCACGAACGGCGCTTCGTCCAGCGTCGCCAACGCCGGATTGCGTACGGCCTTCACACACACCCGGGCCGCGTCCACGACCACCACCACGATCAGCAGCGCCAGCACCGCCGAAAGAACGCCGTCCACCGTGGAGTTGGTGACGATGGTGTGCATGTCTTCCATGGACTTGGCGGGCGGCAGCAACTTGTCCGCGTCAACGGCGTCCTGGTAGCGCTCGCGCTGGGTGAAGAAGCCGACGCGGGGATCGCCGGAGAACATCTTCTGCCAGCTCGCCGTCAGCGTCACCGTGACGTCCCAGGCGAGCGGAATCCCGGTGATCCAGGCCCACTTGAGCCGTCCCGACTTCACCAGCAGCGTGGTGCAGACGGCGAGCGCGACCGCCGCGAGCAGCTGGTTGGAGATGCCGAAGATCGGGAAGAGCTGGTTGATCCCGCCGAGCGGCTCATGTACGCCGACCCAGAGGAAGTACCCCCACAGCGCCACCACGACGGCGCTGGTGACGACGATGCCCGGCTTCCAGCTGACGTTGCGGAAGGGCTTATAGACGTTGCCGAGCATGTCCTGGAGCATGAACCGGCCCACCCTGGTGCCCGCGTCCAGCGCGGTCAGGATGAACAGCGCCTCGAACATGATCGCGAAGTGGTACCAGAAGGCCTTCATCCCACTGCCGCCCACGACCTGGGAGAATATCTCCGAGACGCCGACGGCGAGGGTGGGCGCACCGCCCGTCCGCGACAGCAGTGACTGCTCCTCCACCGCCTCGGCAGCCTTCGCCAAATCGCTCGGAGAGATCGTGTATCCGAGGTTCGCGACCGCCTGCGACGCCGACTGGACGCTGTCGCCGATGACGCCGGCCGGCGCGTTCATCGCGAAGTAGAGCCCCGGGTCGATGATGCAGGCCGCCACCAGCGCCATGACCGCCACGAACGACTCCATCAGCATGGAGCCGTAGCCGATCATCCGGATCTGCGTCTCCTTCTGGATCATCTTCGGGGTGGTGCCCGAGGCGATCAGCGAATGGAACCCGGAGAGCGCGCCGCACGCGATGGTGATGAAGACGAACGGGAACAGCGAGCCCGCGAACACCGGCCCGTCACCCCGGCCCGCGAAGTCCGTCACCGCGTCCATCCGCATGTCGGGCATGGCGATGACGACGCCGAGCGCCAGCAGCCCGATCGTCCCGATCTTCATGAAGGTGGAGAGATAGTCGCGTGGCGCGAGCAGCATCCACACCGGGAGTACGGAGGCGATGAATCCGTACGCCACCATCCACAGCACCAGCGTCGAGGGCGCAAGCGTGAAGGTCTCGGCGAGCGAGGACTCGGCGACCCAGCGGCCCGCCACGATCGAGAGCAGCAGCAGCGCGACGCCGATCAGGGTGACCTCGCTGACCCGGCCGGGCCGCAGAACGCGCAGATAGAAGCCCATCAGCAGCGCGATGGGGATGGTCATGCCGATGGAGAAGGTGCCCCAGGGGGAGCGGGCCAGGGCGTTGACGATGACCAGCGCCAGCACGCCCAGCAGGATGATCATGATCATGAACGCGGCGAGCAGGGCCGCTGCCCCGCCGAACGGACCGATCTCGTCCCGTGCCATCTGGCCCAGCGACTTGCCGTTGCGCCGGGTGGAGAAGAAGAGCACCACCATGTCCTGCACGGCGCCCGCGAAGATGACGCCGACGATGATCCAGATGGTGCCGGGCAAGTACCCCATCTGCGCGGCCAGTACGGGTCCGACCAGCGGGCCCGCTCCCGCGATGGCCGCGAAGTGGTGCCCGAGCAGGACCCGCCGGTCGGTGGGGTGGAAGTCGATGCCGTTGTCGAGCCGTTCGGCCGGGGTGGCCCTGGTCCTGTCGACCTTCAGCACCCGGTTGACGATGAAGCGCGAGTAGAAGCGGTAGCCGATCGCGTACGAGCCGAGGGCGGCGGCGACCATCCAGGCGGCCGACACCTCCTCGCCGCGCGAGAGGGCCAGTACGGTCCAGCCGGCCGCGCCCACCAGCGCGACGAGCGTCCAGATGACGATGGTTCGTGGATTCGTGGTGCGCACCGGGTCGTCCTCCCGTCCCATGAGATGACGGGAGGACGGTAGAGCAGGAATGTGACCTGCGCTACACCATGTGCGGTACGAGATGTCAGCCGAGCCGCGTCAGTCCTGCGGCCCCGGCTCGGCGTCGTGTCAGTCCTGCGGCCGCTGCAGCCTCGCCACAAACTTGTACCGGTCGCCCCGGTACACCGAACGCACCCACTCCACCGGCTCGCCCCGCGCGTCCAGCGAATGGCGCGAAAGCATCAGCATCGGCAGGCCCACGTCCGTCCCCAGCAGCCCGGCCTCGCGTGGGTTCGCCAGCGAGGTCTCGATCGTCTCCTCGGCCTCGGCCAGATGGACGTCGTACACCTCCGCCAGCGCGGTGTAGAGCGAGGTGTACTTGACCAGACTGCGGCGCAGCGCCGGGAAGCGCTTCGCCGACAGATGCGTCGTCTCGATCGCCATCGGCTCACCGCTCGCCAGCCGCAGCCGCTCGATCCGCAGCACCCGCCCGCCGGTCGAGATGTCCAGCAGTCCGGCCAGCGTGTCGTCGGCCGTGACATACCCGATGTCCAGCAACTGCGAGGTGGGCTCCAGGCCCTGCGCCCGCATGTCCTCGGTGTACGAGGTGAGCTGGAGGGCCTGCGAGACCTTGGGCTTGGCGACGAACGTGCCCTTGCCCTGGATGCGTTCGAGGCGGCCCTCGACGACCAGTTCCTGCAGTGCCTGCCGCACCGTCGTACGCGAGGTGTCGAACTCCGCGGCTAGCGTGCGCTCGGGCGGTACCGGCGTGCCGGGCGGCAACGTCTCCGTCATATCGAGCAAGTGGCGCTTGAGCCGGTAGTACTTGGGCACGCGCGCCGTACGGGTCGGTGCCCCGCCCTCGGTCTCCGTACCGGCCCCGTCCGTGGTCATGGCCCGCCTTCCCGACTCCTGTGCTGCTGCCGTCACCGGCTCCTCCGTCTGTTGCGGCTCACATGGTGGCACGGTCCGGTCACGGGTCGTCGCCCTACCTCAGGTGTCGGTCCGATAACGGACGCGACAGCCCTTCTTATACACCCTTGACACCCCTAAAGGTCTAGGCCAAGCTCCGGGGTACTGGTCTAAACCATTAAAGACCAGGTCCCAGCCCCACGGGCAGACCCTGAAGCGCTGTCTCTGCGTATTGCGCGACTCCCGGGTGGTGGTGGGGGGTAACTCTTGCATCCCTTGAGGAGGGTGGCGTGAAGCGCAAGCTCATAGCCGCGGTAGGTGTGGCAGCGATGGCGGCTTCGGTCGCGGCGTGCGGCTCCAGCGACAGCAAGGCCGCGAAGGACCCGAAGGACCGCAAGGAGACGCTGACCGTCTGGCTGATGACGGACGCTCAGTCCACCTGGCCCGAGCTGGTCAAGGACGTCAACAGCCAGTTCAACGCGAAGTACCCGGGTGTCAAGGTCAATGTCCAGTACCAGCAGTGGGCGGACAAGACCAAGAAGCTGGACGCCGCGCTCGCCGGTGACAAGTTCCCGGACGTGGTCGAGCTCGGCAACACCGAGACGATGACGTACATCCTCAACGGCGCTCTCGGCGAGATCGACCCGAAGAAGTACGAGAACTCGGACACCTGGATCAAGGGCCTCAAGGACACCTGCGCATACGAGGGCAAGCAGTACTGCGTGCCCTACTACGCGGGTGCCCGTGTCGCGATCTACAACAAGGACATGTTCAAGGCGGGCACCGGCTCCGACGCCCTGCCCACCACCGAGGCCGAGCTCACCGCCGCCCTCGACAAGGTCCAGGCGAAGAACACCAAGGACAAGGCGTTCTCGCCGCTCTACCTGCCGGGCCGCTACTGGTACGCCGCCATGTCCTACGTTGCCGCGTACGGCGGCGAGATCGCCAAGTACGACGAGGGCAAGAAGGAGTGGAAGTCCTCGCTCTCCACGCCGGAGGCGCAGAAGGGCATCACGCACTTCGTCGACCTGGTCAAGAAGTACAACCACGGCGACAAGACCAAGGACGAGCAGGACCACGCCAACGTCATGGCCAACGAGAAGACCGCTCTTCTCTACGGCAACGGCTGGGAAGCCGGCAGCGTCATCGACCCCAAGGCCAACGGCAACGCCAAGCTGAAGGACAAGATCGGCACCGCCGGTATGCCGGGCCCCGACGGCAAGGCCCTGCCGTCCTTCATCGGCGGCTCCGACCTCGCCACCATCTCCAAGTCCAAGGTCCAGGACCTGGGCGAGGAGTGGATCTCACTGTTCACCAGTGAGAAGTCCGAGGCGGTTCTCGCCGCCAAGAACATCCTTCCCAACAACACCAAGCAGCTCGAGCCGCTGAAGGCGAAGCCGGAGACCGCTCCGATCGCCAACGCCGTGCCGGACGCCTGGTTCACCCCGATCGCCCCGGGCTGGTCCGCGATCGAGAAGAAGGAAGTTCTCGAGCTGATGCTCCTCGACATCATCAAGGGCAAGTCCGTCGAGGAAGCCACCAAGAAGGCCGACGCGGAGATCGACAAGCTGATCAACGAGAGCTCCTGACTCTCCTGATCGCACAGCGGGGGTGGCCGGTCCGTGCCCAGCACGGGCCCGCCGCCCCGCCCTCCGGTGACCAGTCCGAACGGAAGGCCACGCACCATGAGTGCCGCCGAAACGAAAGCAGTCGAACCGGCGGTGCCCGTCCAGCGGCACCCCGATGTCCTCGGCCCAGAGCCGGCCAAGAGCGGTCGCGCGCCGCGGAAGGCCGGCGCACTGCTGCCCTATCTGCTGATCGGCCCCACGATCGTCGCGATCGCCGCCGTCTTCGTGTGGCCGCTGATCAAGACGACGATCATGTCCTTCCAGGACGTCGGCCGCCGCGAGCTGTGGACCGGCGAGGCCGCACCGTGGGTGGGCTTCGAGCAGTTCTCCAGCATCTTCGGTGACCCGGCCTTCTGGGACTCGGTCGTGCTGACCGTCGTCTTCATGGCCGCCTGTGTGGTCGTCACCCTCGCCTTCGGCCTGGCGATCTCGCTGATGATGCAGCGGATGTCCACCTGGGTCCGGCTGCTGGTGACCGCCGGGCTGATCGCGGCCTGGTCGATCCCGCTGATGGTCGCCGCCTCGATCTTCCGCTGGTTCGCCGACTCCGACTACGGCGTCGCGAACATGGTCCTCACGAAGTACCTCGGACTGGACTTCCAGGGCCACAACTGGTTCCTCGACGCCAAGCAGGGCTTCCTGGTCATCGGCGCCGTCGTCGTCTGGGGCGCCATTCCGTTCGTCGCCATCACGCTCTACGCGGCCCTCACCCAGGTGCCCAAGGAGCTGGAGGAGGCCGCGGCCATCGACGGCGTCGGCGCGTTCGGCAACTTCCGCTATGTCGTCTTCCCGGTCATCAAGCCGGTCTTCCAGATGGTCGCCACCCTCTCGGTGATCTGGGACTTCAACGTCCTCGGCCAGGTCTGGCTGATGCGCGGCACCAAGCCCGAGCCCGAGTACGAGGTGCTCGGTCTCTACGCCTTCAACAAGGCCTTCGAGTCCAACTCCTTCAGCCAGGGCGCCGCCATCTCGCTGATCACGGTGCTGCTGCTGTCCGGCGTCGCCGTGTACTACCTGCGCCAGCTGCTCAAGATCGGAGAGGTCGAGTGAGCGCCACCACCTCCGCCCTGAAGGCCCCTGCCCCCAAGGCCGCCCAGATCCTCAAGCCCGACCGCAGGAAAAAGAGCCGGACCGTCTACAACGTCATCGGGCTGCTGACCTTCGTGGTCATGATCTTCCCGGTGTACTGGCTCGTCATCAGCGCCCTGCGGCCCAACGCCGAGATCCGCAGCTACGACCAGACGCTGTGGCCGTCGTCGGTCACCTTCGACAACTTCAGCCGCGCGATGGATTACGCCAACTTCGGTACGGCGGTCAAGTCCAGCCTGATCATCTGCGTCACCGCGGTGGTCGGCGCCATGCTCATGGCCACCATCGCCGCGTACGCGATAGGCCGCTTCCGGTTCTTCGGCCGCAAGGGCTTCATGATCGTCCTCATCCTGGTCCAGCTGCTGCCGCCGACCGCGATGCTGATCCCCATCTACCTCCAGCTCAACGACCTCGGCGCGCTGAACGAGTACTGGGGCGTCATCATCATCTACCTCGTCTCCACGCTGCCCTTCGCGACCTGGATGATCCGCGGCTTCGTGATCAACATCCCGAAGGAGCTCGAGGAGTCCGCGATGGTGGACGGCTGCAGCCAGATGGGCGCCTTCTGGCGGATCGTCTTCCCGCTGCTCGCCCCCGGCCTCGCCGCGGCGTCCATCTACTCGCTGATCAACGCCTGGAACGAGTACCTCCTCGCGTACGTCGTTCTCCAGGACAACGACAAGTACACGCTGAACGTGTGGCTGGCGAACTTCACCACCTCTCGTGGTGTGGACTACGGCGCCCTGATGGCCGCCTCGACGCTCATCGCCATCCCTGTCGTGGCCTTCTTCATGTTCATCCAGAAGAAGATGGCGGCGGGTCTCACCTCCGGTGCAGTGAAGGGATAACGCCGCCTCATGACCACTCTCGTACGTGGATCCTCGGACACCCTGACCCGCGACGCCCTCGCCGTCCTCCAGCCGGGTTTCATCGGCACCACCGCCCCCGAGTGGCTGCTGCGCCGGATCGGCGAAGGCCTCTCGGCCGTCGGCCTGTTCGGCCGCAACATCGCCTCGCCCGGCCAACTGGCCGCGCTCACCGCGCAGCTGCGGGCCGAACGGGACGATGTGCTCGTCGCGATCGACGAGGAGGGCGGGGACGTCACGCGCCTTGAGGTGCGAAACGGTTCTTCCTTCCCCGGGAACTACGCGCTGGGGGTGGTGGACGATACGGAGCTCACCCGGGCCGTCGCGCGTGAACTGGGCCGCCGGCTCGCCGAATGCGGGGTCGACCTCAACTGGGCACCCTCCGCGGACATCAACTCCAACCCGAACAACCCGGTCATCGGCGTACGGTCGTTCGGCGCCGACACCACGCTCGCCGCCCGGCACACCGCCGCGTACATCGAAGGACTCCAGGCGGCCGGAGTCGCCGCCTGCACCAAGCACTTCCCCGGGCACGGCGACACCAATGTGGACTCGCACCACGCGCTGCCCCGCATCGGTGTGGATCCAGACACTCTGCACGCACGTGAGCTGGTGCCTTTCCGCGCGGCGATCGCGGCGGGTTCCAAAGCGGTGATGAGCGCGCACATTCTGCTTCCCGCGCTCGACCCGAACCGCCCGGCGACACTGAGCCCGCAGATCCTCACCGGTCTGCTGCGCGAGGAGTTGGGCTACGAGGGCCTGATCGTCACCGACGGCATGGAGATGCAGGCCATCTCGGCGGCGTACGGCATCGAGCGTGGCTCCGTCCTCGCGATCGCCGCGGGAGCCGACGCGATTTGCGTCGGCGGCGGCCTGGCCGACGAGGAGACGGTACTGCGACTGCGCGACGCGCTGGTCACGGCGGTACGGGACGGCGAACTGCCCGAGGAGCGGCTGGCCGACGCGGCGGCGCGGGTACGCGCGCTCGCCGAGTGGACGCGGGGGGCCAGGGTGGCCGCAGCGGAGCCGGGCGCGGCTTCGGAGACCGGGGTCACCGCGGCGCAGCCAGGGGCCGGGAGCGCGCCTGGCACCGACATCGGGCTGATCGCGGCACGCCGGGCGGTACGGGTGACGGTGGGACAGCTGCCGTACGAGCCGGTGGCGGTCGCCCCCTATGTCGCCGCCTTCGCCCCGGTCGCGAACATCGCGGTGGGGGACGAGACCCCGTGGGGAGTGGCGGCGGAGCTGACCGCGATCCTGCCCGGCACCGAGACCGGCACATACGACAGCGCAACCGAGACCTCCGGCTTGGTCGGAAATGTGCTGGCTGCTGCGGCGGACCGTAGGATCATCGCTGTAGTACGCGACGTTCACCGCCACCCCTGGATGGCGGACGCTCTGGACGCCCTGATCGCAGCCCGGCCCGACACGGTCGTGGTCGAGATGGGTGTGGACCGGGCGGAGCCGAGGGGTGCCCTGCACATCGCGACCCATGGCGCCGCTCGCGTCTGCGGACGGGCCGCCGCGGAGGTCATCACCGGCAAGGGCGCCGGGGCCTGACCGACGCGGACCGTGCACAAGGAATGCCACATGGAGGCACCCCGCATGTCCGAGAAGCCGGGCCGGATCATGGCCGGTGAGATGGCAGAGCAGCCCGCGGTGCTGCGGCGCATCCTTCAGGAGGGCGCGCCGAGGATCCGCGAGGTGGCGACGGCGATCGCGGCGCGGAGCCCGCGGTTCGTGCTGCTGACCGCGCGCGGCACGTCCGACAACGCCGCGCTGTACGCGAAGTACCTGCTGGAGATCCAGCTGGGTCTGCCGTGCGGGCTGACCTCCATGTCCACGACGACGGCGTACGGCGCGCGTCCGGACCTGACCGACGTCCTGGTCGTCACGGTCAGCCAGTCCGGCGGCTCACCGGACCTGGTGGCCTCGACGAAGGCGGCGCGCGAGGCGGGCGCGGTCACGCTGGCGGTCACCAACAACCCGGACTCCCCGCTGGCGGCGGTCTCCGAATTCCACATCGACATCCTGGCAGGGCCGGAGAAGGCTCTCCCGGCGACGAAGACGTACACCGCGTCGCTGCTGGCGCTCTATCTCTTCGTGGAAGGGCTGCGGGGCGGCGACGGCGCGGCGGCGAAGGTGCTGCCGGACCTGGCGTCGCAGGTGCTGTCCCGCCAGGACGAGGTACGGCAGCTGGCGTCCCGCTACCGCTTCGCCGAGCGGATGGTCATCACGTCGCGGGGCTACGGCTACCCCACGGCGAAGGAGGCCGCGCTGAAGCTGATGGAGACGAGCTACATCCCGGCGCTCGCGTACTCCGGCGCGGACCTGCTGCACGGCCCGCTGGCGATGGTGGACAACATCTCCCCGGTCATCGCGGTGGTCACGGACGGCAAGGGCGGCGAGGCCCTCCAGCCGGTCCTCGACCGCCTCCGCGGCCGCGGCGCGGACCTGGTGGTGGTGGGCCCGGCTCCCCAGGTCGAGGCGGCTTCGGCGGGCTTCGTCCTCCCGACGGACGGGGTTCCGGAGGAGCTCCAGCCGATCCTGGAGATTCTCCCGCTGCAACTCCTGGCGTACGAGGTGACGATCGCCCGCGGCCAGGACCCGGACGCGCCGAGGGCACTGGCAAAGGTCACGGAAACGCGCTGAGCGGGGCGGTGGTGCCGGGGGCTTGCCCACCCGCCCGCCCGAGGTGTGGGGAACGGGGTTCCCCCACACCCCTGCTTCGCGACGCTCCGCGCGCGAACGGTGCCGCGCCTCCGGCGCGCTTCGGCCACTACGCCGCGCAATTGGCGCGTGTGTGCGGGGGCGGGCGCCAGGAGGTGCCGCGGCGCTTCGCGCGCCGCGGGCGCTGTGGGGCCGGGGGGAGCCTCGAGCGGCGAAGCCGCGAGTAAAAGTAGCCGCACGCACCCGCGGGCCGCGGCGCCTGACGGGACCCTCAACCCGTCCGGCACCGCAGCCCGGAGTTGCTCCGGCCGGCAGGTGTGCGGTCCGCGCGGCCGTATCGGAGGTCTCGGCGCAGTCAGGGCAGAGAGCGCCGGGTACCTCGTTCCACCCTCCTGTGCGGGGAGGATGGAGGCTTTACACAATCATTGTGGACTAGACCATTCTCCGCTGTCCATCCATCTGCAGAGCTTACTTCTCGGCCCATCCTCCAGCACGGCCGGGCAACTCAGCCGGTTCACCTCGCAGGTACGCTCGCAGATGTGCCCTCCATGAACGACCTCGTACACCAGCACACAGCCCTCAGTGAATCCGACCTCGAGTGGCTGCATCTGCTGGTCTCGGAGTGGCAGTTGCTCTCCGACCTCTCCTTCGCCGACCTCGTCCTGTGGGTCCCCACCCGCGACGGCACCCGCTTCGTCTCCGTCGCCCAGATGCGCCCCAACACCGGCCCCACCTCCTACCAGGACGACATGGTCGGCCATCTCGTTCCCCGTGGCCGGCGTCCGCTGCTCGACGCCGCGCTCGACGAGGGGCGGATCGTGCGCGAGGGCGACCCGGAGTGGCGCGAGGAGGTTCCGGTACGGGTCGAGTCCATCCCCGTACGCCGCGAGGGCCGCGTCCTCGGCGTCATCGCCAGGAACACCAACCTCCTTACCGTCCGTACGCCCAGCCGGCTGGAGCTCACCTACCTCCAGAGCGCCTCCGACCTCGCCCAGATGATCGCCGCCGGCTCCTTCCCCTTCCCCGGGCAACAAGTCGACATGGACGCTTCCCCGCGCGTCGGCGACGGGCTGATCCGGCTCGACGCGGACGGCGTCGTGCAGTACGCCAGCCCCAACGGCCTCTCCGCATACCACCGCCTCGGCCTCGCCTCCGACCTCGTCGGACACCACCTCGGCCAGATCACCGCCGAACTCGCCCCGTCCCGCGGCCCCGTCGACGAGGCCCTGGTCAAACTCGCCAGCGGCTATGCCCCCCGTGAGACCGAGGTCGAGGGCAACGGCGGCGTCATCCAGCTGCGCGCCATCCCGCTCAAGCCCAAGGGCACCCGGATCGGTTCTCTCGTACTCTGCCGCGACGTCACCGAACTCCGCCGCCGTGAGCGTGAGTTGATCACCAAGGACGCGACCATCCGGGAGATCCACCACCGGGTGAAGAACAACCTCCAGACGGTCGCGGCCCTGTTGCGGCTGCAGTCCCGCCGGATGGATTCCGTACGCGGCCGCGAGGCGCTCAATGAGGCGGTGCGGCGCGTCGGTTCGATCGCGATCGTCCACGAGACCCTCTCCCAGAACCTGGACGAGCGCGTGGAGTTCGACGAGATCGCCGACCGGGTCATCGCGATGGTCTCCGAGATCTCCCCGGGCAAGGTCGAGTGCCGCCGTACGGGCCGTTTCGGCATCCTCGACGCCGAGGTGGCCACCCCGCTCGCGATGGTCCTGACCGAGGTGCTGCAGAACGCCCTGGAGCACGCCTTCGCGCAGGGGGAGCACGGATCGGTGGAGGTCGCGGCCGTACGTGGCGATCAGCGCACGGACAGCCGGCTACTGATCACCGTCCAGGACGACGGGCGCGGACTGCCCGAGGGCTTCGACCCCCAGCAGACCGGCAATCTGGGTCTGCAGATCGTACGGACCCTGGTGGAGGGGGAATTGGGCGGAACGTTCGACATGGTCCCGGCCCCCGTGCGGGGCACCAGGGTCGTCCTCGACGTACCCGTACAGGCGCAGAAGCAGTAGCCGTAGCCGTAGCGTGCGGAAACAGCAGCGAGCCCCGGACCGTAGGTACACGGTCCGGGGCTCAGAGCTTTGTGCGCTTCGGGGTACTGCGCGCTGCGGCTCGGGAGGCGGTGAGTGCGTACTCTCTGTACGCGCCGCCAAGCTCAGGCTCGTAGCAGGGGCTGGCGTCAGGCGCTGGCGTTACGCGCCCGGTTGCGAGCGGCACGACGCTTCATAGCGCGGCGCTCGTCCTCGCTGAGGCCACCCCAGACGCCGGAGTCCTGGCCGGACTCGAGCGCCCACTGCAGGCACTGCTCCATGACGGGGCAGCGACGGCAGACGGCCTTGGCTTCCTCGATCTGCAGCAGCGCAGGACCAGTGTTGCCGATGGGGAAGAAGAGCTCGGGGTCTTCCTCGCGGCAAACGGCGTTGTGACGCCAGTCCATGGCTGCTACCTCTCCTTGGTATTACATGCGGGTTGCTTGTGAATGTGAACGCTTTCACGAATCCCCCCGCAAGGGAAGGGCCGACTGCCAGTTGCACTGGCGTGGTCCTGAGGTTTGAGGAGGGGTTCTGGCGGTCTGTGGGGCCGATGTTGCGGGCCGTCCCGATCGCCATGTAGAGATTCGCAAACCTCGGCGGCGGATACAACCCCTTCCGGAAAGTTTTTTTTGATTCCTCGGTGTCGGCTAGGTCACAGCCGTACTTCTATGGGGTGGAGCCCAGCCCATACGTTCGAGTTAAAGGACTTTCGGCCCTTCCACTCACACAATCACACGCAGTGCACGGCGTACGCCTGTGAACGTCACGCTCGTGCGGAGTCCCAGGTGGTCACCGTCCATCTGGAACGGGAGGGGAACCTTCGAATTCAAGGTGAAGTCGGTGAGGTCGTGGAGAGTGACCGCGTGCTTGCCGTGCGGTCCGCGCTCGGGGGTGGAAGTGAGCAGCTGGGTCGCGTAACGGGCCACGGCGGAGGTCGACATCTTGGACAGTGCGACGACGTCCAGGGCGGTGTCGAAGGAGGCCTCCGGGGACGCGTACACCGGGCGATTGCCCAGGTAGGTCCAGGGGGAGGTGTTGCAGATTATGGAGAGCACAAGATCGGTGACCGGGTCCTGGCCGGGGCGGTCCAGGGTGATCGGGCCGTTCCGGCGGTGGGGCTCGTCCAGGAACTGGCGTACCACCTGGCGCATATAGAGGGCGTGCGTGGACCGCTTGCCGCGCTCCCGCTGCTGTTCGACCCGGCCGATGACGCTCGCGTCGAAGCCGAGTCCGGCGCAGAAGGTGAACCAGCGGGCGGGGACCGCCTCGTCGTCGGTGCCCGGGGTGCCGGCCGCGAGACCGAGGCCGACCGTCCGCTCGGTCCGGTCGCGCAGTGCGTCCAGGATGGCGCCGGTCGCCTCGACGGCGTCGTTCGGGAGGCCGAGGGCGCGGGCGAAGACGTTCGTCGAGCCGCCGGGGACGACGGCGAGGCGTGGGAGGCGGTCGGGGTCGGGGCCGTGGTGGAGCAGACCGTTGACGACCTCGTTCACGGTGCCGTCGCCGCCGAGGGCGACGACGAGATCCATGTCGTCGGACTCCGCGGCCCGGCGGCCGACGTCGCGTGCGTGCCCGCGGTACTCCGTGTTCACGACCTCCAGCTTCATCTCGCTGGCGAGGGCGTGGATGAGTACGTCGCGAGTGCGGGCACTGGTGGTGGTTGCTGCCGGATTGACCACGAGGAGTGCGCGCATGCGCAGCAGCGTACCCAGTGGGATTTACCTGGCCCAGCCCAGGGCTGCCCACGACAGCTACCCTGCTGGGATGAGCGCTGACCAGACCCCCCGCCCTGCCCGCCTGACCGCCGCGGCCGCGGTGTCCGGCCTGGAAGGCCTGGCACTGGTCGCGTGCGGCGTCTACATGCTCGTGATGGGCCTGCTCGGCCGGCCGGACAGTCCGGCGCAGGCGGAGACGGGCGGAGTGACACTGATCGCACTCGGCGCGATCCCGCTGGCCGCGGCGCGGGGCCTGCTGCGACGCCGCAGCTGGAGCCGCGGCCCGGCGATCATCACACACCTGATGGCACTGATCCCGGCCTGGACGCTGCTGCGCGCGTCCGGGGCGCTGATCCCGCTGGGCATCGCACTGGCCGCGGTCGCGGTGACGGGCCTGGCTCTGCTGGTGAATCCGACGACGACCGAGGCCCTGGGCATCCGCGGCCCCGCGCGCGACGCGTAACCGCTCGCGCGCGGGGCGGTACGTCGCCCGGTGGCTCCCGGTGGGGAGGGGCCGCCCCCACGCCTCGCGGGCCGGTTACTCCTCCACCAGGAGCTTCTCGCGGAGCTGTGCCAGCGTGCGGGCCAGCAAGCGGGAGACGTGCATCTGGGAGATGCCCACCTCCTGTGCGATCTGCGACTGCGTCATGTTGCCGAAGAACCTCAGCAGCAGGATCCGCTTCTCGCGCGGTGGCAGGTCCTCCAGCAGCGGCTTCAGCGACTCGCGGTATTCGACGCCCTCCAGGGCCTCGTCCTCCGCGCCCAGTGTGTCCGCCACCGCCGGGGACTCGTCGTCCGTGTCGGGAACGTCCAGGGACAGCGTGGAGTACGCGTTCGCGGACTCCAGGCCCTCCAGGACCTCCTCCTCCGAGATGCCCAGGCGTTCCGCCAGCTCGTGGACCGTCGGGGAGCGGCCGTGCTGCTGGGACAGTTCCGCCGTCGCCGTGGTCAGGGCGAGCCGCAGTTCCTGGAGGCGGCGCGGGACCCGGACCGCCCAGCCCTTGTCGCGGAAGTGGCGCTTGATCTCGCCGACCACCGTCGGTGTCGCGTACGTCGAGAACTCGACGCCCCGATCCGGATCGAACCGGTCCACCGACTTGATCAGGCCGATCGTCGCGACCTGCGTCAGGTCGTCCAGCGGCTCGCCGCGGTTGCGGAAGCGCCGCGCCAGATGCTCGACCAGTGGCAGATGCATACGCACCAGTTGGTTGCGCAGCTCCGCCCGCTGCGACGAGCCGTCGGGCAGCTTGCGCAGCTCGATGAACATCGCCCGCGCCCCGCTGCGGTCATGTGGATCGTGGTGCTGCTGCTCGTGCACGTGCTCGCTCATACGGTCCGCCCGCTCTGCCTGCTCCGCCGCGGCCGTCCGGCCGTCAAGTCCGTCCAGTCCGTCCACCGGGTGCGGCCGCGCCTGCTGTTCCGGGATGCCCGTCACCGCGGGTGGCTCGTTCCGCACCGGACCGTCCCCGTTCCTCACGCCGGCCCGGGTCCCGCGCCGCGCTGTTTGTACAGGCTGATGGAGACCGTACGGTCTTCGGCGACCGTCGAGTCGACCTTGCCGGCCAGTGCCGAGAGCACCGTCCAGGCGAAGGTGTCACGCTCCGGCGCCCGGCCGTCTGTCGTCGGCGCCGAGACCGTGACCTCGAGCGAGTCGTCGACGAGTCGGAAGACGCAGCTGAGAACGGAACCGGGGACGGCCTGCTGCAGCAGGATCGCGCACGCCTCGTCGACCGCGATCCGCAGATCCTCGATCTCGTCGAGGGTGAAGTCCAAGCGCGCTGCGAGGCCGGCCGTGGCCGTACGCAGCACGGACAGGTAGGCACCCGCAGCGGGCAGCCGGACTTCCACGAAGTCCTGAGTCCCGGGCTCGCCTGCGATCTGGGACACCCTCACCTCCAAGGTGGCACAAGCTCTTTCGGGGCTACGGGAGGGGAGATCCCGAAGCCGTCGCTACGTAGTCGGTCGGTCTGTACGTAGCCGGTACTGGCCCGGCGACGCTATCGCGATCCATGGTGCCCTGTCGCCGGGACCCCCAGTCGGTGGCTGTCACTCATGGTAAGCATATGAGCACACACAGTGGCTAGAGGTCTGCGTCACCCAATTACGAGGAACCGGCGGAGGATTGACGTACCCACGCGTCAGACGATCGAACCGTCGACAAAGCACCAACGCCACCTCTCACCCGGCTCGAAGCTTCGCATCACGGGGTGCCCGGCCTGCGCGAAGTGCGCGGTGGCGTGCCGCAGGGGCGAGGAGTCGCAGCAGCCCACGAGGCCGCAGATCAGGCAGAGTCGCAGCTGTACGGGATTGCTGCCGACCGCCAGACACTCCAGGCAGGTCTCGCTCAGCGGCACCGGCTCGGGGCTGGGCAGTTCTGCTACATGCGCGCACTCGCTCATGATTGCCAGATTACGACGCGGGTGACGGACGTACGGACGGACGTGAGGGACGGCGAGATGGACCCATTGCCACTGGTCGCGCTGATCGCGGCGAGCGCCGCGATCGCCGGGGCGGCCCGCAGGACACCGGTGCCGGCGCCGCTGCTGCTGGTGACCGTGGGGCTGATCGGCGCGTATCTGCCGGGGGTGCCGGACTACACGCTCGACCCGCACATCGTGCTGCCCCTGGTGCTGCCGCCGCTGCTGCACACGGCCGCGCTCGACAGCTCGTACCTCGATCTGCGGGCCAATCTGCGGCCCGTCGCACTGCTCTCGGTCGGCTATACCCTCTTCGCGACCGTCGCTGTGGGTTACCTCGCCTATCTGCTGGTGCCGGATCTGCCGCTGACCGCCGCGCTGGTGCTTGGCGCGGTCGTCGCGCCGCCGGACGCGGTCGCCGCGAGCGCGATCGCCCGGCGGCTGGGGCTGCCGAACCGGCTCACGACGATCCTGCAGGGCGAGTCCCTGGTGAACGACGCGACCGCGATCACCGCGTACAAGGTGGCGCTGGCCGCGGCGGTCGGGGAGGGCGCGAGCTGGGCCGGCGGCATCGGGGAGTTCGCGCTGGCGTCGCTCGGCGGGATCGGCGTCGGCCTGGTGCTGATGGTGCCGATCCACTGGCTGCGTACGCATCTGAAGGAAGCACTCCTGCAGAACACCCTCTCGCTGCTGATTCCCTTCGTCGCCTACGCGGCCGCCGAGCGCGTCGGGGCGTCCGGCGTCCTCGCCGTGGTCGTCGTCGCGCTCTATCTGGGGCACCACTCCTGGCAGGTCGACTTCGAGACCCGGCTGCAGGAGGGGGCGGTCTGGAAGATGGTCGCGTTCATCCTGGAGTCGTCGGTCTTCGCGCTGATCGGGTTGCAGTTGCCGTACGTGGTGCAGGGCCTCGGCGGCTACTCGGCGGGCGAGACGCTCTGGTACGCGGTCGGGGTCTTCGTCGCCGTGGTGGTGGTGCGGTTCGTCTGGGTCTTCCCGGCCACCTTCCTGCCGCGCGCACTTTCGCCGCGGATCAGGAAGCGCGAGCCGGACACCAACTGGACCGCGCCGGTGATCGTGGGCTGGGCCGGGATGCGCGGGGTCGTCTCGCTGGCGATCGCCTTCTCGATCCCGCTGGCCACGGCGGGCGGCGAGCCGTTCCCGGCGCGGAACCTGGTGCTGTTCCTGACCTTCACGACGGTGATCGGGACGTTGGTGATCCAGGGGCTCACGCTGCCGGCGCTGATCCGGGCGCTGAAGGTGCCGGGGCGCGACCCGCAAGCCGAGACGCTCGCCGAGGCGCAGGCGCAGAGCCAGGCCTCACGGGCGGCGGAGCAGCGGCTGGACGAGCTGCTGGCGGACGAGCGCAACGCGCTTCCGCAGCCGCTGGCGGACCGGCTGCGGACGGTGCTGGAGCGGCGGCGGAACGCCGTGTGGGAGCGGCTCGGGGCGGTGAACCCGGTGACCGGGGAGTCGGCGGACGACACTTACCGGCGGCTGGCGCGGGAGATGATCGAGGCCGAGCGCGAGGTCTTCGTACAGCTGCGGGACCAGCGGCGGATCGACGACGAGATGATGCGTACGCTGCTGCGCCGTCTCGATCTGGAGGAGGCGGCGGCCTACCGGGAGGATTCCTGACCGGTGATGACAGCGGCGACGGCGGTGCCGGGCGGGAAGGCGCCGTCGGCGGCGAGGGTGGTCAGGCCATAGAGCATCTTGGCGACGTAGACACGCTCGACGGGGAGCTGGTGGCGGGCCTCGAAGTCGTCGGCGAAGGCGTCGAGTCGGGGGGCGGTACGGGCGTATCCGCCGAAGTGGAAGCGGTCGTCGAGCGACCAGTCGCCGGCCGGCCCGCCGAAGGCCTCGTCCTGGAGGCCGTGTATCTCGGTGGCGAGGAAGCCGCCCTTGAGGACGGGGAATCCGATGGCGCGCTGCCCGGGCGTCAGGCCGGCGGCGAGTCCGGCGAGGGTTCCGCCGGTGCCGCAGGCGACGGCGACGACGTCGGCGAGGTGGAGGAGCTCGTGGCCGAGGGCGGCGCAACTCTGGGCGGCGAGGGCGTTGCTGCCGCCTTCGGGGACGACGTAGACGTCGCCCGGGACCGCCCGCAGGATTTCGGCCAGAACCTCCGGCTCGTCCTTCGCGCGGTACGTCGCGCGGTCGACGAAGAGCAGGTGCATACCGTCCGCCGCGCACTGGGTCAGGGACGGGTTGAGGGGACGGGAGGCCAGCTCGTCGCCGCGGACCACGCCGATCGTCTCAAAGCCCAGCAGGCGGCCCGCCGCGGCCGTCGCACGCAGGTGGTTGGAGTACGCGCCGCCGAACGTCAGGAGCGGACGGCCCGCCGCCGCGTGGAGGTTCGGGGCGAGTTTGCGCCACTTGTTGCCCGGGAGGTCCGGGTGTATCAGGTCGTCTCGCTTGAGCAGAAGACGTATGCCGCGCCGGCTGAAGCGCTCGTCCTCGACCGGCTGCAGCGGCGACGGGAGTCGCGGCCGCAGGGCCGTGGTGAGGTCGAGCGCTTTCCGGGTCACGCACCCATTGTCACGTCAGGCGGTCTTGTCACGTCAGGTGGTCACGTCAGACGTTCGTGGATCCGTCCGCGCATGGAGTTCATCGTGAAGCCCCGGGGATCGACCTTTCCCGGCTGCCATTCGAGGTGGCCGATGACAGAGCGCTCGTTCCAGCCGTGACGGCGGCAGATCGCCGCGGCTGCTTTCTCGATCGCCTCCAGCTGGACGGCCGGCCACGGATCCTTGCCGTCGCCGAGGTTCTCGCACTCGAAGCCGTAGAAGTGGCGGTTTCCGTCGGTGTTCGCCTCGTTGTCCGCGGGGAGTGCCCTCTCCGCGATGACGGCGCGCAGCACATCGTCGTCGCCGAGCCCGGCGTGGTTGGCGCGGCCGTAACCGACGAGATGGACCTTGCCGTCCTTGGCGATGACGCCGTGGCACAGCGGCCCCGGCAGGCTGGCGTAGCCGTCCCGGCAGATGCGGACGGTGTTCGCGGTGCCCTTGGTGACGGTGTGGTGGATCATCACGCCGTGGACCGGGCCCCACGGGCCCTTGTGGTTGCGGTTGTGCGTACGCCAGTCGCCGACTTGGACGACCGTCAGCCCTTCGTCGCGCAGTGCGTCGAGGAAGCTGTTCGCGGACATGGGTGGGGACATGGCCGGGGTCTCCTTGTGAATGCGGGGGGAAGTGAGCGGAATGCTCCGTACTGCGCTTTTACCCCGAACTCCCTTGAAAGGACCATCTGTTCGTACTGCGCGTGAGCGATCCGGTCAGCCGCCGACCCGTAGATCACCGCACGCGCAGCGGTGCAACGTGCCCCGCCGGCACCGAACTAGTCCCATCCATTTGTGTAATGGCGCCCGTACTCTCCGTGATGGAACGCTTTCGAGTGCAGGTCAGACCATGATCGAGAGGGAGTCACATGTCGGTTGGTTCGGTTGGTTCTGTCGGCGACGAGGTCCGTGAGCAGCAGGCGTCGAAGCAGCAGAGTCTCGGTACGGCCGCCGCGCGGAACCTTGCGACAACCACCAAGTCCGCGCCCCAGATGCAGGAGATCACCTCAAGGTGGCTGCTGCGCATGCTGCCCTGGGTGCAGGTGCAGGGCGGCACCTACCGGGTGAACCGCCGCCTCAGCTACTCCGTCGGCGACGGTCGCGTGACATTCGTGCAGACCGGCGACCGGGTGGCGGTCATCCCCGCCGAGCTCGGCGAGTTGCCGGCCCTGCGGGAGTACGGCGACGAGTCGGTGCTCGCCGAGCTGGCGAACCGTTGCGATCAGCGGGAGTTCAGGGCCGGTGAGGTGCTTGCCGCCGCGGGCACCGCGGCGGACCGCGTCTATCTGCTGGCGCACGGCAGGGTCGAGCAGATCGGCACCGGTCCGTACGGCGACGAGGCGGAGCTCGGCGTCCTCGCCGACGGGGCGTGCTTCGGCGATCAGGCGCTGCTGGATCGCGAGGCCTCCTGGCAGTACACCGCGCGTGCCGCGACCGCATGCACGGTGCTCGTGCTGACCAGGGACGATGTGCTGAATCTCGCGGAGCGCGCCGACTCGCTCCGCGCGCATCTGGCCGGTCTTTCGTCCCTGCCGCAGCAGCGGACCAACAAGTACGGCGAGGCGGCGATCGACCTGTCCGCGGGCCATGTCGGCGAAGCCGTCGTCCCACACACCTACGTCGACTACGACGCGGCGCCGCGCGAATACGAACTGAGCGTGGCCCAGACCGTGCTGAAGGTCCACAGCCGTGTCGCCGACCTCTACAACCAGCCGATGAACCAGACCGAGCAGCAGTTGCGGCTCACGGTCGAGGCGCTGCGGGAGCGCCAGGAGCACGAGCTGATCAACAACCGCGAGTTCGGACTGCTGAACAACTGCGACTACGGGCAGCGGTTGCAGCCGCACGACGGCGCGCCCAGCCCCGACGACATGGACGAACTGCTCTCGCGGCGGCGCGGGTCGAAGCTGTTCCTGGCCCATCCGCGGGCCATCGCCGCCTTCGGGCGCGAGTGCAACAGGCGCGGTCTGGTGCCCGACAGTGTGGAGGTGGCCGGCCACCATGTGCCCGCCTGGCGCGGTGTGCCGATCTTCCCGTGCAACAAGATCCCGGTCACCGAGGCCAGGACCACCTCGATCATCTGCATGCGTACGGGCGAGGCCGACCAGGGCGTCATCGGACTGCAGCAGAGCGGCATCCCGGACGAGATCGAGCCCAGCCTGTCCGTTCGCTTCATGAGCATCGACGAGCAGGCGATCATCTCGTACCTGGTCACGGCCTACTACTCGGCGGCGGTGCTGGTGCCGGACGCGCTCGGGGTCCTGGAGAACGTCGAGGTGAGCCGCTGGCGGTGATCCGGCCCGGCCCGGGGCGCGGTATCGCGCCACGCTCCCGGCCGCACCGCTCGGCCCATGCCCGGTCGGCTTCCCGCCGGCCCATGCCCGGTCGGCTCCCCGTCGGCCCCCGGCGTGCCCAACACCTGGAAAGGCCTGCCCAGATGACCATGTCGGAGACCGTCGAGGCCCGCGAGGCCGTCGACCTCCTGGAACGCACCCGCAGCGCCGTCAATCCCCAACTGCGCACCACCATCGAGTCGTTGCCCGGATCCATACGCCGCGTCGCGATGTACCACTTCGGCTGGGAGCACGCGGACGGCACCCCGGCGGCCGGCTCGGCGGGCAAGGCCATCAGGCCCGCGCTCGTACTGGCCGCGGCCCGGGCGCTCGGCGGGGACCCGAGGCAGGCTGTGCGGGCTGCGGCCGCGGTGGAGCTGGCGCACAACTTCACGCTCCTCCACGACGACGTCATCGATGAGGACTCCACCCGCAGGCATCGCCCCACCGCCTGGACGGTCTTCGGCACCCCGGACGCCATCATCGCGGGCGACGCCCTGCTCGCCCTCGCGCTGCGGCTGCTCGCCGAAGACCGGCACCCCGCGTCTGCCGCCGCGTCGGAGCGGCTCGCGGCGTGTGTGATCGAGCTCTGTGCGGGACAGCAGGCGGACTGCGCCTTCGAGGAGCGCGCGCCGCAGGAGGTCTCCCTCGACGAGTGCCTTGCCATGGCGATGGCCAAGACCGGCGCGCTGCTGGGCTGCGCCTGCGCGCTCGGCGCGCTGTACGCGGGCGGGGGCGAGGAGGAGGCCGCGGCCATGGACGCCTTCGGGCGGGAAGCGGGGCTCGCCTTCCAGCTCATCGACGATCTGATCGGGATCTGGGGTGATCCGGCGCGTACGGGCAAACCGGCCGGCGCCGATCTGGCGTCCCACAAGAAGTCCCTGCCGGTGGTTGCCGCACTGACCTCCGGCACCCCGGCGGGCGCCGACCTGGCCGAGCTCTACCGCGGCCCGATGAGCCCCAGGGCCGTGCGCCTCGCCGCCGAGGCCGTCGACCGGGCGGGCGGCCGTGACTGGGCGCAGCTCCAGGCCGCGGACCGGATGGCCCGGGCCGTCCATGAGCTGGCCCGCGCGGTTCCGGACCTGACGGCGGCGGGCGATCTGCTGGCCCTGGCGGAATTCGTCACCCGCCGCACCCGCTGATGCGGCCCAAGTAGCGCGAGCCGCAAGCGGGTTGAGACGCTCGCCGGAGGAAAGGGCCTTGCGCAACCACTACACCTGAACCACTATAGGTGGAGTGGTTGCGCTCGGTTGTCGGCGGCCACGCTCGTATCCCCTGACAAGAGGACCGGTTTGCGAAAGCTCAGCTACTTCATCGCCGCGTCGATCGACGGCTTCATCGGGGCCCCGGACGGCAAGGCGGACTTCTTCACCCCGTTCGCGGTCGGGGACTTCCTCGACTACCTCAAGGCCGAGTGCCGGGACACCCTGCCGACCCCGGCGCGGCAGGCCTTGGGTATCGACGACACGCCGAACACCGAGTTCGACACGATCATCCAGGGCCGGGCCAGCTACGACCTCGCGCTGGACATCAAGGTCACCAGCCCTTACGCCCATCTGCGGGAGTACGTGGCGTCCCGCAGTATCAAGGAGTCGCCGGACCCGAACGTGGAGATCGTCTCCGGCGACGTGGCGGCCAAGATCCGGGAGCTCAAGCAGGAGGACGGGCTCGGCATCTATCTCTGCGGGGGCGCGAGCCTCGCCGGTCAGCTGCTGGACGAGGTCGACGAGCTCGTCATCAAGACCTATCCGGTGATCCTCGGCTCGGGAATGCCCATGTTCGCCGCGGAGTTCCGCATCGCGGACTTCACGCTCGATTCCGTCCGCACCTTCGGCAATGGCGTCCTCGTCAGGAAGTACCACAGGAAGCACTGACCGCAGGACTGTCCGGCTTGCCCATACCGCCATATCCTGGGGGTATGGGCAGCGAAGGATGCGATACCGTCCGCAGCCCGCAGGTCGAGCCACGTTGCCCGGCGTGCGGAGAGCCTGTCGGCACGGTCATCAAACGACGCAAGACGCTCGGTGCATTCGTCCCCGTCTGGGAACCCGGCCCGTGCCGTAGTCCCGGGTGTCCACGGAGCGACGTGAGTCAGAGCGAAAAGTCCTCTGAGGAGTCCCCCGAGAAGTCCGCCGAGAGGTCCGGCGGTGAGCCCGGCGGCGAGTCCGGCGGTGAGCCAGGCGCGGCGGTCGGGACGCCCTGAGGGATCCCGGCTGTTCAGCGGAACAAGTCGTACCGCTACAGTCCGCGCCATGTCATCGGAGTCGACGGAAGTCTGGGCGGGCTGGTACCGCGACCGCGCGGGCGCGGATGCGTTCACGATCGCGGCGAGCGGGCGGCAACTGCGCACGCGCATAAGGGATGTTGAGTACGAAGGGGCGACATTCGCCGCCCTCAGGGCAGTGGGCGCGGCCGGGGTGCTGTCGTCCTGCGTACTGGAATGGGACATGCCGCTGCCCGTCCACGCGGACGGCGCGGTCCAACAGGCCACGCTCAGCTGCCTGTTGACGCTCGGCGAGCCGCAGCAGGACGGGTCGCTGGACCGGGCGGACCTCAATCTGACCCTGCACTACGGCGGGACCGCGTACGAATCCGGTGTCGCCGGGGGTGACTTCGGCGACGCCCTCGGCAGCATCCAGAAGCAGCTGCCGCCCGGCGCGGAGTTCTCACTGCGGACGCCGGTGGGCGCCTGACGAGCAGCGCCGGGTGACCCCGCCGGTCAGCGCAGGCCGTCCCAGCCCCAGCGCGGGGTCGGACCCGGGTCCCCGAGGTCCGTGCCCGCCGGGTCTGCCGAGACCTCGCGGGCGATCTTCGTACCCCAGTCGAAGTACTCCAGCACCCGACGGCGCAGCAGCTCGTCGTCCGGGAGCTCCTTCGCCACGGCGGCGGTCATCAGCTCCATCCAGCGCAGCCGCTGCTCCTCGGTGATCGACAGCCCGAGGTGAGCGCGGAGCAGAGCCTGGTGGCCGCCCAGTTCGGCGGTGAAACGGGCCGGGCCGTCGAAGATCTCGGCGAGCCAGACGGCGACATGCTCGATATGGGTGGGCGTGAAGTCGGCGAAGACGGGGGCGAGCAGCGGATCGGCGAGGACGGCCTCGTAAAAGGTGTTGCTCAGCCGCGCCAGCGCGTCACCGCCGCCGACGGCCTCGTACAGAGTCTCCGGACGCTCACTCGGTCTCGTCATGGCACCACACTATGCGCGACCACGAAGGGGCGTCCCGCCACTGACGGCGGGACGCCCCTCTTGTGCCAGGGCAGGTAGGGCAGGCTCAGGAGACGCGGGCGATCGCCGCTGCCAGGCCGCCCGCCCACAGGGCGTTCACGCGGGCGCGTTCCTGCGCGTCCGGGTAGGCGTTCTGGCAGGACGTGCCCGGGCCGCCGCCCGACATCAGCTCGCTGCACGGTCCCGAGTAGTGGTCGGGCAGGCCCAGCACGTGCCCGGTCTCGTGGGCGGTGACACGGGTGGAGTTGTACTGCTGGTTCTGCTGGTAGTCGAGGAAGATGTAGCCGCGGCCGTGGCCGTCGGTGCTCGCGTACGAGCCGCGTGGGTCATTGCCCTCGCGGTACGAGAAGTCCGCGACCGATCCCTCCCGGAGCTTCACATTGCTGACTGAGCTGTTCCAGATCTGGGTGCTCTGGGATATCTGGCTGCGGAAGCTGGGCGCGTTGGTGGTGCTGTAGACGACGGTCACGGCCTTGGCGCCGGGGTTCGCGGCGCGCTTGTCGGCGACCGACTTCACGACGGCGTCGAAGAAGGCCTTGGTCGCCTTGGCGTCCTCGCTGGATCCTTCGTAGGCGGCGTACGACGAAGGGGCTGCGGCCGCAGGGGAGTTGGCCGCGGGGGAGTGGGCGGAGTGGATCGCTGTGGCAGCGGTCGCGGGTCCGGCGCCCAGTGCGGCGGCGAGGCCGAGACCGAGGCCGAGTGAGGCGGAGAGTAACGTCCGGGGATGACGCATGGGGTTGCGCATGTGGGGGGCTCCTGCTCGTCCGATGAATCCGATGAACGGGTTCGGTACCGCAGAGTGTCGAGGAGCCCGCCTCCGTCGCGGATGATGTCAACTGCCGATAACGCGAGCGCATCACCGTGTCCCGGTCCGTCCGCTGCGCCCCAACTACAGTGTCTGGTGTGACAGTTGGGGCGGCTCTACCCTCGGCTCATGGAGCTCGAGGTGAGGCACCTCCGTGCGCTGTGCGCCATCGCCGACACCGGCAGCCTGCACAAAGCCGCCCGGCGACTGGGCGTCAGCCAGCCGTCCCTGACCACCCAGCTGCGGCGGATCGAGAACTCCCTGGGCGCGGAGCTCTTCTCGCGTGAACGCACCGGCTGCCGGCCGACCCCGCTGGGCCGTTCCGTACTGAGCCGGGCCCGCCCGCTCGTGGCCGAAATGACCTCCCTCGTCGTCGAGGCCAAGGCGGCCGCCGCCCGGGCCGAGGGCCCCCGGCTGCGCGTCGGCTCCACCGCCAGCCGGGTTCTCGCGGGCTGGCTGCGCAGGCTGCGGCAGCGGCTGCCCGGCACCGACATCTCGCTGCACATGGACGTGTCGGCCAACGCGCTGCTGCGGATGGTCGCCGCGGGCCAGCTCGACGTCGCTTTTGTGCACGAGGTGGAGGGCTGTCCGCTGCTCGTGCCGGAAGGTCTGTCCGCTCGTGTACTGGTCGAGCGCGAGCCGCAGTTCATCTCGATGGCCCGCGACCACCCGGCCGCCGCCGCGGCCGTCGTGGAGCTCGCCGATCTGGCCGAGGACCGCTGGATGGTCGACCCGACGGTGGACGGCGAGTGGGACGGGCTGCGCCGGGTGCTGGGCGCGGCCGGCCTCAACCCGCCTGTCCTGCACGGGGATTACCTCACCGCCGCGTCCCTGATCGCGATCGGCGAGGCGGTCGCCCCCTGCCAGCCGACCACGGGCCCGCGCGACGACATGGCGATCAGGCCGCTGCGCGGCGACCCGCTCGCCGTACGGCTGCTGCTGTTCTCCAGACCCGGTGCGTGCCAGGAGCTTTACGACGCGGTGTACACGGAGCTGGCGGACGCGTACCGGGAGGCGGCGCTGCGTGCGGCGGCGTACCGGCAGTGGCTGCGAAGACACAAGAGCCCGCTGCTGCACGCGCCCGCGGCCTGACCCCCGTCACGGCGGAGGCAACTTGCTGCCACTGGAGCAGCCGGAACTCTGCAATTTCGTCAAGCCCCGAGTCCGGCCATGATTTGGCCGTATCCTTCCGCGCGGAGTCGGCCGAGCCGAGTGCCGCCTCCAGAGGGGAAACGCCGTGCCGACAGGTAGAGACCGGTCCCGGATGATCGCCACGGAGGGCGGTCATCGGGTGACGCCTGCCGAGCTGTTCTTCGACTTGGTGTTCGTCTACGCGATCACCCAGGTCACCGCTCTGATGGCGGCCGACCCGTCGGCACTGCGGCTGGTGGGCGCCATGGTGGTGCTCGCCCTGCTGTGGTGGTGCTGGTGTTGCTTCGCCTGGCTGGGCAATGTCGTACGAGCCGACTCCGGAGCCATGTTCGCCGTCCTCGTCGCGGTGATGGCGGTGGTGCTGGTCGTCTCACTGGCCGTGCCGGAGGTCTATGACGACCTACCCGGAGGCCTGTACGCGCCCCTGGTCTTCGTGCTCTGCTACGGCGCCGTACGGATCCTGCATCTGGTCACTTACTGGATCTCCAGCCCCGGTGACCAGGCCCTCCATGCCACCCTGCGCCGTACTGCGCTGCTGTCGGTGGCGCCGCCCTTCGCGCTGCTCCTCGTCGGCAGCAGCCTCACTGGCGTAGCCCAAGTACTCGTCTGGCTCGGCGCGGTCGCGATCGACTACTTCGGGATCTACCTCACGGGATCGTCGGGCTGGCGCGTGTCCTCTCCGGGGCACTTCGCCGAGCGGCACGGCCTGATCGTCATCATCGCCCTCGGCGAGTCCATCGTCGCGATCGGCGTCGGAGTGGCCGACCTTCCCATCTCCACGCCGGTGCTGGCCGCAACCGCTGCCGGAGTGCTGGTCGTTGCCGGACTCTGGCGGCTGTACTTCCGGCAGATCAGCGAGAGTGCCGAGCACCGGCTGACCGAGTTGGACGGCGACGACCGCACCCGCCTGGCGCGTGATGCCTACACCTTCCTGCATCTGCCACTCGTCGCGGGAATCGTGCTCACCGCGCTCGGCATGAAGAAGGTGCTCCACCAGGTCGCCGACAGCGAGCACTACGACCTCTCGGAACCGCTGCACGGCGTGGTGGCGTGGGCGCTCGCCGGAGGCGTGGGCATTTTCCTGCTGGCGGCGGCCGCGATCCTGCTGCGCACCGGCGGACGCAGGTCCCCGGTCCTCCTCCTCGGAGGGCTCGGCTGCCTGTGCGCGGGCCTGGTGGTGGTCCTGATCCCCGCCCTGCTCGCGCTCGCGCTGCTGGCCGCGGCGGTGACGGCCATGGTGGTCCTGCATAGCCGCAGGGCTGGAACGGCCGAGGCGGGCCCGGCCTGAGCGCGGAGCTGGGCGGGGACCCAGGGATCGGGCACCCCGGCTCGACGGGAGCGAAAACGCCGACAGCACCCGGCTCCGCGCGAATGCCGGGTGCTGTCGTACGCAAGCGAACGTGCGCAAAAAGGACGTGACCGGGAAGGTCAGGCCTTCTTCGTCTCCCAGAAGATCTTGTCGATCTGGGCGATGTAGTCCAGCGCCTTCTGGCCCGTCGCCGGGTCCGTCGACGCCTTCGCGGCCGACAGCGCCTTCAGGGCGTCGTTGACCAGCTGGTGCAGCTCCGGGTACTTCTCGAAGTGCGGCGGCTTGAAGTAATCGCTCCACAGCACCGAGACGTGGTGCTTGGCGAGCTCCGCGCGCTGCTCCTTGATGACCGTGGCGCGGGCCCGGAAGTGCGGGTCCTCGTTGGCCTGGAACTTCTCCTGGACGGCCTTGACCGACTCGGCCTCGATGCGGGCCTGGGCCGGGTCGTAGACACCGCAGGGCAGGTCGCAGTGGGCGCTGACCTTCACCTTGGGGGCAAACAGGCGGGAGAGCATTGAGCTGTCCTTCCTCGTGATCGTCTTCTCAGGTGGGACATTACTCCGTGAGTGACGTGTTTTCGCGAGTGCCCCCTAGGGCTTAGGACAAAAGTCCAGGGTCAGTATGGGACTGGTGGCCGAACGTACCGTGGGACCCGGAGGTGGCGGATGACTGAGCAGGGGCGGGAGCCGAAAGAGCCGTTCGGAGTCGCCGAAGTGACAGGTCCTTCCATGTACCCGACGCTCAAACACGGCGATCAACTGCTGGTCCATTACGGCGCGGAGGTGAAGGCCGGCGACGTCGCCGTGCTGCGCCATCCGCTCCAGCAGGACCTGCTCATCGTCAAGCGGCTCGTCGAGCGGCGCGAGGACGGCTGGTGGGTACTGGGGGACAACCCGGGGGCGGAGGGGGACAGCCGGCTGTTCGGCACCGTGCCCCACGAGCTGCTGCTGGGGCGGGTACGCGGCAGATACCGGCCGCTCGCGGAGGGTCAGCGCTCCGTGCGCGCGGTCGCCTCCTGGGCGTTCTCGGCAGTGCGTCCCGTGCTCTGCGACCGTTCCGTCTCCAGGCGTTTGCGGGCGCGGTAGGCGGCCACATTGGCGCGGGTCGCGCAGCGGTCCGAGCAGTAGCGGCGGGAGCGGTTGGTCGAGGTGTCGAGGTAGGCGTTGCGGCACGGCGTGGCCTGGCACAGGCCGAGCCGGTCCACTCCGTACTCCGTGAGATGGAACGCGAGCCCCATCGCGGCGATCGCGGCGTACCCAGCCGTCGCGTTGGAGGGGTGGTCCGCCAGGTGCATGTGCCACTTCGGGCGGCCGTCCTCGTCCCGGTGGTCGTGGCCCGAGATCTGCGGGTTGACCGGGAACTCCAGCAGCAGGGAGTTGAGCAGGTCGACCGCCTGGGTCTCGTCGCCCGCGTCGGCGGCGGTGAAGACCGCCCGCAGCCGGCCTCGTACCGACCGGAAGCGGGTGACGTCCGCCTCGGTGGCACGGCGCGCTGCCTGGGCGGACGGGCCGAAGAGCTCCCGGACGGCCTCGACCGAGGTGAGGGAGTCCTTGCTGCGGGCCGGCTCCTCGGTGTTGACCAGGCGCACTGCATAGTCCGAGTAATGGGCCAGTTCCACTTGTAGTCCTTACCGCGGCGTTCTAGTGTCGACGTAACAGCTGCTATAGCTTCGAGGGTATTACGGACGGGAGGGTTCCGGTGTCGGAGACGGTGACAGGGACGAGTACGGATACGGGTACGGGAGCAGGAGCCGACTGGCGGGCCTGGCAGGAGAGCTGGGACCGGCAGCAGGAGTGGTACATGCCCGACCGCGAGGAGCGGTTCCGGGTGATGCTGGACATGGTCGAGGCCCTGGTGGGCCCCGAGCCACGGGTACTGGATCTCGCGTGCGGTACGGGAAGTATTACGGACCGGCTGTTCCGGCGGTTCCCGAAGTCCACCAGCACAGGGGTCGATCTGGATCCCGCACTGTTGACCATCGCCCGGGGCTACTTCGAGAGCGACGAGCGGGTCACCTTCGTCACGGCCGACCTGAAGGACCCCGACTGGGTGACAAAGCTCCCGTACGACTCGTACGACGCCGTGCTCACCGCCACCGCGCTGCACTGGCTGCGCAGCGGACCGCTGACCGCGCTGTACGGACAGATCGCCGGGGTCGTCCGGGAAGGCGGCGTCTTCATGAACGCCGACCACATGATCGACCGCACCACCCCGCGCATCAACGCCGCCGAGCGCGCCCACCGGCACGCGCAGATGGACCGGGCGAAGGCCGCCGGCGCGCTCGACTGGGCCGACTGGTGGGCGCTGGCCGCCAAGGACCCCGTACTCGCCGAGCCGACGGCGAAGCGCTACGAGATCTACGGCGAGCACGCGGACGGGGACATGCCGTCCGTGCACTGGCACGCGGAAACGCTGCGTACGGCCGGGTTCGGGGAGGCCCGGGCCGTGTGGGCATCGCCCTCCGACACGCTGCTGCTCGCCCTCAAGTAACCGCAGTAACTGCGGGGAACGAAAAAGGGCGGTACGGACCACCGGGTCCGTACCGCCCTCTTCCGTACTGCTCCGTACCGCTTAAAGCACCTTCGAGTTAAAGCACCTTCGAGAGGAACGACTTCGTACGGTCGTGCTGCGGGTTGGTCAGAACGTCGCGCGGGTGGCCCGACTCGACCACCACGCCGTCGTCCATGAAGACCAGCGCGTCGCCGACCTCACGCGCGAAGCCCATCTCGTGCGTGACGACGATCATCGTCATGCCGTCCTCGGCCAGGCCGCGCATGACGTCGAGGACGTCACCCACCAGCTCGGGGTCGAGGGCGGAGGTGGGCTCGTCGAAGAGCATCAGCTTCGGCTCCATCGCCAGCGCGCGGGCGATGGCGACGCGCTGCTGCTGGCCGCCGGAGAGCTGGGCGGGGTAGTTCCTGGCCTTGTCGGACAGGCCCACCCGGTCCAGCAGCTGCTCCGCACGGGCACGGGCCACCGCCTTGGCCTCGCCGCGCACCTGGATCGGCGCTTCCATGACGTTCTCGATGGCCGTCATGTGCGGGAAGAGGTTGAAGCGCTGGAAGACCATGCCGATATCGCGGCGCTTGAGTGCGACCTCGCTGTCCTTGAGCTCGTACAGCTTGTCGCCCTTTTGGCGATAGCCGACGAGTTCGCCGTCGACGGACAGCCGGCCGGCGCTGATCTTCTCCAGGTGGTTGATGCACCGCAGGAAGGTCGACTTACCGGACCCGGAGGGGCCGATCAGACAGAACACCTCCTGCGGGGCGACCTCCAGATCGATGCCCTTGAGGATGTGCGCGGGGCCGTAGGACTTGTGGACGCCCTCCGCCTTCACCATGGCGCTCATGCCACGCCTCCCTTCGGACGGCCGATCGCCAGATTGGCCTTGATCTTCTGCCACGGCGTCGGCGGCAGCTGCCGCAGCGACCCGCGAGCGTAGTACCGCTCGACGTAGAACTGGCCGACGCTGAAGACGCTGGTCAGAGCCAGGTACCAGACCGAGGCCACCAGCAGCATCTCCATGACCGCGAACGACGTGGAGCCGATGTTCGTCGCTGCGCGCAGCAATTCGGTGTACTGCACCGCGGACACCAGGGATGAGGTCTTGAGCAGGTTGATGAACTCATTCCCGGTCGGCGGCACGATCACCCGCATCGCCTGCGGAAGCACGATCCGCCGCATGGTCTTGCCGCCGGGCATGCCCAGCGCGTGCGACGCCTCGGTCTGGCCCTCGTCGACCGACTGGATGCCGGCCCGGACGATCTCGGCCATGTAGGCGCCCTCGTTCAGGCCCAGGCCCAGCAGGGCGACCACGAACGGGGTCATGACGTCGACCATCTCGTCCTTGTAGAACCCGAGGTTCAGGACGGGGAAGATCAGCGCGAGGTTGAACCACAGCAGCAGCTGCACGAACACCGGGGTGCCGCGGAAGAACCAGATGTACAGCCAGGACACCGCACCCGTCACCGGGTTCTTCGACAGCCGCATGACCGCGAAAACAACGCCCAGAATCAGGCCCATCAGCATCGACAGCACGCTGATCAGCACCGTGTTGACCATGCCCGCCAGGATCCGGTCGTCGAAGATGAAGTCCCCGACCGTGCCCCAGTTGACGTCGCCCTGCGAGAACGAGTAGACGAGCAGGCCCAGCAACGCCACGACGACGACACCGCTGACCCAGCGGCCCCAGTGCCGTACCGGGATGGCCTTGATCTGCTCAGGGGGAACGAACGCCCCCTTGCTGACCGCCGAATCCGCTGGTGGCTCGTCGGCGGGCGTTTTGTCGAACTTGTCAGTCACAGTGACTGCCCTTCAGTGAACGCTTGAGGCGAGAGAACGCCGGATTACTTGCCGGCGTTGATGGTCGCCTCGGTCACGGCACTGTTCTTGACGTCCCACTTCTCCAGAACCTTCTCGTACTCGCCGTTCTTGATGATGGCGTTGAGGGCGTCCTTGAGCGCGTCGCGGAGCTGCGCGTTGTCCTTGTCGACGGCGATGCCGAACGGGCCGGCTTCGGTCTGGTCGCCCACGACCTCGAAGTCGTTGCCGCCGCCCGCGGTCTTCGCGATGTGCGCGGCGACCGGGTAGTCGTTGAGGTCGGCGACGGCGCCACCGGACTTCACGCGGGTCTGGGCCTCGGCGTCGGTGTCGAACGCCTCGATCGTGAGCGCGCCCTTGCCGTCCGTCTTGCACTTGGCGGCCTGGGTCTTGAAGGTGGCCTCGTAGGTCGTGCCGCGCTGGACGGCCACCTTCTTGCCGCACAGGTCGTCGAGCGACTTGATGTTCTCCGGGTTGCCCTTCTTGACCAGGAGCGAGACGCCGGAGGTGAAGTAGTCGACGAAGTCGACGCCCTCGCCGACCTTCTTGCCCTTGTCGTCCAGGCCCTGCTGGCGGGCCTTGGTGTCGCTCATGGCGGACATGACGATGTCCTGGCGGCCACTGTTGAGCGACGAGATCAGGCCGTCGAAGGTGCCGCTGGTGAACTGGAACTTGACGCCGAGCTCCTTGCCGAGGGCCGCGGCGATGTCGGGGTCGATACCGACGATCTTGCCGCCCTCCTCGAACTCCATCGGCGCATAGGCGGCGTCGGTGCCGACCTTGATCACGCCGGAGTCCTGGTACTTCTTCGGCAGCTTGTCGAAGAGCTTGCCCGACGTGGCGCCGTTGGACTCCTTGGTGCTCGAGCCCGAGTCTGTCTGGTCACCACAGGCGGTGAGCAGCAGTGCGCCGGCGACCGCGATCGCGCCGACCGCGGCGATCCGGGACCTGGTTGCGGTCGTACGACAGGCGTTGCTTGCGGTCATGGTCGGGATCCTCCGGCGGGTGAGGGGGCGCGTTTTGTCGGTCGTGCACTCATCTTCGAGTGTCGCGACCTTGAGTGTTTTCGGCATCTTGCCATTCGGACTAGCCCAATCAGGGGGCAGCGCATGTCAAAATCGGGTAACGGGACACCCCCGGACCCCCTCGGGCCGGTACATCAAGGCCGGACCTTTCACGGGAATGCCTTCTTCCGACCGGAAGATCTGCGGCCCGTCAGGCACTTCGCGCGGATTTTCAGGCGCAAAGCTGACGTGTCCTGACATTCGGCCATGAGTCATGTCAGCAGGCGGATATCGACTCGTCGCCGGGGCCATCGGTCAGGTAAGAAGGACGTTTACACCCCTCATCCGGGGCTCAGGGCGCGTGTGCGGCGCGCCCGCGCGTACGTACCTCCCCCTGCCAGGCGGGCCAACCGCTGAGGCAGGGCACGGACGCGGTGCCCGCCCACCCCTCCTCAACCAGGAGTGGCCACCCTCAACTGATGAAGACTTAAGGGGTCAACCAAATGGCAGCGGAGATCGTCAATCCTCGCAGCGACAGCGAAGACGGTGCGGAGGGAGCTCCCGAGGAGCCCTTCGATCCGGCCTTCGCGCTGCACCGCGGCGGCAAGATGGCCATCCAGGCCACGGTGCCGGTGCGTGACAAGGACGACCTTTCCCTCGCGTACACACCCGGTGTCGCCAAGGTGTGCAGCGCGATCGCCGAGCAGCCGGAGCTCGTCCACGACTACACCTGGAAGTCCCAGGTCGTCGCTGTCGTGACGGACGGGACCGCGGTGCTCGGTCTTGGCGACATCGGACCGGAGGCGTCGCTTCCGGTGATGGAGGGGAAAGCCATCCTCTTCAAGCAGTTCGGGGGCGTGGACGCAGTTCCGATCGCGCTGGCCACGACGGACACGGACGAGATCATCGAGACCGTCGTGCGGCTCGCGCCGTCCTTCGGCGGGGTGAACCTCGAGGACATCTCGGCCCCCCGCTGCTTCGAGATCGAGCGCAGGCTCCAGGAGCGGGTCGACATCCCGGTCTTCCACGACGACCAGCACGGCACGGCGGTGGTGACCCTCGCCGCGCTGCGCAACGCCGCGAAGCTGACCGGGCGCGGTCTCGGTGATCTGCGCGCCGTCATCTCGGGCGCGGGCGCTGCGGGCGTGGCCATCGCGAAGTTCCTGCTGGAGGCGGGCATCGGCGATGTGGCCGTGGCCGACCGCAAGGGCATCGTCAGCCAGGACCGCGAGGACCTCACCCCGGTCAAGCGGGAGCTCGCGGAGATCACCAACCGGGCGGGGCTGAGCGGCTCGCTGGAGACGGCACTGGCCGGCGCTGACGTCTTCATCGGCGTCTCCGGCGGTACGGTCCCGGAGCCCGCGGTCGCGGCGATGGCGCCCGGCGCCTTCGTCTTCGCCATGGCCAACCCGAACCCGGAGGTGCACCCCGAGGTCGCGCACCGGTACGCGGCGGTGGTGGCGACGGGGCGCAGCGACTACCCCAACCAGATCAACAACGTGCTGGCCTTCCCGGGGATCTTCGCGGGCGCCCTCCAGGTCCGGGCATCCCGGATCACCGAGGGCATGAAGATCGCCGCGGCCAACGCGCTGGCGGACGTGGTGGGTGACGCGCTGGCGGCGGACTATGTGATCCCGTCGCCGTTCGACGAGCGGGTGGCTCCGGCGGTCACGGCGGCGGTGGCTGCGGCCGCACGCGCCGAGGGTGTCGCCAGGCGCTGACGCTCCTGAGTATGTACGCGCACGGGCCGTGCCGTACCCCTTGAGGGGGTCCGGCACGGCCCGTCGCGGTTGCTGGGCGCTGCTGCTGGGCCCACATTCGCTCCGGGGGTTGCTCCGATCGGGCCGGGGCTTCCTCCGATCGGGTGGATCCGGGGCGGCCGCGAGGCATGCGCAGGACTCGGTGCAGGTCCGGCGGGACGCGTGTCACACCGGTGCGCGGTTCCGCCGCGCACCGGCCCGCCTTACTCTCAAGGTCATGTTCGCCGCCTACGCCGCACGCATCGACCGTGAAGCCCCGCTCAACGGCCTGGAGCTGGGCGAACGCCCGGCCCCCGAGTCCCGCCCCGGCTGGACCACCGTCACCGTCAAGGCCGCTTCCCTCAACCACCACGATCTCTGGTCGCTGCGCGGCGTCGGCCTCGCCGAGGACAAGCTGCCGATGATCCTCGGCTGCGACGCCGCGGGCATCGACGCGGACGGCAACGAGGTGGTGCTCCACTCCGTCATCGGCCAGACCGGGCACGGCGTCGGCCCGGACGAGCCGCGCTCCATCCTCACCGAGCGCTACCAGGGCACCTTCGCCGAGCAGGTCGCAGTCCCGACCTGGAATCTGCTGCCCAAGCCGAAGGAGCTCAGCTTCGAGCAGGCCGCCTGCCTGCCGACCGCCTGGCTCACGGCGTACCGCATGCTCTTCACCAACGCCGGGGTACGGCCCGGCGACTCGGTCCTCGTCCAGGGTGCGGGCGGCGGCGTCGCGACCGCCGCGATCGTCCTCGGCAAGGCGGCCGGACTGCGGGTGTACGCCACCAGCCGCGACGAGGCCAAGCGCAAGCGGGCCGTCGAACTCGGCGCGGAGGAGGCGTACGAACCGGGCGCGCGGCTGCCCCGGCGGGTGGACGCTGTCATGGAGACCGTCGGCGCCGCGACCTGGTCGCACTCGATCAAGTCGCTGCGGCCCGGCGGCACGCTGGTGATCTCCGGCGCGACCAGTGGCGACCGCCCCTCGCACGCGGAACTCACCCGGATCTTCTTCCTGGAGCTGAAGGTCGTCGGCTCGACCATGGGCTCCAAGGACGAGCTGGAGGATCTCCTCTCCTTCTGCGCGGCCACAGGGGTGCGGCCGGTGATCGACGAGGTGCTGCCGCTGGACCGGGCCAGGGAAGGCTTCGAGCGGATGGCCGGCGGCGATCTCTTCGGAAAGATCGTGCTGACGCCCTCTTGATGGGCCGTCAGGTGTGCTGATGGGATCCGCCCCATGCGTACGCGCCGAACGATCCGGGCACTTGCGGCGGTCTGCTGCACTCTTCTGCTGTTCACGGGGGCCGTCGGGGTCGCGGGGGCCGTGGGGTCCGCGGGGACGGTCGGGGCCGTGGGGGCTCCGGCCGCCGCGGACCCGGGCGGTCCCGACGCCATCCCACGCCTGACCGACGACCGCGGCCGCACCCTCACCCTGCGCGGCTGGAACGTCGAGGACAAGACGAACCGCGGCGAGCGGGCGCTTTCCGCCATCACCGAGAAGCACTTCCGTGACATGCGCGCCAAGGGCTTCAACTTCGCCCGCCTGCTGGTCTTCTGGGACGACCTCGAACCTCGGCAGGGCCACTACAGCGCGGCGTATCTGCGCAAGATCGAGCGGATCCTGGACTGGGCGCGGAAATACGACGTCCAGGTGCTCATCGACGCCCACCAGGATGTCTTCGGCCCTGCCTTCGGGCATCGCGGCATCCCGGAGTGGGCGACGAGGACCGACGGACTGCCTTTCACCCCGCACCCGGACGACTGGTTCTCCGAGTACTTCGAACCGGCTGTACAACGTGCTTTCACCCACCTCTACGAGGACGAGGACCTGCGGCGGGCGCAGGCGCGGATGTGGCAGGTCATCGCCGACCACTTCGAGCACCATCCGGCCGTCCTCGGCTACGACCTGATCAACGAGCCGATGGGTGAGCTGCGCGCGGGCGAGGATCTGCCCACCGCCGCCCGCCGGATCGAACGCGATCAGCTCACGCCGATGTACAACCGCCTTGCGGACGCGGTCCGTTCGGCCGACGACGGCAACTGGGTCTTCGTCGAGCCGACCCCGATCGTGGGCGAAGGCCTCCCCACGGGCCTCGGCAGGATCGAGGACCCGAAGGTCGTCTACGCCCCGCACTTCTACAATACGGCGATGGAGGCGGGCGCGGACTACGACCCGTCGGCGGGCTGGATCGAGTCGTACGAGGCAGCCGTCACCGCGTACCCGAAGGAGCGGCGGATCCCGGTCGTGGTGGGGGAGTGGGGTCCCCTCAACAACTCCCTTCCGAACATGTCCCGTTTCTACCGCGAGGCGCTGGCCTCCCTGAACCGCTACAGCTCGGGCTGGGCGGGTTACGTCTGGTGCTACGGCGGCGGCTACTGCGCGGTCGACGACCGGGGCCTGTTCCGTACGAACAAGGAGCAGACCGCGGCGCCGTACGCGGCGGCCGTCGCGGGGCGGGTCGCGTCCGATGCGTACGAGCCGGGGACCGGGACGTACCGCTTGGTGTACCGGGCGTCCGCTCGGGCGGGCATGACAGAGGTCTCCCTGCCTCCTGGCCCGAGCGGCTGGCGTATCGCCGTGGACGGCCCGGCCTGGACGAGCACCCGGACGGTGCCGGCGGGCAGACCGGGGACGGTGCGGGTCCTCGCCCGGCCCGGGGCGCGGATCGCGGTCATGGTCACGGCCGACGTCACCGTCACTCCTCGTACACCACGATGAAGTCGCCGCACTGGCTCGTGTGCGCGGCGAGGGCGTCGCGCAGCCGCCTCAGATGCGCCGTCGTCAGCTGGAGCGGGGGTTCGTCCGGCTGATACGTGGTGCCGCGGGGGTAGTCCCGGTCCGGGGTGGTCGTCATCTCTATGTGGCAGCCGAGGATGTGGCTGACGGGGGTGGCCGCGCAGAAGGCGAGCAGCCGGTCGACGGTGGCGGTGAAGGCGGCGGTGTCCTGGACGTACAGCCGACCCGGGTAGAGGGAGTCGCCGGTCAGCAGCAGTCCGGTGTGCCGGTCGTGGAAGACGACCGCGGCCTCCTGGTGCCCGGGGCCGGGCAGCAGGTCGAGAACCCGCCCGCCGAGGTCCAGCTCGGCGCGGCAGTCCGGCCAGTCCTCGAACCCGAAGAAGCCCCGCACCTCGTCGAGTGACGGTCCGACGACCTCGGTGTGCGGCCGGTCCGCGAACTGAAGGTCGCCCGCGATGTGGTCGCCGTGCCCATGGGTGTGGGCCACCACCAGCCCGTACTCCGTGCGCGGATGGCGGGCCAGCCACCGCTCGATCAGCGCGTCGACCGTCGCGCGCAGCGGGAAGTGCGCGGGGTCGGCCGTCGCTCCGGTGTCCAGCAGCAGCGCTCGTTCGTTCCCGAACAGCAGGAAGAGGAACGGGGCTTCGAAATGCACGGACTTGTTCTGCCGCAGGATCACGGTGTGCTCGTCGTAGGCATGCGTCTGTATCTCCGGGGAGGGGTCGTGCTTCGGAGAGGGCCAGCCGGCATGCCACTGGACGTCGAGGCTGCCGGTGAGGGACGAGGGCGTACGGAAATCGATCACGAGACCACGGTACGGCGAGGTGCTGTCAACGAGGGTTGACAGTGGATAACTGTCAATGTAGGTTGACAGTCATGACCGAAGCAACCGATCTCGCCGAGCGGGCGGGCGACCGCGACCCGCGGGTGGGGCTGCGGGCGGTCGCCGCGCTGCGGCGACTTCTCGAGCAGCTCGAAGCCGTACAGGTGCGCAGTGCCCGCAACCAGGGCTGGTCGTGGCAGGAGATCGCGGCCGAGCTGGGCGTCAGCCGGCAGGCCGTACACAAGAAGTACGGGAGGCAGTGATGTTCGAGCGCTTCACCAAGGATGCCCGTGATGTTGTGACGGGCTCGGTAGAACAATCGGAGCGGGCGGGCGCGGACTCCGTCACCGATGAGCACCTGCTGCTGGCGATGCTCGACCAGGAGGGGACGCGGACGGCGTTCGCGTTCAGGGCGCTGGGGATCATGGACCGGCGCGGGTCGGTGGAGGACGCGCTGGCGGACGCGCGGCGGCGGGGCGGTCTGTCGAAGGCGGACATGGATGCGCTGGCGGGGCTCGGGATCGATGTGGCCGGGATCGTCTCCAAGATCGAGGAGACGCATGGGGCGGGGGCGTTGCAGGTGGGTGGGGTGTCGAAGACGCGGTGGTCGCGTCGGCGACCCTTCGGCGCGGAGGCGAAGGGCACGCTGGTGCAGTCGCTCCGCATCGCGGCGGGCCGCGGGGACCGCGAGATCGGCGGCGAGCATCTGCTGCTGGCGCTGACGGCGCGGCGGGGGGTGGTGGCGGAGGTGCTGGCGGACCACGGGGCGACGTACGAGGCGGTGGAGCGGGTGATGTACGGGGGCGGGGCGGCGCGGGCGGGGTGACCTTGCGGTCCGCGGTGCGGGGGGGGGTTGGGGCTGTGCGGGGTGCCGGCGTACGCGGGTCGGGCTGTTTGTTCCCCCACCCCACCCCGCCCCTTCCCGGAACTGGGGCGGTGCCCCAGGCCCCCCGGGGGGAGGGGTGTGGGGGCTGACGCCCCCACACGCCGCGGGAAGCGGCAGCTTCGCGCCGCTTGGCTCGGCCCCAGGCGGAGCGGCAGCGCGGCAGCTTCGCGACTCGGGGTCCCCCGGATCGTTCCGGTGCGGGGGGCGCGCAGGGGTCGTGTTCTGGACGTAAAGCGGCGCAGCTCGCGCGAAGCGCGGTGAGGAAAGCAGTCCAGAATACGAGCCCCGGAGCGGCCCCAATCCCGCGCCCCGCGGTCCCGGGCGACCCGGACCCCAGAACCGCGCCCCGCGGTCGCGCCCTCAGGGCCCCGGTTTCCGTAGCAGCGCTCCGATGTGGGCCGCCGCTGTGGACAAGTGGCGCCTTGCCTCAGCCAGTTGTTGGGGCGTAACGCCGTGGTCCCGTGCCGCGTCCCTGATGTCGTCGCGGAAGCGGTCCAGCAAGCGGTCCAGGTCGCGGGCCGGGTCGCCCGAGTCCGTCGTGTCCTTCACCCAGCCCGGCTCGGGCTCCGGCCCCGGCTCCGGGACCACGGTCGTGCCGCGCGCCAGGCCGCCCAACTGCGCGCTCAGTTCCGACAGGCCCTCCCTTACGCCTTTGGGCCAGTCGCCCCGCGCGAAGTGGTCCTGCACCTGGTCCTGGACCTGCTTGGCGATGCGCTGCATCTCCTGGCGGGCCGTCTCCTGCGCCTCTTTCGCCTGGCGGCGCGCCTGCTGCGCGTCCTCACGGGCCCGGCGCGACTCGTCCTTCGCGCGGCGCGCCTGCTCCTTCCACTCCTGCTTGGCCTTGCGCAGCTCTTCCTTGGCCGCCCGCCACGACTCCTTGTCGCCCCAGTCCTTCTCCGTGCCGGACGTCGTCCGCGTCTGAGTCGCCGCCGCGCGCATCTCGCTGCGCAGCTTCCCCGCCGCGCCGCGCACGTCGTCGCGGATCTCCGCGGCCAGCTCGGAGACCGACTCGCGGATCTCCAGTTCGAGGTCGGCCAGCTCGCCGCTGCGCCCGGCCAGCTCCTCGCGGCCCGCGTCGGTGATCGAGTAGACCTTGCGGCCGCCCTCGGTGGCGTGCGTGACCAGACCCTCGGCCTCCAGCTTGGCCAGCCGCGGGTACACCGTGCCCGCCGAAGGCGCGTACAGCCCCTGGAAGCGCTCCTCGAGCAGCCGGATCACCTCGTAGCCGTGGCGCGGAGCCTCGTCCAGGAGCTTCAGCAGATACAGCCGCAGACGGCCATGGGCGAAGACGGGCGGCATGTCAGAGCACCTTTCCGGTGGGGGCTGCGTCGTACGGTTCGTCCTCCGCGGGCGGCCGGCGGAGCAGCGCTATCGAACCGGACACGGTCGTCGCCTTGAGCGTGCCCGTACCCGCGCCCAGCGTGCCGGTGATCTTCTTCGCGCCCCACTGGCCGCTGATCCGCAGGTCGTCGAAGGCGTTGGAGACCGAGCCGCTCGCGGTGTTCGCCTCGACCTGCGCGTCCGCGGGGTGCGGCAGCCGGATCGCCACCTCACCGGAGACCGTGGTCAGCCGGATGTCGGTGGGCCTGCCCGCCGGGTCGAGGTCTATGACCATGTCGCCGCTGACGGATTCGGCCCGTACGGACGAGCCCGCCCCCTCGATCACCGTCAGATCGCCGGAGACGGAGTTGTACCGCAGATCGCCGGTGACGGACTGGGCCTCCAGATTCCCGGAGACGGTGTCGGCCCGGACAGCGCCGGAGAGCCCGACGAGCGTGGTGTCGCCGCTGATGCCGCGTACGGCCGTCGTCCCCCGGATCCCGGATACGACCGCTCCCGCGCCGACGACGCCGACCTCCACGGTCGAGCCGGCCGGAACGGCGAGAGAGACGACCGCGCTGCGGTGCCAGCCCTTGCGGTCGAGCCACTTGAGGAAGCCCTTCCAGGGCAGGTCCTCGTACGCGACGGTGAGCGTGGCGCCCTGCTGGGTTACGACCAGCGGGGGGCCCTCGATCTCGGAGATCTCGAGGCGGGCGGAACCTTCGTCGGTGCCCACGACGTTGACCGTTCCATTGACGATGCGCACATTGAGTGCCGTAACGGGGTCGTCGAAGGTGAGCTTCTTGGGCTCAGAGACTTCCCACGTCGACTCTGCCATGGTGCTGACCTCCCGGGGCGGCTGCGACGCAATATATCGCGTCTTCTGCTCAACACGATATATCGCGGTTGAGGGATGTCAAGCACGATGCCGGGCTGCTAGGAGGGCATTTGGCGCCTTACCCGGACGAACTGGCCTAGCGTATGGGCCATGAATCCGACACCCGTGGGAGCGCTGCTGCTGTGCCGGGCCGAACCGGCTGCCGTACGACCCCCGGCCCATCTGCTGCGCGAGCGCCAGCTCCTCGCCCCGGCCGGGCAGCAGTGGAGCGTGCTCGTCCCGGAGGGAAAGCCCTGGCTGGACGGCGGCGAACCGGTCGACCGGGTGCTGGCCGGCTGGGCGGCCGCGCTCGCCGTGGGCGCGAACCGGCCGGTGCTCGCCCTGTGGTGGGACGGCGACCGGGCCGGATTCACCCTGGCCTCCGGCTTCCGCAGGCCCGTCGGCTACATCTGGCTCGCGGACGGTACGCCGGTCGGCGAGGACGAGGCGATGCAGACGTTCGCGGCCCGGCTCGGGCTCGATCCCGTACTCGATCTGCAGGCGCTGGAGCCGCTCACCCGGCCCGATCCGGAAGCGGACGCGCGGGCCCGGCTGCTCGGTCTGATCGCGGTCCTGGCGCGGACCGGACTCGCCCTGCCCACGGGCCTGGCCCCGGGCGAACCGGCAGACCGGCTGCGGTCGGTCGCCCGCGAGCTGGGCGCGGAGACGGTGGAGTGGTCCGGCTGGCGCGATGCCGTACGGGCGGACCTCCACGCGGTCGAGGAAGGCCCACTGGGCTCCTGGCTCCGCGGCCCGAAGGCGCGTTTGCTCGGGGCTGCCCAGCTGGCGGCGGGAGTGCCGCTGCTGGCCTGGGGCTTCGCCCGCCGCTCCGGCGGCTTGGGCTGGGCGGCGGCGGGCGTGGTGCTGGTTGCGAACGGGGCGCTCAGCCTGGTGTACGACCGGGTGCGGCGGGAGCCGGGCAGGTCCGACGGAGCCGGTCAGCCGGGTCGGCCGAACGCGGTCGGCTAGCCGGGCCGAGCCGCGATCCCCCGGGCCACCAGGACCGGGCCACCAGCACCGGGCCACCACCGATCCCCCGGGCCACCGGGACCGGCCACCCCCGATCCCCCGGATCAGCAGACCGGGCCGACCCGCGACTCCCGATCCCCGGCCCTACGCTCCCTACTCGTCCTCGTCCTCGTCGTCCAGCCGCGCCAGCCACGTGGCCAGGCGCTCCACCGGGACCTCGAAGTCCGGGTTGAGGTCGACGAAGGTGCGCAGCTGCTCGGCGAGCCACTCGAAGGTGATCTCCTCCTGGCCGCGTCGCTTCTCCAGCTCCTCGATGCCGCGATCGGTGAAGTACAAGACATGCTCCTGGTACGGACGGGGTCTATCTCTTTAGATTACGGCGACTTCCGACTCTCCCCTGCAACCGTGCAGGCCAGTAACGTCGTCGCCATTCGCACACCGCCCAAGTGCGTTAGCGCGGGGGCGAGTTGGCCGTGAAGACGGGGGGAACCGTGAACGCACGCGTCCAGCAGATCGAATTGCCCGGGGGAGCCGTCGTGCTCGCCCGGCTGTCCACCGCGGGCGGCGGATACGGCGAGGACGACGAGGACGTCGGCTTCGTCGAGAACGCCACCGCCAAGGTCCAGCAGCTCCAGCAGCTGATCACCGAGGTCGGCGCCTCGGTGCTGGAGGCCGCGGCCGCCGCCGAGCCGGACGAGGCGAGCGTCAGCTTCGGCGTCGAGCTCACCGCCAAGTCCGGCGTCGCCCTCGCCGTGCTCGCCGCCGGTGAGGCCAAGGCGTCGGTCCAGGTCACGCTCACCTGGAAGCTGAAGGATCAACAGAACGACATGAGCGATGACACGGCATGAGCGATTCCGACTCCGTCATCGACGCCCTCACCCGCGCCGCCACCGTCCACTTCTCACCCGTACAGGACGCACAGGACGAGCAGGACGAGACCGCAGCCATGTGGGGCAGCGGCTTCTTCGTCGCGCCCGGCTGGATCCTGACCTGCGCACACGTACTCGCCCCCCATCTCAAGGGCGACCGGAACCGGATCTTCCACCTCCGCGGCAGCGAGGTGAACGACGGCGAGCCGCTTCAGGCGCGGCTCGACTGCTGGCTGCTCGACGGCGAGCCGCGCGCCGAACAGCGCGTACCCGTCGAGCAGGATCTCGCCCTGGTCAGGCTCGTCGACCCGCACGTCGAGCACGAGTGCGTCTGGCTCACCGACCGCACCGACTACCCCGGCGGCCGCGGCATCGTCCAGGGCTACCGGCCCGAGCAGCAGGAGTACGGAGCCGAGAAACGCGCCGTGCGCTGGAAGGCCGCCGCGAGGATCAACGGCTTCGACGACGACTACGGGATGCGATTCAGGCCAGAAGCCGAGTTTCCGAAGGGCGGTTCGGGCTCGCCCGTGCTCGACGCCCACACCGGCGCCGTCGTCGGCATCCTCAAGTCCCGCCGGGCCGGCCGGGACGGCGGCATGGCGATCGCGGCCACCGCACTGCGCCGGTTCGGATCCACCTACCAGCTGCTGATGGCCGCGCACGACCGCTGGCACGGCCAGTCCCCGAAGGTCACCGGGCACAACTGGATCGAGCGCCAGCACCAGCTCCCGGGCGCCGGCGTGCACACCAGCGGCGACCAGTGGTGGAGCCCGCACGACCGGCGCGAGGCGCTGTTCCTGCTCGCGGGTGTGCACCCGCCGGGCGCCATCCGGCCCGTCGTGGAGCTCGCCAAAAAGGCCCGCGGCGGTGTCGCCTCCCCGCCCGGCCAGCTCCTGCCGCGCATCTGGCGCGACGGACACGGCCTGCTGTACGAGGCGGGGCAGCCCGTCGCCGCCATCGCCGCGCTGCACTACCTCCAGCTCGTGGTGGAGTACGAGCGCAGCCGCGGCGGTGACCCGGTGGCCCTCGCGGACTGGGTGGCCCGCCGGCTCCAGGAAGTGCCCCGCATCGTGCACACCGTGGTCACTCAGGCGACGCTGCCGCCCGGACTTCTGCACCCGCGCACGCCCGACGGCCAGGACCGGATCGTCGTCCGCTATCCGCGGCCCGGCGACGGGTCCGCCGTCGTCATCGTCGAGCTGGAGCCCGTCTGCGACGCCCGGCCCACCCGCTTCTACTGGCGGATCCGGGTCGACGACGGCCAGGACGTGAACGAGCCGCTGCACGAGGAGCAGACCGGCGACGGCGTCCCGCCCGAGCAGCTCATCCAGCGGCTGCGCGGCCCGTTGGACGAGGTCTTCGCGTCAGTCGACTCGCCCGGCGTCCCGGCACCGCTCGAAGTCGCCCTGCCCGTCGAGCATTTCGACACCGCCGTACACCGCTGGCAGCTGACCGAGATGGCCCGGCTGCACTATCCGGCGTATGTCGGCGTACGACGGATGGTGGTGCTGCGCGACCTGGCGAGACGAGGAAAACCGGACGCCGTCTGGCAGCGCCGCTGGGAGGGGATGGCGGCCGCCGATGCGCTCACCGCCTGCCGCACCCCGCCGCAGCGGCAGGTCCCCAGGCCCCGGCACTTCGAGGACATGCCGCCCTCCGCCGTGCCCGTCCTGTGCAGGCCCGCAGGCAGCGGGGTCGGCCGCAGAGCCATCGGCATGGCACTTCAAGCCGGGCACGGCATCGCCCTGTGGCACACCGACGGCCATCCCGACCACGGCTGTACGGAGTTCTGCGAGGACCTGCACCGGGGAGCGGCCCAGCTGCTCGGGCAGACCGCGGGCGCGACTGAGCTTCCCGACCGGCTGCGCCGTATCAGGGACGACATCAGCGGATCGAGGAACAGCCGCCACTGGGCGGAGGGGGTGGCCATGCTCTACGACGACCCGAGCCGCCCTCTGCCCGCCGACGACACCGGACCGGTGGACTCCCCATGAGGAGCCGCACCCGAGCAATGGGAGGGCAGGGCGGTGGGTACAGGACAGACGTGGTCCGCCACGGGTCCGCCCACCGACCGCCTACGAGGAGCGAGCGATGGACGACTGGCTGATCTACCGAGGCGTCGGGGCGCCGGATCCGGACCGGATCCGCCGACTGCCACCGCCGCCCCCCTGGCGTGCCTTCTCCGGAGAGCCGCTGCCCGACCCCGCGCCGCCGATCGACAGTTCGTCGACGCGGCGGCTCGGCGCGCGCGTGGCGGCTCCGCCCGCCCAGGACGCCGAGACCCTCGAACTCATCAACGCCGCCCTCTACTTACGGCGTCCGCTCCTCGTCACCGGCGAGCCGGGCTCCGGCAAGTCCACGCTCGCGCACTCCGTCGCGTACGAACTCGGGCTCGGCCGGGTCCTCCAGTGGCCCATCGTCAGCCGCACCGAGCTCAAGGACGGGCTGTACACCTACGACGCCATCGGCAGGCTCCAGGACGCCCAGCTCGCCGAGCGGGGATCCGAGCGTGGGTCCGACGACATCGGCCGGTACATCAGGCTCGGCCCGCTCGGGACCGCGCTGCTGCCGGCCGAGCTGCCCCGCGTCCTGCTCATCGACGAGCTCGACAAGAGCGACATCGATCTGCCGAACGACCTGCTGAATGTGGTGGAGGAGGGGGAGTTCGCCCTTCCCGAGCTGGAGCGGATGGCCGACCGGCCCGGCCAGGACGAGGTGCGGGTGCTCACCGACGACGGCCGCCGGGTGCCCGTCAGGGACGGCCGGGTGCGCTGCAAGGCGTTCCCCTTCGTGGTGATGACCAGCAACGGAGAGCGCGACTTCCCCGCCCCGCTGCTGCGCCGCTGCATCCATCTGCACCTCGACCCGCCGCGCGACGAGCGGCTCGCCGCAATGGTGCAGGCCCACTTCGGAGCCGGATCCGACGAGCGGAACCTCGATCTGATCGGCCAGTTCACCCGCGAGGACGGCGACGGCGAACTGCGGCCCACCGACCAGCTGCTCAACGCCATCTACCTCACACAGCAGGCGGTCCGCGCGGACGCCGGGCGGCGCGAGGAGATCGCCGAGCTGCTGATACGTCCGCTCGACACCCGACGGCGGTGACCGCGGTGAGCCCGGCGGTCCCGCCCCACGCACTGACCGCACTGACCGCGCTGGTCGCGCGGCTGCGCGAGGCGGAACTGAAACCCACCGCCGAGGAGTTGGCGGACGCCCTGTGGCTCTCCCAGCATGTGCCCGCTGCCGCATCCCGGCGGCCGGGGCCCGCGCCCGCGGGGACGGCCGGGCCGCAGCCTGCGGACCGCCCGGCCGTGGAGGTCACGGAGCAGCCCGCGCCCTCGCCGCTGCGGGCGGGAGCGCCGCCGCGCCCCCGCGTCGACCTGTACGGGCCCGCGCAGGGCGAGGGCGCGCCCGGCGGCGTACCGGCCGAAGGCATGCGCCGGGTGCCCGTCCCGGCCGCCGCCGCGCTGCCGGACGCGCTCGCCCTCCAGCGCTCTCTGCGGCCCCTTCAGCGGTACCGCCCGCCCATGCGACTGATACGTCGCGAGCTCGACGAGGTGGCGACAGCGGACCGGGCCGCCGACACAGGTCTTGTGGTGCCGGTCCTGCGCACCGCCCGGCGGCGTGAGGCGCGGCTCGCGCTGGTCATGGACGTCTCCTCGTCGAATGTCGTCTGGGACAAGGCACTTGACGAGCTGCGGCAGGTCTGCGAACGCGCCGGAGCGTTCCGCGAGGTCGCCGTGCACCACCTGAGCGAGGACGCGCCGACGCCCGCCCAGCTCGGCGACCCCACGGGGCGGCAGCTGACCGTGGTGCTCAGCGACTGCGCGGGCCCCATGTGGCGCAGCGGCCGTATGCAGCGCCTGCTCTACACCTGGGCGTCGACCGCGCCGGTCGCCGTCGTGCAGCCGCTGCCGCAGCGGATGTGGCGGCGTACGCATCTGCCCGCGCGGCCGGGTCTGCTGCGGCGGCGCGAAGGACCGGCGGGACGGCTGGAGTTCACCCCGCACCACGGCGGCCTCGAGCGGGGCATCCCGGTTCCGGTGCTCGCGCTGCGCCGCTCCTCGTTCGAGGCCTGGACCCGACTGGTCGCGGGCGCGACCGGGCAGTCGCTGAACGCCGCCGCGGCGCTGGTCAGGGCTCGCCACGAGCCCGCCTCGGGCCGGTCCCGTACCGCACAGGACATCGACGCAACGGCGCGGGTACGGGCCTTCCGCCGGACCGCGTCGCCCCCCGCCGCGCAACTCGCGGTCTATCTTTCGGCGGTCCCGCTGGTGCTCCCGGTGATGCAGCTCGTCCAGCGCGCCATGCTGGTGCGCAGCGGCCCCGACGTACTTGCCGAGGTGCTGCTCAGCGGCCTGCTGCGGAGGGACGACGAAGGACCGGGCGACCGGGAGGGCGGACCTTCGTACGTCTTCCTGGACGGGGTACGCGAGGAGCTGCTGGGTCAACTGGGCGCGAGCAGCGCCGCGTTGGTGCTCAAGCACTGCTCCGAGTACGTCGAGACGCGCTACGGGCGTACGGTACGCAACTTCCCGGCCATGGCCGCCGCCTTCCTCGCCGGGTCGGTCGACCCGCACCCGGCGGCGTCCGGCAGCCCCGACAACCGCAGCCAGATGGCCTTCGCGCAGATCTCCGCCCAGGTCCTGCGCCGGCTCGGCGGCCCCGAACCGGCCTCGCCCCCCGGCGGCCTGCCGCGACAGGGCCCAGCGGGTCTGCTGGCACAGGCCCGCGCCTGTCTGGCGCACTTCGGCGAGTACGGCACCGTACGAGACCTGGACGCGGCGATCAGGCTGCTCGGCTCGGCCACCCAGGCGGAGCGCCGCACCGCCGAACGGGCCGTGCTGTACGGCGAGTTGGCCGAGGCGCTGCTGCGGCGCTGGCTGGTGCGCCCGCTGCCCGAGGACCTGCGCGAGGCGCTGGACGCCGCGCAGAACGCGCTCACCGGGAAACCACAGGCGCATCTCACCCTGGCGCACGTCCTCGAGGCGATGGCGGACGAGGTGGAGGAGGGCAGGCTGAGCCCCGGGCTGATGCCGGAGTGGGTCCGGGTCCAGGCGGCCGCGGGCCCCGACGACGCGGGCCTCGTGGCTTCGATCCTGCTCTCGACCGCGGACGCCAGCCTCGCCGAACTGATCGAAACCCCGCCGCGGCCGGACGGCCCGGGCGGGCTCGGCAAGGCAGCGGCGGCCGCCAGGATCCGGGTGCTGCGGCGGCTGGCCGTGACCGGCGCTCCGTACGCGCTGCGCGGCCCCGTCCGCCCCGAGGACTGGTTCACCGAGACGCTGCAGATCGCCCTCGGCGTCGTACAACTGCTGCTGGCCGACGAACGCCGGGAGTCCGCGCTGCTCATCAAGGGCGGGCTGCTTCTCGAACTGGCCCGCCACTACCGGGGCGAGGGCCCCGTCGCGCGGGCCGCCGACGAGGAGGACCTGATCGCCTCCCGCGCCTTCGCCGACCGGGCCGACAAGGATCTGCACGCCGGCATCGACGGGCTCGACTGGGACGCCGTCCCGCAGACGGAGCTCTGCCGAGCCTGGCTGGACTACGCCGACGCCATCGAGTTCGCCCACCAGTACCCCGACGACGACGCCAGACTGCGCATCCTCCAGGCTCTCGACCAGGCGCGTCGCTACGTAGGCAAGGACGAGGAGGCACAGGCCGACATCCTGCTGCGGATGGCCCGCGTCCTGGAGCAGCGCTATGTGTCCACCGGCGGCTGGGCGCACCGCGACTCGGCGATCGCGGCCTGGACCGAGGCTGTGCCGCTGCTGCCCTGGCACGACCCCAGCCGAGCCGTCGTGCTCACCTCGCTCGGCAGGCAGCTGACGGAACGCGGCGTGGACAAGGAGTCGCCCGCCGATGTGCACGCGGCCGTACGAGCCCTGCGCGGGGCGATCGACGAGACATCGTCCGCCGATCCCGAACTCCCGCGCCGCCGGGCCCTGCTGGGCCACGCCTACATCGAGCGCTTCCGGGCTGAGCAGACCGTCGCCGACCTCCACGAGGCGGACTGGGCACTGGGCGCCGCCGCCCGCGCCGCGGCCGACCCCGAACTGGCCGCGTACGCCTGGTGGTACCGCGCCGTGGCCGCCGCCCTGCTGGCCCAGCGCACCGCATCCCACCCGAAGCTCCAGGACGCCGCGGCCCACTACCGCCACGCCGCTGCCCAGTCCGGAACCGGCGACCTGCTGGAGCGGGCGGCCACCGCCCAGTGGATGCGAGCCACTCGTCTGGAACGTACGGCGGGCTTTGAGCGCGCCCTGGAGGAGCACCGGGCCGTGCTGTCCATGCTGTCCGCCGCGGGTGCGTCAGGCTCGGAGGCGGCGAGCCTCATCCGCCACGAGATCGCCAGACTCGAAGAGGCCTGAACAGCCGAAGAGCCGGAAGGGCTCGAACAGCCGAAGGAGCCTGAACAGCCCGAAGGGCCCTGCCCCGCGCGGTGTGCGCGGGACAGGGCCCTTCAGTTCGTACGGTCAGACTCAGGCCTCGAAGACCTCGTTGAGCAGCTGCTGCTGCTCCGCCTGGTGACGCTTGGCCGAGCCGACAGCCGGCGACGAGCCGTGCCGCCGCGAGATGCGGCGCAGGCGCTCGGCGCCCGGGATGTCCGCGCCGACGGCCAGGTCCAGGTGGTCGATCAGGTTCAGCGCGATGAACGGCCACGCACCCTGGTTCGCCGGCTCCTCCTGCGCCCAGAGGTACTTCTCGGCGTTCGGGAACTTGGCGATCTCCGCCTGGAGCTCGGCGCCCGGCAGCGGGTACAGACGCTCGAGACGGATGATCGCGGTGTCCGTGTTGCCGCGCTTGATCCGCTCGGCGTCCAGGTCGTAGTAGACCTTGCCGGTGCAGAAGACGACCTTGCGGATCGCGCTCGGGTCCACCCTGCCCGAGTCAACCGCGGTGTCGCCGATCACCGGGCGGAAGCCGCCGTTGGTGAACTCCTCCGCCTTCGACGCCGCCGCCTTCAGACGCAGCATCGACTTCGGGGTGAAGACGATCAGCGGCTTGTGGTGCGGGTTGTGGACCTGCCAGCGCAGCAGGTGGAAGTAGTTCGACGGCAGGGTCGGCATCGCGACCGTCATGTTGTTCTGCGCGCACATCTGCAGGAAGCGCTCAGGACGGGCGGACGAGTGGTCCGGGCCCTGGCCCTCGTAGCCGTGCGGCAGCAGCAGCGTCACACCGGAGGTCTGGCCCCACTTCTGCTCCGCCGAGGAGATGAACTCGTCGACGACGGTCTGCGCGCCGTTGACGAAGTCACCGAACTGCGCCTCCCACATGACCAGCGCGTCCGCGCGGGCCAGGGAGTAGCCGTACTCGAAGCCCATCGCCGCGTACTCGCTCAGCAGCGAGTCGTAGACGTTGAAACGGGCCTGGTCCTCGGAGAGGTACTGCAGCGGGGTGTAGTCCTCGCCGGTCTCCTGGTCCACCAGCACCGCGTGGCGCTGGCCGAATGTGCCGCGGCGGGTGTCCTGGCCGGAGAGCCGGACCGGGGTGCCCTCCATCAGCAGCGAGCCGATGGCGAGGGTCTCGCCCATGCCCCAGTCGATCGTGCCGTCCTCCACCGAGGCCGCACGCCGCTGAAGCTGCGGCAGCAGACGCGGGTGGACGGTGACGTGGTCGGGGATGTTCACCTGGGACTCGGCGATCCGCTTCACGATCTCCTGGGAGACCGCGGTGGTGACGGCCACCGGGAACTCGGGCTGCGGTTCCGGGACATGGGCCGGAGCCGGGTGGCTGGTGGCCTCGCGCACCTCCGCGAAGACCTTCTCCAGCTGGCCCTGGAAGTCCTGGAGCGCCTGCTCCGCCTCTTCCAGCGTGATGTCGCCGCGACCGATCAGCGACTCGGTGTACAGCTTGCGCACCGAGCGCTTCTTGTCGATCAGGTTGTACATCTGCGGGTTGGTGAACTGCGGGTTGTCGCCCTCGTTGTGACCGCGGCGGCGGTAGCAGATGAGGTCGATCACGACGTCCTTGTTGAACGTCTGGCGGAACTCGAAGGCGAGCCGGGCCACCCGGACCACGGCCTCCGGGTCGTCGCCGTTCACATGGAAGATCGGCGCTTCGATCATGCGGGCCACGTCGGTCGCGTACATCGACGAACGCGACGACTCCGGGGCGGCGGTGAAGCCGACCTGGTTGTTGATGACGATGTGGACCGTGCCGCCGGTGCGGTAGCCGCGCAGCTGCGACATGTTCAGCGTCTCGGCGACGACACCCTGACCGGCGAAGGCCGCGTCACCGTGCAGGGCGACCGGCAGGACCGTGAAGTCCGTGCCGCCCTTGTTGATGACGTCCTGCTTGGCGCGAGCGACACCCTCCAGGACCGGGTCGACCGCCTCCAGGTGCGAGGGGTTGGCGACCAGCGAGACCTTGATCTGCTCGCCGTCCAGACCGGTGAAGGTGCCGTTGGCGCCCAGGTGGTACTTCACATCGCCGGAGCCGTGCATCGACTTCGGGTCGAGGTTGCCCTCGAACTCCCGGAAGATCTGCGCGTACGACTTGCCCACGATGTTCGCGAGGACGTTGAGGCGGCCGCGGTGGGCCATGCCGATGACGACCTCGTCCAGTCGCGACTCGGCAGCCGAGTCGATGACCGCGTCGAGCAGCGGGATGACGGACTCGCCGCCCTCCAGCGAGAACCGCTTCTGACCGACGTACTTGGTCTGCAGGAAGGTCTCGAAGGCCTCCGCCGCGTTGAGGCGGCGCAGGATCCGCAGCTGCTCTTCGCGCTCGGGCTTGGTGTGCCCGCGCTCGACGCGGTCCTGGATCCACTTGCGCTGCTTCGGGTCCTGGATGTGCATGAACTCGATGCCGGTGGTGCGGCAGTACGAGTCTCGCAGGACGCCCAGCACATCGCGCAGCTTCATCAGGGACTTGCCGGAGAAGCCGCCGACGGCGAACTCGCGCTCCAGGTCCCACAGCGTGAGGCCGTGCTCGGTGATGTCCAGGTCGGGGTGCTTGCGCTGGCGGTACTCCAGCGGGTCGGTGTCGGCCATGACATGGCCGCGGACCCGGTAGGAGTGGATCAGCTCGAAGACGCGCGCCGCCTTGGTGACGTCGTCGTCGTGCGAGGCGTCGATGTCCTTGAGCCAGCGGACCGGCTCGTACGGAATGCGCAGCGCCTCGAAGATGTCGTCGTAGAAGCCGTTGTCGCCGAGGAGGAAGTTGGCGACGATCCGCAGGAACTCGCCGGAGGCGGCGCCCTGGATGACCCGGTGGTCGTACGTCGAGGTCAGCGTCATGACCTTGGAGATGCCCAGCTTGTTCAGAGTGTCCTGGGACGTGCCCTGGAACTCCGCGGGGTAGTCCATCGAGCCGACGCCCATGATGACCGACTGCCCGGGCATCAGACGCGGCACGGAGTGGACGGTGCCGAGGCCGCCGGGGTTGGTCAGCGAGACGGTGACGCCGGTGAAGTCGTCCATCGTCAGCTTGTTGTTGCGGGCGCGCCGGACGATGTCCTCGTAGGCCTGCCAGAACTCGAAGAAGTTCATGGTCTCGGCCTTCTTGATGCCCGCGACGACCAGCTGGCGGTCGCCGTTGGGCTTCACCAGGTCGATGGCCAGACCGAAGTTGATGTGCTCCGGCTTGACGAGGGCCGGCTTGCCGTCCTTCTCCGTGTACGACCAGTTCATCGACGGCATGGCCTTGATGGCCTGCACCATCGCGTACCCGATGAGGTGCGTGAAGGAGACCTTCCCGCCGCGGGCGCGCTTGAGGTGGTTGTTGATGACGATGCGGTTGTCGAAGAGCAGCTTCACCGGGACGGCGCGCACGGACGTGGCCGTGGGCACCTCCAGCGAGGCGTTCATGTTCTTCGCGACCGCGGCGGCGGGGCCGCGCAGCGGGACGAGCTGGGGGCCCTCGGACGGGGCCGGCTCAGCTGCCTTGCCGGCGGCAGCCGCCGGCTTGGAGGTGGCGGTGCCTGCGGCACCGGCGCTCGCGGCCGGCTTCGCCGGTGCGGCGGGGGCCGCGGCGGCGGCCGGAGCGGCCTGCTGCGGCGCCGCGGGTGCGGCTGGGGTGGCGGCGGCGGGCGTGCCCGCAGACGCTGCGGGAGCGCTCGGGGCTGCGGCGGCCGGGGCCACGGTGGTGGCACCCGCAGCCCCCGCGGCTGCGGCGCCGGACTGCGCGGCGGGGGCTTCGCTCACCGGCTTCGCCCCTGCGGCGGCACCCGCGCCGCCCGGCTTGTAGTCGGCGAAGAAGTCCCACCAGGCACGGTCGACCGAATTGGGGTCCTGGAGGTACTGCTGGTAGATCTCGTCGACGAGCCACTCATTGGGACCGAACGCGGCGGCAGGGTTCTTACCCTGCCGGCCTTGGTCGGCCGAGATGCTCGAGTTACTGGGGGACTGAGACGACACGGCGGCAACCGCCCTCTTCCGCTTCACAAGGTGATGGACAGCGGAAATAAAGGCTACGCCTCCCTGGCCGGGAGGTGCAGGCGGGGCGGGTCATCGTCGCGCAAGTCACACCTGAAGGCGCGTTTCGGGGCTGTGAATGGCGGGAAAACAAGCGTGGTTCCGCTTCCCCGGGGGCAAGCTCGGGTACGCCACACCGCGGCCGCAGCCCGGTCGGCTCCTACGCCTCGACGGCGTACGGCCTTGTTCCGGCCACGTCCTCACTCAGCACACGCAGAACGCGCGCTTCCGGTTCGCACCCTACGTCAACCGCGTGCCGAAGGGATCCCCGGAAGGGTGACCTGGATCCGGCATCCCCGGGACGATTCGGCCACCCCGATGCGCCCGCCGTGCAGATCGACCGCCCAGCGCGCGATCGCCAGGCCCAGGCCGGTGCCGCCGTCGCTGCCCTTGCCGTGCGGGGAGGGGACGCTGCCCCGGTTGAAGCGCTCGAAGACGCGGTGCCGCTCCGGCTCCGGGATGCCCGGTCCCTCGTCGAGGACTTCCAGGTCGAGGGACTCCGGCTGCGGGCCGCGGCGGGCGCGTACCGTCACCCGGCCGTGCGGCGGCGAGTGCTTGACCGCGTTGTCGATCAGATTGGCGACGACCTGGTGCAGCCGCTCCGCGTCCGCGTGCGCGGTCAGCTCCGGCGGCGACACATCCAGGTGCAGATGCACGTCCGTACGGGTGTGGTTGCCGGACCCGGAGGTCAGACCGCGCTGGACCGCGGCCAGATTGGCCTCCTTCAGCACCCCGGAGAGGTACGGCCACACCTCGAAACGGCGGGCCTTGAGCGGTACGACGCCGTTGTCGAGCCGGGACAGGTCGAGCAGCGTCTCGACCAGGCGGCCCAGGCGTTCCGTCTGCTTGAGCGCCGTACGCATCGTCTCCGGGTCGGCGGCGGACACCCCGTCGACGACGTTCTCCAGCACGGCGCGCAGCGCGGCGATCGGGGTGCGCAGCTCGTGCGAGACATTGGCGACCAGCTCCTTGCGGTGCTGGTCCACGGCTTCCAGATCGTCGGCCATGCGGTTGATGGTGGAGGCGAGGTCGCCGAGCTCGTCACGGCGGTCGGCGCCGCGCACCCGACGGGTGTAGTCGCCGTGCGATATGCCTTTGGCCACGGTGTTCATCTCGTCCAGCGGCGCGGTCAGGCCGTGCGCCACGAACTGGGTGATCAGCAAAGTTGCGATCACCGAGAAGACGGTGATGAAGCGGACCTCGGTCTGGGTGCGCAGGGCGACCAGCAGCAGGCCCGTGGTGATGAAGACCGAGACGACGACCAGTGTCCCGAGCTTGGTCTTGATCGAGATCGCGATGGAGGCGGACCGCGGCCGGCTCCGCCGGCCGCCGCGGCCGGGCAGCCGGTCCCAGCGCCGCCGTCTCATGGAGCCGGCGTCTCCAGCGCGTAGCCGACGCCGTGGACGGTACGGATGCGCTCGGCGCCGATCTTCCGGCGCAGGGCCTTGATGTGGCTGTCGACGGTGCGGGTGCCGGACGCGTCGGCCCAGTCCCACACCTCCGCGAGCAGCTGCTCGCGGGAGAGGACGGCACGCGGGGTGTTCGCCAGGCAGACCAGCAGGTCGAACTCGGTCGGCGTGAGATGTACGTCCTCGCCGCGCACCCGGACCCGGCGCTGGGCGTGGTCGATCTCCAGCTCGCCCAGGCGCAGGATCCCGCTGCGGGGAGTGACCGCGGCGAGGGCCGCCCGCTCCACGCGGCGCAGCAGCACATGCACCCGGGCCGCGAGCTCGCGCATCGAGAACGGCTTGGTCATGTAGTCGTCGGCGCCCACGCCGAGACCGACGAGCATGTCGGTCTCGTCGTCGCGCGCTGTGAGCATCAGCACCGGGACCGGGCGCTGCGCCTGGACGCGGCGGCAGACCTCCAGGCCGTCGAAGCCCGGGAGCATTACATCGAGCACCATCAGATCGGGCTGCCAGGCCTCGGCGGCGTCGACGGCGGCCGGGCCGTCCAACGCCGTCTGGACCAGGAAGCCTTCCGCCCGCAGGCGGGCCGCGATGGCATCGACGATCGTCGAGTCGTCCTCGACGACCAGCACCCGGCGCTGGGCGCCGGGTGTGGCCGCGACGCCGTTGTGCGTGGTGTGTGTCTGCTCCATCGCCCCGCCCCTGTACGCGTTCTCGCGAGCTGCATGCCGGTGTAGATCTCGTGTGTAGGTCAGCAGCGTAAAGGCAGTGACGGCGTCCCGGCTACGCAGGGCGAACAGCGAGGTGGACGACGTCGGGTACGCCTCGGGCAACACGGATCTCTTCGGTGGTTACCCCGGTGAATCCGGCATTCCGCAACGCATCCTCAAAAGCAGGGGAGGGCTGCGCGGACCACACGGCGAGGATCCCGCCGGGCTCCAACCGGCCCTGGCAGGAGGCGAGTCCGGCCGCCGAGTAGAGGTTTTCGTTGTCGTCGGTGACGGTCCAGTCGGGTCCGTTGTCGATGTCCAGACAGAGAGCGTCGTAGCGGTCCGTGGTCGTGCGCAGGTATGTGACGAGGTCCGTGTGAAGGATCACGCTGCGGGGGTCGGCGAGCGCGTCGCCGGAGATCTGTCCGAGGGGGCCGGTGCGGTGCCAGTCGATGATCGCCTGCTCGCGTTCGACGACGGCGATGTGCCGCCAGCGGGGGTTGGCGGCGGCACGGGCGAGGGAGAAGCCGACGCCGAGTCCGCCGATGAGGAGGGTGGGGTCGCTCTTTCCGGCGGCGGCGAGGGCTTCGTACGCGGCGTCGACGAGCAGCCGCTCGGAGCGGCCGTCGGAAGTGTCCATCAGGAAGCACCCATTGGCGATGATCTCGTGATGCGCACCGCGCTGCCGGAGCACGACCTCCCCGTGGGGCCCCTCTCGCCGGTCGAGGGTGACGGGTCCGTCGGCTTGGAGTGGCATGGCGGGTGACCTCCGGGTGACGGGTGCGGGGCGGACGCGTGTCGGTGGTCATGGTGGCGGGGCGGGGCGAGCGGGACAAATGGTTTCGGCCGAGGGCGGCCGTGGTCTGCCGGGCCAGGGCTGGTCCCACGTGCTCGCGACGTCCGGGAACCTGTGAAGGTTGCCCCGTGTGGCGCACGTCATAGACGGGTGTGATGGTGATCGCGTTGGGTGGGGGTTTGTTCGGGGGCTTGACGAAAGGGGCCTCACGCGGTGCATCGGCCGACGACACGCGACCCGGCCACGGGCCAGGAACTGCTGAACGCCGTCCCGACCCAGCGGAGACCATCCGCGCCGGTCGTCTCGGCTCCCGTCCAGGCCCCCGTAACGCCGGCAGCTGTCCCACCGGCTGTCGCACCGGCTGTCGCACCGGTGGTGACGCCCGCCCCGACGCCCACCGCGAAGCCCGCCCCGCCCGTGGGTCTCCCGGCCTGGCGGCGCGTGCTCCAGCTGCTGCCCACGCCCACCGGGACACCGTTCACCTTCTGCTACGTCCTCGTCCTGCTCGCCACCTCGCTCTTTGTGCAGTACGGAGACCCCGCGACCGTCTCCTCGCTACTCCGCGGCTCCAGCACCGATGTCGCCCATTTGGCGGACACCCCCCTGCTCGTTCTCGGCGCCAGCGCGCTGTGGGTCGCGGGCGACCTGCTGGGCCCGTATGCCGTCGCCTTCTTCTTCACGCTGACCGCACTGGAACGCCGCATCGGAGGCTGGCGCACCGCCGGCGTCTTCCTGGCCGGCCATGTCGCGGCGACGCTGGCCACCGAGATCCCGGTCGGGGTCTCGGTGGTGGCCGGACATCTGCCCGCCACCTCGCTGCACCGCCTCGACTACGGCATCAGCTTCGGCCTGATGGCGAGCATCGGCGCCCTTGCCGGGCTGTTCAGTCCGGTCCTGCGCGCGATGCTGCTCGGCTTCGTCTCCCTGATGCTCCTTCAGGACCTGCTCGCCTTCGAGGACCCGCTCACCAACTGGGGCCATCCGCTTGCGCTGTTGGTCGGCATCGCCTGCTGGCCCGCGGTGCGCCGCTGGGCGCGGTGGCGGAACGGTTTCGCGCTCCGCGACCGGTGAGCTTCAGGACCTGCGCGACCCCCTGACCAGGCACGAGAGCCGATCGCTGACAGCGAACACCCCCTGGGAACATCTCCGCAGTGCTGTGCATTGAGTCCATACAGCTCAACTTCACTGCCTAAGGGGAGATCATGGCTTCGACGTCCACACCGCTCACCCTGCCCGTGCTGCCGCTCGACGACGAGGTCGTGCTGCCCGGAATGGTGGTGCCGCTCGACCTGTCCGACACCGACGTACGAGCCGCGGTGGAGGCCGCCCAGGCTGCCGCGCGTTCCAGTGGTGCCAGCAAGCCGACGGTGCTGCTTGTTCCGCGCGTCGACGGGACCTACGCCGCGACCGGCGTGCTCGGAACCGTGGAGCAGGTCGGCCGGCTCTCCGACGGCGACCCCGGCGCGCTCATCCGCGGCCGCGGCCGGGTGAGGATCGGCGCGGGGACCACGGGCCCCGGCGCCGCGCTCTGGGTCGAAGGATCGCGCGTCGAAGAGATCGTGCCCGACCCGCTGCCCGGGTCGGTCACCGAGCTGGTCAAGGAGTACAAGGCGCTCGCCACCGACTGGCTGAAGAAGCGCGGCGCATGGCAGGTCGTGGACCGCGTCCAGCAGATCGACGACATCTCGCAGCTGGCCGACAACTCCGGCTACTCGCCGTTCCTGTCCACCGCTCAGAAGATCGAGCTGCTCGAGACCGCCGACCCGGTGGCCCGCCTCAAGCTCGCCACCGAGCAGCTGCGTGAGCACCTCGCCGAGCAGGACGTCGCCGAGTCCATCGCCAAGGACGTCCAGGAGGGCGTCGACAAGCAGCAGCGCGAGTTCCTGCTGCGCCGCCAGCTCGAAGCCGTACGCAAGGAGCTGCGCGAGCTCAACGGCGAGGACGGCGAAGACGAGTCCGACGACTACCGGGCCCGCGTCGAGGCCGCCGACCTTCCCGAGAAGGTGCGCGAGGCCGCGCTCAAGGAGGTCGAGAAGTTGGAGCGGTCGAGCGACCAGAGCCCCGAGGGCTCCTGGATCCGCACCTGGCTCGACACCGTCCTCGAACTGCCGTGGAACGAGCGGACAGAGGACGAGTACGACATCCAGGGCGCCAAGGCGATCCTGGACGCCGAGCATTCCGGCCTGCAGGACGTGAAGGAACGGATCACCGAGTACCTGGCGGTGCGCAAGCGGCGCGCCGACCGCGGGCTCGGCGTCGTCGGCGGACGGCGCGGCGGCGCGGTCCTGGCGCTCGTCGGCCCGCCCGGCGTCGGCAAGACCTCGCTCGGCGAGTCCGTCGCGCACGCGATGGGACGGAAGTTCGTCCGGGTCGCGCTCGGCGGCGTACGGGACGAGGCGGAGATCCGCGGACACCGGCGTACGTACGTGGGTGCTCTCCCCGGCCGGATCGTGCGGGCCGTCAAGGAGGCCGGTTCGATGAACCCGGTCGTCCTCCTCGACGAGATCGACAAGGTCGGCTCGGACTTCCGGGGCGACCCGGCGGCCGCGCTGCTCGAAGTCCTGGACCCGGCGCAGAACCACACCTTCCGCGACCACTACCTGGAGGTCGAACTCGACCTGTCCGACGTGGTGTTCCTCGCCACGGCGAACGTCCTGGAGGCCATCCCGGAAGCCCTGCTCGACCGGATGGAGCTGGTCAGGCTCGACGGCTACACCGAGGACGAGAAGGTCGTCATCGCCCGGGACCACCTGCTGCCGCGCCAGCTGGAGCGGGCGGGCCTTGAGCCCGGCGAGGTCGTCCTGGAGGACTCGGCGCTGCGCAAGCTCGCGGGTGAGTACACCCGCGAGGCGGGCGTCCGTAACCTGGAGCGTTCGGTGGCCCGGCTGCTGCGCAAGGTGGCGGCCCAGCACGAACTGGGCGAGCGTGAGCTGCCGTTCACGGTCGGCGCCGAGCAGTTGCGCGGCCTGATCGGACGGCCGCACCACGTGCCCGAGTCCGCCCAGGACCCGGCCGAGCGCCGGACGGCCGTGCCCGGCGTGGCCACCGGCCTCGCGGTCACCGGCGCGGGCGGCGACGTGCTGTACGTCGAGGCGTCGCTGGCCGACCCGGAGACGGGCGCGGCGGGGCTGACCCTCACCGGCCAGCTCGGCGACGTGATGAAGGAGTCCGCGCAGATCGCACTCTCCTTCCTCCGCTCGCACGGGGCCGAACTGGAGCTTCCGGTCGCCGACCTGAAGGACCGGGGCGCGCACATCCACTTCCCGGCGGGCGCGGTGCCGAAGGACGGGCCGAGCGCGGGCATCACGATGACGACGGCGCTCGCGTCGCTGCTGAGCGGCCGCCAGGTGCGTACGGACGTCGCCATGACCGGCGAGGTCTCGCTGACCGGCCGCGTCCTGCCCATCGGCGGTCTGAAGCAGAAGCTGCTGGCCGCTCACCGGGCGGGCATCACGACGGTCGTGATCCCCAAGCGGAACGAGGCGGACCTGGACGACGTCCCGGCGGAGATCCTCGACAAGCTGGAGGTGCACCCGGTGACGGATGTCCGCCAGGTGCTGGGGATCGCGCTCTCCCCGGCGGAGGTTCCGGTGGCTGCCGCGGCGGCCTGACCGGGGTGCGCTGTGGGCCCGGCGGTGTTCCGGCACCGCCGGGCCTTCGCGTTGTCCGGCCGCGGCCTTTCATCCGGCCGCGGCCCTTTCCCGGCGCTGGCCCTTTGTCCGGCCGCGGCGTGTTATCCGGCCGTGGCTTCGTCGTACAGCGCGCGGGCACGGTCGTCGAAGAGGGCGGCCGTCGACTCGCTGTCCGTGTCGCCGCCGCTCAGTACGCCGATGAGCCTGCCCTGATGCCTGGCGTCCCGGTAGTCGGCGAGCCAGGGTCCGCCGCTGGTGCCTTCCCAGAAGCCCGCGCACTCCATGAGCAGCGTCTTCGGCAGATCCGGGTCGGGGCGGGTGTCGGTGGTGCAGGCGACGGGGCGGTTGGCGGGGTTGTGGTCCCGGTTCGGATACCCGACGACGGTGACCCGGCGCTCGGGCGGCGAGGCCCAGTCGGCGGTGGCGGCGCCGACGGCCTGCTGCACCTGACGGCCCTTCGCGTCCGGCTTCAGGACGAGGAACGCGTAGTCGGCGGCATCCGCGTCGTCGTCGCCGTCCGTCCAGCGCTCGTCGACGTGGATGGCTCCGACCTTCCAGCGCCCGTACGGATACGTCCCCTTGCCCCTGCCCGAGAACCCGGGCGCGAACTCCAGCTCGCCCGGCCCGTACGCGTCCGCGCTGCCCGAGTCCTGGATGCAGTGCGCGGCGGTGGCGATGACATTGCCCTTGGGGCTGGCCACGACGCTCGCGGTGCAGAAGTGCTCGCCGTCCGGATCGATCAGCACCCCGACGGACGAGGCTCCGGCAAAGGTGGTGGCGGAGGCCCGCGGCGCGGGGGCGACGGCCCGCGCCCCGGCCGACCGGTCCGCCGCGGTGGCTTTGGGCGGCGCGGCGGAAGAGGTGGGCCCGGCGCACGCGGTCGCGGCAGTCAGCACGGCCATGGTGGTCAGCACGGCCATGGCGGACCACACCAGCCCCCTGAACGTGCCGCTGGTTCTGTTCGTACGGCTGTGCCAACTCATCCGGACATCCTGCCCGCTCGAGGCTTTCAGTCCAGCCAGCCCCTCAACGTCGCCTGCGCCCCCGCCTGGAAGCGCGTCTCCGCGCCCAGCGTCTCCAGCAGGTGGCTGATCCTCCGGCGCGCCGTGTGCACGTGGACGCCCAGGCGGCGGGCGATCGCCTCGTCCTTGAGGCCCGCCGCCAGCAGGCCGAGCAATTCCTTCTGGGCCTTCGGCAGCGCCGCGCACGCCCGGGCCGAGCCGCCCAGTGGCGTGGCCCGGTCCCAGACCGTCTCGAACAGCGGCACCAGCGCGTTACTCAGCAGCGAGTCGCCGATCACCAGCGCCGAGGCCTTCGGGTCCGCCGCGTCGGTCGGGGGGAGCAGGGTGATCCGGCGGTCCACCGCGATCAGTTTGGTGGGGACGGCCGTCGACACCCGCGCCCGCAGGCCCTGTTCGACGAGGCCGGTCACCGAGCGCATCCGGCCCGGGTAGGCGAGCCCCTCCCGGTCCAGGACGGTCCGCACCTGAACGCCCCGGTCGAGGAGCGCCTCGATGCCGAGACCCGGCTGCGCGGCGCTGCCGTCCCGCGGCCCTTTCACATACGGCGGACGGTCCAGGATCGCCACCTCCCGTTCCGCCGACGCCAGCAGGTACTCCGCCCGTTCGCCGATCGCCCGCGGGCCCGTCACTACCTCGATGCCGCCATCGGGCGCGCAGGGTGACCCGGACATCAGCCGGCCCGCCAGCTGGTCCGCGGTCATCCGTAATCGCTCCAACTCCGCGGACCGTAAGTGCAGTTCGGCCTGTCGGCGGTGGATGAGCGTACGGATCGCGGCGGCCGGAGCGGCCGGATGCGGCAGCCCGTCGCCGTCCCCGTCCGCGGGCAGCGCGAGCCCGTGCTCGACCAGATGGCCGAGCGCCCGGTCCAGCCGGTCCCGCGGCAGCCCCAGCAGCCGCGCCAACTCCTCGGCCCCAGCGGCCCGTTCCTTGACCAGTGCCTCGTAAGCGCGCTCCTCGGCCTCCCCCAGGCCGAGGGTGTGCAATTCCCCCTCGCTCATGCGTTGGATTCTCACTCCGCCTTCACGAGGCACACAAGTGGGCATGTCCACTTGTCAACGCGCAGGCCACATTGATCGGTTGGCGTCCCACCGGTTGCATGGCCATGACCACCTTTACGGCTTGACCAGCACGTGGGAGGGGTACGAACTGTGCGCAAGGCCAGGACAAGCACACAGAGACCGGGCATATCCAGGGGGACCGGTCTCGCCGCGCTGCTCGGAGCAGCCGGGCTGCTGCTCACCGCGGTACCGGCACAGGCGGTCACTCCGCCGGCCGCCGCACCGCCCGCCGATGTCATACCGGGGGCCGAGACGGCCACCCCGTCGCTCGTCGACGGCATCCGGGAGGCGGTGGACGCCAAGGCCAGCCCTGCGGACGCGGCCCGCGGCCATCTCGACGCCAAGGACGGCCGCTACCGGATCGCCGACGCCCGGCGCGACCTCGCGCCGCTGCAGACCGTCAGACACGGCGTGGCAGAGGTCGTGAGGCTTCAGCAGAAGCACCACGGCATCCCGGTGTTCGGCGGCCAGTACGTCGTACGTATGGAGTCCAAGGGCGGCAAGCGCTTCGTCACCGGCACCTCCGGCAAGTACTTCACTGGACTGAAGACCGGCACGAACGCGACGTTGAGCAAGGAGACGGCGGTGCGCCGCGCGGTCGCGGCGACCGCGGCGCGCCTCGGCGGCAAGACGCTGAGCAAGGCCGACGCCGTACGCGGCAAGGGGGGCAAGTCCGCGAAGGCCGCCGCGCTCAGCGGCGCCGCCGGCGGCCTCGTGGTGATCCCGCGTGGCGAGGGCGTGCTCGCCTACCACGTGACCGTACGCGGCACGAATCCCACCACTGGCGAACCGGTGCTGCAGCAGGTCTACGTCGACGCCCGCGCCGGCTACCCGGTGCTGCAGTTCAGCGGCATCAAGACGCTGACCGCGAAGAAGGCCACCGCGTCCGCCGCCACCGCGTCCGGCACGGCGGCGAAGGCCGCACCGCGGTCCGCGCGCGCGGCCGACGCCGACCCCGCCGCCGGCCTCAAGGGCACCGGCGTCAAGCTGGACGGCGCCAAGGTCGAGCTGGACGTCCAGCTCGACACCACCCGCGACCAGTACGTACTGATCGACCAGTCGCGGATGGGCGCCACCAGCAAGAACACCCTCACCACCTGGGACGCGCGGGACCGCGACGTGAGCGAGGTGGCCGGCGCCTGGCCGAGCGGGCTGAAGGAATTCGGCCACCCGGCCAAGGACTTCGGCAAGGACGCAACCGAGTCCGGCGCGGTCGACGCCCACTGGGCGGGCGGCAAGGTCTACGACTACTTCAAGACGAACCACGCCCGCGACAGCCTCGACGGCCGCGGCATGACCGTCAACTCCCTGGTCGGGGTCACCTTCTTCGGCGGTCCGTACGTCAACGCCTTCTGGGACGGCCAGAAAATGGTCTACGGCAGCGGCGACGAGGACTACAAGCCGCTCTCCGCCGACCTCGACGTGGTGGGCCACGAGATGACCCACGGCGTCGTCGAGAACACCGCCAACCTCGTCTACGCAGGCCAGTCCGGCGCCCTCAACGAGGCACTCGCCGATTACTTCGGCAACGCGATCGACACCAGCGCCTCCGGCGTCTCCATGGACGACCCGGACGCCGGTCTGATCGGCGAGGACCTCTGCCGTACCACGAAGCCGCGCGAGTGCGCCTTCCGCAATCTCAACGACGGTGCGACCACCTCGAAGAACTTCCTCGGTGTCGCCTTCGGCACCGACAACGGTGGCGTGCACCTCAACTCCACCATCTTCTCCGGCGCGCTGTGGGACCTGCGCCAGGACGTGGGCGGGGAGCTCGCCGACCGCATCGTGTACAAGGCGCTGGCCGAGTACATGACGCCGCTCGACGGCTTCACCGACGGCCGCAACGCGGTGCTCGCGGCGGCCAAGGACCTCGGCGTCACCGCGAAGCAGCTCACCGCGGTGAAGCGCTCCTTCAACGCCCACGGCATCGTCCCCGGCTGGGAGGACGCGCTAGGCGTCGACTCCGACCAGCTGCTGGGCAAGGTCAACACGTCCGGTACCGGGGTCCAGGCGGGCGGCGGCTGGTGGGCCGCGTCGCAGTCCAACGACGACGGCTCGGAGCCGTACTCCGTCTACGCGGGCCGTACGGACGGCAAGGGCGCCCCGAAGCTGATCAGCCCCAACGACGGCCGCTACCACGTCTACCCGGCGACCGACGGCAAGACGGTCGTCTGGGCGGCCTACGGCACGACCAGCCTCGACATCCTCTCCCGGCCGCTCGCGGGCGGTCCGATCAAGAAGCTCCACACCTCGTTCACGGACGTCGGCGGGCTGCGCGTGGAGAACGGCGTCGTCGTCTTCGAGAGCTTCGGCATCTTCGGCGACCGGCATGTGGGCTATCTGCGCCCCGGCGACCGTGAGCCCACATTCGTGGACGGCGGCGGCTTCGACATACTCACCGCACTCCCGGCGGTCAAGAACGGGAAACTCGTCTACGCCAAGCTGTATCCGACCCCCGAGGAGTACAAGCTCGGCGTCGAGGTCTACGACCTCAAGACCGGCAAGGCCACCCTCGCGGGGCAGCTCGGTGAGCCGCAGATCCTCGGTCAGAGCGGGATCAACTCCACGCACGCCTTCTGGCTGGTGGACGAGAATCTGAATGACGAGGGCCAGATGGCCGTCCGCCGCTCGGGCCTGGACGGCACCGGTACGGTGGACATCAGCCCGGAGGCCAAGCCGACCGCGCTGCTGCCCTTCGACCTGACGGCCTCCGAGGACGCGGTCACTGTCAACAGCGTGCTGCCCGACACGGTGTTCCGTAACGAGTCGCTGTCGAAGTTGTGGCAGCTGACGACGGACGGCTCGCGCAAGGAGCGGGTCTCCTGCAACCGCGGTGAGCAGATCTCCCCGGCCGCGGTCTCGGGCCGGCAGGTGGTCTGGATCGACGGCACGACGGGCTGGACCGACCTGGTCACCCGCGAGCGCCCGGCCGGCCTGTGCGGCTGACGCCCCCGCGATGATCTCTCGGTGAGAGACGGACCCCCGGCGCCCGTGCGCCGGGGGTTCGGGGGTCCGGCGGTGGCGGCCCGGGAGGACACAGCACAATGGCTGGTGTGAACGACCAACGCGATGACCGGGCCCTGCGGGCGGACTGCGGGAGCTGCTTCGGACTGTGCTGCGTGGCACTGCCCTTCTCGGCATCCGCGGACTTCGCGATCAACAAGGACGCCGGAAAGCCCTGCTCCAACCTGCAGACGGACTTCCGCTGCGGCATCCACACGCGGCTGCGGCAGAGCGGCTTTCCCGGCTGCACGGTCTACGACTGCTTCGGCGCGGGACAGAAGGTCTCCCAGGTCACCTTCGGCGGCACCGACTGGCGACAGGCCCCGGAATCCGCGTCGCAGATGTTCGCGGTGTTCCCCGTCGTACGACAGCTTCATGAGCTGCTCCGCTATCTGACCGAGGCGCTCACCCTGCACCCCGCCCGCGCGCTGCACGGCGAGCTGCGGCGGCTGCTGGAGGAGACCGAGCGCCTCACCGGGCTCGGCCCCGACGCCCTCGAAAAGCTGGACGTGGCCACGCACCGGCAGGACGTCAACGTGCTGCTGCTCCGTACGAGCGAACTCGTCCGGGCCGAAGCGGCGGGCAAGATGAAGGACCGCAAGAACAAGGACCGCAAGAACAAGGACCGCAAGAACAAGGACCGGAAGAAGGACCGCAGGGGAGCCGACCTCGTCGGTGCGCGGCTGCGGGGCGCGGACCTCAGGGGCGCCGATCTGCGCGGCGCGTATCTCATCGCCGCCGATCTCACCGGCGCCGATCTGCGTCTCGCCGACCTCATCGGGGCCGACCTCAGGGACGCGAACCTCGCGGGCGCGGATCTGACCGGCAGCATCTTCCTCACCCAGCCGCAGCTGAACGCGGCCAAGGGCGACCTGTCCACCAGGGTTCCGCCCGGGCTGACCCGCCCCGCGCACTGGTCGTGACCAGCGGGCGCGGGACGGCTGCGTGCGCCGCTCACCCGTTGGCGAGCGCCACGACGCGGTCCAGCGCGCCGTTGAACTTGTTGTGGTCCCCGACGATCGGTCCTGACGAGGTGTACTGCCACATCGTCTGGTAGGCCCAGCCGGCCGGCAGGGTGCCCGGCGTGGTGTTGTACCGGGCGATCCACAGCGGGTTGGCCGCGCCGAAGCCGCTGTAGTTGCCGGTGCACTGCGTCCACCAGCTGGTGGCGGTGTAGATCACCGCGTCCCGCCCGGTGCGCGCCTTGTAGCGGTTCAGGAAGTCGCGGATCCAGGTGACCATCCCGGACTGGGTCTTGCCGAAGCAGGCGGCGCCGTACGGATTCCACTCGATGTCCAGCGCGCCCGGCAGGGTCTTGCCGTCCCGGGACCAGCCGCCGCCGTTGTTCACGAAGTAGTCGGCCTGCGCCGTTCCGGTCGCGGTGTCGGGGGTGGCGAAGTGGTAGGCGCCGCGGATCATCCCGATGTTGTACGAGCCGTTGTACTGCTGCGCGAAGTACGGATTCCTGTAGTAGGTGCCCTCGGTGGCCTTGACGTAGGCCCACTTCACGCCGCTGCTCCACAGGCCGGACCAGTTGACGTTGCCCTGGTGGCTGGAGACGTCGACGCCTTCCGTCTGGGCGGCGCGGTTGACCGGCGGTAGGCCTCCCTGTCCGTCGTGGGCGATGACGCCCATGCCCAGGTGCGCCGAGCCGCGCGGGGGAGTGTCAGCGGCGCCGGCGGTGGCGGGGAGGGTGAGGAGGAGCGAGAGAACTGCGAGGAGAGTGCCGGCCGCTGTCGCGAGGCGTGAGCGGTCGGTCGATCCGGATCTGAGCACGGGCATAGCGTGCCTCCGAAGACCTCGGTGGGGGAACTGACGATGTGTCGACATGTCGTGGCGGATTTTCATGGTGTGGACATGCCAGCTATGACGCTACGCACGTAGAACCCCCTTGTGGAAGGAGGTCAGGGTGCTGCCGTTGGTCTACGCCTGCGAAATACTGGCCGAGCTGCGGCAATGGGTGCCGCCGGAAGAAACTTTCAGGATCCGGAAAGCGCGCGAGGGGTGCTGACGTGCACGAAAGCGGTACAGGGAGTGAAGCGGACCCCAAGGGCGGGAGTGGTGTGGACCACGAATTCCTCGCTCTGGAACGGGAGTTGGCCGTCTTTCTGCGCCGGGCCCGGGCGTCCTCCGGCGAGATGGCCCGCGAGGTCCACCCCGATCTCGAACCCGCCGCGTACGGACTTCTCGTGCGTCTTGAGGAGGCCGGGCAGCAGCGCGCCACTGACCTCGCCGGCTACATCGGCGTCGGCAAGGCGACTATGAGCCGCCAGTTGCGCGCCCTGGAGGAGCTCGGCCTGGTGGTCCGCGAACCCGACCCGGCCGACGGCCGCGCTTCACTCGTCCGGCTCACCGACGAAGGGCGCTCGAGCTTCCGCCGGGTGCGGGACGCGCGGCGCGACCGCTATATGAGCAAGCTGGCGGGCTGGGACCGCGGCGAGGTCGCGGAGCTGGCCCGGCTGCTGCACCAGCTGAACCAGCGGGCCGAGAGCGAGGGGTGACTCGGGTCAGAGCTCCGCGAAGACCGCCGCCGCGTCGTCGTGCAGCTTCCAGCGGATCACGCTCCCGCGCTCCTGGGCCGAGTTCTCCAGCGCCCTGACCCGGTCGATCAGCCCCTGCGGCCCCTCCTTGCGCAGCAGCCCCAGGCACTCGGCCCAGCTGCCCTCCGCGAACATCTCCACCCAGCGGGCCGCTCCATCGGTCAGCGCGGCCACGGCCCGCACTTCGCCGCGGGGCGTGCTGCCCGTCACCACGCGGACAGCCACCCCCGGATCGGCCGCAGCGGTGAAGAACCCGCCCTCCGTATTGCGCAGCGCGTCCGCCGAGGCATGTGTACGCAGGGACTCGCGGGGCAACTGGTCGATACGGTCGTCCAGCACCGCCCGCACCTCCCCGTCCGGCGACTCCAGCAGCAGCGTCGAGTCGGAGAGCACCAGATGCTCCACCGGCTCCGCCCGGCCGCCCCAGCGCGCCATGACCACCGTGGCCTGCGGTGTACGCACGTGAGAAAGGTCACAGGTGTCCCGGTGGGCATCCGCGGTGCGCCGGATTGCCTCCGAAAGGACCTCTGCCAGTGTCATATCCCGTCGCGAACCGGACAGTTCGACCAGCGCGCCGCCGAGCCTGGCGGTGAACCAGGGCACCCCGTGCACACACCCGTAGTCCCCCGCGGGTGGCGTCACACCGTCCAGCACCACGAGCGTTCCGCCCTGGCCGGAGCCCGGCAGGGCCACGGAAGCCCAGTCTTCGTTGGGGCGTTCGGGCGTGCCGGGGGCGGTCGCGAGTTCGATACGCATAATCCCCAGTCTGCATGACACCTTCACGAAGCCCGCATGACCACGCAATTGGCCCGTACAAGCAGGTCAGGGCGTGTTCAGGGGCTGTGTGACGCGGGCCGCCCCGGCTGCGGGCGCGCATCCTGCCAAAGCCCGGCCGGAAGATCCAGCCGATGCCCGGCGCGCCGCCGTATCGGCCGCGGCGGCGACTTGTTCGCCAACTCCCGAGTGATGTTCACTCGTTTCCGTACCAGGGGTAGGCCCTCGCGTGTGACCGGTCGTCATCTCTGGTCTGGTTCATGGGCGGACGAGTCAAGCAAGATTGCGAGCACCGGTGCAGATGAAGCGGCCTCGGGGCAACGGCGGCAGGCCCATCGAAACTCCGGACGGCTCCCCGGCCCCCCGCGTCGTACGGGTACGCAGCCGTCTGGTGGCAGGAGTCGCAGCCGTCAGCCTCGTCGTGATCGCGGCGGGCGCCCCCGGCGTCCTCGCCACGTCCGCCGAACTGACCGAGTCCCAGGACCTGGTCACCCTCGCCGCGCTGAACCGCCAGGCCGTCACCCTGGCCCACTCCCTCGCCGACGAGCGCGACGAGGTCACCGCGTACATCGCGGCGGGCCGTGACGACCAGAAGGGTGACAAGGACGACCGGCGCGAGATCTCCGCCAGCCGCAGCACCCGCGTCGACCGGCAGATCGACGAGATCCGCGGCGCCATTCCCGGCGACCACGCCGAACTGCGCCGCGACCTGTCCGCCGTGCCCTCCGTCCGCCGCACCGCCCTCACCGGCAAAGGCACGGCGATGGAGGCCTACCGGGCGTACTCCGCGGTCATCGCGAACCTGCACGCCCTGGCCGACGAGCTCGCCGACAAGACCCCACCGCGCGCCGCCGCGGGCACCGTCCCCCAGAGCCTTCGGCCTGGGGGGACCCCCAGCTCGCTGCGCTCGTCCGCCGCGCTCGGCCTCGCCGTCGAGCAGGCGTCCGCCACCCGTGGGCTGCTGCTGGCCGCACTCTCCGTGCCGCGCAAAGAGAGCAGCCCGAGCTTCGACCCGGTCACCGGACTGCCCGTCCAGGACGAGGGCGGGGACGACGGCGAGAGTGACCGTACGCGCAACGAGCTGAGCGCCGCCGCCCAGCAGTCCCGGGTGCGTGAACTCGCCGCGCTCGCCGATTTCGACCAGGCCGCAGGCAAGGATGCCCGCGACTCGCTGGCCGCCACCGTCACCGGATCCGAGGTCAAGGCCGCCGAGCGCTATCTGGCCCGGCTGACCGACCAGCCCGAGCTCTCCTCGGCCGACCGCAAGTCCAACCGCGAAAAGCTCGAATCCTCGCTCACCGCCCGGATCGAGCAGATGCGGGGCGTCGAGTCCTCCCTCGCCGCCGAACGGACCGAGCGCTTCGAGCAGCTGCGCGACGACGACGTCACCGCGCTGGAGATCCGGATCGCCCTGCTCGGCGGCCTGCTGATCGTCGCCATCGGCGTGTCCGCCGCCGTCGCCCGTACGCTCACCCGGCCGCTCGCCGTCCTGCGGATCGGCGCGGCCCGACTCGCGGCCGCCCCCGAGGTCGAGGAGCCGGTCCGCTTCACCGGCCGCAACGACGAGTTCGCGCAGGTCGTACGGTCCCTGAACACCCTGCACGACAAGCTGCGGGACCTCGGCGTACGGGCCGAGCGGCTGGACAGCGACCGCGGCGACCTGGCCGACGCCCGTGACGCGCTGGCCGCCGAAGTGGCCGCCGGCCGCGCCGAACTCCAGGCGCACACCCACCAGCTGACCGCCGAGCTCGAACGGCTGCGGAACACCGTCCAGCACACCTTCGTCAACCTCTCGCTGCGCACCCTCGGCCTCGTCGAGCGGCAGCTCGGCGTGATCGAGAAGCTGGAGGAGCGCGAGCAGGACCCCGAGCGGCTCGCCACCCTCTTCAAGCTCGACCACATGGCCACCGTCATGCGCCGCCACAGCGAGAACCTGCTGGTCCTCGCGGGCGCCGAGCACGGCCAGGGGCACGCGAGCCCGGTCCCGCTCATCGACGTACTGCGCGCCGCCGTCAGCGAGATCGAGCGGTACGAACGGGTCATCATCCAGTCCCTGCCGCCGCACGCGCAGGTCGCCGGATTCGCCGCGGACGACCTCAGCCATCTGATCGCCGAGCTCCTGGAGAACGCCACCTCCTTCTCGCCGCCGGACGCCCAGGTCGAGCTGTCGGGCTGGCTGCTGGAGAGCGGCGAGGTGATGCTCTCCGTACAGGACACCGGCATAGGGATGACCGCCGGGCGGATGGCCGAGCTGAACGCGCGACTCGAGGACCCGGACGCGTACGAGACCCAGGCCGGCCGGGACGGCGAGGGCCTCGGGCTGCGGGTGGCCGGGCTGCTGGCCGCACGCCACGGTGTACGGGTGCAGCTGCGCGAGCAGAAGCAGGGCGGGATCGCCGCGGTCGTCGTTCTCACGCAGGCGCTGCTGCCGACCGGACCGCCGGCCGCCGAGACGCACACCGTGCCGGTGGCGGGCACCGTCGGGACACCGACGCAGCATCTGCCCGGGTCGGTGGCGGAGGCCAACTCCAATGCGCTGCCGGGCAGTTCGCGCCGGATTGACCCGTTGGTCGTGGCCGCCGAGCAGGCGATCCGCGCGGCGGAGCCGGACGTGCACGAGCGGATGGCCGACGGGGACCCGGAGAGCACCGGGGTCGACGAGGCGACGTTCGCGATGCGCCTGCCGGAGTCGGTCGCCGAAGAGCCGGTGGCCGAGGAGCCGGTGGCCGAGGAGCCGGTGGCCGAGGAGCCGGTGGCCGAGATGGAGCTCGAGCCGGCCGCTGGGTTCGAGCCGGTCGCCGAGCCCGAGCCGGTCGAGGAGCCGCGGCCCGCCTGGGAACGCGTCACCGACAAGGGCCTGCCCAAGCGCACCCCCAAGGTCGTCAAGCCCGCCGCCGCGCCCAGCGAGCGCGCCGGCAGCGTCGACGCCGACGCCCTGCGCCGCCGCCTCGGCGGCTTCCACCAGGGCGCGAAGGACGGCCGCCGCGACGCCGAGGCGGAGATCGCGGAGATCGCGGACCAGACGGAGACGGATGCAGGCACCGAAGCAGCAGAAGCGGGGGACACAGTCGAGGAGGCACGCAGTTGACTGCGACCGGGACATTCGGCCTGAGCAGTGAAGCCCGCAATCTGCACTGGTTGCTGAGCAATCTCGTGGAGGAGGTGCCAGGGGTTCGCTCGGTCGCTGTCGTCTCGTCCGACGGACTGCTGCTGCTCTCGTCCGACCCCGCCCAGAACGCCGCTCCGGCCGCCACCGGCCGCCGGGAAGGCCCCAGGGGCTCCAGCGCGGACCTCGCCACCATCGTCTCCGGCATCGGCAGCCTCACCATCGGCGCCGCCAAGCTGATGGACGGCGGCGGGGTCAAGCAGACGATGGTCGCGATGGAGGAGGGCAGCGTCTTCGTGATGTCGATCAGCGACGGCTCGCTGCTCGGCGTGCACGCCACTCCCGACTGCGACATGACCGTCGTCGCGTACCACATGGCGCTCTTCGTCGGCCGCGCCGGACATGTCCTTACCCCCGAACTCCGCAGCGAACTGCGCAAATCGATGGAGAGCGCTCAGTGACGCCCGCCGCTGAACCCGCCCGAAGGCTTCCCGTCCGCGGTGAGAGCCGACGCCCCGCCCGGGTCCGCCCCTACTCACTCACCGGCGGCCGCACCCGCTTCGGCCATGTGCTGCTCGTCGAGACGTTCGTCGCCGCGCTCGAAGCCCCCGAGGAGCGCAGGGAACTGCCCAACGGGGACCTCTCCTCGCGCGTCATGCCCGAACTGCGGGCGATCGTCGAGCTGTGCCGACGTATGCGTACCGTTGCCGAGATATCGGCCCTGCTGAAGATGCCGCTCGGTGTCGTCCGGGTGCTGCTCAGCGACCTGGCCGACCAGGGAAAGATCCGCGTGTACGGGACCGGGCACGGCGCCGGCCAGCCCGACCGCGCGCTGCTCGAAAGGGTGCTGAGTGGACTCCGCCGCCTCTGACACGCTGCTTGCCCGTCCCCACCCGCAGCCCGAAGAGGAGCTGCAGGCCTGGCAGTTGGACCACACCAGGGCACCCATCGCCACCAAGATCGTGGTCGCTGGCGGCTTCGGCGTCGGCAAGACGACCTTCGTCCGCTCGGTCTCCGAGATCACGCCGCTGCAGACCGAGGCGCTGATGACGCAGGCGAGCGAGGAGAGTGACGATCTCGCCGCGACGCCCGACAAGCTCACCACGACCGTGGCCATGGACTTCGGCCGGATCACGCTCGACGACGATCTGGTGCTGTACGTCTTCGGCACGCCGGGCCAGCAGCGCTTCTGGTTCATGTGGGACGACCTGGTGCGTGGCGCGATAGGCGCGGTCGTGCTGGCCGACACCCGCAGGCTGCCGGACTGCTTCCCGGCGCTCGACTACTTCGAGAGCAGTGGCCTGCCGTACATCGTCGCCGTCAACCACTTCGAGGGTACGGAGCTGTTCGAGGCCGAAGACGTGCGGGAAGCGCTGACGGTGCCGCCCCACATACCCGTGGTGATCATGGACGCGCGCAACCGGATCACGGTGATCGAGTCCCTGCTCACGCTGGTCGCCCACGCCCTCGAAGCAACCCCCGAATAGCTACGCAACGGAGAACACCCGCCATGCGGAAGATACTCATAGTCGGAGCCGGTCAGTCCGGTCTCCAGCTCGCCCTCGGACTCCAGTCGCAGGGCTACGAGGTCACCCTCATGTCCAACCGCACGGCCGACGAGATTCGGTCCGGCCGGGTCATGTCCACGCAGTGCATGTTCCACACGGCGCTGCAGCACGAGCGCGATCTCGGCATCAACTTCTGGGAGTCCCAGGCCCCGCGCATCGAGGGCCTCGGCGTCTCCGTCGCCGCCCCGGACTCCACCCGCGCCATCGACTGGGTCGGCAAGCTCGACGGCTACGCCCAGTCCGTCGACCAGCGCGTGAAGATGGCCGGCTGGATGGAGACGTTCGCGCAGCGCGGCGGCCAGCTCGTCATCCACGGCGCGGCGGTCTCCGACCTGGACTACTTCTCCCGTACGTACGACCTGGTGATGGTCTCGGCGGGCAAGGGCGAGCTGGTCTCGATGTTCGGCCGGGACGCCTCCCGTTCCCCGTACGACGAACCGCAGCGCGCGCTCGCCGTCGCCTACGTCCACGGCCTGGGCCCGCGCCCCGAGCACCCGGACTATGACGCGGTCCGCTGCAACCTGGTCCCCGGCGTCGGCGAGCTCTTCGTGATGCCGACGCTCACCAACAGCGGCCGCGCGGACATCCTCTTCTGGGAGGGCATCCCGGGCGGACCGCTCGATGCCTTCCAGGGGGTCAAGGACCCCGCCGAGCATCTCTCCCTGACCCTGGAGCTCATGGAGAAGTTCACGCCCTGGGAGTACGCGCGCGCCACCAAGGTCGAGCTGACCGATCCGAACGGCACGCTCGCGGGCCGGTACGCCCCCACCGTCCGCAATCCGATCGGCCGCCTACCCGGCGGCGGTCTGGTCCTCGGCGTTGCGGACGTCGTCGTCGCCAACGACCCGATCACCGGGCAGGGCTCCAACTCGGCGTCCAAGTGCGCCGCCTCGTACCTCGCATCGATCACCGAGCACGGCGACCGGCCGTTCGACGAGGCGTGGATGCAGTCCACGTTCGACCGTTACTGGGACACCGCGCAGCACGTCACCAAGTGGACGAACGCGATGCTCGGCGTCCCGCCGGAGCACGTGCTCAACCTGATCGGCGCGGCCGGTGGGCTCCAGCCGGTCGCCGACCGGTTCGCGAACGGCTTCAACGACCCGGCCGACTTCGAGAACTTCTTCTTCGAGCCGGAGAAGGCGAACGCCTACCTGGCCGAGGTGTCCGGAGCTTCCGCCGCGGAGTAGCCGTCGTCCTTCCCCGCCGTGGCGCCCTTCGGGAGCTGCGGCGGGGTGTACGTGCTCAGCGGGCTGCCGTCCGGGTCCGGGCGGACCGCGCCGATCAGCGGATTCGACGCGATGGCGGAGACCTTGACCTTGGTGCCCGGGCGGGGGGCCTGGACGACCATGCCGTTGCCGAGGTAGATGGCCACATGGGTGGCCTTGGGGAAGTAGATCACCAGATCGCCGGGCCGCAGTGAGCGCAGTGAGACCTTCGGGAGCTGGGCCCACTGCTCCTGGCTGGTCCGTGGGATCTCGCGGCCTGCCTGTGCCCAGGCCTGCGAGGTCAGCCCCGAGCAGTCGTACGACCGCGGGCCCTCCGCGCCCCAGACGTACGGCTTGCCGATCTGCTCGACCGCGTACTCCAGCGCCCGCTCGCCCTTCTGCGTCGGCGTGCGCTTACCGTCGAGCACACCCGAGGCAAGGAGCTTCTCCTGGGCCTTGGCCGCGTTGGACCGCTCCAGCGCCGCCACTTCGGCGATCTCGGCGGCGGAGAGCGAGGCGAGCATCTTCTCGACGTCCTTCAGCCGCGCGGTCGCGTTGTCGCGCGCCTCCTTCTGCTTCGTCGCCAGCGTCAGCTCCCTGTCCAGCGCCTTGCGGGACGCGGCCGCCAGCCTGGCGGCCCGCTTCGCGCCCGCCTCAAGACCGGCCATCGTCGCCAGCCGGTCGGCGGCCGCGCGCTCCATCAGATGATCCTGGTCGAGGGCCTGTTTCGGATTCCGGGCGAGCAGCAGCCACAGATACGAGGAGAGCTCGGACTGGCCCCGGTACTGCTCGCGGGCCAGCCGTCCCGCTTCGCCGCGGGCCGCGACGAACGCGTTGCGCGCGCCCGCCAGCTCCCGGGCGAGCCTCGCCGTCTCGGCGCGCTGCTTCTTGAGCTCCTCCTCCGTCGCGTTGTACGTCTCGCCGGCCTCCTCCACCTGGCGGTACAGCGTCTGAAGCGCGGTCAGCATCCCGGAGACGGTCGTGGGCGGTGCGGGTGCGGGTGCGGGTGCGGGTGCGGGTGCCGGTGGGGGTGCGCCGGCGGCGGGTGCGGCCGGTACCGCCGCGACGGCGGTCGCGGCCGCCAGCGCCGCCGTACAGACAGAGCGGAGCAATCTGCCTGACACTTCATCACCTCCGGCTGCGGGCGAGGGCGGGCCGTCCGCCCCACGGCCGATCATGCGAGGGCGCGCGTGGGGGTGCCCCGCGAGTGGTCAGATCGGCGCAATACGGTCACTCGTTGGGGCGGAGTGCGGGCAGCTTCCGGCGTGTCAGTCCACCGGCAGCGCGTAGAAGGTCCCCTCCCGCTGGACGACGAGATTCCGGCCGCCGCCACCCGGCAGGGGCACATAGCGGGGGCCGCCCGGGACGTCCTTCACGCCCGCCTCCTGGAACTTCCACAGCCGCCTGCCGTCGCGCGCGGCGAACGCGGTGAGCTGCGCGCCGTCGCCCGCGAGCACCGTGGCGCCGCTCGCGCTGAGGGCAGTTCCGGGGACGCCGTTCCAGACGGGCGCCTCGGTGGAGCGCCGCCACTGCTGGCGGCCGGTGGCGGTGTCGATCGCGCACACCTGCTGGTAGCGGTTGGCGACGTACAGCACCGGGCCACGCAGGGTCCCCTTGCCGAAGGGGAAGATTCCGGTCTGGCCGGCCGCCGGGGTGGCGGCGGCCAGCCGCCACAGCCGTGCGCCGGTGCGGCTGGTGAAGGCGTGCAACTCGCCCGCCGCCGCGGCGAACAGCCTTCCCGTCGTATCGCCGACGACTGCGGCGGCAGGCACCACGCCGGGCAGCGGCAGCGACTGACGCAGCTTGCCCGTCTTCCGGTCGAACGCGAGTAGCACGGACGCGCCCTTGGACGCGGTGCGCTGCTTGGGGGTGAGGGACGCCGCGTCCTGCCGTACGACGATGTCGGCGGGGCGGACGGCGATCAGGTCGTACCGGGGGATGCGCGGGGGGAGGCCGTTCGTGACCGGGGTGCGCCACAGCCACTTGCGCGCGACGAGGTCGTACGCGAAGAAGTACGCGGCGAGCGCGGCGCCCTTCTTGACGTGGCCGGTCACCCAGAGCGTGCTGCCCTCCCAGCCGGTGATGCTCCCGAGGGTCAGGGTCTCGCCAGGGCCGGCGAGGGTGGTCTTGGCGATCCGGTGCCTGATCTGCCCGTCCAGCGCGGAGATCCACAGGAAGTGGGTGGGGCCGTCGACGAGACAGAGCGCGTCGTCGACGGGCACGGCGCGGGAGAGCGAGGCGGCCTCCTTGAGCTGCCAGAGCCGGCGCCCGGTGCGCAGGTCCACGCCGACGGCCTGGTCACCACCGGTCAGCACGAGCACGCGGTCGCGCCAGACGGTGGCACTGGGCGGCGCGTCGCCCTCCTTGCCGGGCTGCTCGTACCGCCACGCGGGCTCCGGCGGCATTCCCGCGACGCGGGTGCGCCGGGGAGCGGGGCGGGCCTTGGGGGCAGCGTCTGATTCCCCGTCAGCGACGGCGTACACCCCACCGCCACCGAGGGCGACCCCGGCGAGACCGGCGGCGATGCCTACGAGCAGGGCCCGCCGGTCGGGCTTGGCGGGGGAATGGGCGGGGGCGGGTAGGGGGGCCGGTGCGTATGCGGGTACGGGCATGGCCTGAGGCATGGGCGGGGCGCTTCGCGCGGCGGGCAGCGCGAGGGCGGCGGTCATCCGGTCACCGGGCGTCGCGTTCGGCACGGGGACGCTGCCGCCGGCCGGCGGGCGCCCGCCGAACGGGTGCGGGCCCGGGGCTTGGCCAGGTAGGCCGACGCCAACGGGTTCGGCGACGGCGCCTGCCGCGTGCTGCGGCACCACCACACCGTGCTGCGGCACCACCACACCGTGCGGAACGGCCACACCGAGGGTGAGCCCCTCCACCGCTCCCGCCTGTGACTCCACCGCCTTCACCAGGCTCGGTGGCAGCCAGCCGTCCCTAGCCAGTGCCGCCGCGCCCTCCAGAGCCAAGGTCGCCGCCGCAGTGCTCGCCGACGGGCGGTCCTGAGGGAGCTTGGACAGGCAGCTCGCCACCAGCGGGCGCAACTCGGCCGGCACCCCGCCCAGCTCCGGCTCGCCGTGCGCGATGCCGTCCGCGTCGCCCAGGGGGGTGGTTCCGGTTGCCGCGTACGCGAGAAGCAGGCCGAGGACGAAGATGTCGGACGCCGGGCCCGGCTCCGAACCCGTCGACTGTTCCGGGGTCAGATATCCGAGCTGTACGGACAGTTGCCCGCCCGGGCCCGCCTGGGTCACCGCCGCCGCGCCCAGCGCCCCGAAGGCGGTGAGCCGGGGGCCGTCCGCCGCCAGCAGCACGGTGTCGGGGGCCAGGCCGTGCAGCACCGCACCCGTGGCGTGCACCCGGGACAGTGTCTCCGCCAGCGCCGCGCCCAGTATCCGAACGGCCCGCTCCGGCAGCGGGCCGGCCAGCGCGATCGCCTCGCGCAGCGTCAGCGCCGGGATGTACGCGCTCGCCGTCCACAGTTCCTCGTCCGTGCCGGACCCGAGAGGCTCGGGCACCCACCCGCCGGCCAGCCGTTCCGCGGTCCGCGCCTCGGCCTGGAAGCGGCGCCGGAACGCCGGCACCGCGGCCAGCTCGGGCCTGGCGGCCGAGACCACCACGGTCGTGCCGTCGGGCCCCTGAGCCAGATAGCGGACGCTGCTCGCCGACTCCCACAAGCGCGCCAGCGTGGCGTAGGGGCCGAACTGGCGCGGATCGTCCTGCTGCAGCGGCTCCATGGCGAGCATCCCCCCTGGCGAAACGGTCCTCGCGATCTTATGGCGCGCCGTTCGGCTTCGACCAGGGCCACTTGAGCGCGCGTCGCTCAACGCCCTCGGGGGCGTACTCGTACTTCCAGCCGCGCCGCAGACCGAGCCGCTTGGTGTAGCCCGCGGGGACGCGCCGGTATGCGTACACCGTCGGCGGCGTGCCGTCGTCGTTCGGCACGGGGACCTCGTACCACTTCGGGGGATGCCCGGTCGGCCCGACCAGAACCGGCAGCACGCGCCCGTCCAGCGGCCCGCCCACGAAGGGGGTGTTCTCACTTCTCACACCATCAGTCTCACGCAGGCCCGCCGCGCCGCCGGCACCGGGCGCGCCCGCTGTCCGGTGGATGGAGCTGAATGGCCATGACGTGGGCCCGTTGGAGTGCTGTCCCGGACCCGCTCGGTCGGCGCCGTTGACGCCCCACGGGGCGTGGCGTATCACTTTCGGCTAGTGCCGTAACTCCCGTTCCTTTCGGAGGTGTTACCCCTGTGACGACGCGACGAGCGTTTCTCGCCGGCTCGACCGCAGCACTGTCCGCCTCTGTACTGTCGTTAGCAGCTCCGAGCACCGCGTCCGCCGAGGAGGCGCTGATGCGCGACCCCGTATCGCTGGGTGTACCGCTCGCCGACGTCCTGCTTCTGGGCGGCACGGTCGCTCCGGGGCCGGGCGGCAAACCGGCCCTGTGGAACGTGTCGACGGGCAAGCCCGCCTATCTCAACGCCATCGACCCGGCCACCGGAGAACAGCTGGTCAGCGCGCCCCTCACCGGAGCCGACGGCTCCTGGGCCGTCGCCGCCGCGCCCGACGGGGTGTACGCCGGGACCTACGGCAACGCTCATCTCTACCGCTGGCGGCCCGGCGCCGGCGACGTCGCCGAGGACCTCGGCCTGCCGCTCGCCGCGCAGACCTTCATCTGGTCGCTGACCTCCGACGCCGACGGCAAGATCTGGGGCGGCACCTTCCCCGGCGGAAAGGTCTTCCGCTTCGACCCGGTGACCAAGGAGTACACCAACTTCGGACAGGTGGTCGCGGGTCAGACTTACGTACGGAGCATCGCCTGCGCCGGCGGCAAGGTCTACTCCGGCTCGTACGCCGCGGCACACATCGCCGAGCTGGACCCGGCGACCGGCTCGGTCACCGAACTCCCCAAGCCGCCCGGCCTCAGCACCATAGAGGGCAAGGCCGTGTACGACCTGGACGCTTTCGGCGGACGGCTGTACGCGCGGATCGGGTCCGATCTGCCGAGTCCGCTCTTCGTCTACGACCTCGCCGCGCGCGCCTGGACCGATGAGATCCCCGACGCACACGGCCTGAAGATCGCCCCGCCCGACTCCGGCGGCGGCATCCACCTCATCCAGCGGGGCGAACTGCGCCGCTACGACCCGGCCACCAAACAGCTCACAGGCACCGGCCTCACGCTCACCGGCAAGGTGCAGAACACCCGGTCCATCGGCTGGGCCGAGATGGGCGTCGCGGACTATCCGGGGCGCAGCGTCGTCGGCACGCTCTGGCGCGGCGAGATGTTCCGCTACAACCCCACCACCGGGGCGCACGCGATCGTGGAGACCAAGGTCCGCAAGGAGCCCATAGAGATCCTGGCGGTGACCGGGGGCGGGCGCAGAACCGTCTACGTCGGCGGGTTCCTCAACGGCGGCCTGGGCGCGGTCCGTACGGACACCGGGGCCTCGTCGTTCCACCGCTTCGCGCAGATCGAATCGATCCTTCAGTCCTCGGACGGCTCGGTCTGGCTCGGCGTCTACCCCGAGTCCAGGCTCTACCGCTACCGGCCCGACAAGCCCTGGAACAGCCCCGAGTACTCACCCGGCGGCCCGCCGGGGACCACCCCCAACCCCGAGCTGATCTTCAACCTGGGGCCACAGCTGCAGGCCCGCAGCAAATGCCTCGTCGAGGCGGAGGACGGAAAGATCGCCGTGGGCACCGTCCCGTCCGGCGACCGGCTCGGCGGCGGGCTCGCCATCTACGACCCGTCGTCCCGAGACTGGGAGTTCACCCGCAATGTCTCACAGGACCAGAGCCTCTTCGCGCTCGCCGCGTATGACGGTGTGGTCTACGGCGGCGGGTCCGTGACCGGCGGGCTCAGCACCACGCCGCCCACCAGGAAGGCGGGCGCGGTCTTCGCCTGGGACGTGGACCGCGGCCAGAAGCTCTGGGAGTTCGAGCCGGTCAGCACGGAGGGGACGGTCAGCGCGCTGGCCATCGGCCCCGACCGGAAACTGTGGGGGCTCGCCGGGCACACGCTCTTCGCCGTCGACCGGCAGAGCCAGCAGATCGTTCACCGCTATGAGCTGGGCACCAGGAGCACCGGCGGCTCAATAGTCGTGTCGCGCTCGAAGCTGTACGTGAGCGTGGACGGCGGCTTGATATACCGCATCGATCCGTTCGCCCCGCACCGTGACCCGGTGCTGGTCGTCGCGTATCCGCACCGGCGGCTGACGGGGCATCAGGATGGGCGGTTGTACTTCAACCGTGTCGCCGAGCTGTTCGTCGTCGATCCGCGGCGCTGATCTCCCGGCGCTGATCTCCCGGCCCGATCACACGATCTGATCGCCAGATCTGAACCCCGGTCTGACCTCGCGACATTGACCCCCCGTCATCAAGGCATTGACATGCCAAAACCGCCCGGCTAGTTTCGGCCCAGGCCGAAACTAGCCGGGCTCTGGCTCCCCTTCTCAGGCCTTCCGGAGGCCCCCATGAAGACAGGCTTCAAGCGCGCCGCCGCACCACTCGCGTTGTTCACGCTCGCCGCCCTGATCGCCGGGTGCGGCGGCGACAGCAGCTCGGGGTCGAAGAAGGTCACCGTCTGGATGTACCCGGTGATCGCCGACCCCAAGGCCAACTCCGCCTACTGGACACAGATCGAGAAGGACTTCGCCAAGGCCGAGCCCGGCGTGCAGCTCACCGTGGAGCAGCAGCCGTGGGAGAACCGCGACGAGAAGCTCGCCACCGCGTTCAGCAGCGGCAAGGGCCCGGACGTCGTGCTGCTCGGCCCCGACCAGATCCCGCAGTATCTGAGTAATGGAGCCATCAGGCCGGTCGACGGGGCGCTCAAGGGCACCGAGGACAAGTTCCTGCCGGCCGCACTCGAAGCCATGAAGCAGGACGGCAAGGTATACGCGGCGCCGATCTACCACACCGTCACCACCACGCTCTACAACAAGAAGTTGCTGGACCAGGCGGGCATCAGCAAGCCCCCGGCCACCTGGGACGAGATCAAGGCGGCCGCCCCCAAACTGAAGCAGGCGGGCGCCGCGGCCCTCGACTACTCCGCGGGCAACGAAGCGACGCAGAACCTCAACTTCTATCCCCTGCTCTGGCAGGCGGGCGGAAAGGTCTTCGCCGACGACGGCAAGAAGGTCGCCTTCAACGGGCCGGAGGGCGTCGCGGCCCTCACCTTCGTCACCGAACTGTACAAATCCGGCGCGATCCCCAAGTCCGCCCTGACCAACGCCAACGTCGTCGCCGACCAGGCGCTGGGCAAGCAGCAGGCGGCGATGGGCTTCTCCAACACCCCCGCGGACGCCGCGACCGCGGCCCAGGCCTGGGGCGCTGAAAACGTCGTCGTCGGCCCGCCGCTCACCGGGGCCAAGCAGGTGACCTTCGGCATCCCCGGCGGGCTCGGCATCAACGCCAAGTCCAAGAACGTCTCCGGGTCGGAGAAGTTCCTCGCCTTCATGACGAAGCCGGAACAGCTCCAGAGCATGGGCAAGGCAAGCGGCTTCCTCTCGCCGCGTACGGACGTCACTGTCCCGAGCGACGCCCCGTACGCGAAGGAGTTCCAGGAGGCGCTCGCCAACGCCTACCCCGGTGAGCCCAACCCCACCGCACGTCAGCTGATGTCGCTGATCGCGCCCGAGATCCAGGCCGCGCTGACCGGTAAGAAGAGCCCCAAGGAAGCCCTCGACGCGGCGGCCGAGCAGGCCGACGACCTCCTGGCGCGGCAGCGTTGAGTCAGACGTCCCTGACCAAGATCTCCCCGGGCGAGGTCCCTCCCCCCAAGGACTCGCCCGGCAGGAGCTCCTTCAGCAGGGCCGTACGACGGCGCGAGGCCCGCGTCGGCCTCCTCTTCGTGGCCCCGATGCTGCTGCTGTTCATCGTCTTCCGCTTCGGACCGGCCATCGGCGCCGCGTTCCTCTCGCTCACCGACTACCGGCTGAACGGCGAATGGCAGTTCATCGGGGCCGAGAACTACACCCGTCTCCTCGACGACGACCTGTTCTGGTCCAGCCTCGGCGTCACCGCCCTGTACACCGCGTTCTTCGTGCCGCTGACCGTCCTGCTCTCCCTGGGCACGGCCCTGCTGCTGCACCGCACCGTCTGGGCGCGCGGGTTCTTCCGCGGGGTGTTCTTCCTGCCGTACGTCACCAGCATCGTGCTGGCCGCCGTCATCTGGAAGTGGATCTACGAGGTCCAGGACGGCCTGCTCAATGCCGCGCTCGGCGTCATCTCCCTCGGCCCCGTCGACTTCCTCGGCAACGAGCACCTCGTCCTGCCCTCCATCGCCGTCACCTCCGCGTGGAAGGGCTTCGGCTACTCGATGCTGATCCTGCTGGCCGGACTCCAGTCGATCCCGCAGCACGTCATCGAGGCGGCCACCATCGACGGGGCGAACGGCTGGCAGCGGTTCCGTTGGGTGACTCTTCCGCTGCTGCGGCCGGTGCTGTTCTTCGTCCTCGTCATCGAGGCCATCGGCTCCTTCCAGGTCTTCGACCAGATGTATGTGATGACGGCCGGCGGACCCGTGCGCTCCAGTTATTCGCTCGTCTACTTCCTCTACGACTCCGGCTTCAAGTTCTTCGACTTCGGCTACGCGAGCGCGATCGGCCTGGTGCTCTTCCTCGTCGTACTGATCTTCTCGCTCATCCAGCGACGGCTCATCGGAAGGGAGGCGGACTGATGGCGCGGCTGCGACTGCCCGTCCTGCTGGTCCTGGTGGCGCTCGTGACCGTCATCCCCTTCGTGGTGATGGTGCTCGTCGCCTTCGCGCCGCCCGGCGGGCAGACGCTGCCGGGCGCGTTCGACCTGACCCGGGCCACCTGGCAGAACTTCTCCGACGTCCTCAGCAGCGCGGACATCATGCGCTGGGCGGTCAACTCACTGATCTACTCGGTGGTCTCCGTCGCGCTCATCCTGCTGTTCTCCTCCATGGCCGGATACGCCTTCGCGAAGAAGCGGTTCCCGGGCCGCGAGGTGCTGTTCTGGTCGTTCCTGGCGACCCTGATGGTGCCCTTCCAGGCCACCCTCATCCCGTACTACATCCTCGTCTCGGAGCTTGGCGGCGTCGACACGTACTGGGGACTGATCGTGCCTACGCTCGCCAACTCCCAGGCGGTCTTCCTCATGCGGCAGTTCATCCAGCAGCTGCCCGACGAACTCTTCGAGGCCGCGAAGATCGACGGCGCCTCGGAGTGGCGCATCTACACCACGATCGTCATCCCGCTGATCCGGCCGGTCCTGGCGACCCTCGGCGTCTTCGTCTTCCTCTGGCACTGGAACGACTTCCTGTGGCCGCTCGTCATCGGCCAGTCCGCCGAGATGCGCACGCTCACGGTCGGCCTCGCCACCCTCGAAGGTGAGAACGTCGCGGTCAACCAGATCATGGCCGGGGCCACCATCACCGTGATCCCCTGTCTGCTCGTCTTCGGACTGCTGCAGCGGTATCTGACCGACTCGATCGCCACCACCGGCCTCAAGACATGACCGTCGTCGACATCAACCGGCTGCTCGGCCCGCTGCCGTACGACGAGGTGGTGAGCCGGGACCCGGCCGGGCTCGTCGGCGAACTCGACCGGCTGCGCATCGACAGCGCCTGCGTGGTCCACACGCATGCCGTGTACGGCGACCCGCGCGACGGCAACGAATCGCTCACGGCCGTCGAGGAGGCCGACGGCGTACGGCTGCGCCCGGTGCCGGTGCTGATTCCCGGACCGCTCGGCACACCACAAGGGCAGGGCGGCGCCCGGCTGGTGCGGCTGTGCCCCGGCGAACACCGCTGGTCCCTCACCTGCGGGCACGCACTCGCCCTCGCCGCCGCGCTGGCGAAGACGCGCACCACCGCCCTGCTCGGCTGGGAGACCGTGACCGCCGCCGAGATCCATCAACTGGCGAGCGCCCTGCCGACCCTGCGGATCATCCTCACCGGCACCGGTTACCGCAGCCTGCGAGAGCTCGCCGAGCTCATGGACTCGCACGTGGAGTTGTACGTGGACACCTCGACGCTCGCCGGACATCTCCAGGTCGAGTGGTTCGCCGGACGGTACGGAGCCCGCCGCGTCCTGTTCGGCACGGGCGCGCCCGTCACCGACGACGCCGGACCCCGCTACCAGCTTGACACCCTGGGCCTGCCGGACGCCGAAACGGCCCTGATCGCGGGCGGCAACGCCATGCGGCTGCTGGGCGAAGGCGAAGACCCGTGAGCGTCATCGACGACCGGACTGTCATCGACGCCCATGGCCATCTTGGGCGCTGGTCCGACTTCGCCATCCCGGACGGCTCCGCCCGCAGCCTCGTCGAGGTCATGGACCGGTGCGGCGTCGCCACCGCCTGTGTCTCGCATCTGCTCGCCGTCGGCCCCGACGCCCGCGCCGGAAACGCCCTGCTGCTCACCGAGCTCGCACAGCACCCCGGACGCCTCCTCGGTTACGCCGTCTTCAACCCGCACGATCCCGAGGCACCGGCCCGGCTGCGCGACCTGATGGACGTGCCCGGCGTCATCGGGGTCAAGCTCCACCCCGAAGTCCACGAACTCCCGCTCGACCACCGCGCCTACACCCAGGCTTTCGACATCGCCGCCGACCGCGGCCGCATCGTGCTCGCGCACAGCCAGCAGGCATCCGCCCTTCTCCGAGCCGGTGCGCTTTTCGGCCGTGGCCCCCCGCTACCCGGAACTGCCGCTTCTGATGGGCCACTCGGGCCTGTGGACCAGCGGCTTCGCACCCGCCGCGGAAGCCGCGGCCCGCTGCCCCAATCTGGTCCTGGAGACCTGCGGCTCCCGGATGACCGCCCGCCATCTTCTGCGGCTGGTCGCCGAGACCGGGGCCGAGCGCATCGCCTTCGGCTCCGACGCCGTCTTCCTCGATCTGCGGGTGGGACTCGGGCGCGTACTGCTCGCCGGCCTCGACGAGGCCAACCGGGCGCAGATTCTGCACGGCACCATGGACCGCCTGCTGAAGGGCCTGAGATGACGCCCGTACGCACCGAAGGGTGGCCGCAGTGGCCGCCGCCGGCCGGCGAGGAGCAGCGCGAGCGGCTGCTGCGGGTGCTGGAGAGCGGAGAGTGGGGAGCGACCGCGGGCAGCGAGACCGAGTCCTTCGCGGCGGCCTTTGCTGAGAGCGTCGGCGCTTCTTACGGCGTCTGCACGGTCAATGGCACAGTGGCGCTCTTCCTGGCGCTGCGCGCGCTCGGCGTGCGGCCGGGTGACGAAGTGATCGTGCCCGCCTATACGTTCGTGGCCAGCGCCACCGCGGTGGTGCTGACGGGGGCCCGGCCCGTTGTCGCCGACGTACTGTCCGAGACCCTGCACCTGGATCCGGCGGCGGCGCGGCGGCTCGTGGGACCACGGACCCGTGCCGTCATGCCGGTGCATCTGGCGGGCGCGCCTGCCGACACCGAGGCGCTGCGCTCCTGGGGCATCCCGGTGGTGGAGGACGCGGCCCAGGCGCACGGTGCGCGGCGGCACGGACGGGCGGCCGGGAGCCTCGGGGTCGCGGGCTGTTTCAGTTTCCAGTCCAGCAAGGCGATGACCGCCGGGGAAGGCGGCATCGTGGTGACGGACGACCGGCGCACGTACGAGCGGCTGTGGTCGCTGCACAACGTCGGCCGCCGCCGGGACGGGGGCTGGTACGAGCACCCGGAACTGGGCTGGAATCTGCGGATGACGGAGTTCCAGGCCGCTGTGCTGCATCCCCAACTGTCCATGCTCGAACAGCAGTTGGCGCACCGTGCGGCACGGGCGGCGACGCTGGAGGCGGCTCTGGAGGAGGTCGAGGGCCTGGATCTGATCGGGCCCCCTGCCGGCACCACCCGGCACACCTGGCATCTGGCCATGCTCCGTTATGCCCCGGCGGCCTTCGGCGGCCACCCAAAGGCGGCGCTCCTGGAGGCCATGACCGCTCAGGGCATCCCGCTGGACGCCGGCTACCGCTCCCTGTCGCGCGAGCGCTGCACCGGGGGTGGGCCGTGCCCGGTCGCCGAGGCGGCCGAGGACACGGTCGTCTGGGTGCGCCAGCCGATGCTGATGGCCGACGACGCAGCCATGGCGGACATCGCCCGCGCCGCGCTCCTGGTCCAGCAGGCTTTCCGGCAGCGCCCGTTCAGCCGTTGAGACGCGGCAGCACCTCGGACCCGAACGCCTCGATCGCGCTCAGGGCGTCCGTCTGCGGCATGCCCGGCGGCTGGATACGCAGCACCACGCCGTCGGCGCCCATCTCGCCGTACGCCCCCAGACGCTGGACGCATTGGTCCACCGAGCCGATCACGGAGCGCGCCTCGATGTCGTCCCACTGCTGCGCGTAGCGCGCGGCATCGGCGGAGGTGCGCTTCCAGTCGCCGTAGGCGTCGTACAGACCGCGCAGCGGGCCCTCCAGGGCGACCCGTGCCTGCTTCGATGTGGTGGCGGCGTAGCCCTCGCGGCAGACGATGACCTCCGCGCCCAGACTCGCCGCGCCGCGCGGGTAGGAGCGGTACTCCGCGATCTTTCCGGGGAGTTCGGAGTCGAGTTCGTTGAAGGAGGTCGTCCAGCCGTCGCACATCCGGGCCGTACGCTCCAGCGCCGCCGACACCCGCCCGCCGTTCCAGATCCGCGGGCGCGGGGACTGCACCGGACGCGGCGACAGGAAGGCCTCGTCCACCGAGGTCCAGCGGCCGTGGTGGGTGACCTCGTCCTCCGTCCACAGCCGGGTGACAAGCTCCAGGCACTCCTCGAAGCGCGACACGCGCTCGCGCGGCTGGGTGCCGTACAGAGTGAACTCCTCGGGCCGGTAGCCCAGTACGAATCCCGCCGTGAGCCGCCCTCCCGACAGTACGTCGATGTGCGCGAGCGTCTCGGCCAGCCACACCGGCTGGTAGACGGGCGCGATCAGCCCGGCCGTCGCGAGTCCGATCCGCTCGGTGTGCGCGGCGAGATACGCCAGTGAGGTGAGGGCCTCGTGGTATCCGGGCCGGTGCAGATGCCGTTCGCCGAGTACCACCCAGTCGAATCCGGCCTGTTCGGCCAGGAGCACCTGCTCCACCGCGTCGGCGAGCCGGGGCCGGTCGGCCTTGTCCGCGTAGAGATTGACGTACAGGCCGAGACGCATGGGGCGCTTGGGCATTCTCGCTGGCCTTTCCTTTACGGTCCGGGCCGTAAAGGCTAGCGTGTCGACAACGACCGCAACAGACGGGAGAGATCGCTCATGTCTGCGACGGAGAACCTGGTGCGCAGGCTGCGCGGTGCCGTACTGCCCGCGGTGGCCACACCCATGGATCCCCGGGGAGTCGTGGACCTGGACGCGCTGCGCGGATACGCGGAGCGGATCGCGGCCGCGCGGATCGGCGGCGTCGCGGTATGGGCCCACACGGGCCGCGGTCTTCATCTCTCCGAACCCGACCGGCAGCAGGTGCTGAGCATCTGGCGGGAGGCGGTCGAAGGGCCGATCGTGGCGGGCGTGGGGGTGCCACGATCGGTCCGCCCCAGGACCCTGAAGGAGGCCGTGTCCGCCACGGTCGCCATGGCCGTGCAGGCGGCGGAGGGCGGTGCGGACGCGGTCATGGTCTATCCGCTCGCGCAGCTCGACGGGGACGACGACGAGGCCGTACGGCTGCACGAGAGCGTGGCCGCGGAGAGCGGGCTGCCCGTGCTCGGCTTCTTCCTGCACGGCGAGGCGGGCGGCTATCCGTATCCGCCGGCGTTGATCCGCCGACTGATGGCCCTGCCGTCGGCCGCGGGGATCAAACTCGCGACCCTGGACCGGGCGATGGAGTGCCAGGACGCGATCCGCGCGACCGAGGAGAGCGGAAAGCTGGTGGTCACCGGCGAGGACCGGATGTTCGGCCCGTCCCTGATGTGGGGCGCGGACTCGGCACTGGTGGGCATCGCGGCGGCGCGGGTCGGCCTGACAAGCGCGGTGCTGGACGCCTGGCGCTCGGGCGACCACGCCGGTTTCGTACGCGCGTCGGGTCGCCTGGACCGGTTCGCGGAGGCGACGTTCCTGGCGCCCATCGAGGGCTATGTGCAGCGGATGCTGTGGGCGGCGGTGTGGGAGGGGCTGCTTCCGGAGTCGGCGGCGTGTGATCCGTACGGGCCGGGGTTGGGTGTGGGGGAGCGGCGGGTGGTGGTGGACTGCCTGGAGGAGCTGGCGAAGGAGCCGGACGAGGCCTGACCCGGGGGGCCACCTGAACCGTGGCTCCGCCCCGGGCCCCGCGCCTCAAACGCCGGCGGGGCTGAATTTCGCGTCCGGGACCGCGCCTCAAACGCCGGCGGGGCTTGAATTTCCCGCCGGTCGGCCTGAACTTTCAAGCCGACCGACGGAAATGAAGCCCGTCGGGGGTTCCCCGGGCGAAGTCTGGGGGAGATTGAGGACACGCCCGAAGGGCGTACGGGGTCCGGGGCGGAGCCCCGGTTACGGGAAGGGGCGGGTAGGGGAAAGAACCCCCTCCAAGCCGAACAGCCCCACCGCGTTCCGCCACAACACCCCCTCCAGCTCCTCAAACGTAAAGCCCGCATCCCGGACCACCCCCAGCGCCACCGACGGGTCGATCAGCGTCGAGTCCGTCCCGAACAGCAGCCGCTCCACCGGCACCCCCGCCGCCCGCGCGTAGTCGATTCGGCCGGCGTCCGTGACCGTACGGCAGTGTTCGAGGTAGAGCCGGTCGCACGCCGCCGCCGCGTGCGCGGCCTCGCGCCAGGCGTCGCCGCCCGCGTGGCCCATGATGATCCGCAGCCGCGGCCGGCTCTCCAGCAGTTCGGGCAGCAAGGCGACCTCCGGCCCCCAGGTGTGCAGAAGCAGCGGCACCCCCGCCTCGTCGACGACGTCCAAGGCCTCGGCCATCTCCCGGGTGCCGATGAGCCGCCCCGGATAGTGGGTGTGAATCTTCGCGCCGACGAACCGGCCGGTGTCCAGACAGCGCCGCAGATCCTCGGCGCTCTCCTCGATACGGTTCGGGTTCACCACCGCGTAGCCGAGCAGCCGCGGGTGCACGGCCAGCACCTCGCGCAGCGCGGCGTTGCCCGCCACGGCGTCGTACACCACCGCCTCGGCGGCCGACACCAGCTGCAGACCGATGCCGTACTTGTCCATCAGGCGGATGTTGAACGCCGCGTCGCCCGTGTCCATGTGGAACGGCCACGGGCCCACATGCGCATGCACATCGATGATCGGCATCAGCCCAGCAGCTCCTCGACGTTCCCGCCCGCGATCGCCGCGCGCTCGGCCTCCCCGATGCCCGCGTAGCGCAGCCGCAGCGTCTGCGGGGAGATGTCCATGAAGGGGGTGCGCGAGCCGAAGACCAGATGGCGCGCGCCGGCCGTGTCGACGACCCGCTCGATCGCGTCGGGGGCGGAGAGCAGCCGGGTGGTGGCCCGGAAACCCGGTTCGCTCCGGGCGAGGAGCAGGAAGTCGGCCAGCACATACGAGTGCACGTCGAGGAAGACGACGTCCGCGCCGCGCCCTGCGAGCACCGGCCCGTAGTGGCGCGGGTCGCCGTCGTGCAGAAGGACCAGACCGCGTGCGACGGCCTGCCCGATCACATGCCGGTAGCCGGGGAAGTCCGGTTCCACGTCCTGCTGCTCGGTGAACAGCCGCAGGAAGCGCACACCCTCCGCGTCCAGGGCGTCAAGACGATCGTCGGCGGCGAGCGCGTCCCGCAGATCCACGGTGCCGACCGGCAGCAGCTCGGGGCAGTCGGCTAGGTCCTTGACCGTACGGATGTTGCCCGCCGCGTCGTCGAAGAGCGCTCCCCGCGTCGACATGGCCAGCGCTCTGGAGACGGGGGAGCGGGCAAGGCGGGACCTGACCTCGGCGAGGCCGATGTCGGCGTGGTGCCTGGGCCACGGGCCGTACAGCACGTCGACGTCCCAGCCGATGAGCTCCTCGGGCGCGGTCCGCAGCCAGTCGTAGTCGGTCACCGCGGTCACCGTGCGTGGGCCCGGTCGTGGACGGTGTGGATCGCGCGGGCGATGTGCTCCACGTCCGCCTCGGTGTATCCCTCGTTCCAGGGGAGGGCGAGCAGGGTCCGGCCGATCAGCTGCTCCGCCTGCGGACACAGCCCCGGCGGGTACCCCGGCAGGGCGGGATTGGCGTACAGCGGACGTTCGAGATAGCCCGGCATGGTGGGGACACCCTCGGCCTGAAGGTCCTTCGCCCAGCGGGTGTTGTCGTCGACGAGCAGCGGGAAGAGCCACCAAGCGTGGCCCGGCAACGGCTCGGGCACGGTGACCCGGTCGAGCCCGGCGAGCGCGGCGACGAGCTGCCCGGCCCGCTCCCGCCGCACCCGTACGACGTCCGCCACCTTGGCCAGCTGCGCGCGGGCCACCGCCGCGGTGAGCTCGGTCATCCGGTAGTTGAGGCCCATCTCGCGGTGGATCCGGCCCTCCGTGCGGTCCCATCCCTTGTCCATGAACAGCCGCATATGGCGAGCGAGCCCGGGGTCGTCGGTGAGCGCGAGGCCGCCGTCGCCCGCGGTGATGTGCTTGTACTGCTGAAGGCTGAAGCAGGCGATGTCCCCGACCGTGCCGAGCAGCCGGCCGGTGCTGTCCTCACCGAGCCAGGCCTGCGCGCAGTCCTCGATGAATACGAGTCCGTGCCGGTCGCAGATGGCGCGCAGCGCGTCGACGTCGGCGGCGGCGCCGAAGAGGTGCACGGCGATGACGGCCTTGGTACGCGGGGTGAGCGCCGCCTCGACGGCGCCGGGGTCGATGTTCCCGTCCTCGGGGCGTACGTCGGCGAACACCACCCGGCCGCCCTGCGCGACGACCGGCGCCACCGTGCCGAAGTCCGAGAGCGGCGTGGTGATCACCTCGTCGCCCGGGCCGACCCCGGCCGCCGCGACCGCCAGATGCAGCGAGGCCGTACCCGAACTGCAGGCGACCGTTTCCCCGCGGGACGGGCGGGACGGGCGGGACGGGCCGGACCCGCGGGACCCGCCGGAGTACAACCGCGTCATCTCGGCTTCAAGGGAACGTGCTTCACTGCCGAAGGCGCTGCACAGCACCGCGGAGTCCAGGACGCGCAGCACCGCGGCCCGTTCCTCCTCACCGAAGGTGCGGCCGCGCGGGCCGAGAACTGTGGGCAGCGGCATTTCCCGTTCGGGCATCGGGGCACTATCCTCTCCGCAAGAATGCGGTTATGGCCTGGGCCGAAATTAAAGCCGCGGTTGTCGGGCGTCAACCCCGTCCAGAAGTACCCCAGAACCACTCCAGAAGAACGGAGACCGGCCGATGGCTCTCACGGTCGGCGTCATCGGTCCCGAGGACCTCGTGCACAAGGTGGTCGCGGTCGGCGGCTCGGCCGGGGCGGACCGGCTGGTGCCCCTCCCGTACCGGCACGAGGACGAGACCCTCGACGTGGTCGGCAGGGCGCAGGCCGAGGTGGACGCGCTGCTCTTCACTGGCGTAGTACCGCACACGCTCGCCACCGCCGCCGGAATCGTCGACCGGCCCGCGATGTATGTGCCGTACAGCGGCGCGACTCTGCTGCGTGCCCTGGTCGAACTGCTCCGCCTCGGCCACGACGTCTCCCGTATCTCCATCGACACGCTGCGCCGCAGCGAGGTGATGGAGACGCTCACCGAGGCCAAGCTGCCCACCGACCATGTGCATGTACTGCCCTACCGGCCCGGGCTGACCTCGCAGGACCTGGCGGAGTTCCATCTCGCCGCGCGGGACAGGAAGCAGACGCGGGTTGCCCTCACCTGTCTCGGCTCGGCGTTCCATCTCCTCGACCACGAGATGCACGCCGTACGTCTCGCGCCGTCCCGGCACTCCATACGCTCCACGCTCCAGGCCCTTGTGCTCGCCACCGCGGGACAGCACAGCGGCGACGCCCAGGTCGCCCTCGGCATCATCGATCTTCCGGCGGCCGACAGTGAACTGGCCGCGGATCTTCGAGTGCTGGGCGGCAGCCTCGCCGATCTGGCGGACGGGCAGCGTCTGGTCGTCACCACCCGGGGCGTCCTGGAGGAGGTGAGCGGGCAGTTCACCCGCCTCCCGTTCCTCGACGACCTCGCGGCCCGGCACGGCGCCGCTCATGTGGGCTTCGGCCTCGGCCGCACTGCCGCGGAGGCCGAATCGCTGGCCAGACGCGCGGTCAACAGGGCCCGATCGGTGGGCCCGGTGGCCGGAGTCGTCTCGATGACCGACGACGTCGACATCGTGATCGACGCGGAACGCTCCGCGTCCACGCTGTCCGCGGCGGCGGCCGGGCCGGAGAGCACGGTCACGCTCGCCCGCCGCGTCGGACTGAACCCCAAGACGCTGGACCGGCTGCGTGAACTGGCCGCTCAGGAGCAGGACGAGGGCATCACCGCGCACCGCGTGGCGGAGCACCTCGCCGTCCAGCAGCGCACGGCCCGCCGCATCCTCAAGCGACTGGAACGGGCTGGGGTGGCCGTACCGACGGGCAGTCGGCAGCTGGGCCAGACCGGCCGCCCGCCGATCGTCTACCGCGTACGCCTCTAAGCCCGCCCTTACGGTCCGGGCCGTAACTCGAAGGAGCCGTGCTTGAAGATCGTCTCGGTCCACACCCGCGTTGTCAGGGCCCCTTACCGGCGGCCCTTCGTCATCAGCAGTGGAAGCAGCCCCGAACTCGTCAGCCTGGTCGTCGAAGTACGCACGGCAGACGGCGATACCGGCTTCGGCGAGGCCTCCCCGATGACCGCGTACACCGGCGAGACCCTCGCCGGCCTCGAGGCGGCGCTCACCGAACACGCCGCCCCCGCGCTGATCGGCCGCGACGCCCGCGACCTGGCGGGAGCGCACGCGGCCATGGACGCTGCCATCCGTGGCCAGCAGCTGGCCAAGGCGGCGCTGGACATCGCGCTGCACGACGTGGCGGCGCGGGCGGCGGGCTGGCCCGTGCATCTGCTGCTCGGCGGCTGTGTCCGCCCGCGCATCCCCACCACCTGGGTGGTCGGTCTCGGGACGGTCGAGGAGATGGTTGAGGAGGCGGCCGCGTACGCCGCACGCGGCTTCACCCACATCAAGGTGAAGGGCGGTGAGGACCCGGAACTGGATGTGCGGCTGGTCCATTCCGTGCGCGGTGCCGTGCCGGACTTCGTGGAGCTCAGCCTCGACGCGAACGAGGGCTACGACCCCGGCATCGCGGGCCGGACCGTCGCCCGGCTCGCCGACGCCGGGCTCGACCTTATTGAACAGCCGCTGCCCCGCTGGGACTTGACCGGCATGGCCGAGCTGCGCAGCCGCGGCGGCGCGCGCGTCATGGCCGACGAGAGCGTGCACTCGCTGCACGACGCCCTGGAGATCGTCCGCCGAGGGGCGGCCGATGTCCTCAACATCAAGATCCTCAAGGTAGGCGGGCTGTACAGGGCCCGGCAGATCGCAGCGCTCGCCGAGTCCGCGGGCCTCGCCGTGAAGATCGGCACCATGCCGGAGCTGGGCGTCGCCACCCTGGCCGCGGCCCATCTGACGGCCGCCCTGCCGCACGCCACGGTCCCGGCGGACCTGGTGGGCCCGCTGCTGGTGTATACGGAACCACTGGCGCCGACGGCGTTCGCGGCGACGGCGGAGACGGGGTGGGTGGACGTACCGGTGGGTCCGGGCCTGGGCCACGACCTGTAACCCGCGCGGCTGCGGCCCCCTCTGGGGCTCCGCCCCAGACCCCGCGCCTCAAACGCCGGCGAGGCTGGATTTGCCCGGGCGGGCCTCAAGTTTCGGCCGGACGGGTGGAAATTCAAGCCCGTTGGGGGTCCCCCCGGACGAAGTCTGGGGGAGATTGAGGACAACGCCCGAAGGGCGTGCGGGGGTCTGGGGGCCTGCCCCCAGTTCGGGAAGGGGCGGGGTGGGGAACAGGCCCGCCGCAGGCGCACCCCCCAGCCCGACGCCCGCTACCGCAGGCCCGCCGCGTCCCCCGCCACCGGCGCCACCCGCCGCGCCAGCACTCCCACCGGACCCGCCGCCCGCTCCAGCGTCAGCAGGCCCCTGACCGCCTCCGCCGTCTCCTCGTCGCTCGCGGCCGTCGCCGCGAGCAGCGCGATCAGATGGTCGACCAGCCAGTCCCGCAGCTCGTCCGCCGACGGCTGCTTCCCCTCGTCCAGCCAGATCAGCGAGGCCGCCTCGACCGCCGCGATCCAGGTGCGCACCATCATCCGCAGCCGCGGCCCCGGCCGGGCCACGCCGATGTGGACGAGGATCTGCTCGGCCGCGGCTCGCCGCACCTCGTCGACGATCGCCGTCGTACGGGAGGTCTCGGCGACGCTGCCCCCGCGCAGCAGCGCGCTGAACCCGGCGTCGTGTTCGTCGACGAAGACGAGGTAGCGGTCGAGGACCCGGGAGACCCGCTCGGTGGGCGGTCCCGCGGGCGGCTCGGTGAAGCACAGTTCCAGCTGGTCGGCGGCGGAGCGGAGAGCCGTCTCGTACAACTGCTGCTTGCCCCCGGGGAAGTAGCGGTAGACGAGGGGCCGGGAGACCCCGGCCGCCTCGGCCACGTCGTCGAGGGACACCTCGTCCGGCGGCCGGTGCGCGAAGAGCGTGAGCGCGGCGGCGAGGAGCTGCCTGCGGCGCTCCTCGACGCTGAGCCGTCGGTAGGCACGGGTCGCTGGAGCGGGACTGGTCATGCTCGCAGCGTAACCGCCCCGTTCCTGGATTACGCGAGGAGGCCGGAGCTCTTCCAGAGCCTGCGGCCCGGGCCCCGCAGGACGCCGATGTCGTCGAGGAAGTCCGTCAGCCGCTTCGCGCCCGACTGCATCACCTCGCGGCGGTGGCCGCTCGCCTTCACCTGGGCGACCGCCTCGCGCCGGTCGAGGCCCACGTCCGTGTACACCTGCGGATTCACGAAGCAGACCGAGAAGACCCGCGCCGCCTCCCCGCAGCTGAGGCGCGTGAACTCCTGCTCCCAGCGCGGCGCTGTCACCATCTGCCGGCGCAACTCCTCGCGGGCGTACCGCACATGGCGCGCCTCCTCCACCACATGGATGCGGGTCACGCCGCGCACCAGGGTCTGGACGCGCTCGTCCGGGAAGGTGAGGCGCTGCATCCAGTCGAGGATCTCCTCGCCGAGCAGCGTCGCCGCGAACGAACCGGGTGTGGTCGAGACGGTCTTCAGGACGCGCGCCAGATTGTGGTAGAGCCGCGGTACGGGATACGCCGGCGCCCCGCCCTTCTGGATCAGCCGGGCGAACATCATCGAGTGCCGGCACTCGTCCGCGATCTCGGTGAGCGCGTACCGGACATGGCTGCTGGTCACCGACTTGTCGTAGATGTGCCTGACCAGCAGCTGCATCAGGATGATCTCGAACCAGATGCCCAGCGAGGCGAGCGACGCGGCCTCGCGCCTGGCCAGGTCCAGCCGCTGGTCCTCGGACATCTTGCGCCACAGCGGGGTGTCGTAGAGGGAGAGCAGCTCCGGCGGCCAGAACCACTTGCCCTCCTCGACCGGGGAGTCCCAGTCGAGCTCCTTGTCGGGGTCGAAGGAGTGCTTGGCGGAGGACTCGAGGAGACGCTGGGCGACCTGCTCCCGGTCCCGGAGCGGGCCGAGTGCGTCGCGGAGCTGCTGCACGTCGCTTTCGGTCACTGTTGTCATGGCTGAGGGCACCTCGCGGGTGGGGTGAGCAATGTCAACCCTTATGAGACTGCCTGTCAGTAAGGTCGTCAATCCCTTGCGTACGACTTGTTGACTGGGCGTCTACCAACGTGTGAGCCTGCCAACTGTCCGTAGTGGTACGGGATATGAGGCGAAGGAGCCGTCAGTGTCGACTCACGACCGCTACACGCATGCCCCGGAGAGCTTCCACTGGCAGGTCCCGGCCTCCGGCGCGGCCCGCTTCAGCTGGGAGTACGAAGACGGCCGCGACCGACTGCTCGCCCTGTACCAGAAGGGCAAGGACAAGCAGTGGGACGGCGTCAAACGCATCGACTGGGACCTCGAGGTCGATCCGTACGACCCGCTGGGCACCCCCGACGAGGCGCTCACTCTCTACGGCTCGCGCCACTGGCCGAAGCTGACCGAGAAGGACAAGGGGGAGCTGCGCAGGCACTACACCTCCTGGCAGTTCAGCCAGTTCCTGCACGGCGAGCAGGGCGCGATGGTGTGCGCGGCGCGGATCGTGGAGTCGGTGCCCGATCTGGACGCGAAGTTCTACTCCGCCACCCAGACGATGGACGAGGCCCGGCACGCGGAGATCTACAGCCGCTTCCTGCACGACAAGATCGGGATGCTCTACCCGATCAACGACAACCTCCAGGGGCTGCTCGGCGACACCCTGCGCGACTCCCGCTGGGACATGCCGTACCTGGGCATGCAGGTCCTCATCGAAGGGCTCGCGCTCGCCGCGTTCGGCCTGCTCCGGGACACGACGGACAAGCCGCTGCCGAAGCAGATTCTGGCTTACATCATGCAGGACGAGGCCCGCCATGTCGCCTTCGGGCGGATGGCGCTGCGCGACTACTACAAGGAGCTCAGCGACGCGGAGCTGCGCGAGCGCGAGGATTTCGTCATCGAGGGCTGCTACTTGATGCGCGACCGGCTCAGCGGGGTCGAGGTGCTGGAGAACTTCGGCATCCCCAAGGCCGAGGCGGCGGAGCTCTCCGAGCAGTCCGAGTTCCTGCAGCTGTTCCGGAAGCTGCTGTTCAGCCGGATCGTGCCGTGCGTCAAGGACATCGGGCTGTGGGGCGAGCGCCTGCAGAAGGCGTATCTGGACATGGGCGTCTTCGAGATGGGCGACGCCAACCTCGACCTCCTCATGTCCCAGGACGAGGAGATCGCCGAGCAGCTCGACCGCGAACGCTTCGCGACGGAGGAGCAGGCGCGGGTCGCGGAGGTGGAGGAAGCGATCGCGGAGGGCGCGCAGGCGGCGGGCTGAGCTCTGCCCTCCGACTGAGCCTGCGGCCGAGCATCCGGCGGGGCGGTGAACCGGCGCACGGGACCGGCCACCGCCGTCGGCTCCCCCAGCAGCATGGCGTGCGTCGCGTCGGTGTCCTTCGCCCCTCGCGGAAGTACGGAATGGGCCCCTCTGCCGGGCACTGACCGCGCCCGTACCCCCACGCACCGTGTCACGTCAGGCCTGAGCAGGGTACGCCGGACCGGACGCGCTCAATGGCATGGAAGCCGAGACCCCCACCCGGTCGCTGACCCGGATCGGAGCCGGACGGCAGTCAACACAGGAGTCTGTCGCTCACACTTCCGAGCGGGATGCGGCCTTCTGGCTGGGTACGCTGGCTGTGCCAGGCAGACTCCGCCGCATGGGAGCAATCATGAGCGCCGCACGCGAGTACGGGCTGGACGAGCAGTACGAGTGGGCCCGCCCGCCGGCCGGCGGCTGGACGGCGGACGACCTCGACAGGCTTCCGAATCTTCCTCCGCACACGGAGCTGATCGACGGGAGCCTCGTCTTCATGAGTCCGCAGACCCACTTCCATATGGTCACCCTGCGCCTATTGGAGAACGCCTTGCTGGACTTCGCGCCTGAGGATCTCGACGTCATCCGCGAGATGACCACCAAGCTGGCCAGACGGGATCGGCCGGAGCCCGACCTGATGGTGGTGCCCCGGGGCGCGACCACCGGCCCGCGGCAGACCTGGTACGACCCCGACGACATCCTTCTGGCCGTCGAGATCGTCTCCGCAGACTCCGTGGAACGTGACCGCGAGGTCAAGCCCCGCAAGTACGCCAGGGCAGGCATCCGGCACTTCTGGCGTGTGGAGGAGGACGACGGGCTCCCTGTCGTGTACGTCTACGAGCTCGACCCCGCCACCCGCACGTACGCGGACACCGGTATCCACCACAAGCAGCTCAAGCTGGACCTCCCGTTCCCCCTCGACATCGACCTCACCGCCGTCAACCGCCGCGGGCAGCAGCCGGGCTGATCACTCCGCCGTCGGCGGCGGGAAACTCGTCCGCAGCGTGAACGCCCGTGGCGTCGGGCCGTGTTCGCGTACATGGAGCAGGCGATCCTCCGCCTCCTGGACCGTCGGGCGGTGGCCCCGCTCCACCCACCACTGCGTGCTCATGACCTCCTGGACGCGTTCGAACCACTCGTAGCGCCGCCCCAGCAGCTCCCTGTGCTGTCCCTGGTACATGAACGCGGTCAGGGCGTTCGTGTCCCTCCACACCGACATGTTCAGGATCAGCCACTCGTCCCCGAAAACCGGCACATCCGTGGCATTTCCGGTCTCGCTCTGGAGCCGCCAGACGAAGCCGTCTGCCGCGTCCGCGACAGCGTTCACCGGGTCCAAGCCGTTGACGAAGTCCTTTAACTCCGGGGAATCCAGCGGGAATTTGAGTCGGGCTATGTTCACCTGGGCGAGCTCGTAGGTCATGGTCATGGGCGCACCATAATCGTGTACCGCTCCGCCGCCACCCCCATTTCGAGGAGCGAGACGTCCGCGCCGCGCGCCGCGACCAGTTGCAGGCCGGCCGGGCAGCCGTCGCTCGTGAAGCCGGCCGGGATGCTTGCCGCCGGGTGGCCGCTGAGGTTGAACGCCCAGGTCAGGGCGGTGGAGTAGAGCTCGCCCGGTCCTTCGTGGCCGTGCGGGCGGTTCGGGGTGGCCGGGGTGAGGAGCAGCTCTGCTTCCGTGAACAGTGCGTCGAGACGGCGGTCGTTCTCCGTGCGCACCGCCGACCCCGCCGAAGGCTGTCCACGCCGTACAGCCTGCCACGCGTCCCTCGGGTCGAGAAGCGCGAACGGCCGCTCGTCGAGGCGTACGACTCCGGCCGAGGCCAGCCGCTCCACCGCAGCCCGCGCGACCGACGCCACCTCCGGGTCCGTCCGCGCGAAACCCAGGTCGGGCGACCAGCGCGCCCGTACCGGGAACGGCGGCCGCACCTCCGCGTACCCGTCAAGGACGCAGCGCAGATACGCCCGCGCGTCCGCCGCCGTGCGCGTCAGCACCCCCGCCGTCGCCAGGCCGGTCCGGTCGGGCGAGGGCAGCAGGCCGTTCGTCGTCTTCAGGCCGAACACCCCGCACCAGGCCGCCGGGATGCGTACCGACCCCGCCCCGTCGCTGCCGGTGGCCAGGCCCACCATCCTCGCCGCGACCGCCACCGCCGAACCGGCCGACGAGCCGCCCGGCGTACGGTCCGGGCGCCAGGGGTTGACCGTGCGGCCGTGCGCGCCGAGACCCCAGGTCTGCCAGTACGTGCCGGGGCCCGGCACCGCCGTCGAGCCGACCGGCACCGCGCCCGCCGCGATCAGCCGCCGGGCCGCGTACGAACGGATACCCAAGGGCCCCTTCACGGCGAACGGCATCCCGGCAAGGGGGAGTTCGGGCGAAACCTCGCATGCCGATGAGGCCGCATCGCCCCACACCTCGATGAAGGCGCACAGCTCAGGGTCCAGCCGCGCGATCCGCTCCAGAGCCTCTTCCGCCGTCATACGGTTCAGTCTCGCAGCGCAGCCTCCATCACCGCCCGCGCGATCGGCGCCGCGCTGCCGCCGCCGCTGATCTCGCCGCGGTCGGCCGATACGTCCTCCTCGACGACCACGGCGACCGCGACCGCCGGCTGGCCCGCGTCGGCCGCCTGCGCCCAGGAGATGAACCAGGCATAGGGCCGACCGGAGTTGTCCAAGCCGTGCTGCGCCGTACCGGTCTTGCCGCCCACCGTCGCCCCCTCGATTGCGGCGTTCTGACCGGTGCCCTCCTCGACGGCCTGGACCATCATCCGCTGGAGTTGCTGCGCGGTCGCGGGGTTCATCGCCTGTTGGTACGACTGCGGGTAGTTCCGTGCGACCGTGCGACCGTCCGACCTGGTCACCCGGTTCACCAGATAGGGGCGTTTGAGATCCCCGCCGTTGGCGACAGCGGCCGACACCATCGCCATCTGCAGCGGCGTCGCCGTGGTGTCGAACTGCCCGATCGATGAGAGCGCCAGCTGATCGACGGTCATATGGCGGTCGAAGTTGGACACGGCGACTCCCGAGGGGATCCGCAGCCTGCGGTCGTTGAAGCCGAACTTGCTCACCGTGTCGACCATTCCGGCGAGGCCCACCTTCACTCCCAGATGCGCCATCACGGTGTTGCAGGACCACTGGATGGCGTACGCGAGCGAGGCGTCGCCGCAGCCGTCCGCCGCGTTGGGGAGCGTCGTCCTGGTGCCGGGCAGGACATAGGGATCGGGCGCGCCGGACGGCGCGTCGACGTCCGTGACCACACCCGCGTCAAGCGCGGCCGCCGCCGTCACGATCTTGAAAGCGGAGCCGGGCGGATACGTCTGCCGGATGGCCCGGTTGAGCATCGGCTGGCTGCCCGAAGTATTGAGCTTCGCCCACTCGGTCTTGACCGGCGGCCCGGTACCGGAGAGCAGCCCGGGGTCGTACGAAGGGCTGCTGACCAGGGCCTGGATCCTCCCGGTCGACGGTTCGAGCGCGGCGACCGCCCCTCGCTTGCCGCCGAGCCCGTCGAACGCGGCGCGCTGCATCGAGGGCCTGATGGTGGTGACGACATTGCCGCCGGGCGGCTGGATGCGGCTGATGTCGTCCCAGAAGGGCAGCGGCGCGAGCATGGCGTCCGTGCCGGTCAGGACGCCGTCCTCGGCGTTCTCGACGAGGGTGGTGCCGTACGTCTGCGAGGCGTAGCCGGTGACGGGCGCGTACATCGGGCCCTGGGTGTAGGTGCGTTCGTACCGCAGTTGCTGGCCGGTGTCCTTCGAGCCGGTGACGGGCTTGCCGCCGACCAGGATGTCGCCGCGCGGCTCGTCGTAACGGGCAATGGCAAGGCGCCGGTTGGCCGGGTTCTTGTCGAGCGACGTGGATTCGACGATCTGCACCCGGGCGGCGTTGACCAGTAGCGCGACCAGGAGCAGCAGACACAGGGCGGCGGCCCGCCGGATGTAGGGGATCACCGTTCGTCCTCCAGGACCAGGGCGATGACCCCCGTGTCGACCACGTCGGGATGCGGCGCGCGGGCCGAGTCGCTGACCCTGATGAGCAGCGCCACGATGATCCAGTTGGTGACGACGGACGAACCGCCCTGGGCGAGGAAGGGCATCGCCATGCCGGTCAGCGGGATCAGACCCATCACGCCGCCCGCGATGACGAACACCTGGAGGGCGATGATCGAGGCGAGTCCGATGGCGAGCAGCCGTCCGAAGGGGTCGCGCAGGGCGAGCCCGGCGCGGTAGCCGCGCGCCACCATCAGCGCGTACAGCATGAAGATCGCGGTCAGGCCCACCAGGCCGAGCTCCTCGCCCGCGGTGGCGAGGATGAAGTCCGACTTGGCGGCGAAGCCGATGAGGATGGAGTGCCCGAGGCCGAGACCCGCGCCGAGCATCCCGCCGGCGGCGAAGGCGAAGAGCGACTGGGCGAGCTGGCTTGGGCCCTGGCCCGCCCTGATGGTGGCGAACGGGTCGAGCCAGTCCTCGACCCGGCTGTGGACGTGCGGTTCGAGGGCGCCGACGGCGAACGCGCCGGCCGCCGCGAGCAGCAGGCCGACCGCGATCCAGCCGGTCCGGCCGGTCGCTACGTACAGCATGATCACGAAGAGTCCGAAGAAGAGCAGCGAGGTGCCGAGGTCGCGTTCGAGGACCAGCACGACGACGCTGAGCAGCCAGATCGTGACGATCGGGCCGAGCACCCGGCCGGTGGGCAGCTGGAGCCGCCAGATCCGGCGGCCGGTGTAGGCCAGGGCGTTGCGGTTGGCCGCGAGATACGCGGCGAAGAAGACGGCGAGCAGGATCTTGGCGAACTCGCCCGGCTGGAAGGAGAGTCCACCGATCCGGATCCAGATCTTGGCGCCGTTCACGGCGGGGAAGAGGATCGGCACGATCATCAGGACGAGGGCGGCGACGACCGAGAGATACGCGTAGCGCTGCAGGACCCGGTGGTCGCGCAGGAAAACGACGGCCACGATGAACAGCGCGACACCGAGTGTGGACCAGATCAGCTGGGCGGGCGCGGCCTCGTCGAGCGGGGTCTCCAGGTCGAGACGGTAGATGAGCACCAGGCCGAGGCCGTTGAGGAGGACCGCGATGGGCAGCAGCAGCGGGTCGGCGTACGGGGCGCAAAAGCGCACGGCGAGATGCGCGAGGAGGGCCAGTACGCCGAGGCCCGCTCCGTAGCGCACGGCGTCCGGCGGAACCGCGCTGTTCTTCGTCAGGCCGACGTCGATGTAGCCGTAGACGCACATGAGGACGGCGCAGACGAGGAGCGAGAGCTCGACGCCCCGCCGCTTGGTGAGGCGTAGTTCGGGCGGAGGAGCGTCGCCCGTCGTTGCGGTCATGCCACGCAACGTAGCAAGACGCAGGCCCTTTTCCCTTTATGTCATAGTGCGCCGAAAATGAGCCGACGGGCCGTCACCTCCGGCTCGGGGTTGTGTCAGTACTGGTACGGCTGCTGGCCGGGCTGCTGCTGCGGCTGCCCGTACGCCTGACCGCCCGGCCCGCCCGCGCCCTGGAGCTGCAGCTGCTCCGCCTGCTCCTTGGTCACCTGCTGCTCCATGCCGCAGAACGTGCACTGCGTCGCGTACTTCGTCGAGAACGGGAACAGCGGCACGAAGAACAGCGTGAACTTCGTGACGCGCTTCCTGAGCGTGTGCGCGGAGGGATTGCCGCAGCGCCCGCACACCAGCGTGAGTATCGCCAGCTGGTAGAGGTAGCCCTTGGTGCCGAAGATGATCATGCTGTTCTCTCCCTCGTCAGTGCCCGCCGGCACAGGGCCAGCAGCTTCTCGTCCGTAAAGATGTCATGGCTGCCGTATCCGCCGTCGATCGCGTTGTGACGTCGTACGGCAGCGAGCTCGTCGCGCAGGATCCGCTCCGCGCCCTCGGCCGTCAGCTCCGCCAGGCACTCGGCGATCGGCACCCGGGTGTTCGGCAGACTCTCCCAGGCTGTCAGCAGAACCGGCCATGCCCGCCCATGATCGCCCGTCACCCGCCAGAGCGCGATCGCCCCGTCCACCCGGGTCCACGGCTCCGCCGACCGCAGCAGGTCACCCAGTGCCCCGGAGGCCTCCCCGCCCGCAGGCCCCAGCGCGCCGAGCGCCCTCGCGGCCGACCGCCGGGCCCCGGAATCCGTGCCGGACAACGCCGCACGCAGCACCGGCAGCACGGGCTCGGCGTCACCCTCGATCGCCCACAGCGCCCCCGCCGTCCGCGCCGCGAGAGACGCCGAGAAGCCGGAGCCGACGCCCACGCAGCGCAGCAGCTCCCGCAGCTCCGGAACGGCCTCCCGCGCGCCGGGCCCGAAGGCGGTGAGCGCCCGCAGCGCCGACTCGGCCACCCACTCCCCGCGGTAGTCGGGCGCGCCCCGCAGTACCCGCAGCACCTCGGGCACCGCATCGGCGGCCCGCAGCGCCGTTAGCCCGTACAGCAACGGCCCGGCCCGGTCGTAAAGCCGCTCGTCCAGCTCGATCTCGCCGAGCCGGTGACGCAGCGCGGGCGCGAGCGACGCCGCGGCCGCGCCCAGATGGTCCAGCGCATAGCCCAGATCGTGCGGTGCCTCGGGCCGCTCCAGAGTCCGCGCGAGAACCGGCACCGCGCGCCGGTCGCCCGCCCGGGCCAGCGCGGCGAGCGCGCTGCCGAGCGTGGGCGGCCCGCTCTCCCACTCCCGGACCCAGGCCCCGGGGTCAGCGGCCACCCGGTCCGCCAGCGCGTCCGCGGCGGGCGCGGCGAGGCCGAACAGCTCCCCGAGCGCGTCGGCGGCCGCGTCCGCCAGCCGTTTCTCAGGGTCGGCGAGCTGCTCCCCGATCAACCCGACCAGCTCGTCGTACGCACCGCGCCAGGTCCGCAGCAGCCCGCTGCTCATCCGTACGGCATCGATCCGCTGGCCCCAGTCGGGGCTGCACAACTGGTCGGCGAGCAGGGCGATCCGGTCGTCGACGCGGTCGCCGAGCCCCGAGTGGAGCGTACGCAGCAGATCCGCCGTCCAGGGGGCGCCGCGGCCCGCACGGTCCGCCTCGTGCATCTCGCGCAGCCGGCCGAGGAGCGTGGGCGTCGACGGCCGCTCGGGCACGGGTTCCGTGGCGGGTGCCGCGGGCTCGGCGCGGGAGCCGACCGACTCCGTGCAGGAGCCGACCGACTCCGCGCACGGGCCCACCGGTTCCGCGACGGGCGCTGCGCGCTCGGCGCCGGGGCCGACCGACTCCGCGCCAGGGTCCGCCGACTCGGCCGCCGGGCTTGCCGCCACCGGCTCGGCGCGCAGTTCGCGCAGCAGGCCCGTCACCCCCGGCACGACATCGGCCGGCAGCGCGTCCGGCGCGCAGCGGGCGAGCTGCGCGAGCGCGGCCAGCCGCAGCCCCGGGTGGTACGGCGCCCGGGTCAGCCCGGTGAGCCACTCCACCACTTCGGGCGCCAGCCGCTGGTGGCGCAGCGCGATCCGGCCCGCGGCCTCGACGCAGGCGAACCGCACCTCCGCGTCCGGCTCGACGCCGAGCCGCTCCCGCAGCAGTCCGAGCACCAGCTCGGGATCGTCGTGCAGCGTGGCGAGCGCGAGCGGAGCCGTGAGCCGCACGCCGCGGTCCTCCGCGTCGACCAGCGCGAGGAAGACGTCCGCGCCCGCGGTCACGGCGGACGAGGCCATCGCGTAGTTCGCGGCGTACTCGAACTCCTCGTCCTCCGGATCGAGTTCGTCGTCGCCGTCCAGATCGATGCCGCCGATGCTGGTCAGCAGCTCCACGATGCCGCCCCGGTCCTGGACCGCGGGATTCGCCACGAGCTCGATGAGGAAGGGAATGCAGGCGAGCGTCGAGTCGTACACATCGCCCTGGTGGTGCACCGCTCCGTACATCCCGTCGAGCGCCGTCTCGCGCTCCGCGGGATCCGCGGACGCGAGTCCGAACAGCATGTGAGGCACATCGTCCGCCGGCCCATAGGCGTGCGCCAGTGATGCCCAGTCGACCTCGTCGATCCCCCCGAACACGCTTGCCCCCTCCCAAGAACCTTGCGCTTGGGGAGAGTGTGCACTACGGCTCCGGCATCGCGCGGTTATTGCTCCGAAGGCCCCGCGGCTGTTCCCATGGTCGAGGGGTGGTGGCATGACGGGACTGCGCGTCACACCGGCACGCGAGCAGGGCCGGGACCGGCTGTACGTCAGCCTTCCGGACGGCCGCAACGTCGCCTGGTACGACAGGGACAGCGGCCGCGTCAGCCTGGTCTCCGAACGCCACCGCGCCGATGCGCTGGCCGCTCTCGCCCCGTATCTGACCGGCGAGGTCACCGTCGGACCGCCGCCCGTGCCCACCTCCGCCGATCTCGCCAGGCTGGCCCTGCACCCGGACGACGACCTCGCCCCCAACCGCCCCGGCGAGGCGCTCCACGCCGATCTGGACCGCCTCCCCGCCGGGCGCCGCTTCCGGCAGGACCCGCGCCGCGCGGAACTCGCCGCCCAGCAGCTGCTCGGCGACAGCCTCGACCGGCTGGAGGTCGCGGGCTGGCGGATCATTCACTCGGTGCCGCTGCCCGGCGCCGACCGCATCGACCATCTGGCCGTCGGCCCGGGCGGGGTGCTGGCCGTACACACCCTGGCGGCCCACCGGCTGCGGGTGCGGATCGCCGATCCGATGGTGCGGGCCGGCCGCGGTGTGCCGGGCCCGCTGCTGCGGCTGACCCGCCGCAGGGCCGAGCGGGCGACCCTCGCGCTGACGGCGGCGGTGCGCCCGGTCCTCGCCGTGGTGGGGGCGGCGCGGCTGGATGTGCTGCCCGCGCCACCGGACGTACGGATTCTGCGGGAGGACGAGGTGCCCGCGCTGGCCAGGCTCGGCGGAGTACTGAAGCCCGCGGACATCGAGGCGCTGTACGCGGCGGCGCGCGACCGCCGCACCTGGCTGCGCGCGTAATCCGGCCCTGTTGGTCGTGACCCTCTAGTCGTGATCCTCGGGGAGCCGCAGCCGCAGCACCGTGGTGACCGTGTGCCGTGTCGTGCCCTGCTCCACCTCGGCCGTCAGCCCGGTCTCCACGGCCCGGTACGCGACCTCGCCCACGCCGACCGCCATCGCCGTCTCCGTCCCGGTGCTCGTCCGGCCAGCCAGCGCGGCCGCCGCCTGTGCCCGCAGCGCGGGAGCCAGAGGGCTGGACACCAGCGGGGTGTCGTCGTCCGGCAGTACCAGTACCAGCGCGTTCGGCCGCGCCTGCGGCCCGGTGAAGCCGACGACCGCCGCATCGCGCGCGGAGGTGTGCCGAAGCTTCTGCCACGCGCGCGTGCCGCTCCGATACGTCTGGTCGAGGCGCTTGACCACAAGGCCCTCGACGCCTATCGCGGGCAGCGACTCGAACCAGGTGGCCGCCTCCCCGGCGTCCAAGGTCATCGGCACGGGCTGCAACGGCGGCCCGAGCGGGCCGAGCAGCGCGACCAGCCGCGCGCGCCGTTTCTCGTACGCCGACGGCCGCAGATCCTCGCCTCCCTCGGCGAGCAGATCGAAGGCGGCGTACGAGGCGGGCAGCCGGCGTGCGAGGGCGGGTGCGCGGCCCGCGGTGGCGGCGGCGCGCTTCTGTACGGCGGCGAAGTCGGTACGCCCTTCCGTCCAGACCACCACCTCTCCGTCGAGCACCGTGCCGTCGGGCAACTGCCGTGCCGCGTCCGCGAGATCGGGGAACGCGGCGGTGATGATCCGGCCCGAACGGGCCTGGAGGAGCACCTCGCCGCCGAGCCGGAAGATCACCATCCGGTGGCCGTCGAACTTCGGCTCGTACGCCAGACCGCGCCCGCGCGGCAGGACGCTCACCGATTCGGCGAGCGCGACCTTCAGGGGCGGCCTGGGCGCGTTCATGGCGGCCCGTCCGGCAGCCGCCCGGCCCGGTTGAGATTGATGAGCGGGCCGAGCAGATCCCCGTACCGGTCGAGCCGTGGCGCGATGTCGCCGATCCGGAAGACGAGGTTCTGGTGCGCCTCGATCTCCTCCCAGGTGACGGGCGTGGATACGGTCGGCTCGGTGCGGGCGCGCAGGGTGTAGGGGGCGGCGGTGGTCTTCGCGGCGGCGTTCTGGCTGTGGTCGACGAAGACCTTGCCGGGCCGCAGGGAGCGCTTCATCCGGTGCAGGATCAGGCCGGGCAGCGTGGCCTCGCCCTCGACGGCGAGGCTCTTGGCATAGGCCGACACCTTCTCGGAGGGTGTGGGCTCCACCGGCACGAGGACATGCAGCCCCTTGGAGCCCGAGGTCTTGGCGTACGCGTGCAGTCCGTCCGCCGCGAGCCGCTCGCGCAGCCAGAGCGCGACGGAACAGCACTCGACGATCGTCGCGGGGGCGCCCGGATCGAGGTCGAAGACCATGCGGTCGGCCATCGCCGGCTCGTCCGCCTGCCACTGCGGTGTGTGGAACTCCACGACCAGATTCGCCGCCCACATCAGCGACGCGAGGTCCTGTACGACGACCTGCCGGGCGTTCTTGTCCTCCGAACGGGGGACGGCGACGGTCCGGACCCAGTCGGGCGTTCCCGGCGGCGGGTTCTTGGTGAAGAACAGCTGGCCGTCGGGCCCGTCCGGGTACCGCAGGAAGGACAGTGGACGGTTGTGGAGATGGGCGAGGATCGCACCCGCCGTGGTGGCGTAGTAGTGCAGGATCTCGCCCTTGGTGGTCCCGGTGGCGGGGTGGATGACCTTTTCCAGATTGCTGAGCGCCAGGCGCCGCCCCTCCACCTCCGTGATCGGCGTCATACGATGAGAATCCCACGAATCCCGAACTTTCGGATGAAAGGGATGAAACGTGCGATCCATATGGAACGGCGCGATCTCCTTCGGTCTGGTCAGCATTCCGATCAAGCTGGTGAACGCCACCGAGAGCCACTCGGTCTCCTTCCGGCAGACCCATACCGTCGACGGCGGCCGGATCCGCTACCGCAAGGTCTGCGAGCTGGAGGAGAAGGAAGTGCCGGCCTCCGAGATCGGCAAGGGGTACGAGGACGCGGACGGATCGATCATCCCGATCACCGATGAGGATCTCGCGGCCCTGCCGCTGCCCACGGCGAAGACGATCGAGATCGTCGCGTTCGTGCCGGCGGAGCGGATCGATCCGCTCCAGATGGACGCGGCGTACTACCTGTCCGCCAACGGCGTCCCGGCCGCCAAGCCGTACACGCTGCTGCGTGAGGCGCTCAAGCGGAGCCAGAAGGTCGCCGTCGCCAAGTTCGCCCTGCGCGGCCGGGAGCGCCTCGGCATGCTGCGCGTCGTCGACAATGTGATCGCCATGCACGGGCTGCTCTGGCCGGACGAGATCCGCTCGCCGCAGGAGGCGGCCCCGGACACCGAGGTGACGGTCCGGGCGGCAGAACTCGACCTGGCCGACGCTCTGATGGACACGCTCGGCGACGTCGACCTGGATTCGCTGCACGACGACTACCGGACGGCGGTGGAGGCGATGATCGCCGCGAAGGTGGAGGGCGGCGAGGTGGCTCCCGAGACCGCGCCGGCCGAGCGCGCGGGCGGCAAGGTCATCGACCTGATGGCCGCGCTGGAGAAGAGCGTTCAGGCGGCGAAGGAGGCGCGCGGGGAGGAGGGCGAGGAGGTCGCCGAGGTTACCTCGATCAAGGGACGCAAGCGGGCGGCGGCTTCGCCGAAATCGACGGGCGGTGCGGGCGCGGGCGCGGGCGCGAAGAAGTCCACCGCGAAGACGGCGAAGAAGACGGCGGCGAGCGCGAAGAAGACCACGGCGGCCAAGTCGGCGGCGGCCAAGTCGACGGCGAGCAAGTCGACGGCGGGCAAGTCCACTGCCACGAAGTCCACTGCCACGAAGTCCACCGCGGCGAAGAAGACCACGAAGAAGGCCGCGGCCAAGAAGGCGACCCCGAGGAAGCGCGCCTCGGCGTGAGGCTCACTGCGCGGCCTGCGCGCCACGGGCGGCTCGCCCGCCGCGCCTCGCGCTCGCGCCTCGGCTTGAGGTGGCCTATTGCGGCCTCCAGCGGCGCCTCGCAGGCGCAGGTGCGGCTGCTGTTCATCTGCCTCGGCGGCGCCGTCTATGCGCGGCGCAGCAGGTTGTCCAGCACAGACTCCAGATAGTCGGCGCGCTCGGCCCCGACGGGCAGCGTCTGCGGCACGGCATGGCTCAGCTGCGTGTGCCCGAGATAGCTGGTGTAAGCGAGCAGCCCGCGCTGCCGCGCCTGGTCCGGCGGGAAGCCCAGCTCCTCGAAGAGATGCGCCACATAGCCGACCCGGCGCTCCGTCACCCGCGCCAGTACGGCGGCGACTTGGGGATGGCCGGCAGTCGCGAGCAGCGAGACTTCGAGGGGGTCGTCGGCAGCGGACGCCGTCACCTGCGCGAAGAGGGTGCGCAGCCGCCGCTCCGGGTCCGGCTCGGACTCCATCGCGGTGATGATCTCCTCCGTGCAGATCTCTTCCCACCGGGCCAGCGCCGCCTCGATCAGCGCATCCCGGTTCGTGAAGTGCCAGTAGAAGCTGCCCTTGGTCGTGCCGAGCCGGGCTGCGAGCGGCTCCACCGCGACGGCGGCGAGCCCGCGCTTCCCGATGGCGGCGAGCGCCGCGTCGGCCCAGTCGCGGGCCGAGAGCCTCTTGCGACCCTGCCCCGGTCCTGTCTGCCGGGCCTCTTCTGCTTGCGCCATGACCATACGCTACCGTACGGTGAAACATACGCAACCGTATGGAGGTGCTTGATGCGCACGGTACGGAACGTTCACGAGCGGCTGATCGACGCCCCGGCGGAGGTGGTCGGCGCCCTGCTCGACCGCATCTCCTCCCCGGACGACCCGCTCAGCCCGAGCCCCGTCTGGCCCCCGATCCGGTTCGACGGCCCCCTCGGCGTCGGCGCGGACGGCGGCCACGGCTTCGTCCGCTACTCGGTCGTCGCGTACGACCCGGGGCGCAGCATCCGCTTCGACTTCAGCCCGCCGGGCAACGGCTTCCACGCCCTCGCGATAGAACCGCTGGACGCCGGCCGCTGCCGGGTCCGCCATGTCCTCGAACAGGAACAGGGCCTCAAGGCATGGCTGCTGTGGACCCTGGCGATCCGCCCGATGCACGACACGATGATCGAAGAACTCTTCGACAACATCGAGCGCGCCGCATCCCCCGCCGGTCTGCCGCGCCCCTACCGCTGGACCCGCCGGGCGCGCCTGTTGCACGGACTGGTCTCGGGCCGCCCGACCGCCACGAGCGTCCCGCCGGAAGCCGAACTGGCCCACCAGGCATTCGCAGTCCCGGACTTCGCCGACGCGTACGCCCTCCCCCTGGGCCCGGGCATGCCCCGGGACCCCCAGGCATGGCGCAAGGTCCTGCCCTTCCCGGTCCGGGCCACGGCCCCGGACGAACTCCTGCTCGGCGAGGACGGCGGCCATCTCGACTTCCGCGCCTCGGTCCTGATCGCCGGCGACAAGGTCACGCTCACCACGGTGGTGAAGTTCCACAACTGGCGCGGCAGGCTCTACTTCGCGGCGGTCCGCCGCCTCCACCCCCTCATGGCCCGCAGGATGCTCCGCCGCACCCACCGCCGCCTGGCCTTCGCGGCCCCGCCTGCGCCCGACCGGACACCGTCGCCGCCCGACCTGTCACCAGCACGGATGGACGAAACGGCCGCCCAGTAGAGTGCGCCTTCGTTCCTCTCTCCGTCCCCGAGGTGTCCGTCCGTGAGTTCCGCCAGTTCCGCGTCCCCCAGCACACCGGCCGTGACCGTCGTAGGGATCGGAGCAGACGGCTGGGACGGAATTCCCGCCGCCTCGCAGCAGGCGCTCCTCGACGCCGAGGTCCTCGTCGGGGGGCCGCGCCAGCTGGAGTTGCTGCCGCCCGCCTGCGCGGGGGAGCGGGTGACCTGGCCGACGCCGCTGCGGCCCGCCGTGCCCGGGCTGCTCGCTGTCCACGCCGGGCGTCGTGTCGCCGTGCTGGCCAGCGGCGATCCCATGTTCTACGGGATCGGGCGGGCGCTCACCGAAGTGCTCGGCGCCGGCGTGCCGCGGGTACTGCCGCACCCGTCCTCGGTGTCGTACGCCTGCGCGCGCCTGGGCTGGCCGCTGGAAGACACCGAGGTCGTGACGCTCGTCGGCAGGCCCACCGCGCGGCTCGGCGCGGCGCTGTACGACGGGCGGCGGCTGCTCGTCCTCAGCGCCGGGGCCGCGACGCCCGCCGACGTCGCGGCCTTCCTGCGCGAGTCCGGGTTCGGACCCAGCCGGATGCGAGTGCTGGAACAGCTGGGCGGGCAGCGCGAACAGCGGGCGGAAGGGACCGCCGACGCCTGGGACCTGCCGCCCGGCGATCCGCTGAACGTCCTCGCCATCGACTGCCGCCGCGCCCTGGGAGCTCTGCGCCTCGGCGCCGTACCGGGGCTGCCGGACGCCGCATACGAACACGACGGGCAGCTCACCAAGCGCCATGTGCGTGCCGCAACGCTCGGCGTGCTCGCCCCCGCCCCCGGCGAACTGCTGTGGGACATCGGCGGCGGCTCCGGCTCCGTCGCCGTCGAGTGGATGCGTACGCACCGCTCCTGCCGGGCCGTCACGGTCGAGCGCGACCCCGCCCGGGCCGAGCGCATCTCCCGCAACGCGGACCGGCTCGGGGTGCCGGGGCTGCGGGTCGTCACCGGCACCGCGCCCGAGGCGCTCGCCGGACTGCCTACGCCGGACGCGGTGTTCGTCGGTGGCGGGCTGACCGTGCCGGGCCTGCTCGAAGCCTGCTGGAAGGCGCTGCCTCCGGGCGGGCGGCTGGTCGCCAACACCGTGACGCTGGAGTCCGAGGCGCTGCTGGCCGACTGGTACCGGCGCCGCGGCGGCGAGTTGGTACGGCTCGCTGTGGCGCACGCCGTTCCGGTGGGCGGCTTCACCGGCTGGCGGCAGGCCATGCCCGTGACGCAGTGGGCAGTCACCAAGTCGGGAGACGAACGATGACCGGCGCCCGATGCACGTACTGATACTCGGCGGGACCACAGAGGCCCGCCGCCTCGCCGAGTCCCTGCATCCGGCTGCGCGGGTCACCACCTCGCTCGCCGGACGCGTCGCCAGCCCCAGGCTGCCCGCGGGCGAGGTCCGGATCGGCGGCTTCGGCGGGGCCGAGGGCCTGGCGCAGTGGCTGCGGGCGCACCAGGTGGACGCGCTCGTCGACGCCACCCATCCCTTCGCGGGGACGATCAGCTTCAACGCGGCGTCGGCCGCGATCACGGCCCACGTTCCCCTGCTGGCCCTGCGCAGGCCCGGCTGGGTCGCGGGCGAGGGCGACGACTGGCACATCGCCGGCTCACTGGAACAGGCCGCCGGGATGCTTCCCGTCCTCGGCCGGCGGGTCTTCCTCACCACCGGCCGGATGGGCCTCGCCGCCTTCGCGGGCCTCGACGAACTCTGGTTCCTCGTGCGGTCGGTGGACGCCCCGGAGCCGCCGATGCCGTCCCGGACGGAGGTGCTGCTGGACCGGGGCCCCTTCACGCTCGACAGCGAGCGCGAGCTGTTGCGCCGCCACCGCATCGACGTCCTGGTCACCAAGGACAGCGGCGGGGCCGCCACCGCCCCCAAGCTCACCGCCGCCCGCGAGGCCGGACTGCCGGTGGTGGTGGTCCGGCGACCACCGGTCCCGGACGGCGTCCCGGTGGCGGTCACCGTGGACGAGGCGGCCGCCTGGCTGCGTCAGTTCTCCGGATAGCGGCGAGGCCCCGGCCCGCTCACGGTTCCTCTCACTCTCCCTCTTCCTCCCCTCTTCCTCCTGTTTCTCTCACTCTTCCTCGCTCGCAAGAGCGTTGACCGCGGCGGCGGCGATGGCGCTGCCGCCCCGGCGTCCGCGCACCACCAAGTGATCGAGACCCGAGGGGTGTTCGGCAAGCGCGTCCTTGGACTCGGCCGCCCCGACGAAGCCGACCGGCACTCCGATGACCGCCGCCGGGCGCGGGGCGCCCTCCTCGATCATCTCCAGCAGCCGGAAGAGAGCCGTGGGCGCGTTGCCGACGGCCACCACCGCGCCCTCCATGCGGTCGCGCCACAGCTCCAGGGCAGCGGCGCTACGAGTGGTGCCGAGCTCGGCCGCGAGGCCCGGGACCGACGGGTCGGACAGCGTGCACACCACGTCGTTGTCCGCGGGCAGCCGCTTGCGGGTCACCCCGCTGGCGACCATGGAGACATCGCACAGGACGGGCGCGCCGGCGCGCAGCGCCGCGCGGGCGCGGGCCACCACGTCCGGGGTGAACGAGAGGTCGCGTACCAGGTCGACCATGCCGCAGGCGTGGATCATCCGGACCGCGACCCGGCTGACATCGGCGGGCAGCCCCGCGAGATCCGCTTCCGCGCGGATGGTGGCAAAGGACTGGCGGTAGATCGCCGCGCCGTCCTTCTCGTACTCGAACACTGTGCTCTCGCTCATCTCGTCAACGCGTCACGGCCGGCGCGGCCGGCATGGCGGCGAGCATACCGACCGTCTGCGCAGGCGGTCCGGGGTCCGGGTAGAGGAAGCCCAGCGGCACCCTGGCCGGCCTGCGTTCCGTGAGCGTCACATCACTGGACAGCGGCCACCGCCTGGCGGCGCTACTGCGGGTTGGTCTCCCTTCGCCGGCCGGCGTCAGCGCGGTCCCGTGAAAATGCCGAGCGATTGCGTCTTCCCTTCCGATGCCGGGAGGTTTGACGCAACACCTTGGCGGGTGACACAGCGGGGTTTGCCTCAACGGCGGCGGTGACATCCAACTGCACGGCGCGGGCGACGGCCGCGTACGCCAAGGGCGGCCGGGCCCGCGCCTTGCTGGAGGAGCTGCCGGGGGGCGGAGGGCTTCGCGATCAACACTGACGGCAGGACCTGGCAGACCAGCGGGTTCGCCCGCCACGTCGTGAAGGTGAGCGCCTGACGGGCTGCACCGTCTTGGTCGGCACGGCTGGTCGGTCGGCATTGCCGAGCGTGCCGACCGCGAACTCTCGGCCCTGGAACTGACCGTCTTCCAGTGCCGTACCGCTGGCACGCCGTCAGTCTTCGAGGGCGTTTCTTCCGCCAATTCTGCCTGTTCTCGTCGGGGCGTAGAGGCGATCATCTTGCTAGGAACTGCTGCCGACAGGGGACTGGCGATGATGCCGCCAGCGAGCGGGAGACGAAGTCGTCGCCGGAATCCAGGCCCTGACCCAGTCCTCTGTCCGCATCGACACACGGAGCGCCCGTGACAAACCTCCACCGCTACGACATCGACGCCGTCCGGGCTCAATTCCCCGCCCTCAAGGCCGGGTCCGCCCACTTCGACGGTCCCGGGGGCACCCAGGTTCCTCAGCCCGTCATCGACGCCATGGTCGACGCACTGTCCGACCCGCTGTGCAACCGGGGCGCCAGCACCGCCGGTGAACGTAACGCGGAGGCCATCGTCACCCAGGCTCGTCAGGCTCTCGCCGACTTCCTCGGCGCCGACCCGGGCGGCATCGTCGTCGGGCGCAGCTCCACCCAGCTCGCTTACGACTTCTCCCGGACCCTGGCCAAGACCTGGCGCCCCGGTGACGAGGTGGTGGTCACCCGCCTCGACCACGAATGCAACGTCATGCCCTGGGTCCAGGCCGCGGCCGACGCCGGGGTCACGGTCCGCTGGGCCGACTTCGACCCCGAGACCGGGGAACTGACACCCGATCACATACGTGAAGTGCTGTCCGAGCGCACCCGCCTGGTGGCCGTCACCGCTGCCTCCAACCTGATCGGGACCCGGCCCGACATCCCGGAGATCTCCCGGCTGGTCCACCGGACCGGGGCCCTGTTCTACGTCGACGCGGCCCAGTACAGCTCCCACGCCAGCATCGACTTCGACGGATTCGGCGCGGACTTCCTCACCTGCTCCGCCTACAAGTTCCTCGGGCCTCACCTGGGTGTCCTCGCCGCCCGTCCCGAGCTGCTGCGGAGCCTGAAGCCGGACAAGCTGCTGGCCTCGACCGACACCGTGCCCGAACGCTTCGAGCTCGGCATCCTGCCTTACGGGGTGCTCTCCGGTGCCCGTGCCACCATCGATTTCTGGGCCGGGCTGGGACCGCTTCGCGAAGGCAGCCGGCGGGAACGCCTGGTGTCGGCGCTTACCGCGGTCGAGGCCTACGAGGACGCGTTGCGGCTGCGGGTCGAGCAAGGACTGGCCGGTCTTGAGGGCGTCACCGTGCACTCACGGGCTTCCTCACGTACCCCCACCCTGCTTCTGACCATCGACGGTCATCACCCCCAGGACGTCTACCGCTATTTGGCCGGCCGTGGGGTCGACACCGGGGCGGGAACCTTCTATTCGGTCGACGCCTCCCATCGCCTCGGCCTGGGAGACCAGGGCGGCGTGCGCGTCGGTCTGGCCCCCTACAGCTCCGAAGAGGACGTCGACCGCCTCCTGGAGGGCATCGCGGACTGTCTGCACCTGCGCTCCCGTTCCACTCGACGGTTTGCCGGGTCGCCTGTGAATGCCTCGTAAACGGACGCCACGCATGTGTGGGTGCCGTTGACCGACCCGATTTTCGAATGTACGGAGCCTTCAATGACCGAGACTGTTCTGGACGAGATGTGGATCCGTCGCTTCTCCCCCGGTCCTGACCGTGGCGCGACCCTCGTCTGTTTCCCGCACGCCGGAGGATCGGCGAGCTACTTCCGCCCGATGTCGAATGCGCTGAAGTCCAGTCTTCAGGTCTTTGCGGTGCAATACCCCGGGCGGCAGGACCGGCTTCACCATCGCTGTCTTACCACCATCGATGAATTCGCCGACGAAGCCTTCGCCGCGCTTGAGCCACTTATGAACCGGCCCCTCTCCTTCTTCGGGCACAGCATGGGTGCAGTCATCGCTTTCGAAGTGGCGAACCGCATGAAAGAGCGACTCGGCGCAGCCCCGTCGACGCTGTTTGTTTCGGGCCGACGAGCCCCCTCGACGCACCGTGAGGTAGGTATTCATCTGCTCGATGATGCCGGTCTTGTCGAAGAGCTGAAGCGGGGAAGTGGTACCGACGCGCGCATTCTCGAGGACAAGGACGTCCTGCGCATGATCCTTCCGCCGTTGCGCAGCGACTACACGGCGGTCGAGACATATCAGTGGCGGCCCGGGCCGAAGCTCGACTGCCCTGTCGTCGCCCTTGTCGGCGACGAGGACGAGAACGTCAGCCTTGACGAGGCCCGCGCGTGGGAAGAGCACACGACCGGCCCGTTCTCCCTGAACACCTTCTCGGGCGGACATTTCTATCTGGCGGACCATCAGAGTGCCGTCGCCGATGTCGTCACCCGGCAGCTGCTGTCCCGGACGGCGTGAGCGTTCTGGCTTCTTCACGCCCAGAGACAAGGAAACCCATGCCCGACGAGCCCGCTCCCCGCCATCTGCCGTCACTGACGAGCCTGCGTTTTGTCTTCGCCTGCGCCGTCGTGTGGTTCCACATGAGCTTCGTTTCGGGGATCTTCGACGGTCCCCTGCAGATGGGGCTGGGTGCCACCGAGCCGTTCGCAGCGGGGGCGGTGAGCGGCTTCTTCGTCCTGTCCGGGTTCGTGCTGACCTGGGTTCACAGACCCGGCGGCCGGGCCCGTGCGTTCTGGCGGCGCCGGTGGTGGAAGATCTTCCCCAACCATCTGCTCGCCTGGACCGCGGCCGTGGTGTTCTTCGCCGTCACCACCGCCGCGGTGCCCATGGAGGCGCCCCCCGGACAGACTCCGTGGGCTGCCGTCGCGGGTCTGTTCCTGGTCCAGGACTGGGTACCGGACTATGACGTGTTCACGGGTTTCAACACACCGGCGTGGTCGATCTCCTGCGAGGCGTTCTTCTACGCGCTCTTCCCCGCCCTTATCGTCGTCGCCCGCAAGATCCCCGTACAGCGGCTGCGGTGGGTGTGGACGGGGCTCGCCGTGGTGATCGTCCTCATGCCCCTTGTGGCCACTGCCGTCCCTGGACGGATGCTGTTCGACTGGCTGCCCATCAACGAACGCAGCATGTGGTTCATCTACGTCTTCCCGCCCGTGAGGCTGCTGGAATTCATCCTCGGCATGGTCACCGCCCGCCTGATTCAGACCGGCACCTGGCCCCGCGTCAGCCGACTCCAGGTGAGCCTCGCCTTCGTGGCCTTCTTCCTCCTGCTGCCCTTCGTGCCCCGGCAGTACGCGATGTCCTCGGCGATGGCGCCGGCCCTCGCGGCGGTCATCGCGAAGACGGCCCTGGCCGACCTCGAGGGCCGCACGCGACGCCTGCCCCGCCCGGCCCTGATCGCCCTGGGCGAGGCCTCCTACGCCCTCTACATCACCCACTTCCCGCTCATGATGGCCGCCCGCCACCTGATCGGACCCGACCCCGGCCTGGCGGCTTGGGAAGGCTTCGCGTTCGTCTTCGCGCTGATCGCCCTCTCGATAGGTCTGTCCCTGGTCGTGTACCGGTACTTCGAGCGCCCCCTGATGCGCCGCTTCGCCGGCAGCCATCGCACCCCGCCCCAGCCCTCTTCCGCTCCCTCTCCCGCTCCCGCTTTCTCGGCCCCTTAGCGGCATCGCCGCGGCCCTCGCGGTGCGAGCGTCCGGCCCGGCCCCACGCGCCGGGCCGGGTGAGCCGGACGCGTTGCGGCCGCCGCGGCGAGCGCCGTCATCCGGTAGTTGGGACTGTCGTGTGTGCGGCTGGAGTCTTACGCAGGCGATGTCCCCGTGGGGCCGAAGAGCCGGCCGGCGGGGCATCGCCCATCCATGCCTGGGCGCCGTCCTCCTGTCCGTGGCCGGCGCCTCGCGGCCATTCGCCCGCCACGGTCTCGCCGTGCGCGGGCCGCGCTTTGCGCGGCGCTCGGCTTCCCCCGCATCCGGGGGAAAAACGGCGGACGCCGTCCCGAAGGACGGCGTCCGCAGTGTTGACCGGTGGTTACTGCTCCTGGGAGACGGCGACCGCCTCGGGCTCCAGGCCGAGGCCGTCACCGCCGGCGAGGATGTCATCGCACACCCGGTGGAAGTGCGTGAGGATGCACTCCCGGTCGCTGAAGATGTTCTGCCGGTACGCGGACGACTGCGCGGTGGCGGCGACGTCGACCCATTCGTCGACGTCCTGCTGAACGACCGCCTTGTACATCTCCCACCAGAAATCGATCTGCCGGAGGTACTCGGGATCGTCGGTCTCGTACCGCAGCTCCCACGCCTCGAAGCGGGTCTTGTTCACGCTGAGCGGAACCGCCCGCCACAGCTGCGTATGCAGCGCCTGGCAGTTGGCGACGGCCGTGGGGAACAGCAGGTAGTTGCAGACGGTATGTGCCGTGTGGTCCAGGGTGCGCTGGAGGTCTTCCAGGCCGCCCAGGAACGGGACGAAGTACATGGCGTTGCGACCGTACACGTGAGTGGTCGAGTGCCGGGCGTCCTTGGCGTCCTTGCCGCCCATCTCGTGCAGCGCCTGCGCGTGGTAGTACTCGCTGAAGGCGTCGATCGCCACCTTCCAGTTGACGTCCACCTCCCACTCGACCTTCTCGACGAGCTTCATGTCCTCCATACGGAAGGCGCCGAGGTCGGCCGCCACCTCCGGGGCGATCCAGTCCTCGAGCGGCCCGGCCACCCCCGGACCGGCCAGTACAGCCCACACCCAGCCGCCCCACTCGCCGAGGTCGAGGCCGGGCGCGCAGAGTCCGGCCAGGACCTTCTTGTCGAAGTCAGGACGGTCGGGGACGCCGGTCACATTGCCTTCGGCGTCGTAGGCCCAGTTGTGCCAGCGGCAGGTGAACCGGCGTGCGCCGGTGCCGCTTTCCGGCACGATCCGGGCGCCGCGGTGCTGGCAGACGTTGTGGAAGCCGGACAGGCCGCCGTCCTCGCGCCGGGTGATGACGATGTTCTCGCCGTGCCCCTCCCAGACGTGGAAGTCACCGGGGTTGGCGATCTGCTCGGACCGGCAGATGATCTGCCAGCTTCGGTTGAGTATCTGGATGCGCTCGCGCTCGTACCGCTCCGCGTCGCGATAGACATCGGCATCGATGGTCGCGGGTCCGATCGGCGGCACATTGGGTATGCCGGGTCCGAAGCGGGCGGGCAGATCGCCTCGGGTGGGCTGGAAGACCACGGTCGACCTCCGTCGGGTCAGAGTAAGTTCTTCGGTTTGTGTTCCACGTCGAGAATGAGGACAGGAACAGGGCAGTGACCCGCGCACGAAGTCAGTCGCGAATTTCCCCCGACGGGGAGGCTAACTCTCTTTGTCAAGAGAGATCAAGTCGGTTCTGTCGTCCCGTCAGGGACTGTCGACGCATCGTCAAAGTTCTTGCCCGCATCAAGAATGGGTAAGCCCCTGCCGGGGATTCCGGGGGAGTTGGATAGGTGAGGGCGAATCGGGGCCTTTGTTGATTGTTGGGTCAGATCACCTTGGTCGCCGAGTAGCAGACGTTGGCATCACCCGACCTCCCGCAGTTTTGCCGCCGGTTCTGCCTGGTCCGAAACTCGGGGAGCGTGAATCATTGCGGTGGAAAGATTCCTTGACCGAGTTCCCCGGGTCCAGTGAACCGAACCCGAACGCGCCGCAGCCGAGTCGATGTCATGTGATATCGGCTGACGCTCTGCGCTCCGGTCCATCTGTGCAATCAGGCGATGTAAGGAACCGACTTTGGTGGGCACTGAGGGCAAGCTCCGCGGCTATCTCAAGCGGGTGACGGCCGAGCTGCTGGAGACCCGCGAGCGGCTGGCGGCTGCGGAGAGCAGCGATCCCATCGCGATCGTCAGTATGGCCTGCCGGTTCCCTGGCGAGGTGCGGTCCCCCGAGGACCTGTGGCAGCTGATGATGCGCGGCGAGAACGTGGCCTCGGGCGCTCCGGAGGACCGCAACTGGGACCTTGACGAGCTCTCGGTGCAGGGCCCGGACGCGCGGAGCATCCGCAAGGTCGGCGGCTTCCTCGACGACGCGGCCGACTTCGACGCCGACTTCTTCGAGATCTCCCCGCGCGAGGCGGTCGCGATGGATCCGCAGCACCGCCTGCTGCTGGAGACCACGTGGGAGGCGTTCGAACGTGCCGGCATCCCGCCGGACTCGCTGCGGGGCAGTCTCACCGGTGCCTACGTCGGCATCATCAGCGGCGACTACGCGTGCCAGCTGACCGGATCGGGGCGCGGCACATCCGGCCTCGACGGCTTCTTCATCAACGGTGCGGGAGCCGCCTTCGCCTCCGGGCGGATCGCCTACTCGCTCGGCCTGCACGGTCCCGCGGTCACGCTCGACACCGCCTGCTCCTCGGCGCTGGTCGCCCTGCATGACGCATGCCAGGCCCTGCGCCAAGGTGACTGCACGATGGCGCTGGTGGGCGGAGCGGCCGTCGTGTCGACACCGGCCATGCTCGTGGAGTTCAGCCGTCAGGGCGGCCTCGCCCCGGACGGCCGGTGCAAGCCCTTCGCCGCTGCCGCGGACGGCACCGCCTTCTCCGAGGGCGTGGGCGTACTTGTCCTTGAACGGCTGTCCGACGCGCGCCGCGCCGGTCACGAGGTGCTGGCTGTCGTACGCGGCACGGCGGTGAACCAGGATGGCGCCTCCAACGGCCTCACGGCACCCAACGGCGCCGCCCAGGAGCAGGTGATCCGCCAGGCGCTGGCCAATGCCCGGCTCACGCCCGACCAGGTCGACGCCGTCGAGGCCCACGGCACCGGCACCACCCTCGGCGACCCGATCGAAGGTCAGGCGCTGCTGGCCACGTACGGCAACCGGCGGACCGAGGGCCGTCCGCTGCTGGTGGGCTCGGTGAAGTCCAACATCGGGCACACCCAGGCAGCGGCCGGCCTGGCGGGTCTGATCAAGATGGTGCTGGCCATGCGCAACGGCGTCCTGCCGCCCAGTCTCGGAATCGACGAGCCGACCCCGCACATCGACTGGTCCCAGGGCAACATCCGGCTGCTGACCGAGGCGACTCAGTGGCCTTCGACCGGGTCGCCCCGCCGGGCAGGCGTCTCCTCCTTCAGTCTGAGCGGAACCAACGCCCACGCCCTGATCGAGCAGGCACCCGCCGAGGAGGCAGAGGACGAAGAGGGCGCAGGGGACGCCGAGCCAGCGCCGGCGTTGCCGGCCGTACCGTGGACGCTCTCCGCGAAGTCCGCGGCGGCGCTACGGGCCCAGGCCGCACAGCTGCTCTCGCACCTGGACGGCGAGCCACCGGCTTCGGACACCGACATCGGTCTCTCCCTCGCCGCCGGGCGTGCCGTGCTGCGGCACCGAGCCATCGTCGTCGGAGCCGACCGGCAGGCGCTCACCGCCGGGCTGAAGGCGCTCTCGACGGGGGAGCCCGCGCAGAACCTGGTCCAGGGTGTCGCCGCGGGTGCGGGACACTCGGGTGCCGTGTTCGTCTTCCCCGGCCAGGGGCCCCAATGGGCCGGGATGGGGGAGGGGCTGCTGGAGTCCTCACCCGTATTCGCGGCACGCGTTCAGGAGTGCATAGAGGCGTTCGAGCCCTACCTGGACTGGTCCTTGTCCGACGTGCTTCGGGGCCGTCCCGGCGCCCGGAGCCTGGACCACGACGAGGTCATCCAGCCCGCCCTGTTCACGATGATGGTCTCGCTGGCCGCGGCGTGGCAGTCCTGCGGCGTCCACCCCGTCGCGGTGGTGGGGCACAGCCAGGGCGAGATCGCGGCAGCCTGTGTGGCGGGGGCTCTGTCCCTGTCGGACGCGGCCCGGATCGTGGCGCTGCGGAACGGTCCCATCCGGGCCGCGCTCACCGGCCGCGGCGGGATGGCGTCGATTCCCCGGCCGGTCGCGGACGTCGAGAAGCTGCTCGAGCGGTGGGGTGGCCGACTCACGATCGCCGCTGTCAACGGTCCGGCGTCGACCGCGGTGTCCGGTGAACTTGACGCACTGCAGGAGCTGTTCGCGGTGTGCGAGGCCGACGGGACGCCCGCGCACCGCATCCCCATCGACTATGCGTCGCACTCGGCCCAGGTCGACGCGATCGAGACGGAACTGCTCGACACGCTGGGCCTGATCGAGCCGGGGGAACTCACCGTCCCGTTCTACTCGACGGTGACCGCCGACCCGCTCGACGGCCGCGACCTGACGGCGGGCTACTGGTTCGAGAACCTGCGCCGTCCGGTGAACTTCGCGGGCGCGGTGGAGTCCCTGCTGGCCGACGGGCACCGGACCTTCGTTGAGTGCAGCGCCCACCCGGTGCTGACCTTCGGTCTGGAGGAGCTCGTCCACGAGAAGGACGCCCACGCGACTGTCGTCACGACGCTGCGGCGCGGTGACGGCGGCCTGGACCGTTTTCTCACCTCGCTCGGCGCCCTGCACATCACGGGCTGCCAGGTCGACTGGCCGGCCGTCTTCGCGGGCAGCGCTGCCCGGCGCGTGCCGCTTCCGACGTATCCCTTCCAGCGTCGGCGGTTCTGGCTCGACGCCCCGGCCGCCGCGGCCGGGGACGTGCGCGCCGCGGGCCTGAGGGCGGTGGACCATCCCCTCCTGGGTGCCGCCGTCGACGTGGCGAGCGATGACGGAGCGGTCTTCGTCGGACGGGTGTCGTCAGGCGACCACCCGTGGATCGCCGACCACGCCGTGGCGGGGACGATGCTGATGCCGGGGACAGCGTCGGTGGAGCTGGCGGCGCACGTGGCGGCCCAGTCGGGGCTGGGCGGGGTCGAGGAGTTGACCCTGCACGCGCCGCTCGTCGTCCCGGACGAGGGCGGGCTCACGATCCAACTGGCCGTCGGGAGCCAGGATGACTTGGGGCAGCGGTCGCTGACCCTGCATTCCAGGCCCGACGGTGACGCGGCCGGCGAGCCGTGGACCAAGCACGCCGACGGCACTCTCCAGACCGAGGTGCCCGGCGACCTGGATCCAGCGGTGTGGGCCGATCTGAGTGAGCTCTGGCCTCCGGCCGACGCCGCCCGGGTGGACATCGACGGCGTCTACGACCGGCTGGCACTTCGTGGCTTCCAGTACGGCGCCGCCTTCCAGGGACTGCGCGGGGTGTGGCGGCGCGGCGACGATCTCTTCGCCGAGGTGGTACTGCCCGAGCCCGTACCCGCGGACGCGGTGGAATTCGGCTTGCATCCGGCGCTGTTCGACGCCGCGCTGCACCCCGCCCTGGTCGACCGGGCCGCTGCCGAACCACAGGCCCGGCAGATGCTCCTGCCGTTCGCGTGGAGAGGCGTCGCGGTGCACGCCACCGGGAGCACCGCCCTGCGCGTCCGGCTCACGCGCAGCGGTGAGGACAGGCTGGCGCTGTTGGCCGCAGACCGCACCGGTGCGCCCGTCGTATCCGTCGAGTCGCTCACGCTGCGCCCCGTGAGCGTCGACCAGTTGCACGCTCCCGGAGGCCGCCACCGTGACTCTCTTTTCCGGCTCGACTGGCCGGCCGTCGCCCCCTCGTCGGGCCGGCCGTCACGCCCCGAGCGGTGCGCGGTGCTCGGTGACGACCCGGTGCGGTCGGACGGCGGCCAGGTCGGTCGTCGGTACACGGACCTGGCGGCGCTGAGCAGTGCGCTGGAGTCCGGTGAGCCGGTGCCGGAGCTGGTGTTCGCGCCGGTCGCTCCGTCGACTCCGGATGGTCCGCGGGACGTTGCCGGAGCGGTCCGCACCACCCTCGGCGGCGTACTCACCCTCGTGCAGACCTGGCTTGACGACGACCGCCTCGCCTCCTCCCGGCTCGTGATCCTGACCAGGGGAGCGATGGCCCTGGACGGCGACGGCTCACCGGATCTCGCCGGGGCGTCGGTGTGGGGCTTCGTCCGGTCGGCCCAGGCCGAGCACCCCGGCCGTTTCGTGCTGGTGGACACCGACGGCGCCCCGGGGTCCGACGAGGTGCTGCTCGCGGCCGTGGCGACCGGTGAACCACAGACAGCGATCCGGGCGGGCACGGTGCGGGCGGGCCGGCTGGTCCGAGCAGCCGTACCGGCGCCGACGAAATCGGCGGCGTCGTCGCCGCAGTCGGGAACGGTGCTGATCACCGGCGGGCTCGGGACATTGGGCGGACTTGTGGCGCGCCACATGGTCGCCGAGCGAGGCGCCAGGCAGCTGCTCCTCGTCGGTCGCAGGGGCGGGGACACGCCCGGAGCGGCCGAGCTCGTCGAGGAACTGACCGGTCTGGGAGCGGCCGTCACGGTGGCTCGGTGCGACGTGGCCGACCGCGCCGCGCTCGCGGAGGTCATCGCGGCGGTACCGGCCGATCACCCGCTGACGGCGGTGATCCACACGGCGGGCGTGGCCGACGACGGCATAGTCGCCGCGCTGTCGCCCGAACGGCTGGACCGGGTGCTGCGTCCCAAGGTGGACGCGGCGGTGAACCTGCACGAGCTGACCCGCGATCACGGGCTTTCGGAGTTCGTACTGTTCTCGTCGCTGTCGGGGGTACTCGGCCGGGCGGGCCAGGCGAACTACGCAGCGGCGAACGCCTTCCTGGACGCTCTTGCCCACCACCGTCGCGGGGTGGGCCTGGCCGGACTGTCCCTGGCGTGGGGCCTCTGGGCGCAGGCCAGCGACATCACTGGCGAGTTGGGCGAAGCCGACCTCAGGCGGCTTGCCGCCCCGGGCATCATGGCCATGTCTTCCGATGAGGCGCTGGCGCTGTTCGACGCCGTACACGGCGCCGACGCGTCTGCGCTTGTGACCGCGCGCCTGGACCTGCCCGCGCTGCGCGCCGTCGCACAGGTGGAGGAATTGCCGTCGGCGCTGCGCTCATTGGTCAAGGCGGTGCGGAGCGCCCCGGTCCAGGGGTCCGGGGAGCCTGGCGTCACGTCGCTGCGAGGCGAGCTGGCCGGACTGCCCGGCGCCGATCAGCAGATCAGGCTGACGAATCTGGTCCGGTCCAAGGTGGCGGCGGTGCTGGGACACAGCGAGTCCAGTGGCGAGACGATCGGGGAGGACCGGGCCTTCAAGGAACTCGGCTTCGATTCGCTCACCGCGGTCGAACTGCGCAACCAGCTCGGCTCGGCCACCGGCATACGGTTGCCGGCGACCCTGATCTTCGACTACCCGACGCCGGTGGCTCTCGCATCGTTCCTGCGGTCGCAGTTGGCGAGCGGGGAGACGGGCGACGAGGTGGCGGACGCCGGCGGGGCCGATGCCGTAAACGCCGCCGTCGAAAACCTCCGCTCGGTGGTGTCCGCTCGCACGTTGGACGACACGACGCGCGACCAGCTGGTGACCCGGCTCAAGGACTTGGTGCACGAATGGACCGTGACACCGGAGAACCTCGCGGTGCAGCTGGAATCCGCCAGCGCCGACGAACTTTTCAGCCTGCTGGACGAGCAGCTCGGCAGCTCTTGATACGGGTGCCGCGCTCGATCGTCCGCACATCGCACGATGACTCAGGTGGGAGTGACAAAGCAGTGGACACCTCTTCCGACTCGCTGGTCGAGGCGCTTCGGGCATCTCTGATCGAGAATGACCGACTCCGCCAGCAGAACCAGCAGTTGACCGATGCGGCCGGCGAGCCGCTGGCCATTGTCGGGATGGCCTGTCGGCTGCCGGGCGGCGTCACCGCGCCCGAGGACCTGTGGCGGCTCGTCACCGACGGCGAGGATGCAGTCGGACCGTTCCCCTCGGACCGGGGCTGGGACGTCGAGGGGCTGTTCCACCCGGAACCCGGCCGCCCGGGGACCTCGTACACCCGCGAGGGCGGGTTCCTGTACGACGCGGCGGACTTCGACGCGGCCTTCTTCGGTATCTCGCCCCGTGAGGCGGCGACGATGGACCCCCAGCAGCGGCTGCTGCTGGAGTGTTCCTGGGAGGCCCTCGAACGCGCCGGGATGGACCCGAAGTCCCTCGCCGGCAGCCGGTCCGGCGTGTTCTTCGGCCTGATGTACCACGACTACCTGGGCAACACCAGTTCGGGAAGCCTGGCCTCGGGCCGGATCTCCTACACCCTCGGCCTCGAGGGCCCGGCGATGACGGTGGACACCGCCTGTTCGTCGTCGCTGGTGGCGCTGCACTCGGCCGCGACGGCGCTGCGCCAGGGGGAGTGCTCGCTGGCGCTGGTCGGCGGCGCCACGGTGATGGCGACACCGCAGGCGTTCGTCGAGCTGTCCCGGCAGCGGGTGCTCTCCCCCGACGGCCGGTCCAAGTCGTTCTCCGCGGCCGCCGACGGTGCCGGATGGTCCGAGGGCGCGGGCGTCATCGCCGTGGAACGCCTCTCGGACGCGCAGCGGCTGGGGCACCGGGTGCTGGCCGTGGTGCGTGGTTCCGCGCTCAACCAGGATGGCGCGAGCAGCGGGTTCTCCGCGCCCAACGGTCCGGCGCAGCAGCGCCTGATCCGCCAGGCGCTGACGAATGCCGGTTTGTCCACTTCGGACGTGGACGTCGTGGAGGCGCACGGTACGGGCACCACGCTGGGTGACCCGATCGAGGCCCAGGCCCTGCTGGCGACCTACGGACAGGACCGTCCGGCCGACCGCCCCCTGCTGCTGGGAGCGTTGAAGTCCAACGTCGGGCACACTCAGGCGGCGGCGGGTGTCGTCGGCATGATCAAGATGGTGCTCGCCCTGCGGCACGGTGTTGTGCCGGGCACACTGCACCTGGACACTCCCAGTCCGCAGGTCGACTGGTCGGCGGGGGCCGTGGAGCTTGTGGCCAAGACCAGGCCGTGGCCGGAGACGGACGGTCCGCGGCGGGCCGCGGTGTCCTCGTTCGGCATCAGCGGGACCAACGCTCACGTGATCCTGGAGCAGGCGCCCGAGCCGCCCGCCGCGGACGGCCGGGCCACCGGCACCGACGACCAGGTGCCCTGGGTGCTGTCGGCCCGGTCCGCGACGGCCCTGCGCGGCCAGGCCGCCCGGCTGCTGTCGTTCGCGGAGTCGCACGACGACGTGCGGCCGCATGACGTCGGCCGTGCCCTCACCGCGCGGTCGGTCTTCGAGCACCGCGCCGTCCTCGTCGGCCGTCACCGTGCGGAGTTCCTGAGCGGGCTGCGGGCCCTGGCCGACGGCAAGGACGCCTTGGGTGGGGTACACGGCAAGGTGCACGCCACCGGCCGGACGGTGTTCGTGTTCCCCGGTCAGGGTTCGCAGTGGGCGCGGATGGGCGTCGGCCTGCTGGACACCGAACCCGTCTTCGCCCGCGAGCTGGAAGCCTGCGACGAAGCGTTGCGGGAGTACGTGGACTGGTCGCTGCTGGACGTGTTGCGCGAGGCTCCTGGCGCCCCCGGGCTGGAGAGTGACGACGTCGTCCAGCCCGCCCTCTTCGCGGTCGCGGTGTCGCTTGCCGCCCTCTGGCGCTCACACGGCGTCGAGCCGGCCGCCGTGCTGGGGCACAGCCAGGGCGAAATCGCCGCCGCCTATGTCGCCGGCGCCCTCACCCTGAAGGACGCGGCACGGATCGTGGCGCTGCGCAGCCAGGAGATCGTGCGCGTCATGGCGGGTCGCGGCGGCATGGTCGCCGTGGCGGTCGCGGCCGACGTGCTGCCCGGGTATCTCGAGCCGTGGTCCGGCAGGCTGACGGTGGCCGCGGTCAACAGCCCGCTGTCGGCGGTCGTTTCGGGGGACGACGCCGCGCTTGAGGAACTACTCGCCCGGTGCAAGGCCGACGGTATCCGCGCACGCCGGGTTCCGGTGACGTACGGCTCCCACTCGCCGCAGGTGGACGAGCTTCGCGACCGCCTGCTGTCGGAACTGGCTCCGGTGCGGCCGGTGCGCTCGACGGTGCCGTTCTTCTCGACCGTGACCGGCGACTGGCTCGAAACCACCGGGATGGACGCCGACTACTGGTTCCGGAACCTGCGTCGGCAGGTCAGGTTCGCGGCGTCGGTCACGGCCCTCGCCGAGCAGGGCTTCGACTCCTTCATCGAGGTCAGCCCGCATCCGGTTCTCGTTCCCGCGGTCGAGGAGACCCTGGCGGAGGCGGGCAGTCCGTTCTGCGCGCTCGGCACCTTGCGAAACGGCAAGGGTGACCGGCAGCAACTGCTCACGGCGCTGGGAGAGGCGTTCGTCGGTGGCGTACCGGTGAACTGGCCGTCGGTGCTTCCGGGCGGCGACGCCGAGTACGTCGACCTGCCGACGTACGCCTTCCAGAAGAAGCGTTTCTGGATCAACACCGACGCTCCGGGCAGTGCGTCGACCGAACCCGATCCCCTCGAGTCGCTGCTGCCCGAGGACGACAACCGGGACGAGGTGCGTGAGGGACTGCTCTCGGGGTCGGACGAAGAGCGCCACGCCGCCGCGCTCGACCTTGTCAGCGGGACGGTCGCGGCCGTGCTCAGGCACAGCTCGACCGACGACATCGCCGCGGACGACGCGTTCCTCGACCTGGGGTTCGACTCCCTCACGGCGCTGGAGGCCCGTAACCGCCTGAACCGCGCGACCGGGCTGAGCCTGCCGCTGAGCATGGTGTTCGACCACCCCACCCCGGACGCGCTCGCCCGCTTCATCCTGTCGGAGGTCACCGCACGGGCGGGTACCGAGGCCGGCGCCGAGTCGGACGACGACCTCCTGCGGTTCGCCGCGGAGCGCCGGCAGGGGACAGCCGCGGACGACCGGATCCCGATGTCCTTCGGTCAGCAACGGCTGTGGGCCCTCGACCAGATGGTCCCCGACAGCCCCGCGTACAACGTGGTCATGGCGCTCGCGCTGCACGGATCGCTGGAGCCGGAGGTGATGGAGAAGGCCGTCAACGAGGTCGTCCGGCGGCACGACATCCTGCGCACCACGTTCCCCAGCGCCGAGGGGCAGGCCTGGCAGAAGATCGCGCCGAGCATGACGATCCCGGTGCCGGTAGTCGACCTGGAAGGGGTCCCCGCACCGGAGCGGGAGGCGGAGTACGAGCGGCTCGTCGGGGTGGAGGCCCGGCATGTGTTCGACCTTGCCGAGGGCCCGCTGACGCGGGTGAGGCTGTTCCGCGTCGGTCCTGCCGAGTACCGGATGGTGGTCAATCTGCACCACATCATCGCGGACGCGTGGTCGGGCGGCATCCTCGGCCGGGAGATCGGGGCCGCCTACGAGGCCTTCGCCGACGGGAGGACTCCCGCGCTGCCGGCCCTGGCCGTGCAGTACGCCGACTACGCCCTCTGGGAGCGCCGGCGGTTCGACGACGAGCGGCTCGCCGCCAGGCTGGCGAACCTGCGTGAACTGATGGGTGACGCCACGACCGGCGTGAAGCTGTTGACGGACCGGCCCCGACCCGCGGTCCAGCAGTTCCGGGGCGGCGCCATGAGCTTTGACGTCGGCGACGAACTCGCCACCGCGCTCCGCTCGTTCAGCGCCGAGCACGGCGTCACGCTCTTCACCACGCTGCTGTCCGCCCTCAAGGTGGTGCTTTACCGATACGCGGGCGACACCGAGAGCTCGGGTGACGTGGTGGTCGGGACGGCGATGGCCAACCGGCAGCACGAGGCCGTCCAGGACCTCATCGGCTTCTTCGTGAACACGGTGGTCCTGAAGACCGGCATGGGCGACGATCCCACCGTCGCGGAACTGCTCGGCCGGGTCGGCGAGGTGGTCAAGCAGGGGTTCGACCACCAGGACGTCCCCTACGACGCGCTGGTCGCGGAGCTGAGCCCGGAACGAGGGGCGACGTCCAACCCGCTGTTCCAGGTCGTCTTCGACATGAAGCGCCACAGCGGGAACTCCGGGCCGGGCGGCGCGGCATTCGCCGACGTCGTCGAAATCCACAATGACACCGCCAAGTTCGACATCGAGATCTCGGTGACCGAGCTGCCCGACTCGCTCCTGGTCGACGCCGAGTACAACAGCGACATCTTCGACCACGCCACCATCGAACGCCTGCTGGCGGGATACCGGGTGCTGCTCGAGGCGTTCGCCGGCTCGCTGGAGCGGCGGGTGTCGGAGCTCCCCGTCCTGCCGTCCGCGATCGAGCACCAGCTCCTGGTCGAGTGGAACGACACCGCCCACGAGTATCCGGACGAGCAGATCCGGTGCCTGCACACCCTGATCGAGGACCAGACCGACCGGACGCCGGACGCCGTCGCGGTGACGTTCGAGGGCGAGGACATCACCTTCGCCGAACTCGACCGCCGTGCCAACCGGGTGGCCCACCGGCTGCGCGGGATGGGAGTCGGTCCCGACCAGCCCGTCGCCATCTCCGTCGAACGGTCGCTGGAGATGGTGGTCGGCCTGCTCGGCATCCTGAAGGCCGGCGGCGCCTATCTGCCGATCGACCCGACGTATCCGGCGCAGCGAGTGGCGTTCATGCTGTCCGACGCGGACCCGCGCATCCTGCTGACCCAGCAGCGACTTATCGACCAGCTTCCGGAACACCAGGCCGTGGTGATCCCTCTGGACCGGGCGGGGGAGTTCGACAGCGAGCCCGACACCCGTCCGGACTGCACCGCCGGCATGGACGACCTGGTGTACATGATCTACACCTCGGGCTCGACCGGACGGCCCAAGGCGGCGATGATGACGCATCGCGGCGTTGTCAACCGGCTGTTGTGGAAGCAGGAGTACTTCGGTCTCACGCCGGACGACCGGGTGCTGCAGAAGACCCCGTTCAGCTTCGACGTGTCCGTGTGGGAGTTCTTCTGGCCGCTGCTGACGGGTACGCGGATGGTGGTCGCCCGACCGGAGGGTCACAAGGACCCCGAGTACCTCTCCACCTTGATCCAGGAGCAGGGCATCACGACCCTGCACTTCGTTCCCTCGATGCTCCGGGTCTTTCTCCAGCATCCCGGCATCGAGCGCTGCCGGTCGATCACCCGGGTGATCGCCAGCGGGGAGGCGCTGCCCACGTCGTCGATCCAGTCGTGCTACGACCAGCTGCCGGGGGCGACCCTCTACAACCTCTGGGGGGCGACCGAGTGCTCGGTCGACAGCACCTGCTGGGAGTGCCCGCGCGACATCGGGTCCTCCGTCGTGTCGCTGGGCCCGCCGATCCACAACACCCAGATCTACGTCCTGGACCGGCATCTCAGTCCGGTGCCGATCGGCGCGCCCGGCGAGGCGTACATCGGCGGTGTCGGCGTGGCGCGCGGCTACTACAACAGGCCCGAGCTGACCGAGCAGCGCTTCCTGCCGGACCCCTTCAGCTCCGAGCCCGGCGCCACGCTGTACCGCACCGGTGACCTGGCCCGGTTCCGGGCCGACGGGTCGATGGAGTTCCTGGGCCGGACCGACTTCCAGGTCAAGGTGCGCGGGATGCGCATCGAACTGGGGGAGATTGAGGCGGGCCTGGGCAAGCACCCCGCCGTGCGCGATGTCGTGGTGATGGCCCGCGAGCTCACGCCGGACGCCCAGGACAAGCAGCTCATCGCGTACATCGTCCCCGAGGAAGGGGCGACCGCCCCGGAGGCTTCGGCCGCCGGCAGGGAAGAGGAACGACAGCGCCTCTTCGACGAGACCGGCTGGAACGGCAGCTACACCGAGAAGCAGCTGTCGGAGGAGGAGACGCGCGCCCGGCTCGACTCGACGGTGGAACGCGTGCTGGCGCTGCGGCCCCGGCGCGTGCTCGAGATCGGCATCGGCACCGGCGAGCTGCTGGCCAGGATCGCCCCGCACACCACCGCGTACTGGGGGACCGACCTCTCCGGTACAGCGGTCGACCATGTGCGCGACCAGGTCGTGCCCACTCTTCCCGAAGAGGCCGGCATACAGCTGTTCCACCGCGAGGAGAACGACTTCAGCGCCTTTGCCGACGAGCAGTTCGACGTCGTGATCCTCAACTCGGCCGCGCAGTACGTCCCGGACTCCGGCTACCTGCGCGAGGTCATCGGCACGGCCCTGGCACACGTGCGGCCCGGCGGCGCCGTGTTCCTCGGCGACGTGCGGAGCCTGCCGATGCTCGACGCCTTCCACACGGAGGTCGAGCTCGAGCGTGCCGAGCCGGGGCTCACCGTCGGCCTGCTGCGCAGCCGGGTCCGGCAGCGCACGGCGCACGAGAAGGAACTCCTGCTCGCGCCCGAGTTCTTCACCGCGCTGCGTGCGGAGATCCCTGCGATCTCCCGGGTCGAGATGATGCTCAAGAGCGGCGACGACCACAACGAGGTGACCCGGTACCGCTACGACGTGGCCCTGCACGTGGGCCAGGCCGTCGCCGACCTGCCCCGCCCGGCACGGGTGGCCTGGACGTCGATGGACGCCGTCCGCCGCATCCTCACGGAGGAGCGGCCGGACGGGCTGGAGGTCAACGGCGTCCCCAACGCCAGGGTCGCCTCGATCAACGCCTTCCTGGCCGCGATGAACGACGCCTCCGACGAGACCGCCGTCGACGATCTTCTCCGTTCGGACGTCGCCGAGGGTGTCGAGCCCGAGGTGTGCCGTCAACTGGGCGAGGAGCTTGGCTATCTGGCCGACATCGCCTGGGCGGGCGGAAGGACCGACGGCAGGTACCGAGTGACGTTCCGGCGTCCGGAGACCGAGTACCTCGCCGACTGGACGGACCCGGCCGACCCGGGGCGCTCGCCGCGGCACTACGCCAACAACCCGAGGCTGTCCGAGCTGGGCCGCTGGCTGACCGCGGAGGCCGCGACCTTCCTGCGGGACAGCGTCCCGGAGTTCATGGTGCCCTCGGCAGTCGTCGCGCTCGCCGAGTTCCCGATCAACGCCAACGGAAAGCTGGACCGCGGTGCGCTGCCGCTGCCGCTGCGGGGCATGCAGCCGACGGAGAGGATCGTCGCGCCGCGCACCCGGTTCGAGGAGCAGCTCGCGGTCATCTGGGCCGATGTGCTGGGCCTGGACGAGGTGAGCGTCGACCGGGGCTTCTTCGCCCTCGGAGGCGACTCCCTGCTCGGCATCCAGATGGTCAGCCGGGCCACCGCCAAGGGGATGGCCCTCACCCCGCAGGACGTGTTCCAGAGCCCCACCATCACGGAGCTGGCGGTGCTGGCCGAGACCCGGGGCCCGGTGCGAGCGCCGACCGTGGTCGAGCGGGATCCGCAGCTGCTGGAGTGGGCGCGGTCGCGCTATCCCGACGCCGCGGACGCCTACCCGGCGACCGGGATGCAGCAGAGCGCACTGGAGGCCATCGAGCGGGCGCCCGACTCCGGTGTCTACGTCACCCACCAGCGGTTCCAGTTCATAGGTCAGAAACTGGACCCGAGCGCGCTCGAGCGGGCGTGGCAGTACACCGTGGACCAGTTCCCCTCGCTGCGCACCAGCTATGTCCGTGACGAGGCCGGCCAGTGGATCCAGGTGGTCCGTACGGACGTGCGGATCCAGATCGACACGTACGACCTCCGTGCCGCCTCCCCGGTGGAGCAGGAGCGCCGGATCAGCGCCTACATCGAGGCGGAAAGGAGGCGCGGCTTCAACGGTCCGCCGCCCAAGACGCGGCTGGGTCTGTTCCGCCTGGCGGACGACGCCTTCGAGTACATCCACTTCTTCACCCTGCTCGCGCAGGACGGTTGGAGCGCGGCGATGATGCTGCGCACCCTCCTCGACACCTACGAGAGCCTGACGGCCGGCCGCGAGCCGATCGTCGTGCCCCCGGCGTCCGCCTACGGCGACTTCTGCGTGGAGCAGGGTCAGCGGGACACGAGTGACGCCGAGGAGTTCTGGCGACAGGAGCTGGCCGGCGTGGAGCTCCCCGGGGCATCCATCACGCTGCCTCCCCAGGAGCGGCGGACCGACGTCCCGGTGCCGGTCCAGCAGGAGTTCGTGCCGGTCTCCGAGGAGACCGCGAACGAGCTCACGGCGCTGGCGCGGAGCCATGGCCTCAGCGTCAACAGCGTTGTGTACGGTGCGTGGGCCATCATGGTCAGCGCCATCACGGGCTCGCCGGACGTGGTCTGCGGTGCGCTCATGTCCGGGCGCAGCACCACGTCGGTCGACGTGGACCAGGCGGCGGGTCTGATGTTCAACATTCTCCCGGTGGGGACCACAGTGGATCCCGCTGCTCCTCTGCTGCCCTGGCTGGCCGAGGTTCAGGCGAGGATCTCCGCCATCAGCGACTACGAGTACTTCTCGCCGGCGGCCCTGCGCGACGTGACCGGAGTGCCTGCCGGGGAGCCGCTCTTCGAGAGCTACGTCGTCAACGAGAACGTGCCGGGCATGACGGCCGGTCTGGGCCGGCTCATGTCGGTCCTCGGAGCGGCGACCCCGGTCCAGGTCCTGGCCCAGACCGAGCATCCGCTGCGCGTTGAGATTCACTTCACGGACCAGTTCTCCGTGATCGCGGCCAACCACCGGTCCGGCTACTTCCCCGACGGGGCGGTGGCTCGCTGGATGAAGGAGTACGTGCGGCTACTTTCGGCCATCGTGGCGAATCCTGAGCGCCCTGTCGGTGACTTGGTCTCCGAGTGTGCGGCACAGGTCCGGTAAATCCTCCCTAAAGAATGGCTGGCGTCACTCAAGGGATTCCGTCAAGTGCGCAGGGTAACGCGTTGCGTGGTAGGTGCAGTGGTGCGAGACACTCTCCAGAAAATGACGTGCCGGGATCGGCAAGTGCATGTTAGAGTCGATCTTGAATGCAAATCACGTTGCTGCTTCCCTTCGGGCCTCTTTGAGGGCCCGAAGGGTGGTCACTGGGGAGAACTTCGTGATAATACGCTCCATTGTGGACGATCATCGGGCCGAAGAGCTTGCCTCGCTATTGCGGGTGCTCCGGGAACGGGCCGGGATGACCCAAGAGGAATTAGCAGACAGTTCCGGCCTGAGTATCCGGACAATCTCGGATCTGGAACGCGGCCGTACAACCACCCCGCAGCGGCGGTCAATCGCGCTGCTCGCCGGTGCCCTGTGCATCGAAGGGGACTCGCTGGACCACTTCCGGCAGGCTGCACGGGGCCGGTCTGTGGCGCAATGTCCGGACTGTGCGGCCACGTTGCAGCTGGACGAGCTGTTCCAGCAGAAGCGATCAGCTTGACCTGTGGGCGGTCATCCGCCGACCCCACCGGCCGCGTCGTGCGGCCGGTGGCTCTTTCTGAGTCCTCACCCGCCCGACGGCAAGTCTCGGGCATCCGGGTGATCTATTCCGCCTTCCAGTCGAAGTGCTGCAATGCGCCGGCCGGGATATGCGGCTGCACCGGGGGAGAAGTATGGCTAACGAGCAGAAGTACCTGGAGTACCTACGGCGTGCCACCGCCGAGTTGCAGGATCTGCGTCGCCAGTTAAAGGAGACGCGGGACCGGGCCGAGGAGCCCATGGCAATCGTTGGTATGGCATGCCGGTACCCGGGTGGAGTGACCTCTCCCGACGAGCTGTGGAATTTGGTCACCCATGCGGAAGACGCGGTGACCGATTTCCCCCGAGATCGCGGCTGGGACATCTCGGGGCTTTACGATCCCGATCCCGATGTTGCGGACAAGAGTTATGTCCGCAATGGTGGATTCATTTCCGACGCCGCATTCTTCGACGCGGACTTCTTCGATATAAGCCCGCGTGAAGCTGAGTCGATGGACCCGCAGCACAGGCTGCTGCTCGAGTGCTCCGCGGAGGCATTCGAGCGCGCAGGTATCAAGCTGGACACCCTCCGTGGAAACCGGGTCGGGGTATTCAACGGCATCATGTCGTCCGGCACATCCAGCGACGCCGCCAGCATGGCGGCCGGGCGGGTGGCCTATGCGTTCGGCCTGGAGGGGCCGGCACTGGTCGTCGACACGGCCTGCTCGTCGTCCCTGGTCGCCCTGCATCTCGCCTGCCAGGCACTGGAGAACGACGACTGCTCGCTCGCCCTGGTCGGCGGGGCCACAGTGATGTCGACACCGGATACGTTCGTGTACTTCAGCCGGCAGCGTGGGCTGTCGCCGGACGGCCGGTGCAAGTCCTACGGCGCGGGAGCGGACGGGACCGGATTCGCCGAAGGCGCCGGGGTGTTGCTGCTCGAGCGGCTGTCTGACGCGCGTCGTCTCGGCCATCCCGTGCTCGCGGTGGTCAAGGGGTCGGCGGTCAACCAGGACGGCAGGTCGAACGGGATCACGGCACCCAACGGCCCCTCTCAGCAACGGGTGATCCGGGAGGCGATGAGCAGGGCGCGCGTCGTCCCGTCCGACGTGGACGTCGTGGAGGGCCACGGCACGGGCACCCGGCTGGGCGACCCGATCGAGGCCCAGGCGCTCCTCGCCACATACGGCTCGGACCGGCCCGCGGACAGACCTCTTCTGCTCGGCTCGATCAAGTCGAACATCGGCCACACGCAGGCCGCCGCAGGCGTGGCGGGCGTCATCAAGATGGTGCAGGCCATGCGGCACGGTGTGGTGCCGCCCTCGCTGCACGCCGACTCGCCCTCGCCACAGGTCGACTGGTCCTCCGGGGCAGTCGATCTGGTGACCCGCACGACGCCGTGGCCGGACACCGGCCGGGCCCGCCGCGCGGCGGTCTCGTCCTTCGGCCTCAGCGGGACCAACGCTCACGTGATCCTTGAGCAGGCTCCCGAGCCGCAGGTCCCCGACTACGCCGGCACGCCGGTGCCGACGGGCGCCGCGCCGTGGATCCTGTCCGCTCGAACCGAGGACGCGCTGCAGGGACAGGCCGAGCGCCTGCGGTCCTGGATGCACGGGCACGAGGAGGTGGACCCGGTCGACGTCGCGGTGGCGTTGGCGACCAGGCGCGGGGCCATGCCGGTCCGGGCAGCGGTGCTCGGGACCAGCCGGGCGGATCTGTTGCACGGGCTCGAGGCCCTGGCGGGCGGTGAACCCGCCGCGAACGTGTTCCGGACACGTGCCCGGTCCGACGGCCACCTCGCCGTGATGTTCACCGGCCAGGGCTCGCAGCGCCCCCGCATGGGGCAGGACCTCTACGTGAAGTACCCGGTGTTCGCCGAGGCGTTCGACGCGGTGTGCGCCGCCGTGGACGACTATCTGACACGTCCGCTGAAATCTGTGGTCTTCGCGCGTCCGGACACCGCGGACGCCCGTCTGCTGGACCGAACCGAGTACACCCAGGCGGCGACCTTCGCCCTGGAGGTGGCGCTCTACCGCCTGACCGAGAGCTGGGGCGTCCGGCCGGCCTTCGTCGCCGGGCACTCGGTGGGCGAGCTCGCCGCCGCGCACGTGGCCGGTGTGTGGTCGCTGCCCGACGCCGCGAAGGTGGTGGCCGAGCGAGGGCGGTTGATGGGCGCTCTGCCGGACGGCGGTGCGATGGTGGCCGTGGCGGCCCCCGAGAAGTGGCTGCGCGAGCTGCTGGTGTCGCTCGACGCCGATGTGAGTGTGGCCGCGGTGAACGGCCCGTCCGCCGTGGTGATTTCCGGGGACGAGGCGCTGGTCGGCAAGGTCGCCGCCGCCTGCCGGGCCGAAGGCGTACGGACGAAGCCGCTGCGCACGTCGCACGCCTTCCACTCCGCGCGGATGGAACCGATGCTGGACGCCTTCGCCGAGGTACTGGCCTCGGTGACCTTCCAGGCGCCCCGGCTGCCCCTGGTGTCGAACGTGACCGGAGCCCTGCTCACCGACGATCAGGCCTGCTCGGCCGCCTACTGGGTCTCGCACGTACGCGAGACCGTGCGCTTCGCCGACGGCGTGCGCACTCTGCACGGGCAGGGCGTGTCGCGGTTCGTCGAACTCGGCCCGGACGCCGCGCTGATCATTGCCGCACAGGACACGCTCGCGGGGGACACGGCCGGGGAAGAGCAGGACTCCGGAGCGGAGCTGTTCACCGCTCTTCTGCGCCGTGGCCGACCGGATGTCGACTCCGCCCTGTCCGCGGTCGCGCGGCTGCACACCGATGGTGTCGCGGTGGACTGGGACACGGTGTTCGGCGGACATCCGGGACCGTGGGTCGATCTCCCGACCTATGCCTTCCAGGGAAAGCGCTACTGGACCGATCCGTCCGCGGGCGCGGTCGACGCCGGCGGGCTGGGGCTCGGCGCGGTGGAGCACCCGTTCCTTCGCGCGGCGGCGGACCTGCCCGGCTCCCACGAACTCCTGCTGACCGGGCGGGTGTCCACCGAGACGCAGCCCTGGCTGGCCGATCACGCGCTGTGGGGATCGGCGCTGCTGCCGGGCACGGGGCTCGTCGAGATGGTGGCGAGGGCCGGCGAGGCCGCGGGCTGTCCGGTAGTGCGGGACCTGATCCTGCACTCACCCTTGATGCTGCCCGATGGCACCGCTGTGCATCTGCGTGTCGCGCTGTCCGAACCGGACGCCGACGGCGCCCGCTCCCTCACCCTTCACTCGCGCCGCGAGGACGCCCTCGCGGAGGACCCGTGGGCGCTCCACGCGTCGGGAACGCTGATCCCGGAACAGGCCGTTGTCCCCGACACGGCGGAACTCACCGGGAACTGGCCGCCGCACGACACCGTCGCGGTGGACATCGACGGGGCGTACGAGCGGCTCGCGGCACGGGGCTATGACTACGGTCCGGCGTTCCAAGGGGTGCGTGCGATCTGGCGCCGCGGCGACGACGTGTTCGTCGACGTCGCCCTGCCGGATGCCCGGCACGGTGAGGCCGACGGCTTCGTCCTCCACCCGGCTCTGTGGGACTCGGCGATGCACGCGTTGGCGCTGGTCGGTTACGACGACGTGGACGGTGAGACCCGGCTGCCCTACTCCTGGCAGGGCTTGTCGGTCCACGCCAGGGGCGCCGTGGCGATGCGAGCCCGGCTCTCGGCGTCCGGCGAGGAGGCTCTCTCCTTCACCGCCGTGGACCCGTCGGGAGCGCCGCTGGTCTCGGTGGAGACGGTGGGCCTGCGGGCCGTGTCGGCCGAGCAGATGACCGCGCCCGACTCGACGGAGGAGTCGCTGTTCCACGTCGAGTGGGTGCCGGCGAACGCCGCTCTGCCACGTGACCGTTCCGCGCGGCCGACGGGCAGATGGGCCGTGATCGGGCCGGATGACGTCCGGCTGACGGGTGCTCTACGGGCGGAGTGGGGTGACGGCCTGTGGTACGCGGACTTCGCCGCCCTGCGGCAGTCGCTCGACTCCGGTGCCGCGGCGCCCGCACTGGTGCTTCTGATGCAGCCGCCGGCCGACGCCGGGAGCGGAGTTCCGGCAGCCGTTCGCGACGCGGCCTCGCGCACGCTGTCGCTCGTGCAGTCCTGGCTGGCCGACGAACGGCTGGCGGCATCACGGCTGGCGGTCATCACGCGCGGCGCGGTGAGGGGAGACGCACACGACGTCGCCGGTGCCGCGGTCTGGGGTCTGCTCCGGGCCGCGCAGACCGAACACCCGGACCGCTTCATCCTCGTGGACGTCGACGACACCGAGGCGTCCGGCCGCGCGCTGCCCGCTCTCGCCGTGCTGGACGAGCATCAGGTGGCGATCCGCGAGGGCGACATGATGGTTCCCCGGCTGGCGAAACTGCCCCTTCCGGCGCCGTCGGCGCCGTCGTTGGACCCCACCGGCACGGTGATGATCACTGGCGCCATGGGGGCGCTGGGTGCCGCGATGGCCAGGCATCTGGTCACCGGGCACGGTGCGCGCCGGCTCCTGCTGGTGAGCCGTCGAGGCCCTGCGGCCGAGGGCTCCGCGGAGCTCGCGGCGGAACTGCGCGAGCTCGGCGCACAGGTGTCGATCGTCGCGTGCGACGTGTCCGACCGTGCCGATCTGGCCGCGGTGCTCTCAGGCATCCCGGCGGACAGCCCGCTGACCGGGGTCGTGCACGCGGCGGGTGTCGTGGCCGACGGGATGATCGAGACGCTCACCGAGGAGCAGCTGGACAAGGTGTTCCGGCCCAAGGTGGACGCGGCCTGGAACCTCCACGAACTGACCAGGGAACTGGACCTGCGGCTGTTCGCGATGTTCTCCTCCTTCGCGGGCACCCTGGGCGGTGCCGGGCAGGCGAACTACGCGGCGGCAAACGCCTTCCTCGACGCACTGGCCGAGCACCGCCGCGGTCTGGGCCTGCCGGCGCAGTCCCTGGCGTGGGGGGCGTGGGAGGCAGACGGCGGCATGCTGGACAGGCTGGCCGACGCCGACCGTGCCCGCGTGGCCCGCATCGGGTTGACCGCGCTGTCCACCAAGGAGGGACTCGAGCTCTTCGACCTGGCGTGCGGCACCGACGAGCCCGCGGTCGTGCCCGTACGGCTGGATGTCAAGGCGCTCCGGCAGACGTTCTCGCGGGCCGAGCAGGTGCCGCCGCTGCTGCGCGGTCTCGTCCGCCTGCCGAGGTCGAAGGCCGTCGGCAGGGCCGACCAGTCGGCCGCCCTCCGCTCCCGGCTGGCGGGTCTGCCGGAGCCGGACCGGCGGCGTGAAGTCCTGGTCGTCGTACGCGAACACGTGGCCGCGGTGCTCGGGCACCCGAGTCCGGCGTCCGTGCTGGTGGACCGTGGATTCCTCGATCTGGGCCTGGACTCGCTGACGGGGGTCGAGCTGCGTAACCGGCTGGACGTCGTCACCGGGCTGCGACTGCCCTCGACCTTGATCTTCGACTATCCGAGTCCGCAGGCTCTGGCCGACTATCTCGTGCAGAGAATTCAGCCGCCGGAGGTTGCTCAGGACGGACCCGTCGCCGACGACGCCCACGTCCGGCGGGCCCTGGCAGCCATCCCGGTGGACCGGTTGAGGGCCGCCGGCGTCCTGGACACGCTGCTGCGCCTCGCCCGGGAACCCGGAGCCGACAGCGCGCCCGGCCCGACGGCGGAGTCCGCGGCGAACACGATCAAGAACATGGCCGCCGAGGACCTGGTGCGGCTGGCGCTCGGTCGCGGCGACTCGTGACGGGCACACGAGCACATTTCCACGGACCGCGTCTCCGTTCAGACCGGCATGAGGCTACCGGGGGTATGCCAATGACAAGCACGTACGCGCCTACCTCGTCCTTCCGGAACCTGAAGGATGCCGGCCGGGTGGCGCCGGGACGGCACATCCTCGGCGTCGTGAACTTCACCGAGAACTGTGCCCACCCCACCACCGACGAGGGCTACCCGTCGGTGGCGATACAGATGACCGAATCGGTCGAGGAAGGCTTCGCCGAGGTGTGGACCTCGGACCGGCCCGTCGAGGCCGGCCTGTTCGGATCGGTTTCCTACGCGCAGGACGGTGAATTCCTGTTCGGCGCCTGCCGCATTCCCGAGCTGGCGGACTACATCGGCGCCACGGAGTCCGTGTACACAGAGGCGCTGGAACTGGCCGAGTCGCTCGGTTATCGGCAGATTTATCGCATCTGGCACTACATCAGCCGGGTGAACGAGGAGAACGCGGCCGGGCTCGAGGTGGTACCGGGAGTTCTGCATCGGCAGGGCGCGGGTGCTCGAACGGTACGGGATCACCGGTGACATGCCGGCGGCGACCGTCATCGGTTCGCACGGCGGCGGGATCGTGCTCTACTTCCTCGCCAGCCGGACCGGCACCCAGGTGAACATCGACAACCCGCGGCAGGTGCCCCCGTACCACTACCCGAGCCGGTACGGCCCCAAGGCGCCGAACTTCGCCCGCGCCACCTACCTGGCGCAGGACAGCGGCGGCGAGCAGATCTATGTCTCGGGCACGGCCGGGATTCTCGGCCACCGGACGATGCACGCCGACGACGTGGAGAGCCAGTGCCGCCTGGCGCTGGAGAACGTCGCGCACGTCATTGGCGCCAGAAACCTGTCCGTTCACGACATCGAGCCGGGCAGCACCCTGGACGACCTGCGCAATATCAAGGTCTACGTGCGTCGCCAGGCGGACATCGCCCGCGTCCAGCGGATCTGCCGGGAAGCGTTCTCCCCGTCGGCCGACATGGTGTTCCTCCATGCCGACATATGCCGGTCCGATCTCCTCGTCGAGCTCGAGGGCATCGTCGCGCGTGAGCACACGCCGGCCACCGCGAAGCCCCCGGCCGAGTGGGAGGCGCTGCCCGCGGCCCAGCAACCGGACTGGCGGGCACATCCCGCCTACCAGAGCGTCCGGGACAAGCTGTCGACGGCCGCGCCCCTGGTGCTTCCCGGCGAGATCCGCGAACTGCGCGCGGAGCTCGCCGAGGTCGCGGCCGGCTCGGCACGTGTGCTGCAGATGGGTGACTGCGCGGAGAGCTTCTACGAAAGCACCCCGGAAGACACCGCGCTGAAGATCACCGCGCTGGACCGGCTGGCCGAGCGGTTCAGCGGCCGGGTCGGCCAGAAGGTGCTGAAGATAGGCCGTCTCGGCGGGCAGTACGCCAAGCCGCGATCCCAGCCGTTCGCGGTGGTCGACGGCGTCGAACTCCCGGCCTTCCGCGGTCACATGGTCAACGCCGAGGGACCCTCGGCCGAGGCCAGGAGGCACGATCCCCTGCGGATGCTGTGGGCCTATCACTTCAGCGACGAAGTGCACCAGGCCCTGCGAGCCCATCGGGGCGAGGCATCCCGCGCCGCCCACCCAGGGCCGTGGTCGAGCCATGACGCGCTGGTCATGGACTATTCCGGCCCTCTGGTACGGGTCGATGAGCCGACCGGTGACCGGTTCCTGGGCACGACGCACTTTCCGTGGGTGGGCGAACGCACCGGCGGCATCGGCGAGGCCCACGTGAAGCTGCTGAGCCTGGTGACCAACCCGGTGGCATGCAAGATCGGGCCCCGATCGACCCCGGAGAGCGTGCTGGGGCTGTGCGCGCTGCTCGACCCCCACCGGGAACCGGGACGGCTGTCGTTGATCGTGCGGATGGGCCGGGACACGATCGGCACCGCGCTCCCCCCGGTCGTGCGCGCCGTGCGTGACGCCGGACACCCCGTCGTGTGGCTCTGCGATCCCATGCACGGCAACACGGTGCGGCTGCCGTCCGGGACCAAGGTGCGGTATCTCGACGATCTGGTCGCGGAGGCCATCGAGTTCCGGCGCATCCTCGAAGACCAGGGCCGGCATGCCGGCGGCCTGCACCTGGAAACCGCCGCCTACGACGTGACGGAATGCGTGGGCGGGCCGGTGGCCCGGGATGAGGACGTGACAGGCAACTACACGACGCTGTGCGACCCCCGGCTGAACTTCGAGCAGGCCGTGGAGCTGGTCGACCGTGTCTTTTGAGTGGCCCAGAGAGCAACAGGCCGGCACCTGGCAGAAGGCCGTGGGAAACCGGGAAAACCGTACCGAGGGATGTGCTGAAGTGCGCAGCGATCTTGTCCGTCCATTGCCCGAGCTGCTGCGGATACATGCGGAACAGCTGGGGGAGAAGGTCGCCTTCTCGGACGCGCGGCGCAGCGTCAGCTACGCGGCGCTCGAACAGCGGACCGGGCGACTGGCCGGCCACTTCCGCGGGCTCGGGCTCGGCCGGAGCGATCGGGCCGCGATCTACCTCGAGAACTGCGTGGAGATGGTGGAGAGTTACCACGCCATCGCCAGGGCCAGCGCGATCGGGATTCCGGTCAACCCGCGGACCAGCGGCGCGGAGCTGGACTACCTGCTCGGAGACGGGGGCGTCCGGCTGCTGATCACCGACCCGACCCGGCTCGGTGAGGTGCTCCGGCTGCTTCCGCGCCATCCGGGCCTGATCGTCGTGGTGACCGGCGATGCCCTCCCCAAGGACGCGCCGTCGGCGGTCGCCTCGTTCGCGGTTCTGGCCGATACCGACCCCGCCGTGCCGGCCAGGGACGACCTCGGGCTCGACGACCCGGCCTTCATGCTCTACACCTCGGGTACCACCGGCAGGCCGAAGGGCGTGCTCTCCACCACCCGCAACTCGCTCTGGACGATCGCGGCCTGCTACGCGCCGATCCTCGGGCTCTCGGCACAGGACCGGGTCCTGTGGCCGCTTCCGCTGTCCCACTGCCTCGGTCACCATCTCGGCGTCCTCGGCGTCACCGCCGTCGGCGCGACCGCCCACATCATGTCCGCGTTCTCCGCCGGCGAGGCGCTCGAACTGCTGCGGGAACAGCCTTTCACCTTCCTTGCCGCGGTGCCGACGATGTATCACCAGCTGGTGCTCGCGGCGCGCGAGCGGGGTGGCGTGCGGACCACGCTGCGTACGTGCCTCACCGCGGGCTCGGTCGCCTCCGAGCCGCTGCGGGCATCCGTGTCGGAGACGTTCGGCGTTGCTCTGCTCGACAGTTACGGCACCACCGAGACCTGCGGCCCGATCACCACGAACTGGCCCGACGGCGACCGGGTTCCCGGCTCCTGCGGCCTGCCGGTGCCGGGTTTGAACGTCCGTCTGGTCGACCCGCACACAAGCGTGGACGTCCCGACGGGAGAAGAGGGCGAGGTGTGGGTGCAGGGGCCGAACGTCATGCTCGGCTACTACGACCAGGCCCGGGCGACTGCCACGCCGCCCGCCGACGGCTGGCACCGAACGGGCGATCTGGCGCGCCGCGCCCCGTCCGGTCACCTCACCCTCACGGGCCGGATCAAGGAACTGATCATCCGCGGTGGTGAGAACATCCACCCCGGCGAAGTCGAAGAGGTACTGCTGCGGGTGCCCGGCGTCGTGGACGCTGCCGTCGTGGGCAAGCCGCACGACGTACTGGGACAGGTCCCCGTCGCCCTGGTGGTGCCCGGCCCGGACGGGCTGGATCCGCGGCGGCTGTTCGCCGAGTGCCGCGAAAGGCTGTCGTACTACAAGGTGCCCGAGGAGCTCCACGCGATCGAGCAGGTGCCGCGGACGCCGTCGGGCAAGATCGTCCGTGACGAACTGCTCAACCGGCCGCGCAGGTTGCTCGCCACGGGAAGCGGCAGGCACGAGTCGCTCTTCCGGCTGGACTGGACATCGCTGCCCGACCCCGAGCGGGCAGCGGACCCGCTCGACTGGACCGTGTTCGGCGCCGAGACCGGCAGCACGGAGGTGCGGCCCTGTTCCGAACTCACCGAACTTCCCGCCCGGGTGCGCGCGTGGCTGGCCGACGCGGACCACGACGGCACGGTTCTGACCGTGGTGACCAGGGACGCCGTGGACGCGGCGTTCCACGTGAGTCCGCGGGACACCGCTCCGGAGGCGGCCTGGGCGCGGCTCCGGTCGCTGCAGACCGACCATCCCGGACGGCTCGTCCTGGTCGACACGGACAGCTCCACCATCCCGCGCGACGAGCTCCGCAGGCTGGTGGAGTCGGGGGAACCCCAGCTCGCCGTACGTGGCGGCGACACCCTGGTCCCGCGGCTCGCCAAGGCCCCCGCGCCGACCGGGCAAGGTCCGCTGCTCGACCCCGGCGGCGTGGTCCTGCTGACCGGATCGTCCAGTGCCGTGGGTGCGGCGGTGGCCGTCCACCTGGTGAACGGCTACGGCGCACGGCACCTGCTCCTCGTCGGCCCCGACGCGGGCGCACAGTCCGAACTCGTAGCGGAACTGACCGGACTCGGCGCCGATGTGCGGACCGTCCCCGGCGAACTGACCGACCGGCGGACCGCGGCTTCGGCGCTGGCCGAGGCGAACGGCGCGATCGCCGCGGTGGTGCACGCCGAACCCGCGAACCCTGACCAGCCCGCCACGGCGGACGGCCTGCGCGCGGTGTACGAGCTGGCGGGCGGCGCGGATCTGCCCGTCCTGGTGGTGATCTCGTCCCTCGCTTCCGTACTGGGGGCGGCCGGGCCGGAGAGGGCGGAGGCGGACGCCTTCGCCGCCCACCTGGTACGGAGCCATCGCGCTCGCGGCCGGGCCGGAACCCTTCTCGCCACGGCCGAGTGGGCTGACGGGAACGACGCGGCGATCCCGGTCCGGGAGGGCCTGGCGTTCTTCGACTCCGCTGTCACCGGGGACGACGCCTTCCTGCTGGCTCCCGGCCCGTTGAATGCGGGACAGGCCCTGACCCTGCCGGCCCGGACGGCCGACGACTCGGTGGGCTGGTCGGCCCCGGACGTGTGCGTGCGGTCCGAGTTGACCCAGCACCTCGCCGGGATGTCCGAAGCCGAACGGCAAGCGGACCTGGTGGAGCGCGTTCGCACCGAAGTGGCCGAGGTCCTGGGCGAAGTGGCACCACAATCCGTCGTCGCCGGCCGCGCTTTCAAGGATCTGGGGCTGACGTCCATCACAGCGGTGCGGCTGCGTAACCGGCTTGTCGAGGCGACCGGCCTCCCCCTGCCCGCCACCGTGGCCTTCGACCATCCGACGCCCGATGCGCTGGCCCGGTATCTGCGTGCCGAGCTGACCGGCGCCCCGCTTGCCACCACCGCCGCCGTCGCGTCGCGGGCTCGGGCGTTCACCGACGAGCCGGTTGCGATCGTGGCGATGGGTTGCCGCTATCCGGGCGGGGTTTTTGCGCCGGAGGACCTGTGGCGGCTGGTCGTCGACGGCGGCGAGGGGATCTCGCCGTTCCCCGAGAATCGCGGCTGGGACCTGGCCGCGCTCTTCGACGCCGATCCGGACTCGCCGGGCACCTCCTACACCCAGTACGGGGGCTTCCTTCAGGACGTCGGGGAGTTCGATCCGGCGTTCTTCGGGATCGCACCCGGCGAGGCGTTGGTGATGGATCCGCAGCAGCGGTTGCTGCTGGAGGTGTCGTGGGAGACGGTCGAGCGGGCGGGTATCGACCCGGTTTCGCTGCGCGGCAGCCGGACCGGGGTGTTCACCGGCCTGATGCACCACGACTATGCGGAGCGGTTCGGCGGGGTTCCCCGGGAACTGGAGGGCTATCTGGGCACGGCCGCGGCGGGGAGCGTCGCTTCCGGCCGAGTGGCGTATGCGCTCGGGCTGGAGGGGCCCGCCGTGACGGTGGACACCGCCTGCTCATCGTCGCTGGTGGCGTTGCACTGGGCGGCGCATGCGCTGCGGCAGGGCGACTGCGATCTCGCGCTGGCCGGCGGCGTGGCAGTCATGGCTTCGCCTCAGGTGTTCGTTGATTTCTCTCGTCAGCGGGCGCTCTCCCCCGATGGCCGATGCCGTGCGTTCGGCGGCGGCGCGGACGGTACCGGCTGGTCCGAGGGCGTGGGGATGGTGATGCTGGAACGGCTGCCCGACGCGGTGCGCAATGGACATCCGGTTCTGGCGGTGCTGCGCGGGTCGGCGGTGAATCAGGATGGTGCGTCCAACGGGCTTACGGCGCCGAATGGTCCGTCGCAGCAGCGGGTGATTCGTGATGCGCTGGCCGGTGCCGGGCTGTCCGCCGCTGATGTGGACGTGGTGGAGGCGCACGGTACGGGTACGACGTTGGGCGATCCGATCGAGGCGCAGGCGCTGCTGGCCACCTACGGGCAGGACCGCACGCTGCCGCTGCTGCTGGGGTCGTTGAAGTCGAACATCGGGCATGCGCAGGCCGCGGCGGGTATCGGTGGCGTCATCAAGATGGTGCTGGCCATGCGCCATGGTGTGGTGCCGAAGACACTGCACGCCGAGGAGCCGTCGCCGCACGTGGACTGGTCGTCCGGCGCGGTGGATCTGGTGACGGAGAACGTGGAGTGGCCGTCAGTGGGCCGGCGGCGGCGCTCGGCGGTGTCGTCGTTCGGGATCAGTGGCACCAATGCGCACGTCATCATCGAAGAGGCGCCGGCGTCTGCGGAGCCCGAGCCCGAGCCGGAGCGGGAGCCGGAGCCGGGCGCTGCCGCGGTGTCTGCGGCGGTGGTGCCGTGGGTGGTGTCGGCGAAGTCGGATGCCGCGCTGGACGGGCAGTTGGATCGGCTGCGTTCGTTCGTGGACGACCGGGCACCGTCTTCGGTGGATGTGGGCTGGTCGTTGCTGGACCGGTCGGTGTTCGATCACCGGGCCGTGGTGCTGGCGTCGGGGAACGGTGTGGTCGAGGCAGCTCGGGGGGTGGCCGGGGACGGCCGTCTGGGGGTGCTGTTCTCGGGTCAGGGCGCGCAGCGGCTGGGTATGGGCCGTGAGTTGTACGGCTCCTACCCGGTGTTCGCGCGGGCCTTCGATGAGGTGCTGGGGCAGTTCGCCGGTCTGCGTGAGGTGGTCTGGGGCACCGACTCCGATCTGTTGAATCGGACGGGGTGGGCGCAGCCTGCGCTGTTCGCTGTTGAGGTGGCGCTGTTCCGGCTGGTCGAATCGCTGGGTGTCGCACCGGAGTACGTGGCCGGGCATTCCATCGGTGAGGTCGCGGCGGCGCATGTGGCGGGCGTGCTCTCCCTGGCGGATGCGTGTGCGCTGGTGTCGGCGCGGGCCCGGTTGATGCAGGCTCTGCCCGCCGGCGGGGCAATGGTGGCCGTGGAAGCCACCGAGCAGGAGATTCTGCCGCTGCTCACCGAGGGCACGTCGATCGCGGCGGTCAACGGGCCGGACGCGGTGGTGGTGGCCGGTGTCGAGGACGAGGCTCTTGCGGTTGTCGCGCGGCTGGAGGGACGGAAGACGTCGCGCCTGCGGGTGTCGCATGCGTTCCACTCGCCGTTGATGGAGCCGATGCTGGACGAATTCCGGTCCGTGGTAGAGGGCCTGTCGTTCACCGAACCGCGGATCCCGCTGGTATCGAATGTGACCGGCCAGATCGCGGACGCGGGTGTGGTGTGCACGCCCGAATACTGGGTGCGGCACGTGCGGGAAGCGGTCCGGTTCGGCGACGGTGTGACGACGCTGACCCAGGCCGGAGTGACCACCCTGCTGGAACTCGGCCCTGACGGTGTCCTGTCCGGTATGGCCACCCGGACGGCGCCGGAGGTGGCGGCGATCCCGGCCCTTCGCAAGGACCGCGGCGAGGAAGCGGCGTTGCTGACGGCATTGGCCCGGCTGCATGTGGCAGGTGTGCCGATCCGGTGGCGGGAGCTGTTCGAGGGGACCGGTGCGTCTCGCGTCGATGTGCCCACGTATGCGTTCCAGCGGGAGTGGTTCTGGCTGGACTCCGCCGGCGTCGCCGATGGTGACGTGCGTTCGGCGGGGCTGGCGGCCGCCGGCCATCCGTTGCTGGCGGCGGCAGTTGAGCTGGCGGGTGACGGGCGGATGCTGTTCACCTCGCGGCTGTCCGCGGGAACGCATCCGTGGCTGGCCGATCACGCGGTGCAGGACCGGATCGTGGTGCCAGGAGCGGCATTCGTGGAGCTGGCGATCCGCGCCGGTGACGAGGTCGGTTGTGCGACGGTGGCGGAACTGACCCTGCAAGCTCCGCTGGTGCTGCCCGACGACGGGGCGATGCGGGTACAGCTCACGGTCGAGGCAGCGGACCAGGCGGGCCATCGCGGGTTCAGCGTCTTCGCCCAGGACGAGGACACCCAGAGCGAATGGACCCTGCACGCCGTAGGAGTCCTGGCGCCGGACGCGGCTCCCGCCGGGTTCGAGCTGAGCCACTGGCCGCCCCGGGACGCGACACCGGTCGAGATGACCGGGCTGTATGAGCGACTGCACGCCCAGGGCTACGGCTATGGCCCGGTGTTCCAAGGTCTCCAGGCTGTGTGGCAGCGAGAAGGGGAGGTCTTCGCCGAGGTTGCCCTGCCCGAGAAGGCCGACGCGGCCTCGTTCGGTATCCACCCGGCGCTCCTCGACGCGGCCCTGCACACCATCCATGCCGTCGACCCCGAACCAGGCCTCCGTCTGCCGTTCTCCTGGACCGGAGTGAGCCTGACCGCTTCCGGCGCCTCGCGGCTGCGAGTCCGCGTGTCGAAGCTCGCCGCCGACGCCGTGTCGATCCAGCTGGCCGACCCGACCGGCGCACCGGTCGCTTCGGTGGCATCCCTGGTCCTGCGAAGCAGCACGCCGGAACAGCTTCGCGACGCGGGCAGGCCGGTCCGGGCCGGCCTGCTCGAAGTCGACTGGACGCCCGTGCCCGTGACCGGCCCGGGCGCCGGTGACTGGGCCGAGCTCGACACCGCGGAGTCCGGGGCGGCCGCCCTTGCCGCGCTCGCCGAGACCGGGGACGTACCGGACATCGTCGTGGTGCCCTGCCCGTCCCCCGAGGGCCGGCTCGCCGAGACCACCAAGGCGGTCACGCATCGCGCGCTCGACCTGATGCACCGCTGGCTGGCCGACGAGCGGTTCGCCGCATCCCGGCTGGTGTTCCTGACTGAGCGGGCGATGGCCGCCACCCCGGACGAAGAGGTGCCGGGCCTGGCCCACGCCGCGGTCTGGGGCCTGGTGCGTTCGGCGCAGACGGAACATCCGGACCGCTTCGTGCTGGTCGACGCCGAGCCCGGTACGGACCGGCCCCTCCTGGCGGCCGCACTGGGGTCCGGTGAGCCTCAGCTGGCCCTGCGGGACGGTGTCGTGCTGGCGCCGCGGCTGGTCAAGAGGGTGCGAACGGCGGCCGGGCGGGCGGGGATCGACGCCGACGGCACGGTGCTGATCACCGGCGCGACCGGTGCGCTCGGCCGGGTGTTCGCCCGGCACCTGGTGGTGGAGTACGGCGCCAGGCACCTGCTGCTGGCGAGCCGCAGGGGCGCTGCCGTGGCCGGCGCCCCCGAACTCGTCGCCGAGCTGGAGTCGCTGGGCGCCCACGTCACCGTGGCGGCCTGTGACGCCGCGGACCGGGAGGCGCTGGCGGCGCTGCTGGCGGATGTGCCGCCCGCACACCCGCTCACCGCCGTGGTGCACAGCGCGGGCGTCATCGACGACGGTGTGCTCGAGGCGCAGACCCCGGATCGCGTGGACACGGTCATGCGTCCCAAGGCCGACGCCGCACTCAACCTGCATGAGCTGACGCGCGATGCCGGACTCGATGCCTTTGTTCTGTTCTCCTCCGTGTCGGGCACTCTGGGCGGCGCCGGGCAGGCCAACTATGCGGCCGCCAACGTCTTTCTCGACATGCTGGCGCAGCACCGGCATGCCCTCGGCCTGCCCGCCACGTCGATCGCCTGGGGCCTGTGGACCGAGCACGGCGGCCTGGCCGGTGACCTCGGCGAGGCGGACGTAAAGCGGCTGAACCGATCGGGTGTCGCCGCTCTGTCCACCGAGGACGGACTCACGTTGTTCGACGAGGCGCTGGCCCACGGCCGTGCCGCCGTGGTCGCGGCGCGGCTGGACACCGCCGCCATCAGCGCGGGCACCGGGCAGGTTCCCGCCATGCTGCGCAGTCTCGTACGGACGCCGGCGCGGCGCTCCGCGAGTGCCGGTGACTCCTCACTGGCGCAGCGTCTGCTCGCGCTGCCCGAGAGCGAACAGACGCAGACCGTCCGGGATCTCGTGGGCGCCGAGGTTGCGGCCGTGCTCGGCCGGGCCCAGATCGGCGCGGCCGAGGCCGGACAGTCTTTCAAGGAGCTCGGCTTCGACTCGCTCACCGTCGTCGAGCTGCGCCATCGGCTCGCCACGGCGACCGGCCTGCGGTTGCCCGCAGCGGTGGCCTTCGACTACCCGACCGTCGCGGTGCTGGCGGACCACATCCGTGCCGAGCTGCTCGGCAGGCGGGAACCGGCACGGCAGGCCGTGGCCACGGCCCGAACCGACGAGCCGATCGCGATCGTGGCGATGAGCTGCCGTTTTCCCGGCGGGGTTTCGTCGCCGGAGGACTTGTGGCGCCTGGTGTCCGAGGGCGCCGACGTGGTCACCGAGTTCCCCGCCGACCGTGGCTGGGACCTGGAAGGGCTCTTCGACCCCGACCCGGACCGGCCCGGCACGTCCTACACCAGACACGGAGGGTTCCTGGACGGGGTCGGGGATTTCGACCCCGCCTTCTTCGGGATGAGTCCGCGTGAGGCGCTGGCCACCGATCCGCAGCAGCGGCTGCTGCTGGAGGTGTCGTGGGAGGCGCTCGAGCGGGCGGGTATCGACCCGGCGACGCTGCGCGGCAGCCGGACCGGCGTGTTCACCGGTGTGATGCACCACGACTACGTGTCCCGGCTCGGCCAGGTTCCCGAGGAGCTGGAAGGCTATGTGAGCACCGGGACCGCGGGCAGTGTCGCCTCCGGGCGGTTGTCGTACACCTTCGGGTTCGAGGGCCCGACGCTCACGGTCGACACGGCCTGCTCGACTTCGTTGGTGGCGTTGCACCTGGCGGCACAGTCGCTGCGGCAGGGCGAGTGCGACCTGGCGCTGGCCGGTGGCGTGACCGTGATGGCCTCGCCGGAAACCTTCGTCGAGTTCTCCCGGCAGCGGGGGCTCTCCCCGGACGGGCGGTGCCGTGCCTTCGCCGACGCCGCGAACGGCGTGGGCTGGTCGGAGGGCGCCGGCATCCTCCTGCTGGAGCGGCTCTCGGACGCGGTACGCAACGACCACCGGATCCTCGCTGTCGTGCGCGGCAGCGCGGTGAACTCGGACGGTGCGTCGAACGGGTTGACGGCGCCGAACGGGCCCTCGCAGCAGCGGGTGATCCGCGACGCGCTGGCCAGTGCCGGGCTGTCGGCCGCTGACGTGGACGTGGTGGAGGCGCACGGTACGGGCACGACCCTGGGCGACCCGATCGAGGCGCACGCCCTGCTGGCCACCTATGGGCAGGACCGCACGCAGCCGTTGCTGCTGGGGTCGGTCAAGTCCAATCTCGGTCACACGCAGGCCGCCGCCGGCGCCGCAGGGCTGATCAAGATGGTCCACGCCATGCGCGCCGCAATGGTGCCGAAGACGCTGCACGTGGACGCGCCGTCGTCCCATGTGGACTGGTCCGCCGGCGCGGTGGAGCTGGTCACGGAGAACGTCGAGTGGCCCTCGGCCGACCGGCCGCGGCGGGCCGCTGTGTCCTCGTTCGGGATCAGCGGCGCGAACGCGCACGTCATCATCGAGGAGGCCCCGGCATCGGCGGAGCCCGAGCCTGGCGCAGGCGCCGTGCGGCCTTCGGCGGTGCCCTGGGTGGTGTCCGCGAAGTCGGACGCCGCGCTGGACGGGCAGCTGGAGCGGCTGCGGTCCTTCACCGGCGACGGCCCCGATGCCGACGGCAACACGCAGCTGGACGTGGGCCGTTCGCTGCTGGACCGTTCGCTGCTCGACCACCGGGCCGTACTGCTCGCGTCGCCGGACGGAGTGGTCGAGGCGGCGCGCGCAGTGGCCGAGCATCGGTCGCTGGGCGTGGTGTTCCCCGGCCAGGGGGCCCAGCGCCTCGGCATGGGCCGTGAACTCCACGGCCGCTTCCCGGTTTTCGCGCGGGCCTTCGACGAGGTGATGGAACAGTTCGACGGTCTGCGCGAGGTGGTCTGGGGCGTCGACCTCGATCTGCTGAACCAGATGGACTGGGCGCAGCCCGCGGTGTTCGCGGTCGAGGTGGCGCTCTTCCGGCTGGTGGAGTCGCTTGGCATTGCGCCGGACTACGTGGGCGGGCACTCCCTCGGCGAGATCGCGGCGGCGCATGTCGCGGGCGTCCTGTCCCTGCCGGACGCGTGTGCCCTGGTGGCGGCGCGGTCGAGGCTGATGCATTCGCTGCCGGTGGGCGGGGCGATGGTCGCCGTTGAGGCCTCCGAGGCCGAGGTGCTGCCGCTGCTGACCGACGGCGTGTCGATCGCCGTCGTCAACGGGCCGCGCTCCGTCGTGGTGGCCGGGTTCGAGGACGAGGTCCTCGCCGTGGTCGCCGGGCTGCCGGGGCGCAAGTCGTCGCGGTTGCAGGTGGCGGTGGCATCCCATTCGCCGCTGATGGACGCGATAGCGGACGACTACGGCGCGGTGGTGTCGGGGCTGTCGTTCAACGAGCCGCGGATTCCGCTGGTGTCGAGCCTGATGGGTGCCGTCGTCGACGGGAGCGTCGTCGGCTCTCCTGCCTACTGGGTACGGCACCTGCGCGAGACGGTGCGCTTCGGCGACGCGGTGACGGCGCTGACCGGTGCCGGGGTCACGGCGCTGCTCGAACTGGGGCCGGACGGCACGCTGTCGGCGTTGGCAGCGCAGTCGGCACCCGACCTGCTCGCCGTTCCGGTGATGCGTAAGGGCCGGCACGAGGAGTCCGCCGTGCTGACGGGCCTGGCCCGGCTGCACGCCGCCGGAGTGACCGTCGGATGGCGCACGCTGTTCGAAGGCACCGCGGCCCGCAGGATCGACCTGCCCACCTACGCCTTCCAGCGCGAGCGGTACTGGCTGGAGTCCTCGGAGACCGGCGCCGGCGATGTGCGCTCGGCCGGCCTGGACGCCACCGGTCACGCCCTGCTCGGGGCGGGGGTGTCGCTGGCGGCGTCGGACGGCCACGTCTTCACCGCCCGGCTGTCGGCCCGGACTCATCCGTGGCTGGCGGACCACCGGATCGGCGGCTCGATCCCGGTACCGGGCACGGCTCTCGTCGAATGCGCCCTGCGCGCCGGTGACGAGGTCGGCTGCACCACGCTGGAGGACTTCACGATCGTCGCTCCGGTCGTGCTCCCGGAGACCGGCCAGATCCAGGTCCAGGTCTCCGTCGACGCACCCGAGCCGGACGGACGGCGGAAGCTCACCGTGCACGCCCGCACCGACGAGGCCGACGACTGGACAGAGCACGCCGCAGGTGTGCTCGGTCCGAAGCAGGCCGAGACCGGAGACGACCTCGTCGCCTGGCCGCCCGCCGGGAGCGAGCCGATCGACGTCGGCGACCTCTACGAGCGGTTCGCGGCCACCGGCCTGGAGTACGGGCCGGTCTTCCAGGGCATCCGGGCGGCATGGCGGCGAGGTGACGAGGTGTTCACCGAGGTCGGGCCCGAGGCCGCGCTCGACACCACCGGGTTCGTCCTGCACCCCGCGCTGTTCGACGCGGCTGTGCACTCGGCCGCTCTGGCCGGCGATCTGGCCGAGCCGAAGCTGCCCTTCTCGTGGAGCGGTGTCAGCCTGTACGCGGCACAGGCGTCAGCGCTGCGGGTGCGCATCACCCGTACCGGCACGGACACGTTCGCCGTGTTCACCGCGGACGGCGACGGACAGCCCGTGGCCACCGTCGACTCGCTCCTCGTACGACCGCTGACCGGACCCCTCACCCGTACACCGGACCATCTGTACCGCCCCGAGTGGGTGGAGATCGCCACCGCCGACATCGCGCCCGTCGGCGGCAGTTGGGCACTGGCCGGCGACGACCCCCTAGGTGTGGCCGACGGTTTGGGGCCCGGCGTGGAGCGCTTCGGCGACCTGGCCGCACTCGGCGCAGCCGTGGACGCCGGCGGCCGGGCTCCCGCGGTGGTCTTCGTACCCGTCGGCGCCCCGCCCGGCCCCGGGCTCGCCGCTGCCGCGCGTGCGGCGACCGTCCGCACGCTCGAGGTGATTCAGGCCTGGCTCGCCGACGCGCGGTTCGAGGACGCACGACTGGTGTTCCTCACCCGCGCGGCGACGGCCGGCCCGGACGACCCGGGCAATGTCGCCGTCGCCGCCGCGAGGGGACTCGTACGGTCGGCACAGGCGGAACACCCGGGCCGGTTCCTGCTGCTCGACCTCGACGCGGCGGAGCCGTCCAGGGAACTGCTGGCGAAGGTCTGCGCGCTCGACGAGCCGCAGGTGGCGCTCAGCGACGGCGCGGTGCTGGCCCAGCGTCTCGTCCGGGGCCGGGCGAGCGACGAGCCCTCTGAGTGGGGTGACAGCGCACTGATCACCGGCGGCACCGGGACGCTCGGCGGCCTGGTCGCGCGGCGGCTCGTCGCGGCACACGGCGTCCGGCGGCTCGTTCTCGCCAGCCGCCGGGGCCCCGACGCGCCCGGTGCGGACCGGCTCGCCGCCGAACTCGGGGATATGGGCTGCGACGTAACCGTCGTCGCGGTCGACCTCACCGACCGGTCGGCCCTGGCGGAGCTGCTCGCCGCGCATCCGGTGACCACCGTCGTGCACGCCGCCGGCACCCTCGCGGACGGCCTCACCGAGACGCTCACCCCTGACGCCGTCGAAACCGTGTTCCGGCCCAAGGTCGACGTGGCGGAGCATCTGCACGAGCTCACCCGCGACGCCGGCATCGGCGCGTTCGTTCTGTTCTCCTCGGTCGCCGGCGTGCTCTGCTCACCCGGCCAGGGTAACTACGCCGCGGCGAACGCCTTCCTGGACGCGCTCGCCGAACACCGGCGCGCGTCGGGGCTGCCCGCGACGTCCGTGGCCTGGGGGCTGTGGGACGAGGACAGCGAGCTGACCGGTCGGCTGGGCGACCAGGACCGCCGCCGGATGGCCGGAGCCGGCGTGCTGCCGATGTCGACGCAGCAGGGCCTCGCCCTCTTCGACGAAGCCGCTGCCGGCGACCCCGTCGTCGTCGCGGCCCGGTTCGACCGGAACGGGCTGCGCGCCCGGGCGGAGGACGGAACGCTTCCCGCCCAGCTCCGCGGCCTCGTCCGGTCGGCAACGGCACGCCGGACAGCGGGGCGTGGTGCCGTCGAGAACGGCCTCGTACAGCGCATCCGCAGGCTGCCCGCGGCCCAGCGCGACCAGGTCCTGCTCTCAGCCGTCGTCGCCGAGACGGCCGCCGTGCTCGGACACTCCGGTGCCGGCGCGGTGAAGGCGGGCAAGGACTTCAAGGAGCTCGGATTCGACTCGCTCACCGCGGTCGAACTGCGCAACCGGCTCGCCGTGGCCTGCGGGCTGCGGCTGCCGGCCAGCCTGGTCTTCGACTATCCGAACCCCAAGGCACTCGCCGCGTTCCTGCTGGCCCGCATCGAACCGGACGCCCTGGCGGAAGAGGAGCCGGACGTCCGGGAGCTGTTCGCCGGCATCCCGCTGGAGCGGCTGCGCGACTCCGGGCTGCTCGACAGCCTGCTGGAGCTCGCCGCACCGCCCGCGGGCAGTACATCGGACGGCACCGAGACCGGCACCCCGGACGGCACCGAGACCGGTACCCGCCGCACCGACGACCAGATCGACTCGATGGACGCCGACGACCTGGTGGCCATGGCCCTCGGCCGCGACGCCTGATGGTCTTTGCTGGAGAGGAAGAGAAATGACAAGCTCCGACAGTCGCCTCCTTGAGGCGCTCAGGGCGTCCGTCAAGGAGACCGAACGGCTCCGGGAGCACAACCGCGAGCTGCTGGCGGCTGCCTCCGAACCGATCGCGATCATTGGCATGAGCTGCCGCTACCCGGGCGGGATCGCCTCCCCCGAGGACCTCTGGAACGTCGTGGCCGACGAGGCCGATGTCGTCGGCGAGTTCCCCGACGACCGGGGCTGGGACCTCGCGAACCTGTTCGACGACGACCCGGACAGCCACGGCCACACCTATGCCCGCAACGGCGGGTTCCTGGCCGGGGCCGCCGAGTTCGATGCCGCGTTCTTCGGGATCTCGCCCCGCGAGGCGGTCACGATGGACCCGCAGCACCGGCTGCTCCTGGAGGCCTCGTGGGAGGCCGTCGAGCGGGCGCGTATCGTCCCGCAGTCCCTGCGGGGCAGCAGGACCGGCGTCTTCGCCGGGCTCATGGCAGGCAATTACGGGACGCGTCGGCTGACCGCGCCCGGGGGTTCGGGAGAGTACGAGGGGTATCTGGGCACCAGCAGCGCCGGCAGTGTCGCGTCCGGGCGCGTGTCCTACACCTTCGGCTTCGAGGGCCCCGCGGTCACGGTGGACACGGCCTGCTCGTCGTCGCTGGTGGCGATTCACCTGGCGGTGCAGTCGCTGCGGCGCGGCGAGTGCACCCTGGCGCTGGCGGGTGGCGTCACCGTGATGTCCACGCCCTCGCTGTTCGTCGAGTTCAGCCGCCAACGCGGCCTTGCCCCGGACGGACGCTGCAAGCCCTTCGCGGCCGCGGCGGACGGCACCGGCTGGTCCGAGGGCGTGGGCGTGCTGGTACTGGAGCGGCTCTCGGACGCGCGCCGGCTCGGACACCAGGTGCTGGCCGTGGTGCGCGGGTCGGCGGTGAACCAGGACGGTGCGTCGAACGGCCTGACCGCGCCGAACGGTCCCTCGCAGCAGAGGGTGATTCAGGCGGCGCTGTCCGACGCGCGGTTGTCCGCTGCCGACGTGGACGCCGTCGAGGCGCACGGCACGGGAACGACGCTGGGCGACCCGATCGAGGCGCAGGCCCTGCTGACCACATACGGGCAGAACCGCGCGCGGCCGTTGATGCTGGGCTCGATGAAGTCCAACATCGGCCACACGCAGGCCGCCGCCGGTGTTGGCGGCGTGATCAAGATGGTCGAGGCGATTCGCCATGGCGTGCTGCCCAGGACGCTGCATGTGGACGAGCCGACCCCCCACGTGGACTGGTCGGAGGGCGATGTACGTCTGCTGACCGAGCAGATGCCGTGGCCGGAGGCCGGCCGTTCGCGCCGGGCCGGGGTGTCCGCGTTCGGCGTGAGCGGCACCAACGCCCACGTCATCCTCGAACAGGCCCCCGAGGCCCAGGAGATCTTCGAGGCCCAGGAGACCCCCGAGGAGCAGGCGTCCGAGGAGCGTGGCTCCGTTTCGGGCCCGGCGCCGGTCCTGTGGCCGGTCTCCGCCGCCGACGAGGCGTCGCTGCGGGAACAGGCCGCCCGGATGCTCTCCTCCCTGGCCGGCTCGGACGCCGCCCCGGCCGACATCGGGTGGTCGCTGGCGACCACCCGCGAGGCGCTCGAGCACCGCGCCGTCACCGTCGGCGCCGACCGCGCCGAGTTGATGGCCGGCCTTGCGGCGGTGGCGGACGGGACAACCGCCGCGAACGCCGTGTCGGGCAGGGCGGCAGACGGCAACGTGGTGTTCGTGTTCCCCGGCCAGGGCAGCCAGTGGGTGGGAATGGGCCGGGAACTGCTCGAAACCTCCCCGGTGTTCGCCAAGTCGATGCGGCGCTGCGCCGACGCGTTCGCCCAGTACGTCGACTGGGATCTGCTGGAAGTCCTGGACGACGCCGAGGCGTTGGAACGGGGCGAGGTGGTACAGCCGGCCCTGTTCTCCGTCATGGTGTCGCTGGCGGAGCACTGGCGCTCCTTCGGCGTCGAACCGGCGGCGGTGGTCGGCCACTCGCAGGGCGAGATCGCGGCCGCCTACGTCGCGGGCGCACTGAGCCTCGAGGACGCGGTCCGGATCGTCGCCCGGCGCAGCCAGATCATCGGAGCCACCCTGGCCGGACGTGGCGGGATGGCGTCCGTGCCCAGGTCCGCCGACGAGACCGCATCCTTGATCGGCTCCTGGGGCGACCGGCTCACGATCGCCGCGTACAACGGCCCGGCCGTCACTGCCGTCGCGGGCGATCTCGCGGCGGTGCTGGAACTGCTGGCGGAGTGTGAGGCGCAGGGAGTGCCGGCCCGGCGGATCCCGATCGCGTACGCCTCGCACAGCTCGCACGTGGAGGAGGTGCGGGAGCAGCTGCTGACGGTGCTCGACGGGCTGCGCCCGCGGAAGCAGGCCACGATCGCGTTCTACTCCAGCGTCACCGGCGCCCTCCTCGAGGAAACCGATCTGAACGCACGGTACTGGTACGAGAACGCACGCCGCCCGATCGACTTCACGGGCGCCATGGCGGCCCTGCTGGCCGATGGGCACCGGGTCTTCATCGAGTGCAGCGCCCATCCGGTCCTGACGATGACCCTGCAGGACATCGTGGGCGAGGCGGGCGTCGAAGCCGCGGTGCTCGGGTCACTGCGCCGCGACGACGGCGGCATCGGCCGGTTCCTGACGTCGGTGGCCACCGCCCATGCGCACGGTGTGGAGATCGACTGGCAAGCGGTGCACGGCGAGGGCCGCAGCCGTCTCGACCTGCCGACCTACGCCTTCCAGCGGCAGCGGTTCTGGCTCGACAGCCCAGAGACGGTCAACGTCGACGCGATGGGCCTCGGCCTGGACGCGCCCGGACACGCCCTCCTGGGCGCGGGTACCGCCCTGCCGGACTCGGGCGGCTACCTCTTCGCGTCCAGGCTGTCGCTCGACACGCACCCCTGGATGGCCGACCACGCCGTCCACGATGCGGCCGTGCTGCCTGGCACGGCATTCGTCGAACTCGCGGTACGCGCCGGGGACCAGGTGGGATGTCACCTGGTCGAGGAACTGACGATCCTCGCGCCACTCACCCTGACAGCCACCGGCGGCATACGCCTGCGCGTGACCGTCGGCGGCCCGGACCCGACGGGCGCCCGGACGATCGGTGTGTACTCGGCCGACGACGCGGAGCCCGAGGACACGGACTGGACCCTGCACGCGACGGGAACGCTGTCGCCCGAGGGCAAGGCGGAGCCGGTGAATCTGCGGCAGTGGCCGCCCTCGGCGCCGGAGCTGGATCTCACCGGCCTCTACGAGCGCCTGGAGGACACCGGCGTACGCTACGGTCCGGCTTTTCGCGGGCTTCGCCGGGCCTGGCGTGCGGGGGAGGAGACCTTCGCCGAGGTGACCCTGCCGGACGGCGTGGCCTCGGAAGGGTTTGTGCTGCACCCGGCAGTGTTCGACGCGGCGCTGCACGCCGCGTTGGCCGACGCGGAGGACGAGTCTCCGCAGCTCCCCTTCGTCTGGTCCGGCGTCAGCGTGCACGCCAAGCACGCCTCCCGGGTGCGGGTGCGACTCACCCGTACGGGGACGGGGGCGACATCGCTCGACATCTGCGACGCCGACGGCGCCCCGGTCGCGTCGGTGGCGTCGGTCGTGGTGCGGCCGCTCGCCGAAGCCCGGCCGGCCACGGGCAGAACTGCCGAATCCTCCATGCTCTACCGGCCGGCCTGGAAGCCGATTCCGTCGCCGCGACCTGCCGATGTCGTCTTCGTCGACGATGTCGACGACATCCCGGACTCCGCGCCGGTCCCGGCTGTGGTCGCCGTCAGGCTGACTGCCGATGTCCCGGGAACGCTGAGCGTCGCCACCCGCGAGCACACCCATCGTGTGCTCGACCTCGTGCAGCGCTGGACGGCGAGCCGGCGTTTCGCCGGCGCGTGCCTGGCCGTTGTCACCCGCGGCGCGGTGGGGGAGGACGCGACGGATCCGGCACAGGCAGCCGTGTGGGGGCTGGTCCGATCGGCTCAGTCGGAGCATCCCGGAAGGTTCGTCCTCGTCGATGTGGACGCCGAGGAGGGCATCTCTCTCGTGCCCGCCGCCGTGGCGACCGGTGAACCCGAGCTGATGATCCGGGCAACCACGCTGCATGCGCTGCGGCTGGTACGTGCGAAGCGACTTCAGACCGAGCCACGGCCGCTCGCCGGCCCCGAGGGCACCGTCCTGATCACCGGGGGCAACGGCGGGCTGGGCCGGCTGCTGGCCCGGCATCTCGTGGCCGAGCACGGCGTCCGGCACCTGACGATCCTGTCGCGCCGCGGGCCCGATGCGCCGGGCACCCGAGAACTGGCGGATGAACTGTCCGACTCCGACGCGTCGGTGGCCTTCATGTCCTGCGACGTGTCCGACCGGGACTGCCTGGCCGCGGTCCTGGACGGGCTCGAACGCCCCCTGCACGCGGTCGTGCACGCTGCGGGCGTCCTGGACGACGGCGTGATCGAAGCGCTCACCCCGGCCCGGATCGACGCGGTCCTGGCGCCCAAGGTGGACGCCGCGGTGCACCTGGACGAGCTCACCCGGGGCGCGGACCTGAGGGCGTTCGTGCTGTTCTCGTCGGTGGCGGGCCTTCTCGGCGGTCCCGGCCAGGGCAACTACGCCGCGGCCAACGCCTTCCTGGACGCCTTCGCCACCAGGCTGCGCGCCACCGGCCTTCCGGCGACCTCGCTGGCCTGGGGCATGTGGGAGCAGGACAGCGGCATGACCGGCCACCTCGGCACAGCCGAGCGCAGAAGGCTGGCGCGCGGAGGGCTGCTGCCCATGACCGACGAGCAGGGACTCGCCCTGTTCGACGCCGCTGTCCTCGGCGGCGACGCCGCCCAGGTCCCGGTCCGGCTCGATCCGCGGTCCCTGCGGGACAGCACGGGCGGCGTACGTCCGATCCTGCGGGAGCTGGCCGCGGCGCCGGCGCGGCGTGCGACGGCCGCAGGTGGCCACGACGGCGGAAGCCTGGCCGAGAGGCTGGCGGATATGCCGCCCGTCCGGCGGGAGCAGGCTCTCGCCGAACTCGTCCACGCCGAGATCGCGGGCGTCCTGGGCCACGAGTCGGGTGCGCTCCTCGACCCGGGGCGGCCCTTCAAGGACCTCGGCTTCGACTCCTTGACCGCGGTGGAGCTGCGCAACCGGCTGACCGCCGCTACGGGCCTGCGGCTGTCGACGACCCTGGTCTTCGAGCACCCGAACCCGGCCGCACTGGTCGCCTTCGTCCGGGCGGAGCTTCTCGGGGACGCCCCCGCTCCGTCGGAGGCGCTCCTCGCCGAACTCGACCGGCTCGACGAGGCCTTCACCACTGCGAACCCGGCCGGCGCCGAACGGTCCGCCCTGACCGCCCGGTTGCAGACCCTGCTGGTGAAGTGGGGCGCCGCCGAGGACGGCACGACCAGCCGGGAGGAGATCGAATCCGCAAGTGACGACGAGATGTTCGCGCTGATCGACACCGAGATCGGCACGTCCTGACCTACCCCCGCACAGAGAGGAGTGAGGACCGCCGTGCGCGTCATCTTCACGTCATTCGCCCTGGACGCCCACTTCCTGGGCCAGGTCCCGCTCGCCTGGGCCCTGCGCTCGGCCGGCCACGAGGTGCGGATCGTCAGCCAGCCGGCACTGACCGGCACCATCAACGCGGCCGGGCTGACCGCCGTGCCGGTGGGGGACGACCACACCGTGCTCGATGCCCTCGCCGGCACCGAGACGGAGTGGGACGCCACCCTCGACCTCGATCCGGCCCGGCCCGAGATGGACCACTGGGAGTTTCTCCAGCCACTGCATGAAGAGGTGACCAACAGGTTCTTTCGCCGGGCCAACAACGACTCGATGATCGAAGGGCTGGTGCGGTTCGCCCGCGCCTGGCGTCCGGACCTGGTGATCTCGGAGCCGTTCACGCTCGCGGGCGCCATCGCGGCGGAGGTCACCGGGGCGGCGCACGCCCGGCTGCTGTGGGGCGCGGACCTCTTCCTCGACCAGCGGCAGAGGTTCCTGCGGGAGCTCGCGAACCGACCCGCGGCCCAGCGGACCGACCCTTTGGCTCAGTGGCTCGGTGGTGTGCTCGATCGCTACGGGCTGGTCTTCGACGAGCGGCTGGTCCGGGGGCAGTGGACGATCGACCAGATGCCTTCCGGCGTCCGACTGCCGCTCGGCGAGCGCACGCTGCCGATGCGCTACATCCCGTACAACGGCACCGCCGTCGTACCGGACTGGCTGCGCGAGCCGCCGGCCCGCCCGCGCGTCTGCCTCACCATGGGCATCACGTCGCGGGGCGGCGCCGAGCACCTGACCGCTTCGCTGTCGAACATGTTCGACGCCGTCGCCGATCTCGACGTCGAGATCGTCGCCACCCTCAACGCCGCCCAGCGCGAGCAGGTCCCGCGGTTGCCCGACAACGTGCGGGCTGTCGACTTCGTCCCCCTGCACGCGCTGCTGCCGACCTGCTCGGCGATCGCGCACCACGGCGGCGCGGGAACGTGGTCGACCGCGTGCGCCTCCGGGGTGCCGCAGCTCATCTTCCCGTCGGTCTGGGACGACTTCTACCGGGCCAGGCGGACCGCCGAGGTCGGTGCCGGTCTTGTCATCCCCTCCGCCGAGTTGACTTCGGCCACTCTGCGGGAGGGCCTGCGGCGGCTGCTTGAGGAGTCGCACTTCTCGGACGGCGCCGAACGGCTTCGCCGGGAGATGCTGGCCGATCCGGCTCCGAGTGACGTGGTCCCGCTGCTGGAGAAGCTGACGCTCGAGCACCAGGACCCCGGGTGGTGAGCCGGCGGTGACGCCGGCCGATCCGCTGTTGACCAGCGTCGCGATCGCCCGTTCGGGGCGTTGAAGAACCGTAGTTGCTCATCGTCGTCACGATCAGGACCGTGGAGTGGCATGTGAACCGGACATACAGGAAGTTGGGTATCACCTCGAGCGCCGAGCCGCGGCGTGCCTCGGCGCAGGAAGAGCATCGAAAACAGCCGGGTTCTGGCGGGACGGGGCTATAGCGCCATGCGCGGAATTCTTCTCGCGGGCGGGACCGGCTCGCGGCTGTGGCCGCTCACCCTCACGGTGTCGAAGCAGCTCATGCCCATCTATGACAAACCGATGGTCTATTACCCGTTGTCGACCCTGATGATGGCCGGGATCACCGAGGTGTTGATCGTGACCACTCGTCAGGATCAGGAGCAGTTTCAACGGCTTCTGGGCGACGGGAGTCAATGGGGCATGCATCTCGAATACGCGGTGCAGGAACGTCCGGAAGGGATTGCCCAAGCACTCTTGCTGGCCGCCCCATTCATCGGGGACCAGCCGGTGGCATTGATCCTGGGTGACAACATCTTCCACGGCAACGGACTGGGCACCAGGCTCGCCGAGAACAAGGGGCTGAGCGGCGCCCGCATTTTTGCCTATCCGGTCGCCGACCCCTCCCAGCTGGGCGTGGTGGAATTCGACGAGTACGGCAAGGTGATCTCCATCGAGGAGAAGCCGCAACAGCCGAAGTCCCGCTACGCCGTACCCGGCCTCTACTTCTACGACCACGAGGTCGTGGACATTGCCAAGGCGCTACGCCCCAGCACACGAGGGGAGTTGGAGATAACCGCCGTCAACGAGACCTACCTGCGGCTGGGCGCTCTTCAGGTGACCGTCCTCGACCGAGGGGCCGCCTGGCTGGACACCGGGACATTCGAGGCCCTTGTGCAGGCCTCGGAATATGTCCGGGTGGTGGAGCAGCGCCAGGGTTTCAAGATAGGCTGCGTCGAAGAGGTCGCATGGCGAATGGACTTAATCGATGACGCCCAATTGCGTACCCTGGCCGGGCCCTTGCTGAAAAGCGGCTACGGCGCCTACCTGTTGGACCTGTTGGACCGGCCGGACGGTCCCCATGACGTGGCCGGAAGGCGAACTCGGGCCGCAGCAGGAAACCGCCTCTGAGAATCCATCCATTGGGCATGGTGGGTGCCTGGGAAATCATGCCGGCTTCAGCGGAGGCCGACGCCCCCCTCACCACTGTCCGGGCCCCCGCACGCACATCCTATGAACACGAGGAGAACCCGTGACCATTCATGTCTGGGACTATCTGCCTGAGTACGAGAAGGAGAAGGACGACATTCTCGCTGCGGTCGAGAAGGTCTTCGCCTCCGGCCGCCTTGTGCTCAGCGAGAGCGTCAGGGGTTTCGAGGAGGAGTTCGCCAGCTACCACGGCGCAGGTTTCTGCACGGGCGTCGACAACGGAACCAACGCCCTCAAGCTGGCACTCGAGGCCCTCGGTGTCGGGCCGGGCGATGAGGTCATCACCGTGTCCAACACGGCGGCGCCGACGGTCATCGCCATCGTCGGCACCGGTGCGACACCGGTGTTCGTGGACGTTCGCGAAGAGGACTTCCTCATCGACACCGACCAGGTCGAGGCTGCCATCACGCCGCGCACCAAGGTGCTGCTGCCGGTCCATCTGTACGGCCAGTGCGCCGACATGGCGCCGCTGAAGCGAATCGCGGACAAGCACGGCCTGAAGATCCTGGAGGACTGCGCGCAGGCCCACGGGGCCCGCCACGGCGGCAGGCTCGCCGGCACGATGGGTGACGCGGCGGCATTCTCCTTCTACCCGACCAAGGTGCTCGGCGCCTACGGCGACGGCGGCGCGGTGATCACCTCCGACGAGGAGATCGACCGAAACCTGCGGCAGTTGCGCTACTACGGCATGGACAAGGTCTACTACGTCGTGAGGACGCCGGGCCACAACTCCCGCCTGGACGAGGTGCAGGCCGAGATCCTGCGCGGCAAGCTCGGCCGCCTCGACACGTACATCGATGGCCGGGGCGCGGTGGCCCGCCGCTACGAGGAAGGCCTCGGCGACCTGACCGGCCCCGGCGGACTGCAACTGCCCGCCACCAACGAGGGCAACAGCCACGTCTACTACGTGTACGTCGTCCGCCACCCGCGGCGCGACGAGATCCTCGAGGCGCTCAAGGCGTACGACATCTCCCTCAACATCAGCTATCCGTGGCCGGTGCACACCATGTCCGGCTTCGAGCACCTGGGCTGGCGCCCGGGGTCGCTGCCGGTCACCGAGAAACTGGCCGGCGAGATCTTCTCGCTGCCGATGTACCCCTCGCTGCCCGAGGCCGTGCAGGAGAAGACCATCGCCGCCCTGCGCGACGTTCTGGCCGCCCTGTGACCACATCAGTGAAAGGAGTGAGCACCATGCAGGTGCAGCAGCTTGACATCGAGGGCGTCTTCGAGTTCACGCCCCCGGTCTACAAGGACCACCGCGGGCTCTTCTCGTCGCCGTACCAGGACGCCCCCTTTACCGAGGGCGTGGGCAGGACGATCTTCCCGGTGCGAGACATCAGCCACAACATATCCGCGCGCGGAGTGCTCCGCGGCATCCACTTCACGAAGACGCCCCCCGGCCGGGCCAAGTATGTCTACTGCCCGTACGGCCGGGTGCAGGACTATCTGATCGACCTGAGGCTGGGTTCGCCGACCTTCGGCCACTGGCGGACGACCGAACTGGGCGGCGACAGCTGCAAGGCCCTGTACGTCCCGGACGGAGTCGGACACGCCTTCCTGTCCCTGAAGGACGACTCGATGGTCGTGTACGTGATGGCGGGCGGCTACATCCCCGAGAACGAGTACTCGATCTCGCCGTTCGACCCGGAACTGGGCCTGACCCTCCCAGAGGGCTACGAATTCGCCCAGTCCGAGCGGGACGCCGCGGCCCCCACCCTGGCCGAGGCCAGGGAACTGGGCATGCTCCCGGAGTACGAGGCATGCAAGAAGGTGGAGGCAGAGCTGTGGCCGTGAAGCCCCCGCTCATCACCCTGCTCGGAGCCACCGGCTTTCTCGGCTCCGCCGTGCTGCGTGAACTGGCCCGGCGGCCGGTGCGGATCAGGGCCGTCTCGCGGAGGCCCGCCGCCGTACCGGCCGGCGCTCGCGCCGAGGTCGAGGTGCGCACCGCCGACCTCACTGAGCCCGGAGAGATGGCCGCCGCCGTGGACGGCGCCGACATCATCATGCACACGGTCCTCTACAGCGCCGCCACGTCGACCTGGCGTATCGAGGACGGTGACACGGCGGCCGAGCGCGTCAACGTGGGCCTGATCCGCGACCTCGTCGACGTCCTCGCCGACAAGAAGGACGGGCCGCGTACGAAGGTGCTGTTCACCGGGACCGTCGGGCAGGCCGGTCCGTGCGACAAGGACGTACTCGACGGCACCGAATCCGACCGGCCAGCGGGTGAGTACGACCGTCAGAAGCTGGCTGCGGAACGGCTGTTGCTCGCCGCCAACGACCGGGGCGTGCTGCTCGGTACGTCGCTCAGGCTGCCCACCCTGTTCGGTTACGGCCCGGACTCCGTCGCGCGTGACAGGGGCGTCGTCTCCGCGATGGCGCGCAGGGCGCTGGCCGGCGAGCCGATCACGATGTGGCACGACGGCACGGTTCGGCGCGACCTGCTGTACGTGGAGGACGTGGCCCGCGGCATCGTCGCGGCCGCCGACCACGCCGAGGCGCTCGCCGGGCGGCACTGGCTGCTCGGTACCGGCGTGGGCCGGCCGCTGGGCGGTGTGTTCGAGGAGGTCGCCGCCCTGGTCGCGGAGCGCACGGGCAAGTCGCCGGTGCCGGTGGTTTCCGTCGAGCCGCCCTCGCACGCGGAGGCCGGTGATTTCTCCAGCATGACCATCGACGCCTCGGCGTTCCGCGGCGCCACCGGATGGAGCCCCGGCACCCCGCTCACCGAGGCGCTGCGCAGCACCGTCGACTTCCTCGCCGACGAGACCGAACGGGCACAGTCGTGAGTACGCAGACCGTCCCCAGGCTGTTGCGCCCGCGCGTCGAACACTCCCTGCCGGCCAGGCTCTCCCGGTCGGCGGCGGTGACCGCAAGCGGCCACCAGATGCGCACCGAGGACGTCGCCGACTGGCTCGCCGGGCGGGCCCGCGCCCATCACTTCAAGGTGGAGCGGGTGCCACTCGACGAGCTGGACGGCTGGTCCTTCGCACCCGGCACCGGAGACCTCGGTCACCGCAGCGGCAAGTTCTTCTCCGTGGTGGGACTGTCGGTCGCCGTCGACGACGGTCCGATACCTGACTGGTGCCAACCCATCATCCGCCAGCCCGAGGTGGGGATACTCGGCATACTCGCCAAGGAGTTCGACGGGGTCCTGCACTTCCTGATGCAGGCGAAGATGGAGCCGGGCAACCGCAACCTCCTCCAACTCTCGCCCACGGTGCAGGCTACCCGCAGCAACTACCAGCGGGTACACCAGGGTTCGAAGGTGAAGTACCTCGACCACTTCGTGCGGCCCGGCCGCGGCCGGGTGCTCAGCGACTCGCTCCAGTCGGAGCACGGCTCCTGGTTCTACCGCAAGTCCAACCGGAACATGCTGGTGGAGACGGACGCCGATGTGCCGGTCGACGACGACTTCTGCTGGCTGACCCTCGGCCAGATCGGGGAGCTGCTACGGCTCGACAATGTCGTCAACATGGACGCGCGTACGGTCATTTCCTGCTTCCCCATGTCCCTGCCCGAAGCGGGCGCGCTGTGTTCCGACACGGAACTGCTTTCCTGGTTCACCGCGGAGCGCGCACGCCACGACGTGGAGGTGCGCCGCATCCCGCTGGCCGACGTGGGCGGCTGGGAGCGCGACGCGGAGGGTCTCGGGCGCCCGGACGGCCGCTACTTCCGGGTGACCGGAGTCGCGGTCGAGGCGGGCAGCCGCGAGGTCACCGGCTGGGCACAGCCCCTGCTCGAGCCCTGCGGGACGGGCATCGCGGCGTTCCTGTTCCGCCGCATTGGCGGCGTACCGCATCTGCTGGTCCACGCCAAGGTGGAGGGCGGCTACCTCGACACGGTCGAGCTGGCACCGACGGTCCAGTGCACACCGGAGAACTGGGAGCATCAGCCGGCCGAGCACCGGCCCCCGTTCCTCGACATGGTGTCGGCCGCCCCGGGCGACGGGCGCATCCGCTACGAAGCGGTCCATTCGGAGGAGGGTGGCAGGTTCCTGAACGCGGAGATCCGCTATCTGTTCGTGGAGGCCGACGAGGCCACGGCCCCGCTCGATCCGCAGTCCGGCTACCAGTGGGTGACCGTCGGCCAGCTCAACTCGCTCACCGCGCATGGACACTACGTGAACGTCCAGGCCCGCACCCTGCTCTCCTGCGTCAACTCCGGCGCCGTGAAACTCTGAGACCCTCGCAGGGAGGAGCCATGTCCCGCCGGCTCAGTTCCCGCGAGTCGGACGCATCGTCCTGGATCGTCCTGGACGCCGACGGCTGCCGGCCCAACGGCCGGCAGCGCGCGACCGTGGTCGCCCTGCACCGAGGCGACATGAACTCCGGCTACGGCGACGGCCAGGCGCACCCGGCCGCGCGTGTGCGGGTGCCGGTCAGCAGCCATTCATGCGACAGCCGCCGATACCAGGAGTGGCTCCCACCAGGCATGGTTGTCGCGGTACCAGGCGACCGTCTCGGCCAACCCCTGGGCGAAGGGGATCTGTGGCTCGTAGCCCAGCTCCTGCCGGCTGCCGCTGATGTCCAGCGAGTAGCGCAGATCGTGGCCTTTACGGTCGGCCACCTGTTCGACCAACTCCCGGCTCGCTCCGGTAGCCCGCAACAGCTCGGCGGTGAGCTCCAGATTGCTCAACTCCTGCCCGCCGCCCAGGTGATAGACCTGTCCAGCGCGGCCCCGGGTCAGCGCCAGGGCCAGGCCGCGACAGTGGTCGCTGACATGCAGCCAGTCGCGGACGTTGGAGCCGTCACCGTAGAGAGGTACCGGCTCCCCGGCCAGCAGCCGGGTCGTGAACAGGGGGATGACCTTCTCAGGGAACTGGTACGGCCCGTAGTTGTTGGAACAGCGGGTGACCACGACGTCCATGCCGTGGGTGCGGTGGTGCGCCAGCACCATGAGATCGGAGGCCGCCTTGGACGCGGCGTAGGGGGAGTTGGGCGCGAGCGGCTGGCCGACGGCCCATGAGCCCTCGCTGATCGACCCGTACACCTCATCGGTCGACACATGGAGGAAGCGCCCCACCCGATGCCGACGCGCAGCATCCAGTAGCACCTGGGTGCCGAGCACATTGGTGATGACGAACGGCATTGCCCCCGCGATGGAGCGGTCCACATGGGACTCGGCAGCAAAGTGCACCACGGCGTCTTGACCCGCCATCACCTCGTCCACCACGGCGGGGTCGCAGATGTCGCCGTGGACGAAGCGGTAGCCCGGCAGATCGGCGACCGGGGCGAGATTGGCCTGCACCCCGGAGTAGGTGAGCTTGTCCAGCACGGTCACCTGCGGAGCGTCGATCTGGAGCGAGCCCGTCATCAATTGACGCACGAACTCCGAGCCGATGAACCCCGCTCCACCAGTCACAAGAATGCGCATTCGGCCAGGCTTGGAGCCTGTGTTGATCCGCCGGCCATGAGTCAATTGTTCGTATCCTGTCGTCTCGACTGGGTGTCTGTCGGGGTTTCTGGCAACAGAGGGGCTCAGGACTCATCCCCAGGCTCTGCCTGACGCGCTACGGGTGGGGCACTGGATTGCGTCCCCGCATCACTCCGCCCCTTGGACATCATCCACACACCCAGCCTGACCCTCCAGGCAGAATCGGCTGCAAAACCGTTGGCAAGGCACTGGGTTGGGAAGGCGCCGACGAGACCCTGGCAGCGACGTGAATGTGATGCCACTCAGGTCAACTGCGGTACCGAACGGTCGACTCGGCTTCCTGCGCGAGGCGGCGCAGGGCCAGCAGCGCCGGCTCCAGGAGAAACGTAAGGAGTACGGCGCGCTCCGCCTTTTCGAGCGGATCGTCCGGACCTTCGAGCTGGTCCAGGTCCAGGGTGGCGGTTTTCTCGGCGAGCTGCGCGTAGGGAACGAGTGAGTGCCAGTCGTAGTCCACGTCGAGAGAGCGCAGGGTGTGCAGCGTCTGCGTGATGACGTCACGGGCGGGATTGTGCTCCGAGACCTCCCAGCCCATCTCCGCCAGCAGCGCGCTCACTTCGGAGTCGTCCGCCTCGCCGTCCTCGTCCTTGGCGGCGCCGGAGGCAGGCCAGACACCGAAGACGAGGCCGAGCAGCTCATGCAGGTCGGTCGCGTGCTCGGAGACGGCCTCCAGTACGTCCTTGGCTGCACTGACCGACAGCCCTCGCACGCCGATCAGGGCGCGGATCAGCCGGAGGCGCCGCACATGGGACTCTCCGTACTCCGCCTGGGTCGCCGCGGTGGCGCGGCCCGGCGGCAGGAGCCCTTCGCGCAGGTAGTACTTGATCGTCGCGGTGGACACCCCACTGCGGCGGCTCAACTCAGAAATTCGCATCCCGGTCCTGCTTCCCACTGGCCATTGGGTAGCGGCACTGTCTAATATAGATACCGCTACTCACCAACTGTGGAGGCGAGACTATCGTGCCAACTCTTCCCTGGACGAAGCCGAACCCGGCTCAGCCCAACACCCGCGCCTTCGTTATGGCCTCCCGCCTTGAGGTGAAGTCCATCAGGAACGTGCCGGGCTTCTTTCTGAAGGCGCTCTCCGCCTGGGGGCAGGTGCGCTCGGCGCCGGGCGCGCTGGGTGCGTCCCTCGAAGCCCAGCTGCTGAAGGGCGTCTTCTTCACCCTGTCCGCCTGGGAGGACAAGGAAGCGCTCTACACCTACGCGAGGACCGAGCCCCACAAGAGCATCATGATCGGCCTGCGATCCACGATGCGCAGCTCGGCCTTCACGTTCTGGGAGGTGCCGGTGGAGGAGCTGCCGATCGCCTGGAAGGACGCCAAGGCGCGCATCGATGCGCAGGCCCGCGCGGACGCGGAGAGCGCCCGCTGATCGCAGGACGCGAGTCGGGGGCGCGGCGCGATGCGCCCGTTGTCCGTTACGGATAATTCCTGCTCACTCGCTCAAGTCGGCGTTCACCCCTGCTCCCTCGCGGGAGGCGTGCACCCCTGCTCCCTCGCGGAGTGCGCTCTCGCTCGCCGCCATGTCCTGCGTGCCGATGACGGAGAGCAGTTCCAGCTGGGCGGCGCCCTGGGTGCCGGGCGGGGCGGTGAACCACAGCAGGCGCTGGCGTCCGTCCTCGCTGAACAGGCTGTGGCAGTCCAGCTCGATGACGCCCAGCGCGGGGTGGACGATTCGCTTGTGGTCGACCCGGCGCAGGGCGACGTCGTGGGTGTCCCACAGGGTGGCGAACTCCTCGCTGCGCCGCCGTAGTACGGCCACCATCCTGGCAGCCTCGGTGTCGCGGCCGCGCCGGGCGGCGACCGCATGGAGGTCGGCCACGAAGACCCGGCAGTGGTGCGGGTGCTCGTCGGGCGGATAGATCGCGCGGGCGGCGGGGTCGGTGAACCAGCGGTAGACGACCGGGGGCGCCTTCTTGGGGGCCGGTGACGGGGTGACGGCATCATCCGAACTGCGTCGCGCACCCCTGGCGAATGAGCGCGGACGACGGCGAATGCCTCGCGGCCCGCGCCCAGTTGACCGGCCCCCGATACTCGCTCGCCGGTGCCCGGACCCAACCAGTGCCTCAACTGGGGTGACCCGCGGTAGCGCCGCCAGATGACTGCTGTCAAGTGGTGTGACGCTCACGAATGTTTAACGAATCGCTGACTTTTGTGCCGTCGTGCTGTCACAGTGACTGAAGAGGCTGGAGTTACTGACCAGTTGGACCAATTGCTGAGGACTGAAGTCGGGGAGGGACCGTGACACGGCGTATCGCGGCAGCGGACGCATTCGCAGCGCTGTGCACCCTGTTGCTCGCGGTCCTCCTGTTCTGCCAGGCGGCCGTAGACGCCGCCGGAGAAGTGGAATTGGACGCCGGAGGGACTTCCCGAGAGGCCGACTCCATACCTGAGTCGCCCGGCGAACCCGAGCCACCGCGCTCACCAGGCCCACCGGAGCCACCAGACTCACTGGGCCCACCCGGTGAGGCCAACTCACCCAACGAACACGGCTTGCGCGGCTCACACGCCGACTCGTCCCGGGACGATCCGGATCCCCTGGACAAGCCGCCCCCCTACCGCAACGGCGGCCGGCCCAACAGCCTGCTGACCGCCCACGCCCCGCCCACAGGCGATCGTCCCCCCTCCGCCCGACCGGTGAGGGCGACCCCGCCGCCTCCCGGGTGCTCCACCGACTCCTGGTGCACGGGGCACAATCCCGGGCCGCCCGGACAGCACCCCGCAGCACGGCCCGCCGTGCTGCAAGTGTTCCGCCTCTGATCGATTCGTCGGCTCCCGCACGGCTTCCCCCACTCAGCACCTGCGATCCGACATGACGACTCACCACCGCGCGCCTTGGGCGCGCTGGAGGAACACCCCCATGCACATGCTCATGAAGAATGCCCGCGCCTTCCGGGACCGGGCCGCCGCCCGCGCCGACGAGTTCGGCCGCCTGGCGGAAGGCCAGTCCCCACAAGCGCTGTTCATCACCTGCTCCGACTCGCGGGTGATCCCCTCACTGATCACCGGAGCCCGCCCCGGCGAGCTCTTCGAACTCCGCACGGCAGGCAGCATCATCCCCGAACACGACCCCGACCGGCACTCGAGCGAGGCAGCCACCATCGAGTACGCCGTCGAGGTGCTCGGCGTCGCCGACATCGTCGTCTGCGGCCACTCCCACTGCGGTGCCGTCGGCGCGATGGCGCGCCGCGAAGACCTCTCCGCCGTCCCCGCGGTCCGCGGCTGGCTGGAGAGTGCGTCACCCCCGCCCCTCTTCACCGACCTTTCTTCACCGGCCATCGCCGAGGCCGTCCAGCACCATGTGCTGTGCCAGCTCCGGCAGTTGCGCGACTACCCATGCGTCGCCCGACGGGTCGCGGAAGGGCGGCTGAACCTGCACGGCTGGTTCTACGAGATAGACACCGGCTCCGTGCTCGTCCACCGGCCGCACGACGACGCGTTCCTTCCGCTGTGAGCGCCGCCGACACCCGCGAACGCGGGAACCGCGGACGCCACCGGCGGGCGGCGCCGCAGCGCGCGGAGCGACCCTCCGCCTCGACGCTGCGAGCCGATCTCACCGCGTCCGTCGTCGTATTCCTCGTCGCCGTGCCGCTGTGCGTGGGCGTGGCCGTTGCCTCCGGCGTCCCGGCGGAACTCGGCCTGGTCACCGGCATCGTCGGCGGACTTGTCACCGGACTGCTCCCCGGGAGCAGCCTCCAGGTCAGCGGACCCGCCGCGGGGCTGACCGTCCTTGTCCTCGAAGCCGTCAACGAATTCGGACTCGGGGCCCTGGGCGTCTTCGTCCTCACAGCGGGCGTGCTCCAGCTGGTCATGGGCGCGCTGCGGCTGGGCCGCTGGTTCCGCGCCATCTCCATCGCCGTGGTGGAAGGGATGCTGGCCGGGATCGGCCTCGTACTGATCGCCGGTCAGCTCTACGCCATGGCCGACGCGAAGGCGCCCGGCTCGGGCCCCGCCAACCTCGCGGGCCTGCCAGAGATGCTGATCCGTACGGCCCGTACGCCGGAGGCTCTGACCGCCTTCGCTCTCGGCGCGGTCACCGTCGTACTGATGGCCTTCTGGAAACATCTGCCGCCGAAGGTCCGAGTGGTCCCCGCACCGCTGGCCGCCGTGGCTTTGACCACCACCGTCGTGGCGCTGTTCGCACTGCCCGTGAAGCGGGTCGAGGTGCAGGGGCTGTTGGGCGCGATCCGGCCACCGTCCACCGACGACCTCGGCAGGATCACGGATGCCGGAGTGGTCGGGGCGATCGGCACGGTCGTCGCCATCACGCTCATCGCGTCGGCGGAGAGTCTGTTCAGCGCCGCTGCCGTCGACCGGCTGCACAGCGGCCCCGGCACCGACTACGACAAGGAGTTGATGGCGCAGGGCGCGGGCAACACCTTCTGCGGAGCCCTTGGGGCGCTGCCGATGACTGCGGTCATCGTGCGCAGCGCGGCCAATGTGCAAGCGGGTGCCCGGACGAAGGCGTCACGGGTGCTGCACGGCGTATGGCTGCTGCTCTTCGCGGCGCTCGTACCGGCCGCGCTCGGCCTCATACCGGTCGCCGCGCTCGCCGGCATCCTGGTCTTCTCCGGCTGGAAGCTCATCCCGCTGAAGGAACTCGGGCCGCTGTGGCGCGAGCACCGCGGGGAGGCGCTGATCCTGATGGCCACCGCGGTCGCCATCGTCGCGACCAACATGTTCGAGGGCGTGCTGGCCGGCCTGCTGCTCGCCATCGCCAAGACGGCGTGGGAGACGTCGCACGTCCAGGTGCATGTCGACGAAGACTCCGACCGCAGCGGCCCCCTCCGTGTGGTCGTCTCGGGCAACGCGACCTTCCTCCGTCTGCCCAGGATCCTCGACAGCCTCGAGGGACTGCCGAAGGACCGGCACATCGAGCTCGACCTGCTCGACCTGCGCCATCTCGATCACGCGTGCAGTACGGCCCTCGCCAACTGGGCCGACCGGCACAACAAGCACAACAAGCACAACAAGGAGGAAGGAGCCACCCGCGTCCTGATGCCCACGGGCTGACCCGCACAGGCCCGGCCCGGCACGGTCCGTACGGCGCCCCGACCGGGCTGCCGTGCGGACCAGGCCGAGCCCCTGGCACTCCGCCTCGCCCGTTTCACGCGGCGAGGCGGAGCCATGTCCGCCCTGTTCGATCTGCCGGACGACCGCCGTGGCGACATAAGCGGGCAGCTCATGCGGGCGCAGGCGCCCCAGCCCTCGCGGGAGCCGCACAGCGTCACCAGAATCTTGATCACGATTACCTTGGGTTTATCGGAGCTTCCCATTCACCTACCCCCCGTTCGGCCTTCACCTCGCTGTGCACACAGGCCCTACGCAACCCGCCACTGTCAGGGGCGCTTGGGGAGGTCTTTCGGCCAGTGGCGAAAAGCGCAGAGGCGAAAGATGGAGGGGTGGGTGGTTTCGATGGTTCGGCCGCGGTTTTTGTACGCAGTGCGAGTATCGCCACAGAGACCGGAAGAAGGGGAGAAACCGGTCGCATGGCGCCTGGTCGGCGCGAACAACTGTGAACTGGGGCGCAGCGCTGAAGCGTTCGGCAGCCTTGTGACGTGTCAGGCCGCGGTGACCCGGCTCCGTGAGCAGATCGCAAAGCCCCGACCAAGTCGCTCAATGCCGAGATGTTGACAACGACCGCGCTCCAACAGGCGTCTCGCGTCTTGCGTGATGCAAGTCATAGCCCGCTAGAATGTGACGGACTGTTGGGGGCGTGCATGGATTCCGATCTTGCAGTGCCGCTTCATATCGTCAGCGTCACCGGCATCGTCCTGAGAGACGACGGTCGTCTCCTAGCGATCAAGCGGGTGGACGACGGCACCTGGGTGCCGCCGGGAGGGCTACTGGAAGTCGGGGAAGGACTGGAACGGGGTCTCGTCCGTGAGGTCCTTGAGGAAACCGGCGTGACCGTGGATCCCGTGAAACTCACGGGCGTTTACAAGAACACCCCTCGTAGGACGATATCCATTGCCTTCCTGTGCGGTGTGGCGGGAGGTGAACCGAGCGCTTCGGACGAGGCTTCGGACGTCGTGTGGATGACCCCGGAAGAGGCCTATATGACGATGCCCCCCCTGCGAGCGCTCAGGGTCGGCGATGCGCTCGACGAGAATGGCCCGTTCGTCCGGTCCTACTAGGGCGGCCGGAGGTGCGTACCAAGTTCCATGTGCGCGTGCTGCGGATGCCCGTGTTCCTCATGACCCTGGCGACCCTCGCCGTTCACGAGGCCACCGAGCGCTTGTCGATCAGTCGCGACACCACCGTGATGGGCCTGCTCTCCCAGTTCGACGGCACGGCCACCACGGTCTTCGTGGCGCTGGCCACGTTACGTACATCGGTGAAATCCGAAAGCCTGGAGGAAAACGCGCGTATGTGGCGTCGCTCAGTGCGGTTCCAGTTCGCCGCGGCGTTCGCGCTCGTCGCGTTCATCGTCTCCACAGCCGCGGCCCACTACACCGGCCTGGGCTCATGGGCCGTGGCGCTGAACCTCACCACGACCGCCGCCGTGCTCTGGGCGCTCGTCGGACCCATCGAGCCAGCATGACCTTACGACTCGAGTACGACCTCGTCCTCGACCCGTCCTCGCACGCCGACCGGCTCGTGGCCGCCGTCAGGGCCGGACTGCTGGCCCACCGAACCGACAGCCGGGCCGAGATCGACATGGCCTACCGCACGAACACCAGCCAGGACGACCCAAGGCTGTCTCTCAGCGTCAACCTCGATCTCACCTCCTTCGGCATGGCCGAGCGCGGCTCGGCAGGACTTGTCGCCCTGCTGGGCGGCACGAGCTTCCGCGATCCCGCCATCAGGAGCGTGACGCTCAGCGCGTTCAGCCTTCTCAGCAACGACACGTTTTTCCCTGGCCCGGTCCGCGGAGCCGACCTCCTCGACGGGTCAACCTCTCCCGCTCCCTGGCTTTCGGTACCTGTACCGAAGACGGCCGCCCGGCAGTCCTGGGACGAGGTGAGCCGCACCCTGGTCCGGGCCGGGGTGCAGGTCATCACTGACCTCAGCCTGAACGTGAACGACTACGAACTGACCACGCGCGCCGTCGCCGTGGCCGAGGAAGCGACGGCGGGCCGCCCGGTCGCGCTCTTCTTCAACGCGACCAGCAGACTGGAGTACGCGGTCCAGCTGGTCGAGAAGATCGCCACGACGCTGCAACCGCAGGTCCCCAACGTCACGATCGGCATCCGTATGTGCCCGGTGGCAATGGGCTTCTCGGTCTTCGAATACTTGCGCGCCTGGAACGTGCCGATCTTCGCCTACACCCTCACCTCCTACCCCTCGGGACGCACGTCCTGGAGCCAGTCCGCCTACGCCTCAATGATCAATGCCATGGGCGGCGACGTGGTCAACATCGGGCTGCTCAGCATCCCCGCACTGCGCCGCGGAACGCTCTACGAGGCCATCATGCCTCTGCTGAACAGCAGGAACACTGGAAAGGCCAGCCTCCCCGCGCTGACGGGTGGCGTCGAACCACGAGTGGCCTACGAATACGCCTCCGCGGTCAGTGATCCGGTACTGCTCCACACCATGACCCCGATTTTCCGGGGCGGTCTCGAACGGAGAAGTATCCGAAGACGAGTCAAGGCGATCCGCGAAGCGGTGGAAGCCGGCCGCCGGTCACTGGACATCGAGCGCCTTTTCGCCGAACACAACTCCAGTGTGCGTAACTGGCAGGAACTCGAAGAGGAGAGGTGAGGCGAGGTGAGGGGACGGAAATGAACGAAGAACGACACCACGCATCACCAGCATCGGGAGACGCCATGGAACACGCAAGGGGCACGGTCCATGTACTGGGCAGCGGATCCGCCAAACCGAGCGCCGCGCGAGCCAACTCCTCGTATCTCATCGAAACGGGTAGTTCGCTGCTGGCTATCGACTGCAGCGGTAGCCCCGCGCACGAGATTCTGCGCCACGGTCTCGACCCCGGCGCCCTCCGCCACCTCTACCTCACCCATGGCCACGTCGACCACGTCTACGGCCTCCCCAGCCTGATCCATTCGCTGTGGATGCTGGGTCTGTTCCGGGAGAAGCCCCTCGCCATTCACGGCACGCAGGAGACGATCCGTATCGCAAGGGCACTACTCGCCCCCTTCGGACTGGAGGAACGACGCAACGCCCCCCGCATCGACTGGAGGCCGGTCGATGCGGACCGCGCTGGCGAGCTGGAAGGCGCGGCGGGACTGCCCGTCACCGCCTACCCCGTCACCCACGGAGGCACCGAGGCCGTCGGCTACCGAGTGCTTAACACCGTGTTCTCCGGCGACGCCATCTGTGACGACCGTCTGGTGAGCGCGGTGGACGATTCGGTACGGGCGTTGGTCGTCGACTGCGGCGGCGGCCTGTCCGGAAACGCCGGGCACGCGGGTGCGGCGGACATCGCCGAGCTGGTCCACAAACGCGATCGGTTGGAGTCCGTACTGCTGACGCACATCGGGATCCCGTCGGCCGAGGAGGACGCAATGCTGGGCGCCTTCCAGGGATGCGAGGCTGAGGTTCGCATCCTCTCGGACGGTGATCGCCTTGAACTCTTCTGACCCGGTGATCTTCTGCAGCATGGGTGGCTCCGGCTCGACCTACGTGAGACACGCCTTGGCCAGGTCCGGCCTGACGGTTCACAACAAGCCGGACATTATCCAGCACCGATACTGGGTGAAGCAGGGCCGTGCAGCGCAGCGGGCGGAGTTCGCACGACGGGCCGACGGCTTCATAATGGACACCACCGGCATGGCGGGCATTCAGCACTACCTCGACCGCCTGGCCGTTACCCCGGACACTACCGCCGTCCTGAGCACCTGGGCCGAGCAGCAGCTACTGCGGCACACCACCCGGCGACGCATCGTCTTTCTCCTCCGTGAGCCGGCCGCGGCCTACCGCTCGATGTGTGACCCCGAGCGTCACGGAGACATCGCGGAGCAGTATGGCGGCCCCGACTCCTGGTACGCCGTCTTCTACGCCGAGCGCTGGCGGAAGATCGCCGAGGAGTACCTAGCGCTGCGCGCGGTCGGCTGGGACGTCTCGCTCTGGTCCTACGAGCACCTGCCCGACTGCGCCCGCAGGGACGGCTACGGCGAGATCGTCACTCAGTGGCGGCTCTCCGCACCCCGCCTGAGGCCTGCGCTGCGGGACGAGACGATCGACCTGATCAGAACTTGCACCAGTGAGGTGCGGAAAGCCCTGGGTATACCCGACTGGTGAGAGGCAGCCGCCATGGTCACGGAGCCGGTAATCATCGGTGACGTCACGATGGGCCGACGGAACACCTTCGAGCACGGCGTGGTGATCTCCGGCCCTGCGGTCATCGGGGACGACAACTTCTTCGGCGCCTACTCGGTCATCGGCGGGCGGTGCCGCCAGGCCCACCGACAGGGCACCGCCTGGCGAAGGACCGGTGTGGTCAGCATCGGCTCGGGCAACTACTTCGGCGAGCACTCCGTCATGCACGCCCCGGTCGGGGATGCCACGGTTATCGGCGACAACAGCTCCGTAGGCGCAGGAAGCCTGCTTGCCCACGACTCGCGCATCGGCTCCCACGTCACCCTGTCCGTCAACTGCGCCGTGGGAGGCCACGGCGTCATGCTCGACTGGAGCGGTCTGGGCATCGGAAGCTCGCTGCACCCCCGTACGGTCATGGGCCACTGGTCCTTCGCTGGCATGGCCGCCGCGGTGACCCGCACGGTGGGCATAGGACAACTCGTGGTCGGCAACCCGGCCCGCTTCCTCCGCCTGAACTACGAGGCGTTCGTACGATCCGGCCTGGACCGCACCGCCTTGGCCCAACTCCGCGAGTTCTTCGACGCCGGGCAGTTGCCGACAGGTTCGGACCCGGCCTCCCGCGCGGTCGCGGAGTTCGAGGCGGCGACGGCACGGACGATCAGGAACCGGGTGCTGCGAAACTGGTCGGACGTGGAGTTGGAACGGTCGCGTGAGGTGACCCATGACTAGCGCTCCTGCGTTGCCGACTCGTCCATTGCCGATGGGTCTCGCCGCCCGATTCGTGTGCGGGGCACATCGGGGACAGCTGACGGATGAGACCTCGCCGCGCCTGACCTGGGGCACCGTGATGGTCGCTATGACCGGCACGGGCGCTGCGGGCCGGGCACTCCGCTCGCTCCTCTACGGGGTGAAGGGCGGAACCGACGTATGGCGCCACAGGCAGGCGATAAGCCAGGACCACCCGCTCCTCGACGCCGTACTCATGGCACTGCGAACCAGTTGCGATAGCCGTGACATCGCGGCACTGCGCAAGTGCGGCAGACGGGACCTCGCCGCACTGCGTGGTGTCGTGCCCAGAGCACGCCGTACCGAATACCGGGACTGGAACAACTGCGCCGTTGCGGCTGCGCTCGTCAACGACAAGTTGGAATGCAACCGCCGTCTCAGGGCCGTGGAAATCGAGGCCCCGCACCAGACCGGGCTCGGCCCGGGGACGAGGGTGTGGGCCGGAGGTGAAGGCGACGTCCCGGGTACCTTGGAGTTCTCCCACCCGGCTATCCCGCACGGAACGCGCTGGATGCTGAAGGACCGCTACGGGCTGCAAGGCGAATCGGTCTGGGTCGCCCGAGCAAGCCACCGGCCGGAAAAGAGAAGCCCCGTGCTGGAGGGCCTCACCCGCTCGGGCCGCCTGGTGGCCGAAGAACTGCTCCGGCCGGACGACTGGTTCGCGACGTCGGGAGACACCGCCCTGCCGACCATGAGGGTGGTCACCTCCAAACTCCGGGGCCGCACGGAAGTAGCGGGAATGGTCCTGTTCCGCGGCGCACCGGGCGCAGTGGCGGCCAACCGAAGGCAGGGCGGCACTGCCCACCTGGTACACGAAGACGGTTCCTGCGGAGACGGACTGGATGCGCAGGGCAGAGACCAAGACACGTGCACGTACAAACTTCCGACGTCCCAGGCCAGAACCCTGCGCCGCATGTGCACCGCGGCGCACGACCTGTTCCCCTGCGTCGGATCGATCGGCTGGGACGTGGGGCTGTCGGACCGCGGCCCTTTAATCCTGGAGGGCAACCCGAACTGGGGCATGAACGTGCCCCAGTTGATGCCGGGCAGACCCATGCTGGAGGAGTTCATGACGACACGGTTCCGAGCCGACTGGTAGGGCCGGGACTGACCCGAGGGGCTGGGGCCGGAGGAGTTGTGATCGACAAGGCTGAAGTGCATACAAAGCTGATCGACGACCAACAGATGACTGCTTTCCTTGCGTTCCTGGATCAAACCACGCTGGATAGCCTCGCCCCCGTACGGACCACCCGCCACCCCGCCCCCGGCCAGACCTACCTCTGCGCCCTGTACCGAGACCGGGTGATCGGCTGCACGTCCTGGTACGAGAGTCGCCGGCTCAACTACGTGAACTTGGACGGAACGACCGCCCACTGCACGAGCGTGTACCTGTGCTCGTCCGAAGTCCTCCCGGAATTCCGCGGAATGGGAATCGGTAGCTTGCTTTACGAACGCCGCCTCGCCGAATGCGGCAAGGGCACCCCTACCCTCAACGTCGAGATCCTGGGCCGGGGAACCCCCATGTCGGTCAACGACCTGGCCCGTCCAGGCCTCGTCTGGCACCTTGCGCACGACTTCGTCATCGTCGGCCACAGTTGCGACGAGGACGCCGGGCCGGTACTGACCCGTCCGGCCCTCAGATCACACCGTGCACTCGACACCCTGCCCCTTTCTCCGCCCACATACTCTTCCCTGGCCCGTTGACGCGCGGCGCCGCACGACCACCACTGTGCCGGCGGTTGTTGGAGCAGGTGGACGAAAAGCATTTCGCCGCAGTACCTCGAAGCCCGCGGCCTACCCCGCTCCCTCTGGTGGCGCCAAGGCAAATGACCTTGGAACCTCAAGATCCCGACAGAGTCGCTCACTGTGCTGATGTTTCTTCACCAACAAGGCCTATGACAGCCCCATGATCACGCGAAAGCAGTCTTCTACTTGCTTTGATCCAGGAGACCGAGATGTTTCCGAAGTCTCGACTCGTCCACTGTGCGCAGGTCAGTGCAGTTGGCGTGAGACTCGTCGTATTTCGTACGCCGCACTCGGGGCCAATGGGGAATGGGTGGTGGCAGGGCCGGAGGTGCCTGTGACAACGGCAACGGTCACTGCCGACAGCGGTTCAGCAAGGCGATGGACTGCGAGAATGACGACTACGGGATGCGGACCAACAGGGCTCGGTAGAACGCATCCCCAGACCTTACCGCGCAAGGCAGACCTGCAAGTCGCCATTCGATGGGCGGGCCGCAGAGCCGCTGGTGCGGCCTGGCTGGTCAAAGCGCCCGGCTTGATCAGGGTTAACCAGAGCTCCAGTCGCGCTATGCCGGTGTGTGTCGGAGGTGTGTCGCGAACACTGAGAGACAACGAGAGAGGGCGGGAGTCAGTGAGACTGACTCCCGCCCTCTCTCGTGACGGCATTCGCCCTGGTCAGAGCTTGTTCTTGGCTGGCTGACCGACGAGTGCCCCCGGCAGGATTCGAACCTGCGCACACGGCTCCGGAGGCCGTCTGCATGACGAGTATCGCTGCAGGTCATGGCCCCTCAAGGCGTCACACAGCGGCTTCCCGTCCACAGATAGTCCGCGGCGTGCCGCCAACTCAACGAGTTCGACCGGTCGTGAAAGCTGCTCTCTGAAGCGATCCACTGCGAGGCAGCAGGCCGTCGGTCACGGGGCAACTCGCAGCCGGCGCATGGACTTTAGCGCTCATTTATGCTATCCGCGCTAACTGCTATCGCCGCCCTTATCGCGTACGGACCCGAATTGCGAATCAATCGAAGACCCAGCAAATCGATCAGGTGGACGCCTCCTTGACCCAAAACGCGATACGCTTCGTTTTCGCAGGTTCAGCGAATGTCAAAGCGAAGCCATTGGTAAAGATGAGTCTACCCGTCGGGCTCTTGCTGGCGGAGGTGTTATCAATTGCGTGCCAGATCACGGACCCCGTCCGCTGCAAGTCAACATCAATGGAGTGACGTGTGAATTTGAGCTGAAGGGTATTTTCGACTTCTGCAACAGACTCTAGCGCTTGGCCCTGTAGTGCATCAGGGTCCGAGTAGGTTTTCAGGCTATTGATTCCGAACACTCGAAAAGTGCTTACGGTTGCTCCGATCGCATGATCGGAGATCAACTTTGCGGCAGAGGTGGGATCAGTGGCCTTGGTGGGAGAGCCGGGCATCATGATTCCCTTGAGGGGCGAGGCGATCACGGAACGAGTTGGTTTGCAGCGGACCCTACCAACCTAGTTCGGGGCCGCTAGCCCCCTTTGGTCGATGCTGCGAGAACAGGTGGCCCTCTACAGCGGACTGGTGAGGCGCCCCAGCGCGCGCAGTGCGTCGACGGCAGAGGCGTTCGCCACCCAAGGGTGCGACCCCATCCTCCCTCTTTGCCGCACAGCCACCTGCACGAGCAGACCCGCGGCCCGGTGCCAGGCTGTGCGGGAGCGACGGGAAGCGGTGTCAGCGGTCGTAGCAATCTCAGGGCGTCTGCACCAAGCACCCACCTGGCGTCTGCAGCCGGAACACCCCACCTGGCGTCTGTAGCCGGACCTCATGCTGAGTCCGTTGAGGCGCGCCAAGTCGCCTGCAGGAGCGCCTGATGCTTGAGCGCCCTGGTGGGCCGGTAGCCTTCACGGTGCGGCAGCCAGCGGCAAGGTCATGATCGGAGGATCCACTGAACGCGGATGAGAGGGGTGCGCCGGCAGACTGGCGACCCGCCCAGGTCCAATGGCACATGGTCGACGGATTTCTGTCCCTAACGCTCCCATACGATGACTCGAGCAGCTACCCTGTGCTTATGGATGACCGCACCCCTTTGCTTATCCCAGTAGATAAGCTGGTTGAATTTCAGCCAGAGGAACTTGGTGCACTGGGCCCCAAGTTCAAACAGATTGCCACTTCGCTTGACGGAAAGCTACCCAGTCAGATCCGGGAGCTATTGAAGCGCGAAGTTCAAAACTGCGGGCAGGATACTCCATCGGCTAAGGCCTTTCGAGCGACCCTGCTTATCTTGCGGGACTACATTGATTCGGGATATTATCCCCTGCTTCAGGGTGAAGATATTGTTCTCGCGCCTCTGCTGGAAGCCGGAAATGTCGGCGAATCGCAACGACGGGAAGCGCTCCGAACGCTATATCGACAGGCGCGCACGAACGCCCTAAGGATTCCAGGTCAGCGCAAATCCTTTGAGCGTCTCCTGGGAACACTCGCGAAAAGCCAGTATCGCTCGCAGGAATGCATTGCTGCGCTTGCAGACGGCCCACCAGAACTTCAGCTCACCGTCGCAGGGCAGGGTGCTGGAAGGGCACTGTGGAGGGCCGTACGCGCTACTTGGTCTATGACTCCGGATGCCAGCGCACCTGGCCGTGAGGTCTCGGTAGTACTTGAGGACAGGAAATTCCCAGGCACGCCGCTGGGGGTTGCGCAATTCCGCAATGTTGTTCCTGAAATTCGCTGCAGAGACTCCTGGCTTGGGCTTACCTCACGTAATGCAGAAGGTGGCCCCGGAGGCTTTGTCGACCGATTGGGCGATGTCTCCGACGCCAAAGACAGGATTTCAGCTACGGCACAAGTTCTGACATCCCTGCTTGGAGCAGTGAATCCGGACGGGCTACCGTCCATCAATCCTTCAGGCGGAAAACAGCAAGCAGAAGGTTTGCAAAAACTGGCAGCCCGCTTCCGTGATGCGTACAACGATGCCCGGAAGTCGGATGAACGTGATTTGGCTCGACAACTCCTTGCGCAGACAAAGCGTGCAGAAACTGCCGCTGAGCTTAGCCTTGGTCTTGCAGGACTCAGTGCCTGTTTGGATTCTTCAAATCCCGCTCAATTTCTGCGTGAGGACGTACTTATGCGGCGATTGGTGGATTCAGGTCTGCGTAAGATCTGGCACTATCACATGGGGTTTGTCGCTCTAGAAATGAGCGTCTGCGGTGCTGCGCCACCGTTCGGACCCATGCGGGCTGGTAAATTGGCAGCCGCCGTGGCAGGCAGCGAGACTGTACTCGAGGCCTGGGGGCGGGACCGGCCACTAGGGCAGATCGCTGCCACTGTCTATAAGCCTGAGGTCCGGGAAAAGATTCCAAATCCCGGTCCGCTGGTAGTATTTACCAGTGGCTTGTACCCAGGCCACAGTTCTCAATATAACCGCGCTTCTAGCGGTGGCAGGCGATGGATTCGGATCGGTGAGACGCGTGGTTTTGGCTCATTCCACGTTGCCGGAGACACCATTGACGCTATCGATGAATACAACATCGCGGCGGATGGGTACTCGCATATCACTAGAACGTTCGGGGAAGGCGCTAGCGCTCGCTTTAGGGCGATTGGAAAGGCTTTGTCCGGATTGGGACTTCCTGATCTCAGAAGACACGACACCCGTCGCCCCATGTATGCCCTGCCCCTAGTCAACGACCCAGGAGGCGTACTTTTGGGGTGGGAGCCCGCGGGGGACGTGTCTGGGGCAACAGCGATCGATCTCTCGAAGCAGTGGTGGGACCGGTGGGTGAGTGCTCGAGGCGGCCTCTTGGCTGAACAGGCTCGCTGCACCCCAGATCTCATCGATGAACTGGCCGGGATGATGAGGGAGGTTGGGCCTGCTCCCAACGAGCCGGAGCAACTGACGCTCGCCTTCTGATCGTTCTGCCTGAAGTTGCAGGTGATTGTCAGTCGGCTTCTGTAGCGTGGTCTCGTGGGGCAACGTGGACAGCGCACCAGGGGGAGACGGCCATCATCCGCGACTCATCGATGACAGACCTTGCCATGCTGTTCCGGCGCGGCGAAGTGTACGCAGATTCCTGGCCTGTTGACGTTAGGCGCCAGCTCAACGTGGAGGATCCACTCGTTGAGCTTGTGACGCAGGGTCTTGACGACGGCCAACACGTGGTGATCACTGGCAACGCAGGGGACGGCAAGAGTCACCTGCTGTCGATGGCTCTCGATGCGAGTAGGCCGAGAAGATCCATTGAGGCAGAGGATCGTTCTCCTGATGCGCTGACATCGGGGGATCGCCTGTTCATCCGAGATGCGGCAACACTGGATGATGCGGCAATCCTGGCATGGACCGAGGCGGCTACTGCGAAAGACTGCCAACTCGTCATCACACTCAACGAGGGCCCGTTGTCGTCGCTGGCGCGACTACAAGGCGACGGGCTCTACGAGCAGGTGCGCGAGGTGACGCACGCCCGAGCCCGGGGCGAGCAGATGGACGATCCGAGGGGGGTCCTCCTGGTCAACCTTGCGGGTCGGCAACTGGTTCATGCGGGCTTCGTTGCTCGGGCCCTTGACCGCCCTGTTGCCTGCAGTCGATCCGTGCCGAACATGCGGCGATGACACTACGTGCCCGCGTACAGCCGGCCGAGACCTACTCGCCAGCTCGCCCCAAGCGGCTGACCGGCTCACGATCCTCCTGTCCCTGCTGGGACAGTCGGGACTTCGACTTACCGCTCGAGAATTGTGGGTATTTCTCGCCGAACTGTTCTTTGGTTGGCAATGCCCGACTCGTGGACGCGATGCTCAGAAGCTACCTGGATGGTGGTGGTCCAGAGTCTTTGACCCTGCGACATCGCTTGGTCGACTGATCAGCCGAGAATTTGACCCTATCCACAGTGCAAATTCATCCATTGACAGTCACTTGTGGCTAGGCAGCAACCGGCGAGTCGACGTCGCACTTGAAGTTCCGCTATTTAATCCTGCTGTCATCGACAGGAGAGATCGAAGCGGAGCTCTCAAAGCATTTGCGGCGGCCAAGCGAGCCTGGTTCTTTCTCGCAGCAGAATTGCGTGTTGAGGAAATCATTGATAGGCAGTCACATATTCCAGAATATGTCGAATTGCTTCAAGAAGCTCAAGATGAGCCTCAACGCGCAGTCCAACGGGTAGTCGCTGAAATAAACCGTTACCGCCTCAAGGTGGGCGGTGGGAAGCAACTCCACCTCAGTCGACACCATCGCCTAACAGCTGTGACTCGACCGTCAGTATTGGCTGCTAGCGCATCTATCAGCTCGGACGAGCTCGCGGTTCGGTTGCCCTATCTGCACGAAGATCATGGCGTGGAGTCTGCTGGCTTCAAGCCATCGAAACTCGAGCTTACATGGAAGCAAGGCAAAGGAGCCGTCCTTTCACTCGACTATGAAACTTGGCGCCAGTTGCATCAGCCTCGAACGATCCACTCAGATAGGACTCAAGAGGCACTAGACATGGCGCTTGACCTCTTTATTGGCCAGGCGCCGGTCAAGCCAGAGACTGACCCCGAGATTATTGCAGTCGACCACTCTAGTGGTGTAGTTACAAGAGTCACCGTGCGAGGCGGGCGCCGTCCAGAAATCGAGGTTAACCCATGACGTTCGTGGCCGGCATCGAACTCACCCCATGGTTCAGAGAGAACGTCACCGAGACGCTTGTCTTCAGTACGGCCACTACGAACGCAGAACCGGTTCATGTGCTGAATGGCTTCCTTTCGCGATGCCTAGTAGGCCCTCGAGCACCGAAGCTGGCCAGCGCTCTGATTGCGAGGAAGAGTAGTTCGTGGGTGACCGCTGAAGAATCTCTCAGACAGATGCTTGCACGGGCGGAGATTCCATTTAAGGTGCCATCAGATTCTGCGGATCTCGACGCAGCGCGCCAGTTGCTGAGGCAACTGTTGGCAAGCGATAACGCGGTATTTGCTTCCCTCCAGTCATACCAAGTGGCGCATCCGGCGTTTATCACGAATGATCGTACAGGCGGGGCAATGGGTCTGCTCTGTGCCTCACTACTACTCAATCACGCCTCAGGGGCTGACGCGTTGCTGGCCCTGGTTAAGCGCCTTTGTGAGACACAGCCAAATCCATATTGGGTGCTGCAGTCAGCTCTTGCCGGGCCTATTGATGCCGGTAGTTTTATAATCTCCGAAGTCGGGCCTGTCCCTTGGGTAACGAATGATGTCACCAGGACGTTTGCTAACGACCTTGGTAACCTGCTCCGTCGGGCCGTCCAACTGGGTAGTGTGGCCGCTGATAGCCTTGATGCGCTCAAAGTACTTGCCAACGCGATTGAATTTGCGTGCGTTCTCTCCTACGCCCAAGTTCCTAGTCTGCTTACAACCGGCAGCCTGACTCCGCTCTTGGCCGTAGTTTCTCCAGACGCAGATACCGTCCTCGACTCGTCCGCTCGGGGTTCACTTCCTCTGATGCACACTGCTATGGATAACTGGATTGCGTCAAAACTCCAGTCGACTGTACGGGAACGACTGCGAGACGCGGTTCAGGACAAAAATGTCGCGGAGGAGTTCCTCCTTCAAACGACTCCGTTTTCGGCCGGAGCCAAAGAGAAGCGTCTTGAGCGGAGCCGGCTGTTGGTTGCCAAGACTCCAGAAGCCCTTGAGTATTTGATTCCGAAGGCTGGGATGGCTCAGGGTCCGCAGGATCTGACCGGCCCCGTCGCGTTGGTTCTTCTTGACCTCCTTAAGACAACTATGGCTCAGAGCTATTCGCAGTGGTTCGAACATCACGCTCGACGCTGCGGTTTTTTGGCACCACGAAGAGGGAACACGAGCAAGCGCTTTTGTATTGAAGCAAACTTGATAACGACGCTTGTGCTGGCTGCACTCACAGAAGAAGAGTCAGAAATCTCCTACGATGAGTTTCTACGCAGGCTTGAATCACGGTTTGGGATTTCCGTAGGACCAACGGAGCAGACTCGTTCCATGACACCGCGGGCGTCAGAATCAGAGCTAGAGTTGAACAGAGATTCACTGGCTGACATGCTCACACGCCTCGGCCTTGCTCGCGCCTACAGCGACAACACAACAGAAGTGCTAAACCCGCTCAAGATTTGGAATGCCCGGTGAACCGTACAGAGGAATCGGCAATGGGTGAAGCTCAAGACGTACTTACCGAAGCGATTTGTGTCATCGTCAGGGGTAAGTTCGAGGCGGGTTTCGGATATCTTCGACTCCCCTATCTTTCGCCTGGAATGCCGCTAGAGCGGATTGTTGACCGTCTGTCGGAAGATATACATGGCCTTAGCGTCGCCAATTTCGCGTCCACTCGGATCGAACGCAACAACGTCACCGATCGAGTTACCGTTGCGATTCGTTGGAGGAACGAGGGCAAGCGACCAATTCTCGTGATTGGTGACCTTCATCGAAATAGAGCTCATGGACTGATGAATGTTCCTCAAGTCACTGCCGATGAGGTCAGGGAGGCGATTTTTGCTACGCTAGGTGCCGAGAATGCGCACGGTGTGAGTGAGAATGTGGCACCACTTTTGGCAGCCTTGCAGGAGCGCAACATCCCGTTGGACTATGTGGCGGACTATTGCGCTGCCCTAAATCCGCTGAAACCGGGGAGTGGTGACCTTTCACGTAAGTTGCTTTGGCGACTTGGCTTGCTGCCCGATCACCGAACTGCGCAACCCATCGATTCTGGCCGTCTGCAGTTGAATGAGCAGACTGTGGATTCCGTTAGAATGGCAGACCCCGGAACTCTTCAGCGGTTTATCGCCAACTCCACTGCCGAGTATGCAAGACTGCGCGAGTTTGGACGGTTTGGAAGGCGTGAACTGCTTGCTGGCTTGAACTTGGACGATGTTATCGACGCGATGCGAGTTGCTTCGGTCCGCTCCCGTGCACGATTCGTGGATGACGCTCTCGTTCCAGATGATCGGGTCGATATCTTGGATCTGGTCAATTCGGGAGAGGTCTCAGAGGAGGATCTTCTCGAGGCGGTTCGAGACCACGATGGCGGTAGCCAACTCGAGCTCAATAGCGGCAGCGTGACATGGGATGCTCCAAGCTTGGAGCAACTGCTGAACGACCCATCCCTGGTCGGTGCTGAGCCAAAGAGTTCGGATGAGGCCGCAGAGGAGTCGGGCACTCTATTTGGCAATTTGGATGAGGTACAGCCAGCCAACGACGAGTCACTAGCAGAATTTTACGGCTCTCTGGCCGGCGGAACGACGCCAAAGTTTGGTACAGCGACGCAATGGCAGTCACTGGGAGACCTTCGTCAGGATCTCCAGGATCTTGCTGACGATGCACCCGTTGCTGGGCGACTGGCTTTGGATGCTTTCGATCGGTTGGCAGATAGCAGGATGGCCTTGGCCCCCTACGCGCCGTCCATTCCAAGCGAAGGCATTAGGCTATTTGTTGGTTCACAGACGCTGCGGAGCCAGGGTGATGAACTCGTATCGTCGTGGGAAGATCTGTGGTCCGCTCTGAGGCAGATGCGCGAAGAGATCCCCACCGAGCAAGCCACTTACGTGAAGCGCATGGCCGATGCCCTCACCCTAGTCGACGTAGTAGCAGAGCGAGATTCAGATGGAACACGTGCTCGGCTTCTACCGCTGCATCCTGTAGTCCTGGAGCCGAGGGTTCGAGCCGCTAAGATCTTTCGCGAAATGCAATCTGGCGGTGAACTGGATAGCGAGTTCCTCGATACCGTGTCCGCCAATATCGATCCTGCCGCGCCCTCTTTGGGGGTTGTCATAGGGAAGGATCCGGAGGCTCTGGCTTTTTCCGGTGTTTCAGAGTCTGGAGAACCTGTCTACGGAAAGAAGCGATTGGCATCAGGCACACCTGAAACGACACATATTGTTCAACAGGTGATTGATCGTTTTCTCGTTGCTTATCCCTTCGCGCAGCTGAGTCTCTGCGTTGCGCTGATTCGACCCACTCCGACGGTGGTCCGTCGCCTATTCGAGCGGTTGCAAGATCCCAAATTTTGTTCTGCTTCACGAATTGTATTGCGCGTGTTCAGTCCGGAAGATGTTACCGAGATCAGAAACTTGATTGCGGCCGCTGAGGCAGAGCATGATGAGCGTAGCAGAGTAATTGTGGAGATCATCGAGAAAGATCCTGATGCTGGCGCCCTCCAGGCCGGCGGTGCACCGCACGTTGCTTTCCTGTTTGATGTATCCGACGGAGGCACCGCTGGTTTCGGAAGCCTCTTGCAGTCCGAACAGCAGGGGAGCGTTGTCACAGAGTGGTTGTTTGTCACGCACAAACGCACGACTGTAATCAAGCCAGCAGCATCCGGTCGTCTGGCCGCGCTTTTGAATCAGCAGAGTAAGCTGTCGAGTGCTGATCCAGCGGAGTTGGATCGCAGTCCATTGCTTTCTCCGACGGAAACCGCTCGCCTTTCAGAGCTCGGGCAGGCGACTAACTGGCTAGTACTGGTTGAATCTACGAGTGCTCTCGCTGCACCCGAGAATATTGATTTGCCGGAACAAACTGAGGGAGAGCTGCAGGGCGGAGAAGATGGGCGTCTCCACCTTCTCGGACGGGTGGGATCAGGTTCGCATACGGCTTACGTCTATTGTCGTGACTTGACATTGCTGGTCGATCCACCCTTGCGCATGATGCAGGGAAACAGTTGGCTTGACCCTGAACCAAACAGCCTCATGACGTTCCTTACTAACACCGTGCGCCGTGCTCTTCCTGAAGGACTCCTGGGCTTCTTCGGTACCAAGGGACCTCTAAGCGATGACGCAATTCTGGGGAGGATCGGGGTTGCGGCGGTTCTAGCTGAGTTGCAGGAGGACGAGGGCAGTCTCGTCATGAGTCTGGACACCGATGCCGCCCGAAAATGGCTTCAGCGTCGTCGTAGCAACAGGCGTGCTGACCTTCTACAAATCAAATGGAACCAGGACGGGCCATGCGTTAAGGTCATTGAAGTCAAATCAACTCGCGATGCGCTAGAGGGTGGCATTATTCCTCAGCACGTGCACGAAGCGTCTGAACAAGTACTTGAAATGATGGATGTCCTACGCGGGGTTTTTTCTCAGTCAAGCGGGGATCTGTTTGCTGCCAGCCGACGTGAGATCCTCAAGCGACAGGTATTTCTCGAAGCGTTGCAGCAGTGGGAAGAAACTCGAGTACAAGACTGGCCCGAGTACAAGAGACGCCTGCGGAGTTTGAATGACCTCTTTAAGCTAGATCCTTCTTCCGAACCGGTTCGGCTCGAGGGCGAGGTTGTGGTGGTGGGAATCGATGCGCCACAAAGTAACTTCCCTGACCGGATTGGAGACGCCGGTCTTCCCCTGAAAGTGCTCGGGGGTGACTGGTTGCGAAGCGCGCTCCGTCATGGAAGGGACCAGGTAGCTGTTCCTAGCTACCTCGGAGACCTTCTTTCTAGCCTTGGTGAAGATTCTCCGCAAGGAGACGCAATGGTGGCGACTGGCAGCGACGGGCACCAGACCTTCGCGGATTCGGATAGTGACGCTGACCAACATCCTCAGCAGCAGGGGGAATATGTTCAGGTAGAAGGAAAATGGATTGACGACGCAGAGCGTGCTGGACTGGCTCATCAAGTGATCAACGCATTGCGAGCTCGTAATGTTCCGCTGCGTAGTTTGAATGAGGGGGACATTGTTACTGGGCCGTCGGTGTTGCGAGTTCCATTTGAACTTGAGCCAGGGGCCAGGCTTTCCACTCTCGCGAATCAAGAGATGGACATTGCTCGCGACCTTGGGGTTTCCGGGATTCGAGTGGACAATCTTCCGGGGCGGGCTCGCTACGCAGTGCTTGAAATTCCACGGCAGCACCGAAGTATTGCTGACGTTTCAGAACTGGTTGTGCCGGCCGGGCAGGCAGTTGCTGTGGCTCTCGGAACGGACTATGAATTCAACCCATTCTGGGTACCGCTACACGAGCTTCCGCATCTTTTGATTGCCGGAACCACTGGAAGCGGGAAGAGCACGCTGCTCCGTTCCATGCTGTGGCAGCTTACGCGGATGTATCCCACGGATGCTCTCGACCTAGTACTCGTAGATGCTAAAGGTATGGGGGATTTTAGAGATCTCGCTAGAGCGCCCCAGATTCGGCAAAGTGGCGACTATCATCTTGGGGCTGACGGAGCTTTGGATCTTCTCGGTGACATCGTGGAAAGGCGTGTTCCCGAGCGGATCGAAATTTTCAATGAGTACGCCGAAGCAGCGATGTACCGCGCGGATCCCAAGAACATCACGGACGTTGTTTCACTGGGGGAGGATGCCGCTGCGCGTGGTGAGGATGCGCCCCTGAAGCCACTAGTCGTTGTAATTGACGAGTTCTCAGAGATCGCACTTTCCTCGTCAGATCGTCGAAGGTTCGAAACCCTGGTTACCCGTTTCGTTCAACGAGCTCGTGCTGTTGGTGGGCATCTCATTACTGCCACGCAGCGCCCCAGCGTGGAGATCGTTCCTGGGGTGATGAAGGCTAACTTCGCACGCCTTTCGCTAATGGTGAGGAGTGCTACAGATAGCAGAGTGATCCTTGATGCTTCAGGTGCCGAAAGGCTACTCCCAATGGGGGACATGCTTTTTGCGTCTCCGCACCAGGGCCTGGTTCGGCTGCAAGGTTTCTCTGCTCAGGGACCGTACCTGCCTGTCTCTGGTGGGAATGTGAGTTAACTTCTGGTCGAGGCTCGCGAGTCTGCGGTTGGTGGTGCGGCTTTGGGCTGGAGCTGCTTTGGCGCAAGTGATCATGGCCCCGTAAGCTTCCGGCGCGTCGGGCGGTCTGTGGACCTGCCCGGTAAAGCGCGACGTTGGGGCCATGATCTTCGAGGCTCGCGCCAAAGTGACTGCCTATGGACCAAAGCATTGCCTGACGGGTCCGTGAGGCATCGAACATGCAGGTCAGGCAACCACTGATCCTCTTGGCCAGCACCCTCTTGAAAACCGTGCTGGGCAGCCACGCTGTCTTCGCGGTGGCCGCATGGGCAAGATCGATATGGAATGCTACCGGCATGGTTGACCCGATGCCCTTACTCCAATTAGTCGGCGCAGGCAGTGTGGGAGCCCTGATCACACAGTATGTGAGTGCCGCACCCGAGCGAAGGCAAGCACGCGCGCGTGCCCGAGATGTGATGGCAACGGTAGAAGCGGCTCGGTGGGCGGGTGGCGAAGAAGGTGAGTGGCAGGAACTCCTCACCGCACTACACGCGTTCGAGTCGGCGGCCATGGTCGCTAGCGTGCCACGGGATGTATCAAAGTGGTACATCCGAATATCGGTGGCCATGTACAGGGAAACAAAGCGAAATCTCGAGGCGGATGGCGACTTCGAGCTCGGCGGGTACCTAATTGCCGAGCATGCAGACGCCTTCTCGGCTGCTACAGAGGTCGTTCACGACGCCCTTTGGCGCCCGCGACTGGCACGACTCACAGGGCGAAGACGGCTTGCGCGCTCAAAGCGAGAAATCATGAAGGCCACAGAGGGCATGGACGAGCTTCAACAAGATCTCAGTGAGGGACAATGGATTCCTTAGCGACTGGTAAGCCGGGTCCTGAAGCCTGACCGCGTGAGGTCGGTGGAGCGGGTTTGGCCGGTGTCCTGCCCGGTTTGGGGTCGGGCATGATCAGGGGGCCGTACGCTTGCCGGCTACTCGGGCAGGCTTGTCCCCTGCCCGCAATGTGTCCGAGTGGCCCCCTGGTCTTGCTCGACGCGGGACCCGAATCGGGGAGTGTGGGTAAAGCCGTGGAGCCGACCGTCCCCACCCCCGGCCTGTTTCTTTTCGCCCCTTTGTGGGCGCGGGCGGGCGACGACGTGCGGCCCCGGTGGCGTAGACATGGAGGGGCAAGCGCGGCGGCGTCCGGCCGGCGCCGCCGCGCTGTGCGCGGCACCTCTGACCTTGCGTCAGACAGCATCGCTGTTCAGGAGGCCGGGAATGCAGACGCCCCCAGCGTCAACTGTGGTGTTTCTCCCGAGCTTCCGCCGTTCTCCCGATGTGCCGGTGCCCTGGTGTCGTTGAAGCCTTCTGGGGCCACTCGAGCTCATGGCGGGCATGGGGATGGAGCCTGCCCCGTTATAGCTGTGCTGCGTGACGGCGGCTGGGTTGGCAATGATCTGACTCGCTGACCGAACCCCGGTCGGGCAGCGAGCGCAGCGAGCCTTGATGATGTAGGGAAAGTCTGTCCGCGTGCTTCGGGCCTGGCGGTGCCGAACTGTTGGACCGCGGCTGAGCTGGGCTACCGTGCCACTCATGCCTTTCAGCCTGGACACGCCTCAGAGAGCGGCCGAACTGGCCGAGTCGCTGTTGTCGCCCCTCGGAGACCGGTGGCTTCATACTCAGGCTGTGGCAGCGCGAGCCGCAGAGGCATCGAAGGCCGTGCTCGATGACGAGCAAGATCTTCTGGTTGCGGCTGCCTGGCTGCATGACATCGGCTATGCGCCCGAGCTACGCGACACTGGTTTCCACCCGCTTGACGGGGCTCGACACTTGGCGTCCCTCGGGGCTCCTGACCGCCTGGTGCGGCTCGTCGCCCATCACTCGGGGGCCGTGTACGAGGCGGAGCAACGTGGCCTGTCGGCGGAACTAGCCGTATTCGAGCGGGAAAGACTCCCCGGTTCTGGATGCCTTGATCTACGCCGACATGACTACTGGTCCAGCCGGGCAGCGCTTCGACTTCGATCGGCGCATTGGCGAGATCCTGGTTCGCTACGAGCCCGGCAGCGAAGTGCACAACGCGATCAGCAAGGCCCGGCCGTATCTCGGAGCTGCTGTTGAACGCACCCAAGGGCGCCTGAACGCCGGCTGACAGATCGCAGGGCCAATGGCTCGTCGGCCCTTCATGCTGTGCTGGGTCGCCATCACCGGCTAACCGATGTACGGCTTCGTCCTGCCGGCCAAGCCGTGGTCAATCCGCATCCGCATCGACGGATGGATGTTCAGTTCGTCGAGCCTGTCCGGTGACACAAAGGCAACTTCTTTACTCTCGCTGCTGGTGCGCAGCTCCCCGCCGGAGATCGTGGCCGTGAAGCAGATCGAGAACTGCTGCCGTACCTCGCCGTCGTCGTACGCCATCACATGCCCTGGATTCGTGTACAGGCCGACCAGTCCCGTCACCTCGATGTCGAACCCGGTCTCTTCCTTCGTCTCGCGTACTGCGGCGTCCGCGACGGACTCGCCGACGTCGACACCGCCGCCCGGCAACGCCCACAGATCATTGTCCGTCTTGTGGATCAGCAGCACCTCTCCCGCCTCATTGAGGGTCACGGCAGTGACGGATGGGACGATGCTGTTCGCCTTAGGGGCGTTCGGGTCGTTGACGTAGTCGATGCGGGCCATGACTCCAGCGTCGCACGGTGCCCGCCGAGCGGGGTCAGGACGGGGTGCCAAGTTCCCACGCATAGTCGAAGCTCTTCATGTAGTGCCGGAACGTCCGGGCGCCGGGGATGTACCGGAAGTGCAGAACGGGGTTCTGCCCGGCCGGTGCGCCGAGGACGTGCGGGTTCACGAGGATGTCGTCGTCGAACCGGTAGATGGAGTTGTAGAGGATCGTGCCGTGTAGCCGGACCTCGGCGCCCGGCGTCTTGGTGACCGGTTCGAGGTAGCGTCGTGTAATGCGCGCCCGTGCGGCAAGGTCGCCGCCAATACCCTCTTCCTCGCCGCGCTGGCGAACCATCTCCGAGTCCGGGTCACCGAGGAGTACCCGGATCTGAGCCCCCGCCTTGGCCTTGTCTACGAGTTGGTCTGGCAGGTCCGGGTGATTGTCGAACAGGAACAGCCCCGCGTACACCAGGATCTCGATGTGGTCGGCGACCTGGTCAATCAGCGACGCCAAGAGCGCGGACGGGACGGCCCCTCGGTGGGGGTAGTACGTCACCAGCTCCGAAGTGCTCGCAGTTTCGGCCTGCTTGGAAACCGTAGGCCAGAGGTACACCTCATCAATGCCGAGGAAGCTGCATGCCTTCCAACGGTGTCCGCGGTGCGGCGTTCGGTCTGTCGTGATCCAGCGCTCCACGCTCTTCGGGTCAACCCCGACATGCTGGGCTAGCGACTGGATCGTCTCGCCCTTCGCCGAAATCGCTGCGCGCAGACGTTCGTTCGCCATTTCGTACCGTCCTCCCTTGGACGTCAGGGACGTTTTGACGATAACTCAGACGTCCCCAAACGTCCATACGGACCGTGATGCGTCCATCACCTCCTGCGGTCTCCTGATCTCAGCCGCTAGATACGGCGGTTCCAATCGGCCCCAACCACAGGAGACAAGACGATGCGTCAGATCCCCGTAGATACCGCCGCCATGACGGTGATGCTCATTCAGGCCCCTGAGCCGAAGGTCAAGAACCGGGAGACCGGCGAGATCGCGACCGACCGGCAGTCCGGCAAGACGCTGTACAACGTGAACGTGGCTGTGATTGTGGACGGCCGGCCGGACGCGCTGACGATCGTGGTCGCCGAGGACGGCATTCAGCCGGACCTGTTCCCCGGAGTGCCGGTGGCTCTGCCCGGTCTGGTGGCCCGCCCGTGGGAGAACGACTTCGGGCACGGCATCAGCTACCGCGCCACCGCGGTCATGGCTCAGCAGGTTCCGGCCGCCGCCAACGGCCAGGGCTGACCGCCATGTCTGGTGGAACACTCTTGGTCCTGGTGGTGATAGTCACCGCCCTGCTCATGGTGGCCCGCATCAAGGCCCCGGCCGTGTACTGGACGCTGGTCGGTCTTCCGGCCGCCCTGTATCGGGTGTTCTCCTCCTACCGGGCGACGATGGAGGCGTGTGAGCTGACCGTGGCTCCGCCGTGGTGGAAGGTCTTCGCCAAGAAGCTGTCGGTCGGTGACACGGCGGCACGGCCCGGTATCCCGAAGGTTCGTGGGGTACGCCCCACTACTACCGGTCTCCGCCTTCGCCTGCGGCTTGCTGCGGGACTGGCTCCGGACGATGTGGTCAAGTCGGCCGAACGGCTGCGGCACGCCTGGGGCATCTACTCCGTGCATGTCTCCGAGATCAAACCCGGTGTGGTGGATCTGCGGCTGACCGGCTTCGACGTCCTCGACCGCGTGCGGATGCCGCGCCGGCTGCCTACCGGACCGCTCTCCGCGACGGTCGCCCTGCGGGAAGACGGCCTGCCCTACGTCCGCAACTACCAGGACATCCCGCACGCCCTCACGCTCGGTGCGAACAAGTCGGGCAAGTCGATGTACCAACGCTGCCTGATCAAAGGCCTGGCGCCGCTGGATGTCGCCCTGGTGGGCATCGACTGCAAACGGGGCGTGGAACAGAGTCCCTTCGCCCCTCGGCTGTCGGCACTCGCCATCACCCCGGATCAGGCCGACGGTCTGCTGGATGCCCTGGTCGTGGAGATGGAAGAGCGCTTCGACCTGCTGTGTCTGCACCAGGGCATCGCTCCGGGCACCCCGCTTCAGGACATCACCTCGGATATCTGGGGCCTGCCCAGGAAGCTGCGCCCGGTGCCGATCGTGGTGCTGATCGATGAGATCGCCGAACTGTTCCTGATCACCTCCAAGGCGGACACGGCCCGCCGGGACCGCATGGTCACGCAGCTGGTCCGCCTGGCGCAGCTGGCCCGCGCGGTCGGCATCTACCTGGAGGTGTGTGGGCAGCGCTTCGGCTCCGAACTCGGCAAGGGCGCAACCGCCCTGCGTGCCCAGCTCACCGGCCGCGTGGTGCACCGCTGCAACGACCAGCAGACCGCAGAAATGGGCCTGGGCGACATCAACGAACTCGCCGTCTTCGCCGCGACCAACATCGCCCCCGAACGGGCTGGAACCGCCATCGCCGGCGACTCCTCCGGCGGCTGGTCCCGCATCCGCACCCCCAAGACGACGCTCGGTGAAGTCGCCGCGGTATGCCGCGAGTTCGCCCACCTCACCCCGCACATCCCCGCCCTCGACGGGTTCCGTCCGCAGGTCGCGACCGTCGCACCGGCGGCCGTACCGGTGGCGGCTCCCAGCGGTCCGTAGTTCCTCGTTCCACACGGTCGGTGTGACCGCTTCGCGCCAGGTCCCTACCCCTGCCATGCCCGAAAGGAGAAAACCCCGTGACGGCACCCAAGCGCACCGCCCGCCGCCCGGCCAAGCCCAAGCCGTGTCCCGACTGCACCACCGGTCAGGTCTCCGAAGCCTTCAACGTCGGCACCCGCAGCAAGCGCGAGAGCAGCGACCGGCAGGAAGCCCTCTGCCTGACCTGCTTCGGCACCGGCCAAGCCCCGACCGACTAGATCCCCGCCGGTGGCCGGGCGGCAGGACCTGCGAGCCCCGCCCGGCCCCCGGCCCCAACCACCTTGTGAAGGAGGTGAAGACCCGTGACCCGCTCGATCCGACCCGACGCCGTACTAGTGCAAGCCGTGATCGCAGGGGCGCTGTCCTTCGCCCACCTGCACGACATCGCCGAAGCTGCCGGGCAGGACGGCTGGAAGGCCTGGGCCTATCCGATCAGCGTGGACCTGCTCCTGGTCGCTGCCTGGCGACGACTCCGCATTTTGCGCACCGATGGCGGCCCGACCCGTGCCGCGTGGACCTGGTTCACGGTCGCCCTGGCGGCATCCCTCGGAGCGAACGTGGCGACCGCGGGACTGCTCGACCTGCACGACGTGCCCGACTGGCTGCGCATCCTGGTGGCCGGCTGGCCCGCCCTCGCCTTCCTCGGCGGCACCCTCCTCGTCCACACACCCACGCAACCGCGCCCCGAAACAGCCCCCGTCGACGCACCGACCCCGGACATCGCCCTGACCCGCGACGAACCCGCCCCGGTCCCGGCTGACGAGCCCGATCCGGTTCCGGCTCTGCCGCCCGCCATCCCGGTGCCCGCTGCGCTGTTGGCGCACGCCCGCAAGGTCGCCGACGCGCACCAAACCGCCACCGGCTCCCCGATCGACCCCGCCACGCTGCGCGCCCGCCTGGGCGTCGCCCCGCAGCTGGCCGATGCCATCGCCCACCAGCTCACCGGAAAGGACTGACCAGCCGTGAACGTCGAACTGCCCCTGGTCCTCGTGGTCGCCCTCGTCGGCTACTTCGGGATCAAGCTCATGCGCCCGCCCACCTGGCTGATCGTCGTGCTTCTCCTCGGCGGCTTCCTCCTCGCCGACACCTTCCTCGCCCCGGCGATCGAGTCCGGCACCAAGACCGGTGTCGACGTCGTCAACGGCACCACCAAGTAACCAGCCCAGAAGGGAGAACCACCGTGATACGCCCCGACGCACAGCTCCGAAGCGGCCACATCCCGGCCGACCTGATCCCGCCGGGCACCGACCCGCGATCGGTCGTCATCGTCCACACCACGCCCCGCTCATGGACCGGTCCGGTGGTCTTGATCCTCGTGGCTGCCGTCGGCGTCTGCGGCCTGGTCTACATCGCCACCGTGGCCGTGCTGTCCCTGGTGAAGGTGGCCGCCACCACCGCAGTAGCGATCAAGACAGCGGTTCCCACCCTCATCGGCGGTGGCGGACTGATCACCCTCGCCCTGAAGGTGCCCAAAGCCCCGCGCAAATGACCGGCCCTCCGGGCGGCCTCTACCGCCAAGTATCCGCCGCCCGGACGGCCAAGCCCCTACCCGATCACTGAAACCGGAAGGAACTCCCATGATGCCCGACCGCGCTCTTCGCGCTGCCCGGATCTGCCCCGACTGCGACGGCTTCCCCGTCGTCGCCGTCACCACCGGCACCCGCAACCAGGACGGCACCCGCACCACCCTGCCCGTCGCCTGCCCGGCCTGCCACGGCACCGGCACCGCCCCCCACTGGCTCGTCACCACCCGCCGCCCGCTGCAGAGGCAGGTGTCGGCATGAACGAGATCGAAAGGGAAGCCCTCGGCGCTCAAGAGGTGTTGCTCGCAACGCTGGCCCGCTTCGCCCAGACGCACCCCGACCTGCCCGGCGGCTACATCACCACGAGCAGCATCACGCCCACCAAGGCACACGTTCTGCTCGACACCGCCAGCGACCTGGAAGCGTGGCGCGAAGCCCTCCACATCGACACCAACGACGTCACCCTCAGCGCGCTGAACCAGCGCACCAAGCTGGAGTTCACCACGCAACTGGGCCAGTCGACGGTCGGTATCTACGCGGTGTTCTCGCTCGCCACCGAGGCGGTGAGCGCATGAACACTCCCGCCCCCGCTTTTGAGGTCCTGGCGCTGACCGTGTGGCAGCCCTGGGCAAGCGCCATCGCCCACGGAACCAAGCGGATCGAGAACCGCACCTGGCCCACCGAGCACCGAGGTCTGCTGCTCATCCACGCCGGACGCACCACCGACCCGAACGCGAAGGACGCCCCGCTGGCACGCCCGTTCCTGCGCCGCCCCTTCCCTCGAGGCGCTGTGGTCGCCGTCGCCCGCCTGGACAACTGCCACGAAGACGACGGCTGGTGCACGCTCTGGTCCGCCCGCGGTAGTTGGCACTGGCGACTGTCCACCGTCGTCCCGCTCGCCGAGCCCCTGATGTGGCCCGGTGCCCGTGGCCTGTGGACCCCGCCCCCCGGTCTGCTCGCCTCCCCGCTCCTGACGGATGCGCTGGGGGCTGCCCGTGGCTGACACGCTCGATCCGACCACCCTGGGCGACCTGCTCAGGGTGGCTTCGGCCCCCGACTTCGACCGCTGGCAAGACCAGATCAAGAGGACCGGCGGCTGCGCACAACCCATCCACCTCACCGGCTGGAGCCTAACCCGCGACAAGGCTTCGGGCCAGGTCCTGCACACGTACTCGACGCAGGATGAGCCCGGTGGCCGGCTGCGCATCGCCTGCGGCAACCGCCGCGCCTCCCGCTGCCAGCCCTGCGCCTATCTCTACGCGGGCGACGCCTACCGCCTGGTGCGAGCGGGCCTGTCTGGCGACGACGCCATGAACATCCCCACCGGCGTCCGTGAGCGGCCCCGCGTCTTCGCCACCCTGACCGCCCCGTCCTTTGGCCGCGCGCACAACATTCCCGACACCGGCCGCTGCCGCTGCGGCGTGCGCCACCGTGAGGACGATCCCGCGCTCGGCACTCCGCTTGACCCGGCGACGTACGACTACGCGGGCGCAGTGCTGTTCAACAACCACGCAGGAGAGCTGTGGCATCGGTTCATCAACCGACTCCGCCGCGAACTCGCCGCCGCCGCAGGACTCACACAGAAAGCCTTCAAAGAAGCTGCCCGGCTGTCATTCAACAAGGTCGCGGAGTTCCAAAAGCGCGATGCCATCCACTTCCACGCCGTGATCCGCATCGACGGACCCGACGGCCCCGGCACCCTGCCACCGCGGTGGGCCACGCTCGACCTGCTCACCCAAGCGATCCGCGCAGCCAGGAAGCACCCCTACACCACGGTTACCGTGCCCGTTGTCGACGGGCAGCCCGCGCTCACGCTGTGCTGGGGCAAGAAACTCGACGTCCGGCCCATCACGGCGTTCGACAGCGACGACATCACCGAGCAGAAGGTGGCCGCCTACGTTGCCAAGTACGCCACCAAAGCAGCGGAGACCACCGGCGCTCTTGACCGCCGCATCGGCGAACTCGCCGAACTCGACCAACACCACGTTGAACCGTTCCGGGTTTGATCGAGACTCTATGGCGTGACTGTGACCTGGTGTTTTGTGGCTGTCAGGTAGTGGTGGGCTTCGTATTCGGCGGGTGGGACGTGGCCGATCTCACCGTGAAGTCGGCGGTGGTTGTACCAGTCGATCCATTCGGCGGTGGCCAACTCGACCTCGGACAGCGTCTTCCAGGGCCGCTGAGGCTTGATCAACTCGGTCTTGAAAAGACCGATCGTGGACTCCATCAGGGCATTGTCGTAGGCGTCGCCGACTGATCCGATGGACGCCGCTATGCCCTCGCCTTGGAGATGGGTGGCCAGCTTGAACGAGGTGTACTGACTGCCCGCGTCGCTGTGATGGATCAGCTGCCCGGGTTGGTGCGGACTGCCTTCCCGATCGCGCTGCCATAGGCCCATCTCCAGTGCGGCCAGGACCAGTTCGGTGTGTTTGGTCGTGGCCGCCGACCAGCCGACGATGCGGCGGGAGAAGGTGTCCACGACGAACGCGATGTAGACGACCCCGGCCCAGGTGGCGATGTGGGTGAAGTCCGCGACCCAGCAGCGGTTCGGCGCCTGGGCGACGAAGTCCCGGTCGACCAGGTCGGGGGCCCGGCCGGCGGCCGGGTCGGTGACCGTAGTGATGACCTTCTTGCCGCGGACGGCGCCGGCGAGGCCGAGCTCGCGCATCAGGCGCTCGACGGTGCACCGGGCCACCGCATGACCTTGTCGGTTCAGCTCGCGCCAGATCTTCCGGGCCCCGTAGACGCGGTAGTTGGCGTCGAACACCTGCTGGATCAGTGCCTTCAGTTCCGCGTCCCGGGTCGCCCGAAGCGACGGAGGCCGGGCCTTGGCTGCGTAGTAGGTGGAGGGGGAGATACCGACACCGTGCTCGTTGAGAACGGTGCAGATCGGCTCGACGCCGCCGAAGCGGTCCCGGTTCTCGTCGACGAAGGTCACGAGCGCAGATGTGGCCGGTCGAGCTCGGCCGCGAAGAAAGCCGAAGCGGCCTTGAGGATCTCATTCGCCCGCTTGAGCTCGGCGACTTCCTTCTTCAACGCTTTGACCTGGGCAGACTCATCGGTCGTGACGCCAGGCCGGGCCCCGTTGTCGATCTGGTCCTGGCGGACCCACTTGCGCAAAGTCTCGGTCGTCCCGATCCCCAGCTTGGCGGCGACCGCCTTCATCGCGGACCACTCGGTGTCGTACTCCGGCCGCACCTCGGCGACCATGCGGACCGCGCGCTTGCGCAGCTCAAGGGGGTAAGGGGAAGGACGTGCCATGACTCGATCCTCTCAAACGATCGAGTCCCTACCGAACCCGGAACGGTTCACGTACCCGACCACGCCCGACGGCTCATCCGCGCCTGCTGGGACCTTGATCCGCTCTACCCGGACCGCAAGCTCTGGGCCTGGGCACACATGCTCGGCTTCCGCGGCCACTTCCTGACCAAGTCCCGCCGCTACTCCTCGACCTTTGCCGAACGGCGTCAGGTCCGCGCCGACTACCGCGCCACCGAGCAACGCCAAGCCCTCGGCCTGCCCGAACCCGAGACCACGCTCGTGCTCGCCGACTGGCGATACGCCGGCCACGGCCACACCCCCGGCGAATCCGCCCTCGCCGCATCCATCGCCGAAGACATCCGACTCAACCGAGAAACCGCACGCGAAGCCATGCAAGACCAACGCACGCCGGAAGGAGCGATGACGTGAAAGACGAGCTGATGACCGTTCCACAGATCCTGGCCGAACTCGGTGACGTATCTCGACGGACCTTCTACCGGTGGCGCGAGCTCGGGCAGGGGCCGGCTGCTTTCAAGCTGCCCAACGGGGAACTTCGAGTTTGGCGGAGCGATTTTCGGACCTGGCTGCGGCAGTTGGAGGCTGCGGCGTGAAGTCTCTCGACGTGAAAGTCTGGAGCGTCCGTAAGCGAGACACCAAGACACCCTCGTACGGTGTCCGCTGGTCTGTGGCGGGCAATGTCTTCTCGGAGTCCTTTCGCACCAAGGCACTTGCCGACCATTACCGCACGAAGCTAATGCGTGCGATGCGCGACGGCGAGGAGTTCGACACAGAGTCGGGCTACCCGGCGTCGATGGAAGAGAAGAAGTCGGCCGTGTCGTGGTACGCCTTCGCTCTCAAGTACCTCGCCATGAAGTGGCCCCATGCCGCCCCCAATACGCGAGACGGCATCAACGAATCCCTCACCAGCGTGACGCTGGAACTCCTCGACGAGCGTGCCGGGCGGCCGTACGACGAGGCAATCCGCAAAGCACTGCGCAACTGGGCCTTCGTGCTACCGGGGCCTGACGATCGGGCAGTGCCGGACGACGTGCGGAACGTTCTTCACTGGGTATCCAAGGCGTCCCGACCGCTCGCCGATCTCGCTGAGCCCGCCATGGCTCGCGCGGTCCTCGACTCACTGAAACTCAAGCTCGACGGCACGGCAGCAGCGGCAGAGACCGTGAGGCGTAAGCGCCGGACGCTCGTCAACGCCGCGAATTACGCCGTCGACCTGGGGGAGCTGCGCGAGAACCCCATCACGGCTGTCCGCTGGCAGAAGCCGAAGGTGTCCAACCAGGTTGACCTCCGGGTTGTCGCCAACCCGGAGCAGGCGCGCAATCTCCTGGCGGCCGTTTCCTACGTGGGCGGTTACCGGCGTGCCCGTGGTCGTCGCCTTGTGGGTCTGTTTGCCGCCATGTACTTCGGTGGTCTTCGGCCGGCGGAAGGGGTCGGCCTCGTCGAGACGGACCTGAACCTTCCCGAACAAGGCTGGGGCTCGGCGCTGCTCCACCGGACCCGTCCGTCGGTCGGCAAGCAGTGGACCGACTCGGGGGAGACCCACGACGACCGCGGGCTGAAGAACCGTCCGACCGAGGACGTCAGGCGGGTGCCTATCCCGCCACACCTTGTCGCCGTGCTCCGCGAGCACCTGGTCACCTTCGGCACGGCGGACGACGGGCGGCTGTTCTTCAGCGAGAAGGGCTCGGTCGTCCCGTCCTCGACCTACTACCGCGTGTGGCAGGAGGCCCGGCTCCTCGCGCTTCCGCCTGCCGTCGCGGCCTCGCCGCTTGCGGGTCGGCCGTACGACCTCCGGCACTCGGCGTTGTCGACGTGGCTGAACGCGGGCGTCGACCCTACTGAGGTCGCCGAGCGTGCCGGCAACAGCGTTGAGGTCCTGCTGACGCGCTACGCGAAGTGCCTCGACGGACGGCAGGAGATCGCCAACCGCAAGATCGAAGAGTTGTTGCGCGAATACGAGTGATCACGCACGTAGGCCGTTAGCCCCCAGCCACAGGCCGGGGGCTTCGTCGTCTCTCGGCCGTGTGCCATCGGTTGTTTGTCCGCGGCTTCCCGTATGAGCTCACCGAGCGGGGAAGGTGAGCCGCAGAACGATCTCGCCGTCGTCGATCTCCCCGGTGGGCTCGAACCCGAACTTCTGGTAGAAGGGCCACGGTTCGCCGTCGCCGGGCTCGTAGCTGGTCAGCAGCTCGGTGGCGCCGTCCGCGCGAACCAGGGCGGCGATCTGCGTGAGCGCCTCTCGGCCGATCCCTCGCCTCTGGTACCGCTTGTCGATGAGGAGGCGCCAGAGGAAGTGCCGCCCTTTGAAAGGACCAGCCGGCGGTTTCCACGACAGCATCACGAAGCCGACTGGCTCGTCGCCACGGTACAGGGCGCGGTACCAGGGGTTGGCCTCCGGCGTCTTCGCCGCCTTCTTGAGCGACTTGGACACGGAGGCGACGAACTGCTTCTGGTCACGTCGGACGCGGAGGGCACGAACGGCATCCCGGTTGTCGTCGGTGATCTCCCGTAGGTGCACGCCTGGGGACCTCATGCCACACCCCTTCAGGCATCCGGCAGCTGCGCCATCCGGGCCGACGTGAAGAGCCGCCACCGGGCCGCATTCCCTTGTGTACGCGTTATCCAGGACGCCAGGCTGGACGTCTTCGCAGCGTATTCGACACAGACGATCTAGAGCGGCACTGGCACGCCAGCCTGTGACCGCATCCGAGGCAGCTCCTGGTGAAGGGCAACTCGGCTTGACGTGGCGATGCTCGGCTGACCTGGGCAGATGCTCGAAGATCCCGTCCACGCCTCGTCCACGGACCCCGACATACGGCCGCTCCGAGCCGCATACAGCTGCACATACGCCAAGACCCCGTCCTCAGCGAAAGCGCTGATGGCGGGGTCTTTGGGCACCTCATACAGGGTGCCCCCGGCAGGATTCGAACCTGCGCACACGGCTCCGGAGGCCGTTGCTCTATCCCCTGAGCTACGGGGGCGTACGCCCCGCTACTGCGTGGCGACGGGTAGAACCCTACCAGCTCCCACACGGTCCCCGTGAACAGGTATTTCCGCCTCCCAAGCCCTACCTCGAGCGCCTCCCCAAGCCCCCGCCCCGCGCCCCGCCCCGCGCCCGCCAACGGCCAGCTCAGGTCGCCCGCACAGGGTGGAAGTGGGCAAAACCCGGACGCAGCCCTGCCCGCCGACCTACTCTCGAGTTGTGTCAGGCGCATCCGGCCGAGTGCTCGTTGTCGACGACAACCGGGTCATCCGGCAGTTGATCAGGGTCAACCTCGAGCTGGAGGGCTTCGAGGTCGTGACCGCGGCCGATGGTGCCGAGTGCCTGGAGGTCGTGCATCGGGTCTGTCCCGATGTCGTCACCCTCGATGTCGTGATGCCCCGCCTCGACGGGCTCCGGACCGCCGCGCTGCTGCGGGACGATCCGCGGACCAGGCATCTGCCGGTCGCGATCATCAGTGCCTGTACGCAGTACGAGGTGGAGACCGGCCTCGGCGCCGGTGTGGACGCCTTTCTCGCCAAACCCTTCGAGCCGGCCGAGCTGGTCCGGCTCGTACGGCAGTTGATGCACCGGGAGGGCCCGCCGTCCGTCGACGGCATGCATGGTGCCGGGCGGGCGGAAAGCGCACGGGGCTGACCGCATCGCGAAACCGGTTCGCGAAGGGCCCCCCTCCCTCCCATACGCTTGTCCCGTGACTCCCGCTGAGCTCTCCCGTACCGTGCTGCACGCTGTGTGCCGCGCGGTGGAGGACGGTGTGCTGCGCGCGCCCGTGCCCGAGAGCGTCAGCGTCGAGCGGCCGCGGCCCGGGGGGTCCGGGGACTACGCCACCAATGTCGCCCTCCGCCTGGCGGGGCCCGCGGGCCAGCAGCCACGCGCCGTCGCCGAAGTCCTGCGGCCCCGTATCGCCCAGGCCCCCGGGATTGCCGGGATCGAGATCACCGGGCCGGGCTTCCTCAACATCACCCTGGATGACGGCGCGCAGCAAGATCTCGTACGGCGGGTGCTGGAGCAGGGGTCCCGATACGGGTATGGGGACTCAGCCGCCGGCGTCTCCGTCCGCTTCCACGCCGTCGACGAGCTCCGTGCCCGCATCTGGGCCGAGACCGTCCACCAGCTCCTTGGCTCTCAGGGGGCCGACGTCACGCACGGTGCCCGCGAAGCCCTGCATGTCGTCCCCGCCCCCGGCCCGGACCTCTTCGAGAGGCTCGGCCCCGACGCCGCCCGCTGGGCCCTCCTCCGGCCCGCCGCCCATGACCACCCCTCCGCCGGGGACGAACTCCTCGTACAGCACGAGAGCAATCCCCTCTTCCGGGTCCGGTACGCCTACTCCCGCACCCGCGCCCTCACCCGCAACGCCGAGCAGCTCGGCTTCGACAGCGCCTCCCGGACGCACGTCGACGCCCCCGCCCTCACTACCGCCATAGGCGACTACCCCGCCGTCCTCGCCTCCGCGGCCCGCCTTCGCGCGCCCGACCGGCTCGCCCGGCATCTGGAAAGCACCGCCGACGCCCTTCTCGCCTTCCAGCACACCGTGCTTCCGCTCGGCGAGCTGCCCGTTGGCGACGAGAAACCCATGGCCGCCCACCGTTCCCGGCTCGCGCTCGCCGAAGCCGCCGGGGTGGTGCTCGCCGGTGGCCTGTCCCTGCTCGGCATCACCGCCCCTGACTACCTGTGAGAGAAGAATGAGCCGTTCCGCACACCCCGCCGGGCCCCGCCACGCAGACGTCCTGCCCGAAGGGCACTACAGCGCCCCGCCCACCGACCTCAACGTCCTCGACGAGAAGGTCTGGGCGAGGACCGTCGCCAGAAACGACGACGGCGCCGTCACCGTCGGCGGGATCGAAGTGACGCGGCTCGCCGAGGAGTTCGGCACCCCCGCCTACTTCCTCGACGAGGCCGACTTCCGCGCCCGCTGCCGCGCCTGGGCCGACGCCTTCGGCAAGGACGCCGACGTGTTCTATGCCGGGAAGGCGTTCCTCTCGCGGGCAGTGGTGAAGTGGCTCTACGAAGAAGGGCTCAACCTCGACGTCTGCTCCGGCGGCGAGCTCACCACCGCCCTTGACGCCGGCATGCCCGCCGACCGCATCGCCTTCCACGGCAACAACAAGTCCGAGGAAGAGATCGAACGAGCCGTGAGCGTCGGCGTCGGGCGCATCGTCCTCGACTCCTTCCAGGAGATCGTCCGCGTCGCGCACACCGCCCAGCGCCTGGGCAAGCGCCAGCGTGTCCAGATCCGCGTGACGGTGGGAGTGGAAGCGCACACCCATGAATTCATCGCCACCGCCCACGAAGATCAGAAGTTCGGGATTCCGCTCGCGGGCGGGCAGGCCGCCGAAGCCGTACGACGCACCCTCAGGCTCGACGGGGTCGAGCTCATCGGCATCCACTCCCACATCGGTTCGCAGATCTTCGACACTTCCGGCTTCGAGGTCGCCGCCCATCGCGTCGTCCGTCTTCTCGCCGAGATCCGGGACGAGCACGGGATCGAGCTGCCTGAGATCGACCTCGGTGGCGGTCTCGGTATCGCGTACACCTCCGACGACGACCCGCGTGAGCCGCACGACATCGCCAAGGCTCTCAACGAGATCGTCACCCGCGAGTGCGAGGCCGCGAAGCTGCGTACGCCCCGGATCTCCGTCGAGCCCGGCCGCGCGATCGTCGGGCCCACGGCCTTCACCCTGTACGAGGTCGGCACCATCAAGCCGCTCGACGGCCTGCGCACATACGTCAGCGTCGACGGCGGTATGTCGGACAACATCCGTACCGCGCTGTACGACGCCGAGTACAGCGTCGCCCTCGTGTCGAGGACGTCCGACGCCGCGCCGATGCTCGCCCGCGTCGTCGGCAAGCACTGCGAGAGCGGCGACATCGTGGTCAAGGACGCGTTCCTGCCCGCCGACCTCGCGCCCGGCGATTTGATCGCCGTGCCCGCCACCGGCGCGTACTGCCGCTCCATGGCGAGCAATTACAACCACGCACTCCGCCCGCCCGTCGTCGCGGTCAAGGACGGCGAGGCGCGCGTGATCGTCCGGCGTGAGACGGAGGAAGATCTCCTGCGTCTCGATGTCGGCTGATGAAATAGACGTCTCGTAATCTGGACAAGGGATAGAAACTTCCGTCCGGTGCGTGAGACTGGGTCGCACTCAAGCTGTGAAGCTGAAGCAAGGAAACGAGGTCGGATGATGCGTACGCGTCCGCTGAAGGTGGCGCTGCTGGGCTGTGGAGTGGTCGGCTCAGAGGTGGCGCGCATCATGACGACGCACGCCGAAGACCTCGCCGCACGTATCGGCGCCCCGGTGGAGCTCGCCGGGGTCGCCGTCCGCCGGCCCTCCAAGGTGCGGGAGGGCATCGACCCCGCGCTCATCACCACCGACGCGACAGCCCTCGTCAAACGCGGTGACATCGACGTCGTCATCGAGGTGATCGGCGGCATCGAGCCTGCCCGCACCCTCATCACCTCCGCCTTCGAGCACGGCGCGTCCGTCGTCTCCGCCAACAAGGCGCTGCTCGCCGAGGACGGCGCGACCCTCTACGCCGCCGCCGAGGAGCATGAGAAGGATCTCTACTTCGAGGCAGCGGTCGCCGGCGCGATTCCGCTGATCAGGCCGCTGCGCGAGTCGCTCGCCGGTGACAAGGTCAACCGGGTGCTGGGAATCGTCAATGGGACGACGAACTTCATCCTGGACAAGATGGACAGCTCCGGTGCGGGCTACTCCGAGGCGCTCGACGAGGCCACCGCCCTCGGATACGCCGAGGCCGACCCGACCGCCGACGTCGAGGGCTTCGACGCCGCCGCCAAGGCCGCCATCCTCGCCGGGATCGCCTTCCACACCCGCGTACGCCTCGACGACGTCTACCGCGAGGGCCTGACCGACGTCAGCGCCGCCGACATCGCCTCCGCCAAGCGCATGGGCTGCACCGTCAAGCTCCTCGCCATCTGCGAGCGCGCGGCCGACGGGAAGTCCGTCACCGCCCGCGTCCACCCGGCGATGATTCCGCTCAGTCACCCGCTCGCCTCCGTCCGCGAGGCGTACAACGCCGTCTTCGTCGAGGCCGAGGCCGCCGGGCAGCTGATGTTCTACGGTCCGGGCGCGGGCGGTTCGCCCACCGCGTCCGCGGTCCTCGGCGATCTCGTCGCCGTATGCCGCAACAAGCTCGCCGAGGCCACCGGGCCCGGCGAGTCCGCGTACACCCAGCTGCCCGTGAGCCCCATGGGCGACGTGGTGACGCGGTACCACATCAGCCTCGACGTGGCCGACAAGCCGGGCGTGCTCGCCCAGGTCGCGACGGTCTTCGCCGAGCACGGCGTATCGATCGATACGGTTCGCCAGCAGGGCAAGGACGGCGAGGCATCCCTCGTCGTCGTCACCCACCGCGCGTCCGACGCCGCCCTCTCCGGGACCGTCGAGGCGCTGCGCAAGCTCGACACCGTGCGCGGTGTCGCCAGCATCATGCGTGTTGAAGGGGAGTAAGGGACCCATGACGACCAACGGCACCCACCAGTGGCGCGGCATCATCGAGGAGTACCGGGACCGTCTCCCGGTGACGGACACGACGCCGGTCGTCACGCTGCGCGAGGGTGGCACGCCGCTCGTCCCGGCGCAGGTCCTCTCCGAGCGCACGGGCTGCGAGGTGCACCTCAAGGTCGAGGGCGCCAACCCCACCGGATCCTTCAAGGACCGTGGCATGACCATGGCCATCACCAAGGCCAAGGAGGAGGGCGCGAAGGCGGTCATCTGCGCCTCCACCGGCAACACGTCCGCCTCGGCCGCCGCCTATGCCGTACGGGCCGGAATGGTCTGCGCGGTCCTGGTCCCCCAGGGCAAGATCGCCCTCGGCAAGATGGGGCAGGCGCTGGTGTACGGCTCGCGCATCCTCCAGGTCGACGGGAACTTCGACGACTGCCTGAACCTCGCCCGCCGGCTCTCGGAGAACTACCCGGTGGCACTGGTCAATTCGGTCAATCCGTTCCGCATCGACGGGCAGAAGACCGCCGCGTTCGAAATCGTCGACGCGCTCGGCGACGCCCCCGACATCCATGTGCTGCCCGTCGGCAACGCCGGCAACATCACGGCGTACTGGAAGGGGTACAAGGAGTACGCCGCAGACAAGATGTCGACGCAGGCTCCCCGGATGTGGGGCTTCCAGGCCTCCGGCTCGGCCCCGATCGTCCGCGGCGAGGTCGTCAAGGACCCCTCCACCATCGCCACCGCGATCCGGATCGGCAACCCGGCCTCCTGGCAGTACGCCCTCGCCGCGCGCGACGAGTCGGGCGGTCTCATCGACGAGGTGACGGACCGTGAGATTCTGCGCGCGTACCGGCTGTTGGCCTCGCAGGAGGGCGTCTTCGTGGAGCCCGCGTCGGCAGCGTCCGTCGCGGGTCTGCTGAAGGCCGCAGAGGCCGGCAAGGTCGACCCGGGCCAGCGGATCGTCTGCACGGTCACCGGCAACGGACTGAAGGACCCGGACTGGGCGGTCGCCGGAGCGCCGCAGCCGGTCACCGTGCCGGTGGACGCCGCCGCGGCCGCCCAGCACCTCGGTCTGGCGTAACCTCGCCGCTTCTGCTTTCCCCGGGTTCCGGGGGGCCCGCCCCGGGGAAAGCAAGGCAAGCCGGACAACGGCGTACGTAGGGGCACAGGAGGCTTCCGACACGCATCGTGCGCCTACCGTGCGCCCTATGTCGCCACTGAACCTTCCTTCGATAAGCTGTACCGAACCCGCCCCGCCGCATATGCCGCGGTGTTGTTGCCATTACGGCCCACGGGTGTTCGTACCTCTCGAAAAAATCTCGCAGTCAGAACCAAGGAGAGTCATCGAGCGATGGCCGGTCCAGCGTTCCGCGCCGCCGCCGTCCGGGTGCGCGTCCCCGCCACCAGCGCCAATCTCGGCCCGGGCTTCGACGCCCTCGGGCTGTCCCTGGGGCTGTACGACGACGTCGTCGTCAGGGTCGCGGACTCCGGTCTGCACATCGACATCGCGGGCGAGGGCGCCACGACGCTGCCCCGCGATGAGAGCCATCTGCTCGTACGTTCCCTGCGTACGGCATTCGACCTGCTCGGAGGGCAGCCGCGCGGCCTCGAAGTGGTCTGCGCCAACCGCATCCCGCACGGGCGGGGCCTGGGATCGTCGTCCGCGGCCATCTGCGCCGGCATCGTCGCCGCCCGCGCCGTGACCATAGGGGGCGACGCCAAGCTCGACGACGCGGCGCTGCTGGAGCTCGCCACCGAGATCGAGGGGCACCCCGACAATGTCGCCGCCTGTCTGCTGGGCGGCTTCACGCTTGCCTGGACCGACGGGGGAGCGGCGCGCGCCATCAGGATGGACCCTGTCGATTCCGTCGTTCCGGTGGTTTTCGTGCCCGGTAAGCCGGTGCTCACCGAGACGGCACGCGGACTGCTTCCGCGCACCGTCCCCCATGTGGACGCCGCGGCCAACGCTGGCCGGGCCGCCCTGCTCGTCGAGGCGCTGACCAGGCGTCCTGAGCTGCTGCTGCCGGCCACCGAGGACCGGCTCCACCAGGAGTACCGCGCCCCGGCGATGCCGGAGAGCGTGGCCCTGGTCAACCGACTGCGCGCCGACGGCGTCGCCGCAGTCATCTCCGGCGCGGGCCCCACGGTGCTCGCGCTGACCGAGGACGGTGTGGCCGACAAGGTCGCACGACTGGCGGGCGAGGGATGGGCGGCCAACCGGCTCACCTTCGACGCCGCGGGAGCGAGTGTTCTGCCGCTCGCCCCGTAGTGACACGAGATTGCCGGTGATGGAGAGGGGGAATGTTTGTTGGAGCCGGTAGTGTTAACCTCAAGTCTGCAGCCGACGTCTTTGTGGCGCAGTGCTTCGTGTCCCCATTCGGGACCAACATTCTTCCGGGAGCCTCCCCAACTGCCTGAGCAGCCTGCCTGAGCAGTTTCGAGCACGCTCCGGAACCGGCACGACCACCCCTCGCTTTTCCAGGAGTGGGCCGAGCAGGGGGACCTCGGGCCGGGCCTTGCATGTTTATCTCTCCGCCGTTAATTCCCGGCGGGACCACCGCCCCGGCACGGTCCACAACCAGGACCGACGTCGGACAGCACAACCGGTCGCCGAGCCAGAAGGCCGACGTCCGCTCCAGGGAAGGACCCTTCGTGAGCGACACCACCGATCTGATGGGCGTGAGCGCCGACAGCAGTGTCGACACCTCCGCGCCCGCCGCAGGTGCTGCCTCTGGCACCACCTCACGGCGCCGCCGCTCCGGCACCGGCCTCGAGGGCATGGTCCTGGCCGAGCTGCAGCAGGTCGCGTCCGGCCTCGGGATCAGGGGCACCGCGCGGATGCGCAAGAGCCAGCTGATCGAGGTCATCAAGGAGGCGCAGGCCGGAGGCTCCGCCGCTCCGGCCAAGAGTGCCGAGGCGGGCACCGGCAGCGCCGAGACCAAGCCGAAGCGGCGCGCCACCTCCAAGGCGCGTACGGGCGACGATGCAGCCGTCGCGGAGAAGGCCGACAAGGCCGACAAGGCCGAGAAGGCCGTGGCCCAGCAGCAGATCGACATTCCCGGCCAGCCGGCCAGCGACGACCAGCCGGCCGGTGAGCGCCGCCGTCGTCGGGCCACCGCGCAGGCGGGCAGCCCGGACGCCAAGACCGACGTCAAGGCCGAGGGTGCCGTCGACGTGAAGACGGAGGCGCAGCCGGAGGCCGAGGCCGCCACCGCCGTGTCCCAGGACGGCGCCGAGGGCCGTCGCGACCGCCAGGAGCGGGGCCAGCGCGGAGAGCGCGGCGACCGTGGTGAGCGCGGCGGCGAGCGCGGCGAACGCCGTGACCGTCAGCGTGACCGCCGCGGCGGCAAGGGCGACGAGCAGCAGGGCGGCCAGCGCCAGCAGCGTCAGGGCGGCCAGCAGGGCCAGCAGGGCCCGCAGGGCGCCGGTCCGCAGGACGACTTCGACGACGAGGCGGGCGGCCGTCGTGGCCGTCGTGGCCGCTACCGCGACCGTCGTGGCCGTCGTGGCCGCGACGACTTCGCCACCGGCGAGCCGCAGGTCTCCGAGGACGACGTCCTGATCCCCGTCGCGGGCATCCTGGACATCCTCGACAACTACGCCTTCATTCGTACGTCCGGCTACCTGCCGGGTCCGAACGACGTGTACGTCTCGCTCGCCCAGGTCCGCAAGAACGGTCTGCGCAAGGGTGACCACGTCACCGGCGCTGTGCGCCAGCCGAAGGAGGGCGAGCGCCGCGAGAAGTTCAACGCGCTGGTCCGCCTCGACTCGGCGAACGGCATGGCGGCCGAATCCGGCCGCGGGCGCCCGGAGTTCCAGAAGCTGACCCCGCTGTACCCGCAGGACCGGCTGCGCCTCGAGACCGACCCGGGCGTCCTGACGACCCGGATCGTCGACCTCGTCGCGCCGATCGGAAAGGGCCAGCGAGGCCTGATCGTGGCCCCGCCGAAGACCGGCAAGACCATGATCCTGCAGGCGATCGCCAACGCGATCACCGTCAACAGCCCCGAGTGCCACCTGATGGTCGTCCTGGTCGACGAGCGTCCGGAAGAGGTCACCGACATGCAGCGGTCGGTGAAGGGCGAGGTCATCTCCTCGACCTTCGACCGCCCGGCCGAGGACCACACCACCGTCGCCGAGCTGGCCATCGAGCGCGCCAAGCGTCTCGTCGAGCTGGGTCACGACGTGGTCGTCCTGCTGGACTCGATCACCCGCCTGGGCCGTGCGTACAACCTGGCGGCGCCGGCCTCCGGCCGCATCCTGTCCGGTGGTGTCGACTCGACCGCGCTCTATCCGCCGAAGCGCTTCTTCGGTGCGGCGCGCAACATCGAGGACGGCGGCTCGCTGACCATCCTGGCCACCGCGCTGGTCGAGACCGGCTCGCGCATGGACGAGGTGATCTTCGAGGAGTTCAAGGGCACCGGCAACATGGAGCTCAAGCTCGACCGCAAGCTCTCCGACAAGCGCATCTTCCCGGCGGTGGACGTGGACGCGTCCAGCACCCGTAAGGAAGAGATCCTGCTCGGCAGCGACGAGCTCGCCGTCGTCTGGAAGCTGCGCCGGGTGCTGCACGCGCTCGACCAGCAGCAGGCCATCGAGCTGCTGCTGGACAAGATGAAGCAGACGAAGTCGAACGCAGAGTTCCTGCTGCAGATCCAGAAGACGACCCCGTCCGCCGGAGGCAACGGCAACGACTGAGGTTCACCGAGGCCGCGGCCGGGAGACCTTCGCCACAGCCGTCAGGCGTGACGCAGCTCCCGCGCCCGGACTCACCGACCGCCGAACTCGCAGGTGAGAACGGCCAGTCGGGCCCCACAAGCAGTACGTCGCGCCCACCGTGCACCGCACGGTGGGCGCGACGCGTTCTTAAGGAGTTCTCAGGCTGCTGTGCAACCCTTCATGCTCCCTCGCCGTCTGGACAAGTGCGACAGACCGCGCCTGATCAAGACGGCAGGGGGTAGCGGGAACAGCGAGAGCCGAGGAGACCATGGCCGACCAGAGCAGCAGCGGCAGCCGAATACGCCGCCGCGGCAAACGCCGTAAAGCGCCCACCAAGAGCCGCAGAGCCATGACCGTGGCCGGATGGTCCCTCGCAGGGCTGGTGCTGATCGGTGGATCCGGTCTCGGTTACGCCTACTTCAAGCTCAACGGCAACCTCCAGGGCGTCGACATCAACGCCGCACTCGGCGACGACCGCCCCCAGAACGTCGACAACGGCTCCATGGACATTCTGGTCCTGGGCTCCGACTCCCGCTCCGGCGCCAACGGCGAATACGGCGTGGACGAAGGTGTTGCGCGCTCCGACACCGCGATGGTCGTGCACGTCTACGAGGGCCACAAGAAGGCCAGCGTCGTCTCCATCCCGCGTGACACCCTCGTCGACCGCCCCCAGTGCGCGGACGGGGAGGGCAAGACCGTCTCCGGCGAGAAGCGCGCCATGTTCAACACGGCGTACGAGGTCGGTGGCCCCGCCTGCGCGGTGAAGACCATCGAAAAGATGTCCGGCATCCGCATGGACCACTACATAGAGGTCGACTTCACCGGCTTCAAGAAGCTCATCGACGAGCTGGGCGGCGTGGAGATCACCACCACCAAGCCCATCAACGACAGCAAGAGCCATCTGGACCTGCCGCCCGGCACGCACACCCTCGACGGGGAGCAGTCGCTCGGTCTCGTACGCACCCGCAAGAGCGTCGGCGATGGCAGCGACCTGGGCCGAATACAGCTCCAGCAGGCCTTCATGAAGGCCTTCATCAACCAGGTCAAGGACGTCGGCGTCTTCACCAACCCGAAGAAGCTCCTCGACATCGCCGACACCGCGACCAAGGCGATCAAGCCCGACTCCGAGCTCGACACCGTCAACGAGCTGATGAGCTTTGCCAGGGGGCTGAGCGGCCTCGGTGCGCAGGACGTGCACATGATCACGATGCCGGTGGAGTACGACCCGGCGGACCCCAACCGCGTGGTCCCGCTCAAGGCCGCGTCGCAGCAGGTCTGGACGGCGCTGGCGCAGGACAAACCGATCCCCGCATCCGCCGTCAAGGACTCCGCGGGCGACAAGGGCGACGCAGGCACGGTCGTCCGGAGCCGGTAGGGCGCCCCGCCCCTGCGGGGAATAGATCCGGCGGTACCCCGGTTTTGGGAGTTACGGCCGGTCCTGGCAGACTGGTACGTCGGCCCCGGTTCACGTACGAGCAATCCGCACGTACGACCCGGTGCCCTCCCGAAACTAGGAGACACCCTTGAAGCGCGACATCCACCCCGAGTACGTCGAGACGCAGGTCAGCTGCACCTGTGGCGCGTCGTTCACCACCCGTAGCACCATCGCGTCCGGCACCGTCCGGGCCGAGGTCTGCTCCGAGTGCCACCCGTTCTACACGGGCAAGCAGAAGATCCTCGACACCGGTGGCCGTGTGGCCCGCTTCGAGGCCCGCTTCGGCAAGGCTGCCGGCTCCGCCAAGAAGTAGCGAGCCACTGCGCCGGCCCTCGGCCGCCCCTGACCGGGGGTGGCCGAGGCCGGCGCTTTGTCCGTTCTGAGCAGCCCCATTTCGCGTACCAAACCCAGGAGCCCCCGATGTTCGAGGCGGTCGAGGAACTGATCGGCGAACACGCCGATCTCGAGAAGAAGCTCGCCGACCCTTCGGTCCACGCGGACCAGGCGAACGCGCGCAAGCTGGGCAAGCGCTACGCCGAGCTGACCCCGATCGTCGGCACGTACCGCTCCTGGAAGCAGACCGGGGACGACATCCAGACCGCGCGTGAACTCGCCGTCGACGACCCGGACTTCGCCGCCGAGGTCAAGGAGCTCGAGAAGCAGCGCGAGGAGCTCACCGAGAAGCTGCGGCTGCTGCTCGTACCGCGCGACCCCAGCGACGACAAGGACGTCATCCTCGAGGTCAAGGCGGGCGCGGGCGGCGACGAGTCGGCCCTGTTCGCCGGTGATCTGCTGCGGATGTATCTGCGCTACGCCGAGCGCGTCGGCTGGAAGACCGAGATCATCGACGCCACCGAGTCCGAGCTCGGCGGCTACAAGGATGTCCAGGTCGCGGTGAAGACCAAGGGCGGCAACGGCGCGACCGAGCCCGGGCAGGGCGTCTGGGCGCGGATGAAGTACGAGGGCGGAGTGCACCGCGTGCAGCGCGTGCCCGCCACCGAGTCCCAGGGCCGCATCCACACCTCGGCGGCCGGCGTGCTGGTCACGCCCGAGGCGGAGGAGATCGACGTCGAGATCCACGCCAACGATCTGCGGATCGACGTCTACCGCTCGTCGGGTCCCGGCGGCCAGTCCGTCAACACCACCGACTCCGCGGTGCGCATCACGCACCTGCCGACCGGCATCGTCGCCTCCTGCCAGAACGAGAAGAGCCAGCTCCAGAACAAGGAGCAGGCGATGCGTATCCTGCGCTCCAGGCTGCTTGCCGCGGCCCAGGAGGAGGCCGAGAAGGAAGCCGCGAGTGCCCGGCGCAGCCAGGTCCGCACAGTTGACCGCTCGGAGAAGATCCGTACGTACAACTTCCCGGAAAACCGCATCTCGGACCACCGTGTCGGCTTCAAGGCGTACAACTTGGACCAGGTGCTCGACGGTGATCTGGACGCGGTAATCCAGGCCTGTGTCGACGCCGACTCCGCCGCCAAGCTCGCCGACGCCCAGTAACAACCCCCAGTAACAACCCCCTGCATCAACCCCCTGCAGTCCCGGAGGACCAAGGTGAACCTGCTGCTTGCCGAGGTGGCCCAGGCCACCCAGCGGCTGGCCGACGCCGGCGTGCCCTCACCGCGCTTCGACGCGGAGGAGCTCGCCGCGTTCGTGCACGGCGTCAAGCGGGGAGAGCTGCACAACGTCCCGGACGGCGACTTCGACGCCCGCTACTGGGAGGCGGTCGCCCGCCGCGAGGCCCGCGAACCGCTCCAGCACATCACCGGGCGCGCTTTCTTCCGCTTTCTGGAGCTGCAGGTCGGGCCCGGCGTATTCGTGCCCCGCCCGGAGACCGAGTCGGTCGTCGGCTGGGCCATAGACGCCGTACGGGCCATGGACGTCGTCGAGCCGCTCATCGTCGATCTGTGTACGGGGTCCGGGGCCATCGCGCTCGCCATGGCGCAGGAGGTGCCGCGCTCGCGGGTGCACGGCGTGGAGCTCTCCGAGGACGCGCTGAGGTGGACCCGTAAGAACGCCGAGGGCTCGCGCGTCACCATTCACCAGGGCGACGCCCTGTCCGCGCTTCCCGAGCTGGACGGGCAGGTCGACCTGGTCATCTCGAATCCGCCGTACATCCCGCTCACGGAGTGGGAGTATGTCGCCCCCGAGGCTCGCGACCACGACCCGGACATGGCTCTGTTCTCCGGCGAGGACGGCCTGGACACGATTCGCGGCATCGAGCGCACCGCCCACCGGCTGCTGCGGCCCGGCGGCCTCGTCGTCGTCGAGCACGCCGACACGCAGGGCGGCCAAGTGCCGTGGATCTTCAGCGAAGAGGCGGGCTGGGCGGACGCGGCCGACCACCCCGACCTGAACAAGCGGCCGCGCTTCGCGACCGCGCGCAAGGCAACGCCATGACCAAGCTTGTGTACGTGTCCATGTACGAGGAGGCCCGCTGATGGCTCGGCGATACGACTGCAACGACGCGACGGATCGCACCACCGGTCTGCGTGAAGCCGCATCGGCCGTCCGCCGCGGCGAGCTGGTCGTGCTGCCCACCGACACCGTGTACGGGATCGGTGCGGACGCCTTCGGTTCCGAGGCCGTCGCCGACCTGCTGGAAGCCAAGGGGCGCGGCCGCAACATGCCCACGCCTGTCCTCATCGGATCCCCGAACACCCTGCACGGCCTGGTCACCGACTTCTCCGAGCAGGCCTGGGAGCTTGTCGACGCCTTCTGGCCGGGTGCGCTGACGCTGGTCGCCAAGCACCAGCCGTCACTGCAGTGGGACCTGGGCGACACCCGGGGCACCGTCGCGATCCGGATGCCGCTGCACCCGGTCGCGATCGAACTGCTCACCGAGGTCGGCCCGATGGCGGTCTCCAGCGCCAACCTCACCGGGCACCCGGCGCCCGAGGACTGCGACGCCGCGCAGGAGATGCTCGGCGACTCGGTCTCGGTCTACCTGGACGGCGGCCCGACCCCGGGCAACGTGCCGTCCTCGATCGTCGACGTCACGGGCAAGGTCCCGGTGCTGCTGCGCGAGGGAGCGCTCTCACCGGACGAGCTGCGCAAAGTCGTACCCGACCTCGAGGTGGCCAATTGACCGCCCCTGAGGGGCGTGGCATAGCGGAATCCTGGGGGTCCCCCCGGACGGAGTCTGGAGGGAGCACCTCCACCTTCCGCATCCTCCACGTCAGCACCGGCAACGTCTGCCGCTCGCCGATCACCGAGCGGCTGACCCGCCATGCCCTGAGCGACCGCCTCGGCGATGGGCTCACGGGCGGCCTGATTGTGGAGAGCGCGGGCACCTGGGGCCACGAGGGCGCCCCGATGGAGGCCAATGCCGAGATCGTCCTGGCCGACTTCGGCGCGGACGCGACGGGTTTCGTGGGCCGTGAGCTGCTCGACGAGCATGTGATCCGCGCGGACCTGGTCCTCACGGCGACCCGTGACCACCGGGCGCAGGTGATCTCTATGGGCCATTCGGCGGGCCTGCGCACCTTCACGCTCAAGGAGTTCACCCGGCTGGTGCGGGCCATAGACCCGGCGACGCTGCCCGATCCGCGCGACGAGGGCGTCGTCGAACGCGCCCGCGCGCTGGTGCGCGCGGCGGCGGCGCTGCGGGGGTGGCTGCTTGCGCCGAGCCCGGATGCGGATGAGGTGTACGACCCGTACGGTGCGCCGATCACGTTCTTCCGATCGATCGGGGACGAGATCAACCAGGCGCTGGATCCTGTGGTGACGGCGCTGACGGGGGTCCGGGCCCGCCACTGAGCCGCTGCGGGGGCTTGCCCCCACCCCGCCCCTTCCCGTAACTGGGGCTCCGCCCCGGACCCCGCGCCTCAAGCGCCGGCGGGGCTTGATTTGGGGGCTCCGCCCCAAAGCCCGTGCCTCAAACGCCGGCGAGGCTGAACATTCGGCCCTGACCGGGGCTCCGCCCCGGACCCCGCTCCTCGGTCGCCGGAGGGGCTCCATTGGAGCCCGTGGGGGGGACCGCCAGAAGGGCGTACGGGGGGCTGGGGGCGAAGCCCACAGTTACGGGAAGGGGCGGGGTGGGGAAAGAGAGATCCCCCGGACACCGGGCAGGCCGCCAGACCCCGGCCTACATTGGAGGGGCTGCAACCCCACGCGCGAGGCCCGGAGCCCACCATGCCGGTCAGCACTGCACCTGCCGCCGCCCCCGCGGCCTACGCGGACTTCGACGCCCTGCGTCGCCAGGACCCCGAGATCGCCGAGGTGATCCTGGGGGAGTTGGGACGGCAGAGCGACAGCCTTCAGCTCATCGCCGCCGAGAACTTCACCTCGCCCGCGGTCCTCGCCGCCCTCGGCTCCCCGCTCGCCAACAAGTACGCCGAGGGCTATCCCGGCGCCCGGCACCACGGCGGCTGTGAGCTCGTCGACGCCGCCGAGCGGATCGCCGTCGAGCGCGCCACCGTCCTGTTCGGCGCCGACCACGCCAACGTGCAGTCGCACTCCGGCTCCTCCGCAGTCCTCGCGGCATACGCTGCGCTGCTCAAGCCCGGTGACACCGTGCTCGCCATGGGCCTGACGTACGGCGGTCATCTCACCCACGGCTCGCCCGCCAATTTCTCCGGCCGCTGGTTCGACTTCGTCGGATACGGCGTCGAGGCGGAGTCCGGTCTCATCGACTACGACCAGGTGAGCACCCTCGCCCGGCAGCACCGGCCCAAGGCCATCGTCTGCGGCTCGATCTCCTACCCCCGCCACCCCGACTACGGCACCTTCCGCGAGATCGCGGACGATGTCGGCGCGTATCTCATCGCGGATGCCGCCCACCCGATGGGCCTGATCGCCGGCGGCGCGGCCCCCAGTCCCGTCCCGTACGCCGATGTGGTGTGTGCCACCACACACAAGGTTCTGCGCGGGCCGCGCGGCGGGATGATCCTTTGCGGGTCGGAGCTGGCCGAGCGCATCGACCGGGCGGTCTTTCCGTTCACTCAGGGCGGCGCCCAGATGCACACGATCGCCGCCAAGGCCGTCGCCTTCGGTGAGGCGGCGACCCCCGCGTTCACGGCGTACGCCCATCAGGTGGTCGCCAATGCCCGGGTGCTCGCCGACGAGCTCGAGGCGGAAGGCTTCGCGGTGGCGACCGGCGGCACCGACACCCATCTGATCTGCGCGGATCCGGCCCCGCTCGGCGTGGACGGCAGGGCGGCACGCGGCCGTCTCGCCGCCGCCGGACTGGTCCTCGACACCTGCGCCCTGCCGTACGGCGACGGCCGCGGCATCCGTCTCGGCACCGCGGCCATCACCACGCAGGGCATGGGCGAGGCCGAGATGAGACGGATCGCCGCGCTGTTCACGGCGGCGATGCGTGAAGAGGGCGAGGAGGCGCTGAAGGTACGTACGGAAGTACGCGCGCTGGCCGGTAGATTTCCCCCTTATCCGGGGTAGTCGCGAACTCTTGCAACCATCGCCGCCACCCGTATGTCCTCAAGCATGTGGCTACCAGAGCTAGGGTGTGGGGCTGAGATGGCCAGCGATTCCTGTGGGGCAGCCCGTGCGTGATTACCTGCTGACGCTCTGTGTCACGGCTGCGGTGACCTATCTGCTGACCGGTCCGGTGCGGAAGTTCGCCATCGCGACCGGAGCGATGCCGGAGATCCGCGCCCGCGACGTACACCGAGAGCCGACACCGCGACTCGGCGGCATTGCCATGTTCTTCGGGCTGTGCGCTGGACTTCTGGTCGCCGACCATCTGCAGAATCTGAACAGCGTCTTCGAGCTGTCGAACGAACCGCGCGCGCTGCTCTCCGGCGCCGCCCTGATCTGGATCATCGGCGTCCTGGACGACAAGTTCGAGATCGACGCCCTGATCAAGCTAGGCGGCCAGATGATCGCCGCGGGTGTGATGGTGATGCAGGGTCTGACGATCCTGTGGATCCCCGTCCCCGGCGTCGGCACGGTCTCGCTGACCTCCTGGCAGGGCACCCTGCTGACTGTCGCGCTCGTCGTCATCACCATCAACGCGGTGAACTTCGTGGACGGCCTGGACGGCCTGGCCGCCGGCATGGTCTGCATCGCCGCCGCGGCCTTCTTCCTCTACTCGTACCGGATCTGGTTCGGGTACATGATCGAGGCGGCCGCTCCCGCGACTCTTTTCACCGCGATCCTGATGGGTATGTGCCTGGGCTTCCTGCCGCACAACATGCACCCCGCCCGGATCTTCATGGGCGACTCGGGCTCGATGCTGATCGGCCTGGTGCTCGCGGCGGCGGCGATCTCGGTGACCGGCCAGGTGGACCCGGACGCTCTGAAGATCTTCGAGGGCAGCACCCGCCAGGCCACGCACGCGGCGCTGCCGGTCTTCATCCCGCTGCTGCTGCCGCTGACCATCATCGCGATCCCGGTCGCCGACCTGGTGCTCGCCATCGTGCGCCGTACCTGGAACGGACAGTCGCCGTTCGCCGCCGACCGCGGCCATCTCCACCACCGGCTCCTGGAGATCGGACACTCGCACAGCCGCGCGGTCCTGATCATGTACTTCTGGTCGGCGCTGATCGCCTTCGGCGTCGTCGCGTACTCCGTGCATTCGGCGTCGATGTGGATCGTGATGCTCATCGTCGCGCTGAGCGCGGTGGGCCTGGTGCTTCTGCTGCTGCCGCGCTTCACCCCGCGCGCCCCGCGCTGGGCGGAGGCCTTCGTGCCGCCGCGCTACCGGCGCCGCAAGACGCTGCCCCAGACGGTGCCCCCGCTCTCGTACAGCGTGGGGGAGCAGGCCGACGAGGTGCCCGAGGAGCGCACCCCGGTCCCGGCGGGCGTCAACGGGGCGACCGCCATCGGCCCCCGTTCGCGGTTCCCGGACCGAAGGAAGGCCGGGACGCGCGGCTGACGAGTCACCATATGGCCGCCTAATAGCAGACATGGCGGCGGCTTGTCCTGCACACACGCGCGCGGTAACTCTCATGTGTGACGGTTGGCACACTCTCTGGGTAAAGACCTATTCAAATAGTTTGTGATACGGTTCACGAGACCCGGAGACAGCGCCGAAGGACCGTAGTGCGACGGTCCCTTGGCCCCGAGGCACAACTCGGACCGGGATTACGCTCGTCCATGACGACACCACTGCCCCCACCAGCAAGCGGAGCTGCCGCCATGCCGTCCAACGACGTCCGGACTCTCCTTCACACCGTTGTACCCACCACTGCCGCAGGCGTTGTCGCCATTGCGGTCAGCGCGGGGGTCGCCGGTGGCAAGGGAGCGATCGGAGCGGCGGTCGGCACTCTGGTGGTCATCCTGTGCATGGGAACGGGGATGGTCGTGCTCCAGCGGACGGCCAAGTCGCTTCCGCAGCTGTTCCAGGCCATGGGACTGATGCTCTACACGGCTCAGCTGTTGCTGCTCTTCATCTTCGTGGCGGTCTTCAAGGACACCACCCTGTTCAACCCCAAGGCCTTCGCTTTCACGCTGCTCGCGTCGACCCTCGTCTGGGTTGCCGCACAGGCCCGCGCGTACATGAAAGCCAAGATCCTCTACGTGGAACCTGACTCGGCCAAGAGCGAAAAGGCCGAGAAGACGGGGTCGTCGAGGTGAAGGGTAGGGCCGGGATAAATGCCCGTTCGAGATCCTGCTATCGTCCGGTTCCAACTGCGGCACTGCGGGCGCGGGCTTCTGAGCTGACGCCTGCTTATTCGCGAGGCTCTCTGCCTGCCAGCCGCCCCCACATCCGTAACACCAGTCCAGTGCCGAACAGCGGCTGCGTGCCGCGCCGACACAACGAGGTTGCCGTACCTATGCGCCACGCTGAAGGAGCCCGCGGTGAGTGCTGACCCGACTCAGGTGCTCGCTTTCGAGACCGACTGCCACATCTTCGACGGTTGTGGCTTTCCGGGCCCCGGCCTGCACTCGTTCATGTTCGAGCCACTCTGGGGCAACGCCGACGGTAGCGGCTTCTACTTCAACAAGGTGATGCTGCTGGCGCTGCTCGGCACCATCATCATCGTGGGCTTCTTCTGGGCCGCTTTCAACAAGCCGAAGGTCGTACCCGGCAAGCTGCAGATGGTCGCCGAGGCCGGCTACGACTTCGTGCGCCGTGGCATCGTTTACGAGACCCTCGGAAGGAAGGAGGGTGAGAAGTACATCCCCTTGATGGTCTCGATCTTCTTCTTCGTCTGGATGATGAACCTCTGGTCGATCATTCCGATCGCCCAGTTCCCGGTCACGTCGATCATCGCCTACCCGGCCGCACTTGCTGCGATCGTCTACGTCATCTGGATGAGCGTCACCTTCAAGCGCCACGGTTTCGTCGGCGGCCTCAAGAACATCACCGGCTACGACAAGTCGCTCGGCGCGATCTTGCCGCTGGTCATGCTCATCGAGGTCTTCTCGAATGTCCTGCTCCGGCCGTTCACCCACGCCGTCCGACTCTTCGCGAACATGTTCGCCGGTCACACCCTGCTGCTGCTGTTCACCATCGCCAGCTGGTACCTGCTGAACGGCATCGGCATTGCCTACGCGGGTGTGTCGTTCGTGATGGTCGTCGTGATGACCGGCTTCGAGCTCTTCATCCAGGCTGTCCAGGCGTACGTCTTCGTCCTCCTGGCCTGCACTTTCATCCAGGGCGCGGTCGCCGAGCACCACTGAGCGCCCCACCCGTAGCTGCAATTCGTCCGGTGGCCAACCCCCATCGGTCCGTGAAAGAGAAGGAAGAACTGGCATGTCCCAGACCCTTGCTGCCGTCGAAGGTTCCCTCAGCTCGGTCGGTTACGGCCTGGCCGCAATCGGCCCCGGCGTCGGCGTCGGCATCATCTTCGGTAACGGCACGCAGGCCCTGGCCCGTCAGCCCGAGGCTGCCGGTCTGATCCGCGCCAACCAGATCCTCGGCTTCGCCTTCTGTGAAGCGCTCGCCCTCATCGGCATGGTCATGCCGTTCGTCTACTAGGACGAACAGCGACGACTAGCCTCTTTCGACGAAAGGCACTGATGTGAACCTCGCCATGATCTTGGCGCAAGAGGGTGAGAAGGAGAATCCCCTCATTCCGCCGTGGCCTGAGGTGGCCATCGGTCTGATCGCCTTTGCCATCGTTTTCGGCTTCCTCGCCAAGAAGCTCCTCCCGAACATCAACAAGGTTCTGGAAGAGCGTCGCGAGGCCATCGAGGGTGGCATCGAGAAGGCCGATGCGGCCAAGATCGAGGCCGAGAGCGTGCTCGAGCAGTACAAGGCTCAGCTCGCCGAGGCCCGCCACGAGGCCGCTCGGATGCGCCAGGAGGCGACCGAGCAGGGCACCGCGATCATCCAGGAGATGAAGGCGGAAGGTCAGCGGCAGCGTGAGGAAATCATCGCGGCCGGCCACGCCCAGCTCGAGGCCGACCGCAAGGCAGCGGCTGCGACGCTGCGTCAGGACGTGGGCAAGCTCGCCGTCGCCCTGGCCGGCAAGCTCGTCGGTGAGTCCCTCGAGGACCACGCCCGGCAGAGCCGCACCATCGACCGCTTCCTCGATGAGCTCGAGGACAGCACTTCGAAGGCCGAGGCCGCGCGATGAACGGAGCGAGCCGCGAGGCGCTGGCTGCCGCACGCGAGTCCCTTGACGCGCTGACCGACAACACGTCGGTCGACGTCGCCAAGCTCGCGGAGGAGCTCGCCGCCGTCACCACGCTGCTCCACCGTGAGGTGTCGCTGCGTCGGGTCCTGACCGACCCGGCGCAGGCCGGTGAGGCCAAGGCCGAGCTGGTGGGACGCCTGCTGGCCGGTCAGGTGGGCGGCGAGACCGTCGACCTGATCTCCGGCATGGTGCGTTCTCGCTGGTCGCAGTCGCGCGACCTGGTCGACTCGGTCGAGGAGCTGGCGGCCACCGCCGACCTCACCGTCGCCCAGCGGGCCGACGCGCTCGACAACGTCGAGGACGAGCTGTTCCGGTTCGGCCGGATCATCGACTCCAGCCCCGAGCTGCGGTCCGCGCTGACCGACAAGTCGGCCCCGGCGTCCGCCAAGGGCGAGCTGCTGCGCAGCCTGCTCGGCGGGAAGGCCAATCCGGTCACCGAGCGTCTGGTTGTCCGTCTTGTTACCCAGCCCCGGGGACGTAGCCTGGAAGCTGGACTCGAGTCCCTGTCCAAGCTCGCCGCGGCGCGCCGGGACCGGATGGTCGCGGTCGTCACCTCGGCGGTGCCGCTGAGCGATCAGCAGAAGCAGCGCCTCGGCGCGAGCCTTGCGCGGATCTACGGCCGCGAGATGCACCTCAACCTCGACGTGGACCCCGAGGTCCTCGGCGGGATCGCGGTGCGCGTCGGCGACGAGATGATCAACGGCACCATCGCGGACCGTTTCGACGAGGCGACTCGTCGCATCGCCGGCTGACCAGCCACCAACTGAACACAGCAGTACGAGCGGCCCGGTTGGGCCGTGCAGAGATTGCAGAAGATTCCTGGGGGTCGGCCCCCAGACCCCTTAAGAAACTTCGGGCCCAACAAGGAGAGCAGGGAACCCAGATGGCGGAGCTCACGATCCGGCCGGAGGAGATCCGGGACGCGCTGGAGAACTTTGTCCAGTCGTACCAGCCGGACGCGGCCTCGCGCGAGGAGGTCGGTACGGTCAGCGTTGCCGGCGACGGCATTGCGAAGGTCGAGGGTCTTCCCTCGGCCATGGCGAACGAGCTGCTGAAGTTCGAGGACGGCACCCTCGGTCTCGCCCTCAACCTCGAGGAGCGCGAGATCGGTGCGGTCGTCCTCGGCGAGTTCAGCGGTATCGAGGAGGGCCAGCCGGTGCAGCGCACCGGTGAGGTTCTCTCCGTCGCTGTCGGCGAGGGCTACCTGGGTCGCGTCGTCGACCCGCTCGGCAACCCGATCGACGGCCTCGGCGAGATCGAGTCCGACGGCCGCCGCGCCCTCGAGCTGCAGGCCCCGGGCGTCATGGTCCGTAAGTCGGTGCACGAGCCGATGCAGACCGGCTACAAGGCCGTCGACGCAATGGTGCCGATCGGCCGTGGCCAGCGTCAGCTGATCATTGGCGACCGTCAGACCGGCAAGACCGCTCTGGCCGTCGACACGATCATCAACCAGCGCGACAACTGGCGCTCGGGCGACGTGAAGAAGCAGGTCCGCTGCATCTACGTCGCCATCGGCCAGAAGGGCTCCACCATCGCGTCCGTGCGCGGTGCGCTGGAGGAGGCGGGCGCGCTCGAGTACACGACGATCGTCGCCGCCCCGGCGTCCGACCCGGCCGGCTTCAAGTACCTGGCGCCGTACACCGGCTCGGCCATCGGCCAGCACTGGATGTACCAGGGCAAGCACGTCCTGATCATCTTCGACGACCTGTCGAAGCAGGCCGACGCCTACCGCGCCGTGTCGCTGCTGCTGCGCCGTCCGCCGGGCCGCGAGGCTTACCCCGGTGACGTCTTCTACCTGCACTCTCGTCTCCTCGAGCGTTGCGCGAAGCTGTCGGACGAGATGGGCGCCGGTTCGATGACGGGACTCCCGATCGTCGAGACCAAGGCGAACGACGTGTCGGCGTTCATCCCGACCAACGTCATCTCCATCACCGACGGCCAGTGCTTCCTGGAGTCCGACCTGTTCAACGCCGGCCAGCGTCCGGCCCTGAACGTCGGTATCTCGGTCTCCCGCGTCGGTGGCTCCGCCCAGCACAAGGCCATGAAGCAGGTCTCCGGCCGTCTTCGTGTGGACCTCGCCCAGTACCGCGAGCTGGAGGCGTTCGCCGCCTTCGGTTCCGACCTGGACGCGGCTTCCAAGGCGCAGATGGAGCGCGGCAAGCGCATGGTCGAGCTCCTCAAGCAGGCTCAGTACCAGCCGATGCCCGTCGAGGAGCAGGTCGTCTCCGTCTGGGCCGGCACCACCGGCAAGATGGACGACGTCCCGGTCCAGGACATCCGCCGCTTCGAGACCGAGCTGCTCGAGCACCTGCGCCGCGAGCGCAAGGAGCTGCTGACCAGCATCGCCGAGGGCGGCAAGATGTCCGACGACACCCTCCAGGCCATCGGCGACGCGATCGCCGCCTTCAAGCGTCAGTTCGAGACCTCGGACGGCAAGCTTCTGGGCGAAGACGCGCCGGTCAGCACGGCCAAGTGACGACGGAAGGGACCTGACTCATGGGAGCCCAGCTCCGGGTCTACAAGCGTCGCATCAAATCCGTCACCGCGACCAAGAAGATCACCAAGGCGATGGAGATGATCGCCGCCTCGCGCATCGTCAAGGCGCAGCGCCAGGTGGCGGCCTCCACGCCGTACGCGACCGAGCTCACCCGCGCGGTGACCGCGGTGGCGACGGGGTCGAACACCAAGCACCCGCTGACCACCGAGGTGGACGCTCCGGTCCGTGCCGCGATCCTGCTCATCACGAGCGACCGCGGTCTGGCCGGCGGCTACTCCGCCAACGCCATCAAGGCGGCGGAGCAGCTCACCGAGCGGCTCCGCGGCGAGGGCAAGGAGGTCGACGCGTACATCGTCGGCCGCAAGGGTGTCGCGTACTACGGCTTCCGTGAGCGCAAGGTCACGGAGTCGTGGACCGGCTTCACCGACAACCCGACCTACGCCGACGCCAAGAAGGTCGCAGGACCGCTGATCGCGGCCGTCCAGCAGGACACGGCCGAGGGCGGCGTGGACGAGCTCCACATCGTCTTCACCGAGTTCGTCTCGATGCTGACGCAGACGCCGGTGCAGAACCGGTTGCTGCCGCTCAGCCTCGAGGAGGCCGCGGAAGAGTCCGGCACCAAGGGCGAGATCCTTCCGCTGTTCGACTTCGAGCCGTCGGCGGAGGACGTCCTCGACGCCCTGCTGCCGCGCTACGTCGAGAGCCGGATCTACAACGCGCTGCTCCAGGCCGCTGCTTCCAAGCACGCTGCCACCCGCCGCGCGATGAAGTCGGCGACCGACAACGCCGGGGAGCTCATCAAGAGCCTCTCCCGGCTTGCCAACGCGGCCCGCCAGGCCGAAATCACCCAGGAAATCAGCGAGATCGTCGGTGGCGCCAGCGCCCTGGCCGACGCGACCGCGGGGAGTGACAAGTAATGACGACGACAGTTGAGACGGCCGCCGCCACGGGCCGCGTCGCCCGGGTGATCGGCCCGGTCGTCGACGTGGAGTTCCCCGTCGACGCGATGCCGGAGATCTACAACGCGCTGACCGTTCAGGTCGCCGACCCTGCTCAGGACGGCCAGCTCAAGATGCTGACGCTCGAGGTTGCCCAGCACCTCGGCGAGGGCATCGTGCGCGCCATCTCGATGCAGCCCACCGACGGTCTGGTCCGCCAGGCCGCGGTGACCAACACGGGTGCGGGCATCACCGTGCCGGTCGGTGACTTCACCAAGGGCAAGGTGTTCAACACCCTCGGTGAGGTGCTGAACGTGCCCGAGGCCAACAGCGAGACCACCGAGCGCTGGCCCATTCACCGCAAGGCCCCCAGCTTCGATCAGCTCGAGTCGAAGACCGAGATGTTCGAGACCGGCGTCAAGGTCATCGACCTTCTCACCCCGTACGTCAAGGGTGGAAAGATCGGTCTGTTCGGTGGTGCCGGTGTCGGCAAGACCGTTCTGATCCAGGAAATGATCTACCGCGTCGCCAACCTGCACGAGGGTGTGTCGGTGTTCGCGGGCGTCGGTGAGCGTACCCGTGAGGGCAACGACCTCATCGAGGAGATGAGCGAGTCCGGCGTCATCGACAAGACCGCCCTGGTCTTCGGTCAGATGGACGAGCCGCCGGGCACCCGTCTGCGCGTCGCCCTGGCCGGTCTGACCATGGCGGAGTACTTCCGCGATGTGCAGAAGCAGGACGTGCTCTTCTTCATCGACAACATCTTCCGGTACACCCAGGCCGGCTCCGAGGTGTCCACCCTGCTCGGCCGTATGCCGTCCGCGGTGGGTTACCAGCCGAACCTGGCCGACGAGATGGGTACGCTGCAGGAGCGCATCACCTCGACGCGTGGTCACTCGATCACCTCGATGCAGGCGATCTACGTCCCCGCGGACGACCTGACCGACCCGGCCCCGGCCACCACCTTCGCCCACCTCGACGCGACGACGGTTCTGTCCCGTCCGATCTCCGAGAAGGGCATCTACCCGGCCGTGGACCCGCTGGACTCCACGTCCCGGATCCTGGACCCGCGCTACATCGCGCAGGACCACTACGACGCCGCCACGCGCGTCAAGGGAATCCTGCAGAAGTACAAGGACCTCCAGGACATCATCGCGATCCTCGGTATCGACGAGCTGGGCGAGGAGGACAAGCTTGTTGTCCACCGTGCCCGTCGCGTCGAGCGCTTCCTGTCGCAGAACACCCACGTCGCCAAGCAGTTCACCGGCGTGGACGGTTCGGACGTGCCGCTCGAGGAGTCGATCGCCGCGTTCAACTCGATCTGTGACGGTGAGTACGACCACTTCCCCGAGCAGGCGTTCTTCATGTGCGGTGGCATTGAGGACCTCAAGGCCAACGCCAAGGAGCTCGGCGTCTCCTGAGTCCGCTGACTCGTGAAGGGGGGCGGGTGCGTCCCGCCCCCCTTCGTACGCCTACTAGAATTGACCCAACACCCGGCAGAAGTGCCGGGTGGTGACCCGAGGAGCCACCCTTGGCTGCTGAGCTGCATGTCGAGCTGGTCGCCGCGGACCGCAGCGTCTGGTCCGGCGAGGCCACCATGGTCGTCGCGCGCACCACGTCCGGCGACATCGGCGTCATGCCCGGTCACCAGCCGCTGCTCGGTGTGCTGGAGTCGGGCCCGGTGACCATCCGTACGAGCGAGGGCGGGACCGTCGTCGCCGCTGTGCACGGCGGTTTCATCTCGTTCGCCGACAACAAACTGTCCCTGCTGGCGGAGATCGCCGAGCTGGCGGACGAGATCGATGCCCAGCGCGCGGAGCGTGCGCTGGAGCGCGCAAAGTCGGACGACGACGACGCCGCCGAGCGGCGCGCCGATGTCCGGCTGCGTGCGGTGGCGGTGCACTGAGCACCCCGCCGACAGTCCCTTCGGGGGTCTGGGGGTCGTTCCCCGGACAGACTCAGTCTCAGCCGCGGCCCGGGCTGGATTTCTCCAGACCGTGCCGCGGCTGAGGCAATGCAGGTGCACGTGGGATTGCGTGTGCGACTAGGACGAAAACGATGCGAGGAGGTCGGTGGAGATGTTCCTCGCTCTGCTTGTGAGCGGCCTGGTTGTCGTCACACTGGTTGCGGTCGGGCTGTTCGTCTTCGGACTGCGACGGCGGCTGATCCAGCGCTCGGGCGGCACCTTTGACTGCAGTCTGCGCTGGAATGTCCCGGAGGAGACCGACCTCTCCGGCAAGGGCTGGGTGTATGGCGTCGCCCGCTACAGCGGTGACCGGATCATGTGGTTCCGGGTCTTCTCGTACGCCCCCCGCCCGCGGCGTGTCCTGGAGCGCTCGGCGATCGAGGTCATCGCGCGCCGCACTCCCGAGGGTGAGGAGGAGCTGGCGCTGCTCTCCGACGCGGTGGTGCTCGGCTGTCTGCACCGGGGGACGCGGCTGGAGCTGGCGATGAGCGAGGACGCGCTCACCGGCTTCCTCGCCTGGCTGGAGGCGGCGCCGCCCGGCCAGAGAGTCAATGTGGCCTAGACGCAAGACGCAAGACGCACAGCGAAGCCCGGGAGTCAGGCTCTCCCGGGCTTCGCCGTTCGTACGGCTACTGAAGACCGCTGCTGATCGCGTTCGCCAGTTCTCCGTTGCTGGTGTCGCCGCTGAACTCCCAGAAGAACGCGCCCTTGAGGCCCTGGCTCTTCACGTAGTTCATCTTCCCGCTGATGGTGGCCGGGGTGTCATAGCTCCACCACTGGGTGCCGCAGTGTGCGTAGGCGGTCCCGGCGACGGTGCCGGTGGTGGGGCACTTGGTCTTGAGCTCCTTGTAGTCGTCGATGCCCTGCTCGTACTTTCCGGGGGCCGGTCCGGTGGCCGAGCCGCCGGGCGCCGCCTGGGTGACGCCGGTCCAGCCGCGGCCGTAGAAACCGATGCCCAGGTTCAGCTTGCTGCCCGCGATCCCCTTGCCCTTGAGCTTCTGGATCGCCGCGTCGGAGTTGAAGCCCTGCTGCGGGATGCCGGAGTACGAGGTGAGAGGGGAGTGCGGGGCGGTGGGGCCCTGTGCGGCCCAGGCGCCGAAGAAGTCGTACGTCATCACGTTGTAGAAGTCGACGTACTGGGCGGCGCCGGCGTAGTCGGCCGCGTCGATCTTGCCGCCGGATGACGCGTCCGCGGTGATGGCCGCGGTGACGAGCTTGCTGCCGAACTTGGCGCGCATCGCCTGCATCATGTTCTTGAAGGACGCGGCGCCGCTGGTGTCGCAGGACAGACCGCAGGCGTTCGGGTACTCCCAGTCCAGGTCGATGCCGTCGAAGAGCCCGGCCCAGCGTGGGTCGTTGAGCAGGTCGTAGCAGGACTGGGCGAAGGCCGTCGGGTTCGCCGCGGCCTGGCCGAAGCCGCCGGACCAGGTCCAGCCGCCGAACGACCACAGCACCTTGATGTTCGGGTACTGCGCCTTGAGCTTCTTCAGCTGGTTGAAGTTGCCGCGCAGCGGCTGGTCCCAGGTGTCGGCGACGCCGTCGACGCTCTGGTCGGCGGTGTACGACTTCTCGTACGCCGGGAAGGCCTCGCCGACTGTGCACTTACCGCCTTGGACGTTGCCGAAGGCGTAGTTGATGTGCGTGATCTTCGAGGCGGAGCCGCTGGTGACCAGATTCTTGACGTGGTAGTTGCGGTCGTAGACGCCCCACTCGGTGAAGTAGCCGAGCTTGACCTTGCTGCCAGGGTCGGGGTTGCTGCCGCCGGTGGTGCGCACCGCGCGGGCGCCGCTGACCGGTCCTGTCTGGTCGGCGGTGTCACGGGCCTGGACGGTGTACGAGTAGTCGGTACCGGCGGTCAGCCCGGTGTTCGTGTACGTCGTGCCGGTCACCGTCGCGATCTTGGCGCCGTCACGCAGCACGTCGTAGTTCTTGATGCCCTTGTCGTCGGTGGCGGCGGTCCAGGTCAGCTTCACCGAGGTGTTGGTGATGTCGGACGCGCTCGGGGTGCCGGGGGCGGACGGCGGGTTGTCGCCGGGGACGCTGCCGCCGTCGCAGGAGGCGCCGTTGAGCTTGCAGCCGGAGGGGGCGCCGGAGCCGGTGCCATTGAAGCCGAAGGAGATGGATGCGCCCGCGGCGAGAGTGCCGTTGTACGACTTGTTCTTGGCGGTCCAGTGGGTGCCGGAGCTGGTGACGTCCGCGTCCCAGGCGGAGGTGACCGCGGTGCCCGAGGGGAAGTCCCACTCGACGGTCCAGGAACTGAGCGATGTGGTGCCGGTGTTCTTCACCGTCCACTTGCCTTCGAAGCCGGTGCCCCAGTCGGAGACCTTGGCGTAGGTGGCGGTCGCCGAGGGAGCGGCCTCGGCGGGGGAGGCGAGGCCGACCATGGCGGCGAGGGGGAGGAGCAGCGCGGTCAGTCCCGCGACGGCTCTGGATCTGAGTCTGAATCTGGTGCTGTGCAGTGGGGGTTGCGTGTTCACGGGTGCTCCTCGAGAGGTCCGGACGATCCGGGGTGGTCCGTGCACTGCGCACCCTGCGTGGCTCACCGCAGCGTGTCTTTGCGGTGAGAGTAGGAAGGTCTGGACCAATCGTCAATAGGTCCAGACCAAAGGTGTGAGAGGTGGGGAAGGGAGCAGAGCTAGATGCCCAACTCCTGTACCAGAACCGCCGCTTGGACCCGGCTGCGCATCTCCAGCTTGCCCAGCAGCCGGCTCACATGGGTCTTCACCGTGGCCTCCGCCATGTCGAGGTGTCCCGCGATCTCGGCGTTCGACATGCCCTTGCCGAGACACGACAGCACCTCGCGCTCGCGCCGGGTCAGCACATCGAGGATCGCGGCGTCGGGCGCGTCCGGGGATCGCGGGGGAGTCGGCGCAGCGAACTCCGCGATCAGCCGGCGGGTCACAGCAGGCGCGATCAGCCCCTCGCCGCGCGCCACCGTGCGCACCGCCTCCAGCAGATCCTTGGCATCGGTGTTCTTCAGCAGGAAGCCCGCGGCCCCCGCCCGCAGCGCCCCGAAGACGTACTCGTCCAGATCGAACGTGGTCAGTACGAGTACGTCGGCGAGCTGTTCGGCGACGACCTGCCGGGTCGCCGACACCCCGTCGAGCCGCGGCATCTGAACATCCATCAGCACCAGGTCCGGGCGCAGCTCGCGGGCCAGCCGCACGGCTTCCTCGCCGTCCGCCGCCTCGCCGGCCACCTCGATGTCCGGCGCGCTGCGCAGGATGAGGACCAGACCGGCGCGTACGGCACTCTGGTCCTCCGCGACCAGTACCCGGATCGTCATGCCTTCCGGTTCCCTTCCTCGACGGGCAGTTCCGCCCGCACCTGCCAGATCTTGCGGCCGTCGCCATTGGTCACCGGTCCCGACTCGAACTGCCCGTCCAGCAGCGCCACACGCTCGCGCATGCCGACCAGACCGGCCCCCGAGCCGGGGGCGCGCGGCCCGGGCCGGTCGCCGTACGGGCTGGTGACCCGTACCGTCAGCGTCCGCTCGTCCTGCGCCAGGGCCACCCTGATCCGGCCCGGCGACGCGTGCTTGAGGGCGTTGGTCAGCGACTCCTGGATGATGCGGTACGCAGCGAGCTCGACCGGCGCGGGCAGCGCCAGGCCCGCCTCGCGGGTGTCTTCGAGCGTGCACTCCAGGCCGCTGGAGGCGCCGTTCGTCCGCGACTGATCGAGGAGCGCGTCGACACCGGCGAGTGTCGGCGCGGCGGCCGGCTCCGCGTCGCCGCCGCTGTCCCGCAGCAGCCCGATCAGCCGACGCATCTCGGCGAGCCCGTCGACGCTGTTCTCGCGGATGACGCCGAGCGCCTCGCGGGACGTCTTCGGGTCGTCGAGGGAGAGCGCGGCCGTGGAGTGGATCGCGATCGCCGAGAGATGGCCCGCGACCAGGTCGTGCAGCTCTCGGGCCATCCGGGCGCGCTCGGCGGTGACCGCCTGGGTGCGGTCGATCTCGGCGAGCAGGGCGGTTTGCTCGGCGCGCAGCTGGGCGGCTTCGGCAGCGTCGCGATGGGTGCGTACGCTCACGCCGGTCCAGGCCGGGACCACCGTCAATACGGCGAAGAGGAGGCCGGGCAGAATGGCCTGTGCATCCTGGTAGATGACGAGTGCGGTGACCGTGACGGCGGCGGTGGCCACCATGGACACGGCGGGGATACGGCGTGCGGCCGCGGGTGTGCCGTACAGAACGGCCGCGTAGACCAGATCCGTGAACATCGCGATGGTGGCGACATTCCCGACGGTGAACTGGTCGGCCAGCATCGTCAGACAGCCGATCGCCAGCGAGGTGTTCGGCATCGTCCGGCGCAGCAGCTCCGCCCCGCTCATCACGGCCAGCGGCACCAGCGCGAGCGAGCGCGGTTCGAAGCCCTGGTCGCTGTGGGTGTCCAGACCGAGCGACCACATCAGCAGGCCGCCGAGGAATCCGGCCACGGCGATGAGCACGTCGTCGCGGTGCGGGCGGGGGAAGGCGGTCACAGACCCATCAAACACGGCGGGCGGCGCGCGGGCCTCCACGTCCAGGGTGAAGGCCCGCCACATCCGGCTACATCGAAGGATGCAGTGCCACTTCGTCACTGGCGACGACGATCGGCGGCCGGGCGGACGGGAGGCTGGAATCCAGAACGAAGGGAGAGTGCTGTGATCGTCACGCTGATCGTGATCTGCGAGGTCGGCTTCTGGGTGCTGCTGGTCGCTGGACTGGCCTTGCGCTACCTGGCGAAGATGCCGCGTCTCGGGGCGGCCGTCCTGCTCTGCGAGCCGCTGCTGGAGGTCGTCCTGCTGGCCGTGACGGCGATCGACCTCAAGAACGGCGCCGAGCCGGACTGGAAGCACGGGCTCGCGGCCGTCTACATCGGCTTCACCGTGGCCCTGGGGCACCACACGATCAAGTGGGTCGACGCGAAGTTCGCGCACCGCTTCGCGGGCGGCCCGCCGCCCGTCAAGCGGCCGAAATACGGCGCGGCCCGCACAATCCACGAGTGGAAGACGACCATCCGCTGGATCACCGCCGCGGTGATCGCCATGGGCCTGCTCCAGGCCGCGATCTGGTACGTCGGAGGCGACGGCGACGTCGGCTCGCTGCGCAGTTGGCAGGAGACGATGCTCTTCCTCATCGGCATCAACGTGATCATCGCGGGGAGCTACACGCTCTTCCCGAAGCAGGCCGCGAAGTCCAAGCGCGAGCCCGTGCGCACTGAGCGTTAGCGCTCGCCTCCCGGCACCCAGAGCACGTCTCCGACCTCCTTGTTGGCCGTACGGGCCAGGATGAACAGGAGGTCGGAGAGGCGGTTGAGATACGTCGCGGTGAGCGGGTTCATGATCTCGCCGTGCACCTCGAGCGCCGCCCACGTCGAGCGCTCCGCGCGCCGTACGACCGTGCAGGACTGGTGCAGCAGCGCCGCGCCCGGTGTACCGCCGGGCAGGATGAAGCTGCGGAGCTTGTCCAGCTCCTCGTTGAAGCGGTCACAGTCCGCCTCCAGCTTGTCGATGTAGAACTGCTCGACCCGCAGTGGCGGATACTCCGGGTTCTCGACGACCGGGGTGGCGAGGTCCGCGCCCACGTCGAACAGGTCGTTCTGGACGCGGACGAGGACCTTCACGACCTCCTGCGGGAGCTGCCCGAGGGCGATGGCCGTGCCGATAACGGCATTGGCCTCATTGGCGTCGGCGTACGCCGCGATCCGCAGATCGGTCTTGGCCGTGCGGCTCATGTCGCCGAGGGCCGTCGTGCCCTGGTCGCCGGTACGGGTATAGATGCGCGTCAGATTGACCATGCACCCAGCCTAGGTTCTGTCCGGTCCGTCAGGCCGGATCAGGGAGCGCGGGGTGATCGGCCGCGAAGTGGGGAGAAGGTGCTCAAGTACGCGGTATGTGAACCTTGATGGGCCGTGCCGGTGTGATGTCCGTCATCTGAGACGTGACGCGCATCTCTTCACCGCCACACGGCTGCTCACGGGCGCTAACCTCCGCCGGAGAGCGGAAATGTAAACAGCTGTTAAGGGGTGCCGCAGTGGCCAGGAAGCTCGCCGTCATCGGGGCCGGACTCATGGGGTCCGGTATCGCGCAGGTCTCGGCCCAGGCGGGCTGGGAAGTCGTGCTGCGCGATGTCACCGACGCGGCCCTGACCCGCGGCACGGACGGCATCAAGGCCTCGTACGACAAGTTCGTCTCCAAGGGCAAGCTCGAAGCGGCCGACGCCGAGGCGGCATTGGCGCGCATCACCACCACCACCGACCTGGACGCCGCCGCCGACGCGGACATCGTCGTCGAGGCGGTCTTCGAGAAGCTCGAGGTCAAGCACGAGATCTTCCGTACGCTCGACAAGCTCGTACGGGACGACGCCGTCCTCGCCTCCAACACCTCCGCCATCCCGATCACGAAGATCGCGGCGGTGACGGAGCGTCCGGACCGCGTCGTCGGTGCGCACTTCTTCTCGCCCGTCCCGATGATGCAGCTGTGCGAGCTGGTGCGCGGCTACAAGACGAGCGACGAAACCCTCGCCACCACGCGGGAGTTCGCCGAGTCCGTCGGCAAGACCTGCATCGTCGTCAACCGCGATGTCGCCGGTTTTGTCACCACCCGCCTCATTTCGGCGCTGGTCGTCGAGGCCGCCAAGCTCTACGAATCGGGCGTCGCGACCGTCGAGGACATCGACATCGCCTGCAAGCTGGGCTTCGGTCACGCCATGGGGCCGCTCGCCACCGCCGACCTGACGGGCGTGGACATCCTGCTGCACGCCACGAGCAACATCTACACCGAGTCCCAGGACGAGAAGTTCGCGCCGCCGGAGCTGATGCGCCGGATGGTGGATGCGGGTGACATCGGTCGCAAGAGCGGGCAGGGCTTCTACAAGCACTGACCCTCATTGACCGGTTTGGTATCACCCTCTGGGGTGAATTCGGTATCGGTTCGCTTACAGACGGCAACTTCCTCGCCCGCACGGCAGTCAGTTGTTGCAAGACAGAAGAGACAGACACAGGGCACTGAAGCACTCACGGGGAGCGCATATGCACATCAGGGGCGACCACGCCGAGCTGGTCGTCGGGGGCCGCCTCGACGTCCGCAGCGCGGCGGACGCCCGTACGGTCCTGCACTCGGCCGTCGACGACGGAGTCGGCGACCTCGTGCTCGACCTGACCGACCTCGATTCCTGGGATGCCACCGGGCTCGGGGTCATCATGGGCGCGCACCGGCGGGCCGGCCGGTGCGGCCGCCGGCTGGTGCTGCGCGGTGTGCCGCCACAGATGCAGAGACTGCTCGTCGCCACCCGGCTGCACCGCATTCTCGCCATCGAAGGCGGCCTCGCGGCCGAATCGCTTCCTCGGGTCTGAACCGTACGACGCTCGCAATCCTCACGAGACTGTGACGTCACGGGCGGGGTGGCACCCCGGCCGTTCGTAGATACTGAGCGAACGTCTAGGGTTCGGTCGCCTGCCGAATTGACGGAACCGTGTGACAGGCACAGAGCATCCTGGGGGGCTTGGACCATGGACAACGACAGTTTCGGCGAGGGCGCGGGACAGGCGCGGCCCCCGCGCGACACCGGCACGCCCGACTTCGTACAGTCCGCGCCGGCGCTCGCCCGTACCGTCCAGCTCGTCGCGGGCGACTTCCTGCTCACGGTCAACCCCGTCGACGGCAGCGAGATAGAGCCCTGCCCGCCCGGCGGCCCCTCCCAGGCCGAAGGCCATGGGGGAGAACAGCCCGCGCGGCCCGACCCGGTACAGCGCCGAGGAGCGCACCGAGCGGCAGCGCGCGGCGCAGCCGCCCGTGCCGGCGGGCCCGCCCGCGCCGCGGCTCCCGCTGCTCGAGCGCGACGAGGAGCGCGAGCGGCTGGTACGACTGCTGGGCCGCGGTCGCTCGGTGCGGCTCACCGGGCCCGCGGGATCCGGGCGCAGCACCCTGCTCGACATCGTCGCCGAAGACTGCGCGAACCTCGCACCCGACGGAGTCGTACGCCTCAGCGGCTACCACCGCACGCCCACCGAGCTGCTGTACGAACTCTTCGCCGTCGTCCACAACGCGCCGCGGCACCGGCCCGACCGGGCGGGGCTGCTCGAGCACGTAAGGAACATCGGCGCGATCGTCGTACTCGACGACCTGGAGTTCGGCGGCGCCGCCCTCGGCGAGCTGCTGGACGCCGCGCCCGAGTGCGCCTTCCTGGTCGCCGCCACACCCGACATCGCGGCGCCCGCCGCCGACTCGCACCTCGAAGAGGTCTTCCTCGCGGGCCTCGGCCGCAGCGCCTCGCTGGAACTGCTGAAGCGCACCGTGGAGCGGCCGCTCACCGAGGACGAGGCGAACTGGGCCGGCGACCTCTGGTTCGAGTCCGAGGGCCTGCCGCTGCGCTTCGTGCAGGCGGGCGCGCTGCTGCGGCAGGCCGACAGCCGGCGTCCCGACCCGGAGGACTCCGACGGGTTCGGCGTTTTCGACGCGGTCGACGGTGTCGAGATCCCGCTGCCGACACTGGGCGAGGGGGCCGCGCCGGCGGCGCTGCTCGCCTCCCGGCTCAGCGAGTCCGCCCGCGACACCCTGCGCTTCGCCGTCGCGCTCGGCGGCGAGGTCCCGCACCAGGCGCATCTGCCGGCGCTCGTCGGTGACACGCACGCGGACGCCGCGCTCGGCGAGCTGATGAACTGCGGGCTGCTCTCACCGGTCGGCCCGCGCTACCGGCTGGCGGCCGGCGTGATCGCGCAGCTCACGGAGAAGGGTTACGCCGACGACGCGGCCGCCCACGCCCACACCGCCGCCCAGCACTACGCCTGGTGGGCCGGACACCCCTCGGTCACCCCCGAGCGGGCGGTGGCCGAGGCGGACGCCGTCCTCGCCGCGCTGACCGCGCTGGTCCCGGGGCAGGAGGCCGGACACCCCAGCGCGGCCGTACTGCTGGCCCACAGCGCCGCACCCGCTTTCGCGGCGGGGCTGCACTGGGCTGCCTGGGAGCGGGCCCTGCGCATCGGGTCCGAGGCGGCCCGTATATCGGGCGAAGTGGCCGAAGAGGCGTACTTCCACCATGAGTTGGGCGTACTGGCGCTCTGCACCGGCAGCCTGGAGCGGGCGCGCGCCGAGCTGGAGGCCTCGATCGGCATGCGCGGGGCGCTCGCCGACAAGCGCGGCACCGTCGCGGGACGCAGGGCGCTGGCGCTCGTCGCGGACCGCGCGGGCGGCCTCGTACTCGGCGGACGCACCCCGGCGGGCGAGGAGGTGCCGACCGCGCGCTACGAGGAGTCGGCGTCGCCGCCCGGAGGCGTACCGGCGGCCGTGCTGCCGCTGGGGGCCTCGGGGAAGTCGAAGCCGCCGGAGGAGCCCGCCACGCTGGTGGCGCGGCCGAAGTCGGCCGCGGGCGGCGCGAAGCTGCGCGGCCCCCTCTCCATCATCGGCGGCGCACGCCGCAACCTGGTCGCCGCGGGCGCGGGCGCGCTGCTGGCCGCGGTGCTCGGCACGGTGGTTACGCTCGGGGCGACCTCGGACCAGCAGGACCCGCCCGGCGGCAAGGTCAGGAACGGCCAGTCCGCGAACGAGGACGACGCGGACAACGGCCTGGATGCGGACGAGCCGACCGACGGCTCGACCCGCCGCCCGGGTGGCCCCGCGGACCCGACGGGGGCGGTGACGCCGGGCTCCAGCTCGTCGGCGAGTGAATCGTCGAAGCCGGGGGCCGAGCCGTCGTCGAATCCGTCGAAGCCGGGCGGGAAGCCGACGTCGTCAGGCAGGCCCCCGACGAATCCGGAGACCAAGCCGCCGACGACCCCGCCGACGAAGCCCCCGACGACTCCACCCTCTACGCCGCCGCCCTCTACGCCGCCTCCCACGTCGACCAGCCCGTCGCCGTCGAGCACGCCCGAAGGGTCAACCTCCGCCAGCGCTCCGATCACAACCAGCAGCGCCCCCGCGTCCTCCGCGAGCTCCAGCAGCTCGCCCGTCATCTGACGGCCACGAGAACGCAGTACGGCCCCGAGCGGCATCGCCGTCCGGGGCCGTCTCCGTACCCGTATCAGTACCGTCTTCAGAACAGCCTGAGCTTGTCGTCCTCGATGCCCCGCAGCGCGTCGTAGTCGAGCACCACACACCCGATCCCGCGGTCCGTCGCCAGCACCCGCGCCTGCGGCTTGATCTCCTGCGCCGCGAACACGCCCTTGACCGGCGCCAGATGGGGGTCGCGGTTCAGCAGCTCCAGATAGCGCGTGAGCTGCTCGACCCCGTCGATCTCACCGCGCCGCTTGATCTCCACAGCCACCGTCGCGCCGTCGGAGTCCCGGCACAGGATGTCCACCGGGCCGATGGCCGTGGGGTATTCGCGCCGGATCAGGCTGTATCCCTCGCCCAGCGTCTCGATGCGGTCGGCGAGCAGTTCCTGAAGGTGTGCCTCCACGCCGTCCTTGATCAGGCCGGGGTCCACGCCCAGTTCGTGCGAGGAGTCGTGGAGGATTTCCTCCATCGTAATGATCAGTTTCTCGCCCGCTTTGTTGATGACGGTCCAGACGCTGTCGTCACCCTCTTTGAGTGTGCAGGGAGGAGACATCCAGTTCAGTGGTTTGTACGCCCTGTCGTCCGCGTGGATGGAGACGCTTCCGTCTGCCTTGACCAGGATCAGACGGGGAGCGGAGGGCAGGTGGGCGGTGAGCCGGCCCGCGTAGTCGACGGAGCAGCGGGCGATGACAAGACGCATGGTCGGCAACGCTACTCGACACACGGCGCTGCGCGCGATTCGCCCCGGAAGCCCCGTTCGTAATTGGCCGGTTGTGTTCCCAATCTCCTGGTGCGCTCCGGACAGCGCACTTACCGTGGAAGCAGGAGGTTGTCGGTCGTGCACTCTGAGTCGTCATGCGTCGTTCGTATGCCGTCGCGCCCGTCATCCTCCTTCCCTGCCCGTAAGACCCCGTCCACCGGGGTCGCGAGAGGAGAACCCATGTCGCTCGACGTCTCACCGGCGCTGTTGGAACAGGCCGAGCGAGGCGAGGTCGACGAAGATGCCTTCGTCGACTGCGTCCGGACCTCCCTGCCCTTCGCATGGGAGATGATCAGTTCTCTGGTGGCTCAGCTGAAGGTGGACGGCGGCGACTTCGCCGACAACCAGACGCCTCCGCCGGACGAGCAGGCACGTGGTCAGCTGCTGCGCGCGCTCGCGAGTGACGCGATTCGCGGTGCGCTCCAGCGGCACTTCGGGGTGCGTCTGGCATTCCAGAACTGCCACCGCGTCGCGGTGTTCCCGCTGGACTCTTCGGTGGATGAGCGGCTCGCCCGCTTTACTTCCGTGCGAGCCCAGTTGCTCAACCAGTCGCCCGAACTGCGCGACTGCTGAAGTCTTTTGCTGCCGCTCCACACCGCGGGAGGTGCAACTGGTGTCGGAGCGGCAGCACCTCCGGTACGGCTCGGGCCGCAACGATCCCGGACTCAGCTCAGCAGCGGCAGGACCTCTGTGCCGAGGCGCCGCACATTCTCCTCGGTGGCGGCGAGATCGCCCGAGCCCTCGGCGAGCAGGGCGAAGCGTGTGATGCCAGTACGTTCCGCGGTGGCCGCGATGCGGTCCGCGGCGAGCCGCGGCGGGCCCACCGGGTGCAATTCGCAGAGCAGTTCTGTGTACGCCACGGGGTCCCGCATCGCGCGGCGCCGCCCGTCGACCGTCACATGGGCGTCCAGGCCCTGCTTGAGCCAGCCCGGCATCGCCTTGAGCAGCGTCTCGGAGGCATCGGCCCTGCGGTCCGCGATCTGGGCCACGCCGGCCGACACATGGCCCGCGCGCTCGACCTCCTCGGGCGGGCGGCCCGCGGCGAGCGCGTCCGTACGCCACCGGGCGACCATCTCCGCCTTCTCCTCGTCGTCGCAGTGCATCCCGAGCAGCATCGGCAGCCCGCGCTCGGCGGCGAGCTTCACGCTCTTCGGGGACGTACACGCGACGATCACCTCGGGGCCCTCGGGGGGACCGCCGATCAGCTCGTCCGGCCTTGGCACGACCGGGACTTCACGGAAGGTGAATCGGTCGCCCCGGGTGGCGACGCGGGGCTCGCGCAGCCAGCGCAGCAGCAGGTCCAGGGACTCCGGAAAGTCCTTTTCGTACGCATCGAGGCCCGTGCCGAAGACCTCCAGATCGACCCAGGGGCCGCCCCGCCCCACACCGAGGGAGAACCGCCCTCCGCTTGTGAGATGCAGCAGCGCCGTCTGCTCGCCCAGCGAGACGGGATGGGCGTTCGGCAGCACGCTCACGGCTGTGCCCACCCGGATCCGCCGGGTGCGGCCGAGCAGTAGCGCGGCGAGTGTCACGGCCGACGGGCACACGCCGTACGGTACGAAATGGTGCTCGGCGAGCCAGACCGAATCCAGCCCGGACTCCTCCGCGACCTCGGCGGACCGCACCGCACGGTGCAGCGCCTCCCCCTGCCCCTGGCCCGGGAATTGGGCCGCCAGTACGAAAGTTCCCACGCGCATCGCCTATTGCCTCCTTGCGGCCGACGCGTCACTCCCCCTACGGCAACAACGTCTGACACGTGCCAAAGGCACGGCCATTCGTGAAGTTGTTGCGATTTTCCGGTAACTGGCCCCTATGGGTGCCACGGTCTCACGCTGTGCGGTACGTGTACCCCGGACTGCGGCCCGTAGGCTGGATGGGAACTGTCCGGACTTGCCCCGTGAGGTGTCACGTGTCCCCGCGCCGCAACCGCCCCCGAGGCGGCGAGAAGCCCACCGAGCAGCCCGGCGAGCCGGGCGACAGGTACGGCGGCTTCGGCCGGAGCGAGTCCTGGCAGGGCGAGGAGTGGTCGGTCCGCCATGTCGCCGGCGCAAGTGCCGCCGGCAAGCGGTACCGCTGCCCCGGCTGCGACCAGGAGATCCCCTCGGGCGTCCCGCATGTGGTGGCCTGGCCGGAGCACGGCGGCATCGAGGACCGGCGGCACTGGCACAAGGCGTGCTGGAACGCGAAGGACCGCCGCACCACGCGGGTGCAGCGGTCCCGTAACGCGCCGAAGTACTGAGGCTCCAGGAGCCTCGCGTGCCTTTGGACGTCGCGTGCCTTTAGACGTCGCGCGCCTTGAGCGAGGCGTACGCGCCGGCCAGTGCCGCCGCCGTCACGCCCAGCATGATCCACAGCGGGTCCCAGCCGGCCGGACCCGACTCGGTCACGGCGGTGTCGTACAGCACGCCGATCTGGTTGGGGATCGAGTACTCGAAAAGGGCCTGCTGCAGATCCCGCAGCGACTCCGAGAACATGAACATGGCCAGCACCAGCGGCAGCAGCACGACGCCGATCATGACCGTGATCGCGCCCGCCGAGTGGCGGATCAGGGTGCCGACGGCGAGCGAGAGCAGGCCGAGGGTCGCGACGTAGAGGGCGATGCCGATCGTCGCGCGGAACCAGTCCTCGCCGGTGGACGAGCCCTGGTCCACGATCGCGGTCTGCAGGGCGCCCACGATCGCGGTGATCACCGTGGTGAGGATGAAGACGAGCAGGAAGAAGACGATCGCCTTGGCGGTCAGCACGCGGGCGCGGCTGGGGCAGGCGGTCAGCGTGGTCCTGATCATCCCCGTGCCGTACTCGGAGGCGATGGTCAGCACGCCCAGCGTGATCACGCAGATGGAGCCGAGCAGTACGCCGAAGAAGCCGAGGGAGAGGACCGACTGATCCTGGAGATCGGCGTCGGCGGCGGAGACGGCGACCGCGGAGAGAGCGCCGATGCCGACCATCAGCACGATCATGACGCCGAGCGTCCACATCGTGGAGCGTACGGAACGGATCTTGGTCCACTCGGAGGCGAGGGCGTCGCCAAGGTGGGCGTCGCGCACCGGGATCGGCGAGGAGTACACGGCGCCGGGCGCGCCCTGCTGCTGGTAGGGCGCCTGCTGCTGCTGGTAGGGGGTGGTCATCGGGCGTCCTCGGGCTTGGTCAGGTCGGCGGCGGCCGGGGGCACGGGCGGAGCGTCGGCGGGCGCGACAGGAGCCGCGCCGGCGTACGGGTTCTGGCCGGGCTGGGGCGGCGGTGGGGCGTACCAGCCCTGCTGCGGCACCTCGGGGATCTGCTGCTGCGGCGGGAGATAGCCCATCGGCGGCTGCTGCATCAGGCCCGACTTCTGGTCGGCGGTCGAGCGGTAGTCGACCGCGCCCTGCGTCATCCGCATGTACGCCTCCTCCAGCGAGGCCTGGTGCGGCGACAGCTCCCACAGCCGGACGTCCGCGGAGTGCGCCAGATCGCTGATCTGCGGCAGCGGCAGCCCGGTGACCCGCAGCGCGCCGTCCGGCTCCGGCATGACCTGACCGCCGGCCTCGGTGAGCGCGGCGGACAGCTTCTCGCGCTGCTGCGGTTCGGTCTGCGGCGTACGCACCCGGGCGAAGTCCGCGGAGTTGTGCGAGATGAAGTCCTTGACGCTCATGTCCGAGAGCAGCTGGCCACGGCCGATCACGATCAAGTGGTCGGCGGTGAGCGCCATTTCGCTCATCAGGTGCGAGGAGACGAAGACCGTACGGCCTTCGGCGGCAAGCTGCTTCATCAGATTGCGGACCCAGAGGATGCCTTCCGGGTCCAGGCCGTTGACCGGCTCGTCGAACAGCAGCACCTGCGGGTCGCCGAGGAGCGCCGCTGCGATACCGAGCCGCTGCCCCATACCGAGTGAGAAGCCCTTGGAGCGCTTCTTGGCGACTTCCTGAAGCCCGACGACACCGAGCACCTCGTCGACCCGGCGGGCCGGGATACCGGAGAGCTGCGCCAGCGAAAGCAGGTGATTTCGCGCGCTGCGGCCGCCGTGTACCGCCTTGGCGTCGAGCAGGGCACCGACCTGTCGGGGCGCGTTCGGCAACTGCCGGAAGGGGCGGCCGCCGATGGTCACATGACCCTCGGTCGGCTGGTCGAGCCCGAGGATCATCCGCATCGTCGTCGACTTGCCGGCGCCGTTGGGGCCGAGGAACCCGGTGACGGCGCCGGGCCGTACCTGGAAGGAAAGGTTGTACACGGCCGTCTTCGCGCCATAGCGCTTCGTCAGGCCGACTGCCTCGATCATTCTCCAGCCCCATCGACATTCGGGTCGTCGGGGCCCAGGCCGTCCGGCCGTACGCCCCCGTAAGAGTTAGGAGGATATCCGGGCCTTGACGGTTCCGGCCAAGCCGTAACGCTACGGTTTCGGCCGCGTCGAGTCGCCGCCGTCCCTAGGCGTCCCGCTTCTTGAGCACCAGATAGCCGCCGAGTAGCGCAACCGCCACCCAGATCACCATGATCCCGAGCCCGCCCCACGGCCCGTACGGCGCCTTGTCGCTGCCCATCGCGTCCGGGACCACCTGCATGATCTTGGATCCGGCCTGGTCGGGGAAGTAACGCGCGACCGTCTTCGCCTTCGGTACGGACGCGAGGATCTGCGAGACCAGGAAGAAGAACGGCATCAGGATGCCGAGCGAGAGCATCGAGCTGCGCAGCATCGTCGCCACGCCCATCGAGAACAGCGCAATCAGGCCCATGTACAGGCCGCCGCCGACCACCGCGCGCAGGACGTTGTCCGCGCCGATCGTCGTACGGTGCTCGCCCAGCAGCGCCTGGCCGAGGAAGAAGGCGAGAAAGCTGGTCGCCATCCCGACGACCAGCGCCAGCACCGCGGCCACCGCGATCTTGCTGAAGATGAAGGTGGCGCGCTGGGGTACGGCGGCGAGCGAGGTACGGATCATGCCCGAGCTGTACTCCGTGCCGACCACCAGCACCCCGAAGACCACCATCGCCAGCTGGCCCAGGATCATCCCGGAGAAGCTGATGAAGGTCGGGTCGAAGGTGAGCTGCTCCTGGGGCGACAGATCGTCGAACGTCGCCTTCAGCAGCGCGCTGAGCGCTGCGCCCATAGCGACGGTGACGACCAGCGCGCTCACCAGCGTCCAGGTGGTCGAGGAAACGGTACGGATCTTGGTCCACTCGGACTGGAGGACGGCGGGTACCGAGGCCATGGGTCAGGCTCCCTTGCTGCGCTGGTAGCTCTGGCCCCACTGGGGACCCGGTGGGGCCGCCGGCGGGGGCCCCACCGGGGGCGCCGCCTCACCCGTCGAATGCGCGTGGTACTCCACCGCTCCCGCCGTCATCTGCATGAACGCCTCCTCCAGCGAGGCGCGCTGCGCGCTCAGTTCATGCAGGACGAGCTGGTGCCGGGCGGCCAGCTCACCGATCGCCTCGGTGGTGGCACCGTCGATCTCCAGCGTGCCGTTGCCCGACTCGACCGCCGTGAAGCCCGATTCGTGCAGCACATCGCGCAGGCGCTCCGGCTGCGGGGAGCGCAGCCGTACATAACTCCGGGAGTTCTCGTGGATGAAGTCGGCCATCGATGTATCGGCCAGAAGTCGCCCCTGTCCGATCACGATCAAGTGGTCGGCTGTGAGCGCCATTTCACTCATCAGATGCGAGGAGACGAAGATCGTGCGTCCTTCCGATGCAAGAGTCTTCATCAAATTGCGGATCCAGTGAATTCCTTCGGGATCAAGACCGTTGACCGGCTCGTCGAACATCAGGATCTCCGGATCGCCCAGCAGAGCCGACGCGATGCCCAGCCGCTGTCCCATACCGAGCGAGAAGCCCTTGGGCTTCTTCCTCGCCACCGACGTCAGCCCGACGACGTCCAGGACCTCGGCGACCCGCGAGGCGGGGATGCGGTTCGACTGGGCGAGACAGAGCAGGTTGTTGTACGCGCTCCGCCCGCCGTGCATCGCCTTCGCGTCCAGCAGCGCGCCGATGTACTTCAGTGGCTCCTCGAGATCGCGGTAGTGCTTGCCGTCGATCCGCACCGTTCCGCTGGTCGGGTTGTCGAGATCGAGCATCATCCGCATCGTCGTGGACTTGCCCGCGCCGTTCGGGCCGAGGAAGCCGGTCACCACACCCGGCCTGACCTGAAACGAGAGATGGTCGACCGCGGTCGTGGTGCCGAAGCGCTTCGTCAGGCCCTCGAGCTCGATCATGCGGCCACGCTAAGTGCGCGCAAAGCCCCCCGCCACTGGAGTGACAGGGGGCTTTGCGCATTCTTGACTTACACGACGGACCCCGCGAACGGGGACATACTCAGCGGGTCTGCTGAGCCGGGACGCCGCGGGAGATCGGCTCGTCGTCGGGGGTGCCGGCCGCGGCCACCGCCGCACCGGTCAGCGTGGCCAGCATCTCGCGGACGTTGGTCAGCTGCGCGTTGATCGAGTCGCGGCGGTTGGTGAGCGCCGCCAGCTCGCGCTCCGATTCGCTGCGGATCCGGTCGGCCTTGGCGTTCGCGTCGGCCACGATGTCCTCGGCCTGGCGCTGCGCGGTCTCCACCGTCTGACGGGCCCGGCGCTCCGCGTCCGTACGCAGCTTCTCGGCCTCCAGGCGCAGCTGCTCGGCGCGGTGCTCGATCTCCGCCAGGCGCTTCTCCGCCTTCGCCTGACGCGAAGCCAGGTCCCGCTCGGACTGCTCGCGGCGCTTGGCGAGGTTCGTCTCGAAGTCCGCGGCGGCCTGGGCGGCCTTGGCGCGGGTCTCCTCGAAGAGCGCGTCGGCCTCCTCGCGCTTGGACTGCGCGTCCTTCTGCGCCTCGCTGCGCAGTGTAGAGGCTTCGCTCTTCGCCTTCTCGACGATACGGACGCCCTCGTCCTCGGCCTTCGCCTTGCGCTCGGCCGCGAACGACTCGGCGTCGTTGCGCACCTGCTGGGCGGCGGACTCGGCGAGCTCACGGTGCTGCTCGGCCGCGCGACGGGCCTCCTCGCGCAGGTCCTTCGCCTCCTCCTCGGCGAGGCGGAGGATTTTCTCGACGCGTGCACCGAGACCGGCGTACGACGGCTCCGCGTCGCTGACCTGGGCCTGGGCGTTCTGCGTCTCGAGGTGGAGTTCCTCGATGCGCTTTTCCAGAGAGGTGATTCGGGCCAGAGCACTATCACGGTCGGCGACGAGTTTGGTAATGCGGTCGTCCACCTGACCGCGGTCGTAACCACGCCGCACGAGCTCGAAGCCGAAGGGGGAGGAAGTGTCGCTCATGGGGTTCCTGTCGAATGAGACCGGTGAGGTGATAGGGGGAATCCTAGGGGCCGAAGCGGCGTGTCATCGAGCGGATGACCGTTTGATCTGGAGAATGTCCAGCCTTTTGAGTGGCTAGCCGTCGGACGACTTGCCACTCGAACGTGTAACCCCTGCTGTCGCGCCCGCTCTGACGGCACCTGCGGCGGAGCCGCTGGTGGATGCAGCCTTGGTGCCCCCTGACGGAGCCTCGAATGACTCCAACGCTTCAAGCACGTCCTGGACACGGGAAATCTCCGCCTGAATGTCCTCGCGCCGGCGCACCAGCACATCCAGCTCGCGCCGGCCCTCGGTGACCAGCCGCTCGGCCTCGGCCTCGGCCTCCGCCTTGACCCGCTCGGCCTCGCGGACCAGCTCGGCCTTCTTCTGCTCGGCCTCCTTGAGGAGCCCCTCCGCCTTGCGCACCGCGGCGATGCGGACCTTACTGGCCTCCGAATTGGCATCGGACACCAGCTCCTTGGCCTTCGCCTCGGCCTCGGCCCGCTGTTCCTCGGCGGCCTTCACCAGATGATCGACCCGCTCGCCGGCCGTCTTCATCTGTTCGGCCGTCTCCCGGCGGGCGCGCTCGTGCAGCTCCTCGATCTCGGCCTCGACACGGGTACGCAGCTCCTCGCCGCGCTCCCTTATGGCGGTGGCGTCCCGGCGCGCGCCGACCAGCAGCTCGTCCGCGTCCGTGCGGGCCTTCTCCACCAGGGAGTTGCCCTCCACGGTGCCCTCGGAGACCAGCCGCTCGGCCTCGTTGCGGGCCGCGCCGACCATGGTGTCGGCCTGCTCCTCGGCCTCGGTGGCCGCGCGCAGCGCCTCCTCCTGGGCCTTGTTGATGAGCTGGTCGGCCTGCTCGGCGGCGTCCGCACGACGCTTGGCCGCCGCCTCGCGCGCCTCGTCGAGCGCACGGTCGGCCTCTTCGCGGGCCTTCGCAAGCATCTGCTCGGCCGCCGCCTCGGCGTCCGCCTTGACCTTCTGCGCCTCGGACTTGATGCGTTCGGCGGCCTGCTGGGCCGAGCCCACCGTCTCCGCCGCCTCGGCGCGCAGCCTCTCGGCCTCGCCGCTCGCCTCGGAGATCAGCTGGTCGGCCTGGGCCGCGGCGTCGGCACGGCGCTTGTCGGCGGCCTGGCGCGCCTCGTCCAGGATCTGCTCGCCGTCCGCGCGGATCGCGGCATGCAGCCGCTCGGCCTCGGCCTCGGCCTCCGCCTTGACCTGCTCGGCGCCGGACAGGGCCTCGGCCGCCTCCCTGCGCAGCCGCTCGTTCTCGCTCGACGCCTCGCCGATGAGCCGGTCGGCCTGGGCGGCGGCGTCCGAGCGGATGCGGTTGGCGTCCTCGCGGGCCTCGGCGCGGGCGCGCGAAGCGTCGTGCTCGGCCGAGGCGAGCGCGTCCGTCGCTTCCGTACGCATCCGCTGCGCGTACTCGGCGGTGTCGGCGCGCAGCCGGTCCGACTCGGTGATCGCCTCCCCGACGGTCCGCTCCGCGAGCGCATTGGCCGCGTCGGTCTCCTCCTGGGCCCTGGCCCGCAGCCGGCTCGCGTCCTCCGCTGCCCGCTCCCGCTCGGCATACGCGTCGGCGCGGACCCGGTCCGCCTCCTCCTGCGCTTCGGTCCTGGTGCGGTCGGCAGCGTGCTCGGCGGCCGAGCGCAGCCCGGCGATCTCCTGCTCGGCCTGCTCCTGGAGGCCGTTGACCGAGTCCCGTACCTGCTGGGCGGTCTGCTCGGCGGCGGAAACCATTTCGGTGGCGCGGCGGTCGGCCTCCTCGACCAGCCGCTGTGCCTCGGTCTGCGCCTCCTCGACCCGCTTGCGGGCGGAGGCCAGCAGCTCCTCGCTCTGCTCGCGGGCCAGCTCGCGTTCCTGATCCGCCTCGCCACGCGCGGAGTCGAGGATCTCCTCGGCCTCCCGGCGGCGGCGGTTCGCCTCCTCCTGCGCGGCGGCCAGCGCCTCGGCGGCCTCGGCGCCCACGCGTTCGGCGGCGGCCGCGGCCTCCGCGCGCAGCCGGTCGGCGCTGTCCTGCGCCTCGTTCTTGAGCCGCTCCGCCTCGTTGGCCGCGTCGCTGCGCAGCCGTACCGCGACGTTCTCCGCCTCGACGCGGGTGGTCGACGCGTCCGACGCGGCCTCGGTACGCAGCCGCTCGGCCTCGTGCTCGGCCTGCGCCTGGAGCGTACGGATCCGCTCGGCGGCCTCGGCGCGCTGCCGCTCGGTCTCCTCGGCGGCCTCGCGGCGGATCCGCTCGGCCTCGCCGCGGGAGTCGGCGAGGTTCTGCTCGGCGGCGGCGAGGCGGGACTCGGCCTCGGTGTGCAGCCGGGTCAGCTCCTCGGCGGCCTCGGCCTGGCGTGCCGCGATGCCGAGCTCGGCCTCCTCGCGCAGTACGGCCGCGGCCTGCTCGGCCGCGGACTTGACGCTCTCCGCCTGCTCCTCGGCATCCGCGCGCAGCCGCTCGGCCTCGGCGCGGGTGCGCTCCAGGGTCTCCTCGGCCTGCTTGCGCAGGGTGGTGGCGCGCTCGATCGCCTCGGTGCGGACCCGCTCGCTGTCGCTGCTCGCCGTGGCGCGCATCTCGTCGGCGTCGGCCCGCGCCTTGGTCAGCAGCTCCTCGGCGGTACTGGCCGCCTCCTCGATCTGCTGGACGGCCTCCCGGCGGGCCTCGCCGCGGATCCGCTCACCCTCGGCGACCGCCTCGGCGCGCAGCTGCTCGGCCTCGCCGCGCAGCCGGCGCGCCTCCTCCTGCAGCTCGACGGTCTTGGCGCGGTACTCCTTGGTGTCGTCCTTGGCCGCGCCCTTGAGCTGATCGGCCTGCTCGGCGGCCTCGCCGCGCAGCCGGTCCGCCTCCGCCTCGGCCTCGCGGCGGATCCGCTCGGCCTCCTCGCTCGCCGCGCGCGTGGTGGCCTGGGCGTCGTCGGAGGCCTTGGTCAGGACCTCCTCGGCGGTACGGGCAGCCTTGGCGAGCTGCGCCGCGGAGTCCTCGGCCGCGACCGTACGGGCCTTCTCCCCCGCGGCCGCGACCAGCTTCTCGGCCTCGGCCCGGGCGTCGGCGACCGCCTGCTCGGCCTCCGCCTTGAGCGCCTCGGACTCCTTGGTGGCCTCGCTGACCAGCCGGGCGATCTCGGCCTTGGCGGTACGGGTGCGCTGCTCGTTGACCGACTCGGCGGACGCCAGCTGCTTGGCCGCCGACTCCTTGGCCTCGGTCAGGAGCTTCTCGGACTCTGCGCGGGCCTCGCGCAGCTTCTCCTCGGCCTCCTGGATCCGCTGCTCGGCGGTGCGGCTCAACTCGGCGGCCTGCTGGCGGGCCTGGTCCGACTCGGCGGTGGTGGAGGAGCGCAGCTGCTCGGCGTGGCTGGTGGCCTCCTGCGCCTGGTTGGAGGCGGCGTTCAGCAGGCGTTCGGCGTCCTTGCGGGCGCGCAGCAGGATTGCCTCGGCCTCCGACCGGGCGGACTCCGCCTCGGAGCCGAGCCGCTGACGGGCCTCCTCGGCGACCCTGGCGGCCTCCGCGCGGGCGGCGGCCAGGGACTGCTCGGCCTCGGCGCGGGACTCGTCGAGGAGCCGGCGGGCCTGTGCCTCGGTGCGGGCACGGAGTTGCTCGGCCCAGGCGACGTTCTCGTTGACGTGCGTCTCGACGGTCTGGCGGCGCTCGGCCAGCTCCTGGTCCAGGCGCTGGCGGCGCTGGACCGCCTCGGAGTGCAGCTCGGCCTGGAGGCGGGCCTGGTGCTCGGCGTGCTCCTGGAGGATGCGCTGGGTCTGTGCGCGGACCTCACGCAGCTCGCGCTCGGCGTCGGAGCGCAGCTGGTCGGCCTGGATCTGGGCGTTACGGAGCAGCTGCTCGGCCTGGTAGCCGATGTCGGCGCTGTCGTAGGCAGGACGGGAGGCGAGGTTGCGGCGCGCCTCGTGGAGCTTGGCGCGCAAGACCTCGACCTGGTAACCGAGGTCCTCGGCGTGCTGGACGGCCTTCTCCCGCTCGGTCTTCAGCCGGTCCATCTCGGCTTCGAACCGCGAGAGGTGGTCGTCGTCAGCTCGGTGGCTCTCCTGGCGTTCGTAGCCCCGCACTGCGCGGTCCCATCCGTCCCCTGGTCGCAACTTTCTCCGTACGAGCACCGTTCGCCGGCGAACGGCCCCCCGGGGAATGGTGACAGATCCAACGGAGGGGACGCGGCGCGGCCCCGACCCGGCCCCGGCCCGGAATCGCCCACTCTACCGGGCCGGGAATCCGGAGGTCAGTGCTCGGTTGCAGAGGTGACGAGTTCGGTGAGAACGCCGTGGCAGTCCTTGGGGTGGAGAAAAGTGATACGGGAGCCCATGGAGCCGATACGTGGCTCGTCGTAGAGAACACGCACACCCTTGTCCCGGATCGACTGTGCGTCACCGTCCACGTCCGCGGTGCCGAAGGCGATGTGGTGGACCCCCTCACCGTTCTTGGCCAGCCACTTTCCGACCGCGGAGTCCTCACGGGTCGGCTCCAGGAGCTGGAGGTAGGAGGCGCCGCCGTCGGACGTCTCATTGATCTTGAGCATGGCTTCGCGTACGCCCTGCTCCTCGTTGATCTCGGTGTGGAACACCTCGAAGCCGTATGTGGCCCGGTAGAACTCGACAGTCTTGTCGAGGTCGAAGCAGGCGATTCCGATGTGGTCGATTCGCGTCAGCATTCCCCCAGTGCAGCGCCCCGGACCGTGGTTACGCAACGTGCGCGCGATCACACTGGCTGCCCGGTGACCGCAGCACGTACCGCTCAGTACATTTGAGGTAAACCCTCGTTCACTCCTCAGCTTCGCGCTGGAAGGGGATCGTGCCTCATGTCAGGAACGACCGGTAACACCTCAGTGATCGTCGCGGGCGCCCGTACGCCCATGGGACGCCTGCTCGGCTCGCTCAAATCCTTCTCCGGCGCCGATCTCGGCGGCTTCGCCATCAAGGCGGCGCTGGACCGGGCGGGCATCGGCGGTGACCAGGTGCAGTACGTGATCATGGGCCAGGTGCTGCAGGCCGGGGCAGGGCAGATCCCGGCGCGCCAGGCCGCGGTCAAGGCGGGCATCCCGATGAGCGTGCCCGCGCTCACCGTCAACAAGGTCTGTCTCTCCGGGCTGGACGCCATCGCGCTGGCCGACCAGCTGATCCGTGCCGGTGAGTTCGACGTGATCGTCGCAGGCGGCCAGGAGTCCATGACCAACGCGCCGCATCTGCTGCCGAAGTCACGCGAAGGGGTCAAGTACGGCGCGATCGAGATGCTCGACTCGATGGCGTACGACGGCCTCACCGACTCCTTCGAGGGCATCGCCATGGGCGAGTCCACCGAGAACCACAACAAGCGCCTCGGCATCGGCCGGCGCGAGCAGGACGAGATCGCGGCGCTCTCGCACCAGCGGGCCGCGGCCGCGCAGAAGAACGGCATCTTCGAGGCCGAGATCACGCCGATCGAGGTCCCCCAGCGCAAGGGCGACCCGGTCGTCTGCACCAAGGACGAGGGCATCCGCCCCGAGACCACGGCCGACACGCTCAGCAAGCTGCGGCCCTCGTTCGCCAAGGACGGCACGATCACGGCGGGTTCGTCGTCGCCGATCTCGGACGGCGCGGCGGCGGTCGTGGTGATGAGCAAGGCGAAGGCGGAGGAGCTCGGCCTTCAGTGGATCGCGGAGGTCGGCGCGCACGGCAATGTGGCGGGCCCGGACAACTCCCTGCACTCGCAGCCGTCGAACGCGATCCGCAACGCGATCGGCAAGGAGGGCATCGGCGTCGAGGACCTCGACCTCATCGAGATCAACGAGGCGTTCGGCTCGGTCCTGGTGCAGTCAATGAAGGACCTCGGGGTGTCCCCGGAAAAGGTGAATGTAAACGGCGGCGCGATCGCACTCGGACACCCGATCGGCATGTCCGGCGCGCGGGTGGTGCTCCACCTGGCGCTGGAGCTGAAGCGGCGCGGCGGCGGCGTGGGTGCGGCGGCGCTGTGCGGTGGCGGCGGGCAGGGCGACGCGCTGATCGTGCGTGTCCCGGGCAACGGCAAGTAGGAGCAGTCACATGGTGGACGTCCCCCAACTGGTTGCCCAGGCGAGGGAGGGCCGGCCGCGGGCCGTGGCCCGGCTGATCTCACTCGTCGAGGGGGCGTCCCCGCAGCTGCGCGAAGTGATGGCGGCGCTGGCTCCGCTGACCGGCGGGGCGTACGTGATCGGCCTGACCGGATCGCCGGGTGTCGGCAAGTCGACATCCACGTCGGCGCTGGTGACGGCGTACCGGCGGGCCGGGAAGCGGGTCGGCGTCCTGGCCGTCGACCCGTCCTCGCCCTTCTCGGGCGGAGCTCTGCTCGGCGACCGGGTGCGGATGTCGGAGCACGCGTCCGACCCGGGCGTCTACATCCGCTCGATGGCCACGCGCGGGCATCTGGGCGGCCTCGCCTGGGCCGCGCCGCAGGCGATCCGCGTCCTGGACGCGGCCGGCTGCGACGTGATCCTGGTGGAGACGGTGGGCGTCGGCCAGTCCGAGGTCGAGATCGCGGCCCAGGCGGACACGTCGGTCGTCCTTCTCGCGCCCGGGATGGGCGACGGCATCCAGGCGGCGAAGGCGGGCATCCTCGAGATCGGCGATGTGTACGTCGTCAACAAGGCGGACCGGGACGGGGCGGACGCGACGGCCCGCGAGCTGAACCACATGCTGGGGCTGGGCGAGTCCCGCGGCCCCGGCGACTGGCGCCCGCCGATCGTCAAGACGGTCGCGGCTCGGGGCGAGGGCATCGACGAGGTGGTCGAGGCGCTGGAGAAGCACCGCGCATGGATGGAGGAGCACGGCGTGCTCCTCGACCGCCGGGCCCGCCGCGCGGCGGGCGAGGTGGAGACGATCGCGGTGACGGCGCTGCGGGAACGGATCGCGGACCTGCACGGGGACCGGCGGCTTGGGTCGCTGGCGGAGCGGATCGTGGCGGGGGAGCTGGATCCGTACACGGCGGCGGACGAGCTGGTGGCGGGCCTGACGGAGGGCTGAGGCGACGGGGTTCGCAGGCCCCCGGTGCCTCCCGAGGCCGGCTGCGAGCCTCGGCCTCGGCGGCAGCTACCCCAGGTCAGTCGTCGGAGCCCTCGTCGTGGTCGTCCTTGTCGGCTCGGTGACGTGGCTGGTGACCCGGCGGGCGCTGAAGCCCGTCGAGGGCATCAGGAGCGAGATGGCGGCGATCACCGCGTCCGAGGACCTCTCCCGGCGCGTCCCGGAGCCCGGCTCGCGCTACGAAGTGGCGCGGCTGGCCCGTACGACCAATGAGACGCCGGCCGCGCTCGAAGCGTCGGTGGAGCGGCAGCGGCGCTTCGTCGCGGACGCCTCGCACGAGCTGCGCAGCCCCATCGCCTCGCTGCGGACCCAGCTCGAAGTGGGCGCGTCCCAACCGGAGTTGTCGGCTGTCCCGGGCGCGGTGGCGGACACCGTACGACTGCAGCAGCTCGCGGGAGATCTGCTGCTGGCCCGCCTCGACGCGGGGGAGCGGCCGGGGCAGTCCCGGCTCGACCTTGCCGCACTGGTCCGCGAGGAGGCCTCACAACGATCCGGGGACCGCATCCCGGTGACGGTCACCGCGGCCGGCGGTCTCGAAGTGACGGGCTCGCGCGGCCAGTTGGCGCGCGTGCCGGGCCATCTGCTGGACAACGCGCAGCGCCACGCCCGTACTTTGGTCACCGCATCGGTGCGCAGGGACGGCGACAGCGTGGTGCTGGCGTTCCGACGACGGCACGGGTGTGCCGGAGCCGGAACGGGAGCCGGTCTTCGAGCGCTTCGTACGCCTCGACGACGCCCGCACCCGGGACGACGGCGGTGCGGGGCTGGGTCTGGCGATCGCCCGAGACGTCGCCCAGCGCCACGGTGGCACGCTCACGGTGAGCCAGGGCCCGCCGGGCGGCGCGCTGTTCGAACTCCGGCTCCCCGCAGTCGTGTGAGCTGCCTCTGGGCGGCGCGCTGTTCGGGCTGCGCGGACCCGCTGCCTGACGGACCCGCTGCCTGACGGACCGGCCTCCTGCCGTCGCCTACTGCTTGCCGCGCCGCCCGCGCAGATGCTCGGCCACCGGCGACAGCGACTCCCGCAGGTCCGCCAGCGCCTCCGGCGTCAGCAGATCGATGAAGTGCTTGCGTACGGACGCGACATGATGCGGCGCGACCTTCTGCATCGTCTCCATGCCCTGCTCGGTCAGCACCGCGTACAGCCCGCGCCGGTCCGACTCGCAGTTCTCTCTGCGGACCAGTCCTGCGTTCTCCATGCGGGTGATCTGGTGGGAGAGCCGGCTCTTGGACTGCAGCGTCGCCGCGGCGAGGTCACTCATCCGCAACCGCCGCTCCGCCGACTCGGAGAGGTTGACCAGGATCTCGTAGTCGTTGTTGGTCAGGCCGAACGGCTGGAGGTCCTTCTCGAGCTGGTGCATCAGCAGTCTGCTGACGTCCAGGTGGGTGCGCCAGGCGCACTGCTCGTCATCGGTCAGCCAGCGGGTGGCCGTCTCGGTCTCCATATATGGATTCTACCTAAGAAGTTGAAAGACGGACGAAGTCGGGGGGTGTGACGCCTGGCACCCAGCGCGCGAGGAGCTGCACGAGAAGCGATCCGCGCACAAGGGTGCAGGCGTTCGACGTCACACTCCGCAGACTACCGCTCACAGGCCGAAGCGACGCTGGAGGTCCCCCAGCTGACCCGGAAGCCGGGGCGTGGACCCGTGTTGACCTGGGGCTCCTGCTCCAGCGTGACCGCCCGGGACGCCCGCCTGCTGCGGCACCGCGCCCGTCGCCGTCTCCGCCATCAGCGCCTCGGTCGACTGCAGCAGCACCGTTCCGGCGCCGACGAACTCGAACTGGTGCTCCTCGCCCGAGGCTCCGCCGATCCCCGTCATCGCCCGGAGGCCGCCCATCACGCCCGTCATATAGCTGTGGTCGTAGTGGTGGCACGGGGAGGGGCAGTCCGCCCAGCCCACCAGCGCCTGCGGATCCACCCGGATCGGCGGCTCCATGAAGACCACCGGACCATTGGACGCGGCCACGAACTTCCCCGTGCCGATCAGCGTCAGGAAGCCCGGCACGATCGACTGCTTCAGCGCCAGGGTCGGCTGGTACGCCAGCAGATTCCCGGACCGGATCGTCAGATTCCCCTCGTCCAGTTCGTACGAGTTCACATCGAAGGCACGGTCGGCGAGCAGCATCTTGCCGCTGCCTTCCGCCACCACCCAGTCGCTCGCGTGCAGCGGCGAGTGGAACGACGTGCGCAGCAGCCGGTCGAGCCGGCCGTGGCCGATGCCGTTGAAGTCGATGCGCCCGTAGTAGGCGATCATCTTCCCCTTCTGCAGGAACCACTGGCTGCTCTTGAGCTCCACGCAGAAGGTGTACGGATTGACGTTGTCGTCGCTCGGCAGCGTCATCGGGTCGAAGACCACAGGACCGGTCACAGCTTCTCCTCCGAGGCCTGTACGTACACCGCGCCACTGCCGCTCAGCTCCAGCTGGAACGCCTCGCCCGAGCCGCGCCCCACCATGTCGCGCCAACCCAGCGCGGTGGAGAGCTTGTTGCGTACGTCACCGTGGTGCGCGACGTACGCCTGCGGGTCCACATGGACCGCGCGCCCCGGCGTGATCGGCAGCTCGATCACACCGCCGTGTGCCATAACCGCCACCGCGCCATGGCCCTTGAGCGTGGTTGTGAAGAGCCCCTGGCCGGTCACCTGGCCGCGCACCATGCCCATGACCCCGCCCTGCGAGCCCATGAACATCGTGCCCTGCTGCAAGGTCCCGTCGAAGGCGAGCAGCCGGTCCGCCTCGACGTACAGGGTGTCGCCGGTCAGCTGGATCACCTGGATGTGATGGCCGCCGTGGCCGAACATCACCGTGCCGCTGCCCTCGACCGTCATCAGCGGCGTCGCCTCATTGGCCACCCGCCGCCCGATCATCGACGCAAGGCCGCCCTGGCCGCCCTGGATGTTCGGCGTGAACGAAACCTCGCCCTTGTACGCGAGCATTGCCCCGCGCTGGCTGAACATCTTCTGGCCGGGCACGACCGTCGCCTCGACCATCCTGGAGTTGATCTCGCGGAACGGCATCAGACGTCGCCCCCGATGGTGTTGCGCTCGCTGGGCTGTACGTAGACGAGTCCGTCGCCCTCGAAGCGGATCTGGAAGGCCTCGCCGCCGCCCTCGCCCAGGATGGTCCTGAAGGTCACGCCGGACTGGAAGTCCTGCCGCAGATTGCCCTGGTGCGCGATGTACGCGCCGGGATCGACGGACAGCGGGTACTGGGGCGTCACCCGCAGCACCACGGCAGCGCCGTCAGACATGATCGCCGCCTGGCCGGTGCCCTCGACGGTGGTGGTGAACAGGCCATTGCCGCTCGCCCCGCCGCGCAGCCCGGTGAAGGTCGTCCCGGTGCGCAGCCCGGCGTCGGTGCAGAGCAGATTGCTCGCCTCGACATAGAGCTTGTCGCCGTGCAGGTTCACCAGATTGATCTCGGACGCGCGATCGGCGAAGTAGCAGGTGCCCTGCCCCTTCACTTCCATCACGGTCATCTGCTCGCCGGTGATGCGGCGGGTCACCATCCCTCGGATGCCCTCACCGCCGCCGGACAACTTCTTGAAGGCCATCTGGCCGTCGTAGGCGACCATCGAGCCGTTTTTCGCTTTGACGGCGTCGCCGGTCATGTCGACGGCGAGCACCTTGCTGCCTTGGAGTCGGAACGTTGCCACGCAGTGACGTTAGCCGGTGGTTCCGCCCCGGAACAGGTCCTCAGGGAGGATCCCGACCCTGACACTGCGTCTCTCCGGGGACACCCCGGACTCCGCCGGGCGATGTGGGCTGCCACAATGGACCGGGCGCTTGTGCATGCGTTCACAAGAACCCCTGCAAGATAAGTCCGACTCCCACCGAAGGTGCCCTCGTGGACATCAAGACCGCCTCGTCCCTCCATCGCCTCCGCCTGGTCTCCGCGCCGGAGGCCGTCTCCTTCCTCCTGCTGCTCGTCTGCTCGGTGCTCAAGCGCACGACGGAGTTCAACGCGGTCCCGGTCATGGGCGCGATCCACGGCGTGCTCTTCATCCTGTACGTGCTCTTCTGGCTGGACGCCTGGAACCGCACCAAGTGGAACGCGAAGACCGCCGCCCTCTACTTCGTGCTCTCCGTCCTCCCCTTCGGCGGCTTCGTCGCCGAGCGCAAGCTGAAGCGCGCGGCCGACGACGAGGTCATCGCCGCCCGCGCCCGCCGCGAGGGCAAGGTCGACGCATGATCGTCGCCTTCTCCGTCACTCCGCTGGGCGTCGGCGAGGACGTCGGCGAGTACGTCGCCGACGCCGTGCGCGTCGTCCGCGAGTCCGGTCTGCCCAACCGTACGGACGCGATGTTCACCTCGATCGAGGGTGACTGGGACGAGGTGATGGACGTGGTCAAACGCGCCGTCGCCGCGGTCGAGGCCCGCGCCCCGCGCGTCTCCGTCGTCCTCAAGGCCGACATCAGACAGGGCGTCACCGACGGTCTCAGCTCCAAGGTCGAGACCGTGGAACGGCATCTCTCCGCCTAAACCGGAACAGTGGGCTGCGACACCGCCAGCGCGATCCCCAGCGGCGTCCGCTCGTACAGCACCTGATGGCCATGGCGGCGCGAGGTCAGCAGGCCCGCATCGCGCAGTACGGACAGATGCGCCGATACGGATGAGGGGGCGAGGCCGAGCCGGTGCGCGAGGGTGGTGGTCGTGCCCGGCTCGTCGAGCACGGCCAGCACGGCGGCGCGCTTGGCGCCGAGCAGCCGGGTGAGCGCCTCGGGGGTGCGGCCGGCGGGCTCGGTCCACAGGACGCCGATGCCGCGGGCCGGGTAGGCGATGGTGGGCTGCCACGGCGGCTCGAAGCCGGTCACCACATCCGGCCAGCAGAAGACGCTGGGCAGCAGCATCAGGCCCTGGCCGCCGAGTTCGCGCACATGCTCGCTCCGGCCGGACAGGGTCAGGGTGCGGTCGGCCCAGCTGAGCCGTGGATGCAGCTCGGCGAACAGCCCCTCCAGGCCGGCCTGCGCCAACCGCCCCGAATGGAACGCCACATCGGCCTCGAGCAGCGCGCGCAGCCGGGGCCACTCGGGCTCGATGAGCGCGTGCCAGGCCTGCTCCATCGCATCGGCCAACTCCCGCACGGCCCGCACGGGATCGGCGAGCAACGCGCGCCCCTGCGGGCTGTCGAGAGCCCCCGGGGTGTCGGAGAGCGCCCACGCCATGTCGTGCCGCGCCGCCTCGGGGTCCACGGCGCGTACGGCGGCGATCTCCTCGTCGAACGAGGCGGTGGGCCCGATCGGCGGCGGCCCGAGAAAGTCAGGGGTGTGCCCGCGGCGCGGCATGAGCAGCCACAGAGAGCTGAGGTCGAGCCCGAGAGCCGCCTGCCGGATCCGCCGCAGCCAGGGGAGGTGGTAGCCGTGCCGTTCGGGGCGCTTGAGGGTGCGTACGGCGTCCTGGGTCTCCCAGAGCGGAGACACGGCGAACCGGATGCGCAGGAGGTCGGCCTCGCCGAAGTGCATGTACGACGGCATGGCCCTGGCGCCCTCCGGAAGATTCGGCGTGTGCCGAAAGTCTACGGCCGGGCGTGACGGGCTCAGCAGGCTGTCGGCCATGCCAGAAGAGAAGTTCACGGGCCCCGCCCGGCCTGGTGTGGACGGCGTGCCGGCGCCTGCTGCGGGCCTGGGCTCCGCCCGGCCGACGGGCGGCGTGACGCCGTCGGGGCCGGGAGCCGGCGCGCCCGACGGGCGCGATGCGCCCGCGCCCGCTGTCGGCCGGGGCTCCGTGCCCGCTGTCGGCCGGGGCTCCGTGCCCGCCGTCGGCCAGGGCCCCGCGCCCGCCCTGACGACGGACGGCCCCCCGCCGAAGCAGCGTCGCGCCGACGAGGGCGGTCGGGCCGGGTCCCGCCGGTACCGGGATGTCTTCGAAGTACGCGAGTTCAGGGCCGTCTTCGGTGCGCACCTCATGTCGTTGCTCGGCGTCGTCGTCAGCGAGATCGCGCTCACCGTGCTCGTCTACCGGCTCACCGGGTCGCCCATGCTCAGCGCGCTCACCTTCGCCCTCGGGTTTCTGCCCTACCTCCTCGGCGGGACCCTGCTCGCCGGCGTCGCCGACAAGTACCCCGCCCGCCGGGTGCTCGTCGTGTGCGATCTCCTCTGTGCCGGGTGCGCCGCCGTCATGGTGCTGCCCGTGACGCCCGTCGCCGCCCTGCTCGTGCTGCGCTGCTTCATCGCCGCCATCTCGCCCGTGTTCAACGGCACCCGCATGGCGACACTCGCCGACATCCTGGGGGAGGGCGACCTGTTCGTCCTCGGCCGGTCGCTGCTGCGCATCGTCTCGCAGAGCGCCGTGCTCACCGGGTTCGGACTCGGCGGGCTGCTGCTCGCCGTCGTCGCCCCGCGCGGCGCGCTCGCCATCACCGTGTGCGCCTTCCTCGGCTCGGCGCTGCTGCTCCGATTCGGCACGAAGCGGCGTCCCGCCCGCAGCCGCGACAGCGGCGCCCTGCTCCGCTCCTCCCTCTCCGGCGCACGGCAGATCCTCGCCAACCGCCGACTCCGCGTGCTGATGCTGCTGTTCTGGGCGCCGCCCATGTTCAGCGTGGCGCCCGAGGCCCTCGCCGCCCCGTACGCGGACGAGATCGGCATCGGCTCCGCGGGCCTCGGCCTCCTGATGTGTGCGCTGCCGGTCGGCACGATCGCCGGAGAGCTGTACGCCGGATCCGCGCTCGGCCCCGCCGCCCGCTCCCGCATCGTCCTGCCGCTCGCCGCCACCACCCTGCTGCCGCTGACCGTCTTCGCCGTCACCCCCGGCCTCGGCTGGGCGCTGCTCGCGCTCACGCTGGCCGGCGCGGGATCCGCGTACACCCTGGGTCTCGACCAGTGGCTCATCGAGGAGATCCCCGAGGAACTGCGCGGCAGGGCGATGACCCTGCTGACCGCCGGGCTGATGACGATCCAGGGCGTCGGCATGGCGCTGGCCGGAGTCGCCGCGGAGTTCCTCCAGGTGAGCACCGTCGTCGCGGGTGCCGGCGCCATCGGCACGCTCTGCTGTCTGCTGCTCGTCGCGGAGACCAGGCGGATAGAAGGGCGGACCCGGGGCGGCAGAAGGGCGGACCGAAGGGCGAGACGGGGCTGACCGCCATATGACCAGTCGGTAGGGTCGGTGCCGTGCCGAAGCCGCTCAGCCTCCCCTTCGACCCCATCGCCCGAGCCGACGAGCTCTGGCAGCAGCGATGGGGACCCGTGCCCTCGATGTCCGCGATCACTTCGATCATGCGCGCGCACCAGATCCTGCTCGCCGAGGTCGACGCCGTCGTCAAACCGTACGGACTGACCTTCGCGCGCTACGAGGCGCTGGTGCTGCTCACCTTCTCCAAGGCCGGCGAGCTGCCGATGTCCAAGATCGGCGAGCGGCTGATGGTCCACCCGACCTCGGTGACGAACACCGTGGACCGGCTGGTGAGGTCCGGTCTGGTCGACAAGCGGCCCAATCCGAACGACGGGCGCGGCACACTCGCCTCCATCACCGAGAAAGGCCGGGAAGTCGTGGAAGCGGCCACCCGCGATCTCATGGAGATGGACTTCGGGCTCGGTGCTTACGACGCCGAGGAGTGCGCGGAGATCTTCGCGATGCTCCGCCCGCTGCGCGTCGCCGTTCGGGATTTCGAGGACGCGGGCTGAGATAGGCCCGTACGGCGTAACCCCAGGTCCGGACGATCGCACGCTCCCCGGGGCCGTGGGGATTATCCGGGCCGTTACGCTCGTATGCATGAAACAAAGCGTGCTGTCCCGTTACCGGGTGATGGCGTACGTCACCGCCGTCTGGCTGCTGGTCTTCACCGCGGCGATCATCCTGAAGTACGCCTTCAAGGTCGGCGACACCATGCTGATCTCGCAGGTCCACGGTGTGCTGTTCATCATCTACGTGATCTTCGCCTTCGATCTCGGCTCCAAGGCGAAGTGGCCGTTCGGCAAGCTGCTCTGGGTGCTGGCCGCCGGCTGCATCCCGGTGGCCTCCTTCTTCGTCGAGCCGAAGATCACCCGCGAGGTCCGTCCGCTGGTCACGGACGGCGACGCGGCGACCGCCGAGGCGTAACCCTCCCGGATCCACCTGAGCCCCGTACGCATGTGCGGGGCTTCAGCCATCGACATTTACTAGGACGTCCTAGTAAATTCAAGGTATGGACGCTGACTCCATCGAGGAAGGCCGCCGACGCTGGCAGGCCCGTTACGACAAGGCCCGCAAGCGGGACGCGGACTTCTCCACGCTCTCCGGGGACCCGGTCGAGCCCGTGTACGGGCCCAGGCCCGGGGACACCTACGACGGCTTCGAGCGGATCGGCTGGCCGGGGGAGTACCCCTTCACCCGCGGCCTGTACCCGACCGGCTACCGCGGCCGCACCTGGACCATCCGCCAGTTCGCGGGCTTCGGCAATGCCGAGCAGACCAACGAGCGCTACAAGATGATCCTGGCCAACGGCGGCGGCGGGCTCTCCGTCGCCTTCGACATGCCGACCCTGATGGGCCGTGACTCCGACGACCCGCGCTCGCTCGGCGAGGTCGGCCACTGCGGCGTGGCCATCGACTCCGCCGCCGACATGGAGGTCCTGTTCAAGGACATCCCGCTCGGTGACGTCACGACGTCCATGACGATCTCCGGGCCCGCTGTCCCGGTCTTCTGCATGTACCTGGTCGCCGCCGAGCGCCAGGGCGTCGACCCGGCCGTGCTCAACGGCACACTGCAGACCGACATCTTCAAGGAGTACATCGCGCAGAAGGAGTGGCTCTTCCAGCCCGAGCCGCATCTGCGTCTGATCGGCGACCTGATGGAGCACTGCGCGCAGGGCATCCCCGCGTACAAGCCGCTCTCGGTCTCCGGCTACCACATCCGCGAGGCGGGCGCGACGGCCGCGCAGGAGCTCGCGTACACGCTCGCTGACGGCTTCGGCTACGTCGAGCTGGGGCTGAGCCGCGGCCTGGACGTGGACACCTTCGCGCCCGGCCTGTCCTTCTTCTTCGACGCGCACCTCGACTTCTTCGAGGAGATCGCCAAGTTCCGCGCGGCACGCCGGATCTGGGCGCGCTGGATGAAGGAGGTGTACGGCGCGAAGACCGACAAGGCGCAGTGGCTGCGCTTCCACACCCAGACCGCGGGTGTCTCGCTCACCGCCCAGCAGCCGTACAACAACGTCGTACGCACCGCGGTCGAGGCGCTCTCCGCGATCCTCGGCGGCACCAACTCCCTGCACACCAACGCCCTGGACGAGACCCTCGCCCTGCCCAGCGAGCAGGCCGCGGAGATCGCGCTGCGTACGCAGCAGGTGCTGATGGAGGAGACCGGCGTCGCCAACGTCGCCGATCCACTGGGCGGCTCCTGGTTCGTCGAGCAGCTCACCGACCGTATCGAGGCCGACGCCGAGAAGATCTTCGACCAGATCAAGGAGCGCGGCCGTCGGGCGCACCCGGACGGGCAGCACCCGATCGGCCCGGTCACCTCCGGCATCCTGCGCGGCATCGAGGACGGCTGGTTCACCGGCGAGATCGCGGAGTCGGCCTTCCGCTACCAGCAGTCCCTGGAGAAGGGCGACAAGCGGGTCGTCGGCGTCAACGTCCACCACGGCTCGGTCACCGGCGACCTGGAGATCCTGCGGGTCAGCCACGAGGTCGAGCGCGAGCAGGTACGCGTCCTGGCGGACCGCAAGACCGGCCGTGACGACGCGCGCGTACGGTCCTCGCTGGACAAGATGCTGGCCGCGGCCCGGGACGGCTCGAACATGATCGAGCCGATGCTGGAGGCGGTCCGCGCCGAGGCCACGCTGGGCGAGATCTGCGATGCGCTGCGGGACGAGTGGGGGACGTACACCGAGCCGCCCGGCTTCTGACGTTCCGTACGGCCTGTACGCCGGCCCGGTCCGCACGCGTGCGGACCGGGCCGGCGGCCCTTCCGACGGCCCTTCTGCCGGCGCTTTGTGTTCAGCCCTGCAGCGAGGCCAGCCCCGACACCAGCAGCGCTGTGAAGCTGCGCGCCCACGCCTCGTCCACCGGCTCCGCGCTGACCAGCGCCCGGTGCACCACCGCTCCCGCGATCACATCGAAGATCAGGTCCGCGCTGCGGGCCGCCGCTTCCGCGTCCTCCTCGTGCGGCAGTTCGCCGCGGGCCTGCGCGCGTGCCCGGCCCTCAAGCACCAGCCGCTTCTGCCGGTCGACGATCGCCGAGCGGATCCGCACGCGCAGGGCGTCGTCCCGCGTCGACTCCGCGACCACCGCCATCAGCGAGGTCTTCGCCTCGGGCCGGGCGAGCAGCGAGGCGAACTGCAGCACCACGCCCTCCACATCGGCGGTCAGGCTTCCGCGGTCGGGGAGTTCGAGCTCGTCGAAGAGGACCGCGACGGCGTCGACGACAAGCTCGTTCTTGTTCGCCCAGCGGCGGTAGAGGGTGGTCTTGGCGACCCCCGCGCGGGTGGCCACGTCCCCCATCGTCAGCTTCGACCAGCCCAGCTCGACCAGCGCAGCTCGAGTCGCCTCGAGGATCGCGGCGTCGGCCTCGACGCTGCGGGGGCGTCCCGTACGACCCGTACGTGTGGTTTTGGGGCGGGCGTGGCTGCACATGACGGCGACCATACCGGCGGGTAGGCGATCCGCTGTGATCCAGTTCACCGGGGAATCTCACACGCGGCGAGGCTTTCGGAGTTACGCTACGACTCGTAGCGAAAGCCTTGACCGGCTCGAGCGACGACCACTGGCGCCGGGTGGGGACCCGGTGCCGAACATTTTCGCCAGTGCGGCGGTCTCTTGGCCGTCCTTTTCACATGCGCGCGCGGAGGGGGGAGGATGTACTCATGCAGCCTAGGAACATGTCCATGAGCGGCGTCGTCGACCTCGCCGCTGTGAAGGCGGCCAGTGAGGCCAAGGTAAAGGCGGAGCAGGCCCGCGCCCAGGCCGCCCGCGAGGGCGGCGGCGGTGCCGTATCCCCTTCGAGTCTTGTGATCGACGTCGATGAGGCGGGCTTCGAGCGCGACGTCCTCCAGCGCTCCACCGAAGTCCCGGTCGTCATCGACTTCTGGGCCGAGTGGTGCGAGCCGTGCAAGCAGCTCAGCCCGCTGCTGGAGCGACTGGCGCAGGAGTACAGCGGCCGGTTCGTACTGGCCAAGATCGACGTCGATGCCAACCAGATGCTGATGCAGCAGTTCGGGATCCAGGGCATCCCGGCCGTCTTCGCGGTGGTGGCCGGCCAGGCCCTTCCGCTCTTCCAGGGCGCGGCCCCGGAGGCCCAGATCCGCCAGACGCTGGACCAGCTGATCCAGGTCGCCGAGGAGCGCTTCGGCCTCACCGGCATCACGGTCAGCCCGGACGAGGCGGGCGTCGAGGCTTCGGCCGCACCCGTCGTGCCCGAGGGTCCGTACGACGCCCTGGTGGAAGCGGCCGTACAGGCGCTGGACGCGGGCGACTTCGGCGGCGCGGTCCAGGCGTACAAGAACGTGCTGTCCGACGACCCCGGCAACACCGAGGCGAAGCTGGGCCTGGCCCAGGCCGAACTGCTCGCCCGCGTACAGGACCTGGACCCGCAGAAGGTGCGCCAGGAAGCGGCCGACAATCCGGCCGATGTACAGGCCCAGATCGCGGCGGCCGACCTGGATCTGGTCGGTGGTCATGTCGAGGACGCCTTCGGCCGACTGGTCGAGACGGTGCGCCGCACGACGGGCGAGGACCGCGACGCGGCACGGGTGCGGCTCCTCGAACTCTTCGAGGTGGTCGGCCCGGAGGACCCGAGGGTGACGGCGGCGCGCTCGGCGCTGGCGCGAGTGCTGTTCTGAGCCATGTTTGAAAGGCCTGTCCTGAACGCTCCATTCCGGCAGGTCTGACGGGTTTGCGGCGGCGGCGCCGGTGAAGCGCCGCCGCCGTTTTGGCGACACAGTGACAAAACGCGACTGCGCTTTACCAAAACTTGGCAAACGCAGGCTCTGTTACTCGCAGTAAATCAAGCCTCTTGTTCTGTCCGCTTATTGGCGGCAATACACCCTTCTGGCGCACCACTGTGTGGCACCCTGTGTGGCCACCCGACGTCAGGCCGTCGTGGCGTGGTTATCAGGCCGTTACTAGTGAGTAACGAACCCCCTTGTGCCCCGGCCTGGAATGGACCAACATCGGCGACGCTCGGTCCAATACCGCACCAGCTCGGCCCCCAGCCGAGCCGCGGAACCTTGGGTCCCCACCGGGTCGGCCGGCGGCAGTGGCGCCGGTCGCGGACAGGGGGGTTCCTGCCGAACGGCAGGGCCTGTCCGGCAGGTTGTGCGTGATGCGTCAGGCGCGACCAGTGGTTGTCGCTCGGGGGTGATCGCCGGTGTTTCGGACGCAGCACGCGCCTGAAGAACGGGCGCTCTCCTTTCCGAGGACGTAGCACTTCTCCCATCCCAGGACGGACCCACGGTCCGGACCGGAGATGTACGTCCGAGAAGGAGGAAAGTCATGGAGTCTGTGGCTCGTGGCGGAACCAGATGGAAGCGGTTCGCCCTAGTCATGGTGCCGAGTGTGGCCGCAACGGCCGCGATAGGCATCGGCCTGGCACAGGGTGCGCTCGCCGCGTCCTTCAGCATTTCCGGCCAGGAATTCAAGGTCAAGGCCAAGAGCCTGACCGGCACCAACTTCGTTCAGTACGGCAGTGTGGCATCCGGTAAGACGCTGGACGGCAAGGACTTCGCGGCTCCGGTCGCGGTGTCCGGCTTCAAGACCGCCACCATCGTCAACATGTGCCAGTCGGTCGTCACTCCCAACGTGCCGTTCATCGGCAGCGTGAGTCTTGAGCTGAGGGCCGGTCAGGACGAGAACCACCCGGTCACGGCCACGGACATCTACCTGGATGTCTCGGAGCTCAAGGCGGACGCCGCGTTCGAGGACATCGACATCGGCGTGGCGGCGGGTCAGCTCAAGGACCCGGGCATTCAGCCCGGGACCAGGGCCAACCCGTACGGCTTCGCACAGCGCGCGAAGGTGGCGAAGCTGACCGGCGTGGAGCAGAAGGCGTGGGCGACCACGGCCGGCACGTTCAAGCTCAGCGGTCTGCAGCTGAAGCTTCACAAGGGCGTCAAGGAGTGCTTCTAGGAGCATCCGCTCCGTCAGCACTTCGGACGGGCCGGGGTCGTCTGTGCGAGGCCCCTGCCCGCTCCACCCATCTCACTTTCTTTGAGTAAGACCGTTCCAGGGAGCTGTTTTCCATGAGCGCCGAGTCCACTGGTTCCCGCGGATTCACCTACTGGCGGCTGCGCTTCCGCGCATGGCGTGGCAACCGGCCGTTCTGGGCAGGCCTGTTCACCCTGCTCGGTGGCATCCCGATCGCCTACTTGCCGTACGCCGACCTCCGGCTCGGCAATCTCACGATCGCCATGGCCACCACGGCGGGAGCGGGCTCGCTGATCATCGGCGTCCTGTTGATGACGCTCGGCCTGACGATGTGGTTCCACGCTGTCGTCCGGGTGTTCGCGGGTGTCGCCACCATCGTTCTCGGGCTGATCTCGATCCCGGTCGCGAACATCGGCGGGTTTCTGATCGGATTCCTGCTCTCCCTGATCGGTGGCGCGATGTCGATCTCTTGGGCACCCGCCAAGCCGGCGGCCGAGCCCGTCAAGGAGGTCGAGCCGGAAGGGACCCCGGGCCCGGACGGCTATGCGGGTGACCTGGACTTTCCCGAGCCGCGAGCTGACGAGGGATACGACCCGAACGTGACCGGAACGACTGCCCACGCCAACGGCGGGAGGAACAGTGCGGGGTGACGAAACGCAGCTGAGCGCGGCTGATGGTGGTGATTCCGCCAGGGCCAAGACCGGGCCGCGGCATGCGGCTCCAAGGAAATCGCTCCTGACCAAGCTGCAGATACCCGCCAGCAAGGCGATAGCTCTGGCCGCGATGCCCACTGCCGTATTCGTGGGCATGGGACTCACCCCCAGGCTGGCAGTTGCGGATGACAAGGAACTCCCCTTCGCCCCGGGTCCGTGTGTGACCCGCTCTGACGAGCCGGCGGAGTCCGAGTCGCCGAAGCCGTCGGAGTCGGAGAAGCCTTCCGAGTCTCCGTCGGAGGAGCCCGACCCGACCCCGAGCGGTTCGGCGGGCGGCAACGACGAGGACGAGCCGACGCCCGGCACGACCCCGTCGGCCGACGCGGGCAAGCCCGCGGACGCGAACGCGCCCTCGACGAGCCCGTCTCCGACGCCGAGCGAGACGCACACCAGGAATCCGCTGGACCCGCTGGGTGTCGGCGACGCGATCAAGGACATCTTGGACGGCCCCGACGAGGAGCCGACCAGCAGCCCGACGCCGAGCGCCACGGCGACGACCGAGCCGACGCCGTCGACAACTCCGTCCACGAAGCCGTCCACCAAGCCGTCCACCAAGCCGTCCGCCAAGCCCTCCACGGAGCCCACCGACACGGTGGACGAGGTGGACGAGACGGTGGACAAGACCAAGGACGCCATCAAGGACGCGGCGGACAAGGCCGGGGCGACGACCGAGGAGCTGGACGAGGCGGTCAAGAGCCTCGACCCCAAATTGGACGTCGACATTCCGGACGGTGCCAAGCCGCCCTTCCCGTGCCCGACCACGGACCCGAAGGCGCTCGCCGCGGCGGACCTGGAGCCGGGCCTCCCGCTGCTCCCGGACGACCCGTGGATCCTGGAGAGCTCGAAGCTCACACTGAACGGCCTGGACTACAAGGGCATCGTCGAGGTGAAGACAGGCAGCGGCAAGATCAAGAAGGTGCTGAAGTTCACGGCTTCGAGCGTGGACATCAAGGACCTCCACCAGCTGGTGGTCGGCCCGAACGGCACGACCGCGCACGTCGAGGCGGACAAGGGTTCCACCTCGACGATCCGCAACGGCACGGTGACGATGTACACGGAGGAGCTGAGGGGCAACCTCTTCGGCATCATCCCGGTCGTCTTCAGCCCGAAGACCCCTCCGCCGCTGAATGTTCCCTTCGCCTTCTTCACCGACGTGAAGGTGACGCAGGCGGGCCAGTTGGGCGGGACGCTGACGGTTCCCGGCCTGCACAACCACTTCACCGGTGGCAGTAACTAAGACCTTCCGGGAGCCGCACAAGGCTGTGGGCCGCACCTCGACTTGAGGTGCGGCCCGCAGTCGTCGCCGCACCAATGTGCGGCAAGAAGCCCGAGGGCGGTGCCCCGGTTCGCACCGGGGTACCGCCCTCGTCATTGCTCGGAAGCCGGACCTCAGCCGCGGTGCTCCCCGCCCAGGTGGTGCACCCGCACCATGTTCGTCGTTCCCGGGACTCCCGGCGGCGAGCCCGCCGTGATGATCATGATGTCGCCCTCGTTGTGCCGCTGGAGCTTCAGCAGCTCCGCGTCCACCAGGTCCACCATCGCGTCCGTGTTGTTCACGTGCGGGACCACATACGACTCCACGCCCCAGCTCAGCGCCAGTTGGCTGCGGGTCGCCGCCTCCGTCGTGAAGGCCAGGATCGGCTGGGTCACGCGGTAGCGGGACAGGCGGCGGGCCGTGTCGCCGGACTTGGTGAAGGCGACCAGGGCCTTGCCGTCCAGGAAGTCCGCGATCTCGCAGGCCGCGCGGGCCACCGAGCCGCCCTGGGTGCGCGGCTTCTTGCCCGGGACCAGGGGCTGGAGGCCCTTGGAGAGCAGCTCCTCCTCCGCCGCGACGACGATCTTCGACATCGTCTTGACCGTCTCGATCGGGTACGCGCCGACCGAGGACTCGGCCGAGAGCATGACCGCGTCCGCGCCGTCCAGGATCGCGTTCGCGACGTCGGACGCCTCGGCGCGGGTCGGGCGGGAGTTGGTGATCATCGACTCCATCATCTGGGTCGCCACGATCACCGGCTTGGCGTTGCGGCGGCACAGCTCGATGAGGCGCTTCTGCACCATCGGGACCTTCTCGAGTGGGTACTCGACGGCCAGGTCACCACGCGCGACCATCACGCCGTCGAACGCCATCACGACGTCCTGCATGTTCTCGACCGCCTGAGGCTTCTCCACCTTGGCGATGACCGGGACCCGGCGGCCCTCCTCGTCCATCACCTTGTGGACGTCCTTGACGTCGCTCGCGTCCCGTACGAAGGAGAGCGCGACCAGGTCGCAGCCCATCCGCAGGGCGAAGCGCAGATCGTCGACGTCCTTCTCGGACAGGGCCGGGACATTGACGGCCGCGCCGGGCAGGTTGATGCCCTTGTGGTCGGAGATCACACCGCCCTCGACGACGATCGTCTTGACCCGGGGACCATCGACCTCGACGACCCGCAGTTCTACATTGCCGTCGTTGATCAGGATCTGGTCGCCCTTGGACACATCGCCGGGCAGGCCCTTGTAGGTCGTGCCGCAGATCGACTTGTTGCCGGCGACATCCTCGGTGGTGATGGTGAATTCGTCGCCGCGGACCAGTTCGACCGGCCCCTCGGCGAAGGTTTCCAGACGGATCTTGGGGCCCTGGAGGTCGGCGAGTACGCCGACCGCGCGGCCGGTGTCGTCCGACGCCTTACGCACGCGGTGATACCGCTCCTCGTGCTCAGCGTGGGTGCCATGGCTCATGTTGAAACGGGCCACGTTCATGCCGGCCTCGATGAGCGCTTTCAGCTGCTCATAGGAGTCGACGGCGGGGCCCAGTGTGCAGACGATTTTGGAACGGCGCATAAGGCGGATCCTATCGGTTTGTTTCGATGCGGAATATTCCGTCTGGTGGAAAGTACAAATGGGCGGGCTGCCGCTCAGGCGAGGGCCATCGGGGCCGTTCTCAGACGCCCTCCGGAGCGACCAGAGCGAAGGTCTGCTGCGCGATCTCCAATTCCTCGTCCGTCGGGACAACGGCCACCGCGACCCGTGCGTAGTTGGGCGAGATCAACCGCGGCTCGGCGCTGCGTACGGCGTTCAGGTCCGCGTCCACCACAAGCCCCAGCTCCTCCAGGCCCGCGACGGCTGCCTCGCGCACCGGCGCCGCGTTCTCACCGACCCCGGCCGTGAACGCGATCGCGTCCACCCGGCCGAGTACCGCGTAATACGCGCCTATGTACTTCTTCAGCCGGTGGATGTAGATGTCGAAGGCGAGCCGCGCGCGCTCGTCCCCCTCATCGATCCTGCGGCGGATCTCCCGCATGTCGTTGTCGCCGCACAGACCCATCAGACCGCTCTTCTTGTTGAGCAGTTCGTCGATCTCGTCTGCCGACATTCCCGCGACCCGCTTGAGGTGGAACGTAACCGCGGGGTCAATGTCACCGGAGCGGGTACCCATCACCAGGCCCTCCAGCGGCGTCAGTCCCATCGAGGTCTCCACGCACCGCCCGCCCGCCACCGCCGATGCGGATGCGCCGTTGCCCAGGTGCAGGACGATGACGTTCACCTCGGACGGCTCCTTGCCCAGCAGGGCCGCGGTCCGGCGCGAGACGTACGCGTGCGACGTGCCGTGGAAGCCGTAGCGGCGGATCCGGTGTGCGTCCGCCGTCTCCACGTCGATCGCGTAGCGGGCCGCGGACTCCGGCATCGTCGTATGGAAGGCCGTGTCGAAGACCGCGACCTGGGGGAGATCCGGGCGCAGCGCCCGGGCGGTGCGGATGCCGGCGATGTTCGCCGGGTTGTGCAGCGGGGCAACCGGGACCAGCCGCTCCACCTCCGCGAGCACCTCCTCGGTGATCACGGTCGGCTCGGTGAATCGCAGCCCGCCGTGGACCACCCGATGGCCGATGGCCGCCAGCTCGGGGGAGTCCAGGCCCAGCCCGTCGTGCGTCAGCTCGTCGGCGACCGCCTTGAGCGCCGCGGCGTGATCGGCGATCGGGCCGGTGCGCTCGCGCTTCTCGGCGCCGCCGGTCAGCGGGGTGTGCACAAGACGGGAGGTCTCCTCGCCGATCCGCTCGACCAGCCCGACCGCCAGGCGCGAACGGTCGCGCATGTCGAGCAGCTGGTACTTCACCGACGAGGAGCCGGAGTTGAGGACGAGGACCCGGGTGGCATTCGCGGTCACGGCGGTCGTGCTTTCTGTAGGCGTGGTCATACGGATTCGGTCTGCACGGGCTGCGACTGGATCGCGGTGATCGCGACCGTGTTCACGATGTCGCTGACGAGCGCGCCGCGCGACAGGTCGTTCACCGGCTTGCGCAGACCCTGCAGCACCGGCCCGACGGCCACGGCGCCGGCCGAGCGCTGCACGGCCTTGTAGGTGTTGTTGCCGGTGTTGAGGTCCGGGAAGATCAGCACCGTCGCCTCGCCCGCCACCTCGGAGTCCGGCAGCTTCGTCGCCGCGACGGACGGCTCGACCGCCGCGTCGTACTGGATCGGGCCCTCGATCCGCAGGTCCGGACGCGACGCCCGGACCAGCTTGGTCGCCTCCCGCACCTTGTCGACGTCCGCGCCGGAGCCGGAGGTGCCGGTGGAGTACGAGAGCATCGCGATCCGCGGCTCCACGCCGAAGCGGGCCGCCGTCACCGCCGACTGGACCGCGATGTCCGCGAGCTCCTCTGCGTCCGGGTCCGGGTTGACCGCGCAGTCGCCGTACACCAGCACCTTGTCGGCCAGGCACATGAAGAAGACCGACGAGACGATCGAAGCTCCCCCAGAGGCTTCGCCCTGGGAGGTGCCCCCAGGCTTCGTCTTGATGATCTCGAAGGCGGGGCGGATCGTCGCGGCCGTCGAGTGCACCGAGCCCGACACCATGCCGTCGGCCAGACCCTCCTGGACCATCAGGGTGCCGAAGTAGTTCACATCCGCCACCACGTCGTACGCCAGCTCCACCGTCACGCCCTTGTGGGCGCGCAGCTGTGCGTACCGCTCGGCGAAGACCTGGCGCAGCTCGGAGGTCTGCGGGTCGATCAGCTGGGTGTCGCCCGCGCTCAGGTCGATGCCCAGGTCCGCGGCCTTCTTGCGGATGACCTCCGTGTCGCCGAGCAGGGTCAGCTCGCAGACATCCCGGCGCAGCAGCACGTCGGCGGCGCGCAGCACCCGCTCCTCGGTGCCCTCGGGCAGCACGACGCGACGGCGGTCGGCGCGGGCCTGCTCCAGCAGATCGTGCTCGAACATCATCGGGGTGACCCGGCCGCTGCGGGCCACCGAGATACGGGCCAGCAGATCGCCGGTGTCGACATGCCGCTCGAACAGGCCCAGCGCGGTCTCCGCCTTGCGCGGCGTCGATGCGCTCAACTTGCCTTCCAGCGCGAAGAGTTCGGCCGCGGTGGGGAAGCTGGTGCCGGGGACGAGGACCACCGGGGTGCCCGGCGCGAGCCGGGAAGCCAGCGTCAGGATCTGCTCGCTCGGCCGCTCGTTCAGCGTCAGCAGTACGCCCGCGATGGGCGGGGTGCCCGCGGAGTGCGCGGCGAGCGCGCCCACCACCAGGTCGGCGCGGTCGCCGGGGGTGACCACCATGCAGCCGGGGGTCAGGGCGTTCAGGACGTTGGGCAGCATCGCCCCGCCGAAGACGAAGTCCAGCGCGTCACGGGACAGGCCCGCGTCGTCGCCGAGGAGCACCGTGCCGCGCAGCGCGTGGGTGATCTGGGCGACCGTGGGGGCCGCGAGCGCCGGCTCGTCGGGCAGCGCGTAGCAGGGCACCGGGAGGCGGGCCGCCAGCCGCTCGGCTATGCTCTCGCGCTCCTCGGGGGCGACCCGGTTGACGACCATGGCGAGGACGTTGCAGCCCAGGACCTCGTACGCGCGGTAGGCGTTACGGGTCTCGGCCCGTACCGACTCGGCGGTCTGGCCCTTGCCGCCGACCACCGGGATGACCGAGGCGCCGAATTCATTGGCCAGCCGGGCATTGAGCGCGAGCTCGTCGGGGAGCTGGGTGCCGTGGTAGTCGGTGCCGAGGACGAGCACGACCTCGTAATCCCGCGCCACCTGGTGGAAGCGCTCGACGAGCCGGGAGACCAGCTCGTCGGTGCCCTTCTCGGCCTGCAGCGCGGCGGCCTCGTGGTAGTCCAGGCCGTAGACGGACGCGGGGTCCTGCGACAGCCGGTAGCGGGCACGCAACAGGTCGAACAACCGGTCGGGGCCGTCGTGGACCAGCGGGCGGAAGACACCCACCCGGTCCACCTGGCGGGTCAGGAGCTCCATGACTCCCAGCTCGACGACCTGTCGGCCGTCTCTGCGGTCGATCCCGGTCACGTACACGCTGCGCGTCACGCATGCTCTCCCGTCATGTCCATGTTTGTGCATACAAAAAAGCCGCTTGGGGCGGCATTGCCCTCTTGACAATACCTCTGCGGGTGGATAGAGCGCCCGCCGGACGGGGCCCGGATCAGGCCGGGATTCAGGCCCGGATTAAGGCCCGGATCGGGGCACGGATGGAGCCGGGTCCAAAGGCCCGCGAGCAAGGGCCTAGTGCAGTACGGCGGAGTAGCTGAAAGCGCGGGTTCCCCGGGGTCCGTGGAACAATCGAACCTGGGCTCACATGTACCAATGACGAGCAGGAGACACAGCACGATGCGCATCGGAGTTCTCACGGCAGGCGGCGACTGCCCGGGCCTGAACGCAGTGATCCGGTCGGTCGTGCACCGTGCCCTGACCGGACACGGCGATGAAGTCATAGGTTTCGAGGACGGGTTCAAGGGGCTGCTCGACGGCCACTACCGCCCGCTCGACCTCAACGCCGTCAGCGGCATACTCGCCCGCGGCGGTACGATCCTGGGCTCCGCGCGCCTCGAGCGCGGCCGGCTGCGCGAAGCCGCAGAGAATTCTGCGGAGTTGGCGAAGCAGTACGGCATCGACGCGCTCATCCCGATCGGCGGCGAGGGCACGCTCACCGCGTCCCGGATGCTCGCCGACGCGGGGATGCCTGTCGTCGGCGTACCGAAGACGATCGACAACGACATCTCCGCCACCGACCGCACCTTCGGCTTCGACACCGCCGTCACCGTCGCCACCGAGGCCATCGACCGCCTCAAGACCACGGCCGAGTCGCACCAGCGCGTGATGGTCGTCGAGGTCATGGGTCGGCACGCGGGCTGGATCGCGCTGGAGTCCGGCATGGCGGGCGGCGCGCACGGCATCTGTCTGCCCGAGCGGCGTTTCCAGGTCGAGGACCTGGTCAAGATGGTCGAGGAGCGATTCTCGCGCGGTAAGAAGTTCGCTGTGGTGTGCGTCGCGGAGGGTGCGCATCCGGCCGAGGGCTCGATGGATTACGCGAAGGGCGAGATCGACCAGTTCGGGCACGAGCGCTTCGAGGGCATCGGCAACCGCCTCGCCGCGGAGCTGGAGCTGCGGCTCGGCAAGGAGGCGCGGCCGGTGATTCTCGGTCATGTGCAGCGCGGTGGCACGCCGACCGCGTACGACCGGGTGCTGGCGACGCGCTTCGGCTGGCACGCGGTTGAGGCGGCGCACCGCGGCGAGTTCGGCATGATGACCGCGCTGCGCGGGACGGACGTTGTCATGGTGCCGCTGGCGGCGGCGGTCGCCCAGCTGAAGACCGTGCCCGAGGACCGGGTGTACGAGGCGGAGTCGGTCTTCTGACCCTGCGGGCTTCGGCTTCGGCTTCGGCTCCCCAGTGGCCTTGATCGCGACCCCCGTGCGCGATCAAGGCCACTCTTTTTCCGCCTTGGATGGCGCAGATCACTCTTGAGTTGACTGGCGCGAATCGCAAGGCTGTTCCGCGTCCGGGACATGTCCCAACCCTGTCCCAGCACGTGAACGTTGAAGGGGAGGGACGCATGGACTCCGACGGACCCGCCGCTCCGGATCCCGAACAGGCCCAGAGCTCCGGCGAATTCGTCGCGCAGATGCAGGCGCTCAAGGACTGGTCCGGCCTGACCTACCGGGAGTTGACCGCGCGGGCGGACGCGGTCGGCGATGTACTGCCGCGCTCGACCGTCGCCAATATGCTCAGCCGTAGCACGGTGCCGCGCGAGGAACTCGTGGTGGCTTTCGTACGCGCCTGCGGCTGCGGCCCCGGGACGACCGAGACCTGGGTGCGCGTACGCAAGGAGCTCAGCCGGCGCGAGCGGCAGTCCTTCGAGGTCCCGGCGTACGCCGTCGGCCAACCGGAACCGGAACTGGGATCGGAAGCGGGATCGGAAGCGGGACCAGAACCGGGACCAGAACCGGGACGCGGGACCGAGGAGTCCGCGCCGCCCGAGCCGCCGCGCAGGCCGTGGCTCGCCCGTGCGGTGCTGCCGACGGTGATCGTGGCGCTTGGCGTGGTCGCGCTGGCGGTGACGCTCGCCTCCCGCGACTCCGATGAGTCGGAGAACAGACAGGTGGAGCACAAACAGGCGGAGAAGAGACAGAGCACGGAGCAGCCCGGCTCTTCTCAGCCGCGCCCTTCTCAGTCCGGCTCTTCTCAGTCCGGCTCCCTTCAGCCCGGGCCCGTACAGATCAAGGCCGTCCACTCGGGCCTGTGTCTGGCCGAGGCCGGCGGGCAGAACGGGCAGCTCTACCAGCAGCCGTGCTCGCCCGACACCACCCCGCGCTTCAGCCTGAAGCCCATCGAACCCGCCTGGCGGATCGTGACCTTCCACAGGCAATTCGGCGAGGGCTGCACCGGTGTCAAGGACAAGTCGCTGGAGGTCGGCGCGCCGCTCGAAGACCAGGAGTGCGGCAAGCGCGGCCCCGCCGAGGCCTTCCTGCTGGAGCCGGTGGGGCAGCCGGTGCGCGGCTACCGGCTGCGGCCACTGCACAGCAACCTGTGCGCCGGGGTGCCTGAGGCCGCGACGAAGCCCGGCGCCAAGCTACGGCAGCTGGCCTGTACCAAGGACGCGAAGGGCCAGTTGTTCGCGTTCGACCGGGATCCCAACGGGGTTTAGCCGCGCGCCAGTTCCCAGAAGTGCTCCACTATCCGGTCCAGGAACTCCCGGCCCGGCTCCCCGGTGTCCTGCGAGGCTGTGCCCCAGTTGAGGGTGGCCACCGTCCGGGACTGGTAGTCGGCGTGCAACTCCTGCAGTACGTCCTCGAGGTGGCCGCGGTCCATCGGCAGCATCTTCCCGACCGGACGGACGTACGCCTGCCAGCGAGCCTTCACCGCGTCCCGCAGCAGGTCGGCGAGGTCCTCGTCCCGGCCGGTCGCGGTCAGCAGCTCGCGGGGGCCCAGCTCAAGCACCTCGGCGAGCGCGGTGGTCTGCCGCTCATTGGCGCGCCAGCGCCCCGACTCCTCCATCCGCACATACGAGGTGGCGTCCACGCCCACCCGCCGCGCCAGGTCGTCGGGGGCGAGGCCGCGTGCCATCCGGTGCTCGCGCAGAGTGCTCGCGGCGGTGAGCAGATCGGTGGGCGCACACCACAACACCCCGGCGAGCGCGGTCAGTTCGTGCGAACCGGGGGCGTCGAGTCCGCGTTCCCAGGCGACCACCGTGTCGGGGGTGATGTGGAGTCCGTACTGGGCACGGAGGCCGTACGCGACATGGCCGGGCGCCATTCCGAGGGCCTCGCGCAGTCGGCGTGCGGCGGGGGCGTTGAAGGGTGGGGAGGGGGTGTGGTGCACGCACACACGCTAGGGGGCCGGAGGGGATGGCGACTACGGTGCGTTCACCCAGAGCGACTTATCGTAGGAACGTCCGAGCTGATCGTTACTGCTTGGTAACGTCACGTGACGGTACACGCCGGACCATCACCCCTTGACGGCGCCGCCGAGTGCGAACCCGCCGCCCAGCCTCCGGGCGATCAGCATGTACAGCACCAGGACCGGCGCCGAGTACAGGATCGAGAACGCCGCGAGCTGCCCGTAGATCACCGAGCCGTAGTTGCCGAAGAAGCTGAAGATCGAGACGGACGCCGGCAGCTGCTCGGGGGAGAGGATCAGCATGAACGGTACGAAGAAGTTCCCCCAGAGCTGGATGAAGGTGTAGATCGTCACCACGGTCAGTCCCGGGCCCATCAGCGGCAGGACGACCCTGGTCAGCGTCTGCAGATTCGATGCGCCGTCCGTCCAGGCCGCCTCCTCCAGGACCACCGGGACGCCGTCCATGAAATTCTTCATCAGCCAGATGGAGAACGGCAGCTGGGACGTGGCGAGGAACAGGCCCGTACCGTACATCGTGTCGATCAGATTGACCTGAACGAACAGTCCGTAGACCGGGACCATGACCGCGGTGATCGGCAGACACGTCGTGAACAGGATCGTCAGCAGATACGGACGGCCCCAGCGCGAGTGATGGCGGGAGAGCGGATACGCGGCGAGCGCCGCGCACACCACCGTCAGCAGGGTCGCGCCGCCGCACAGCAGCAGGCTGTTGAGCATCGGCGTGAAGGTGATCTCGTCGGTGAGTACCGCGTCGAAATTGTCCGCGGTGAACGACGAGGGCGCCCGCACCCGCAGATCCGCCTCCGTGTCCACCGAGGCCAGCAGCAGCCACACCAGCGGAATCGCGAAAGCCGCGGCGGTCAGCAGCAGGGCGGCGTCGGCGGCGAGCCGGGCCCGGGTGGTCCGGCGCATCACGCCTCCACCTTCATCAGACGCAGATAGACGATCGAGAACAGCGAGCCCACCAGCAGAAGCAGCAGCGCCACCGCCGTGCCGTAGCCGATCAGGCTCTTCAGGAACGCCTGGTCGTACATGAACACCGGCAGTGTCTGGCTGCGATTGCCCGGGCCGCCGCGCGTCATCGCCCAGATCAGGCCGAAGACCGACAGCGTCGAGAGCGTGTTCAGCATCAGGTTGGTGCCGATCGAGCGGCGGATCATCGGCAGCGTGATGTGCCAGACCCGGCGCGGACCGCTCGCCCCGTCGACCTCCGCCGCCTCCGTGATGTCGCGCGGGATCTCGGCGAGCGCGGCGGAGTAGATCAGCATCGAGAAGGCGGTGCCGCGCCAGACATTGGCGAACGACACCGCAAGGATCGGCAGTGTGAACAGCCAGTTCTGGGACGGCAGATGGAGCCAGTCCAGCAGGGCGTTCAGCGTTCCCTCGCGGCGGAAGAAGGTGTACAGCAGGAACGCCGCGACGATCTCCGGCAGCACCCAGGCCGTGATGACGAGGGTGCCGGTGAGAGTCCGTACGGGACGGGACGCGGCCCGCATCAGACCGGCCAGCGCCAGGCCCAGCGTGTTCTGGCCGACCACGGCCGAGACGAAGGTGAAGACGAGCGTGAGCCAGACGGCGTTACGGAAATCGTCGTCGGCGAAGGCCCGGCGGAAGTTGTCCAGGCCGACGAAGTCGGAGCCGGACGCACCCGTCAGCTGCGTGTTGGTGAACGCGATCCAGACGCAGTAGCCGATCGGTCCTGCCAGAAAGAGAAGCAGAAGGATGGTGGCGGGGGCGAGCGGTACCCACCGCCACCATCCCGTTCTGGTGGCGCTCACTTGGTGAGGACCGCGCCGTCGACGATCGTCTTCAGCTGGTCGTCGTACGCCTTCGCCGCGTCCGCGGCCGATGCGTCACCCGTCGTCACCTTCTCCATCGCCTCGCCGATGGCCGTCGAGACCTGCGGATAGACGGGCAGCGCCGGCCGGTAGTGGGTGTACTGCACAAGACCGGTGAAGAAGTCGATGCCCGGCATGGACTTCAGATACTTCGGGTCGGCCGCCACATCCTTGCGTACGGCGATCTGCGCGGCGACCACGCACCACCGCGTCGCGTTCTCTGCCGTCTGGACCGTCTTGATGAAGTCGAAGGCGAGATCGGGGTTCTTGGCCTTCTGCGGGATCGACCAGGCCCAGCCGCCGGACATGGACACCTTGCCGGGCGCCTGCCCGGTCTGCGTCGGCATCGGGGTCTGGGCGAGCTCCTTGCTCCAGTCCGGCCACTCCTTGGGGCCCTTATTGATCCAGTTCTGGCCCATCCAGGAGCCGTCCAGGGAGATCGCCAGCTTGCCCTCGGGAAGCCACTCGGTGGCGACGCGTGTGCCGACGTTGGGGTCCAGGGCGTCCGAGACGTCCGGGCCGAGCTTCTCCGCGTACACCGTCCGTACGAAGTCGAGCGAGTCCTTGAAGCCCTTGCCGCCCGTGACCCACTTCTTGGCGGAGGCGTCGTAGAGGGGATCCTCGCCGGTGCCGTACAGCAGCATCTCGAAGCCCTGCATCACGGCCGCCTCGCCGGGGCCCTTGCCGGTGTAGACATTGAGCGGGATGACGCCGGGGACCTTCTGTTTGACGGTACGGGCCGCGGTGAGGATCTCCGCCCAGTTCTTGGGCTGCCAGTCGGCGGGCAGGCCCGCCTTCGCGAAGATCGCCTTGTTGAACCAGAGGCCGCGGGTGTCGGTGCCGTCGGGGATGCCGTACGTCTTGCCGTCCTCCGCCTTGGCCGCGGCCTTCGCCGTGTCGACGAACTGGCTCCACTGGTCCCACTTGGGGAGATAGTCGTCCAGCGGCTTCAAGTACCCGGCCTTGATGTCGGAGTTGATGCGGAAGGTGTCCTCGTAGACCAGATCCGGGGCGGTCTTGGGGGAGCGCATCATCTGCTGTGCCTTGGTGGCGTAGTCGTTGTCCGGGGCCTGGATCGGTATGAGCTTGATCTTCTTGCCCGGGTGTTCCTTCTCGAACTGCTTCTTGGCGGCCTCGAGATGGGCATCCTTGAAGCGGATCTTGTTGTCGGTGGACCGGTTGTAGGCGACCTTGACGGTGTCGGGGTCGCCTCCGGCGTCGCCGCCGCAGGCAGTGAGCGTTGCCGCGGCTAGTGCGGTGACAGTGGTGACGAGGATCAGTGGGGCGGTGGGGCGCACGGGCACGACCTCCTCTGAGCCGGGGGCGTCCGAGCCGGAGGGCTGCGGGCACGGGGGCTGCCCGGTGACCGTAGGACCCCTCCGTTCACAAGGTCAATCCCCGTGCAGGCCAAGGTCGTTGGGGCGGCCACTCAATGTGCGGCGGGCTTCCAGCGGTACTGGAGCTCGGGCCGTCCGATCTGCCCGTACTGCGGGCTGCGCACGGCCCGCCCTTCGGTGACGAGATGCTCGAGATAGCGGCGCGCGGTGATCCGCGAGATGCCGACGGCGGCGCCGGCCTCGGCGGCGGTGAGCCCGGTAGCGGATTCGCGCAGGGTACGGGTGACGGCCGCCAGCGTGGGGGCGCTGAGCCCCTTGGGCAGCCCGCCGCCCTCGGGCGCCCGGAGCGCGGCGAGCGCCCGGTCGACCTCGTCCTGGCCGCTGGCCTCACCGGCGGCGGCGCGGAACTCGGCGTACCGGCAGAGGCGGTCGCGGAGGGTGGCGAAGGTGAAGGGCTTCAGGACGTACTGGACGACCCCGAGGGAGACGCCTTCGCGGACGATCGCGAGGTCGCGGGCGGAGGTGACGGCGATGACGTCGGCCGAGTGCCCGGCGGCGCGCAGCGACCGTACGAGGTGCAGGCCGTGCCCGTCGGGAAGGTACAGGTCGAGGAGGAGCAGATCGACCTCGGCGCGTTCGAGAATCCGTACGGCTTCGGCGCGCGAGTGCGCGACCCCGGGCGACGGTGAACCCGGCGACGCGGCCGACGTAGAGCGCGTGCGCGTCGGCGGCGACGGGGTCGTCCTCGACGACGAGAACTCTGATGGGCTCGCTGCTCACTCGGCCACCTCCGCGGTGCGCGGCTGCCGGGGACTTGGCGCGGCGGGGCGCGGGGGAGGCGCGGGTGGGGCGGTGGTCATGCCGGGACCTCCGCCGTGTGCAGCGGCAGTCGTACGGTGAACTCCGCGCCGCCGTCCGGTCCCCGGGCCAGGGTCACCGTGCCGCGGCTGCGGTGCGCGGCCTGCTTGACCAGCGCGAGGCCAAGCCCGCGCCCCGCGCCGTGCGTGGACCAGCCGCGCCGGAACACCTCGTCCGCGTCGGCCGGGTCGATGCCCGCGCCCGAGTCCGCGACGCGCAGCAGCAGTTCGTCTTGGTCCGCGCGCGCCGTGACCGCGACCCGGGCGCGCAGCGGCCGCCCGGACACGGGCCCGGGTTCGAGCGGGTCGCTGCCCCACCCCGTCGCCGCCTCCGACGCCGCGTCGACCGCGTTGTCGATCAGGTTGCCCAGGATCGTCACCAGGTCACGCGCCGGCAGCGACGGCGGAAGGACCCCGTCGTCGATCCGGCTGTCCTCCGTGATGACCAGCTCAACGCCGCGCTCGTTCGCCTGCGCCGTCTTGCCGAGCAGCAGCGCGGCCAGCACCGGCTCGCCGACCGCGCCGACGACCCGGTCGGTCAGGTCCTGGGCCAGTTCCAGCTCGGCGGTCGCGAAGTCGACCGCCTCGTCCGCACGGCCGAGCTCGATCAGCGAGACGACCGCGTGGAGGCGGTTGGCCGCCTCGTGCGCCTGTGAGCGCAGGGCCTGGGTGAAGCCGCGCTCGGAGTCCAACTCCCCCGAGAGCGCCTGGAGTTCGGTGTGGTCGCGGAGCGTGACCACGGTCCCGCGCTGCTTGGCACCGACGACGGGGCTGGTGTTCACGACGATGACGCGGTCGGCGGTCAGATGCACCTCGTCGACCCGCGGCTCGGACGCCAGCAGCGCGCCCATGAGTGGGGCCGGCAGCCCGAGCTCGGCCACCGGGCGGCCGACCGCGTCGTCGTCCAGTCCGAGGAGCTCGCGCGCGCCGTCGTTGAACAGGGCGATCCGCCGCTGCCCGTCGAGCATCATCAGCCCCTCGCGCACGGCGTGCAGCGCGGCCTGGTGGTAGTCGTGCATATGGCTCAGCTCGGCCGCGTTCATGCCGTGAGTATGCCGCCGCAGCCGCGCGTTGATCACGTATGTGCCGATGCCGCCCAGTGCGAGCGCCGCCCCCGCAACGCCGAGCAGCGCGGTGACCTGCTTGCGCGCCTGCTCGCTGATCTTCTGGACGGTGATGCCCGCGCTGACGAGCCCGGTGATCTTTTTGCCGTCGTATACGGGGACCACCGTCCGCACCGAGGAGCCGAGCGTGCCCACGTATGTCTCGCTGTGCACCTTGCCCCGCAGCGCAGGGCCAATGTGCCCCAGATACGTCTTGCCGATCTGGCCCGGCTCCGGGTGCGTCCAGCGCGTCCCGTCCGGGGCCATGATCACCACGAAGTTGACCCCCGTGGTCTTGCGCAGTGCCTCCGCGTACGGCTGGAGCCGGCGCGACGGGTTGTCGGAGCGCGCGGCCTCGATGACGGAGGGTGAGCGCGCGGCGGCCGCCGCCGTGGCCCTGGACTGCAGGCGCGCGGTCTCCTCGGCCTGCGAGCGGTCGGTGAAGTACGCGAAGAGCGCGCAGCCCGCCACGATCGCGGCGACCAGCACGACCTGCATGGCGAAGAGCTGGCCGGCGAGGCTGCGGGCAACAGGTATGCGCATGTAACAAGTCTGCCTGGCCGTTTTCATGTGAACGAAACGCACGCAACGGTGACCCCTGTCACAGCCTCGTGAATAGTCACGGACATCCATCGGGACATGGACGCCCAAATCAACGAGGAGGCACCCCGTGGCTGCTGGAGCCGTCAGGCGGGATCGTACCCACTATCTCTATATCGCCGTGATCATCGCGGTCGTGCTCGGCATCGCCGTGGGCCTGGTCGCCCCCGAGTTCGCCACTGAGCTCAAGCCGCTCGGTACCGGCTTCGTGAACCTGATCAAGATGATGATCTCGCCGATCATCTTCTGCACGATCGTGCTGGGCATCGGCTCGGTACGAAAGGCCGCAAAGGTCGGCGCGGTCGGCGGCATCGCGCTCGGCTACTTCATGGTCATGTCGCTGGTCGCCCTGACCATCGGCCTGGTCGTCGGCAACATCCTGCACCCGGGTGACGGCCTGGCGGTGACCGACGCGGTCAAGGAGGCGGGCCAGGGCCAGGTGGCGGAGGAGGCCAAGGACACGGTCGAATTCCTGCTCGGGATCATCCCGACCACGATGGTCTCCGCCTTCACCGCGGGCGAGGTCCTGCAGACTCTCCTCGTCGCGCTGCTCGTCGGCTTCGCGCTGCAGGCCATGGGTTCGGTCGGTGAGCCGGTGCTGCGCGGTGTCGAGCACATTCAGCGACTCGTCTTCCGCATCCTCGCCATGGTGATGTGGGCCGCGCCGATCGGTGCCTTCGGCGCGATCGCCGCCGTCACCGGCTCCGCCGGTCTGGACGCCCTCAAGAGCCTCGCCGTGCTCATGATCGGCTTCTACATCACCTGCTTCCTCTTCGTCTTCATCGTGCTCGCCGCGCTGCTGCGCATCGTGGCGGGTCTCAACATCCTCACGCTCTTCAAGTACCTGGGCCGTGAGTTCCTGCTGATCCTTTCCACCTCCTCCTCCGAGTCCGCGCTCCCGCGGCTCATCGCAAAGATGGAGCACTTGGGCGTGAGCAAGCCGGTGGTCGGTATCACCGTCCCGACGGGCTACTCCTTCAACCTCGACGGCACGATGATCTACATGACGATGGCCTCGCTCTTCATCGCGGACTCGATGGGCAACCCGATGTCGCTCGGGGAGCAGATCCCGCTCCTCCTCTTCCTCTTCGTCGCGTCGAAGGGAGCGGCAGGCGTCAGCGGAGCCGGGCTGGCCACGCTTGCGGGCGGTCTGCAGTCGCACCGGCCGGAGCTGGTCGACGGCGTCGGACTGATCGTCGGTATCGACCGCTTCATGAGCGAGGCGCGTGCGCTGACCAACTTCGCGGGCAACGCGGTCGCGACGGTGCTGATCGGAACGTGGACGAAGGAGATCGACAAGGCGCAGGTCGAAGAGGTGCTGGCCGGGCGGCTGCCGTTCGACGAGAAGACGCTGCTCGACGACGGTCACGGGACGCCGGAGACGGTCGAGGACGTGGCTGTGGCCGATGGCGCGGACACGGACGTGCCGGAGCAGCGGGACACGGACGGGGTGCGCGCGAAGGTCTGACGGTTGGCGGCCGAGGCGTGAAGCGGCTGGGCGGTGGGCGGCCTGACGGGCCGGTCCACCGACCAGCCGCCGACCGTTGTCCGGGACGCCCCGACCCGCAGGCCGCTGGGCGTCCCGGACCCGGAAACGGATGAGTCACTGCTGGATCGGATTGCCGTCCGTCCCGCAGATGTAGCCCGCGTTGATGCAGTTGGCCACCCGGCGCTTCAGCTCACCGTCGTCCCAGGCGTTGAAGAAATCGCCGTGGAAGGTGTAGCCGGGCGCGTTGGTGACATTGGCGCCGTTCCTGGTGCCCGCGAGGGTGAGCCCGCCGCCGTTGACCGGCCAGGTGATCAGCAGCTCGAGCCGCGGCACGACCACGGGGTGCGAGGCCGGGCAGGTCTGCCCCGCCGCGTATGTCATGTGGTCCCGGTGGTTCGCGCTGTCCAGGTTCTTCCCGTCCCAGCAGGTGGGGAAGTCCAGATAGTTCTCCAGCTTGGTGCCGGGCGGGCAGTTGATGAAGTCCCGGCTGGACTCCGGCCGGCCCACGCACGACCAGCGTGCGGCCGGATTCTGGTCGGGAGAGGCGGCCAGGGCGTTGCCGACGACGTACCGCAGACCGCGCGGATGGGCGACGGCACGGGTGTGGTCGGTGATGCCCTGGTAGTAGACGGTGACCCGCTCGGGGGCCACCGGGGCTCCGTTCTGGTAGAGGGTGGGGGTCCAGTACGAGGAAAGGTCCGTCTTCGGCGTGCAGTTGGTGGTGCCGGCGGCCAGCGACTGGAGCGTGGAGGCCGCGTTGGCGGTCCTGTTCCCGTAGAACTCATGGATGTGCGAGCGGCCCGCCTGGCCGGGGAAGACGATCGGGTCGTCGCCCTGACGGTGGCTGGAGAAGCAGTCCGCGCGGAATTCGCTGCCGCGCAACGGGGCCGCCGCCTGCGCGACGATCGCGGCCTGCTGGGCCTTGGTGAAGGTGTACGCGTGGCCCGCGTGGCCCGGGTGGCGCGAGGCCGCATTGGGGGCTGGTGAGTCGATCCTCGTGGTCACCCATCCCGCCGTGACCAGGAAGATCACGGCGGCGGTGGTCGCGAGCAGTCGGCGGAGCATGTGTTCCTCCTGATCGGTCAGTCGAAGGGGATGCGTACGACGGACTGGTTGCCGACGCCGACCGTGCTGGGGCCGCCGCCGATGGCGCTCCAGACCTCGATCCGGACCTTGCCGTTCGCCAGATCGCCGAGCGATCCGGTGGACGACTTCAGGCCCTTCGCCTGCGTGTAGTGCTCATAACCCGCCACGGGGTCGGTGGCGAAGTAGTTGTACGTCTCCGTCCGGTCCCAGGTGCCGTCGCCCGTACGGTCGTAACTCACCCTGATCTGCTGGCCGTTGGCGACCGTCGAGCCCGCGTCGACGAACAGATCGAACTGTGTCGACCCGCCGTTGTACTTCCGGGTGATCCCGGAAGAGGTGAAGACCTGCGGGTTGTGCGGGGCGCCGTCGTAGTTGGCGCCGCCCGCCGACGCCAGGCTCACCGTCGAGGCCGATGCCGCGGCGTCGCCCGCGCCGCCTCCCGTCCGCAGATACAGCTGCGAGGAGCCGGACGGCGGCGGGGTGGTGGGCGGGTCGGTGGTGGGCGGGGTCGTCGGGTCGCCGCCACCGCCCCTGGTCCAGACGGCGACGTAGTCGACGAACATGGGGCGGCCGGGGACGGTCGCGGCTGTGGGGGTCTTGCCGGCCAGGGCGTCGGGGAACGCGCCGCCGATCGCGACATTGAGCAGAATGAAGTAGCCCGCGTGATCGGTCATGTTCGCCCAGGTCCCGGCGTCCAACCGGTTCTGGTTGACGCTGTGGAAGAGCTGGCCGTCCACGTACCAGCGCAGCTCATTGGGGGACACGGAGCGGTCCCACTCGAAGCGGTACGTGTGGAAGGCGGACTGGCAACTGGCGCCGGGGCAGGCGCGGTTGTTGGCGATTCCGCTGGTCTCGTTGCAGGGGCCGCCGGGGTTCACCCCGCAGTGCAGCACACCCCAGACGGAGTTGATGCCGTTGACGTTCTCCATGATGTCGAACTCGCCGATGGACGGCCAGTTCCAGAAGTTGCCGCGGTACGGGGCGCCGAGGGCCCAGAACGCGGGCCAGTAGCCGAGCGCGGCCTGGCCGGTCACATTCGGCATCTGGATACGGCTCTCGATACGCAGGGTGCCGCCGGCCGGGGCCTTGAAGTTGGCGCGCTGGGTTTCGATACGGCCGGAGGTCCAGTTTCCCGCGCCGTCCCGGAGCGGGGTGATGCGCAGATTGCCGTTGCCGTCGTGGCTGAGGTTGTCGGGGTTGTTGGTGTAGTTCTGGATTTCACCGGTGCCCCAGTTGCCGGGCCCGCCGGGGTAGGCGTGCCCGAGGTCGATCTGCCAGTTGGCGGACGAGGGCAGGGTTCTGTTGGCGCCGTTGAAGTCGTCGCTCCACTGGAGGTTCCAGCCGGGCGTGGGGGGTACGTCGCCGCGCGCCGACCCGGCGCCGGTGACGGCGATGAAGCCGGCGAGGGCGACGACGAGGGCGACGAGGATGGTGAGGAAGGGGGTGCGTTTGATGCGGCTCGTGCTCAAGGAACACCTCCGGGAGGGTGGTGCCGAGGGTGGTGTCGGGAGGGTTGAGAGCGCTCTCAAACAGTTTTGTAGATGTATACAGTCCGGCCGTCAATGGCTGCACACCGTTAACTTCCTGAAGGCATCGGGTAGTTGTGCTGAATGGCTGGTCAAGAGCGGGTGCGTGCTGGAGCAGATCTCGGCGCTGGGGCGTACGGCGACGTCGATCGTGCTCCCGTCGCCGCTGGAGCGGAAGCCAAACCGCTACTGCCGTCGCAGAGCTGACCGCGCTGACCTTGATGTTTACCTTTCGGTGGGTACCTGACCTATTTGTAGGTACTTGTGGGGGAGTGCGGGGCGAAGAAGCATTGCGGTCATGTCCACCACCGAGAACAGCCCCCGTACTTCTGCCACCGCCATCACTTCTGTCACCGTCATCGGCCTCGGCGCGATGGGCCAGGCGCTCGCCGGCGCCCTCCTCGACGCAGGCCACCCCACCACCGTATGGAACCGCTCTCACGGCAAGGGTGACGAGCTCGTCGCACATGGCGCGGTCCGCGCCGCCACCGCCGAAGAGGCCTTGCGCGCAAGCGAATTGACCATTGTCTGCGTGGTCGACTACGACGCGTCCCACGCGATCCTGGCCCCGCTCGCCGACGCCCTCGCGGGCCGCGTCCTGGTCAACCTCACCTCCGACACCCCCGAGCGCTCCCGCGAGGCGGCGGCCTGGGCGGAGTCCCGCGGCATCAGCTACCTGGACGGCGCGGTGATGGTGCCGACCCCGCTGATCGGCTCGCCCGATGCGCTGCTCTTCTACTCAGGCGCGCAGGGGGCTTTCGAGCGCTACGAGTCCACCCTGAAGTCGCTGGGCGGCAAAGCCGCGTTCGTCGGCACGGATCCCGGGCTCGCCGCGCTCTACGACCTGTCGCTGCTCGACTTCTTCTACGGCAGCATCTCGGGCCTGGTGCACGCGTACGCACTGGCCACGGCAGACGGGGTCAAGGCCGCCGACATCGCCCCGTATCTGAACACCATCGTCCAGATCCTGCCGCCCATCGCGGAGTACACGGCGGCCAACATCGACGCGGGCAGCTATCCGGGGGCGCAGGCCAACCTCGGCATGATGGCCGCGGGCGTCGAGCACATCCTGCACGCCGCGCGCACCCGCGGGCTCGACGTCTCCCAACTGGAGGCCGTCAAGTCCGTCGCGGACCGGGCGATCGCGAAGGGCCACGGCTCCGACGACTGGGCGAGCACGTACGAGGCACTGCGGGACTGAGCCGCTTGCCTTGACGCCGACGTCAAGGATTACTGTCGAAGACATGCGAATCGGCGAGCTGGCGGAGCGAGCGGGCACCACCACACGCACCCTGCGCTACTACGAGTCCCGCGGGCTCCTGCCCGCCCGGCGCGCGGTGAACGGCTACCGCACTTACGACGAGGACGACTTGCGGCTGCTCCAGCAGATCCGGACCTTGCAGGATTTCGGGTTCGACCTGGAGGAGACCAGACCGTTCGTCGACTGCCTGCGCGCCGGGCATCCGGCGGGGGACTCATGCCCCGCCTCGCTCGCCGTGTACCGGGCGAAGCTCGGCGAACTGGACACGCTGATCGAGCAGGTGCAGTCGGTGCGCGCCCAGGTCGGGGCACAGCTCGCGCGGGCCGAGGCGGAGCTGCCGGCCGGCCCGGAACCACGTTGTGAATTCGGAGGCTGACGAATGATTCAGGCAGAGGGCGTCGCCGCGGTGACGGACGCGGACTTCGACGCCGAGGTGCTGGGGGCGGACCGCCCGGTCCTGGTCGAGTTCACGGCGGACTGGTGCGGCCCGTGCCGCCAGCTCGCGCCGGTGCTGAGCGCGCTCGCGAGCGAGGAGACCGGCCGGCTGAAGGTCGTGCAGCTCGATGTGGACACCAACCCGGAGATCACGACGCGGTACGGCGTGCTGTCGATGCCGACGCTGATGGTGTTCCGGGCGGGCGAACCGGTGAAGTCGATGGTGGGCGCGCGTCCGAAGCGGCGGCTGCTGAAGGAACTTGAGGACGTGATTTAGGCCGCTTCGTCCGGAGCATCTGATCGTTGGTCCGGTGCCAACAAGCTGCTGGCTCTCGGCGCCGGGCTCCTGGACCGCGCGCGTGACTTCGTCACCGGCCGCGGCAGGTCTTGACCGAGTTGAGGGAGTGAGGCCGTGGCCGCACCGCCACGGCGCGCGGCCGTGGGCGGCGACGGGCACCCCGACTGTGACGTACGTCCTTTGCCGCTCAGGCGGCCGCCTTACGCTTACCGGCCACACGCGCCCCGGGCGCGCGAGTGTTCGCGACCGGTGCGGTGCCGGCGTTACGTCATGTGGGCAGCCTTCGCGCTTCTACGCCTGCGGCTGGCGCTGTGCCGAGCATGCCCCGGAGCTGGGTTGTAGGCGGAGGTCGACCCGCGCCGGCCCGGACCACATTGAGCACCGTGATCGAGGCGGGTTCCCGGGTGAGCACGTAGCCGCCCGCCTTGCCCTGCACCGAACGCACGAGCCCGGCGCGAGAAAGCGCTTGTAACTGCTTGGCCGGATAGCTCGCCGAGACGTCATGCAACTCCGCCAGCCGGGTCGCGGGGACGGGCTCCTCAACCGACGTGAGCACGACGCAGCAATGCAGGGCCCACTCGACTCCGCCGGACATCTTCACTCGGTCACTCCAACCAGATGCGTTTGACTCGGACTGCGCAAATCCAAGTAAGTCTCGGACAGAACGTGTCCCAGTTCGGTGCATGCAACGCCCGTATGGGGGTCATATGCCATATTTGCGGATATGCCTCCCGACGAAAGGCGTGTCATGAAGTTCGCGGTCATCGGCGGTACTGGGCTGATCGGGTCACAGGTCGTCAAGAATCTGAACGCCGCCGGGCACGAGGCGGTACCGCACTCGCAGTCCACCGGAATCGACGTCATCAGCGGCCAGGGACTGGGCGAGGCGGTGGCGGGCGCCGACGTCATTGTCAACCTGACGAACTCCCCGACCTTCGACGAAGCATCCCTGGCCTTCTTCCAGACCTCGATGGACAACCTTCTGGCCGCGGGCCGGAAGGGTGGCGTCCGTCACTTCGTCATCCTCTCGATCGTCGGCGTGGACCAGGTGCCGGAGCTGGACTACTACCGGGCCAAGATGCTCCAGGAGGACATCCTCGCGGCCGGACCGATCCCCTACTCGATCGTCCGCGCGACGCAGTTCATGGAGTTCATCGACGCGGTCCTGTCCTGGACCGCCGACGGCGACACCGTCCGGCTGCCCGCCACGCCCGTCCAGCCGATCGCCTCCAAGGACGTGGCCGACGCGGTGGCGGAAGTCGCCGCGGGCGCCCCGCTGGGGGGCATTCGCAACATCGCCGGCCCCGAGGTCTTCTCCCTGGACGAGCTGGGCCGGGTCACCCTGTCCCACAAGTCCGACGGCCGCACCGTCGTCACCGACCCCACCGCCGGCATGTTCGCCGTCATCAAGGGTGACGTCCTCACCGACAAGGACGCCCACCTCGCCCCCACCCGCTACGCCGACTGGCTCTCCTGAACCGCTCGTGCCCTCCCCGGCGCGCGGACCTCAGCAGCTAGGACCTGGCCGCCGTGCGTGCCGACAAGAAGCCAGCACGGCGGCCAGGGTCTGTCTCTTTGGCCGGCGTCGGGTCCAGATGAGGATGGCGGCGAGGTGGAGTGCGGCCCGGTAGGCGATGGCGAGTTTGTCGGTCCGCATGGCCAGGCCGCGCCACTGCTTGATCCGATGGATGCACCGTTCGACGGTGTTGCGCTGCTTGTAGGTCTCACTGTCAAAGCCGGGCGGCCTGCCTCCGCGACGGCCGCGCCGTAGGCGGTGGCCAATCTGATCGGCAGGCTGCGGGATGACGACACGGATGTGCCGGGCCGGTTTACCGATCACCGGAACCGAGGCCCTGTCCAACCGATGGCCTTCGACGACCGGGATGGGGTCGGCAAGTCGGTCTGGGCCGCGTCCTCGACCGCGTTGATGCCCCAATTGGCCAGCGCGAGGGCATCCCCGTGATCACGATGCCCTGCGTTCAACGCCGCGTACGTACAGCACACGCAGTTCAATCAGAGCATTGCCACCCTCCGCGCCATGGGCGTTCACGTGCTCATTGGGGAAGGCGGGTTCGTTCCCAATGAGCCGGGTAAAGGCCGACCCGACGCGTACCCTTGGCGCCTCGCGCTGGCCGCCGCAGAGTCAGCCGACGCGATACCCCGTGACGTGGCGATCGACCCGGATGCACCCGATCTGTGGGAGGCCTTCCACCGCGCGGACCTCAGGAGCGGTCTACTCCTCCTCGATCTGTTGTCGTTAACGAGCTCCCCCAAGCCGCCCGTCAGCCCCTTGGCGGCACGGTCCGCGATCGCGAGGTTGTTGCGGCACGGTCCGGGGACACCGGGGAAGACCGCTGGGGACTTCGGCACGGGCGGTTGTGTATCGGTCACGTTCCAGGTGTCGGACGAGTCGTGGAACCCGGATTCCAGAACGACCGTGGGGCTCCCGCTTCCTTTGCAGTGCAGATAGATTTTCCGACCGCCGCCTACATCGACCTGACCGGAGAACTCCTTGGCCGCCGGCGTAGGGGCGCGGGCGGCTGCGGTGTTGGTTTCGAGCGGTGTGCTGTCACACCCCGACAATGCGATCAGTGCTGCCGAAGCCAGCACAATGCTGAAGACCGGAAGGCATTTGCGCATCAAACACTCCCGCGTGACGTTGCCGCCGAGCCTAGCGTCAGTCTTGATCAATCACGCTCGCTCAGCACGCGGATGCCACGCAGGAGTCGGCGCGGTGTAGCGAGCGGGCCGGGGCATGGCAGCGGCTGGCACCCACCAGGTCGTGCACGGGCCGGAACGCATGGCACGGGCCCGCCGGCCGCAGCTCCGGCCGCGCGCCCCAGACCGTCAGTGGCTTGTGCACCGGACTTCTCGGCGCACAAAAACACCCCGGTACCGAATTGACGGCCGGGGTATTCCTCTGCGAATATTGAGTGTTTCACGTCCATGCACAACTAAGCGCATGGAGAGGTTGATTGATGACACCATATCGCGTCAGGAGCTGAATTGTCAACCGAGGAATTGCATAATGAACAGCAATTCGTCTCTCTGCTCTACGAGCGCCTCGACGCACTCCGCGAGCAGGCCGAAGCCGCAGTCCGGACCACGATCGGGCAGGTCAGCACCGGTTTGCAGGCCCGGGTCGAGCGGGATGTGCTCGTCGCCGAGCAGTCCGGGCTGCTCTCGGGGCTGAATGCAGTGGACTCCGGGCTGTGTTTCGGACGTATCGATCTCAAGGACGGCGTGCACCACCACATCGGGCGTATCGGAATGCGGGAGGGCGATACGGAACGTACCCCGCTGCTCATCGACTGGCGCGCACCCGTTGCCCGGCCCTTTTACCTCGCCACCGGGCATGAGCCGATGGGGCTGCGCCGGCGGCGCCACATCACCACCAAGGGGCGCACCGTCACCGCCCTCCACGACGAGATTCTCGACCTCGCCGACACCACCCGTACCGGTTACGAGGAGCATGACGCGGACGCCGTGCTGCTCGCCGCGCTCGGGGCCGCGCGCACCGGGCGGATGGCCGACATCGTGCAGACCATCCAGGCCGAGCAGGACCGCATCATCCGGGCACCGCGGCACGGCGTCCTCGTCGTCGAGGGCGGGCCCGGCACCGGTAAGACCGCGGTCGCGCTGCACCGGGCGGCGTATCTGCTCTACGCGCACCGCGAGCAGCTGGCCAGGCGCGCCGTGCTGATCGTGGGGCCCAACCCCGCGTTCCTCGGCTACATCGGCCAGGTGCTGCCTTCGCTCGGTGAGACGGGCGTGCTGCTGTCGACGATGGCCGAGCTCTTCCCCGGTGTACGGGCCACCGGCGCCGACACCCCCGAGGCCGCCGAGGTGAAGGGCCGCGCCGAGATGGCCGATGTGCTGGCCCGTGTCGTACGCGACCGGCAGGCGCTGCCCGAGTCCGCGCCGGAGTCCGACCGCGAGATTGACCAGGAGGACCCGGACCACCTGCCCGGGCCCGCGCTGGAGATCGACCACGAGGAGTACGGAATCCTGCGGCTCGACCGTGAGATGGCGTACGACGCCCGCGACCGTGCCCGTGCCACCGGGCTGCCGCACAATCTCGCCCGGCCGCACTTCGCCTTCCGGATCATCGACGCGCTGACCGCCCAGCTCACCGACCGGCTCGGCGCGGATCCCCTCGGAGGGCCGAACCTCCTCGGCCCCGACGACATCGCCCAGCTCGGCAAGGAGATCGCCACCAGTGCCGAGGTGCACGCGGCGATCGACGAGCTGTGGCCCCCGCTCACCCCGGAGCAGCTCGTCGCGGACTTCCTCGCCGTGCCAGAGGCGCAACTGGCTGAGAAGGACGCCGAGTTGGTCCGGCGTATCGCCGGGCCCTGGACACCCGCCGATGTGCCGCTGCTCGACGAGGCCGCCGAACTCCTCGGCGTCGACGACAGCGCCGAGCGCGCCGCCGAAGAGGCCGAGCGGCAGGAGCGGATCGCCTACGCGCAGGGCGTGCTGGAGCTGTCCGAGGGCTCGAAGACGTTCGAGTTCGAGGACCAGGAGTCCGAAGTGCTCGCCGCGCACGACATCATCGACGCCGAGCGGATGGCGGAGCGCCAGGAGGAGGCCGACCACCGCAGCGCCGCCGAACGCGCCGCCGCCGACCGGACCTGGGCCTTCGGGCACATCATCGTGGACGAGGCGCAGGAGCTGTCCGCGATGGCGTGGCGGCTGCTGATGCGCCGCTGCCCCACCCGCTCCATGACCCTGGTCGGCGACCCTGCCCAGACCGGCGACGCGGCGGGCTGCGGCTCGTGGCAGCGCATTCTCGAGCCGTACGTCGGCGACCGCTGGCAGCACACCCGCCTCGAGGTCAACTACCGTACGCCCGCCGAGATCATGGAGCTGGCGGCGGACGTGCGGCGGAGCGAGGACCCGGCCTTCGAGCCGCCGCGCTCCGTGCGCTCGACGGGCGTGAAGCCGTGGGAGGCGTCCGTGTCCCCGGACGAAGTGGCCCGTACGGTCGCCGAGCGGGTGGCCGGGGCGCCCCACGAGGGACGGCTCGCGGTGATCGCCCCGGGCGGGCTCCACGCCGCCCTCGCGGCAGAGTTGCCCGATGCCGGCCAAGGGGCCGAACCGGACCTCACCCGGCCCGTCGTGCTGCTCGACCCGCGGCAGGCGAAGGGCCTGGAGTTCGACACGGTGATCGTCGTCGAACCGGAGCTGATCCGCTCCGGCTCGGAACACGGGACGAACGACCTCTATGTGGCGCTCACCCGGGCCACCCAGCGTCTGGGGGTGGTGTCCTCAGTCACCCGACGGGCTTGAGTCTCAGGCGCTCCGGCAAGGCCGGCCGGGCGCGGCGCTCACGCCGGTCGCAGCCACAACGTCGCCAGCGGCGGCAGCGTCAGCTGAATGCTCGCCGGGCGGCCGTGCGACGGTACCGACTCCGGCTTCAGCGGGTCCGGGTTGAGCACATCGCTGCCGCCGTACCGCGCCCCGTCCGTGTTGAGTGCCTCCGTCCACGCCTGGACCGCGTCCGGCACACCCAGCCGGTACTCGTGCCGCACCACCGGCGAGAAGTGGCAGACGGCGAGCAGCGGCGAGCCCGATGCGTCGTAGCGCAGGAACGCGAAGACATTGTCCTCGGCGGCGTCGCCGTCCACCCAGGCGAAGCCCCCGGGGTCGGTGTCCCGCTGCCAGAGCGCGGGGGTGGCGCCGTACACCGTGTTCAGATCGCGCACCAGATGCCGCACCCCGCGGTGGTCCGCCTCCGCCGCGTACGACGGGTCGAGCAGCCACCAGTCCGGGCCGTGGCCCTCCGACCACTCCGCGCCCTGCGCGAACTCCTGGCCCATGAAGAGGAGTTGCTTGCCCGGGTGGGCCCACATGAAGCCCAGATAGGCGCGGTGGTTGGCGCGCTGCTGCCACCAGTCGCCGGGCATCTTGCTCACCAGCGACCGCTTGCCGTGCACGACCTCGTCGTGCGAGATCGGCAGCACATAGTTCTCGCTGTACGCGTACACCATCGAGAACGTCATCTCGTTGTGGTGGAACTTGCGGTGCACCGGCTCGTGCGAGACATAGCCCAGTGAGTCGTGCATCCAGCCCATGTTCCACTTCAGGCCGAAGCCGAGGCCGCCGAAGCCGCCCGGGCCGACATGGTGGGTGGCGCGGGTGACCCCGTCCCAGGCCGTGGACTCCTCGGCGATCGTCACGACACCGGGGCAGCGCCGGTAGACGGTGGCGTTCATCTCCTGCAGGAAGCCGACCGCGTCCAGGTTCTCCCGGCCGCCGTGCACATTCGGCGTCCATTCGCCCTGCTCGCGGGAGTAGTCGAGGTAGAGCATCGAGGCGACGGCGTCCACCCGCAGCCCGTCGATGTGGAACTCCTCGCACCAGTACGTCGCGTTGGCGACCAGGAAGTTACGCACCTCCTTGCGGCCGTAGTCGAACTCGAGGGTGCCCCAGTCGGGGTGCGCGGCACGCGCCGGGTCCTCGTGCTCGTACAGCGGGCGGCCGTCGAACTCCGCGAGTGCCCAGTCGTCCTTCGGGAAGTGCGCCGGCACCCAGTCGACGATCACGCCGATGCCCGCCCGGTGCAGGGCGTCGACGAGATGGCGGAAGTCGTCGGGGGTGCCCATCCGGGAGGTCGGGGCGTAGAAGCCGGTGACCTGATAGCCCCACGAGCCGCCGAAGGGGTGCTCGGCGACCGGCATGAACTCCACATGCGTGAAGCCCAAATCCTTTACGTACGCCGGGAGTTGGACGGCCAGCTGTCGGTAGGTCAGGCCCGGTCGCCAGGAGGACAGATGCACCTCGTAGACGGAGAACGGCGACTCGTGCACCGGCCGCTCGGCGCGCTGCGCCATCCACTCCTCGTCGTGCCACACATGGTGTGACTCGGTCACGATCGAGGCGTTGGCGGGCGGCACCTCGGCGCGCCGCGCCATCGGGTCGGCCCGCAGGGTGTGAGAACCGTCCGGGCGAGTGATGTCGAACTTGTAGAGCGCCCCCTCGCCGGCGCCGGGAACGAACAGTTCCCAGATGCCCGTGGAGCCGAGCGAACGCATCGGATGGCCGGTGCCGTCCCAGTAGTTGAAGTCGCCGACGACCCGCACCCCGCGGGCATTGGGTGCCCACAGCGTGAACCGGGTGCCGGTGACGCCCTGGTGCGCCATCGGATGCGCGCCCAGCGCCCGCCACAGCTCCTCGTGCCGCCCCTCGCCGATCAGATGCAGATCGAGCTCGCCGAGCGAGGGCAGGAAGCGGTACGGATCCTGCACCTCGATCTCGATCTCGGTCCCGGCGTCGGTGCCGTCGTCGTACGCGACCAGCAGCTGGTACTCCGGGGCCGCGCGCAGCGGCAGCACACCCGAGAAGAACCCGCCGCCGTCCTCGTGCAGCTCGGCCCGCAGCCCCTTGGCGAGCACGGTCACCGACCGTGCGAACGGACGCAGTACGCGCAGCTCCACACCGCCCCGCATCTCGTGCGCGCCGAGCAGCGCGTGCGGATCGTGATGCGCGCCGGCCAGCAGCCGCTCCCGGTCACCGTCATCGAGCGGCCGGGCGGCCCGCACGCCATGGCTGGCGCCGGCACGCGGCTTCGGCGCTGCCGTCTTCTTCCCCAGGGGCGCGGTGTCGGCCACCTGTTTGGGTACATCGGGGTCGGAGGAATTGCGGGACGGGGGGCGGGCGCTCACGGGGGTCGGCCTCCTTGGGCAGTGGGGGATCAGGTTGTTGCGGCCAGGCGGTCGATCGCCGCCATCGGCACCGGAAGCCAGTCGGGGCGGTGCCGGGCCTCGTAGACGACCTCGTACACGGCCTTGTCCGTCTCGTACGCGCGCAGCAGTTCGGCCTCGGCGCGCGGATCGTCGCCGCCGGCCTCGGCGTAGCCCTCGCAGTACGCCGTACGGCACAGCTCCGCCCAGTCGGGGTTCCACGGGCGGTGCGTGCGGGCCGCGTAGTCGAACGAGCGGAGCATGCCGGCGACATCGCGCACCGGGGGCTGCGGCCTGCGGCGTTCACCGAGCGGCCGGGCGGGCTCGCCCTCGAAGTCGATGACCGACCAGTGGCCGTCGCCGTGCGGGCCGCCGCCGCGCAGGGTCTGCCCCAGATGGAGATCGCCGTGGACACGCTGGGCCCGCCAGGCGCGGCCGCGACTGCCCAGCGCGGCCAGTGCGTCGAAGGCGGCCCGCAGCTGTGGCACGTACGGCAGCAGCGCGGGCACCGCCTGCGCGGCCGCTTCAAGACGCTGGGCCATCGCGTCCGCCAGGTGCTCGGTCTGCGGCCGGCGCAGCATCACGGTGGGCAGCTCGCCCGCCAGTGCGGTGTGCACTTCGGCGGTGACGCGGCCGAGCGCGCGGGCCTCGTCCGTGAAGGAGTGCCCGGCGGCCAGCGAGTCCAGCGCGAGCAGCCAGCCGTCCTGCGAGCCGCGCAGGAACGGCTGCAGCACGCCGAGGGTGTACGGCTCGGGCGAGGTGGCCTCGTACCAGGCGACCGGAACCGGCACCCGGTCGCACCCTGCGCGGGCCAGCGCCAGTGGCAGCTCCAGATCGGGGTTGGGGCCGGGGTGAACGCGGCGGAAGAACTTGAGGATGTACGCATCGCCGTACACCAGCGAGGAGTTGGACTGCTCGGCGTTCAGCGGGCGCGCGGCGAGAGAGGCGGGGATGGCGGGGGCGCGGTCGAACCGGTCGAAGCGGAGCGGCCCGAGAGCGCCCGGCGTACGCAGCCGCTCCAGGATCAGCTCCGCGAGCCGCGGATCGTGCAGGCCCTCGTAGATCGTCCGCCCGGCCAGCGGGCCCTCGGCCAGATGGCCGATCAGCGCGGGTGCGAGATGCGGCGGCAGTGTCTCGCGTACGCCGAGGAGGAGTTGGTAGCAGTCCTGCGAGGAGGGGGCCGGAAGCCCCGGCTGCTTCACCCGTACGAGCATATGCAGCAGCCCGGGACCCGACCCGCCGTCCAGCGGCAGCAGCTCGGTCGCCGAGACGAGCGAGAAGCCGGTGACCGGGTGCCCCTTGCCGGCGAACCATCGCTGGTGGGGCAGCCAGGCGTGCAGCAGAGGGGCGAGCGACGGGAGAAGAGCGACGGGAGTCCGGGTGGATGCAGCCTCCGACATGGCATCGCGTCCTTTCCCCGAGATGCACTCCAATGGCGCTGTATGCGCAGAGTGTCCCGGATTACAGCTGTGGCTGTCCGGCGGCGCGCGGGGATGAAGGGGAGAGTGCCCGGTGCGGGGCGGCGGAAACCGCCCCGCGGGAGGTACCTCTCGTTACTTGTGGGTCAGCCGGCCGCGGTGTCCTTCCTGATCCGGAACCAGTAGAAGCCGTGGCCCGCGAGAGTGAGCAGATAGGGCCACTGGCCGATGGCCGGGAACCGCACCCCGCCGATCAGCTCGACCGGATGCCGTCCGTTGAACGCCCGCAGATCGAGCTCGGTGGGCTGCGCGAACCGGGAGAAGTTGTGCACGCAGAGCACGAGATCGTCCTTGTACTCGCGGGTGAAGGCGAGCACGGCCGGGTTCGACGACGGTAGTTCGGTGTACGAGCCGAGCCCGAAGGCGCGGTTCTGCTTACGGATCTCGATCATCCGCCGGGTCCAGTGCAGCAGCGAGGACGGCGAGGCCATCGACGCCTCGACATTGGTGACCTGGTAGCCGTAGACCGGATCCATGATGGTGGGCAGATAGAGCCGGCCGGGGTCGCAGGAGGAGAATCCGGCGTTCCGGTCGGGCGTCCACTGCATAGGGGTCCGCACGGCGTCCCGGTCGCCCAGCCAGATGTTGTCGCCCATCCCGATCTCGTCGCCGTAATACAGAATCGGCGATCCGGGCAGCGACAGCAGCAGAGCCGTGAACAGCTCGATCTGATTGCGGTCGTTGTCCAGCAGCGGGGCGAGCCTGCGGCGGATGCCGATGTTGGCGCGCATCCGCGGGTCCTTGGCGTACTCCGCGTACATGTAGTCGCGCTCTTCGTCCGTGACCATCTCGAGGGTGAGCTCGTCGTGGTTGCGCAGGAAGATGCCCCACTGGCAGTTCTGCGGGATCGCCGGGGTCTTGGAGAGAATTTCGGAGACCGGATAGCGGGACTCGCGCCGTACGGCCATGAAGATCCGCGGCATCACCGGGAAGTGGAATGCCATGTGGCATTCGTCGCCGCCGGCCGTGAAGTCGCCGAAGTAGTCGACGACGTCCTCCGGCCACTGGTTGGCCTCGGCGAGGAGCACGGTGTCCGGGTAGTGCGCGTCGATCTCCTTGCGCACCCGCCTGAGGAAGGAGTGGGTGGCGGGGAGGTTCTCGCAGTTGGTGCCCTCCTCCTGGTACAGGTACGGCACGGCGTCAAGACGGAAGCCGTCGATGCCCAGGTCCAGCCAGAAGCGCAGCGCCGAGACGATCTCCTCCTGCACCGCGGGGTTCTCGTAGTTGAGATCCGGCTGGTGGGAGAAGAAGCGGTGCCAGTAGTACTGCTTGCGCACCGGGTCGAAGGTCCAGTTGGACGTCTCGGTGTCGACGAAGATGATCCGGGCGTCCTGGTACTGCTTGTCGTCGTCCGCCCAGACGTAGTAGTCGCCGTAGGGTCCCTCAGGGTTGCTGCGGGACTCCTGGAACCACGGGTGCTGATCGCTGGTGTGGTTCATGACGAAGTCGATGATGACGCGCATGCCGCGCTGGTGCGCGGCGTCCACGAACTCCACGAAGTCGGCCAGGTCGCCGAAGTCGGGAAGGACGGCGGTGTAGTCGGAGACGTCGTAACCGCCGTCCCGCAGAGGGGACTTGAAGAAAGGTGGCAGCCAAAGGCAGTCGACGCCCAGCCACTGCAGATAGTCCAGCTTGGCCGTGATGCCCTTGAGGTCGCCGATGCCGTCGCCGTTGCTGTCCTGGAAGGATCGGACCAGGACTTCGTAGAACACGGCCCGCTTGAACCAGTCGGGGTCGCGGTCCTTGGCGGGGGTGTCCTCGAACAGGTCGTGGACGGGTTCATTGACGATCATGATGTGGGTGACCCTCCGATCGGCGGGGACGGTCGCAGAACGACGATGTGCGCGGGCGTGATGCCCGGCTCGAGGCGCACATAGTTGGCCCTGCCCCAGTGATAGGTCTCGCCGGTGAGCTCGTCGCGCACCGGTGCGCTCTCGTGCCAGTCGAGGCCGAGGTGCGGCATGTCCAACGAGACCGTGGCCTCCTGGGTGTGGTGGGGGTCGAGGTTGGCGATCACAATGACGGTGTCGCCGGTGTTCGGTCCCGAAGGGCCCTCGGCGGATTTCGAGTAGGCGATCACCGCGTCGTTGTCGGTGTGGTGGAAGTGGATGTCGCGCAGCTGCTGCAGCGCGGGGTGACGGCGCCGGATCCGGTTGAGGGCGGTGATCAGGGGTGTGATGGTGCGACCCTCCCGCTCCGCCGACTCCCAGTCGCGCGGCCGTAGTTGGTATTTTTCGGAGTCCAGATACTCCTCGCTTCCGGCTCGCAGGGGGGCGTTTTCGCACAGTTCGTAGCCGGCGTACACACCCCAGGAAGGCGACAGCGTCGCGGCGAGCACCGCCCGCACCTCGAACGCCGGGCGGCCGCCGTGCTGGAGGTAGGCGTGCAGGATGTCCGGGGTGTTCACAAAGAAGTTGGGGCGCATGTACGAGGCGGCGTCGCCGGAGAGCTCGGTGAGGTACTCGGTCAGCTCCTGCTTGGTGTTGCGCCAGGTGAAGTACGTGTACGACTGCTGGAAGCCGATGGCGGCGAGGGTGTGCATCATCGCCGGGCGGGTGAACGCCTCGGCCAGGAAGACCACGTCCGGGTCCGAGCGGTTGATGTCCGTGATCACCTTCTCCCAGAAGACGACGGGCTTGGTGTGCGGGTTGTCGACGCGGAAGATCCGTACGCCGTGGTCCATCCAGAAGCGCAGGATGCGCACGGTCTCGTTGACCAGCCCGCGCAAGTCCTGGTCGAAGGCGACCGGGTAGATGTCCTGGTACTTCTTGGGCGGGTTCTCGGCGTAGGCGATGGAGCCGTCGGCGCGGTGGTGGAACCACTCGGGGTGCTTCTCCACCCAGGGGTGGTCGGGCGAGCACTGGAGCGCGAAGTCCAGGGCGACCTCCATGCGCAGGCCGCGCGCGGTCTCGACGAAGTGGTCGAAGTCGTCGAACGTGCCGAGGTCGGGGTGGAGCGCGTCGTGGCCGCCGTCTGCGGAGCCGATGGCCCAGGGGACGCCGACATCGTGGGCGCCGGGGGAGAGGGTGTTGTTGGCGCCCTTGCGGTGGGTGGTGCCGATGGGGTGGACGGGCGGCAGATAGACGACGTCGAATCCCATCGCGGCGACCGCGGGCAGCCGCTCGGCGGCGGTGCGGAAGGTGCCGGACACGGGCGGCTCGCCCTCGGTGACGACGGCGCCCTCGGAGCGCGGGAACAGCTCGTACCAGGAGCCGAAGAGTGCGCGCCGGCGCTCGACGATGAGCGTCAACGGGCGGGAGGCGGTGACCAGTTCGCGCAACGGGTTGCGGGTGAGCGCGGCGCGGGCGTCGGGGGCGAGGGCCGCGGCGAGCCGGGCGGCGGCGGGCCGCGCCTCGTCACGCAGCGCGTCGACGGCGGCGAGCACGGCCTCCCGGCCGTCGCGCTTGGGCACCCCGGCGGCGGCGCGCTCGTACAGCGCGGCGCCCTCGGCGAGCACCAGCGCGGTGTCGATGCCTGCGGGGATCTTGATCTGTGCGTCGTGCCGCCAGGTGGCGACCGGGTCGCTCCAGGCCTCGACGGCGTACGTCCAGCGCCCTTCGGAGTCGGGCGTGACATCGGCGCCCCACCGGTCGGTGCCGGGCGCGAGTTCGCGCATGGGGCTCCAGGGTCCGGGGCGTCCGCTCGGGTCGCGCAGGACGACGTTGGCGGCCACCGCGTCATGGCCCTCGCGGAACACGGTGGCGGTGACCTGGAAGGTCTCACCGGTCACGGCTTTTGCGGGCCTTCTTCCGCAGTCGACTTGGGGGCGGACGTCCAGGACGGGGATGCGACCGATCATGAGATCACCTGAGGGCTGTGCGAGCAGGGTGGATTGGGCGGGATGTGCCGTTTTAGGGATACGGGTGCTTCTTTGTAGCTGCTCGGTCGACGACTGGCGTGCTGCGGGCATGGCCGCTCCTGTCCGCGTTCACTCGGGTGGGCGGAAAGAATGTTGAGAGGGGTGCGGTGGCCTGCGTACCGGATGAGCCTTCCCATGGGGTTCGGGTGGGCAATCCGGTGGATTGTTAACTACTAGGGCGTAGGTGGGTGCACAAGGACTTCGCGATGCACGATCGGGTTTCTGCTGACCCGGACAGCACGCGAGCCCCGACGCATTTCGCGCCGAGGCCCGCACCCGTACCTCCCGTACCGCCTCAGAACACCGTGCCCCAGCTGGGCTCCGTGCCCCAGCTCGGCTCGGGCCTCCTCGTCGCCCTCATGACTGCTCCCCCGACCACATCTGCCACGGCTGGCGCGCCACCCACTCGTCCACCGGCGCCGGCTTCACCGACAGCGCTCCCGCCGACGCACCCGTGTCGCCCGCCATCAGACGCGGCTCCAGGCCCGTCGCCATGTAGTGGTAGATCCCCGCAATCCCGGCCGCCGGCTCCGCGCCCAGGATCTGCGTGAGACCCTGCTCGAAGACGAGTGGCTCCAGCGGTACGTAGCGGATCTCGCGCCCGAGGCCCTGGCCGAACGCCGTCGCCAGTTCATGGCCCGTCAGCGTCTGTGCGCCGCCGATGTCGAAGGTGCGGCCCGCCACGCCGTCCACCGTGAGCGCCGCGTAGACCGCCTCGGCCAGGTCCCGGTGGGAGATCCACGCGGTCGGCGTGTCAGCCGGCAGCGGGTAGGCGAGCACGCCCTCGTTCACCAGGGCCGGTCCGTTCCACGGGCTGAAGAGGTTGTCCAGATAGACCGGCGGGCGTACGACCACCACCTCCACGCCGCTCTGCGCGAGGCTCTCGCGGAACACCGTCTCGGCGAGCCGCCGGGTCTCGAAGGCCGCGACATTCGTGGTCCGGTCCGGGATGCGGGTGTTCGCGTTGTAGACCAGCCGGCGTACCCCGGACTCGCGCGCCGCCTTCGCGATGTACTGGGCGTACCGCATCACCTTCTCCGCCTGGTACACCAGCGGCAGCATCACCGCCGCGTGTGTGGCCCCTTCGAAGAGCTGGCGTACGTCCTCGTACCGCCCGAGGTCGCCGCCGGCGACAGAGACACCGGGGAGCTCCGGGCGGTCCGCCGCGGGCTTGCGGCTCAGCGTGCGGACCCGGTGTTTCCGTTCGGCCAGCAGGCGGGCCGTCGCACCGCCCTGGAAGCCGGTCGCCCCCACGACCGCTACGCGCATGGGAATGTGATCGGACATGTGTCTTAAGGGCCCCTTCGATAGGGTGTGGCTGCCTGCCGTGAACGGCTCTTCCAGGCTCGCGTCGGTGAGTTCGGCCGATCAATTAACAAACCGGGGCGGAGGTTGAAGGATCGTCCAATGGAAGCGACGGACAGCGAAAGCGACGACCTCCTCAGCGAGCTGCTGAAACCCCTGCGTCTGACCGGGGTCTTCGACAGCCGATGGCACGTCAGCGCTCCCTGGGCCATCGAGGGCGACGCTGAACAGAGCTGCGCCGTCCTCCACTTCATCACCGAGGGCGGCTGCTGGATCACCGGCGAGGACCAGAACCCGCTCGAACTTCACGCAGGCGACCTCGCCGTCTTCCCGACCGGCACGGCCCACCGGCTCTCCGACCGGCCCGACCGGCGGGGCGTCGCGCTCGGCGCCGTACTCCCCGAGCGGGAGCCCGGCACTTCCGGCGAGATCAGGATCGAGGGGGAGGGGCCGGAGAGCCGGCTGCTCTGCGCCGGGCTGCACTACGACGCGTCCGCCGCCACCGGCCTCTACCAGGCGCTGCCCTGGGCGCTGGTGCTCGACGGCTCCCAGGTGGACAAGGAGCCGCTGCTGCGCGACACGCTGCGGCTGCTCGCCGCCACCGACCGCCCGGTGGGCCCCGGCGACCGGCTGGTCACACTGCGCGCCTTCGAGATGGCGCTGGTGCTCGCACTGCGCCCGCTGCTGCGCGAACTCGCCGACAACCCCTCCGCGCTGCCCGTGCTGCGCCATCCCGGCATCAGCAAGGCGATGGTGATCATCGCGACCCGGTTCGCGGAGCCCTGGACCATCGAGTCACTCGCCCGAGAGGTCGGCATGTCCCGCTCCGCGTTCACCGCCGCCTTCCGGGAGCTCGTCGGCGAGGCGCCCGCCCGGCATCTGACCGGGCGTCGGATGCAGGAGGCCGCCCGGCTGCTCGGCGAGACCTCGCTGCCCCAGTCGGCCGTGCCGGAGCGCGTCGGCTACCAGAGCGCCGTCGGCTTCCACCTCGCCTTCCGCAAGTGGTACGGGATGACGCCGGGCGAGTACCGATCGGGAAGCCCCTCAGCTGCACGACTGGCCGGTTCTTAATCACCGCTGGACGGTCGTTCATTGCCCTGCGTCCTTGGCGGGAGCCAGGCTCGACCGAGTCGAGAGCCATTCCGCTTGCGCCGTTTGAGGAGAGACGTTGACCAGGTCCGGCCAGGAATACCTCGAATCGCTGTGTGACGGGCGCGAGGTGTGGCTCGACGGCGAACGGGTCAAGGACGTCACCCGGCACCACGCCTTCCGCAACACCGCGGCGTCGATCGCGCACCTCTACGACCTGGCACACGACTCCGAGCACCGCGATGTGCTCACCTCCGGCGGGGTACACCGCGCCTTCGTCGTGCCCCGCAGTTACGAAGACCTGGTCGCGCGGCGCAGGGCGTACAAAGTGTGGGCCGAGTCGAGCTTCGGCTTCCTGGGCCGTACGCCCGACTACATGGCGGGCGGCGCCGCGGGCTTCGCCGCCGTGCCCCAGCTGTTCACCACCGACTCCTTCGACGGCGCCGAGAATGCTCTCGCGTACCACCGCAGGCTCGCCGAGGGTGGCCTGTACTCGGCCTTCACCATCAGCAACCCGCAGTCCGGCGAGGGGGACGACGACCTCGTGGTGCGGGTCGTCGCGGAGAAGGACGGCGGCATCGTGGTGCGCGGCGCCAAGATGATCGGCACCGGCGCGGTCTTCGCCGACGAGGTGATCGTCGGCACGATCGAGCCGCTGGCCCTGGAGGACGTGGAGCACGCGCTGTGCTTCTCGGTGCCCGTCGACACTCCCGGCCTGAAGTTCGTCTCGCGTACGTCGTACGAGGCACAGGCCCGCAGCGTCTTCGACAACCCGCTCTCCTCCCGCTTCGACGAGAACGACGCGCTGCTGGTGTGCGACGACGTCTTCGTACCGTGGGAGCGGGTGCTGACCTACCGCAACGTCGAGGCGACGGCCGCGATGTGGTGGCAGACCCCTGCCTACCTCAACTTCGGGCACCAGGCGGCCACCCGTTTCTGGACCAAGCTCGAATTCCTCACCGGTCTCGCCATCCTGCTGACCCGCACCAACAAGACGTACCAACTGCCGTCCGTCACCCAGGCGGTCGGTCGGCTGCTCGGCATGGTCGCCCAGGCCAAGGCCTTCGTGCTGGCCGCCGAGGCCGACTGCGAACAGGTCGACGGCGGCCGCGGCGGCGTCATGCCCGGCCAGGAGATCTCCTTCGCCCAGCGCATCATGGCCGGCGAGCTCTACCCGCGCGCGGTCCAGGAGATCAAGCTGCTGGCGGGCGGCGGGGTCATCCAGCTGCCCGCGTCCGGCGGGGATCTGCGCCACCCCGAGCTCGGGCCCGTCGTGAGGAAGTATCTGCGCGCGCCCGGAACCCCGGCCGAGGACCGGATCAAGCTGCTCAAACTGGTCTGGGACGCGCTCGGTTCGGAGTTCGCCGGACGCCATGAGCAGTACGAGCGCTTCTACCACGGCGCCCCGCACGTCTATCTGACGATGCAGACGTGGGCGGGCGGCGCCGAGAGCTGCGAGCAGCTGGCCCAGGAGTGTCTCGACGGCTACGGCCTGGGGACCGGACAGGACCTGGGGACCGACAAGTGACCTCGGCCCGCCCGGGCGCCGCGCTCGCGCTGCTCGCCTCCACCCAGCTGCTGCTGATCATGGACACCGCGATCATCAACGTCGCGCTGCCGTCGGTCGGCGAGGACCTCGGCTCCGGCTCGGCCGGGCTCTCCTGGGTCGCCAACGCCTATCTGATCACCTTCGGCGGGCTGTTGCTGCTCGGCGGCCGCACGGCCGATCTCCTCGGCCACCGGCGGCTCTACCTCACCGGACTCGGCCTGCTCGCCGCCGCCTCCGCGGCCGGCGGCCTCGCCGGGACGGCGGGCACGCTGATCGCCGCGCGGGCCGCGCAGGGCGTGGGGGCAGCCCTCGCCGCGGCGGCCGCCTTCGCGCTGCTCCTGGGCCTCTTCCCGGACGGGCCAGGGCGGCACAAGGCCCTCGGCGCGTTCGCCGCGATGGGCGGACTCGGCGGCGTGCTGGGCACCGTCCTCGGCGGCGTACTCACCGATCTGCTCGGCTGGCGTTCCACGTTCTGGCTCAATGTGCTCGTCGGGCTGGCGCTCGGGCTGCTCGCACTGCGCCTTCTCGACGGGGGGACGCGCAGCACACAGCCCGGCTTCGACCTCGGTGGCGCGCTCACGGCCACCGGCGGCCTCGGGCTCGTCGCCTACGCACTCGTAGGCGCGGGCGAGTCGGGCTGGACCAGTGCCCGCACCCTCGTAGCGGGCGGCGCCGGCCTCGTGCTGCTGGCCGCTTTCGCCGTACTGGAATCGAGGATCGCCCACCCGCTCGTGCCGCCCGCCGTGCTGCGGCGGCCCGCGCTGCGCGACGCCAACATCCTCAGCGCGCTCGCCCAGATGGCGCTCTTCCCGATGTTCTTCCTGGTCAGCCTCTATCTGCAGAGCGTGCTCGGACAGTCCCCGCTGACCGGCGGCCTCGGACTGCTGCCGCTGTCACTCGTCGTCGTCGCCGTCGCGCCGCAGACCGGCCGCCTCATCTTCCGGTTCGGGCTCAGATCCACCATGACGCTCGGCTTCGCGCTGCTCTTCGCCGGCATGGTGTGGCTGGCGCTCGCGCTCACCGCCGACGGCACCTTCGCCGGCACCGTCCTCGCGCCCAGCCTTGTCCTCGGCGTCGCCCTGCCGCTCGTCATGGTCACCACCAATGTGGCCGCCACCGCCGAGGCCGCGCCCAAGGAGACCGGGCTCGCCTCCGGACTCATCAACACCAGCCAGCAGTTCGGCTCGGTGCTGGGACTCGCCGTCCTGGTGGCTGTCGCCACCGCCTCAGGCGGATCGTCGGCCGCCGCCCAGACCTCCGGTTTCCGCTCCGCGCTGCTGGCCGGGGCCGCCTTCGCGGCCCTGGCCGCCCTGCTTTCCGTACGGCTACGGCTGCCCGTGCCCGCCATGGCGCCACGGCGCCAGGACCCTGTGGGCGGCACCGTGGAGTGACCGTGTGCGGCGAGAGCGTGCGATGTACGCATACGCATGCGGCGAAAGCGTCCGGTGACCGTGTGACGCGACCAGGCCCGCATCCCAGCCAATCAACCGATGTTGCCCGAGGGGGGCATTCCGTTGACCTTGTACGACCTTGTCGCGCCCGGTCTCGATCTGCACGGCGAACCGCGCTACCGGATAGCCGAGATACGCGCGGCCGACCCGCTCGGCGCCGATGCCCTGCTCGCCGCGCTGCCCGGTATGAACGCCGACGCCGATGCGCCCGCGCTCACTGTCGCCCTGCGCACCCTGGTGCCCGACCCGGACCGGGTCGCCGCCCTCGCCATCACCGACGCGCTCGCCGCCATGCGAGACATCGGGATCCTCCTCGGCTCGCTCAAACGGCACGGCGTCGAGCCCGTCGCCGCAGTGCCCGAAGTCCTGCCGGTGCTCGAAGAGCTGGGCCGGCGCACCGACATGGTGCCGCGCGACACCGTGCACCACTACACGACGTGGAACCCCCTCGGCGGCCGGCGGCGGATGTACACCGGCGACCGGATGGAGAGCAATCTCCAGGACGCCGTCCGGATGGTCTTCCCCAGCCTGGTCGCCTCGCTCGACACCTGCGCGGAGCTCGCCCGCCTCGAACCGTACGACCCGGGCTTCGCCCTCGCTCTCGACCGCACCGCCCAGCATGTGCAGTCCATGGTCGACTCCATCGACTTCACCGTCGCCAATGTCTCCCCGGTCTTCTTCGCGCGGGAGATGCGCTCTTACTTCGAGGAGATCGACATCGCGGGCGTCGACTACCTCGGCCCGGCCGCCGCCCAGGTGCCCCTCTGGCTGGTCGATCTGACGCTGTGGCAGTGCGACCGCAGCAATCCCGCCTACGACGCCTTCCTCGACGATTCGGTGCAGTACAGCCTCCCGTCCTGGCGCGACCACTACGCCAAGCACAAGGGCGGCACCTCCGCGGTCTACAAGCTGTCCGCCGCCGTCAGCTGGGAGGCGACCGACCGGCTGCCCCCGCAGCTCGCCGCGTCCGCACTCTCCCTCGCCCGCGTGCTGCGCATCCTCAAGACCTTCCGCGCCCGCCACATGACCATCGCCCGCAAGGCGTACAGCGACGAGGTACGGCTGTACGACGTGGGCAGCGGCGGCGCCCCGATCGCGCTGCTGCGCTCGGTGCTCGACCTGACCCGGGACAACGAGACCCTCGTACGCCGCTCCGTCGAGCGGCCGCGCACCCCCGCTGCCTGACTGTCCCAGGAGGTCCGACACCCATGACCCACATCATGATCGCCGGCGGTGGAATAGCCGGGCTCACCGCCGCACTCGCACTGCACACCGCCGGATTCGAGCGCATCACCGTCGTCGAGACGGCCTGCGAGATCCAGCCGGTCGGCGCCGGGCTGAACATCATGCCCAACGCGGTACGCGAACTCGACGCGCTCGGGCTCCTCGACCGCCTCGAAGAACGCGCCGTACGCACCCGCGAGCTGCGCTACTACCACCGCAGCGGCGGCCTGATCTCCTGCGAGCCGCGCGGCCTCGGCGCCGGATACCACTGGCCGCAGCTCTCCATCCAGCGCGGCGAACTCCAGCTCGCGCTGGCCGAAGTGGTACGCACCCGGCTCGGCCCCAGCGCGCTGGTGGGCGGCGTCAAGGTCACCGGCGTCGAACCGCTCCCCGACGGCCGCCCCCGCGTCCAGCTGGAGCACCGCGACGGCGCCCGCCGCGGCAAGGCGTCCCTCGAACCGGACGTCCTCATCGGCGCCGACGGCATCCGCTCGACGGTCCGCGCGGCCCTCAACCCGGGCGAGGGCGAGCCGCCGTGGAACGGCATGCTCGTGTGGCGCGGAGTGTCCTCGCTGCCCGCCCACCGGATCGGCACCTTCATGTTCATCGCGGGCGACGACCGCCAAAAGGCCGTCGTCTACCCGCTGAGCGAGCCCGCCACGGACACCGGCGAGGTGCTGGTCAACTGGGCGCTCGCAATGCCCGCCGAATCCGTCGACGACGCTACGCGCGGAGACTGGAACCGGCCGGTGCCGGTCGCCAAATTCCTGCACCACTACGAGGGCTGGGTTTTCGACGGCGTCAGCGTCCCCGAAGTGCTCCAGGCCGCCGAGAGTGCCTTCGAGTACCCGATGGTGGACCGTGAGCCGCTGCCGCGCTGGTCCCTCGGCCGTACGACGCTGATCGGCGACGCCGCCCACGCCATGTACCCGATCGGCTCCAACGGCGCGACCCAGTCCATCGTCGACGCCCGCGCCCTCGCGCACGCCATGGCCCTGCACGCCGACCCGGCCGACGCACTCGCCGCGTACGAGGCCTGGCGCAGGCCCGCCATGACAGAGCTTCAGCGGGCCAATCGGCAGCTGGGCCCCGAGGTCGTCATCAACCTCGCCCACGAGCGGGCCCCCGGCGGCTTCACCGACATCCACGAGGTGATCCCGCAGGCGGAACTGGACGAGATTGCCGCCCGGTACGCGGCCACCGGGGCGTTCGACCCGCAGAGCGTCAACCAGGGCTCTCCCTACGGTCCGACGGTGCGCGCGCCACGCTGAATGCCCCGGCGGGAATCCGCCGGACGGCCGTGCGCCGTGGTTGCGGGGGCATGGCCGGCACTACCGTCTGTGGGTGACGGAGAGGCGCACACCGTCGTGCGTCCCCTCGGATGTGTACCTCCCCTGCAAAGGTGGGACCCGTGAAGGCCATTCGTCGATTCACCGTCCGCCCCGTCCTCCCCGAACCGCTCCGACCGCTCAGCGACCTAGCGCGCAATCTGCGCTGGTCCTGGCACACCGAGACCCGTGACCTCTTCCAGGCTGTCGACCCCGAGGGGTGGCAGGCGGCAGGAGGTGACCCCGTGCGGCTGCTCGGGTCCGCGTCCGCCGTCCGGCTGGCAGAACTGGCCGGAGACCGCCGCTTTCTGCGCAGACTGGCCGCCGTCGCCGATGACCTGGACGACTACCTGCACGGGCGCAGGTGGTACCAGGCACACAGCGGCTCCGCCGGGAACAGCGGGCCCACCGGGCCCGAATTCCCGGCAGCGGTCGCCTACTTCTCGCCCGAGTTCGGCGTCACCGCCGCACTGCCCCAGTACTCCGGCGGCCTCGGCATCCTCGCCGGCGACCACCTCAAGGCCGCCAGCGACCTCGGCGTACCGCTGATCGGCGTCGGGCTGCTCTACCGCCACGGCTACTTCCGCCAGTCGCTGTCCCGCGACGGCTGGCAGCAGGAGCACTACCCCCTCCTCGACCCCAACGAGCTGCCGGTCAGCCTGCTGCGGGAGCCCGAAGGGACACCCGCCCGGGTGTCTCTCGCGCTCCCCGGCGGGCGCTCGCTGCACGCCCACATCTGGGTGGCGCAGGTCGGCCGCGTACCACTGCTGATGCTCGACTCGGACGTCGAGGAGAACGGCCCCGGCGAGCGCGACGTCACCGACCGGCTCTACGGCGGCGGCAGCGAACACCGGCTGTTGCAGGAGATGCTGCTGGGGATCGGGGGCGTACGGGCGGTGCGGACGTACTGCCGCCTGACCGGCCATCTGGCCCCCGAGGTGTTCCACACCAACGAGGGACACGCCGGCTTCCTCGGCCTTGAACGCATCCGCGAACTGGGGGAACCCCCGGAAAGCGGCGGCCAGGGCCTGGACTTCGACTCCGCGCTGGAGGCCGTGCGCGCCGGGACCGTGTTCACCACCCACACCCCGGTCCCCGCCGGGATCGACCGCTTCGACCGCGAGCTCGTCGCCCGGCACTTCGGGGACCGCGGGGAACTGCCCGGAGTGCCGGTCGAGAAGGTGCTCCAGCTCGGCATGGAGACCTATCCGGGCGGCGAGGCCAACCTGTTCAACATGGCGGTGATGGGGCTGCGGCTCGCCCAGCGTGCCAACGGCGTCTCCACCCTGCACGGTGCCGTCAGCCGCGGCATGTTCGCCGGACTGTGGCCCGGCTTCGACGCCGAGGAGGTGCCCATCACCTCCGTCACCAACGGTGTTCACGCACCGACCTGGGTGGCCCCCGAGGTGTTCCGGCTCGGCGCGCGCCAGATCGGCACGAGCCGGACCGAGGACGCCCTGTCCGTCGGCGGCTCCGAACGCTGGGACTCCGTCGCCGACATCCCGGACAACGACATCTGGGAGCTCCGCCGCGATCTGCGCGAACAGCTGGTCATGGAGGTACGGGACCGGCTGCGGGCCTCCTGGCGGCAGCGCGGCGCGGGCGCCGCGGAACTGGGCTGGATCGACGGGGTGCTGGACCCCGACGTGCTCACCATCGGCTTCGCCCGCCGGGTCCCCTCGTACAAGCGGCTCACCCTGATGCTGCGCGACCGCGACCGGCTGATGGAACTGCTGCTGCATCCGACCAGGCCGATCCAGATCGTCGTCGCGGGCAAGGCGCACCCGGCGGACGACGGCGGCAAGCGTCTCGTGCAGGAGCTGGTGCGATTCGCGGACGATCCGCGGGTGCGGCACCGGATCGTCTTCCTGCCGGACTACGGCATGGCGATGGCGCAGAAGCTGTATCCCGGCTGCGACGTCTGGCTCAACAACCCTCTCCGACCCCTGGAGGCGTGCGGGACGAGCGGGATGAAGGCCGCGCTCAACGGCTGCCTCAATCTGTCCGTGCTGGACGGCTGGTGGGACGAGTGGTTCGAGCCGGACTTCGGCTGGGCGATTCCGACCGCCGACGGCTCGGCGACCGACGAGGACCGCCGTGACGATCTGGAGGCGGGCGCGCTGTACGAGCTGATCGAGAACCGGGTGGCGCCCCGCTTCTACGACCGGGGCGCCGGCGGGCTGCCGCAGCGCTGGATCGAGATGGTCCGCCGCACGCTGACCACACTCGGCCCCAAGGTGCTCGCGGGCCGCATGGTGCGGGAGTACGTGGAGCGGTTGTACGCCCCCGCCGCCCGGGCCCACCGGTCCATGGACGCGGACGCGGCACGGGAACTCGCGGCCTGGAAGGCACGGGTGCGGGTGGCCTGGCCACAGGTGGCCGTCGACCATGTGGAGGCCCTGGAGGAGGCCGCGGCGGAGGGCACGGCGGAGCTGGGCGCGACGCTCGCGCTGCGGGTGCGGGTCGCCCTCGGCGAACTCCAGCCGGACGACGTGGAGGTGCAGGCGGTGGCCGGCCGCGTCGACTCCGACGACGCGATCGCCGACGCCCAGACCTCCCCGCTGAAGCCGGCGGGCGGCCCGGACCTGGAGGGCCGCTGGGTCTACGAGGGGCCGCTCTGTCTGGACCGCACGGGCCCATTCGGCTACACGGTGCGCATCCTGCCGGCTCACCCGCTGCTTGCGGCCAGCGCGGACCTGGGTCTGGTGGCGCTGCCGACGGAGGCGACGGGGGAGGGCGCGGGAGTGCTGATGCGCTGAGGAGGGGAGGGCGGCGTGGTGGTGCGGGTGCACCACCACGCCGCCCTTTTGCATTGGCTTTTTTCACGCCTTGAACTCAGAGTCTTGACGTGCCCATGGGATGCCTTTAGCTTCCTGACTCACTGCGGGGTTCACTCCCACGCCCAATGTTCATATGGGTGAACCCAGTTGGAGAGCAACCCCCCACCGGAAGGCCCCCCCATGCGTACCGGATCTCGCGCACTGCGCAGACCAAAAGCGCTTCTGCTCGCCCTCGGCACCGTCCTGGCCGCAGTCCTGGCCGCGGTGCTCATAGCCCCGGCCTCGGCCGTGAAAGACACCGCCCAACAGGCCGCCGCGCCCGCGAACTTCACCCACCCCGGCGTGCTCATCAGCCGCCCCCAGCTCGACTTTGTGAAGGCCAAGGTCAACGCGGGCGCCCAGCCATGGAAGTCCGCCCACGACCAGATGCTCGCGAGCAAGTACGGCTCACTGTCGCGCACCGCCAAACCGCGCGCCGTCGTCGAGTGCGGTTCGTACTCCAACCCCAACTACGGCTGCACGGACGAGCGCGAGGACGCAATCGCCGCGTACACCCTGGCGCTTGCCTGGTACATCGGCGGAGACAGCCGCTACGCCAAGAAGTCGATCGAGATCATGGACGCCTGGTCCGCGGTGATCAAGGATCACACCAACAGCAACGCCCCGCTGCAGACCGGTTGGGCGGGCTCCTCCTGGCCGCGGGCCGCCGAGATCGTCAAGTACACGTACAGCTCCTGGCCGAACTCCGGCCGCTTCGGCACGATGCTGCGCAATGTGTACCTCCCCAAGGTGATCAACGGCTCGCACTCCAACGGAAATTGGGAGCTGAGCATGATGGAGGCGGCGATCGGTATCGCGGTCTTCCTCGAGGACCGCGGGGCGTACGACAAGGCCGTCGCCAAGGTCCGCGGCCGGGTCCCGGCGTACATCTATCTCACCTCGGACGGCTCTCTGCCGAAGACCGCGCCCGGCTCGGGCCTCGACACCCGCGACGAGATCATCAAGTACTGGCAGGGCCAGTCGACCTTCATGAACGGGCTCAGCCAGGAGACCTGCCGCGACCTCACTCACACGGGATACGGTCTCTCCGCCATCTCGCACATCGCCGAGACCAGCCGCATCCAGGGCCAGGACCTCTACCCGGAGATCGCAGACCGGCTGCGCCACGCGCTGGGCCTGCACGCCAGGTACCAGCTGGGCGAGCCCGTGCCGGGGAACCTCTGCAACGGCAGCCTCAAGGACAAGCTCGGCCCGGTCACCGAGGTCGGATTCAACGCGCTGCACAACCGCATGGGCTTCGGCATGAGCAACACCCAGCGCCTCACGGAGCAGCAGCGGCCGGCGGGTTCCAACAACCTGTTTGTGGCATGGGAGACGCTGACGCACGCGAACAACCCCGCTTGACGCGGAAGCTGCCCGGGGGCTCGGCCCCCGGGCAGCTCCTTGCGACAAGGCTCAGAAGGTGAGCTTGACGCTGTTGATGTAGCCGGTGTCGTACGCCGCCTTGTCCTGGACGCGCAGCTTCCAGGCGCCGTTGGCGACCTCGGAGGAGGCGTTGACCGTGTAGGTCGCCTGGACGTTGTCCGCCGAGTCGGAGGAGCTGAACGGCTTCAGGTTGTACACCGTTCCGTCCGGGGCGAGCAGGTCGACGACCAGGTCGCCGCGCCAGGTGTGGATGATGTCCACGCCGACCTTGAGGGTGGCCGGGGCGTTGCCCGTGCGGCCGGTGACGCTGACCGACGAGGTGACCGCGGCGCCGTTGTCCGGGATGGAGACGTCAGCGGTGTTCTCGAAGACGGTGCCCGGGTCGGGGTCGCCGCCGCCGGGGCGGGCGCCGACGTTGATGCCGGCCCACGCGTCGGTCACGGCCTTGACCTCGGCGCTGGTCGCTCCGTACAGCTCCGTCGCGACCGCGATGGTGCCGGTGCGGGCAGCCGCGTAGTTCGTCGTGGAGTTGAACTTCGTGGTGAGCGCCTTGAACCAGATCAGCGAGGCCTTGTCCCGGCCGACGCCGGTCACGGGCAGACCGTCGGAGGTCGGCGAGTCGTAGTTGACGCCGTTGATGGTCTTGGCGCCGCTGCCCTCGGAGAGCAGGTAGTACCAGTGGTTCGCCGGGCCCGAGGAGTAGTGGACGTCGATATTGCCGATGCCCGAGTACCAGGCGTCCTTGGACGCGCCGTCCTTGCTCGGCTTGTCCATGTAGCGCAGCGGGGTGCCGTCGCCGTTGATGTCGATCTTCTCGCCGACCAGGTAGTCACCCTTGTCCTGGGCGCTGTTGGCGTAGAACTCGACCGCGGCGGCGAAGATGTCAGAGGTCGCCTCGTTGAGACCGCCGGACTCGCCGCTGTAGACGAGCTTCGCGGTGGCGGAGGTGACGCCGTGGGTCATCTCGTGCGCCGCCACGTCGATCGAGGTGAGCGGCTTGGCGTTGCCCGAGCCATCCCCGTACGTCATGCAGAAGCAGCTGTCCTGCCAGAACGCGTTGACGTAGTTGTTGCCGTAGTGCACGCGGGAGTACGCGCCGACGCCGTCACCGCGGATGCCGGAGCGGCCGTGCACGTTCTTGTAGTAGTCCCAGGTGATCCCGGCGCCGTACGCGGCATCGGCACCCGCGGTCTCCAGGTCGGAGGCCTGGCCGTTGCCCCAGACGTCGTCGGGGCCCGAGAACAGCGTGCCGGTGCCCGAGGTGCCGCGGTTGAGGTTGTACGTCTTGGTGTTGCCGCGGCCGCCGTCGGTCAGGTTGTACGTCGATCCCGACTGCGTGGATCCGAGCGTCACCTGGCCGCTGTACTGCGTGTTGCCGGTGCCGTTCTCGACGGCCTGCCACTCGAAGAGCTTCTTGCCCGTCGTCGCGTCGGTGACGACGTGCAGCTCGTTCGGGGTGCCGTCGTGCTGGATGCCGCCGATGACCGTCTCGTACGCGAGAGTCGGCGCGCCCTGCGCCAGCCAGACCACCTTGCGCGGTGCGCGGTCGGCCTTGGTCTTCGCCGAGCCCTCAGCCTTGGCCGCGCCCAGCGCCTGCTTCTCGGCGGTGGCCGGGGCGATGTCGGCGCTGGTGTCGATGTTCCCCAGGGCCGACCTGGACGCCTTGGTGACCGACTCGGTCGCGCCCGCCTTGGTCTCGGCGACCACCAAGTCGCCGCCCAGCACCGGGAGTCCGGCGTAGGTGCGCTCGTAACGGGTGTGCGTGGTGCCGTCGCGGTCCTGGGTGACGTCCCGGACGACGAGCTTCTCCTGGGCGGTGAGGCCCAGTTCCCTGGCGGTGGCCGCCGTGGTGGCGCTCTGCTTGCGGATCAGCTCGGCGCGCTGGGCGGGGGTCAGGTTCAGCGGCAGGGCGCCGGGGTCGGCCTTCCCCGCTTTCGCCGCCGCCGGCGCGGCGGTTCGCGCCGGGTCGGCTGAGGAGGTGCCTGTCTGGAATCCGACCGCGAGGAGGGCAGCGGTGGCTATAAGAGCTCCGGTCGCGGTGGTGCGCCGGCGATGCGTGGGTCTCACGCGAACTCCTTCTGCGAGGGGGGTACCGGGCGACTGGGTGAGGTCGGCCGGGCAGAGCAAGCGGAGCGTGTCGGGCGTGTGGAGCGTGGATCGGAGGAAGAGTGACAGCCCTGAACGGTTTATGTCAGGGGCGCGTCAAGAAGTTGGCCGGAAATCGTTCGCTGCCCGATTGGTCATGTTCGTTAAGCGGACGTTTCGTCGATCATTGCCGCGATGCCGGCGAGGGTTCACCGGAGCCCGAAATAGAACGGGTTTCAAGGTGCAGCTCGAACTCGACTGTGTGAACGGGGTGTTGAGCAGTGGACGGATCCCCGTCGCGGCGATCACATCGAACTGTGGCTAGTTCCGTGCCATCCGTCGTCCGGCGTACCGGTGTCCTCGCGCGTGCGCGTCGGGATGAGTCAGGCCGCGGGCCTCGGGTCCAGCCACAGGGCCTCGGCCACGGCGCACAACTCGCCGTCGGCCGTTGCCAGTGCCACGCCCAGCGTGTGCTTGCGGCCCGACTCGGCAAGGACCCACGCGTACGAGATGTGCGGTGCCGCCGCGGCGACCGGGCGCAGGAGCGTGGCCGTGAGGGAAGCCGTCACCGCGCCCTGGCGCTGGGTGCCGAGCAGTCGGCCCGCCCAGTTGCCCGGGCAGTCAAGTGCGCCCCAGACCAGCTCGGGCGGGAGCAGGCCGTCCGGGTCCGCGAGCGCCGGATCCGGGGTCCAGTCGCAGGCCACCACGTTCCGCCCTGGCACCGGGGTGCAGTGCTGGCGCAGTCCGCGGTCGGGCGTACGGTCCAGGCCGCAGCCGAAGCAGTCGACGAGCCCGGCGGGCGGCGCGGCCCGGAACGCCTCGGCAGCGGCGACCGACTCGTCCCAGCTCGGCGCGGCCGGAGGGTCGAGGTCCAGTTCGGCAGGGGCAGCCATCGCGAGCGGCCGCCCGGTGTCGCCCAACTCGCAGCCACCGTCCGCTGTTCCGGCGATCCGCACGGGCACCCCGACAGGCACAGGGCCGCGGAATTCCACTCGTACGGTCTTCGCCCCGGACCGCTCAGCCAGCACGCCTGCGACAAAGCCGCCGAAAGCCACCTCGGGATAGCCGGTATACAGCTCCGGCACCAGGATCACGTCAGGCGTCGAGTCAGTCATGAACTCCACGGTAAGCGGCCGCGGCCGGCGCTCGTGGTGTCAGGAGCCCATCATCTCGCGTACCAGCGGTGCCACCTTGGTGCCGAACAGCTCGATGTTGGTCATGAGTGCGCTGTGAGGCATTCCGTTCATCCCGTACTTCAGATCGAAGCGGGTCGCGTTGAGGTCCTTGAGCGTCGCCGTGATCCTGCTGGCTACGGTTTCGGGCGATCCGACGTGCAGCGCGCCGCCGGGGCCGACATCGCGCATGAGGCTCTCGCGGGTGGGGGTGCGGAAGCCGCGCTGCTTGGACACGCTTCGTATCACGGCTTCGAAGGCGGGCAGGAACTCCTCCACCGCCTGTTCGTCGGTGGCGGCGACATGGCCGGGCGCATGGACGCCGACGGGCCGCGGGGGTTGTCCGAACTTCTCCAGCGCCTGCTGGAACAGCTGTGAGAACGGCGCGAAGCGGGCTGTCTCGCCCCCGATGATCGCGAGCATCAGCGAGAACCCGTACCGGGCGGTCCGGATGACCGACTGGGGGCTGCCGCCGACGCCGATCCAGGTCGGGATCGATCCCGACTCGCTGTGCGGGTAGATGGAGAGACCGTCGAGGGACGCGCGGGTGTTGCCGGACCAGGTGACGGGCTTCTCCCGGAGCAGCTCGGCGAAGAGGCCGACCTTCTCCTCGAACAGTTCCTCGTAGTCGCTCAGGTCATAGCCGAAGATCGGGAAGGACTCGGTGCTCGATCCCCTGCCGAGGATCACCTCGGCGCGACCGCCGGAAACGGCGTCGAGAGTGGCGTAGCGCTGGAAGACGCGGACGGGATCGTCGGAGCTGATCACTGTCACTGCCGAACCGAGGCGGATGCGCGATGTGCGCGAAGCGATGGCCGCGAGCACCACGTCGGCAGCCGAGAGCGGCATCGAATCGGTGTGGTGCTCGCCGATGCCGAAATAGTCCAGGCCGACCCGGTCGGCAAGGACGCCTTCCTCGACCAGATGGCGGATGGTCTGGCCGTGCGACAGCGACTTGCCTTCGGCGTCGTTCGTCACATCACCGAACGTGTCCAGCCCAAGCGTGATGTCTCCCCCACCGGTCTGGCCGGTCGAAGGGCTGTTCATGACGTACTCCTCGGATGCGCGTCACCGGGTGTGTCAGTCGCGATGCGCCTCAATGCGCGGATGAGCTGGGTCAGGTCGGTGCCTTCGACGTGGTCGAGGACGTGGCGCCGGACGCTGGCCAGGTGGGCGGGCCATGCCTGTTGCAGCCGGGCGAGGCCCGCATCGGTGAGGACGGCGTTCCACCCGCGGCCGTCCTCGCCGCACCTGACCCGTTCGACCAGTCCCTGCTTCTCCAGGCGGGTGACGATGCGGGTCATCCCGCTCAGTGAGAGGTTGCTGACGGCGGCGAGCTCGCTCATGCGCATCAGCCGGTGCGGGGCCTCGGACAGATACATGAGTGTCGTGTACTCGGAGAGCGGCAGGTGCTGCTCGCGCATCATGTCGGCGTCGACGACGCGGGGCAGGACGATCATCACCCGGCCGAGCTCGCGCACCAGCGCTTCCTCGTCCGTGCTCATGGGTTGCAGTGGCTGCTCGGCGGTGGACATCCGTCCATCTTAGTTGCTTGACGCAGCAAGCGCCACATGATTGATTGACGGAGCAATTACTTTCGTAGATCGATCAACAGAAAGTCATAGAGGAACACTCATGACCAAGATCGGGATCATCCTTGGCAGCACCCGCCCCGGACGCAACGGGGAGGCCGTCGCCCGCTGGGTGCACGAGGTCGCCGCGCGGCGCACCGACGCGGAGTTCGAGCTTGTCGACCTGCTCGACTACAAGCTCCCCCACCTCGACGAGGCGTACCCGCCGTCACTGGGCCAGTACACGCAGCCGCACACCCTGCGCTGGGCCAACAAGATCGCCTCGTTCGACGGCTACGTGATGGTGACGCCGGAGTACAACCACTCCACCTCCGGCGCGCTGAAGAACGCCATCGACTACCTCTACGCCGAGTGGAACAACAAGGCCGTCGGGTTCGTCAGCTACGGCTCGGCCGGCGGCACCCGTGCCGTGGAGCACCTGCGCCTGATCGCCGGCGAACTCCAGATGGCCGACGTACGCGCCCAGGTTGCGCTGTCCCTGTTCACCGACTTCGAGAACTTCAGTGTTTTCAAGCCCGGCGACTTCCAGCGCGAGTCGCTCACCGCCACGCTCGACCAGGTCGTGTCGTGGAGCCTGGCGCTGGCCCCGCTGCGCGCCGCCTGAGACCACGCTCAGGGATTTCGTCGGCAAGGTCGCTCCCCGGGACGGGAGGTAGCCGCCGACCTTGCCGCAGCCCCAGTCCTGAGTAACGTCATGCCAGGTCAGACCCTGTGATGTCATTCAGGAGCGCCACTGGGCCGCGATGGCATCCGCGGCCGTGAAGATCTAGTATCACGTGTACGCACTATGCGCCCTGCGGTCGTAGGGAGGCCGATATGGCGAACGCCGGATTCGGACGAGAGGGCCTCTCGCCCTATCTGCCGATCGCCGAGCACGGCCTTATCGGTGATCTTCACACCGCGGCACTCGTGGGCACCAACGGCACCATCGATTGGTACTGCTGCCCGCGCTTTGACTCGCCGAGCGTGTTCGCCTCCATTCTGGACACGAACCGGGGCGGATCCTTCGAGCTGGCCGCCGAAGTGCCGACGCGAACTCGGCAGTTCTACTTTCCCGACACCAACGTCCTCATCACCCGGTTCTTCGCCTCCGACGGGGTGGCCGAGATCCAGGACTTCATGCCGGTCAAGGACGACTCGGGCGCGGCGGCCCGGCACCGGCTGATCCGGCGGGTGATCTGCGTTCGGGGATCGCTTCCGTTCACAGCGCGGGTGGCTCCCCGCTTCGGCTACGGGGCCGAACCGCATTCCGCGGAGCTGCAGGGCAACTATGCAATGTTCCGGTCCGAGAGTCTGTCGTTGGGGCTGACCGCCACCGCGCCGCTGGAGTGCGACGGCCTGGACGTGCGGTCGCGCTTCAAGCTCCTCGAAGGCGAGTCCGCGGTGTTCGCCCTTGACCAGATCAGTGATGACGTCATCCCGCGGGCCTGTCCCGAGGCCGAGGCGGAGGACCAGTTCGAGACGACAGTCAGGTTCTGGCGCAACTGGCTGGCCGGCTCCCGCTACCAGGGACGGTGGCGGGAGATGGTGCACCGCTCCGCGCTCGTGCTGAAGCTGCTCACCTACGCGCCCACCGGTGCGATCGTGGCTGCCCCGACGACCAGCCTGCCCGAGCTGGTCGGCGGCGAGCGCAACTGGGACTACCGGTTCGTGTGGGTCCGTGACGCCGCCTTCTGTGTCTACGCCATGCTCAGGCTGGGGTTCACCGGAGAGGCCGAGGCGTTCATGCGCTTCCTGTCCGAGCGGGGCATCATGCGGGGCAGCGGTCCCGCGGGTCCGCTGCAGATCATGTACGGAATCGACGGGCGCGGCGAGCTGCCCGAGCGCGAGCTGCCCCACCTCGAGGGCTACATGGGGTCCGCCCCGGTGCGGGTGGGAAACGCCGCCACCGGCCAGCTCCAGCTGGACATCTACGGAGCGCTCATCGACTCCGTGTATCTGTACGACAAGTGGGGACAACCCATCAGCAGCGACCGGTGGGAGGAGATCGGTGTACTGGTGGACTGGCTCTGCGACCACTGGGACCAACCCGACGACGGCGTGTGGGAAACGCGCGGGGGACGCAGGAACTATCTGTATTCGCGGCTGATGAGCTGGGTGGCGATAGAACGAGCCATCCGGATGGCGAACCGGCGCGGCCTGCCCGCAGACCTCCCCCGGTGGCGGCAGAGCCGTGATGCGATCTACCGGCAGATCATGCAACGCGGCTGGAGCCCTGAACGAGGGGCGTTCGTTCAGCACCTCGACGCCCACGTACTCGACGCCTCTGTGCTGATGATGCCGATGGCCAAATTCATCTCACCAACCGACCCCAAATGGCTCGCGACCCTGGACGCGCTCACCGCGGACCTGGTCTCAGACTCGTTGGTCTACCGCTACGACCCCGAAGCCAGCCCGGACGGCCTCCGGGGGGCCGAGGGCACCTTCTCGATCTGCTCCTTCTGGTACGTCGAGGCGCTCGCCCGCGCCGGACGGCTGGAGGAGGCCCGGCTGGCCTTCGAGAAGATGCTTACCTACGCCAACCACGTCGGCCTGTACGCCGAGGAAATCGGACTGACCGGCGAACAGCTCGGCAACTTCCCACAGGCGTTCACCCACCTCTCACTGATCAGCGCCGCGTTCAACCTCGACCGCGCCCTTGGCTGACAGGCCACGTCAGACCAGGCTGTCCCGCCAGGCCCGGTGCAGATCCGCGAACCGCCCCTCTCCGCCTATGAGTTCGGCCGGTGACCCGTCCTCCACGATCCGCCCATGCTCCATCACCAGCACCCGGTCCGCGATCTCCACCGTCGACAGCCGGTGCGCGATCACGACAGCCGTACGCCCGTGCAGCACCGTGTCCATCGCCCGCTGCACCGCCCGTTCGCCCGGGATGTCGAGCGAGCTCGTCGCTTCGTCGAGGATCAGCACCGCCGGGTCGGCGAGCAGCGCGCGGGCGAATGCGACCAGTTGGCGCTGGCCGGCCGAGATCCGGCCGCCCCGTTTGCGCACGTCGGTGTCGTAGCCGTCCGGCAGGCCGCTGATGAAATCGTGTGCGCCGATCGCCTTCGCGGCGCGCTCGATCTCAGCCCGCGAAGCGTCCGGTCGTCCGATCGCGATGTTCTCCGCGACCGTCCCGGAGAACAGGAACGCCTCCTGCGTCACCATCACGACCCCGCGCCGCAGTTCGGGCGTGGCCAGATCGCGCAGCTCGACGCCGTCGAGGAGGACCCGGCCCTCGGTGGGGTCGTAGAAGCGGGCCAGCAGCTTGGCCAGCGTGGACTTGCCCGCGCCGGTCGAGCCGACGACGGCGACCGTCTGGCCGGCCGGGATCATCAGGTCGAAGCGGGGCAGCACCTCGCCGCCGGTGCCGTAGGCGAAGCGGACGCCCTCGAAGACGACCTCGCGGCCCGGATGGTCGCTGTGCCGGGCGGGCAGCTTCTTGGGGTCCCGCGCCTCCGGTACGGACGGCGTCTGGGCCAGCAGACCAGCGATCTTCTCGAGCGAGGCGGCCGCGGACTGGTAGGAGTTGAGGAACATCCCGAGTCGGTCGATCGGGTCGTACAGCCGGCGCAGATACAGCACGGCGGCGGCCAGCACGCCGAGCGCGAGGGTGCCGGAGGCGACGCGGTACGCGCCCCAGAGGACGATCCCGGCGACGGCGGTGTTGGCGACGAGCCGGGAGCCGATGACATAGCGCGCCATCTCCAGCAGGCCGTCGCCGTTGCTGCGCTCATGGCTGTGGTTGAGGCGCCGGAACTCCACGTCGTTGGAGTGCTCGCGCCGGAACGCGCGCACCGGGCGGATGCCGTTCATCGTCTCCGCGAACTTCACGATGACCGTGGCGATCAGGGTGGAGCGGGTGCGGAAGACGACGGCGACGCGGCGCCGGTAGCGGCGTACCAGCAGATACAGCGGTACGAAGGAGAGCACGGCGAGCGCGCCGAGCCCGAGGTCCAGCCAGAGCAGCATGGCCGAGATGTAGACGAAGGCGAGGACGACCGTGATCAGCTCCTGGAGCCCTTCGCTGAGCAGCTCCCGCAGGGACTCCACGTCGGTGGTCGAGCGGGAGATCAACCGGCCGGAGGTGTAGCGCTCGTGGAAGTCGACGCTCAGGGCCTGGGCTTGGCGGAAGATCCGGCCGCGCATGTCGAGGAGGACGTCCTGATTGACGCGGGCGGAGGTGCGGATGAAGGAGTACTGGAGAAGTCCGGCGCCGAGCGCGGATACGGCGTACCCGGTGGCGACGGCGATGAGCGGCCCGTAGTCGTGCCGCCGGAAGGCGGGTACGCCGCGGTCGATGGCGTACGCGACGAGGAGGGGCCCGGCCTGGACGGCGGCCTGCTGGAGCAGCAGGAGGAGCGCGGCCAGGACGACGCGTGCGCGTCGGGCGGCGAGGAGAGACCGCAGCAGCGCACCGGTCGCTCCCTGGGACGCGGGCAGGGCATCCCGGTCGAAGGGATCGTCCCCGCCCTGGACGCCACCGGGGCCGGTCGAGGTGGTGGTCGTGGTCATCGGGGACTCCCTTCAGCGTGGCCGGACGAGGTGGCCGGGGGCAGTTGGGCCGCACCATGGGAAGGCACGTCCCGGGGCCCCCGGCCACCGAGTGCCCCGTCGGCCACGTCCCGCCCGGCGAGGGCTGCGGCTTCGCCGCACGCCGGCCCGGCAGCGTCCTCCCCGGTGGCAGCCGCTGCCGCCAGGACTGCCGTCCCGCCGCTCTCTGGCGCGGGCCGGCCGGCCTCGGCGCCTGTCGACCCACCGGCCCCCACCTCGGGTCGGGCCTCGCGCGGCAGCGACTCCGCTCCCGACATCAGCCACGCGTACTCCGCATTCGTACGCAGCAGTTCCCGATGCGTGCCCACCGCCGCGATCCGGCCCCCCGACAGCAGCGCCACCCGGTCCGCCAGCATCACCGTCGACGGGCGGTGCGCCACCACCAGGGCCGTCGTGCCTTCCAGCACTCTGCGCAGGGCCGCCTCCACCAGGGTCTCCGTGTGCACGTCCAGCGCCGACAGCGGGTCGTCGAGGACCAGGAAGCGCGGACGGCCGACCACCGCCCGGGCCAGGGCGAGGCGTTGACGCTGGCCGCCGGAGAGGCTGAGGCCCTGTTCGCCGACCTGGGTGTCCGCGCCGTACGGCAGCGCACGCACGAAACCGGCCTGCGCGATGTCCAGCGCCCGGCCCAACTCTCCCTCGCCCGCGCCCTCCGCGCCCATCAGGACGTTCTCGCCGACGCTCGCCGAGAAAAGCGTCGGCTCCTCGAACGCCACCGACACCAGCCGCCGCAGCCGCTCCCGTGGCATCGCGGCGATGTTCTCCCCGTCCAGCGTGATCCGCCCGGCACTCACTTCGTGCAGCCGCGGTACGAGCGCGGTGAGCGTCGTCTTCCCGGAGCCCGTGCCCCCCACCAGGGCCATGGTCTCCCCGGGCCGCACCCGTAGATCGATACGGGCGAGCACAGGCGGTGCGTCGGCGGGCGCGTCCGGGTAGCGGAATTCGACGGCCTCGAACCGTAGCCCGTCCGCACCCTCGGCCGTCGCCTCGGCCGGGAGTACCGTGTCCGACTCCTCCGCCGCGTCCATCACCTCGAAATACCGTTCCGTAGCCGTCGCCGCCTCCTGGCTCATCGCCAGCAGAAAGCCGATCGACTCCACCGGCCACCGCAGCGCCAGCGCCGTCGACAGGAACGCCACCAGCGTGCCCGCCGACAGGCCGCCGTCCGCGACCTGGACGGTGCCGAGCACCAGAGCCGCGCCGATCGTCACCTCGGGGATCGTCGTGATCAGCGCCCAGATCCCCGCCAGCAGCCGCGCCTTGCCCAGCTCCGTGCCCCGCAGCCGTTCCGACAGCTCGCGGAAGGCCAGCGTCTGGCTGCGGTGGCGGCCGAAGCCCTTGATGATGCGGATGCCGAGCACGCTCTCCTCGACAACCGTCGTCAGATCGCCGACCTGGTCCTGCGCCTGCCGCGCGACGACCGCGTACCGCGACTCGAACAGCGAGCAGAGAATCACCAGCGGCACGATCGGCGAGAGCAGCACCAGACCCAGCGTCCACTCCTGGCCGAGCAGAATCACAAACCCGGCCAGAATCGTCACCGCGTTGACCAGCAGAAAGGTCAATGGGAACGCCAAGAACATCCGCAGCAGCATCAGATCCGTCGTGCCGCGCGACAGTAACTGGCCCGACGGCCACCGGTCGTGGAAGGCCACCGGCAGCCGCTGCAGATGCCGGTAGAGGTCCGCCCGCATCGCCGACTCGACCCCGGCCAGCGGCCGGGCCACCAGCCACCGCCTCAATCCGAAGAGCCCCGCCTCGGCGACCCCCAGCAACAGCAGGGCCAGCGCTCCGAGCCAGACCCCGCCGGGGTCCCGGCCCGCCACCGGGCCGTCCACGAGCCACTTCAGCACCAGGGGAATGACCAGGCCCAGACAGGAGGCCACGACGGCGACAAATGCCGCACTGAACAGGCGAGTTCGGACGGGGCGTACATACGGCCACAGCCGTAGCAGCGATCGTACGGCGGACCGGTCCTTGGCAGCTGCATGTGTTTCGGGCATCAGTCGCGAGCCTACGGTTCACCACTGACAGCGCTCATCCGATTTTGGCCGCACCGCAGCCCCGCCTGCCGCAGCCGCCGCGCCGAGCCCGCCGGTGCCAGGCCTACGTCCTGACCCGCAGCAGCAGCACCGACCGCGCCGGCACCGTCACCGTCTCCCCGCCCGCGTGCACCGTTCCCGGCGCCGTTTCCTGGTCCTCCCGCGAGGTGTCCACCACCAGCTCGTACGACTGCGCCCACGGCGGGCCCGGCAGCTGGAAGCTCGTCGGCCGGTCCGCCGAGTGCAGGACCGTCAGGAAGCTGTCGTCTGTCACCTCCGCTCCACGCGCGTCACGCCCCGGGATGTCACGGCCCGAGAGATAGAGCGCCAGCGTCGACGCCGGGGCGTACCAGTCCCGTTCCGTCATCTCCGTGCCGTGCGGGGTGAACCAGGCGAGGTCCCGCAGTCCGTCCGCCGCCCGGGCGCGGCCCGAGAAGAAGGCGCGGCGGCGCAGCACCGGGTGGCTGTGGCGCAGGGCCAGCAGCCGGGTGGTCAGCTCCAGCAGGCCACGCGGTCCTGGAGTCTCCAGCAGCGACCAGTCCAGCCAGCCGACCTCGTTGTCCTGGCAGTAGGCGTTGTTGTTGCCACCCTGCGTACGGCCCATCTCGTCGCCCGCGACCAGCATCGGCACACCCGTCGACACCAGCAGGGTGGTCAGCAGATTCCGCAGCTGGCGCCGCCGCAGCGCGTTGATGCGCGGATCGTCACTCTCGCCCTCCGCGCCGCAGTTCCAGGACCGGTTGCCGTTTGTGCCGTCCCGATTGCCCTCCCCGTTGGCCTCGTTGTGCTTCTGTTCGTAACTGACCAGGTCGCGCAGGGTGTACCCGTCGTGCGCTGTGACGAAGTTGATGGAGGCGTACGGCCGCCGCCCTCCCCACGCGTACAGATCGCTGGATCCGGAAAGCCGGTATCCCAGATCTCGTACGTCGGGCAGCGCGCCGCGCCAGAAGTCCCGTACGGCGTCGCGGTACCGGTCGTTCCACTCGGTCCACAGCGGCGGGAACGCGCCCACCTGGTAGCCGCCGTTGCCGACGTCCCACGGCTCGGCGATCAGCTTCACCCGCCGCAGCACCGGGTCCTGGGCGATCACCGCGAGGAAGGGGGAGAGCATGTCGACGTCGTGCATGGAGCGTGCCAGCGCCGCCGCCAGGTCGAAGCGGAAGCCGTCGACGCCCATCTCGGTCACCCAGTAGCGCAGCGAATCGGTGATCAGCCGCAGCACATGTGGCTGCACCACATGCAACGTATTGCCGCACCCGGTGTAATCGGCGTACGTCCGGGCGTCCGACTGGAGGCGGTAGTAGCCGCGGTTGTCGATCCCGCGCAGCGACAGCGTCGGACCCAGCTCACCCGCCTCCGCGGTGTGGTTGTAGACCACATCGAGGATGACCTCGATGCCTGCGGTGTGCAGCGCGCGCACCATCCGTTTGAACTCGCCGACCTGCTCCCCCCGCGTTCCGCTCGCCGAGTACCCGGCATGCGGCGCGAAGTAGCCGATGGAGTTGTAGCCCCAGTAGTTGCGCAGCCCCCGCTTCAGCAGATGGTCCTCGTGCGCGTACTGGTGCACCGGCAGCAGTTCGACCGCCGTCACCCCGAGCCGCACCAGATGCTCGATCGCCGCCGGATGCGCGAGCCCCGCGTAGGTGCCCCGCAGCTCTTCGGGGATCCCCGGATGGAGCTTGGTGAAGCCACGCACATGAAGTTCGTATATGACCGAGTCCGCCCACGGGGTCTTGGGCCTGCGGTCGTCCGCCCAGTCGTCGTCATCGTGGACGACGACGCCCTTGGGCACATGGGGCGCCGAGTCCCGGTCGTCGCGCACGGTGTCCGCGACATGCTGCTGCGGCCAGTCGCGTACGTGTCCGTACACCTCCGCGGGCAGGCCGAAGTCCCCGTCCACCGCCCGTGCGTACGGATCGAGCAGCAGCTTCGCCGGATTCCAGCGGGCACCCGTCCACGGGTCCCAGCGGCCGTGCACCCGGTAGCCGTACCGCTGACCCGGCCGGATCCCGGGCACGAAGCCGTGCCAGATCTCATGCGTCAGCTCGGTCAGCGGCAGCCGCGTCTCCGTGGCCGAATCGCCCCCGTCGTCGAAGAGGCACAGCTCGACCGCCTCCGCACCGCCCGCCCAGAGCGCGAAGTTGGTCCCCGCCACCCCGTCCGGACCGACCCGGAAACGGGCCCCGAGAGGCGTCGGCGCCCCCGGCCACACCGATGGCCTGCGGGCTCCGGGCTCCCGGTGGAGGCCGTTGACCCCGGCCGCCGGAAGTGGGCCGGGCAGGTCGTCCCGCACCCCCTCCTGCACTGTCTCCTGCTCGGCTGCGCTCGACACCTGCCGGCCTCCCGCGGCTCGTCGGGCCACGCTGGGGATACCTCCCCAGGCGCCGGAAGGCTCTGGGGGAGTACGGCTGCTCACGGCGTCCCGGCCGCGGCAGCCCACGCGTGGCCTCCCACCTGTTCTGCCCGCGCTGCTCTTGTCCCAACATGGCCCTGCTCTCACGTTTCCCCTGGAGGGGCGTGGTCGTTGGGCGGTACGTGAGACACGTAATGAAGCGGGCAGGGCAGGGCGTGGCCATCGCCCTGACATGGGCAGGACTCATGGCCGGGCTGACCGGCTGCACCAGCGAGAAGCTGGACATCGGCAGCAAGCCGCGGTCGATCGAGGACACGATCCGAGTTGTCCCCGAGGACGGCGCGAAGGGGGTCGGCCCCGACGGCCCCCTCGAGGTGCGGTTGCCCAGCGGGCGGCTCGAGCGGGTCAAGGTGACGCAGGTCGAGGACGCCCAGCCCACCGAGATCCACGGCGAGATCTCCGAGGACGGCCTGAGCTGGAAGCCGGACGAGGGCACCCGCCTCGACCTGGCCGCCAAGTACAGCGTCGACGTGGTCGCGCTGGACGGGCACGGCCGCCGCTCGGCGCGCCATACGACCTTCACCACGCAGGTCCCCGAGCGCCGCTTCATCGGCTACTTCAAGCCCGAGAACCGCTCGACCGTCGGCACCGGCATGATCGTCTCCTTCGACTTCAACCGGGAGATCGAGGACCGCGAGGCCGTCGAGCGCGCCATCCGCATCAGCTCGGACCCGCCGGTCGAGATCGCAGGCCACTGGTTCGGTAGCGAGCGCCTCGACTTCCGTCCGCGCGACTACTGGAAGCCGGGCACCAAGGTCACCGTCGAGCTGCGGCTGCGCGACGTCGAGGGCGCGCCGGGGGTGTACGGCATCCAGCAGAAGACCGTCGCCTTCACCATCGGCCGTTCGCAGGTCTCGCTCGTCGACGCGGCGAAGCACACCATGGAGGTACGGCGCGACGGCGGGGTTCTGGCGACCCTGCCGATCACGGCCGGAGCACCGAAGTCGACGACGTACAACGGAAAGATGGTGGTCATGGAGATGTTCGACGTGACCCGGATGAACGGTGCGACGGTCGGCTTCAAGAGGCGGAACGGCAGGGGCGAGTACGACATCAAGGATGTGCCGCACGCGCTGCGGCTGACCAAATCCGGCACCTTCCTGCACGGCAACTACTGGGCCGCGCCGGAGACGTTCGGCTCGGCGAATGTGTCCCATGGCTGTGTCGGACTGCGTGATGTGAAGGGCGGCAGCGGGGACACCCCGGCCGGCTGGTTCTTCGACCGGACGCTGATCGGCGATGTGGTCGAGGTCTTCAATTCGCGTGACAAGAAGGTCGACCCCAGTAACGGCCTCGGCGGCTGGAACCTGGACTGGAAGACGTGGAAGGCCGGTTCCGCGCTGGGCTGACCCTCGCCTGACCTGCAAGGCCCGCACCGTTCAGATGAGCCCACCGGACAAGTTGGGACTGAACGGTGACATTCGCGGGGAGGATCAACTACCCGCGGTGTGATTATCTATCGCCGTGCGTGCGTGAGGCGCGCGGGGGTGCGGGCTTTGGCGGGGCCAGGCCGTGCGAGGGGAGAGACCATTTTGAACGGGCAGCCGATATCGGGGGCGTCGGCCGGGGCGGGACGCGGGCGTGGGGGCGCCCCGCTGCGGGCTCTGGCGCTGGGGGCATTGCTGGTGCTGGTCACGGCCTGCGGGGGCGGTGACTCCGACAAGGACAGCGACGGCAAGGGCAATAAGGACGGCGGGAAGGTCGGGAACGCGGCCTCCCAGGCGGTGGTGACCATAGCGCCCAAGGACGGCGCCGACTCGGTCGCCACCAGTGGCGCGCTGAAGGTCACCGCGGCCAAGGGCAAGCTGACCACGGTCACGGTCCAGGACGACAAGGGCGCCCCGGTCGAGGGCAAGCTCGCCGCGGACGGCGCCAGTTGGCAGCCGCTGCAGCATCTGGCCGGTTCCACCAAGTACAAGGTGCACGCCGTCGCCAAGGACGCGGACGGCCGTGAGTCGGCGAAGGACACCAGCTTCACCACGCTCGTCCCGAAGAACACCTTCATCGGGCACTACAACCCCGAGGACGGTTCGACGGTCGGCGTCGGCATGCCGGTCTCGATCAACTTCACCCGTGGCATCACCGACCCCGCCGCCGTCGAGCGGGCCATCAAGGTGACGGCCGAGCCGTCGGTGCCGGTCGAGGGCCACTGGTTCGGCAACGACCGCCTCGACTTCCGCCCGGAGAAGTACTGGGCCGCGGGCACCAAGGTGACCGTGAAGCTGAACCTGGACGGCGTCGAGGGCCGCCCGGGTGTGTACGGCAAGCAGTCCAAGACGGTGAAGTTCACCATCGGCCGCAGCCAGGTCTCCACCGTGGACGCCAAGTCGCACCGGATGAAGGTCGTACGCGACGGCAAGCAGATCAAGAACATCCCGATAACCGCCGGCGCGCCGTCGACCACGACGTACAACGGCCAGATGGTCATCAGCGAGAAGTACAAGGTGACCCGGATGAACGGCGCCACCGTCGGCTTCGGCGGCGAGTACGACATCAAGGACGTGCCGCACGCGATGCGCCTGTCCAACTCGGGCACCTTCGTCCACGGCAACTACTGGGCCTCGTCCGGGACCTTCGGATCGGCGAATGTCAGCCACGGCTGCGTGGGCCTGCGCGACGCCCGCGGCGCCGGTGACGGCTCCACTCCGGCGGCCTGGTTCTTCGACAGCTCGATCATCGGCGACGTGGTGATCGTGAAGAACTCCAAGGACAAGCAGATATCCCCGGAGAACGGCCTGAACGGCTGGAACATGTCCTGGGCGGAGTGGACCAAGTAGTTCCTGTACGACGAGAACGGACCCGGTGCTGTGACGGAGAGCACCGGGTCCGTTGCCGTTAACGCGGGCTAACCTCGGTCCATGACAGTCAATCTTGAGGTCTCCGAAGGTGTCGGCACCATCCGTCTCGACCGCCCGCCGATGAACGCGCTGGACATCGCAGTCCAGGACCGGCTGCGCGAGCTCGCCGATGAGGCGGCCCGCCGGGACGACGTACGGGCCGTGATCCTGTACGGCGGCGAGAAGGTGTTCGCGGCCGGCGCCGACATCAAGGAGATGCAGGCGATGGACCACACGGCGATGGTCGTGCGGTCCCGGGCACTCCAGGAATCCTTCACCGCCGTCGCCCGCATCCCCAAGCCCGTCGTCGCGGCCGTCACCGGCTATGCGCTGGGCGGTGGCTGCGAGCTGGCGCTCTGCGCCGACTTCCGGATCGCCGCGGACAACGCCAAGCTCGGTCAGCCGGAGATCCTGCTGGGCCTGATCCCGGGCGCCGGCGGCACCCAGCGGCTGTCGCGGCTGATCGGCCCGTCCAAAGCCAAGGACCTGATCTTCACCGGCCGCATGGTGAAGGCGGACGAGGCGCTCCAACTGGGCCTGGTGGACCGTGTCGTACCGGCCGCCGAGGTGTACGAGCAGGCCCACGCCTGGGCCGCGAAGCTCGCCCAGGGACCTGCGCTGGCACTGCGCGCCGCCAAGGAGTCCATCGACGCGGGTCTTGAGACGGACATCGAGACGGGCCTCGCCATTGAACGCAACTGGTTCGCGGGCCTGTTCGCGACAGAGGACCGCGAGCGCGGGATGCGCAGCTTTGTGGAAGAGGGCCCGGGCAAGGCCAAGTTCCTCTGAGTTCAAGTCAGTTGGATACATCGGCTGTCCGCGTCAACCCTGTGTGCAGCTTAGCTGGGCCTTAAAGCAGCCTTAAGTCCTATCGGTCCGCAGCGCTTGGCGATCATTCATAAGCAAGGCGTCAGGGCAGCTCAGGACGGGCGTGAGGGCCTGCATACGGCCATAGTCATATGCCGTCAGATCCCCCCGGAGCAGCCGATTCCGGGGGCCCTATTCCGCCGGAACGGCCCCGGAATTCGCTCGTTGCGGCCATGATGGGGGCATGGCGGGCCTCGAAGGTGTGGAACAGCCGCGGCAGCGCGGCAACGCGGCCGCGGCGCGGTGGTTGCCTGCCGTCGAGGACGAACAGGCGCTCAGGGCACTGGAGTTGTTCGGCGATCCCACGGACGAGGAAATAAAGCTCCCCTCCCGCCCCGAGTCCGCCGCCACCGCGCGCCGGCTGACCCAGTGCGTGGTGCTGCGCCAGTGGGCACTCTCCCCGCAGACCGCCGAGCACGCGGTGTTACTGGTCTCGGAGCTCGTCGGCAACGCCGTACGGCACACCGGGGCACGGGTCTTCGGGCTGCGGATGCTGCGCCGCCGCGGCTGGATCAGGATCGAGGTCCGCGATCCCTCGCGGGGTCTGCCCTGTCTGATGCCGGTCCAGGAGATGGACATCAGCGGCCGTGGGCTCTTCCTCGTCGACAAACTCTCCGACCGGTGGGGCGTGGATCTGCTGCCGCGCGGCAAGACCACGTGGTTCGAGATGCGGGTCTCAGACCGCTGACACGACCCGGACGGCTTGCCCCGGACAGTGCGACCCGGACACACAGAAGCCCCCTGAGCGGGGGCTTCTGCGGAGCGCCGTGGATTGGGGGGTGTATCCACGGCAGCTTGCGACGACCTGGCCCGGGTCAATGGGGGTCGTGTCATCGACTATGGCAGACGGGAAACCGCACTGCCAAAAGTCCTTACTCGGGCATACGTGAGCAAAGCGAAGCAACTTGGAAGTGAATCGTAGGTGAGATGGGCCACCTGCCTAGTAAATGCTGAATAAATATAGGGTTTGGCGAGTGTTTCATTGCCTCGCCGATTGAAGACCGGGCTCCGGCGGTCCGACCTGCGAATATCCCGAATTGGCTCAATCGTTATTTTTTGCCTGGTTCGCCCCTACTGTGCTTTCCCGTGAGCTCGATCGACCGCCGCAGCGCACTGCGCGCAGGGGTGGGGGCCGCCGCCGCCACAGGCTGCACCGACGGCGGTCCCGCCCCGGCGCCGCCCGTCGCGTCTGCCCGGCCGTCCCGCGGTCCCCGTCCCGCACCTGCCCCGCGCCGTTCCCCCGGGCAGCCCGCCGAGATCGCGCACGGCCCACGCGACCGCGACAGGGTGGCCCTCACCTTCCACGGCCAGGGCGGCCCGGACATCGCCAAGGCCGTGCTCGCCGAGGCCGAGCGGGCCGGCGCCCGCATCACCGTGCTCGTCGTCGGCGACTGGCTCGACCAGCACCCCGAGCTTGCCCGCCGGATCCTCGACGGCAGCCACGACCTCGGCAACCACACCCAGCGCCATCTGGGCATCTCATCGATGTCCGAGACCGAGGCGTACGCCGAGATCACCGACTGCGCCGAGCGGCTGCGCCGGCTCACCGGTTCCATCGGCAGCTGGTTCCGCCCCTCCCGTACGCAGTACGCGACCCCCCTCGTCGCCGGACTGGCCCACCGGGCCGGCTACCCGCACGTCCTCTCGTACGACGTCGACTCCCTCGACTTCACCTCGCCCGGCGCCACGGCCGTCACCCGCAACGTCACCCGGCAGATCCAGCGCGGATCCGTGGTGAGCCTGCACTTCGGCTATGCGGACACCGTCGCCGCACTACCCGGCCTCCTCGACGACCTCGACCGCCGCGGACTGCGCGCGGTGACGACCACGGAGCTGCTGACCTGATGCACCCGCTCATTCCGCTCACCAAGAGAACCACCGCGCTCCTCGCCGGCGCGCTGTTCGCCCTGTTCGCCCTGTTCGTGGGCTGCAGCTCACACGGCGACGAGGAGCGCCGCACCAAGTCCGCCGCGCTGCCCGCCAGGCCCAAGGCCGTTGCCCCGGCCGGACTGCCCGGCATGCCGCCGGTGCTCGACCCGGACGACATCTACTCCGCGGACCGGCCGGGCAGGCTCTCGCCGGTGGTCAGGGGCTTCCCGTCCCGGGTGTACGTCCCCAACACCAGCTCCAACACCGTCTCGGTCATCGACCCCACCACGTACAAGGTCATCGGGACGATCCCGGTCGGCGTCCAGCCGCAGCACGTCGTCCCGTCCTGGGACATGAAGACGCTCTGGGTCAACAACAACCGTGGCCACACGCTCACCCCGATCGACCCGGCCACCGGCATCGCGGGCCAGGCGGTGGAGGTGCACGACCCCTACAACCTCTACTTCACGCCCAACGGCAAGTACGCCATCGTGATGGCCTCCCTGGACCGCGAACTCGTCTTCCGTGACCCGCACACCATGAAGAAGGTCAAGTCGACCCCGGTCTCCTGCTACGGCGTCAACCACGCGGACTTCTCCGCCGACGGCAGGTACTTCGTCGTCTCCTGCGAGTTCTCCGGCCAGCTGCTGAAGGTCGACACGGAGAAGATGGAGGTCATCGGCCGGCTGAAGCTGCCCTTCCAGGGCGCGATGCCGCAGGACGTGAAGCTCTCCCCGGACGGCAAGACCTTCTACATCGCCGACATGATGGCGCACGGCATCTGGGTGCTCGACGGCGACAGCTTCCTGACGCCCGGGCTGCTGCCCACCGGGAAGGGCTGCCACGGCCTCTACATCAGCCGTGACTCCAAGGAGATGTACATCCCCAACCGGGGCGAGGGCTCCATCTCGATCTTCGACTTCAAGCAGAACAGGCTCACCAAGAAGTGGTGGCTGCCGGACGGCGGCAGCCCCGACATGGGCGGTGTCTCGGCGGACGGCAAGGTGCTGTGGCTGTCCGGGCGTTACGACTCCGAGGTGTACGCGATCGACACCACCACCGGCAAGCAGCTGGCCCGTATCGCGGTGGGCGGCGGCCCGCACGGACTCGCGGTCTACCCGCAGCCCGGCCGCTACTCGCTCGGCCACACGGGTGTCTTCCGCTAGGACGAGTGCGGTGCGAGTCCCCGGCCCCCGTACGGCCTCCGGCCGTGTCCTCAATCTCCCCCCCCAGACTTCGTCCGGGGGACCCCAACGGGCTTGATTTCCGCCGGTCGGCCTGGAGTTTCAGGCCGACCGGCGGGAAATTCAAGCCCCGCCGGCGATTGAGTCGCGGTTCCGGACGGGCTGAAATCAAGCCCCTCCGGCGGAGGAGCGGGGCCCGGGGCGGAGCCCCGAAAATCAGCCTCGTGGGGGTCCCCCCGGACGAAGTCTGGGGGAGTTTGAGGCGCGGGGTCTGGGGCGGAGCCCCGGTTAACGGCTCACCGCAGGGCCCCGCCTCACCACAGCACCGGCAGCCGCTCCGGCAGCCGTTTGATGAAGCCCGTACGCCACACCAACTGCTCATCCGGTACGGCGAGCCGCAGCCGCGGCAGCCGCTCCACGATCGCCGCCAGCGCGGTCTCGGCGTGCAGCCGCCCCAGGCCGGACGCCGGACAGAAGTGGCGGCCGCCCCCGAACGAGAGATGCGGATTGTGCGCCCGCTCCAGGTCGAGGCGCTCGGGGTTCTCGAAGACCTCCGGGTCGAAGTTCGCCCCCTCCACCAGGACCAGCACCAACTCGCCCTTGCGGACGAGGACTTCACCGAGCCGGACATCGGCGAGGGCGAGCCGCGGCAGTCCGTCGCCGATCGAGAGATTCCAGCGCAGCAGCTCGTCGACGGCGGGCCCCATGCGCTCCGGGTGGTCCCGCAGGTACCCGATCAGCTCGGGGCGCTGGAGCAGCGCCAGCACGGCCAGGACCAGGAAGGCGGAGGTGGAGACCGCGCCCGCGCCGAACAGCGACACGGCGACGGTCGCCAGCATCTCGTCCGTAAGATGCGCGGATTCCGCGTCCTCGCGCAGCGCCGCCAGCGCGGCCAGTAGACCGGTGCGCTCGGGGGAGTTGAGCCGGTCGACCATATGGCCGAGGTCCTTGTACCAGTTGAGGCTCGCCCCGTCGAAAGGCCGGACGCTGGTCATGAAGGCGATGTCGAGCCCCGACATCAGCCGCCGCCAGTCGGCGAACGGCACCCCGATCACCTTGCAGTGCAGGGCAGCCGAGAACGGGTCTGCGAACCCCGCCCGGAAGTCGACCGGGGTCCCTCGGCCAGCAGGCCGTCGACGAGTTCGTCGGCCTTGGCGCGCAGCCACTCCTGCAGGCCGTCGGCCCGTGGGCTGAGCGCCTTCATCACCGCGCCGCGCAGCCCCGTGCTGCTGATGTTCCCCATGTTGTTGACGACCTCGGGCGGGATCGTCAGCGCGTACTGCCGGGGCACTCCGGGAGCGGCCGTGTCCTTGAGGCTGAACCGCTCGTCATCCAGAATTTGCTTGGCCAGCGCGTAACTGCTCACCAGCCAGGCGCTGTCGCCGGTGAGCGTACGCACCCTGGCCACCGGCTGTTTCTCGCGCAGCCAGGAGCACTCGGCGGGGAGCACATCACCGCGCCGGGAGAGCGGGAAATCAAGCTGCTCGGGATTGGGGGTCATGGTCCGCGCGCTCCTTTCGGGTGCTTCGGGTGCTTCGGGCCGTACGACGGCATAGGCCTGATTGCGGGCGACTCGTAGCCCGCCGCCCTTCGAGAAGAGAAGTTCCGTCAGCGGCATCAGCGCGTTATAGCAGGAGACGGAGGAAGGGACGCCGAGAATCCCCGGAGTGTCGAGGAAGAAGGGGAGTTCGGCGGCTATGTAGTCGAGACAGGCGGACCGCTGCTCGGGGGAGATGGATTCACCGGCTGCCAGTTTGGGCGCCAGGAACTGCTGAACCATGAGGTCGCAGCTCTTGCGGAATTCATCGTCGGTGGCGAGGAAGTGCTGGACCCGCCGGTGCAGCAGCGCGTAGACCCGATCGTCGGAGAACTCCGACAGCGCCCGCACACCGATCCGGCGGCCCGGCGGCCCGGCCGCCGCCACTCCGCCGACAATTCGCCTGCGTACCGCCTTGAGCTCCTTGGCCGCGCGCCGGGCGGCTTGTTCGGGAGCGTGGCCCAATGAAGCGAAGACGGCTGCCACATGCAGATCGGCGTAGACGATGTCCACCGCGGTGGAACGCGGGGCCGCCCAGCGTGTGAGTTCCGTGATCCGGCGGGCGGAGAAATAGCTGTTCCCCGGGGAAACCTCGATCAGGACATGGTCGCCCTCGTCCCAAATGATGTGACAGTTACGGGTGAAGGGCCGGACCGAGAAGGAGTCGGTTGTGATCGTCACGATGACATCACCTTTGCGCCGCTTGTCCCTGGGAGCCCTGTGCTCCTGGTGTGGCGGCGACGGCATGAAGTTATCTCCCGTCGGCGGAGAGTGACGAATTCTCCTCGGGGATTTGGCCAGAACTGCATCCAGTAGGGCGGAAAATCATCTTCCGCCCTACGGAAAAGGTAGTTGAAGCCTTTTCTGTCGTCTGTTCAGCCGGCCACGAACAGCGCCTCGGAGCCCACCGGTCTGAAGCCCGCGGCCTGGAACGTCCGCACGCTGCGGGCGTTCCCCGGCGACTGCTGGGCCCACACCACGGAGTCCGGCACCAGATGGCGTGCCGCCAGAGCGAGCGCCACGCCCAGACCGAGGCCGCGTGCCCGTTCGTCCACCTCGATCGCGGTCTCCCAGCGGCCGGCCACACCCCGGCCGAGCACCACCACTCCGCCTGCGGCGGCCCAGACCCGTACGCCGTCACGGAACTTCAGGGCCCGCGCCACTCGCGGGTGGTCCGGGTCCTCGATCTCACGCAGCTCGAGATCGGGCCTGCCCGGCAGCGCCGCGGCGACCGTCAGCATGTCGATGGTGTTCATCGAGCGGCCGGTGCGGGCCAGCATGGCGGCCAGGAACGCCGGGTTCATCGCGGCGGCAAGCCGGTCGGAGTCGGTCGCGGCGAGCTCGGCCCGTACCCACTCCGGATCCTCGTCCGTGAAGATCACCGAGTGCGCGGTGAACGCCACCACGCCCGCGTCGCGCGCGTTCGGCTGCCCGACCACGGTTGTGGAACCGTCCGGTGGCGGGAACTCCCCGGCCGCCGCGGCTGCCAGGATCCTCGCCAGTGCGTCGCTCATCCCGCGTACCTCCTCGCCCCAAGTCTCCACCAGGCCGTTAATCTGACCTCCGTCAGTAATGCACCAAGAAGGGGCGGAAGCAGTGGCCGACATCGAAGAGGCGCGCCGGGCGTTCGAGCGGTACGACGTGAACGGCGACGGCCTGATCACGGCGGCGGAGTACAAGAGCGTGATGGCGCAGCTGGGGGACTTCAATGTCACCGAGACGGTCGCCGAGGCAGTGATCAAGACCAAGGACACGAACGGCGACGGTCAGTTGACGTTCGAGGAGTTCTGGGCCTCGCTCAGCAAGGGCTGACAAGGGCTGACAAGGGCTGACAAGGGCTGAGCAAGGCATGATCCACCGGGGGGCACCTCCCAGGCCGAAGGCTCTGGGGGAGGCTCCCCGGCCAGGCCCCGGACCGCCGGAGTTCACCAGTCCTCGGCCGCCAGGGCCCCGTCCAGCGTCGGCAGCGTACGGAGCACTTCGAGCACCGCGCCCGCCCGGAACACGCGCAGAATCGCCGGGCGGTCGCACACCACCCACATCCGCCCGCCGTTCTCGGCGGTACGCCGCCGCGCGCGGCACAGCAGGGCCAGTCCCGAGCAGTCGAAGAACGCCACATGCGTCAGATCGACCACCACATGGTGGCCGCGGACGGCGGTGACCACGTCCAGATAGGCCCCGATGGGCTTCGCCGCGGCGATGTCGACCTCCCCGTGCAGCTCGACGACGGTACGGCCCCGGGTGCGGTAGGCCCGGCCGTACGGTCCGGGGAGGGGTGCGTGTAAGCCGGACGACGTGGAAGTCAGCCCCTCGGCCATGGCTGTTTCTCCTTGCTGCGGCGAGCCCGATGTGGCCACCTGGGGTTGGGCGTACTGGCTGGGAGGCTAGTGCGAGGTTTCGGGCGCACGGGGGTGAAAAAACGTTCGGAGCTCAGAAAACTCCCCCGTGCGGGTGAATTCGCGTGAACCGACTTGACCCGCCGAGGTCTTCGCACCGGCTCAGCAGCGGATGATGCTCAGCACTCGATGAAGCTCAGCACCGACGATGCTCAGCATTCGATGATGTTCACCGCGAGGCCGCCGCGCGCGGTCTCCTTGTACTTCACCGACATGTCCGCGCCGGTGTCCTTCATCGTCTTGATGACCTTGTCCAGCGAGACCTTGTGGCTGCCGTCGCCGCGCATCGCCATTCTCGCCGCCGTCACGGCCTTCACCGCAGCCATGCCGTTGCGCTCGATGCACGGAATCTGGACCAGGCCGCCGACCGGGTCGCAGGTCAGGCCGAGGTTGTGCTCCATGCCGATCTCCGCGGCGTTCTCGACCTGCTCAGGGGTCCCGCCCAGCACCTCGGCGAGCGCGCCCGCAGCCATCGAGCAGGCGGAACCGACCTCGCCCTGGCAGCCGACCTCGGCGCCGGAGATGGAGGCGTTCTCCTTGAAGAGCATGCCGATCGCGCTCGCGGCCAGCAGGAAGCGGACCACGCCCTCCTCGTCGGCGCCGGGCACGAAGTTCATGTAGTAGTGCAGCACGGCCGGGATGATGCCCGCGGCGCCGTTGGTGGGGGCGGTGACCACCCGGCCGCCCGCGGCGTTCTCCTCGTTCACGGCCATCGCGTACAGCGTGATCCACTCCATGGAGCGGGCCAGCGCGTCGCCCTCGGCGCGCAGCTGGCGGGCCGAGTTGGCCGCACGGCGGCGGACCTTGAGACCGCCGGGCAGGATGCCCTCGCGGGACATGCCGCGCGAGACACAGGCCTGCATGACCCGCCAGATCTCCAGCAGGCCCTCGCGGATCTCCTCCTCGGAGCGCCAGGCCTTCTCGTTCTCCAGCATCAGCGCGGAGATGGACAGACCGTTCTCCTGGGCGAGCCGCAGCAGCTCGTCACCGGTGCGGAAGGGGTACTTCAGCACGGTGTCGTCGAGCTTGATCCGGTCCTCGCCGACAGCGTCCTCGTCAACGACGAAGCCGCCGCCCACCGAGTAGTACGTCTTTTCCAGCACCGTCGCGCCCTCGGCGTCGTACGCGAAGATCGTCATGCCGTTGGCGTGGTACGGCAGCGCCTTGCGGCGGTGCAGGACCAGATCCTTGTCGAAGTCGAAGCCGATCTCGTGGCTGCCGAGCAGACTGATCCGGCCGCTGGTACGGATGCGCTCGACCTGCGCGTCCGCGGTCTCGACGTCGACGGTACGGGGAGAATTGCCCTCCAGGCCGAGCAGGACCGCCTTGGGAGTGCCGTGGCCGTGGCCGGTCGCGCCCAGGGAGCCGAAGAGCTCTGCGCGTATGGCGGCGGTGTGGGCCAGCATGCCCTCGTTCTTGAGCCGCCGGGCGAACATGGCGGCGGCGCGCATCGGGCCGACCGTGTGGGAGCTGGACGGGCCGATGCCGATCGAGAACAGGTCGAAGACCGAGATGGCCACGGAGAACTCCTAGATGGTTGGTAGACGCCGTTGTCTGCCGGGGTGGTGCAGAAGCGAGCGGGGTACAGCGGGGCACACGGTGCGGGGCACCGCGCGCACTGTCCAGTGTGCGCGGTGCCCCACGGGTTCGTACAAAAGCGTTTCGTACAAAAGCGTACGGAACTACTTCAGGCCGGGGTAAAGCGGGTGCTTCGCGGCCAGCGCCGAGACCCGGGCGCTCAGCGCCTGAGTGTCGTACGACGGCTTCAGCGCCTCGGCGATGATGTCGGCAACCTCACGGAAGTCCTCGTCCTGGAAACCGCGGGTGGCCAGCGCCGGGGTGCCGATCCGCAGACCCGAGGTGACCATCGGCGGCCGCGGGTCGTTCGGAATGGCGTTCCGGTTGACGGTGATGCCCACCTCGTGGAGCCGGTCCTCGGCCTGCTGGCCGTCCAGCTCGGAGTTGCGCAGGTCGACCAGGACCAGGTGCACATCGGTGCCGCCCGACAGGACGGAGACGCCGTGCTCGGTCACATCGTCCCGGACGAGACGCGCGGCGAGGATCCGGGCGCCGTCGATGGTGCGCTGCTGGCGCTCCTGGAACTCCTCGGACGCCGCGACCTTGAACGCGACCGCCTTCGCCGCGATGACGTGCTCCAGCGGACCGCCCTGCTGGCCCGGGAAGACTGCTGAGTTGATCTTCTTGGCGAGCTCCTGCGTGGACAGGATCACACCGCCGCGCGGACCGCCGAGGGTCTTGTGCGTGGTCGTGGTGACGACATGGGCGTGCGGCACCGGGTTGGGGTGCAGTCCGGCGGCGACGAGACCCGCGAAGTGGGCCATGTCGACCATCAGATACGCGCCGACCTCGTCGGCGATCCGGCGGAAGGCCGCGAAGTCCAGGTGACGCGGGTACGCGGACCAGCCGGCCACGATCAGCTTCGGCTTCGACTCCTTGGCGAGCCGTTCGACCTCGGCCATGTCGACCTGACCGGTGGCGTCGTCGACGTGGTACGCGACCACGTTGTAAAGCTTGCCGGAGAAGTTGATCTTCATGCCGTGGGTCAGGTGCCCGCCGTGGGCGAGGTTCAGACCCATGATCGTGTCGCCCGGCTTGAGTAGCGCGAACATCGCGGCCGCGTTCGCCTGGGCGCCCGAGTGCGGCTGGACGTTGGCGTGCTCGGCGCCGAAGAGCTCCTTGATGCGGTCGATGGCGATCTGCTCGACGACATCGACGTGCTCGCAGCCGCCGTAGTAGCGGCGGCCGGGGTAGCCCTCGGCGTACTTGTTGGTGAGGACGGAGCCCTGCGCCTCCATGACCGCGACCGGAGCGAAGTTCTCCGAGGCGATCATCTCGAGGGTGGACTGCTGACGGTGGAGCTCGGCGTCGACAGCGGCGGCGACGTCGGGGTCCAGTTCATGGAGAGGGGTGTTGAGAACAGACATGCCATACGTCCTTAGGAGCCGGAGAACTCGGTGTACTCGTCGGCGGAGAGCAGGTCCTTCGGCTCCTCCGCGACGCGAACCTTGAAGAGCCAGCCGCCCTCGAAGGGGGCGGAGTTCACCAGCGAAGGGTCGTCCACCACGTCCTGGTTGGCCTCGACGACCTCACCGCTGATCGGCGAGTACAGGTCGCTGACCGACTTGGTCGACTCCAGCTCGCCGCAGGTCTCGCCCGCGGTCACCGTGTCACCGACCTCCGGGAGCTGTACGTACACCACATCGCCGAGCGCGTTGGCCGCGTGCTCCGTGATGCCGACCGTCGACACGCCGTCCTCGGCGGGCGACAGCCACTCGTGCTCCTTGCTGTAGCGCAGCTGCTGGGGGTTGCTCATGGCCTGAATTCTCCTGTACGCGGGGGAGTGCTGCTGAACGGGCGTGGTGTGGTGCTGAAGATCACTTCTGGCGCTTGTAGAACGGCAGCGCGACGACCTCGTACGGCTCGTGGGCGCCGCGGATGTCGACGCCGACGCCCTCGGTGCCGGGAGCGGCGTGCGCCGCGTCCACGTACGCGATGGCGATCGGCTTGCCCAGCGTCGGCGACGGGGCGCCCGAGGTGACCTCGCCGATCACCTGACCGCCTACGAGGACCTGGTAACCGGCGCGGGGGACCCGGCGCCCCTCGGCGATCAGGCCGACGAGCTTGCGCGGGGGGTTGCTCCCGGCGCGCTCGGCGGCGGCCTCAAGGGCCTCACGGCCGACGAAGCGCCCGCCATTGGCCGTCTTCTCGAACTTCACGACCCGGCCCAGGCCCGCGTCGAACGGGGTCAGCGCGGTCGTCAGCTCGTGCCCGTACAGCGGCATGCCCGCCTCCAGGCGCAGCGTGTCGCGACAGGAGAGGCCGCAGGGGATCAGACCGGCCGGCGCTCCGGCGTCGGTCAGCGCCTGCCAGAGCTTCTCGGCGTGCTGCGGCTCGACGAAGAGCTCGAAGCCGTCCTCGCCGGTGTAACCGGTGCGGGCGATCAGCGCCGGGACGCCGGCGACCGTGCCGGGCAGGCCCGCGTAGTACTTCAGCCCGTCCAGGTCGGCGTCGGTCAGCGACTTCAGAATGCCCGGGGACTCGGGGCCCTGGACGGCGATCAGGGCATACGCGTCACGGTCGTCGCGCACCTCGGCGTCGAAGCCCTCCGAGCGCTCGGTCAGAGCGTCCAGGACGATCTGCGCATTGCTCGCGTTGGCGACGACCATGTATTCGGTATCGCCGAGGCGGTAGACGATCAGGTCGTCGAGGATCCCGCCGTCCTCCTGGCAGATCATGGTGTAGCGGGCGCGGCCGACGGCGACGCCGCCGATGTTGCCGACCAGTGCGTAGTCGAGGAGGTCGGCGGCCTGCGGCCCGGTGACGGTGATCTCGCCCATGTGGGAGAGGTCGAAGAGGCCGGCCTTGGTGCGGACGGCGTTGTGTTCGTCGCGCTCACTGCCGTACCGCAGCGGCATGTCCCAGCCCGCGAAGTCGGTCATGGTCGCGCCCAGCGCACGGTGCAGGGCGTCGAGGGCGGTCAGACGGGGGGCGTTGCTCATAGATGTGGCTCCCAGGGCATGCTGGCGAGGACAATCCTCCCCATCTGTCATCGGAACCTGAGAGGTTCGTCGCGACCGCACGTATTGGTGGTCGTGACTTGCACCTTGGGTGGAGCCACTCGACAGCGGCTCGCTTTTCAGATCTGCCTCATCACACGCGGTACGGGGCCTGAGAGATTCAAGGGAGGGACTTGCTCCTTCGGCGCCCGGCGCACACAGTGGCCAGGACTCTCCCGCGTGGATTCAAGCGGCCGGTATGCAGTTGGCGCGCACATCATTGCACGCATCGTGGCGGAGTGGGGCGACAGGCCCTCGGCTGCAATATGGTTGTGCCGCATTACCGTTTCTTTACACTTCATGGGCAAGGGTGGGTAACCCGACATGGGGGAGGGTGATGACGTTGCAGCGCTCCGAGGCGTACGCGACGACCGCGGGGGTGCCCGCCCCGCCGGGCGCGGCCGCTCGGCGGCGACTGGCCGAGGTGCCCGCGCCCGTGCTGCGTGACCTGAGAGACCGCTCGGGTCACAGCCCGCGCAGTCTGGTCTTCGCCGCCGGTGACGTGGTGGTCGTCTCCGGCCTGCCCGGCAGCGGAAAGTCCACGCTGATCCAGCGCGCGGCGCGCGGCCGCGGCATCGACTCCCAGGACACCCGGGACCGGTGGGAGGCGCGGATGCCCAAGCTCCTGCCGTACGCCGTCTACCGCCCGCTGGTCCGGATCGCGCACTACGCCGGACTTCGGCGCGCGCTGCGCTCCGGCGAGAGCGTCGTCGTACACGACTGCGGCACCCAGGCCTGGGTGCGGCGCTGGCTGGCCCGCGAGGCGCGCCGCCGCGGCCGCGGCCTGCATCTGGTGCTCCTCGACGTCACGCCCGCGGTGGCCAGGGAGGGCCAGCGCGAGCGCGGCCGCGGAGTGTCGGGGTACGCGTTCGCCCGGCACCGGCGGGCGGTGGGCCGTCTGGTCGGCGACGCGGAGGCCGGGCGGCTGCCCGCGGGCTGCGCGTCGGCGGTGCTGCTGGACCGGGACTCGGCGGGGGTGCTCTGCCGGGTCGGTTTCGAGGAGTCAAAAGCAGGCCCGTCCGGCGATTGAGGACAATGGGGGCCGAAGGCCGCGCCCCCACCCGCCCCGGCGGACCCCCACGGCGTTAGGGTCGTGGCGCGCAACCGTGGGAACGCAGGGGGAGAAGGACAGCACATGCAGACACCGGAGCATCCGCATCCGCATCCATACGGCGGCTGGCCGGCGAACGAGCTCGAAGAGGTGCTCGCCGCATCCCTCGGCAACCCCTCCGCCGGAGGCCGCCTCGTCGAGGTGCTCGGCCGCAGCCAGATCTGGGTGCCGCTGCCCAACGGCGGTGGTCCGGACAGCCCCGACCTCGATCTGCCCACCATGGAGATCGACGGGGCCGCGTACGTCCCGGTCTTCAGCTCCGAGCAGCAGTTCCTGCATTGCGTCGGCAGCCATATGCCCTTCACCGTCGCCCCCGCCCGCGAATTCGCCCGCGGACTGCCCCCGCAGCTCGGCATCGCCGTGAACCCGGGCGGCACGGTCGGCGCCCCGCTGCCGCCGCCCGCCGTCGCCGAGCTGTGCCGGGTGGGACGCACGCCCCTCGACGGTCCGGCGACCGGCGGCCGGGTGCGGCTCTTCGAGCCCGACTGGCAGGAGGAGCCGGTGGACTTCCTCGCCGCCGCGGCCGGTGAGTTCGAGAGCTCCGGCGTCGTCGTCACCGCCCGCCGCGCGCTCGCCTCCATCGAGGGCGAGTCGCCGACCCTGTTCATCGGCGTCCAGCTCTCCTCCTGGGAGGCCGCCGAGCGCAACGCCCCGATGGATGCGCTCGGCCGGGCGCTGGGCCGGGTCCAGGTGGGCTGGCCGGTCAATCTCGTACTGCTGGATGTGGCGCAGGACCCGGTCGGTATATGGATGCTGGAACGGGTGCGGCCCTTCTACCAACGACAGCACGTGTAGTCGTCAAGTCGGCGTCAGGACTCCCGATTAAGCTGGTTTGATGGCCAGGCCGGACCCGCCGCACTTGTGTGCCGGGTGGATCGAAGAGGGGCGGAACCCAGGGTGAGTGCGTCAGGCACCGCGGCGGCCGGGCAGGTCGAGCACATGCTGCGCCAGGTGACTCCTGGACGCTACGACGCGTACGAGGCGCTGCTGCAGGCGATCGCCGACCCGGCGAGCGGCCGGCTCTGGATGCTGCTCTGGCACGGCCAGGCGGGCTCGCCCGACGCCCAGTACGGGAACATGGAGGTCGACGGCGTCGGTTACGCCCCTTGCGTCACCTCCGCCCAAGAGCTCTCCGCCTGCGGCTGGAACCGCGCCCACGAAGTGGTCAGCGGCCCGGACGTCGCCCGCGCCCTGTTCCCCGACCGCTGGGGGATCTGGCTCAACCCGCACGCTCCCGGCGGCGGCGTCGGCATCCCCTGGCTCGATCTGCGCCGGATCGCCACCGGACTCGACCGGATGCCCGCCGGACCCCTGCGGATGTCCGAGCCCGCCATCGACATCCCGCACTTCTACGGCCTGCTCTCACAGATCGCCCACCGCACGGCCGCGGTCCGCTCGTTGCGCCGCGCCTGGGTACAGCCCGCGCTCGGCGCTCCGTATCTCGCCATCGGGCTCGATCTGTACGACACCGGCAGGCAGTCCGTGGACGCGGTGCGGGCCATGATGCAGCAGTCGATCGGCGCGGTTCCGGACGGGCTGCCGGTCTCCACCGTCGCGATGTCCGACGAGTACGACCCGGTGACGATGTGGCTGCGGGCCAACGCCCGTCCGTTCTACGACCGTGACGCCCATGGCGGCGCACCGGTCGTGGGAGTCGCCCCGGCGGAGCCGGGGGGTGGCTACGGCTACCCTCCGCCGCACGGCCGCTGAACCTTTACACAACGGCACCATTGCCGTCCCCGCCTAACACATTCCGTGCCCTGTAGTGGCAGTCAGGGTGGGATGTGTGCGTCTTGGGCTTCAAAGGCCTTTCAATCCAATGAGTCAACGGATGCGGCGGATGAGTCCGCATAGCGGTACCTCACTCAACTTTCGCCCCATACGCGGTAGATGGCGATCCGCTCAGTCAGAGCCGTCGTCCGTATAACGGAACCCCCCTCCCCTCATCACGTTTGAGCAAACATTCCCCGGGGGGGCTGGCGGGTGATCGCGAGACCGTTGAAGACTCCCGCAGCAAGGGGATATTCGCCCCTGTGTACGGCGTGCTTCACGCGTACTTCTCGCACCAAAGCTCCACGTGCACCACAAGTTGTGAAAAATGCCGCTACAGCGGCGGGTACGGGCCGGTCACCTCCGGCCGAGAGGGGTCCCCACCACGATGACGGCACCATTGCACGACACGAGCGCGGACGCGGACAAGGCCGCAGCCGTCGATGTCGCGGCGGATGTAGTCAAGAAGTCGGTAGAAGGGCGGTCGCTGCGACAGATCGCCTGGACCCGCCTCAAGCGGGACAAGCTGGCGCTGGCCGGCGGTGTCGTCGTCATCTTCCTGGTGCTCGTGGCGATCTTCGCGCCGCTGATCGTGAGTCTGCTCGGCCACCCGCCCAACGAGTTCCACCAGGACGCGATCGACCCGCTGTTCGGTACCCCCAAGGGCGCCTTCGGCGGCATCAGTTCGGACTTCCTGCTGGGCCTCGAGCCGCAGAACGGCCGCGACGTGTTCAGTCGCATCGTCTACGGCGCCCGCATCTCGCTGCTCGTGGCCTTCCTCGCGGCGCTGGTCGCCGTTCTGCTCGGCACCATCTTCGGCATCGTGGCCGGTTACTTCGGCGGCTGGGTCGACGCGATCATCAGCCGGGTGATGGACATGCTGCTGGCCTTCCCGCAGCTGCTCTTCATCATCTCGCTGGTCTCCGTCCTCCCCAGCGATCTGTTCGGCCTCACCGGTACCAGCGTCCGCATCGCCGTCCTGGTCATGGTGATCGGCTTCTTCGGCTGGCCGTATGTGGGACGCATCGTGCGCGGCCAGACCCTCTCGCTGCGCGAGAAGGAGTACGTCGAGGCAGCCCGGAGCCTGGGCGCCGGTCAGCGGTACGTCCTCTTCAAGGAGTTGCTGCCCAACCTGGTCGCCCCGATCACCGTCTACACCACCCTGATGATCCCCACGAACATCCTCACCGAGGCGGCGCTGAGCTTCCTCGGGGCAGGTGTGAGGCCGCCGACGGCCTCCTGGGGGCAGATGCTCTCCAAGGCCGTGGAGTACTACCAGGAAGACCCGATGTTCATGGTCGTCCCGGGTGTGGCGATCTTTGTGACGGTGCTGGCCTTCAACCTCTTCGGTGACGGAGTGCGGGACGCACTCGACCCCAAGGGCACCCGGTGACGGCACCCCCCGCGGCGCCGTCCGGCCGCAGACAACTGAACGTGCCCCTGCCACATATGTCAGGCGGCTCCCCGATGGTTCCCCGGCATCAAGCCAAGGACCGCGCTACTCCGGAGGTTGCAGAAACAATGAAACCCCTACGTTCGTCGAGGAGCAGGCAGATCGCCGGTGCGGCGGTTGTCGTGGCAGCCCTCATGTCCACCGCGGCGTGCGGTGGCGGCGGTTCCAAGGACGAGGACGGCGGCGGCAAGGCCGCCGGATACAACGCCGGTACGAAGGGCGTCGCCAACGCCTCCGCCAAGAAGGGCGGCACGCTCAAGTTCATCGGCAAGCAGGACTTCGACTCCACCGACCCGCAGCGCCAGTACTACGGCATGGCCTGGGACTTCTCCCGGTTCTACGCGCGCCAGCTGGTCTCCTACGCGCCCAAGCCGGGTGCCGGCGGCGCCGAGCTCGTCCCCGACCTCGCCAAGGCGAACGGTGTGGTCTCCAACGGCGGCAAGACGTACACGTACGAGCTGCGCGACGGGATCACCTGGGAGGACGGCACGCCGATCACCTCCAAGGACATCAAGTACGGCATAGAGCGCATCTGGGCCACGGACGTCATCACCGGCGGTCCCGCCTACCTGCGCCAGGTCCTCGACCCCAAGAACGAGTACAAGGGTCCCTACAAGGACACCACGCCGGACAAGCTCGGTCTGAAGGCGATCCAGACGCCGAACGACAAGACCATCGTCTTCAACCTGGTGACGCCCAACGGTGACTTCGAGCAGATGCTCGCGATGCCGGCCGGCTCCCCGGTGAAGAAGGAGAAGGACACGCAGGCCAAGTACCAGCTGAAGCCGTTCTCCTCGGGCCCGTACAAGTTCGAGTCGTACGCGCCGAAGAAGAGCGCTGTCCTCGTCCGCAACGACAAGTGGCAGAAGGCTTCCGACCCGATCCGCGCCGCGCTGCCGGACAAGATCACGGTCACGATCAACTCCAACATCGAGGCGATCGACCAGCTGCTGATCAAGGGCGACTACGACCTCGACCTGAACGCCACGGGCATGTCCCAGTCGGGTCGCACCTCGGCGCTCAAGCAGCACAAGGACAACGTCGACAACATCGAGACCAGCTTCATCCGGTACGTCGACATCGCCACCAAGGTCCCGCCGTTCGACAACGTCGAGTGCCGCAAGGCCGTGATCTACGCAGCCGACTACAAGTCGATGCAGACGGTCCGCGGTGGCCCGGACGCCGGTGGCGAGATCGCCACGAACATGCTGCCCAAGTCCATCAAGGGCTCGGACGACTACGACCCGTACGGCATCCTGGCGCGCGACGGCAAGCCGGACGTCGCCAAGGCGAAGGCGGCTCTGAAGGCGTGTGGCAAGCCCGAGGGCTTCACCACCAACATCAGCGCCCGCAGCAACAACCCGGGTGAGGTCCAGGTCGCCGAGGCGCTGCAGCAGTCGCTGCAGGCCGTCGGCATCAAGGCCCAGGTCGAGTCGATCGACGGCGCCGAGTCCTCCAGCATCACCGGTGCTCCCGCGGTGGTGAAGAAGCGCGGTCTCGGTCTGGTCATGACCGGCTGGGGCCCGGACTTCCCGACCGGCCAGGGCTTCTCGCAGCCGCTGGTCGACGGTCGCTTCATCGTGGCCAACGGCAACTACAACGTCTCCGAGACGAACAACCCGAAGATCAACAAGCTCTTCGACGACGCTCTCAAGGAGACCGACCCGGAGAAGGCCGGTGAGATCTACAAGCAGATGAACCACGCTGTCGCGGACCTCGCCGTCCAGATGCCGTTCATCTACGAGAAGAACTTCACCTGGCGCAGCTCGCGGCTGACCAACGCCTACTCCACCGCGGCGTACAACGGCCGTTACGACTACGTCTCCCTCGGCGTCGTCAAGTAACCGTCCCTCGTGACGAGTCACACCCCACCATCGCCCAACCCGCCAGTCCCGAAGGGCAGGTGATGGCCTCGGGCGGCGGTCCGGGGAACCCGTAATCCGGGATCTCCGGGCCGCCGCCGGGCCGCGCACAGTGCTTGCTTACGTCATCCGGCGCTTGTTCGCCGTCGCCATGATGCTGTTGGTCGTTACCCTGACGACCTTCGTCATCTTCTTCGTGCTGCCGAAGTGGGCCGGAATGGACCCCGCCTACTTGTTCGCCGGCAAGCAGACCGACCCGGCCTCCATCGAAGGAATCCGGCAGAAGCTGGGGCTCGCCGATCCGGTCCTGGTGCAGTTCTGGCACTTCGTCCAGGGGCTGTTCGTCGGTCGTGACTACATCAGCGGCACGGATGTCACTCACTGTCCGGCCCCCTGCTTCGGCTACTCCTTCCGCACCGAGCAGGAGGTGTGGCCGCAGCTCACCGAGGCGATTCCGGTCACCCTGTCGCTCGCCGCGGGCGCCTGCGTGCTCTGGGTCGTCGGCGGTGTCGCCACCGGCGTCGTCTCCGCGCTGCGCCGGGGCACCCTGTGGGACCGGGCCGCGATGACCGTCGCACTGGCCGGCGTCTCGCTCCCCATCTACTTCACCGGCCTGCTGTCGCTGGCCATCTTCAGCTACCAGCTGGACTGGGTCAGCGGGGAGTTCGCGCCGTTCAGCGAGGACCCGGCCCAGTGGTTCCAGACGCTGATCCTGCCGTGGATCACCCTCGCCTTCCTCTACGCGGCGATGTACGCCCGGCTCACCCGGGCCACCATGCTGGAGATCATGGGTGAGGACTACATCCGTACGGCCCGCGCCAAGGGCCTCACGGAGAAGGTCGTCATCGGGCGGCACGCGATGCGCTCGACCTGGACGCCGGTGCTGACGCTGCTCGGCCTGGACCTGGGCGCGCTGCTGGGCGGTGCGGTGCTCACGGAGTCCACGTACAACCTGCCCGGCCTCGGTCACCTCGCGATCGATTCGATCGAGACCAAGGACCTTCCGCTCATCCTCGGTGTCACCCTCATCGCGGCCCTGTTCATCTGCGTGGCCAACCTCTTCGTGGACCTTCTGTACGCAGTCATCGACCCGCGAGTGAGGATCGGATGACGCTGTGTCTTCCCGGGGGCGACCCCCGGACCCCCAGCCCGAAAGACCGGCTGTTCAGCGCCACCAGTACGACATCGCGAGGTGAATCGCAGTGAAGGAGTCCGGCGCCAGCCTGGACAAGGAGCCCGGCGGTCAGCTTCCGGTGACCGGTACCGCGCTCGGTGAGCCCGCAGCGGTCGGCTCGCCCGCCCCCACCGCCTTCCTGGAAGTACGCGACCTCAAGGTCCACTTCCCGACCGACGACGGCCTGGTCAAGTCCGTCGACGGCCTCAGCTTCCAGCTGGAGAAGGGCAAGACCCTCGGCATCGTCGGCGAGTCCGGCTCCGGCAAGTCCGTCACCTCGCTCGGCATCATGGGTCTGCACACCGCGGGCCAGTACGGCCGCCGCAAGGCACAGATCTCCGGCGAGGTCTGGCTGGACGGCCAGGAGCTGCTCGGCGCCGACCCGGACACGGTGCGCAAGCTGCGCGGCCGCGAGATGGCGATGATCTTCCAGGATCCGCTCTCCGCGCTGCACCCGTACTACACGATCGGCCGCCAGATCACCGAGGCGTACCGGGTCCACCACGACGTCGACAAGAAGACCGCGCGCAAGCGCGCGATCGAGATGCTCGACCGGGTGGGCATCCCGCAGCCCGACAAGCGCGTGGACGGTTATCCGCACGAGTTCTCCGGCGGTATGCGCCAGCGCGCGATGATCGCCATGGCGCTCGTCAACAACCCCGAGCTGCTGATCGCCGACGAGCCGACGACCGCCCTGGACGTGACCGTCCAGGCGCAGATCCTCGACCTCATCCGGGATCTGCAGAAGGAGTTCGGCTCCGCGGTCATCGTCATCACCCACGACCTGGGCGTCGTCGCCGAGCTGGCCGACGACATCCTGGTGATGTACGGCGGCCGGAGCGTCGAACGCGGCCCCGCCGAGAAGGTCTTCTACGAGCCGCAGCACCCGTACACCTGGGGCCTGCTGGGCTCGATGCCGCGCATCGACCGGGACCAGACCGAGCGCCTCATCCCGGTCAAGGGCTCCCCGCCCAGCCTCATCAACATCCCCGACGGCTGTGCCTTCAACCCGCGGTGCCCGTACGCCGATGTGCCGAAGGACAACCTGACGCGCACCGTCCGCCCCGAACTCCACGAGGTCGGCAGCCGGCACTTCTCCGCCTGCCACATGTCGCAGGACGAGCGGACGCGGATCTGGACCGAAGAGATTGCGCCCAAGCTGTGAGTGAGAACGACGTGAAGATCCCGGAGCAGCAGAGTGCCGCGGCCGCCTCCTCGCCCGAGGCGCTGCTGAAGGTCGAGGGCCTGGTCAAGCACTTCCCCATCAGGAAGGGGCTGCTGCAGCGGCAGGCCGGGGCCGTGCAGGCGGTCGACGGGCTGACCTTCGACGTCCGCCCGGGCGAGACCCTGGGCGTGGTGGGCGAGTCCGGCTGCGGCAAGTCGACGATGGGCCGGCTGATCACGCGGCTGCTCGAACCGACCGGCGGGAAGATCGAGTTCGAGGGCCACGACATCACGCACCTGGGCGTCGGCAAGATGCGCCCGCTGCGTCGTGACGTCCAGATGATCTTCCAGGACCCGTACTCCTCGCTGAACCCGCGGCACACGATCGGCACGATCGTCTCCGCGCCGTTCAAGCTGCAGGGGGTGCGGCCCGAGGGCGGGATCAAGAAAGAGGTCCAGCGCCTCCTCGAGCTGGTGGGCCTCAACCCCGAGCACTACAACCGCTATCCGCACGAGTTCTCCGGCGGCCAGCGCCAGCGCATCGGCATCGCGCGTGCGCTCGCACTCAAGCCGAAGCTGGTCGTTGCGGACGAGCCGGTCTCCGCGCTGGACGTCTCCATCCAGGCGCAGGTGGTCAACCTGCTGGACGACCTCCAGGAAGAGCTGGGCCTGACATACGTGATCATCGCGCACGACCTGTCGGTGATCCGGCATGTGTCGGACCGGATCGCGGTGATGTACCTCGGCAAGATCGTGGAGCTGGCGGACCGCAAGTCGCTGTACGAGGCGCCGATGCACCCGTACACGAAGGCGCTGATGTCAGCGGTGCCGGTGCCGGACCCGCGGCGTCGCGGCGGCAAGAGCGAGCGCATCCTGCTGAAGGGCGACGTGCCGTCGCCGATCGCTCCGCCGACGGGTTGCCGGTTCCACACGCGGTGCTGGAAGGCCACGGAGATCTGCAAGAAGCAGGAGCCGCCGCTGATCGCGCTGCGACCGGGCCAGCAGGTGGCCTGCCACCACCCGGAGAACGCGCAGGACCAGGCACCGGAGGATGTGGCGCTGGCGTCGGCGCGGGAGGCGATCGAGATCGTGACGGCGACGCCGAAGTCGGAGGAGTCGGCGAAGGCCGTGGCCGACGCGGAGTCCGGGGCGAGCCTTACGAAGGCCGGCACGGCCGGGGCGGAGCCCAAGACGGGCCTCGCCAAGGCCGACGCCGACGCCGACGCGGAGGGTGACGCCGACGCTGAGGGCGACGTCGGCGACAGCCAGGACCGGCCCGCCGAAGGAGAAGGCGCCGACGGCACGGACGCCGGCCGTTCCGAGGACTCGGGGGACATCTCCAAGGAGTAGAACCGGCACAATCGTCCGGTGCTCCAAGAACTGTTCACGCCCTCCGTCCAGCACGCGCTCGACCTCGTCGGGATCTTCGTCTTCGCGATCTCCGGCGCACTGCTCGCCGTACGCAAGAACTTCGACGTATTCGGCATCGCAGTGCTCGCAGAGGTCACCGCGCTGGGCGGAGGGCTTCTCCGTGACCTGATCATCGGCGCCGTCCCGCCGGCCGCCTTCACCGATCTCGGGTACTTCCTCACGCCGCTCGTGGCGACCGGCCTCGTGTTCTTCCTGCACCCGCAGGTCGAGCGCATCCAGGTCGGCGTCAATGTCTTCGACGCCGCCGGCCTCGGGCTGTTCTGCGTCACCGGCACCACCAAGGCGTACGAGTACGGGCTCGGCCTGACCGCCTCCGCCGCGCTCGGCCTCGCCACCGCCGTCGGCGGCGGTGTGCTGCGCGACATACTGGCCAACGAGGTGCCCTCGCTGCTGCGCTGGGACCGTGATCTCTACGCCGTCCCCGCCATCGTCGGCGCGACCATGATCGTGCTCTGCATCCGCTTCGACGTGCTGAACGCGGCCACCAGCGGACTCGCCGTGGTGACCGCGTTCGTCCTGCGCCTGCTGGCGATGCGTTTCCACTGGCGGGCACCGCGCGCCTGGAACCGGCGCTCGGCGGCCGCCGAAGAGACCTAGGGCGCCTCCAGGGCGCCGCGTTCCGCCTGCCGCCGCCGGGCGATCGGAAAAAGCTACCGCTCAGTAATTGTCTGTTGTACGGTGCTGCCATGGCACAGGCTGTACAGGCATCCATCGGGGACAGCGAGTTCGACCGCGACACCGCTGTCACCCTGCGCGCACCCGGCATCTACGACGCGGAGCTCTCGGCGGGCTGGACGATCATCAGCGCCGTCAACGGCGGCTATCTGCTGGCCCTGCTTGGCCGCGCGCTGGGCGAGGCGCTGCCGCACCGCGACCCCTTCACGGTCTCGGCGCACTATCTGAGCGCGTCCCAGCCGGGCCCCGCGGTGATCCGCACCGACGTCGTACGTACCGGGCGCACGCTCTCCACCGGCCAGGCGTCGCTGTTCCAGTACGCGGAGGACGGCGCCGAGATCGAGCGGATCCGTGTCCTCGCGACGTACGGAGACCTGGACGCGCTGCCCGACGATGTACGGACGTCGGCGAAGCCTCCCGCCATGCCGCCGCTTCAGGACTGCCTCGGTCCGTCCGACGGCCCCGCGCCGAAGATCCCCGGCAGTTCGGCGATCACGGACCGCCTGAACATCAAGCTGGACCCGGCGACCGTCGGCTGGGCCGTTGGTGCGCCGTCGGGCAAGGGCGAGATGCGCGGCTGGTTCTCCCTCGCGGACGGCCGTGACGCCGACCCCTTCTCGCTGCTGCTCACGGTCGACGCGCTGCCGCCGACGTCGTTCGAGCTGGGCCTGAAGGGCTGGACGCCCACGGTCGAACTCACCACGCACATCCGGTGCCGCCCGGCGCCGGGCCCGTTGCGGGTCTCGATCACGACCCGCAACCTGGCTGGCGGCTTCCTGGAGGAGGACGCGGAGGTCTGGGACAGCGCGGACCGGCTGGTGGCCCAGTCGCGTCAGCTGGCGATGGCGCCGCGCGGCTGACTCGTACCCTCTCATCGGTCGGGCGGCTGCGACAGGGGCTCCTCCGGCCATGCCGACCGGGCGGTGAGGCGGCTGAGGGCCTTCTCCGACGCGGTGTCCGGTTCCGCGCTGAAGACAAGCACCTGCTGCCCCGGCTCGTCCGGGGGCTCCACGTTCTCGAAGGCCAGCTCCATGCACCCCACCAGGGGGTGCCGGAAGAGCCGGGTGCCGAAGGCCCTGGTACGCACGGGCGGCTGGGACCACAGCGCGGCGAACCCGGCGTCGGATTCGGCGAGTTCACCGATCAGGGCGGCCAGTCTGCCGTCCTGGGGATGGTCGTTCGAGGCGAGGCGGAGGCAGGAGGCCATCCGGCGGGCCTCGTCCGCCCACTGCGGATACAGCTCGCGGGTGCGCCGATCGAGGAACAGCATCCTCGACAGGTTCGGGCGGTGGCGTGCGCTGAGAGGGCTGTCCCTGTCGAGGTGACAGGCGAGCAGCGCATGCCCCAGCGGATTCCAGTAGAGGACGTCGTGGCGGTGGTTCAGGGCGACGGCGGGCATGCCCTTCAGACCCCCCATCAGGTGCCGGACGCCTTTCCCGGTGCATTCGTCGGGTACCGGTTCGTCAGGCTGCGCGAGCCGGTACAGGTGGGCCCGCTCGCCGTCGTCGAGCCGTAACACCCGGGCGATAGCTTCGAGTACGGCGGGCGGGGCATCACGGTGCCGGCCCTCTTCGAGGCAGATGTAGTGGGTCAGGCCCAGCCCGGCGCGTCTCGCCACCTCTTCGCGCCGCAGGCCCGGACTGTGGCGGCTCGAACCACCGGCGGGAATGGTCTCGTCCGGGGGCATGCGGGCACGCCGCGTGCGCAGAAACTCCCCCAGGTCGGCAGGTCTGTCCATGTGAACAAGTCTCCAACAGCCGGGGAGGTTGGGGGAGGGGCCCAGCCTGCCCCTGTCAGCCCCACCCCTCGAATGGGCACTCACCCCGCGCTATCACCAAATTTGACTGATGGTTCAACAATATCCAGAAACTTACGGGATCTTGGCCTATTTCACTCTCTCAATAAACCGAACAGTGCGAGACTTTGAGCGTCAACTGGCCGATTGTCATCTGACTGTGCGTAGCTGATCCGGTGACCCGTGAGCAGGGCATTTTCATCGACACCAAGCGGAATCACCATTCGCGACACACAGATTTAACTCCACCACAGACAGGAAAGCGCATGCACCGCATGCAGGAGTGACCTACGTCACTCTGGCTTCTTTCCGATGTCTGCCCGCCCGCGGGGCATGACACAAGTCGCCCCTGTATCACCATGCGGAAGGAGATCAACCTTGCAGAGGTCCACGGGGGATCGAAGAACCGAGTTGGGGAGATTCCTCCAGTCAGTGCGCAGCCGGCTGCGCCCGGAAGACCTCGGCCTTACCGGTGACGGTAAGCGCCGCCGGGTGGCCGGACTGAGGCGTGAGGAAGTCGCCCTTCTCGCCGGAGTGAGCGTCAACTACTACACACGGCTGGAGCAGGGACAGAACCGGAACGCTTCACCGGAGGTGCTGGACGCACTCGCCACCGCACTGAGACTGAGGCCGGACGAACGGGCCCATCTGCACGACCTCGTCCGGCCGACCCATGCCGCCAAGGCGCCGCGGACGACCGAGCAGGTGCGCCCGGGCCTGGAGCGAATGATCGGCTCCTTCGAGAGCGGGCCCGCCGTGCTACTCGGGAGACAGACCAAGGTGCTCGCCTGGAATCACCTGGCCCGCATCCTCTTCACCGGATACATCGATCTCACCGGCCAGGACGGCGACTTCGAGCCGCCCAACCTGGCCCGGTTACTCTTCTGCGCCCCCGGCGCGCGGCAGCTCTACACCGACTGGGAGTACGAGGCCCAGGACCTGGTCGGCTATCTGCGACTGATGCACGGCCGCTACTCCGGCGATCACGAACTGACCGATCTGATCGCCGAACTCTCATCGAAAAGCCCGGAGTTCGCCGCGATGTGGTCTGAGCACCGGGTCTGGGACAAGTCCCACGGAACCCGCCGGCTCAACCACCCCGACGTCGGTGCGCTTACGCTCATTTATGAGACGTTCAGGCTTCCCGAGGCTCCTGATCAGGCCATCGTGCTGTACCAGGCCGAGCCCGGATCGCCTTCCGAAGCCACACTTCGCAGGCTTCTGGAGAAGCGGGAGTCCTGAGCGCGCCGGTCTTCCCCGGACGCCGGATATTCGCCGTCCTTTATTCGCTGTCCTTCTTCAAACGCCGACACGGCGGATACCCGGCCACCGACAGGAGGGCCATCAGGTATCCGCCGTGAGTTCTCGGCACTACGCGGCGAGGAACTTCTCCAGCGCAGTGGCCAGCGCGATGGGGGTCTCCACCATCGGGTAATGGCCCGAGTTGCCCATGACCAGCAGCTCGGCGTTCGGGTAGTGCTTCATCCAGGTCTCGTTCATGGCGTCGGGGTTGACCGCCGGATCGTTCTCGCCGACGACCGCCAGCGCGGGCACCTCGGCCCCGGCGATACGGGCCGAGAAGTCCGTGGAGCGGAACGAGTCGAGGTAGCCGCGGAAGGCCACCGGGCCGACCTCCTTCATCGACTGCTGTGCCCAGGCGTCCACCCAGGTTGCGGAGAGCCGGTTGCCGGTGGTCATGTCGATGATGATCCGCCGGTTCTCCACCTGGTGGGCGGCGTCGGCGAAGAGCGGGAAGTCCGAGTCGGGTATGGGCATTCCGGTTGCCGGCACCGGGCTCAGGCCGATCAGCTTGCGCACCCGCTGAGGCGCCTTGAGGAGCACCTGCTGGATCGGCATGCCGCCCAGCGAGTGGCCGATGAGCGAGAACTCCTGCCAGCCGAGGCTGTCCGCCAGCGCGAGTGCGTCCGACGCGATCTCGTCCGTGCTGTACGTGCCCGTCACATCGAGCGCCTTGCCGAAGCCCCGGGCGTCCATGAACGCGTACGTGAACCGGGTCCCGTCCAGATAGGGCCACCAGGCGCGGAACGATTCGAGCCCGCCGAAGATCGAGTGCAGCACGATGACCCGGTGCGGGCCATTGCCGACGACATGGCTGTTGGGGACGTAGCGGCCGTTGCCGGACATGGTTTCCTCCGTGGAGTCGGTCGGACGGGCGGTGGCTTCCTGAATGTCGGGAGCCAAGTCGGGGGATGGATCGGGATCCGTGAAGATCCGGTTCAACTCGTCGTACAGAGCGTCGAGTTCGTCGTGATGGCCGTGCATGACGATGTGCCCGTCGGGGCGCACCAGGTGGAATCCCGCACGCCGGCAGTGCAGTTCCCGGTGCGCGCGGCGCAGCAGTTCGGTGCCGCGCCGCCCGCCGCCCGAACGGCCCGCCCCGGCGTCGATCACCCGGACCTGGCGTTGCCACGGCCGGGCGAGGTGGCGTACCGCCTCGGCGAGCCGGCCGTCACCGCCCTTGGCGGCCGGGACGACCACGACGGCGAACCGCGTGGGGTCGGCTTCGGGTCCCGCGGCGCCCAGGCCGAGGGCGAGGTCCCTCGGGAGCGCGGCGCCCTGCTTGGCGTGCCGGCGCAGCGAGGACCTCATGTCGCACCAGTCCGCGGGTACCGGCCGTCGGGGGCTCTCCGCGGTGGCCGGGACCGTGGGGTAGACCCAGCGGCGGCCGGCCGCGATGGGCACGTAGAACCGCTCGAGGGTCCGGGTGCGGTCCAGTGCGCGCATGGCGGTGTCGCGCAGCGCCACCTGCGTGCTCTTGTTCCACATGGCCGCGCGGGTCTGCAGATCGGTGTCCCGGACGACGGCGTCGGCCACAGCGGCCCGCTCGGGGGTGTAGGTCTCCAGCAGGCCGGTCCGCGCGTCACCACGGATGACGGAGGCCAGTTTCCAGGCCAGGTTCTGGGCGTCCTGGATACCGGTGTTGAGGCCCTGGCCGCCCATCGGACTGTGTGCGTGCGCCGCGTCTCCCGCGATGAACACCCGGCCCATCTGGAAGGAGGCGGCGCGGCGCCGGTGCACCCGGAAGGTGGTGACCCAGTCCGGCTCGATGAGCCGCAGGCCGCCTGGGCCGCGCACGTCCACCAGGCTCTGCATGTCCGCGAGCGTGCCGTTCTCCAGGTCCGCGGGGGCATTGGTGAAGAAGCGGTACAGGCCGTAGGGCTGGGGGACGATCGCCAGTACGCCGATCCGCGACTGGTAGTAGTGGATCTCGTCGGGGTCCAGCGGATTGTTCGCGATCCGGGCGTCGGTGATGAGGAAGCGGTTCTCGTACGTCGCGCCCTCGTACGGGATGCCGAGCTGGTTGCGTACGACGCTCGTCGCCCCGTCCGCGCCGATCACCCAGGGCACGGTGAAGCGCTCGACGGAGCCGTCGGCATGTTCCAGTGTGGCGGTCACCCGGTGGCCGGGTGTGATCCGGCCGCTGAAGTCGAGGCCCTGGAGCCCGAGCAGCCGCACCTCGCGCTCGATCGCGCCACCCAGGCCCTTGAGGCCGGAGATGAGGATCTCCTCGGTGTGCCGCTGCGGAAGGCAGTACGGGGCCATGTCGTCGGGCATCCGCATCCGGGTGACCGGGCGCCGCTCCGAGTAGTACGTCATCTGCCGTAGTTTCACGGCGACTTCGCCCACCGATCCTCCAAGACCCAGGTCCTGCAGGACATCCAGGGTGCGCGGCCATACGAGCATCGCCTTGGAATGCACACTCGCCTGCGCAGCGGCGTCTACAAGACGCACCCTGATGCCGCGCCGCAGGAGTTCGCACGCCGCGGTCAGACCGGTCGGCCCGGCTCCGACGATGAGCACATCGCAGTCATTCTCGGTGTTCATGGAGTGCCTCCTACGCGGTCGGCTACTGGGGCGGGGGAAGGACGGCTTCAGGTGAGGAAGGCCAGCGAAATGGCGTAGCTGTCCTCGTGCATGCGGTAGCGGTCGATCAGCCCGTCGGTCACGCGGAGTTCAAGTGCGAAGTCCGACGCGAAGCTCTTTCCGGTCGCATTCACCTTGTACTGGAAGTGGCCGAGCACGATGGCGAGCTCGCCTTCCACCACGATCCGGTGCACCTGGAATTTCTCCGGCTCCATGTTCTCGCCGGCCTGCCGGAAGAATTCACGTACTTCGTCGTGGCTCGACCGACTGCCCATCCAGGGAATGAGGTCGGTGTCGCCGGGAGTGAACCAGTCGATCGGCTCGGAAAGCAGTTCTGTCGCACGTTCGAGATCACCGCTGCCGAGCAGCCGGAAGTATTCCTCGACGACGCTTCGTGTGGAGTTTGGCATGCGCCGAAGGTATTCAGGTTTCGGCCAGATGAGACAGACCCTGCCAGTGGTAGGAACCTGGGCCATATGAGGACGCGGGTACTGGCTAGGCCTCCGTCGCGACTCGGATGCTCGTTGCCGAATCAGCCGACAGGAATCGAAAGGCCTCCCATGTCAACTGTCAATAGTGCGGACGGGACAAGGTCAGCTCCGGCCGCCGAGCCGGCCGCGCCGCCGAACCGCATGACGCGGCGCCAGACGCTGACCCTTGTGCTACTGCTCGGCGCTCAATTCACGCTCGCGGTGGACTTCTCGATCATGAACGTCGCGGTTCCGGTCATCGGCCGGGAACTCGACGTCGCCCAGGAAAACCTGCAGTGGATCGCCACGTCCTTCGCTCTTGGCGCGGCCGGCTTCAGCCTCCTCTTCGGCCGTATCGCGGACATGATCGGGGCACGCCGGGTGTTCCTGGCGGGCCTGGCGCTGCTCACGGTCGCCTCACTGCTCGGCGGTCTCGTCGACTCCTCGGGGCCGCTGCTGGCCGCCCGCGTCGCCCAGGGTCTCGCCACCGCGATGGTGACCCCCGCGGGCCTGGCTCTGCTCACCACCTCGTTCCCCGAAGGACCACTGCGGGAGCGTGCGCTGGGACTCAACGGAGCCATGCTCTCCGCGGGCTTCACCTGTGGCGCGATCGTCGGCGGTCTGCTCACCGACACGCTGAGCTGGCGCTGGGGCTTCTTCATCAATGTGCCGATCGGCCTGCTGCTGATCGTCGTCACCCCCATGCTCCTCCAGGGCAGCAGCGGCCGGCGCGGCAGCAAGCTGGACATCCCCGGCGCGATCACGGTGAGCGCCGGTCTGATCGCCCTCGTCTACGGCATCTCCGCGGCCGGCCAGTACGGGTGGGCGGACTCCACCACACTGCTCGCCTTCGGGATCGGTGTGGTGCTGCTCGCGGCCTTCGGGTTCATCGAGCTGCGCGCCGCCGAACCGCTCGCGCCGCTACGCGTGTTGAAGCTGCGCAGCGTGACGTGGGGGAACATCGGCGGCTTTGTGACGTTCATCGGCTTCACCGCCATGATCTTCCTGCTCACGCTGTACCTCCAGGAAGTGCTGGGCTACTCGGCGATGACGACCGGTCTCACCTTCGGTGTGCTGGGTGTCGGCGCCTTCCTCGGTGGCGTCACGGCGCCCCGCTGGATCGGGGCCCTCGGCAGCAGCCAGGCGCTTCTGGTGGCCGGCCTGATCGTCCAGGGTGTCACCGTCGGTGTGCTGTTCTTCGCCGGCGCCGAGCGCGGCTGGCTGGTCCCGGTGCTGGTCCTCGCCTTCCTCAGCAGTTATGGCCATGTGGCCGCCATCGTGGGCTTCATGGTCACGGCGACGTCCGGGCTGCCGAACGAGCAGCAGGGCCTGGCCACCGGTATCACCACACTCACCCAGCAGGTCAGCATCACCATCGGAATTCCGATCATGAGCGCCATCGCCACGGCCCGGATCCGCTCTCAGGCGGGCGCACCGATCAGGGACGCGACGCTCAGCGGGATCAATGTGGCGATCCTTGCCAACGGTCTGCTGATCATCGCCGTCGCTCTCCTCGTCGGCTTCTTCCTCAGGAAGCGCAGGGCAGCCCTGAGCTGACCGGCCACGAGCTGAAGGGCCGGCCCTCCCCGGCCCTTCAGCCGCCGAGGTCCGGCCATCGAAGTCCCACCCATGGCCCCCGGTCATGGACACCAGCCCCGCCATGGACTCCAGCCCCGCCATGAACATCAGCCATGGACTCCAGCCCCGCCATGAACACCAGCGCCGCCATGAACACCGCTGTCACCCAGGGGGAATGATGCATCGAGAGACGAACCACGGGTCGGTCACGCACACCGGGACCGACGTCCTGATCATCGGCGCCGGGCCGACCGGCCTCATGATCGGCTGCGAACTGCGGCGCCGGGGCGTCGACTGTGTCGTCGTCGACCGGGAGAGCCGGATCGACCGGCGCACCCGCGCGGTGATGGTGCACGCGGGGGCCCTCGAACAATTCGAAGCGCTGGGCCTGCGAGCGGAGTTGGAGGCGCGGGGCGTCCCCCAGCAGCGGATCTCCTTCCATACGTATCGCGGCGCCACACACACCGTCGGCTTCGCCGGACTGGACACCGCCTACCCGTACTACCTCAATGTGCCCCAGCCCGAGGCCGAGGCGGTACTGGCCGCCGCGTACCGGGACATGGGCGGCCGGCTGATCCGCGGTCTGCGCTACGCGCGGCACACGCAGGACGACGGCGGTGTCCAGGCCGAGCTGACCGGTGAGGCGGGCCCCCACCTCGTCACCGCGCGCTATCTGGTGGGCGCCGACGGCGCCGGCTCCACCGTGCGCGAGCGGCTCGGCGTCGAATTCCCCGGCGTCACCTACCCCATGAGCTACCTCCTTGCCGAGGGCACGCCCGCCGTGCCGGTCGACCGCGACGAGTCCGCCATGTATATCGGCCCGGCGGGGGCGGTCTCCCTCCTCCCGCTCCCCGACGGCCTGGTCCGCATAGCGGGCCCCGTCTCCGCCGCACAGCTCGATCGCGATACGACCGTCACAGTGGCTGAGTTCCAGTCGACGGTGGACCGCCTCGGATTCGGCAGCACGCTACGGCTGGCCGCGGCGCGCCGCGTCGCCCACTACCAGGTGCACGAGCGCCTCGCCGACCGCTTCCGTACGGGCCGGGCAGTACTCGCCGGGGACGCCGCCCATCTCAACTCCCCCGCCGGCGGCCAGGCCATGAACACCGGCTTCGGCGACGCAGCCGCGCTGGCCTGGCGGCTCGGCCACCTCCTCGACGGCGCGGACCCCGGTCCGGCCGGCCCCGGTCCGCTCGACGACTACGCACGCGAGCGGCGGGCCGTCGCCGCGGATGTCGCCCGCACGACCGGAGTGCTCGGGCTCCTCGACGCCATGCGCGACGCGGTGACCCCGGCCGCGCACCAGGCCGTGGAGGACGCGCTTTCGGGACTCGCCGAGGCCTGGAGCCAGTTGTACGTCAGCTACCCGGCCGCCGACTCCGACGGCGTCGGTCCCCAGGAGCGGCCGCACCGCGACACCTACCGGCTGCGGCCGGGCGCCCGGGTACCCGGCCACACCCCGGATCCCCACCACTTCACCCTGCTGCTGCCGCCCGGCGGCGAATCCTCGGCCGCCGCCTGGGCAACCGGCATCCCGGCGGGCACGCTCAGCGCCGGACAGACGCCCCGCCAGGCCGCGCTGTTGCCGGTCCCCGCCGCCGTACTCGTACGGCCCGACGGTCATGTCGCGGCCGTGATCACCCAGCCGCCCGGCGAACACGCGGAGCACACGGAGCAGGCGCACCACCACGACGTCACCAAGGGAGTCGCCGTATGACCACGCCCGTTCTCACGATCACCGGCACCGGCAGCTACCTCCCCGAGACCCGGCTGGATGTCGCCGACGCCGCCGAGCGGTACGCGGGGGAGGCCGACCGTATCCTCTCCACGGGTTACCGGACCGTCTGCGCCGAGGACACCCTCTACCCGGCGGACATGGCGCTCATCGCGGCCCAGCGCGCACTGTCCGCGGCGGGTACCAAACCCGAGGACCTCCAGCTGCTGCTCGTGACCGCCATCCACCGGCACGGCCACAAGCGGCTCTGGTCACCTGCCTCCTGGCTGCAGTCCCAACTCGGCTGTCCCCAGGCGCTGCCCCTCACCGTCAACCAGGGGTGCAACGCCCAGATGCTGGCACTCGACGTGGCGAGCCGGTTTCTGGCGGGAAGCAGCGGCGGGAGCGCGCTGGTCGTCGCGGCCGACCAGTTCGCCTCCTCGGGCTTCGACCGGTTCACCGCCGACTACGGCATCGTCTACGGCGACGCGGCCGCGGCAGCGGTCCTGACATCGGGGCCGTCCGGACCGTCCGGACCGGGATGGCGGGTCCTGAGCACTCGTACGGTCTCCGATCCCGGCCTCGAAGGCCTCCACCGCGCCGACGCGCCCCTGCCCGAACACCCCGAACTCCTCGACGCGGAGCATGACGTGCGCAGCGCCAAGCGGCGGTTCCTGAGCGAGCACGGCGCGGACCGGCTGCAGCGCGCCACCCGGGCGGCCGTCAACGAGATCGGCCGCGCCCTGCTGCCGGACGGCGACGACCCCCGGCTCCGCCGGGTCGTCTACCCCAACCTGGGGCTGCGCCTTCTCGAGGAGAACTACTTTCCCGAGTTCCCGGGCGGCGAGGCGAAGTCGCTGTGGGACTTCGGGCGGACCGTCGGACACCTGGGCAGCGGCGACCAGATCGCCGGTCTCGACCACCTCGCCGACGAGGAGTTCGCCGCCGGCGACCGGGTCCTGCTGCTCGGCGCCGGGGCCGGCTTCACCTGGACAGGAATGCTCCTTGAACACGACTGAACTTCCGGACACGAGCGATCGAACATGACCGAATTCTCATTTCACCGCAGGCGGTCCATGCACAGGGCCGACCCATCTCACAAAGGCAGGCTCTGACCATGACGACCACGACTCTCTCGCTGGACGACCTCACCCCAGAGGACGCCGAGCTGACCTTCACCCGGACTGTCGACCGCGCACTGGTGCACAGGGACTCGCTGGGCGAGGTGTTCCTCACCGACCTGAGGCCGCTCAGCGACACGTGCTACGCGGCGGCCGCTCAACTCCCGCGCTCCCACGCCTATTACGGTGACCACCTGCTGCGCCCCAGCGCCTACGACCCGGTGCTGCTCCTGGAGGCTTGCAGGCAGTCATGCCTGGCCGGCGCCCATGAGTTCTACGAGGTCCCGGCCGACCACAAGTTCATCCTCACCCATCTGCGCATCCAGCTGACGCGCCTGGAACGCATAGCCGTGGGGACTGCCCCCTGCGCACTGTCGATGCGGGTGATGGTCGTCGCCCACCGCCGGCGAGAGGGCCGTACCACCGGACTGGACTACGAGATCGGCCTGTTCGTCGGGCGGACCGAGATCGGCACGGCCGCCGTCGGCCTGCGGTTCAAGTCACCTGCGGACTACATGGAGTTGCGGCTGAAGGGCCGCGGCGGAATGCCGCTGCCGTCGTCGGGTACGCACGAGGACACCAGCCCGGCCAAGGCCGTGGACCCGTACCTCGTCGGCCGGACCAACCCTCGTAATGTGGTGCTCGCCGACGCCGCGGCCAAGGACGACACTGCTCGGGCGGTGCTGCGGATGCCGGGTGACCACCCGAGCATGTTCGACCACCCGCAGGACCACCTGCCCGGCATGGTGATCGCGGAGGCCGCCCGGCAGATCGCGCTGCTGACCGCGCTGGAGGCCCGCGGCATGTCACCCTCCAAGACCCTCCCCACCGCCCTGTCCGTGGTCTTCAGTCAGTTCGGTGAGCTGGAGAAGACGACCGTGATCACCTCCCAAGTGGGCGAGGAGCGGCAGGCCCCGGCCACCGACGAGCACGAGTACTACACACAGGGCGGCACGTTGGAGCTGGACCCCGCCGCGTCCGCGTCCGCCGGCCAGCTGCCGGTGCGGGTCGTGGCCGACCAGGACGGCGAGACACTGTGCGTCTTCTCCCTCACCCTCAGTCGGGTCGGGTTCCGGTCATGAGGTACCTGAATCCGCCTGTACGGGAGACCTCGGCCGCGTTCTTCGACGTGGACGAGACGCTGATCAACGTCAAGAGCATGTTCAGCTTCCTGGAGTTCTATCTGCGCAAGCGGGGCGAGCCCGAGGCCACGTACGGGCGTCTGTCCGCCGAACTGCGCCACTCGGCCGGGCTGGGGGTGCCCCGCAAGGACATCAACCGTCACTATTACCGTTTCTACGCGGGTCACAGCGCACAGCAGCTGGCCCGGGCCGGCCGCGAGTGGTTCACCGCCGAGCAGGAGAAGGGGAGTCTGTTCATCCCCGAAACGCGGACACGGCTCCAACACCATCTTCAGCAGGGCGAGTTCGTCGTCCTGCTGTCCGGTTCCTTCTTCGCCTGCCTGGAGCCGGTCACCGAACATCTTGGCGCCCACTGGGCCATCGGCACCCGGCCGGTGATCCGCCGGGGCAGGCTCACCGGCGAGGTGCTGACCCCCATGATCGGATCGGCCAAGGGGCGCGCCGCGCGGGCCACCGCGGCGGTCCGGGGGTTCGACCTCGCCCAGTGCAGTGCCTACGGGGACCACTCGAGCGATCTCGACCTCCTCGCCTCGGTGGGCCGGCCGGTCGTCGTGGGGGACGACCCCGTCCTCGCGGACCACGCGGCCCGTGCGGGCTGGCAGCGGATCTTCCCCGGCCGCACCCCCGCCCCGGCCATGGCCCCGCCAGAAGTCACCGCGGTCCGATGACCCCGACACCAGGAGGCGATATGTACGGCCCGATCGGGATCGTAAGCACAGGGTCCTACCTCCCCGCCACAGTCGTGGGGAATGAGGAGATCGCCCGGGGCGCCGGGGTGAGCGACGAATGGATCGTCCGCAAGACCGGAATCCGTCAGCGCCGGCGGGCCGCCCCGGGGGAAGCCACCTCGGACCTGGCGGCCGAGGCGGCCCGGCGGGCGCTGGAGCAGGCCGGGCTGCGGCCGGCGGACCTGTCGTACATCGTGGTCGCCACCTCGACGCCGGACCAGCCGCAGCCCGCGACGGCCGGGATCGTCCAGAACCTGCTCGGCGCGCGGAACGCGGCGGGCTTCGACATCAACTCGGTGTGCAGCGGCTTCATTTATGCGCTCACCGTCACCGAACGGCTGCTCCAGGGCGACAACCGGGGGTCATACGGCCTGGTCGTGGGGGCCGACATCTACTCCCGCATCCTCGACTACTCCGACCGCAAAACCGCCGCCCTCTTCGGCGACGGCGCAGGCGCCGCGGTCATCGGCCCGGTCGACCAGGGGCAGGGAGTCATCAGGACCAGCCTGCTCACCCGGGGCGACCAGCACCACCTCATCGGCGTGACGGCGGGCGGCAGCCGGCTCCCCGCCTCCCCGGCGACTCTCGCCGAGGGCGACCACTACTTCCGGATGGAAGGGCGCGAGGTGCGTGGCTTTGTGCAGGAGCAACTGCCGACGGCCGTACGGGATCTGCTCGCCACCGAAGGGGTCACCGGCGACGCCGTCGACCACTTCGTCCCGCATCAGGCCAACGGGGTGATGCTCGCGGAGGTCTGGCCCGACCTGGGGCTCGGATCAGCCGCGCTGCATCTGACGCTGGAGCGGTACGGCAACACCGGCGCCGCCTCTGTCCCCGTCACCCTCGACGAGGCGCACCGGCAGGGCCGGCTGGCCGTCGGCGACCGCGTCCTGCTGGCCGCCTTCGGTGGCGGCATGTCCGTGGGGGCGTCCCTGGTCGACTGGGCACCCACCCGGCACGCACGGCACGGGACGGTGCAGTCCCTGGCGAACCTCGTCCCGGCCCCCAGGAGCTCTGTTTGAGGGGCCGCCCGGTCCAACGCCCCTTGGCGCGGGACCGGGTGGCCCCACTCAGAAGGGAGAAGCCACTGTGTACGAGAGAGCACCCCGCGTGCCGGACGAGGAGGAGAGGGCGGCCGTCATCGCCACACTCCTGGGAGCGACGCGGCACTGGATGGCCGCAGCGGATCCGGTTCACGACGCCGGGGATCCGGTTCAGGACGCCCGGGCCGCCGAGGTGAGCCAGCCCGCCGATTCGGCGACAGCGGCCGCCACTTCCTCGAAGCGTGCGGTCACGGGGGGCAACTCGCCCTCCGGAAAGACGATTTGAGTCACCAGTTCGTCCACAGGGCCGGCCACCGGCGCCCAGCGCAGCCAGTCGGCCAGGCCGTCCGCCATTCCCTCGCCCACCAGACCCACCATGTGCCCGTCGCGCAGCACCCGCTGCGTGGGGTCGAACGCAACCGACCGCTCGATCAGCCGGGGCGTCGCACCGGCCCGGCGGAACATCTCGACCACCTGGTCGTAGTGCGCCGGATTCGCCTCCCGCGCATGCACCACCACCGGGAACTCCGCGACGGCCGCGAGCTTCACACTCGCGGGCGCGTCGGCCGTCAGCGGATGCCCGGCCGCGACGAGCACCCCTTGCCGCTCCCGGCGTACCGGGCGCAGCCGTACCCCCGCGACCGGCTCGGGCGTACGCGCGACGCCCGCGTCCACCTGTCCGTCAAGCACCGCACGCGCGATGTCGGGCGTACGCACCGGCTCGGCGCTCACCTGTACGTCGGGGTGGCGGGCGCGCATGGCCTCGACGAGCTGCGGGACCGTGCCGTAGCCAGTGCTCGTGCTGTAGGCGAGCCGCAGCCGGCCCAGCTCACCGCGGCCCGCTCGCCGCGCGGCGTCCCAGACCTCGTCGAGCGCGGCGAGGGCGGCGGCTCCGCGCTCCTGGACCGCCCGTCCGGCGTCGGTCAGCCGCACCCTGCGCGTCGTGCGCTCCAGCAGCCGCACGCCGAGCTGGGCCTCCAGCTGACGGATCTGGGCGCTCAGGGCGGGCTGCGCGATGTGCAGCCGCTCGGCCGCCCGCGTGAAGTTGGATTCCTCGGCGACGGCCAGGAAGTAGCGGAGCAATCTCGCTTCAGGTGTCATCGCCACCAGCATAGGCATGCGGAAAACGCCGGAATCGGGACCCGCATCCGAATCGGTATCGGTATCGGCAATCGGGAACCGCATCGGCATCGGATCGGCATCGGGATTCAGAAGCGTCGCCTATGAGTCGAGAGCACACCGGTCTTTCCCTCCGGCACTCCCGCGCTCCTAGCGTGAACGTCATGAATCCCACCCTTGGCCCCGCCGACCCCGCGACCATGCGCGCCTACGTCGGCACGCCCGAAGGCCCGGACCTCCGACACGTACCGGCGCCCAGCCCCGAGCCCGGGGAGGCGCTGGTGCGGGTCGGGGCCTTCTCCGTCAACCGCGGGGAACTGGGCCTGTTCGCCCGGCGTGAGGAGGGGTGGCGCCCAGGCCAGGACCTCGCGGGCACCGTGGTCCGCGCCGCGGCCGACGGCAGCGGTCCGGTAGCCGGGACGCGCGTGGCGGCGATGGTCGACTTCGGCGGCTGGGCCGAGTACGTGGCGGTTCCCACCGACCGGATCGCGCCCCTGCCTGACACGGTGAAGGTGCCGCAGGCGGCGACCCTGGGCGTGGCCGGGCTGACAGCTCTGCGCGCGCTGCGCCGCGGCGGGGCGCTGCTGGGGCAGCGGGTGCTGATCACCGGAGCGAGCGGCGGCGTGGGATCGTTCGCGGTCCAGCTCGCGGCGGCCGCGGGTGCCGAGGTGACGGCACTGACCGGCAGTCACAGGTCGCTGGACGTTGCGGCGCTCGGGGCCCGCACGGTCATCGATGAACTCGGAAACTTGGAAGGGGAGTTCGACTTCATCTTCGAGTCCGTCGGCGGCGAGGTGCTGACGACCGCGCTCAAACTGCTCGCCCCGCTGGGGCACATCGTGCTGCTGGGCACGTCGTCACGGCTGCCGGCCGCTCTGACGATCTCCTCCTTCGTCCCGCATGTCCGTCAGACGCTCCACCCGTTCTGGGTGTTCGGCTCCGGAGAGCCGGTTGGCGGGGATCTCTCCGTACTGCTGCGGCTGATGGCCGCCGGGCAGATGGATCCGGTCGTGGGCTGGACGGGCTCATGGGAGCGCCTCCCCGAAGCGATGGAGGCCCTCCGGGAGCGCCGCGTGGCCGGCAAAGCCGCGCTCACCGTCGACGAAGGTGCGTGACCGTGGCCCGGATCGTGGTCGCGGCATCGGGTTATCGCGGGTCCACCGGTCTGCTGGTCGCCGGCGCGGCCCGGGAACGGGGCCATGACGTCGTCGAACTCACCGATCTCGGGGACGATTCCGCCGTCGGCCGGGCACTCGCCGGCGCGGACGCGATCGTCCTCATCCCCCGGCGCGGCAACGCCTGGCACCATACGCACCAGGCCGTACGCAGCCTGATCGCCGCGGCCGCGCCCGTCGGCGCATCGCCGCATCTGGTGCTCCTCAGCTCCTTCGCCGTCGGCCACGGGCCGGCCCACCCCCTCAACCGGATCGACGACGCGCTGCTGCCGGGCCGGGTCGCCGCGGAGGAGGAACTGCGCGCCGGTGGCCTGCCCTACACGATCGTGCGGCCCACCTGGTTCACCGACGATCCCCCCGGTTCACACGCGCTGACCTTCACCCAGCACCCCAGGCCCGACGGCATGGTGGCCCGTGCCGACATCGCCGCCACGCTCGTGGCCGCGGTCGAGATCCCTGCGGCCCGCTCCACCACCTTCGCCCTCTACAACGAGCCGGGGGAGCCCGCCGCCGACTGGGCCGCGGCTTTCGCCCGCCTCCGTCCTGACACAGACGACCAGCCGGGCCCCGACCCCGAGGACCTCTCATGACATCGCTCCCCGAAGCCCAGCACGCCTGGGAGTCGACGTTCCGTACGGATCCCGAGGGCCGGCCCCTGGCACCTCTGTTCCACCGGCTGCTGATGCTCGACGTCGTGGGTACGCCGACGCCGGACGACGCCGCCCGGCTGGAGGGTGCGCTGCGGACTCTCGAGGAGGAGTTCCCGTACGGCCCGGACGGGCTGCTCACCGCTCTGGCCTGGGGGCCCGGCTGGTTCGAGCGGCACACTTCGCTGCGCCGCTCCCCGGTCGGGCGGCCTCTTCCCATGGCCCGTTGGGAGAATCCCGTCCTCGAAGAGATCGATGCCTGCCTTCATCTCGCGAGCGACGACGAGGAGTTGCTGGACGGCGTCAGCGGCCGGCTCTTCGGAGCGGGCCCTCTCGACCAGCGCACCCGGTTGCGGCTGCGCGAGGTACGGACCGGATTCGTGGGCCGTGGTCTGCCGGCCCGGCGGCTGCCCGGCGCGGGCCTGCCTCAGGGCGCGCCGCTGATGCTCGGCTTCCACTCGGGCCTGCGCGGCAACCAGGCCGACGAGGACAGCATCACCATCACCGAAGGGCCGCTCGCCGGTGGGACGACGATGCACGTGAGCTATCTGACGCTCGACATCGACAGCTGGTACGAGCAGGACGCGGACACCCGCAGCGCCCATATGTTCTCCCCCGGCATCAGCGCCGAAGCCGCCGAGAAACTGGTGGACGACGCACGGAGCGACGCGGACGAACTGCCCGCCACGGCAGCGTCCCACGGGCTCGTCGGCCACGCCCAGGCCACCGGACGGGCCCGCCTGAACGGCCGCCCCCGCATCAACCGCAGGGACTTCGCCACCCTCGACCACGGCGCACCCGGCACACACTTCGTGTCCCTGCAGCGCACGATGGAGGACTTCCACGCGACCCGCGCGGTGATGAACGCGGCGGACGCACCGTCCCACCACCCTGCGGTCGGAGTCCGGCGCCGCAACGGCATCAACGGCTTCATCGAGGTCCGCAGCCGCGCGACCTTCGCCATTCCGCCGCGCGGCACGAGGGCATTCCCCTATCTCACGGCACCGGCCCCCGCCACGCTCTGAAGGAGACGCGCCGTCAGTCCAGCCAGTGCCGACGGCCGAGGCTGATCAGCCGCAACTGACGGCGCGCCACCGAACTGACCTGCTCCTCGCCCTCCGGACCGGCCTCCAGGAACGTTGAGGCCGTCATGACCATGTGGTCCACATACACGCCCGCGAGCATCTTCAGATCCGCCTCGCTCCACCCCGCCGCCTCCGGCTCCCGGCCGAACGCCGCCGCCACCTCGTCGGCGAACCGTCGCAGTTGTGCGCCTATGGCCTCCCGCACGGGCTGTACACCGCCGTGCCGCTCGCGGGCGATGAAGCGGACATGCGCGGGGGACGTACGGACCAGTTCCGCGATCAGCGCGACCGTCCGGTCGATGCGTACGTCGTCACCGCTCTCGGCGAGCGCCTCGCCGATCGTGGCGTGCAGGCTGCCGAGCGTCTCCTCGACCAGCGCTACGCCGAGATCCGCCGTGTCCCGGAAGTGCCGGTAGAACGCGGTCGGCGCCACACCCACCGCCCGGGTCACCTCACGCAGGCCGAGGCTGCTCAGACTCTGCTCCTCGAGCAGTTGCAGCGCGGCGTCCAGGAGGGCCTGACGGGTCTTCTGCTTCTGGGCTTGGCGGATCCCCACGGTGTGACTGTGACTCATACCATTCAGTAAACAACCGTTCTCCCAAGAAGGGAAGAGTAGGCTCGCCAGTCAGTGAACAGACGTACCCACAAGTGTTCACCCAAGACTCCGAAATCTGAAAGGAAGACGATGATCGGCCTCGTCGCAGCGCTCCTTCTGCTGGGGATCATGCTGGGCGCCGTGGTCCAACTCCCCTTCTCCGTATCCCTCGTGGCCTGCACCGTCATCGGCTTGTGGCTGCTCGTCTTCGCCGTGCGCGAGCGCCGCGCCCGCCGACACTGACCCGGAGAATCGCCATGCAACTCACTGCCATCGCACGAAACGCTCGCCCCAATAGCGGCACCGGGGACCCCGGCGCCCGGCCCGGCGCCCGGCGGGACGCCGACGGCATGGCCGTCGCCGCCTTCGTACTCGGTCTCGTCGGCCTGCTCGTGATGAACATCGTGCTCGGCCCGATCGCCGTCGTTCTCGCCGGCATCTCCCTCTGGCGCGGCACCGCGCGCCGCGGCCGCGCCCTCCTCGGACTCGCCCTCGGCATCGCCGACCTGGCCGTCCTCGCCGTGCTCGTCACCGCGAACGGAGCCGTCGTCTGGGGCTTCGGCAGCTGACGCCCGCGGCTGGGGGAGCGGCCCCCGCACGGCCGTACACCCCTGCGCCGCGTCCGCGCCCCCGGCAGGCCTCGTAGAATCGTGGCCACCATGGCTTACCTCGACCACGCTGCGACCACTCCCATGCTGCCGGAGGCCGTCGAGGCGATGAGCGCGCAGCTCACCGTCACCGGCAACGCCTCCGCGCTGCACGCCGCCGGGCGCCGCGCCCGTCGCGCCGTCGAGGAGGCCCGCGAGACCCTCGCCGAGGCGCTCGGCGCGCGGCCCAGCGAGGTGGTCTTCACCTCCGGCGGCACCGAGGCCGACAACCTCGCCGTGAAGGGCCTGTACTGGCAGCGGCGCGACGCCGACCCGGCCAGGACCCGGGTGCTGGCCAGCCCCGTCGAGCACCACGCCGTCCTGGACGCCGTCGACTGGCTCGGCGAGCACGAGGGCGCGAACGTCGAGTATCTGCCGGTGGACGCGTACGGACGGGTGCACCCAGAGGCCCTGCGCGAAGCCATCGAGCGCAACCCCGACGATGTCGCGCTCGCCACCGTGATGTGGGCCAACAACGAGATCGGCACCGTCATGCCGGTCAAGGAACTGTCCGCCGTGGCAGGGGAGTTCGACGTCCCGCTGCACGCCGACGCGGTCCAGGCCTTCGGACAGCTCGACGTCGACTTCGCCGCGTCGGGCCTCGCCGCCATGACCGTCTCCGGACACAAGATCGGCGGACCGTACGGCATCGGCGCGCTGCTGCTCGGCCGGGAGTACACCCCCGTCCCCGTCCTGCACGGCGGCGGCCAGGAACGCCATGTCCGCTCCGGCACCCTCGACGCCCCCGCGATCGCCGCCCTCGCCGTGGCCGGCCGCATCGCCGCCGAGCGCCGCGAGGACTTCGCCCGCGACATAGGCGCACTGCGCGACGAACTCGTCCAGGCCGTGCTCAGGGCAGTCCCGGACGCGATCCTCGGCGGCGACCCGGAGGACCGTCTCCCCGCCAACGCGCACTTCACCTTCCCCGGCTGCGAAGGCGACTCCCTGCTCCTCCTCCTCGACGCCCAGGGCATCGAATGCTCCACGGGCTCCGCCTGCACGGCCGGCGTCGCCCAGCCCAGCCATGTGCTGCTCGCCACCGGTACCGACCCGGACCTGGCCCGCGGCACTCTGCGCTTCAGCCTCGGCCACACCTCCACCAAGGCTGATGTCGAGGCGGTCGCCGAGGCCATCGGCCCCGCGGTGGAACGGGCCCGTACCGCAGGGCTCAGCTAGCCCGCCCCGCCGCCTAGGACCCCGCCGCCTCGCGTGCCGTCGGCAGCGCCTTGCGTACGAGCGCGAGATAGCGGTTCCAGTCCCAGTGCGGCCCGGGATCGGTGTGGTCCGTCCCCGGCACCTCCACATGCCCGATGATGTGCTCACGGTCGGCAGGTATGTCGTACCGCACACATATCCCCGCCGTCAGCTGCGCCGAAGCCCGGTACATCGCGTCCGTGAAACCGGCCGGCCGGTCCACGAAACCCTCGTGCTCTATGCCGATGCTGCGTTCGTTGTACGAGCGGTTCCCCGCGTGGAACGCCACGTCCAGCTCGCGGATCATCTGCGCCACATGCCCGTCCTTGCGCACGACATAGTGCGTCGCCGCGCCGTGCCCCGGGTCCTTGAAGACCCTCAGGGCCGTCGGAAAGCTCCCCTGGACGACATGGATGACCACGCGGTCGATGCGGTAGTCGTCGGGCCGGTCCGCCAGCCGCCAGTTCGCCCGCGACGCCGCCGTCCACTCCGCGCCCAGATGGTCGAGCTCACCCTCCTTGCGCGGCTTCGCCATCCCAGGCAGCTTCCACCAGGCACGCCGCAGCTCGTCCTGCGCCAGCGCGCCGACGCCGAGCACCACGGCCCCTCCGCCGATCAGCACGGCCCGCCGACTGACGCCCCGCCCCTTGCGGCGCTTGCCGCCGCGCTTCGATTCGCTCCCCATGCGATGCCCAACGCATACTCGCGAGCTTTCGGTTCCCGGAGCCCCTTACCCTGGTAGAGCTATGACTCCTCAGACTCCCCAGCGCCCCCTCCGAGTACTCGCCGCGATGTCCGGCGGAGTGGACTCCGCCGTCGCCGCCGCGCGCGCCGCCGAGGCCGGGCACGATGTCACCGGTGTGCACCTGGCCCTGTCCGCGAACCCGCAGTCGTTCCGTACGGGCGCGCGCGGCTGTTGCACCATCGAGGACTCGCGCGACGCCCGCCGCGCCGCGGACGTCATCGGCATCCCCTTCTACGTCTGGGATCTCGCCGAGCGCTTCCGCGAGGACGTGGTCGAGGACTTCATCGCGGAGTACGAGGCCGGCCGCACCCCCAATCCCTGCCTGCGCTGCAACGAGAAGATCAAGTTCGCGGCGCTGCTGGACAAGGCGCTGGCCCTCGGCTTCGACGCCGTGTGCACCGGCCACTACGCCACGGTCGTCATGGGCCAGGACGGCAGCCGCGAGCTGCACCGTGCCAGCGACATGGCCAAGGACCAGTCGTACGTCCTCGGAGTGCTCGACGAGCGCCAGCTCGCGCACGCGATGTTCCCGCTCGGCGACACCCTCACCACCAAGGGTGAGATCCGGGCGGAGGCCGAGCGCAGGGGACTCGCGGTCGCCAAGAAGCCCGACAGCCACGACATCTGCTTCATCGCCGACGGCGACACCCAGGGCTTCCTCGCCTCGCGCCTGGGCACGGCGGAGGGCGACATCGTCGACGAGTCGGGGTCGAAGCTGGGCACGCACGACGGGGCCTTCGGCTTCACCATCGGCCAGCGCAAGGGCCTGCGCATCGGCCACCCTGCCCCCGACGGCAAGCCGCGCTATGTCCTGGACATCTCACCGGTGAACAACACGGTGACGGTCGGCCCGGTCGAGGCACTGGACGTCACGGCCCTGACCGCGATCAAGCCCCGCTGGTGCGGGACGGCTCCGGCGGGCCCCGGAACGTACACCGCGCAGCTGCGCGCCCATGGCGGCGAGACGCCGGTGACCGCCGAGCTGGTCGGCGACGAGCTCCAGGTCTCCTTCGCCGAGCCGGTGCGGGGAGTGGCACCCGGCCAGGCGATCGTGCTGTACGACGGCACGCGTGTGGTCGGCTCGGCGACGATCGCGACGACCGAGCGCGCGGCCGCGTCCGTCGCCTGAACCTGAGCCCGGAGGGCCGGCCTGCGAAGATGGTCTGCCGCATTCCCTCGATGGCCTCGGGCGGCGCCCCGACCTCCGTCAGGAAGAGCGCGAGCGCATCCCCACGCCGCCCCTGCGCCACCAGATCGCGCAGCCGGCCGACATGTGCGGCAGGCTCCTGTCTGGCCGTCGGGCTCGTCTCGAACGGCGGCTCGTAGACCGAGAGTTGAGTGATCGGCAGCCCGGCGGCCGCCGCCCTCAGAACCAGCTCGGCGCCCGAGGACATACCGTGCACAGAGGCGCTGCCGCCCGCCTGGGCGATGACGGCAGCGAGATCCTCGATCTCGCGCTCCACGGCGTACGGCGCGGTGTCACCGCTCGCACCCCGGCCGCGCCGGTCGTAGGTGAACACGCTGAAGTGCGGAGCGAGTACTGCGGCCAGCGGCGCGTCGGTCGCCGCCGTGCACAGCGCACCGCCGACCAGAACGACCGGCGGGCCCTCGCCCCGCCGTTCGAACGCGATGAGCGTGCCGTCAGCCGACTCCGTCTTGCTCAGCGTCCTGCTCATGTTGTCCATATGAGCACTGACCGGCGTACGGCGCAGAACTCGTCGCCCGGCCGCAGAATTCTTCCGAGCCGCTGGTCAGTCCTGGACGACCTCGGTGTCGTAGAAGCACAAGTAACCCTTGATCCGGGCCACTTCGTCCTTGGGCTCCGGGTACGCCCACACCAGATCAGGTGCGTCCGGCAGCGACCAGTAGTCGGCGTCACCCTTGAACGGGCAGTGGGTGTGGGTGTCCGAGCGGGTGAGCAGATCGGTGCGTACGTCCTCCGGGGGGAGGTAGTAGCGGACCGGCAGGCCCGTCTCGTGCAGCAGCAAGGGCCGCCGGCTCTCGGCGAGGAGCTGCCCGTCGCGCACTACCCGTACATGGTCCGTGCCCTGCTCGATGGTGATCGTGTGTCCTTTGGCCATACCTGTCACAGCACCGTCCGGGCCGCACTTCTTCCCCCGTACCGCGACCTCATGGAAATCGGCCGCTCCGCAGCGGGCGGCAGCGTGCGGTAGTGCGAGCATGTCCCGTATGGCTACACATCTGATCACCGGAGCAGGCTCCGGCATCGGCGCGGCCGTCGCGCGCCGGCTCCACGAACGCGGCGACGAGCTCATCCTGCTGGCCCGCGACGCCGGCCGCGCCAAGGAGCTCGCCGCCGAGTACGAGGGCGCCCGCACGCTCGTCGCCGACCTGGCCGACCCGGACCGCATCTCCAGATCGCTCGGCATGCAGCAGATGCCGGACCGACTGGACTCCCTGCTGCACATCGCGGGCGTCGTCGACCTCGGCCCGATCGTCGAGCTCAGGCCCAAGACCTGGCACCAGCAGCTCAACGCCAACCTGGTCTCGCCCGCCGAGCTGACCCGGCTGTTCCTGCCCCAACTCCGCGCCGCTCAGGGGCATGTGCTGTTCGTCAACTCGGGCGCGGGCCTCCACGCCCATGCTCAGTGGGGTGCTTACGCCGCCTCCAAGCACGGGCTGAAGGCGCTCGCCGACTCGCTGCGCGAGGAGGAGCACGGCAACGGCGTACGCGTGACATCGGTCTACCCGGGCCGCACGGCCGGCCCCATGCAGGTCAAGGTGCACTCCCAGGAGGGCAAGGAGTACGACGCGTCCCGCTGGATCGCCCCGGAGTCGGTCGCGACGACGATCATGACTGCGCTGGATCTGCCGCGCGACGCGGAGATCAACGACCTGACGGTGCGGCCGGGGCGATGAACGCATTCCCATGGGGTCCCGCCACCGGTGTCGGGTCCATGCCCGGCGGTGACGCGCACGAGGCTGCGAAGACCGTCGCCGGGTCCTTCGAGGACTTCCCGTATCTGCCCGAGCTGCCCGCCCGCGGGCCGGGCGCCGACATGATCGGGCGGACCATCGGGCTGCTCGTCGAGATGTACGCGCATGTGGAGCCCAGCGGCTGGCGGATCAGCGACCGGCCGGGGCGCGAAACCCGCCGCGCCCGCTCCTGGCTCGGCGAGGACCTCGACGCGCTGGAGGAGTTCACCCAGGGCTACGAGGGCCCACTGAAGGTGCAGGCTGTGGGGCCGTGGACGCTCGCCGCCGCGCTGGAACTGCGGGGCGGCGAGGCCGCGCTGGGCGATCCCGGCGCCGTCCGGGACCTCGCGGGCTCGCTCGCGGAAGGGCTGCGGGCGCATCTGGCGGAGGTACGCCGCCGGGTGCCCGGCGCCCGCGTGGTGCTGCAACTCGACGAGCCGTCGCTCACCGCCGTACTGCGTGGACAGATCAGGACCGCCAGCGGGTATCGCACCCACAGGGCGGTGGACCGCCAGGTCGTCGAGAGCACGCTGCGGGATGTGATCGGGGCGAGCGAGGAGCCCGTCACCGTCCACTCCTGCGCGCCGGACGTGCCGTTCGCGCTGCTGCGCCGGGCCGGGGTCACGGGTGTCTCGTTCGATTTCGGTCTGCTCACCGAGCGTGACGAGGAACAGATCGGCGAGGCGGTCGAGGGCGGCACGCAGCTGTTCGCCGGCGTCGTGCCGTCCACTGACGTTCCATTGTCAGACCCTGCCGGTAGCGTCATGGGTGTCAGGACGCTGTGGCGCAGGCTGGGGCTGAATCCGGGGACTCTCACCGAGTCCGTGGTGATCACCCCGTCGTGCGGGCTCGCGGGTGCGTCACCCGCGTACGCACGCGCGGCGCTCGCCCACTGCGTCCGGGCCGCGAGATCGCTCGCGGACAACCCTGAGTAGTGGGCTGAAGTAACGGGAGGACGAGACGGTGGCTGTCGAACAGCAAGGGCAGGTGCCCGCCGAGGCACGGGAGAAGCACGCCCGGCTGGCCGAGCAGGTCGAGGAGCACCGCTTCCGGTACTACGTGAAGGACCAGCCGGTCATCAGCGACGGCGATTTCGACAAACTGCTGCGCTCGCTGGAGGCGCTGGAGGAGGAGTATCCCGAGCTGCGTACACCCGACTCGCCGACCCAGAAGGTCGCCGGTCAGTACGAGACGGAGTTCACCGCGGTCGAGCACCGCGAGCGGATGCTCTCCCTCGACAACGCCTTCGAGGACGAGGAGCTGGCCGCCTGGGCGGAGCGTGTCGCGCGCGAGGTCAACACCTCCGACTACCACCTGCTGTGCGAGCTGAAGGTCGACGGCCTCGCGGTCAACCTCACATACGAGAAGGGCCGGCTGACGCGGGCGGCGACCCGCGGCGACGGCCGCGTCGGCGAGGACATCACCCCCAATGTCCGGACCATCGCGGACATCCCGGACAGGCTCCAGGGCGACCGCATCCCGGATCTCGTCGAGATCCGCGGCGAGGTCTACTTCCCGATGGAGAAGTTCGAGGAGCTCAACGCCCGCCTGGTTCAGGCGGGTGACAAGCCCTTCGCCAACCCGCGCAACGCGGCAGCGGGTTCGCTGCGCCAGAAGGACCCGAAGGTCACGGCGACCCGTCCGCTGCGCATGGTGGTGCACGGCATCGGCGCCCGCCAGGGCTTCGACATCGACCGCCTGTCGCAGGCGTACGGCCTGCTGCGCGAATGGGGCCTGCCCACCGCGCAGCACAACAAGGTGGTCGACTCCCTCGAAGGCGTAAGGGAATTCATCGCGTACTTCGGCGAGCACCGGCACTCCGTGGAGCACGAGATCGACGGCGTGGTCGTCAAGCTCGACGAGATCCCGCTCCAGGGGCGGCTCGGCTCCACCTCACGGGCGCCGCGCTGGGCGATCGCCTGGAAGTACGCGCCGGAGGAGGTCAACACCAAGCTGGTCAACATCAGGGTGGGCGTCGGCCGCACCGGCCGCGTCACGCCGTACGCCCAGGTCGAGCCGGTCACGGTCGCGGGCTCCGAGGTCGAGTTCGCCACGCTGCACAACCAGGACGTGGTCAAGGCCAAGGGCGTGCTCATCGGCGACACGGTGGTGCTGCGCAAGGCGGGCGACGTCATTCCGGAGATCCTCGGTCCGGTCGCGGATCTGCGCGACGGCAGCGAGCGGGAGTTCGTGATGCCGGCGGAGTGCCCGGAGTGCGGCACGGCGCTGCGTCCCATGAAGGAGGGCGACGTCGACCTGCGCTGCCCCAACGCCCGCTCCTGCCCCGCCCAGTTGCGTGAACGTCTCTTCTATCTCGCCGGACGCAAGTCGCTGGACATCGAAAACTTCGGCTATGTGGCCGCGGCCGCGCTCACCAAGCCGCTGGAGCCGCCCACACCGCCGCTGACCGACGAGGGCGACCTCTTCAACCTCACCATCGAGCAGCTGCTGCCGATCAAGGCGTACGTCCTGGACCAGGACAGCGGACTGCCCAAGCGCGACCCGAAGACGGGCGAGGAGAAGGTCGTCACGGTCTTCGCCAACCAGCTCGGCGAGCCGAAGAAGAACGCCCTGGCGATGCTGGAGAACATCGCGGCGGCCAAGGAGCGCCCGCTGGCCCGGATCATCACGGGTCTGTCCATCCGTCATGTCGGCCCGGTGGCGGCCGAGGCGCTGGCCCGGGAGTTCCGGTCGATCGAGCGGATCGAGCAGGCCACCGAGGAGGAGCTGGCGGCCGTCGAGGGCGTCGGGCCGACCATCGCCGCCTCGCTCAAGCAGTGGTTCGAGGAGGACTGGCATCGCGAGATCCTGCGCAAGTGGCGGGCGGCGGGCGTCCGCATGCAGGAAGAGGGCGGGGGAGAGGACGAGGGGCCGCGTCCGCTGGAAGGACTCACCGTGGTCGTCACCGGCACCTTGCAGAACTACACCAGGGATGGCGCAAAAGAAGCCCTCCAGAGCCTCGGCGCGAAAGTGGCCGGTTCTGTTTCGAAGAAAACGGCCTTCGTGGTGGTCGGCGACAACCCCGGTTCCAAGTACGACAAGGCGATGCAGCTGAAGGTGCCGGTCCTGGACGAGGAGGGCTTCGCCGTACTGCTCGAACAGGGCCCTGACGCGGCCCGTGAGGCAGCTGTGCCTGCAGAGGCGTAACGGAGGGGGCGTGCGCGGGGCTTGGAAGGGGCTCGTACGGGAGCCCGGAGGGGGCGCACGGAGCGGGAATCAGACGCCGGAATCCGGGTCCCAACGACCGGTACAGGTCACCCGTTCAGCGCATACCAGACGGATAAGGGTGGCCAGGTCGCATTCGGGCAAGAGCTGTAGAGCGCTGCCCGTCCGAGCCTCCTGCGGCCTACTGTTGAGATGTGCGCCTGTCGTGCACGGCTGCGTGGTGGATTTCAGTCGTGGTGGCATGACAACGGGAGCCATCGCGAGGCATCGGCACCGCCGGCTGTGAGAGGGACGGGAATGAAACCGACCGAGAGCGCCGCCCCGGTCTCACGGCCGCGTGGAATCGCGGCCCTTGCGGGCACGACGCCGGGGCTTCCCGTCGCCGTCGTCGTTTGCGCCGCGGCCCTGCTCACCACCGGCATCGTCAGGGCGGTGCAGGACGGCAACGCACTCTTCCCCAACTCCACGGTGGGCTGGTCGCTTGCCGTCCTCACCGGGATCATCGTGGGCCATCTGGTCGCGCTCGGCCGCGACCGCTGGTGGGGCGGCACCGGATCGGGCGCCGCCCTCACCCTCGCCGCCCTGCTGCTCTTCGGCTGGGTGCCGGCCGGACTTGTCAGCCTCGCCGTCGTCGCCCTGGTCGGCGCCGCCCGCAGGCACCGCTGGCGCCAGGGCCTGCTGCACGGCTCCGTGGACATCCTCGGCATCGCCGCGGCGGCGCTCGTCCTCGCTGTGTTCGGGGTGCAGCCGAGTGTCGAGCAGCCCTGGTCGCCACTCGACTGGGGTATCGCGGCCGCCCCCGAAGTGATGCTCGCGGCCACCGCCTATCTCGCGGTCACCCGGCTGCTGCTGTGGTATGTGCTGGCCCCGCAGGGCGGCGGCCTGCCCACCGTGGCCCGTACGGCCCTGCTGAGGCAGGGTCTTGTCGCGGTCGCCCTGCTCGGCATCGCCCCGCTGATCTGTGTCGTCGCGGTCGCGCTGCCACTGCTGCTGCCGCTGTTCGCCGTACCGCTGATCGCCCTTGACTCCACACTCTGGATCGCCCGGGCCAGGGCGGAGGAGCAGCTCCGCGATCCGCTGACCGGGCTGCCCAACCGGCAGTGGCTGCTGGAGCGGACCTGGGCCGCCCTGGAGGACGCTGAGGGCAACGGTGCCCGTTCCGCTCTCGTACTGATCGATCTCGACCGGTTCCGTTCCGTCAATGACACGCTCGGCCATCTCGCGGGCGACCGGCTGCTCCTGCAGATAGCCGACCGGCTGCGGCTCGCCCTGCCGCGCGGCGCCGAGGCGGCCAGGCTCGGCGGGGACGAATTCGCCGTACTGCTCCCCACCGCCGACTCCACCACCAGCGCCCAGCGCGTCGCCCGCAATCTGGTGGCCGAGCTGTCGTCGCCCCTCGACCTGGACGGCCTGACCCTCGTCCTGGAGGCGAGCGCCGGCGTCGCCGTCTTCCCCGAGCACGCGCACGACGCGGAGGGCCTGCTGCGGCGCGCGGACGTGGCGATGTACCAGGCGAAGCGGGACCGCACGGGCGTGGAGGTGTACGAGTCCAAGCGGGACAGCAACACCCCCGACCGGCTCGGCCTGCTGGGCGATCTGCGCCGGGCGCTGGACGCCGGCGACGTGGAGCTCCACTACCAGCCCAAGGTCCGCTTCGACGGCCATGTCGCGGGCCTGGAAGCCCTGGTCCGCTGGGTCCACCCGGAGCGTGGCCGGGTCTCCCCGGACGAGTTCATCGCCATCGCCGAGTCCTCGGGCCTGATGCCGTATCTGACGGAGTACGTGCTCGATACGGCCCTCGCCCAGGTCGCGAAGTGGCGCGCGCAGGGGCTGAACGTGCCGGTCGCCGTCAATGTCTCTCCGCGCGATGTGCACACCCCCGGCTTCGCCGGATCCGTCGCCGCGCGCCTCGCCCGGCACGGCGTCCCGCCGGGCGCCCTCCAGCTGGAGATCACGGAACACGTCCTCCTCGAGGACCCGCAGCGCGCCGCCGACACCCTGGCCGGGCTGACCGAACACGGCGTCAAGATGTCCCTCGACGACTTCGGCACCGGCTACTCCTCCCTCGTACATCTGCGCCGCCTCCCCGTCAGCGAGCTCAAGATCGACCGCTCGTTCGTCGCCCGGCTCGCCGTCGACAACGAGGACGCGGAGATCGTCCGCTGCACCGTGGACCTGGCTCACTCGCTGGGCCTTCTGGTGGTCGCCGAGGGCGTCGAGGACGACGAGACCTGGGAGCGGCTGCGCGACCTGGGCTGCGACGCCGTACAGGGCTGGCTGGTCGCGGCCGCGATGCCGCCGCAGGAGACCACCGCATGGCTGCGGGCCAGGGGCGAGCGGGGCTGGCACCGCCCGGCCGAGCTGCCCGCCGCCACCCCGACGGACGCGGACGAGCCGTCGGGCCAGGTCGTCCCCTGACTTACCGGCTTGTGCGCGCGGCCCGCCACCGGCCGTGCGGAACCCGGTCCGGATAACCGTTTCGTGGGTTGTGGCCCGCGCCCCATAGGATTGGGCCAAACCACACACACTCACCCCTGAGGATCGCTGCATGCCTGGCATTACGCGCGAGGAGGTCGCCCACCTCGCCCGGCTGGCGCGTCTGGAGCTGAAGGACGAAGAGCTCGTGCACTTCGCCGGACAGCTCGACGACATCATCGGCGCGGTCGCCCGCGTCTCCGAGGTCGCCGACCAAGACGTACCCCCGACCTCCCACCCGCTGCCGCTGACCAATGTCATGCGCCCGGACGAGGTCCGTCCGTCGCTCACCCCCGCGCAGGCGCTCTCCGGCGCCCCGGCCCAGGAGCAGCAGCGTTTCAAGGTGCCGCAGATCCTGGGGGAGGACTAATCACCATGACGGACATCATCAAGCTCACCGCGGCCGAGATCGCCGCGAAGATCGCCGCCGGCGAGCTCACGGCCGTCGAGGTCACCGAGGCTCACCTGGCCCGGATCGACGCCGTCGACGAGAAGGTGCACGCCTTCCTGCACATCGACCGTGAGGGTGCGCTCGCGCAGGCCCGCGCGGTGGACGCAAAGCGCGAGGCGGGCGAGAAGCTCGGTCCGCTGGCCGGCGTTCCGCTCGCGCTGAAGGACATCTTCACCACCGAGGGCATCCCGACCACGGTCGGCTCGAAGATCCTCGAGGGCTGGATCCCGCCGTACGACGCGACGGTGACCAAGAAGCTCAAGGCGGCCGACGTCGTCATCCTCGGCAAGACCAACATGGACGAGTTCGCCATGGGGTCCTCGACCGAGAACAGCGCGTACGGCCCGACGGGCAACCCGTGGGACCTGACCCGTATCCCCGGCGGCTCCGGCGGCGGCTCCTCCGCCGCCCTCGCCTCGTACGAAGCCCCGCTCGCCATCGGCACGGACACCGGCGGCTCCATCCGCCAGCCCGCCGCCGTCACCGGCACGGTCGGCGTGAAGCCCACCTACGGCGGCGTCTCCCGCTACGGCATGGTGGCGTTCTCGTCCTCCCTCGACCAGGGCGGTCCCTGCGCCCGCACGGTCCTGGACGCGGCGCTGCTGCACGAGGTCATCGCCGGTCACGACCCGCTCGACTCGACGTCCATCGACGCCCCGGTCCCGCCGGTCGTCGAGGCCGCGCGCAGCGGCTCGGTCGCCGGAATGCGCGTCGGTGTCGTCAAGCAGTTCTCCGGCGAGGGCTACCAGGCCGGTGTCGTCCAGCGCTTCAACGAGTCTGTCGAGCTGCTGCGGTCGCTCGGCGCGACGATCGTCGAGCTGGACTGCCCGTCCTTCGACCTCGCGCTCTCCGCGTACTACCTGATCGCCCCGTCCGAGTGCTCCTCCAACCTGGCCCGCTTCGACGCCATGCGCTATGGCCTGCGGGTCGGCGACGACGGCACGAGGTCCGCCGAGGATGTCACCGCGCTGACGCGCGAGGCCGGCTTCGGCGACGAGGTCAAGCGCCGCATCATGCTCGGCACGTACGCGCTCAGCTCCGGCTACTACGACGCGTACTACGGTTCCGCGCAGAAGGTCCGTACGCTCATCACCCGGGACTTCGAGAAGGCCTTCGAGCAGGTCGACGTGATCGTCTCGCCGACCACGCCGACCACCGCCTTCCCGATCGGCGAGCGCGCCGACGACCCGATGGCGATGTACCTCGCGGACCTGTGCACCATCCCGACCAACCTGGCCGGCAACGCCGCGATGTCGCTGCCCTGCGGCCTCGCGCCGGAGGACGGACTGCCGGTCGGTCTGCAGATCATCGCCCCCGCCATGAAGGACGACCGGCTGTACAAGGTCGGCGCCGCCGTCGAGGCCGCCTTCGTGGAAAGGTGGGGCCACCCGCTGCTCGAGGAGGCACCGTCGCTGTGAGCACACTTGCCAAGGCCAAGGGCTTCAAGAAGTCCAAGACCGGTACGTACCTGTCCATCGGCACCACCGCGTTCGGCGCGCTGAGTGTGATCAAGCAGGCCAAGAAGGCCCGCACCGAGAACGACACGCTCCGGCTGATCGATGCCGCCGTATCCGCTGCCGCCATCGTCACCGGCCTGGCCCTGCTCTACCGCGAGCTGAAGCGCCTGGGCGACGACGACGTACTGCTGGGCTGAGAGGGAAGTTTCACCGTGACCGTCACTGAACTGGTGTCGTACGAGGACGCTCTCGCGGCGTACGACCCCGTCATGGGCCTCGAAGTCCATGTCGAACTCGGCACCAAGACCAAGATGTTCTGCGGCTGTTCGACCGAGCTGGGCGCCCCGCCCAACTCGCAGACCTGCCCCATCTGCCTCGGCCTGCCCGGCTCGCTCCCGGTCGTCAACGCGATCGGCGTCGAGTCGGCCGTCAAGATCGGCCTCGCGCTCAACTGCGAGATCGCCGAGTGGTGCCGCTTCGCCCGGAAGAACTACTTCTATCCGGACATGCCGAAGAACTTCCAGACCTCGCAGTACGACGAGCCGATCGCCTTCAACGGCTATCTGGACGTCCAGCTGGAGGACGGCGAGGTCTTCCGCGTGGAGATCGAGCGCGCGCACATGGAGGAGGACACCGGCAAGTCGACGCACGTCGGCGGCGCCACCGGCCGTATCCATGGCGCGTCCCACTCGCTGCTGGACTACAACCGCGCCGGCATCCCGCTGATCGAGATCGTCACCAAGCCGATCGAGGGCGCGGGCGAGCGTGCGCCGGAGGTCGCCAAGGCGTACGTCGCGGAGCTGCGCGAGCTCATCAAGGCGCTCGGCGTCTCCGAGGCGCGCATGGAGCAGGGCCAGATGCGGTGCGACGTGAACCTGTCGCTGCGCCCGCACGGCGTGGAGAAGTTCGGCACGCGCTCCGAGACGAAGAACGTCAACTCGCTGCGCAGCGTCGAGCGTGCGGCCCGGTTCGAGATTCAGCGGCACGCCGCGGTGCTCTCGTCCGGCGGCACGATCATCCAGGAGACCCGTCACTTCCACGAGGAGGACGGCTCCACGACGTCCGGCCGGGTGAAGGAAGAGGCCGAGGACTACCGGTACTTCCCGGAGCCCGACCTGGTGCCTGTCGCGCCGCCGCGCGAGTGGGTCGAGGAGCTTCGGGCGACCCTGCCCGAGCTGCCGCGGGTCCGCCGGAACCGGCTGCGCGAGGAGTGGGGCGTCTCCGAGCACGACATGCAGTCGATCCTCAACGCGGGGGCGGTCGACCTGATCGCCGCCACGATCGAGGCGGGCGCGGATGCGGCTTCCGCGCGCAAGTGGTGGATGGGTGAGCTGGCCCGCCGCTCCAACGAGGACGGCGTCGAGCTCGCCTCGCTCCCGATCACGCCGGCCCAGGTGGCCCGGGTGGCCGAGCTGGTCGCTGCCGGCGACCTCAACGACAAGCTGGCCCGCCAGGTCATCGAGGGCGTGCTCGCGGGCGAGGGCGACCCGGACACCGTCGTCGAGAAGCGCGGCCTGAAGGTCGTCTCGGACGAGGGTGCGCTCGGTGCGGCCGTCGACGAGGCGATCGCGGGCAACGCGGCGATCGCCGACAAGATCCGCGGCGGCAAGGTCGCGGCGGTCGGCGCGCTGGTGGGCGCGGTCATGAAGACCACCCGCGGCCAGGCGGACGCGGCGCGCGTGAAGGAACTGATCCTGGAGAAGCTCGGCGTCGAGGCCTGACGACGAGCATCGGCAGGGGAGTGGCGGCCCGCACCGACTGGTGCGGGCCGCCACTTCGTGCTCGGCGGGCGGCTGCGGGGTCCGCGGTCCCGCGCAAGGCCGAGGCCCGGCCGCGGGGCGCGCCTCGGGGCGGCGTATGCGGCACCACAGCGGGCCGCAGGCCAACCCGGGCGGCGGGCTGGTGTCGCAGTCGACCGCAGGCCAACCCGGGCGGCGGGCCGGTGCAGCGGTCGGCAGCGGGGCGACCCGGGCGCCGTTGGCCAGTGCAGCGGTCGGCCGCGGGGCGACCCGGGCGCCGTGCGTAGCCCTGGTCTTCCGTGCCGCGCGACCAAGGCGTGCGTCAGTGGCGTATGCCCAAACCCGGCAGCCACAGCTCGCCGCGGTCCTTGCAGCTGGCGTCCCTCGCTCGCAGTTCCTCCGGCTCTTTCGTGCCGCGTGCCCGCAGTTCCGTGACGGCCAGGCGGGCCACCGCCGCCACCTCCCCGCGCTCCGGGTCCGGGAAGTCCGTCTGCCACCAGCCCCGGTCGCGGGACTTCCAGCCGCGCGAGCGCATCAACCGCGCCCGCTCCGGGCTGTCCTCGCCGTCGCGGTCGTCGACCGAGACATGCAGCCCGTCCTCCAGCCCGTACGAGATGAGCAGCTGCCGTCCGCGGTCCGCGCCGCTGGTCACGCTGAAGCTCGCCCAGTCGTCGCCGACCTGCACCGGAAGCTGCTCCACCCACGCCGTGAGCAGCAACTCGAGCGCGCTCTCGAAGTGTTCGAGACAGGAGGCCTGCCGGCCGCCGGGCCCCTCGGTCGGGCGCTCGCCGGGGCCGCTGCGGTCCAACTGCCAGGTGTACGGCAGGAAGTCGAAGTCGTGCGGCTCGTCCGCCGACCAGGCGCCGCCCCACTCGAAGATGCGCCGTTCCTCCTGCTCCAGGGTGTCCGTGTCGTGGACCGATAGCTGCGCCCGGCTGCGGTTGCCGGCGAGCAGCACCAGCCTTCTGCCGTCCCGCCAGCGGACGTTGGGGCCTTCTGCCGAGCCGCCGTAGAGTGTCGGCTCGCCGATCCTGGCCACTATCGCGTCGTACACCACGCGGAAGGCCTCCCGCCGGTCCCGGAGCGAGGCACCCGGGTTGTACGCCAGCACCTGGACCGGGTCCCGGTCGAGGTACGCGGCGGGCGCGTCATGGAGCGTCAGGGCGAACTCCGCGGCATCGCCGGGTGTCAGGGTCGGCAGGTTGGTCCCCGTGTATTCCATGTCACCCATCGTGCCAGCCGCCACCGACAACACCCGGCGCACGTTTGGGTATTCACCGCTCAGATCGCGCCGAAATCGTCTGTGTTCACAGGCCTGGCACCGGCGCGACATCATCGAGGGCAGCCCCGAGCCTGCCGGCGGCCTTCAGGACGCGGCCGCGATCGCCGCGCGGCGGCATGCCGCCATGGTTGCGATGGGACGGCTGACCCGCCCGCGTAGCCCGGCCCCCCTCCCTTTCCCAAGGCGCTTGGACTCTTCGCGCGGGCACTTGGACGTTCACCGCCGCGCCGTCCATGGGACTTCCCCAAGTCATCCGGCCTCACTACGTTCCGGGCGGTAGCACCGGAATCGGGAGGATCACTTGACCACGGACATGTCACGGCGGCGTCTGTTCGCACTCGGCGGAGGCGTCATCGGCGCGGCGGCGGCCGGGTCGCTGCTCCCGCCCTCCCTGCAGGCGGCGCTGGCCGCCGAGCCGCCGTCTGGCGGGCTGCGGGCGGTCAAGCACGTGGTGATCCTCATGCAGGAGAACCGGTCCTTCGACCACTACTTCGGCACCCTGCGCGGCGTTCGCGGCTTCGGCGACCGCAACGCCGTCGAACTCCCCTCCGGGAAGCTCGTCTACGAGCAGCCGGGCCCGCTGCGCACCGTGCTGCCCTTCCCCGTGCGCGACGCCGCCGAGACGCAGAAGAAGGACCTCCAGTACATCGGCGACCTCGACCACTCCTGGGGCGGCGGCGCCAAGGCCTGGCGTGACGGCTGGATGGACGGCTGGATCTCCGCGAAGACCGCAGCGACCATGGCGTACTACGACCGCCGCGACATACCCCTCCACTACGAACTCGCGGACACCTTCACCATCTGCGACGCGTACCACTCCTCGATCCATACGTCGACGAGCCCCAACCGCAACCATCTGTGGAGCGGCTGGACCGGCTTCGAGGCCGACGGCAGCCGCGCTGTCACCAACGCCGCGTACGCCGAGGGCACCCACCCCGGCTACTCCTGGCCGACGTACGCCGAGCGGCTCGAGACGGCCGGCCGCAGCTGGAAGACGTACCAGGAGTGGGAGAACTTCACCGACAACAACATCGAGTTCTTCACCAGCTTCAAGAAGATCGCGCGCAAGGCGCTGGCCAAGGCCGGCGACTTCACCTTCATGGAGGCCTTCTACGCGAAGGTCCGCGACACCCAGGACACCGCCGAGCGCGCACGGCTGCTCGCCGCGCTCGAAGAGGGCGTGGCGACGCTGACCAACAGCGAGCGGTCGCTCTTCGAGCGCGGGCTCCGGCGCGGCGAGACCGGCTCCCTCGCGGATCAGTTCCGCGCGGACGTGGCGGCCGGCACGCTCCCCGAGGTGTCGTACCTGGTGCCCTCCGCGATCGACTCCGAGCACCCAGGGTCCTCCTCGCCGATCGCGTCGGCCACCCTCGTCTACAAGGTGCTGGACGCCCTCGGCTCCCACCCCGACGTCTGGCGGAACACCGTCGTCCTGATCAACTACGACGAGAACGACGGCTTCTTCGACCACGTACCGCCGCCGGTCCCGCCCGCCGACAACACCGAGGAGCGCTGGCAGGGCAAGCCCACCGGCCTCGGCATCCGCGTCCCGTTGCTCGTCGTCTCACCCTGGTCGGTCGGCGGCTACGTCTGCTCCGAGGTGTTCGACCACACTTCGGTGGTCCGGCTGCTGGAGAAGTGGACGGGCATCGAGGAGCCCAACATCACCAGCTGGCGTCGCGCTGTCACCGGCGATCTGACCTCCGCCTTCGACTTCCGGCGCGGCAGGCCGCAGCCCGATGTGGAGCAGCCGGGCGCGATCCCGCCGTTCACGGGACGCTGGCGGCCCGTGCCGCCGTTGCAGCAGCACATGCCCGTGCAGGAGGAGGGGACCCGGCCCGCGCGGCCGCTGCCGTACCAGCCCGACGCGTACGGCAAGGTCACGGCCGACGCCTTCACCGTGGCGCTCAGCAACAGCGGGCGCGCAAGCGCCCACTTCGCGCTCTATCCGTACGCCGGTGAGTTCACCGTCCCGCAGCACAAGGACGTAAGGGGCAAGGCGCAATGGTCAGTACCCCTTACCGGCGACGCCTACCGCTTCACGATCACCGGGCCGAACGGCTTCCGGCGCGAGTTCGCGGGCAGCGTCGAGGGCACCGCGCAGGTCTCTTCGTCCATTGACCACCACGACCGCGACCTGCACCTCACCCTGCGCAACGACGGCAGCAAGCCGGTCACCTTCACGATCCGTCCGCTGGCTTACGTCGACGAGGCCGACCTCGACGACTGGACCCGCACCGTCACGGTCAAGGCGGGCCGCAGCCGCACCGTCGTGCACTCGGCGGCCGACGCGCACGGCTGGTACGACATCGAGGTGACCGCCGACCGGGACACCGGCTTCCGTCGCCGCCTGATGGGCCACATCGAGAACGGGCGGGCGAGCGTCTCCGGTTGAGAGCTGAGAGCTGAGAGCTGAGAGGCGCGCGGGGGTCCGGGACCCTTTTCCCTGGCTCCCGCACGCCCCTGTGAGTAAGCCCACGAAACGGGCAAAGGATCACTATTGACTGCCAGAATGTCCCTTTGAGGTCAAGAGTTCTTTGCGGGTGGTTCCCGATCAAAGATCCACGAACCACCCAGGGAGCAAGTCCGTTGGCAGCAGTAGCCCGTTGGTGCATCACGCACCGACTCGTAGCCGTCGTGCTCTGGCTCCTGGCTTTCAGCGGCGTCGCATCCGCCGCGGGCGTAACGGGAACCGCGTACTCCAACGACTACGACGTCCCGGGCACCGAGTCCGGCCGGGCAACCGCCCTCCTCCAAGGGGGCTTCCACGGCCAGGGCGGCGACAGCGACACCATCGTGTGGCACACGGACAGCGGCAGCGTGCGCGCCGTCGGCGTCCGCCAGCCCATGTCCGAGATGCTCGACGAGGTCGCGAAACTCGACGGGGTCGCCTCCGTCAGCAGCCCGTACGGCAACGACGGTGCCGACCGGACCAGCCCCGACGGGCACACCGCGTATGCCACCGTTACCTTCGACGAGCGGGCCGACTCCATCCCCAAGTCGCAGATCGAAGCGGTCGTCGCCACGGCGAAGGCAGCCCAGACCGACGCGGTCCAGGTCGAGCTCGGCGGCAGCGCCGTCGCACTCACCGAAGCGCCCACGTCCCATGTGGCCGAGATCGTCGGCGTGGCCGTCGCCGCCGTCGTCCTCTTCCTAGCTTTCGGCTCGCTCGCCGCCAGCGTGCTGCCCATCGCCACCGCGCTGGTCTCGGTCGGCACGGCGTACGCGGGCATCGTGCTCCTCGGGCATGTGATGACCGTCGCCGACTTCGCGCCGATGCTCGGCGTACTGATCGGGCTCGGCGTCGGCATCGACTACGCGCTGTTCATCGTCACCAGACACCGCAAGGGCCTGCGGCGCGGACTGCCGGTGGCCGAAGCGGCCCAGAACGCCGTGGCCACCACCGGCCGGGCCGTCGTCTTCGCGGGCGCCACCGTCTGCATCGCCCTGCTCGGCATGCTCATTCTGCGACTCAGCTTCCTGGGCGGCGTCGCGATCGCCGCCTCCCTGACCGTCGTACTCACCGTGGCGGCGTCGGTGACCCTGCTGCCGGCCCTGCTGTCCTTCATAGGCATGCGGGCGCTCAGCAGACGCGAGCGACGACGGCTCATCGAGCGCGGCCCGCAGCCCGAGCTGCCGACCGGCTTCGCCGCCCGCTGGTCCGCCTTCGTCGAGCGTCATCCGAAGCTGCTCGGAGCGGTCGCAGCGGTGGTCATGCTGGTGCTCACGCTGCCGGCGTTCTCGCTGCACCTCGGCACGTCCGACCAGGGCAACGGCCCCGCCACCTCGACCAGCCGCCAGGCGTACGACCTGCTCGCGGAAGCTTTCGGGCCCGGCGTCAATGGCCCGCTCACCCTCGTCGCCCGTCTCGACGGCGCGGACGACCGCCTCGCCATGGGCAAGCTGCCCGACGCCCTGCGCGGCGTCGGCGGCATCAGATTCGTCGGCCCGGTCACGTACAGCGGCAGCGGAGACACGGCGGTCCTCACCGTCGTGCCGGAGTCGTCCCCCCAGTCGAAGTCGACCAGTGAACTCGTCGACCGGCTGCGCCAGGACGTCCTGCCCACCGCGTCGGACGGCACCTCCCTGGAGGTGCACGTCGGCGGAGTCACGGCGAGCTACGACGACTTCGCCGAGATCATCGTCCGTAAACTGCCCCTCTTCGTGGGCGTCGTGATCGCACTCGGCTGTCTGCTCCTGCTGCTTGCCTTCCGCTCGATCGGCATCCCCCTCAAAGCCGCCGCGATGAATGCGGCCGCCGTCGCCTCCTCCTTCGGGATCGTCGTCGCGATCTTCCAGTGGGGGTGGGGCAGCGAGCTCCTCGGGCTCGGCAGAGCGGGCCCGATCGAGCCGTTCCTACCGGTCATCATGGTCTCGGTGCTCTTCGGGCTCTCCATGGACTACCAGGTGTTCCTGGTCAGCCGGATGTACGAGGAGTGGCTGGAGACCGGCGACAACCGGCGGGCGGTACGGGTCGGCCTCGCCGAGACCAGCCGCGTGATCAACTCCGCGGCCGTGATCATGATTTCGGTCTTTCTCGCCTTCGTCCTCAGCGGCGACCGGGTCATCGCGATGTTCGGTATCGCGCTGGCTGCGGCGGTCGCGCTGGACGCGTTCGTGCTGCGTACGCTGCTGGTGCCCGCGCTCATGCACATGCTGGGCGGAGCGAACTGGTGGCTGCCGCGCTGGCTGGACCGCCGACTGCCGCGTATCAGCATCGAGCCGCCCGAGTGCCGTGTGCATGCGAAGATCCCTGGGCAGCGCGCGAGCGAGGACGGACAGCTCGTGCCGTAACCGGGCCGGGGGACGAGGAAGACGATGTTCGCGATATCGCTGGGTGACGACGGGGCGGAACTGCGGCCGCTGGAGCCCTGGCGGGCCGAGGAGTACCTCGCCCACATGGACCGGGGCCGCGAGTTCATCGGTCAGTACGTCGCACTGGCCACCGTCGCGACCGATGTCGACTCGGCGCGGGCCTTCCTCCAGTCGTACGCCGACAAGCAGGCCCGGGACGCGGGGCGCATCTACGGGATCTGGCTGGACGGGACCCTCGTCGGCGGTGTCCTGTTCCGCATCTGGGACACCGCGAGCGGCGCGTGCGAGGCGGGCTGCTGGCTGGAGCCGTCGGCCGCCGGGCGCGGGCTGGTCACACGGGCCGCGCGCGTGATCTTCGACTGGGCGGTGTACGAGCGTGGAATGCACCGTGTCGAGTGGCAGGTGGCCTCGGGGAACACCGCGAGCATCAATGTCGCCAAGCGGCTGGGGATGATGCGGGAGGGGGTGCTGCGGGAGAGCTACCCGTACAGGGGCGTACGGCACGACATGGAGGTCTGGTCGGTGCTGGCGCCGGAGTGGCGGGAGCTGCGGGAGCAGGAAGGCCGCTGAGGACTCGGTCACTGAAGGGCCGGTCGTTAAGGGCGGTCGTCAGGGGCCGGTCGTCAGGGGGCGGCTCGTTAAGGGGACTCTCAGAATCGGCCCCTAGCGTGCGGCGCATGAACCCCACGGAGACCAAAAAGACCACCCACACGACCGACGTGACCGACGTGACGGACGCGCCCGACGCGGTTGCCACCGAGCCGGTCGAGCCCGCCGAGCCCGCGACCGCCGAGCACGAAGCGGAGGCCGAGACCGAAGCCGAAGGCACCGAGGAGACGCCGCGCGTCTCCTCCGGCCTTGCAACCGCCGCCGCCGGCGTCGTCTCGGCCGGCCTCGGCGTCGTAGCGCTCAGCGGTAGCTGGGTCGGCAAGATCGCCGCCGAGAGGCAGGCGCTGATCGGGCAGATCAAGACCTCGCAGGGCGGCACCCCCGCCCAGCAGATTTCCGCGATCTACGGCGACGCCTGGCACTCCACCGCCATGTTCAACGGCATCTTCGCGCTGCTCGCGCTGATCGTCGGCCTGGCTGTGTTCGCCCTGCCGCAGAAGGCCGGCTGGGTAAGGGCCTTCGCCGTGGCCGGAGTCGCACTGGGCGTCCTGGGGCTGATCGTCTCCGGCGGCATGTACTTCGACCTCTTCCTGTCACTGCCCAGCACAGGCTCGTAGACCCGGCTCGTAGCCCCTCGAAACCCGTTGGTGCGTGTGTCCGTCCGATGCTGCAATGCGCGGATGGATCACGACGAGGTACTCAGCCTGTTCGACCACCAGATTCGGCAGCGTGGTGAAGGAGCCGAGCGGGCCGGTGACGTGGTGCGGCAGGTCGGTGCCGACGGCGACTGGAACGGCGTCCTCTGGGCCGGCCTGGACTCCGCAACGGCCGACGCCGCGATCGCCGAGCAGGTACGGTACTTCACCGACCTGGGGCGGGACTTCGAGTGGAAGCTGTACTCCTACGACCGGCCCGACGACCTCGGCGCACGGCTTCGGGCGGCCGGCTTCACACCTGAGCCCGAAGAAACCCTGATGGTCGCCGAGATCCGCGACCTGCCCACCGACGTCGAACTCCCCGACGGCATCCGGCTGGAACCGGTCACCGACGCGGCGGGCGTGGATCTCCTGGCCGACGTGCACGAGCAGGCCTTCGGCACGAGCGGGGCCCGGCTGCGCGAACAGCTCCTCACCCAGCTGGCCCAGACGCCGGACACCATCGGCATGACCGTCGCGCTGGCCGGCGAACAGCCGGTCTGCGGGGCCCGGATGGAGCTCCACCCGGGCACCGACTTCGCGAGCCTCTGGGGCGGCGGCACCCTGCCCGCCTGGCGCGGCCGTGGCATCTACCGGGCGCTGATCGCCCACCGGGCCCGTATCGCTGCCGCGAGCGGCTACCGCTTCCTGCAGGTCGACGCCTCCAGCCAGAGCCGCCCGATCCTGCAACGGCTCGGCTTCGCCGCGCTGAGCACCACTACTCCGTACGTCTACGAGCAGCGGCCCTAAGGCCGGCGAGCAGGGGCCTTAGGCAGTAGGCGTACGCATCCCCGCCGCGTCTAAGGACCCCCGCCGCTCGAAGATGCGGCACACTCCCGATGTGGCGGACCCCCCTGGGCGACGAGAGTCGAGGCATCGCAAGACGCCGAGAGAACTCACAACCAGGGAGTACGAGATGTTCGAGTACGAGATCCAGCAGCTCCGCCAGGCCGAGCTGATCCGCGAGGCCGAGACCGAGCGGCTGGTCCGGCAGGTGCGCAAGGCCCGCCGTGCCGCCAGGCGGGCCGCCAAGGACGCGGAGGGCCGGGTGAGTCCGGACCGCGACCGCTTCACCCGCGCCGCGTGAGATGGCGTGACCTCGCGTGATGACTGTCATCCCGATCAAGGGTGCCGCGTTGTCAGAGGGCTGTGCGATGCTCGGCGACGTGGAGACCAGGTCCGTCAGCCCGGTGTTCGTCGGCCGCGCCGGCGAACTGACCGCGCTCACCAACGCGCTCTCCCGCGCCGCCGCGGGAGAGCCGCAGGCGTTGCTCGTCGGGGGCGAGGCAGGGGTCGGCAAGACCAGGCTCGTCGAGGAGTTGTTCACCGAGGCGTGCCGCCGCGAGGCCGTCGTCGCGGTCGGCGGATGTGTCGAGATCGGCGCGGACGGGCTGCCGTTCGCGCCTTTCTCGACCGCGCTGCGCACGCTCCACCGCCGGCTGCCCAAGGAACTGGCCGAGGCCTCCGCCGGCCAGGAGGACGAGCTGGCGCGACTGCTGCCCGAGCTGGGGGAGGCGCCTCGCGGACAGCAGGGCAGACACGACGAGGAAGGCATGGCCCGCCTCTTCGAGCTCACCGCACGGCTGCTTGAGCGGATCGCCGCGGACCGCACGATCGTCCTGGTGCTCGAGGACCTGCACTGGGCCGACGCCTCCACCCGCCATCTGCTCGCCTACCTCTTCCGCACACTGCGCCGCGGCCGGCTCGTCGTGATCGCGACGTACCGCTCCGACGACGTCCACCGGCGCCATCCGCTGCGGCCCTTCCTCGCCGAGCTCGACCGGATGCGCACGGTCCAGCGAATCGAGCTCACCCGCTTCAACCGCGCCGAGGTCCACCGCCAGATGGCCGGGATCCTCGCCGCCGAGCCCGAACCGGCCATGGTGGACCGGGTCTTCGAGCGCTCGGACGGCAATGCGTTCTTCGTCGAAGAGCTCGCCTGCAGCCTGGCCAACGGCTGCCGCACGGGGCTGACCGACTCCCTGCGCGACATCCTTCTCGTACGCGTCGAGGCGCTGCCCGAGGACGCCCAGCGGGTGGCACGGATCGTCGCGGAGGGCGGCTCGACCGTGGAGTACGGGCTGCTGCGCGCTGTCGCCCGGCTGTGCGAGGACGATCTCATCGAGGCGCTGCGGGCCGCGGTGGGCGCCAACATCCTGCTCGCCACGCCGGACGGCGACGGCTACCGCTTCCGGCACTCCCTCGCGCGCGAGGCCGTGGGCGACGATCTGCTGCCCGGCGAGCGCTCCCGGCTCAGCCGGCGGTACGCGGAGGCGCTGGAGGCCGACCCGTCGCTCGTACGGTGCGAGGAGCGGGCAATGCGGCTCGCCAGCTACTGGTACCACGCGCACGACGCCGCGAAGGCCCTCCCCGCTGTGCTGAGCGCCTCGGTCGAGGCGCGGCGACGGCATGCGTACGCCGAGCAACTGCGGCTGCTGGGGCGGGCGATGGAGCTCTGGGACAGCGCGCCGGACGAGGTGCGGGCTGCGCTGCGGCCGGTCGACTACGCGGAGGCGTACCCTCCGTGCGGCTGCGATCCGGCCACCACGCCGCTGCGCTTCCTCGACCTGATGGCCGAGGCATCCGTCGCGGGCCGGCTCAGTGGCGAGAAGGAACGCGCGCTGAAGATCACCAAGCGCGGGCAGCGGCTGGCGGAGGCGGAGGATGACGCGCTGCGCGGCGCCTGGTTCTCCGTCCAGCGCTCCCGGCTCGTCTCGTCGCTGGGCCGCGGCGACGGGTGGGCGGAGCTGGCTGCCGCGCAGGAGCTGGTGCGCGGACTGCCGCCGTCCGCCGTCCACGCGGAGGTGCTCGCGGAGGCGGCGAACTGGGGCATGGTGCACGACCCGGGGCCGGGCAGCCTCGCGACCGCCGAGCTCGCCGTGGAGTACGCGCGCATGGTCGGCGAGGAGGACAACGAGCTACGGGCCCGCCTCACCCTCGGCGGCCTCATGGTCGACGCGGGCAACGTCGACGAGGGGCTCGCGGAGATGTACGCGGTAAAGGAGCGGGCCGTCGCCCTCGACCTGCCCGGGCACGTGGGGCGTACGCATGTGAATCTGCCGTCCGCGCTGGAGGGCGTGGGTCGCTCACGGGAAGCGGTCGACATTCTCGCCGAGGGCGTCGAACTCTCCCGGAAATACGGCCTGTTGGACACCCAGGCCTGGGTCCTGGTCAACCTTGCCGAGTCGTACAGCTCGCTCGGGCGCTGGGGCGAGACGACCGAGGCAGCGGAGCGGGCGTTGCGGATCGCTCTGAGCCCGAAGCCCCGGGGGTTCGCAGCGACCCGGTGCGCCTACCTGGCCCTCGACCGGGGCGACGCGGCGAAGGCGGCCGAGCATCTGGAGGCGGCGCGCGGGCACTTCGGAGCCAATGACCCGATGCCCCAGAGCACCATCCCGCTGCACACCGTGGCGCTGAGCATCGCGGCGGCGCAGGGGCGCGTGCTGGACGCCCGGACCGAGTTCGAACGGGCGGCGACGGCGGGCTTCCCGCCCGGCACCCAGCGATACGCCTGGCCGCTGCTGCGCGCGGCGGCCACGCTCGAGGCCGATACGCGCGGGCTGCCCGCCGCGGAGTCCGGCCGCGCCGAGGCGCTGGAACGGATCCGTAAGGCAGCCAGAACGCTCGTCACCGCGGTCCCGGTATGGATGGCCCACGAGCGCTGGGTCCGCGCGGAACTGCTGCGCGCCGGCGGCCAGGACACGGCCGTCGACTGGGCAGAGGCCGGCACGGCCTTCGAGGCGCTGGAGCGCCCGTACGACCTGGCAAGGGTCCGCCACCGCTGGGCGGAGGCGCTTCTCCAGGCGGACCGCGCGCAGGCGACGGAGCTGCTGCGGCAGGCGGCGGCGACGGCCCAGCAACTGTGCGCGCGCCCCCTGTCCGAGGACATCGCGCTGCTCGCCCAGCGAGCCCGCATCTCCCTGACCGACGACCCTGCCCTTGCGACGGCCGCCACTGCGCCGCGGGGTCCGGCGCTCGGCCTGACCCGCCGCGAGGAGGACGTCCTCCGCCTGGTGGCGGTAGGCCGCAGCAACCGTCAGATCGCCGAGGAGCTGTTCATCTCCCCGAAGACGGCGAGCGTCCACGTCTCCAACATCCTGGGGAAACTGGGCGTCTCGGGCCGCGGCGAGGCAGCGGCCCTGGCCCACCGCCTGCGCCTGTTCTCGCCCACGGGCGAGGAGCAGTCGGCGGCATCGGCCTGAGCAGCCAGAGCGACGCGACGCCTGGCGCCTGGAGGCGGGGTCTCGCGGCTGGCGGCGGCCACGATCCACGCCCGGAGGCCGCGCCCCACGCCCGGTGGCAGGTTCCAGCGGTGGGCGCCCGCGCCCGGTGGCTGGTGCCGTGCCTGGCGGCGGCCACGATCCACGCCCGGAGCCGCTCCCGGCGACGGGGCCCGCGGCTGGTGCCCGCCGGGCATGTCCTGAATCGCGGGACGGGCTGGAAAATCCAGCCCCTCCGGCGACGGCGATTGAGGAGCCGCCCGGCCGCGCACCGCACCCGGTGGCTGGTTCCCGCGAGCGGCAGCAGCTGCACCCCCGAGCCCGCCCCGGACGGCCGGTGCCGGCGGCCGGTGCCGGCGGCCGGTGCCGGCGGCCGGTGCCCGCGGCCGGTGCCCGCGCACCGCGCCGCCGCGGCGAGTTCCCGCACCCGCCTCACTCCTGTGGCGGCTTCTCCCGTGTGCGGATCGTCACCTTGCCCGACGCAAGGTCTATCGGGCCGTGGCCCGGGTCGTTGTCGCCCACGTCGACCCTCGTCAGGGCCAGGCGGTTGCGTTCCTCGTCGGTGTGCTTGCGGCCCGGTGCGAAGAACTCCTCGAAGACGTTGAACACAAGCCGTTCACCCCCTGCCTGAGCCCCTGCTTCAGCTCCTACTTCACCTCCAGCTGGAGGATCTTGTCGTCCCCCGGCTCGGGTGATCCCCGGCGGTCCGTCTCGCTCGTGACGAGCCAGACCTTGGCGCCACCCACCGACAGGACCGTGCGAAGGCGGCCGTGCTTCCCAACCAGGAACGACTGGGGCTCCGCCGAGGGTTCCGCGCCTGCCAGAGGGATTCGCCAGAGCCGCTCGCCCTTCAGCGCCGCCATCCAGATCGAGCCCGATGCGTAGGCGATGCCACTCGGCGAGGCCTCCGACGTCCTCCACTGGGCCACCGGGTCGACGAAGCCGGACCCGCCGCCCTTGCCCTCCACATCCGGCCAGCCGTAGTTCTTCCCGGGCTCGATCAGATTGAGCTCGTCCCAAGTGGTCTGGCCGAACTCGGCCGCCCACAGGCGCTTGTCGGAGTCCCAGGCGAGCCCCTGCACATTGCGGTGGCCCCATGAGTAGACGACGGAGCCGGCGTCCGGATTGCCGTGCACCGGCTGCCCGTCAGGGGTCATCCGCAGGATCTTGCCGCCCAGCGACTTCCTGTCCTGCGCGAGCCCCGTGTCACCTGTCTCGCCCGTGCCCGCGTAGAGCATCTTGTCCGGGCCGAACGCGATCCGCCCGCCGTTGTGCACGATGCCCTTGGGGATGCCCCTCAACACCGTGTCCGGCGCGCCCAGTTGCTGGTCGGCTGGCTTCTGCTCGTCGTACAGCATGCGGGCGATGCGGTTGTCCGACTCGGTGGTGAAGTACGCGTACACCTGATGGTCCGAGGCGAACGAGGGGGAGACCGCCAGGCCCAGCAGCCCGCCCTCGCCACCCGGGGAGACCCCCGGCACCGAGCCGATCACGGTCTGCTTGCCGCTCTCCGCGTCGATCCGGCTGATCGTCCCTTCGTCGCGCGAGGCGATCAGCAGATCGCCGTCGGGCAGCGCGGCGACACCCCACGGCGACTTCAGGTTCTGCGTCAGTGTGGACACCACCTTCACCGAGCCCTTCGCGGGCGGGCCCGTCGGACTCGGCGACCCTCCCGAGGCGGATGCGGAGGGGGCTGGGATGGTCGATGTCGGCCCCTTCCGGCCGGCCGGCGCCTTGTCGTCACCGGACGAGCACCCGGCCACGAGCAGAAGCACGGCAGCGGCCAACATGGCTGTCACAGCAGGACGTTGCACAGTTCTGATCCCTTCGACGGCTGCTTGAGCTGCCTGACTACTGTTCTTACACCGCAGCCGCCCCGCAGGTTCCCGATCCTCCCCCAAGAGTTCAGAAGAACGAGCGACAGTTCACTCAGTCCCAGGATCCCCGCGCCGACGGCAGTCCCGCCACTTCCACCAGATCCCGCCCCGTCAGCTCAAGATCCGCCGCCCCCGCGTTCTGCACCGCCCACTCGTCCCGCTTCGTCCCCGGCACCGCCACCACATTCCGCCCCCGCCCCCAGCACCCACGCCAGCGCGACCTGGGCAGGAGACGCGCCATGCCGCTGGGCGATCCGCCGCAGCCCCGCCACCACCGGCTGGTTCGCCGCCATCATGTCGGCCGTGAACCGCGGATGCCGCGCCCGCACGTCGTCAGGCTCGAAGCCCTGCCCGGGCGTGAGCGTCCCCGTCAGAAATCCGTTCCCCAGCGGCATCGCAGCCAGGAACCCCACCCCCCGCGCCTCGCACCACGGCAGCAGCCGCTCCAGCGCCTCCGGCGACCACACCGACAGCTCCGCCTGCACCGCGCTCACCGGGAACACCTGCTGCACCCGCTCCAACTGCCGGATCGTTCCCTCGTGCAGATGCGCCCCGGAGCGCCTGGACGCGCGCGCCCCCACCGCGCACATGCCCAACGCCCGCACCTTCCCCGCGCTCACCAGCTCCGCCATCGCGCCCCAGGTCTCCTCGACCGGAACCTCCGGATCCGCCCGGTGCAGCTGATAGAGATCGATCACATCGGTCTGCAGCCGCCGCAGCGAGGCGTCACAGGCCCGCTTCACATACCCGGGCCGCCCATTGGCGACCACATGCTGATCGCCGACGAGCAGTCCGACCTTCGTCGATACGAACGCGTCTCCGCGCCGCTCCTTGAGCACCCGCCCGATCAGCAGCTCATTGGTGAAGGGCCCGTACATATCGGCCGTGTCCAGCAGGCTGCAGCCGGCGTCCAGCGCGGCGTGCACTGTACGCAGCGATCGCTCCCCGCGCTGCTGGGAGCCGCTGTACGCCCAGCTCATCGGCATACAGCCGAGCCCGATCGCGCCCACTTCGAGAGCCGCCGCACCGATTGTCCTGCGCTCCAACTGCCCGTACCCCTCCTTTGGCCGCTGACCAAACTAACCAATGCGGACCGAGGCCCTTCGCATAGCCTCCTGACCATGACTTCAGACGTGTGGCTCCCGATTCCGGCCGACGAGATCGAAGGGCTTCCCGACCCCTCGGACTCGGGCCTCAACTACCTTTTCTGGGACGGCGGTCCCGACTTTCCCGCCGACCCCGCCGACTGTGCCTTCTACGCCGTCCCGTACATGAAGGGCATGGAGGTCGCGGTCCGCCCACTGGCCGCGATGACGTCCGTACGTGTCGTCCAGACCCTCTCCGCGGGGATCGACCATGTGGAACCGGGACTCGGTTCGCTGCCCGCCGGCGTGCGCCTGTGCAATGCCACAGGAGTCCACGAAGCCTCCACCGCCGAGCTCACGCTGGCCCTGATCCTCGCCTCCCTGCGCGGTGTCCCCGGCTTCGTGCGCGGCCAGGACAAGGAGGAATGGCGGTCCGGCTTCTATCCGGCGCTTGCCGACAAGTCGGTGCTCATCGTGGGATACGGATCGATCGGCGCCGCGATCGAGGACCGGCTCGCGCCGTTTGAATGCGCGCGGGTGGCGCGCGTCGCGCGCTCCGCCCGCGCTGCGGAGCGCGGCGAAGTGCGCGCACTCACCGACCTGCCCGCGCTGCTCCCGGACGCGGACGTCGTGATCTTGTCCACCCCGCTCACCGAGCAGACGAAAGGCCTGGTCAACGCCGGTTTCCTGGCCCGGATGAAGGATGGCGCGCTGCTGGTGAACGTCGCCCGCGGCCCGGTCGTCGACACCAAGGCCCTGCTCGCAGAGGTGGAGAGCGGACGGATCACCGCCGCCCTCGATGTCACAGACCCGGAGCCGCTGCCCCCGGGCCACCCCCTCTGGCACGCTCCCGGTGTCCTCATCAGCCCCCATGTGGGCGGCTCCACCTCGGCTTTCATGCCGCGCGCCAAGCGGCTGCTGGCCGGACAGCTCACCCGTTTCGCCGCGGGCGAGCCGTTGCGCAACGTGGTGCTCACGACTGGGAAGTGAACCCTGAGGGCCCGCGCTTCGTGCACTCTATGAAGTCGTTCGGTTGCGCCACGTGCCGACAACCCCGCTGGTAGTCACGGAGAGTAGAGGGACTATGTCCCTGAGTGACGAGACTGGTGTATCGTCCCGACCTGGGGGCTGCACCAGGCAAGGGGCGGTGCAGTAGCGCGACCTGACTGCCGATCAGACTTCGAGGGGGGCGACGGGCGATGCACAGCCATTGCACGAACGATCCGACGCGGCGAGGCCGCCGCCGACGACCCTCGCACGCTGCGAAGCAAAGACCCGCTCCGATGACTGTCACACCGTCGGCGGCGCTTCCCGGGGCAGCCCCGTGAGCGCCCCCGGGGTACTCCTGGCCCGGCAGGCGTTCTCCGGCGGCGCCACAGGGCTGCGTTCCCAGATCCTCCTCGCCGCCATCTGCTCCGGTTATGGCGTGGGCGCCGCCGTCGGCTGGGGTTCGCGCGAAGTCGCTCTGGTCATGGGCGACTTCGGGCTGAGCGCCGCCGCCCTGGTCGCCGCGGTCTCCTGCTTCGTCTACGCCCGCTCCAGGCACAGTCGCTTTCGGCCCGCCTGGATGCTGTTCGCGGTCTCCTCCGCGATGGCGTCGTGCGGAAACGCCATCTGGGGGTGGTACGAGGTCGTGCTGGACCGCGAGGTACCGAGCCCCTCGATCGCCGACCTGTTCTTCCTCTGCTTCGCGCCGCCCGCAATCGTCGGCCTCCTCGTCCTCGCCAAGCGCCCGGTCACCAGGGCGGGCTGGGTCTGCCTCGCACTGGACGCCTGGCTGATCGGCGGCTCGCTCCTCACCCTCTCCTGGAGCATCGCGCTCGCCCACACCGCGCGCGTGCAGGGCGAGAGCGTGGCTCCCGCCGCCCTCGCCCTCGCGTATCCGCTGCTGGACATCGTGCTGGTCAGCCTGGTGCTCGCGCTGCACTTCCGGCGCTCGGCCACCAACCGCTCCGCCATCAACACCGCCATCGCCGCCCTCGCCCTGACCGTCCTGTGCGACGCCCTGTTCACCTCGCCGCTGCTGCGCGAGAGCTACCGCTCGGGCCAGCTCCTGGACGCGGGCTGGTTCGCCGGTTCGCTGCTACTCGCGTACGCCCCCTGGGGCGCAAGCCGTACGGTCGAGACGGCCAGGCCCCCGCGCGGCACCCGCCACCCCAGCCGCCCCGTCGCCGGCTCGCTGGCCGCCCTCACCCCGTATCTCGCTGCTGCCGTCTGCACCCTTGGCATCCTCCACAACGTCATTGAGGGCCGCCGAGTGGACCGGGTCGTCGTCCTCACCGGCTGCACCGTGGTCCTCGCCCTGGTCGTCCGGCAGGGCATCATGCTCCTCGACAACATCGCCCTCACCCATGAGCTGGCGCAGAAGGAGAACCACTTCCGCTCGCTGGTGCAGGGATCGAGCGACGTCATCATGATCGCCGCCCCCAGCGGGATACTGCGCTATGTCAGCCCCGCGGCCGCCGGTGTCTACGGCCGAGAGGCCGAGGAGCTCATCGGCTCCGAGCTGGCCTGTCTGATCCACCCCGAGGACCTCGGCCGGGTGGTCCATGAAGTGCGCCGGTTTCTGGCCGCCCCGCCGGCCGATGAGCCGACCATGCGGATCGACTGCCGCTTCAGATCGGGCAGCGGCGACTGGCTCAATGTGGAGTCCACGGTCAACCGACACCAGGGTGGCCTGCTCTTCAACAGCCGAGACATCACCGAACGGGTCCGGCTGCAGGCGCAGTTGCAGCACAACGCCGAGCACGACCCGCTCACCGACCTCCCCAACCGCGCCCTGTTCACCGAACGCGTCCGCCAGGCCCTCACCGGCCGCCGCGCGGGCGACTCCGGCACCGCCGTGCTCTTCATCGACCTCGACGGCTTCAAGGGGGTCAACGACCGCCTCGGCCACCTGGCCGGCGACGAGCTGCTGATCCAGGCGGCCCGCCGCCTGCAGGATTCGGTGCGGTCCGGGGACACCGCGGCCCGACTCGGCGGCGACGAGTTCGCGGCCCTCGTCGTCGGCGACGGCTCCCGCAACCAGTCCGCCCGTGAGTACCAGGTGCAGGAGATCGCCGACCGGCTGCGCCTGACCCTCTCCCAGCCGTACCGCGTGGACGGCCGCGAAGTCCGGGTGGCCGCCTCCATCGGGGTGGCCTTCGCCGAGCCGGCCATCACCCCCACCGACCTGATGCGCAACGCCGACCTCGCCATGTACCGCGCCAAGGCCGCGGGCAAGGACCGCGTCGAGCTGTACGCCCCGCAGATGCAGGCCGACGTGGTACGCCGCACCGAGCTGGCCGCACGGCTCCGCAGCGCCCTGCACGAGGGCGAGTTCGCGCTGCTCCACCAGCCCGTGGTGAGCCTCGCCACGGGCCGTATCGTCGCCGTAGCCGCCCAGGCCCGCTGGCGATCCGCCCAGGGCATCCTGTTCACCCCGGCCGAATTCCTGCGGGTCGCCGACAGCGCGGACACTCCAGAGGGCGCCCGCACCGCCGAGCTCGGCCACTGGCTGCTCGAAGAGGCCGTGGAGCAGGCCGCCGAGCGCAGCAGGGTGGGCCACCGGGTGCCCGTATCGGTCCGGCTCTCGGCCGGCCGGCTGCTGGACAAGTCCCTGCCGCTCGGTTCCATCGAAGCCCTCCTCACCCGGCACGGGCTGCCGTCGGGCGCGCTGGTCATCGAGCTCGCCGACAGCGATCCGCGGATCTCCTTCGAAGATCTGGAGCAGCGTCTCGTCGCGCTGCGCAGACTCGGCGTACGGATCGCCCTGGACGGCTTCGGCAGCGGATACGCCGCGATCAACGCACTGCGCAGGCTCCCCGTGGACGTACTGAAACTGGACAGGGGTCTGGTCGAGGGCGTCGTCGAGTCCGCCCGGCTGCACAAGATCACCGCGGGGCTGCTGAGGATCGCCTGCGACCTCGGCATGCAGTCCGTGGCGGACGGCGTGGACATGCCCGAGCAGGTGATCGCACTGCGCGCCATGGGATGTACACACGGCCAGGGCATGGCCTTCTCGGGCCCGCTCGACGAGTACCGGCTGCGCCGCGCCCTGGTCCGCGATGAGTTCCCGGTGCCCGGCGGAATCGCCCTGCCCGTCCTGACAGGCGGCGTCTCCCCTGCTCGTAATGGCTCAAATAATGAGACGCGTGTCCCACCCACTTGACAGTCATGGCGCGCCGGGGGGAGGGTCAATGCCATGCGCACCCGAATTCTCGTACTTGGAAAGCGCGTCGGCTGAGCAGGGCCGCGAAAGCCCTGCAGACCCCTCCCGACGCGCTCCCCTCGCTTGCCTCATTGGCACGAGGGGTTTTTTGTTGCACCGGCACACCCCAAACCCTCGCAAAAACCCTCAGCTTCGAGAAGAGAATGCCGATGACCGAGCAGGCCACCGGGGCCCACCATCCGCAGCCGCGGGCCCGTACCGGCGGACACACCGCTGCAGTTGAGCACGTCACGGGCGCGCAGTCCCTCATCCGTTCTCTCGAGGAAGTGGGGGCCGACACGGTGTTCGGCATCCCCGGCGGCGCCATCCTCCCCGCGTACGACCCGATGATGGACTCCACCAAGGTCCGCCACGTCCTGGTCCGCCACGAGCAGGGCGCCGGCCACGCGGCGACCGGCTACGCCCAGGCCACCGGCAAGGTCGGCGTCTGTATGGCGACCTCGGGCCCCGGCGCCACCAACCTGGTCACCCCGATCGCCGACGCGCACATGGATTCCGTGCCGCTGGTCGCGATCACCGGCCAGGTCTCCTCCAAGGCGATCGGCACGGACGCCTTCCAGGAGGCGGACATCGTCGGCATCACGATGCCGATCACCAAGCACAACTTCCTGGTCACCAAGGCCGACGACATCCCGCGCACCATCGCCGAGGCCTTCCACATCGCCTCCACGGGACGCCCGGGGCCGGTCCTCGTCGACATCGCCAAGGACGCCCTCCAGGCGCAGACCACCTTCAGCTGGCCGCCGCAGCAGGACCTGCCCGGCTACCGCCCGGTGACCAAGCCGCACGCCAAGCAGATCCGCGAGGCCGCCAAGCTGATCGTCCAGGCCCGGCGCCCCGTCCTGTACGTCGGCGGCGGCGTGATCAAGGCCGGCGCCACCGCCGAGCTGAAGGTCCTCGCCGAGCTCACCGGCGCCCCCGTCACCACCACCCTGATGGCGCTGGGCTCGTTCCCCGACAGCCACCCGCTGCACGTGGGAATGCCGGGCATGCACGGTGCGGTCACCGCCGTCACCGCGCTGCAGAAGGCCGACCTGATCGTCGCCCTCGGAGCCCGCTTCGACGACCGCGTCACCGGCAAGCTGGACAGCTTCGCCCCGTACGCCAAGATCGTCCACGCCGACATCGACCCGGCCGAGATCGGCAAGAACCGCACCGCGGACGTGCCGATCGTCGGTGACGCCCGCGAGGTCATCGCCGACTTGGTCCAGGCCGTCCAGGCAGAGCACAGCGAAGGCCACACCGGCGACTACAGCGCCTGGTGGAAGGACCTCAGCCGCTGGCGCGAGACCTACCCGCTCGGCTACGACCAGCCGGACGACGGCAGCCTCTCGCCGCAGCAGGTCATCCAGCGCATCGGCCAGCTCGCCCCCGAGAACACCATCTACGCCGCGGGCGTCGGCCAGCACCAGATGTGGGCCGCCCACTTCATCGACTACGAGAAGCCCGCCACCTGGCTGAACTCCGGCGGCGCCGGAACGATGGGCTACGCGGTCCCGGCCGCGATGGGCGCCAAGGCCGGCATGCCGGACCGCACGGTCTGGGCCATCGACGGCGACGGCTGCTTCCAGATGACCAACCAGGAACTCACCACCTGCGCGCTGAACAACATCCCGATCAAGGTCGCGATCATCAACAACGGCGCGCTCGGGATGGTCCGCCAGTGGCAGACCCTCTTCTACAACCAGCGCTACTCCAGCACCGTCCTGCACGCCGATGACACGGGGCACCACGTGGCCGGTTCCCAGGTCGGCGCGAGCACCACGGCGCGCCAGGGCACCCGCGTCCCCGACTTCGTCAAGCTGTCGGAGGCCATGGGCTGCTACGCGCTGCGCTGTGAGTCCCCGGACGACCTGGACAAGGTCATCGCCGAGGCCAACGCGATCAACGACCGCCCCGTCGTCATCGACTTCATCGTCCATGAGGACGCCCAGGTGTGGCCGATGGTCGCCGCCGGCACTTCCAACGACGAGGTCATGGCAGCGCGCGGCGTCCGCCCCGACTTCGGCGACAACGAAGACGACTGAGAGCCGTAGGAAGAGGAACGACGCACATGTCCAAGCACACGCTCTCCGTCCTGGTGGAGAACACGCCCGGCATCCTCGCCCGGATCGCCGCCCTGTTCTCCCGCCGCGGCTTCAACATCGACTCGCTCGCCGTCGGTGTCACCGAGCACCCCGACATCTCCCGCATCACCATCGTGGTCAATGTCGAGGACCTGCCGCTGGAGCAGGTGACCAAGCAGCTCAACAAGCTGGTCAACGTTCTGAAGATCGTCGAACTCGAGCCCGGCGGCGCGATCCAGCGCGAGCTCGTGCTGGTGAAGGTCCGCGCGGACAACGAGACCCGCTCCCAGATCGTCGAGATCGTCCAGCTCTTCCGCGCCAAGACCGTGGACGTCTCGCCCGAGGCGGTCACCATCGAGGCCACCGGTTCGAGTGACAAGCTCGAAGCGATGCTGAAGATGCTGGAGCAGTTCGGCATCAAGGAGCTTGTCCAGTCGGGCACGATCGCCATAGGGCGCGGCGCCCGGTCCATCACGGACCGGTCCCTGCGGGCCCTCGACCGTTCCGCCTAGCGAGACCCCCCGCCTTCATCACCCCCTCCCGCCGTACGGTGGGACGCAAACAGCGTCATTCCAAAGACGTGCACACCAAGGAGATATCCCAGTGGCCGAGCTGTTCTACGACGACGACGCCGACCTGTCCATCATCCAGAACCGCAAGGTCGCGGTCATCGGCTACGGCAGCCAGGGCCACGCCCACGCGCTGTCGCTCCGTGACTCGGGTGTCGACGTCCGGGTCGGTTTGCACGAGGGCTCCAAGTCCAAGGCCAAGGCCGAGGAGCAGGGCCTGCGCGTGGTGACCCCCGCCGAGGCCGCCGCCGAGGCCGACGTCATCATGATCCTCATCCCGGACCCGATCCAGGCCCAGGTCTACGAGGAGTCCATCAAGGGCAACCTGAAGGACGGCGACGCGCTGTTCTTCGCACATGGCTTCAACGTCCGCTTCGGCTTCATCAAGGCGCCGGCCGGTGTCGACGTGGCCCTGGTCGCCCCGAAGGGCCCCGGCCACCTGGTCCGTCGCCAGTACGAGGAGGGCCGCGGCGTCCCGGCGATCGCCGCCGTCGAGCAGGACGCGACCGGCAGTGCCTTCGCGCTGGCGCTCTCGTACGCCAAGGCCATCGGCGGCACCCGCGCCGGCGTTATCAAGACGACCTTCACCGAGGAGACGGAGACCGACCTCTTCGGCGAGCAGGCCGTCCTCTGTGGTGGTACGTCCGCGCTGGTCAAGGCGGGCTTCGAGACGCTGGTCGAGGCCGGCTACCAGCCGGAGATCGCGTACTTCGAGTGCCTCCACGAGCTGAAGCTGATCGTGGACCTCATGTACGAGGGCGGACTGGAGAAGATGCGCTGGTCGGTCTCCGAGACCGCCGAGTGGGGCGACTACGTCACCGGCCCCCGCATCATCACGGACCAGACCAAGGCCGAGATGAAGAAGGTCCTCGCCGAGATCCAGGACGGCACGTTCGCCAAGAACTGGATGGACGAGTACCACGGCGGTCTGAAGAAGTACAACGAGTACAAGACGCAGGACGAGAACCACCTGCTCGAGACCACCGGCAAGGAGCTGCGCAAGCTCATGAGCTGGGTCGACAACGACGAGGCGTAAGCCCGCGGACGGGGGCCGGGACGAGCCGGTCCCGGCCCCCGTCGTCATACCCCGCCGCGCTCCAGCGCTTCTCCACTCTGTCCAGCCACGGACGGGTGATCCTGCCTTGGAGGCGTTAAGACGCACCGGCTTGCACCACTACACTGCTCAACAGACATACGCGTCAGGCCCACAGTGTCGTGCGTCTTCCACGCGGCTAGCCCCCTCCACCGCCTGCGGCCGTCGGGACGGCCGTCCGCACTGGACTTGTGAGGACTCACGTGAGCTCGAAACCTGTCGTACTCATCGCTGAAGAGCTGTCGCCCGCCACCGTCGACGCGCTCGGCTCGGACTTCGAGATCCGGCACTGCAACGGCGCCGACCGCGGGGAGCTGCTCCCGGCCATCGCCGACGTCGACGCGATCCTCGTCCGCAGCGCCACCAAGGTCGACGCCGAGGCCATTGCAGCCGCGAAGAAGCTGCGCGTCGTCGCCCGCGCGGGCGTCGGTCTCGACAATGTCGACGTCTCCGCCGCCACCAAGGCCGGCGTGATGGTCGTCAACGCCCCCACCTCGAACATCGTGACCGCCGCCGAGCTGGCCTGCGGTCTGCTGGTCGCCACCGCGCGCAATATCCCGCAGGCCAACACCGCCCTGAAGAACGGCGAGTGGAAGCGCTCCAAGTACACCGGCGTCGAGCTGAGCGAGAAGATCCTCGGCGTCGTCGGCCTCGGCCGCATCGGCGTCCTGGTCGCACAGCGGATGTCGGCCTTCGGCATGAAGATCGTCGCGTACGACCCGTATGTGCAGCCCGCGCGCGCCGCGCAGATGGGCGTAAAGCTGCTCTCGCTCGACGAGCTGCTCGAGGTCTCCGACTTCGTCACCGTCCACCTGCCGAAGACCCCCGAGACGCTCGGCCTGATCGGCCACGAAGCGCTGCACAAGGTCAAGCCGTCGGTCCGGATCGTCAACGCCGCGCGCGGCGGGATCGTCGACGAGGAGGCGCTGTACTCGGCGCTCAAGGAGGGACGCGTCGCGGGCGCCGGCCTGGATGTGTACGCGAAGGAGCCGTGCACGGACTCCCCGCTGTTCGAGCTGGACCAGGTCGTGTGCACCCCGCACCTCGGCGCGTCCACCGACGAGGCGCAGGAGAAGGCCGGTATCTCCGTCGCCCGCTCGGTCCGTCTCGCGCTCGCCGGTGAGCTCGTGCCTGACGCGGTCAACGTCCAGGGCGGCGTCATCGCCGAGGATGTGCGCCCGGGTCTGCCGCTCGCCGAGAAGCTCGGCCGGATCTTCACTGCCCTGGCGGGCGAGGTCGCGGTCCGGCTCGACGTCGAGGTGTACGGCGAGATCACCCAGCACGACGTCAAGGTGCTCGAACTGTCCGCGCTCAAGGGCGTGTTCGAGGACGTGGTCGACGAGACCGTTTCGTACGTCAACGCCCCGCTGTTCGCGCAGGAGCGCGGCGTGGAGGTCCGGCTGACGACGAGCTCGGAGTCCCCTGACCACCGCAATGTCGTCACCGTCCGCGGCACGCTCTCAGGCGGCGAGGAGGTCGCGGTCTCCGGCACACTGGCCGGCCCCAAGCACCTCCAGAAGATCGTCGCGATCGGTGACTACGACATCGACCTGGCGCTCGCCGACCACATGGTCGTCCTGCGGTACGAAGACCGTCCCGGCGTCGTCGGCACGGTGGGCCGGATCCTCGGCGAGGCCGGACTGAACATCGCCGGCATGCAGGTCTCGCGCTCGGAGGAGGGCGGCGAGGCGGTGGTCGTGCTGACCGTGGACGACACCGTGCCGCCGGCGGTGCTCACCGAGATCGCGGACGAGATCGGCGCGGCGTCGGCGCGTTCGGTGAACCTCACCGACTGATCCGGCAGCTCCCGCTCCACGTACCCGGTCCATAGACGCGCGTCTTATACAAGCGTCTGTGTGCCGGGTACGCTGCTGTCATGGGACATCGTGAGGATCTGCTCGAAGGCGCGAAGCGCTGCCTGCTGGAAAAGGGCTACGCGCGGACGACCGCGCGGGACATCGTCGCCGCCTCCGGCACCAATCTCGCCTCCATCGGTTACCACTACGGCTCCAAGGAGGCGCTCCTCAACCAGGCCTTCCTCGCGGTGACGGAGGAGTGGGGCAATGCGGTCGGCCCGGCGAACAGGGAAGCGCCCGACGTGACGGCGGATCCCCTGGAGCGCTTCGAGAAGACCTGGGAGCAGATCATCGCCGCGTTCGACGCCAGCCGCGCGGTCTGGAAGCTTCAACTGGAGGTCGTGTCGCGGCTGGACGACGACGAGACGCTGCGCGATGCGATCAAGAAGCCGCAGAAGGAGGGGCGTTCGGGCATGGCTGAGGCGTTCCTCGGCATGGACCCGGAGGCCGACCCGGAGAAGGCCCGGGTGGCCGGGCTCCTCTACCAGGCGCTGGTGGCGGGCGTGATGATCCAGTGGATGGTCGACCCGGAGAGTGCGCCGTCGGCGAAGGACCTGACGCAGGGGCTGCGGGCGATCCTGGAGGACAAGGCGTAAGCAGCTACAGCCGCGCCGCCTTCAGGGTCATGTGCAGCAGCAGCCGGTCCTCGCCCTCCGTCAGGTCAAGTCCGGTGAGCTGCTCGACGCGGGAGAGCCGGTAGTAGAGCGTCTGCCGGTGGATGCCGAGGGCCGCCGCCGCGCGGCCCGCCTGGCCCGCGTTGTCGAGGAACACCTCGGCGGTGCGCGCCAGTTCGGTGTGCGAGCGGTCGAGCAGTTCGCGTACGGCGGGGTCGTGCGCGGTGTCCGCGGGCAGCGCGGTCAGCATGCGGTACGGGCCGATCGCCGCCCACTCCGCGACGGGCCCGAGCCGAGGCTGCGCCCGGGCGGCGCGGGCCGCGGAAGTCGCCTCCAGCCAGGCGGTGTTGAGGTCGGCGAGACCGCGGCGCGGGGCGGCGACTCCGGCGGTTGCCGCGTCTCCGCCCGCCATCGCGCGGAGCCGGTCCGCGGCGGTGACGGCGGGCGCGAGGGCGTCGGCCGAGCGGAGCCGTACGAGTACGGCGAGGGCGTGGCCGGTGTCGCGGGGGTCGTCGGAGCCGTCGTTGCCGCCGCTCCCGGGGCTTGTGGCTCCGCCCACGCCGCCGCCCGGTGTTCCGGTTCGGCCGCTTGTGCCGCTCCCGGGAGCCCCGGCTCCGCCGGTGTCCGCGTCAGGGCTCACCGCCCGGCTGTCCGCGCTCCCGCCGGCGCCGAGCTGCCCGGCCCGGGCACCGCCGCCCGCTCCCCACGACACCGTGCACAGCGCCGCCGCCCCGAGCAGGGAGCGGGACGACGGGGCGTCCGGCGTTGTCCAGGGGGTCACGCACACCACCGCGTGCAGGCCGTCCGCGGACCCGCCGCCCAGAGCCGTGCGCAGTGCCGACACCGCCATGTCGTACTGCCAGCCGCGCTCCGCCGTCAGCACCGCGCGGAACTCCCGGGACAGATCCGCGCCCGCCCGCTCCTCGTCCGCGAGTAGCGTGCCGATCCTCGCCGTGACCTCCATCGCCGCCGCCAGCTGCGCCTCGGTCGGGCCCGGGGACGCGTCGAGCAGCCATACGTAACCCAGCACGATGCCCCGGTGGCGTACGGGAAGACAGATCCGGTCCCGGAAGACCCCCGCGTCAGGGGCGGCGGGGATCCGGACCGGGCCCGTCGCGCGTGCGATGCCGAAGCCCTCGAACCAGGCGCGCACCGCCGGTGTGGACTTGCGGGTCAGGATCGAGCGGGTCCTGACCGGGTCCATCGCGGTGTCGTCGTCGCTGTCGTGCGCGCCGAAGGCGATCAGCCCGAAGTCGCGGTTCTCCAGCGTCGCGGGTTCGGCCAGCAGCGCCGAGATCTCGTCGACCAGGTCTTGGTAATCGCCCTTCATCCGGACATTCTCGCACCCCCTTCAGACATATGTCTGAGATCCGGGCCACGGATGCGTGACAGCTGTCGATGGCACAGGATCGGAGCGATCCTTAGGTTTCACGGTGGTTCTTCGTGCCGTTCCCGATTCGTTCGGTACCGGCCTCCTTCTGCCCCTGTTTCCGTGGAGGTGCCGCCCGTGCTGGGTCCCGTGATCCTCGCCGCGTCCCGCAGCGACAAGATGCGCCGCTTCGTCTCGGCAGCCCCGGGGACCAAGCAGGTCGTCGCCCGGTTCATCGCCGGTGAAACGGTTGAGCAGGTCATTCCGATCGTGAAGGAGACCGTCGCCAAGGGCCTCGAGGTCACCCTGGACGTCGTGGGCGAGGACATCACCACGCGTGATCAGGCCTACGCCGCCCGCGACGCCTACATGGAACTGATCGAGTACCTCGAAGACCTCGGCCTGGGCGCGAAGGCCGAAATGTCGGTCAAGCTGTCGATGTTCGGCCAGTGCCTGGAAACCGAGGGGGGCGAGCCCGCAGGGCTCTCGGCCAAGGGTGGTGGCGGGCGACGGGCGGGACACGAGCTGGCGCTCGCCAACATCCGCCCTGTCGTCGAGGCCGCCGCCTCCATCGGCACCACGGTCACGCTGGACGCGGAGGACCACACCACCCTCGACTCGATGTTCGCCATCCACGAGGAGCTGCGGAAGGACTACCCGCAGACCGGCTGCGTGATCCAGGCGTATCTGTTCCGCACCGAGGACGACGCCCGCCGCCTCGCCGCGGCCGGAAGCCGCGTCCGCATCGTCAAGGGCGCCTACAAGGAGCCCGCGACCGTCGCGTACCAGGACAAGGCCGAGATCGACAAGGCGTACGTCCGCATCCTGAAAATCCTGATGGAGGGTGACGGCTACCCGATGATCGGGTCCCACGATCCGCGCCTCATCGCCGTCACACAGGAGCTCGCCCGCCGCGCCGGGCGCAAACTGGATGAGTACGAGTTCCAGATGCTGTACGGGATCCGCAGCGACGAGCACCTCCGGCTCGCGGCCGAGGGCCACCGGATGCGCGTCTACACGGCGTACGGCACCGACTGGTACGGCTACTTCATGCGCCGTCTCGCGGAGAAGCCGGCCAACCTGCTGTTCTTCCTGCGCTCGATGATCACCAAGGGCTGAGCCCTCCCACCCCTCACGAAGGAGTATCGGAACTCATGGACGCTGTGACCCAGGTCCCCGCCCCGGTCAACGAGCCGGTGCACAGCTACGCTCCCGGCAGCCCCGAGCGCGCCCGCCTGGAGGCCAAGCTCAAGGAACTGTCCGAGAACCCGATCGAGCTGCCGATGACGATCGGCGGCGTGAAGCGGATGGGCGGCGGCGAGCGCTTCGACGTCGTACAGCCGCACAACCACAAGGCCGTCATCGGCACCTTCGGCGGCGCCACGCAGCAGGACGCCCAGGACGCGGTCGACGCCGCGCTGGCCGCCGCGCCCGCGTGGCGCGCGATGTCCTTCGACGACCGCGCCGCGATCATCCTGCGCGCGGCCGAGCTGCTGGCAGGACCGTGGCGCGAGACGCTCGCCGCCTCGACCATGCTGGGCCAGTCGAAGACCGTGCAGCAGGCCGAGATCGACACCCCCTGCGAGCTTGTCGACTTCTGGCGCTTCAACGTCAAGTACGCGCGTGACCTGCTCGCCGAGCAGCCGCCGGCCAACTCGCCGGGCGTGTGGAACCGTCTGGACCACCGCCCGCTCGAGGGCTTCGTCTACGCGATCACGCCGTTCAACTTCACCGCGATCGCGGGCAACCTGCCCACCGCCCCCGCCCTGATGGGCAATGTGGTGGTCTGGAAGCCGTCCCCGACCCAGACCCACGCGGCCGTTCTGCTGATGCAGCTGCTGGAGGAGGCGGGCCTGCCCAAGGGCGTCATCAACCTGGTGACGGGCGACGGCATCGCCGTCTCCGAGGTGGCCCTGAACCACCCTGAGCTGGCAGGCATCCACTTCACCGGCTCGACCAAGACCTTCCAGCACCTGTGGAAGACGGTCGGCAACAACATCGAGAAGTACCGCTCCTACCCGCGCATCGTCGGTGAGTCGGGCGGCAAGGACTTCGTCGTCGCCCACCCGAGCGCCGACCGTGCCGTGCTGAAGACCGCGCTGACCCGCGGCTCCTTCGAATTCCAGGGTCAGAAGTGCTCGGCGTCCTCGCGTGCGTACGTCCCCGCCTCGATCTGGAACTCCGGCTTCAAGGAGGAGTTCGCGGCCGAGGTCGACGGCATCAAGATGGGTGACGTCGCAGACCTGACGAACTTCATCGGCGCCGTGATCGACGAGCGTGCCTTCGCCAAGAACAAGGCCGCGATCGACCGTGCGAAGGAAGACCCGACCTGCACGATCGTCGCGGGCGGAACGTACGACGACTCGGTCGGCTACTTCGTCCGCCCGACGGTCGTCGAGTGCTCGGACCCGGGCAACGAGGTCTTCACGACCGAGTACTTCGGCCCGTTCCTCGCCGTGCATGTGTACGAGGACGACGAGTACGACGCGATGCTGGAGCAGATGGAGTCGGTGTCCGCGTACGCACTGACCGGTGCGGTCATCGCGAACGACCGAGCCGCGGCGGCGTACACGATGGAGAAGCTGCGGTACGCCGCGGGCAACTTCTACATCAACGACAAGTCGACCGGCGCCGTTGTCGGCCAGCAGCCCTTCGGCGGCGGCCGCGCGTCCGGCACGAACGACAAGGCGGGCGCCCCGCAGAACCTGATGCGCTGGACGCTGACCCGCGCGATCAAGGAGACGCTGGTCCCGCCGACGGACTACTCGTACCCGCACATGGGCTGACCTTCAGCTCCCTTGACCCCGCCCCCGTCCCGGCCCCCACGCCGGACGGGGGCGGTCCACGTTCGGCGGGTTTACGCTGCTTCAAGGGGGCGCCGGAAGGAGGGCGTGATGCCTGGTTCCACGACGCTGGGTGGCGGCCACGGGGTCGACTCGATCGAGCACACCGATGCCGTGCGACTGGCTTCCGTGCTACGGGAGATGAGCGGGCTGCTGGCGGTGGACGGGCCGAACCGGCTCACGGATGCGCAGGTCAGCGCCTTGTGCGGCGGACAGGTGCATCACCGCCAGGAGTTCAGCGAGTGGATCGCCCGGGTTGCCCGGGACCTGAGCCAGAAGGTCTCGGCGTAGCCGGGTCCGCCTCGGCGAGGCGCTTGATCGCCGAGAGCCGGTTGTCCCACTCGGAGGCGACACGGTCCATCCAGCGGGCGGTGACGCCCAGCCGCGCGGGCAGGACGGTGTACCGCGCCTCGCGGCCCTGCCGATGGCCGGCCACCAGGCCGGCCCGGGTCAGGACCGCGAGGTGCTTGACGATCGCCTGCCGGCTGACCGGCAGCTCCGTCGCCAGGACTGTCGCCGTCGCCTCGCCGTGCGCGGCGATGGCGTCGAGTATCCGGCGACGGGTCGGGTCTGCCAGCGCGGACAGGACCTCTGTGACGGCGTCCTGGTCCGTACTCCGGTCCGCGTCCTGCTCCGCGCCCCGGTCGGGGTCGCGGCTGTCCGAGTCCCGGCCTGCGTCCTTCGTCATGCCGCGAGCCGCTCCGCGTACTGCTTGATGTTCTCGGCCTGTTCGGTCCAGCCGCGCGAGTGGCTCTCGTACCCAGCCGTGTCGACCCTGTCCGCGGGGATGTCGAGGCCGGCGAAGCCGGTCTCGACAACGCGCAGATGGGTGCCGTCGCCGTCCGGGGTGAGAGTGAACTCCACCAGGGTGGAGTTGCCCTCGGCGGCCTGCTCACCGGGGAAGGCGCTCGCCCAGCGGTACGAGAAGTGGTTCGGCGGGTCCACCTTCACGATCGTCGTCGGGAACTGTCCGTACTTCCCGTGGTCGAAGAGCATCGTGCCGCCCGGGCGCAGGTCGACCGGGGTCGGCTTGCCCTGTCCGAACCACGATCCGACGTGCTCCGGCTCCGTGAGCACCGCCCAAACGCGCTCGACGGGCGCGGCGATGGTGATCTCTCGTTCGATCCGGTCCTCGCTCATGATCTTCAGCTTTCTGCTCGGCTATGACGTGCTGCCCAATGGTTGCACGTCATAGCCGGGAAGTGCAACCCATCGGTTGCGCATTCCTCTAGCGGTCGCAGGCTGTACGGCCCGGATGCCAGGGACAGGCTGTCGCCGCGAAGCCGCCGTCCGTCACCACGCCGATCTCCAGCGTCGCGCCGCCGCGGGCCACCTTCGCCGTCCGGACCAGGCCCGCCGGACCGTCCGTGACCGTCTCGACCAGCCAGCTGCCCCGGCCGATCCGCAGCGGTACGGCGGCGGTGCGGGCCGCGCCCGCGTACGTACCGCCGATGAACCAGCGCGCACCGGCGCGCCGCGCCACCACCGCGCCGCTGCCCGGCTCGCCCGCGAGCAGCCGGGTCTCGTCCCACGCCGCCGGGAGCTGCTCAAGGAAGCGGCGCGCCTCCGGGCGGGCGTCGTACGACTCGGGCGTGCCCGCGAGGTTCTGGATGCCGGACTCGTACAGCACCGACAGGCCCAACTCGCCCGCGTCGGAGGCGGCGTTGGGGCGGGTCGGGCGGTGGAAGGCGCCGGGCGTGAAGTCCATCGAGCCGATGACGTTCCTGGTGAAGGGGAGGATCGTGAGGTGCTCGGCGGTGTTGACGCGCTTCTCCTCGCCGTTGACGCCCTCCAACGTCATCACGTGCGGCCAGGTGCGCTGGATGCCCTTGGGGATCGTGGAGCCGTGGAAGTTGACGAGCAGATGGTGCTCGGCGGTGGCGGGGAGGATCGCGTCGTACCAGCGCAGCCGGTCCTGTGCCTCCGAGTCCATGAAGTCGATCTTCACGCCCTTGACGCCCCACTTCTCCAGCGTGGGCAGCCACTGCTCGCGCTCCTCGGCGGTGTCGAGGTCGCGGTGGTGGATCCAGACCTGGATGTCGACGTCCTTCGCGCGTGCGTAGCGCACCAGCTCCGGAATCCAGCTGTTCTGCTGCCAGTTGGGGTCGGTGACGTCCCACTGCGCCGGGTCGAAGTACCAGCCGGCATCGACGACGGTGTACGGCCAGCCGCGCTCGGCCGCGTAGTCCACGTACCCCTTCTGCATGCTCAGGCTCTGCCCGGCGGGGCGGCCGCCGGCCAGCCAGGTCCACAGGGCGGGTCCCGGCTCGATCCAGGAGGTGTCGCGGACGCGGGAGGCGGGCGCGAGGTCGTCGGTGAAGGTGGACTCGGTGACGGCCGCGAGGCTGCCGGTGACCACCGCGCGCCAGGGGGTGCTGAGACGGCCGCCGGTGACCTGGACCTGCTCGTCCCAGAGCCGCACGCCGTAGGTGGGGGAGTTGGCCGCATGAGTGAGGCGGGCGGCCGAGTAGGAGCCGGTGAGGTCGGACTCGGCGATCAGCGCATAGCCGCCGGGCGTCCTGAAGAGCGCCTGCATCATGTACTCGTCGGCGGGCGCGGAGGTGGCGGCGTGGTGGGCGAAGAGGTTCTCGTTGTCCCGCCGGTACTTCCCGAGCCAGGCGTCGGCGCCGTCGGGCAGCGTGAAGGCGGACGCCTCGCCGAGGACGTTCCCGGTGTCACCGGTGTCGGGAAGGCTGTAGCGGTAGGCGACGCCGTCCCGGGAGGCCCGGACGGCCAGCTCGAGCCGCACGCCGCCGGCGGTACGGAACCGGAAGAGGGCCTCGCGCATCTGGACGTGGCGGGTGCGGTCCTTGCCCGCGGCTGTCCGGTAGTACTCGGAGACCGTGCGGTCGCTGCGCCCTAGGTACGTCAACCTGCTGGAAAGATCGGCTCTTTCGGTACGGATACCGAGGGGAGACGGCTCGATGACGGTCTTGCCGTCACGCTCTACGGCGAGGGTGAGCGTCCCTGTGCCGGGTGCGAGGGCGATCCTGGCGGTCGGTCCGTCGTGATTGCGCACGGTCCAGGTGGGGCTCTTGGCCTGGGCCGGGGTGGATACGAGCAGCGCGGCGGCGAGCGCGCCGCAGAGTACGAGGGCGAGGGTGCGGATCCGGTGCGGCAATGCCACGAGTGCCTCCTGGAGCGTCGTCCGATGCGCAGTCATCCGATGACTGGGAGGATGGGTGCGAGTTGAGTGACCGTCAAGGCTTCTGACGCCCTGGACATCGGATCAATCGCAGGCTCGTGTCGAGCTGATGGGGGCGGCGGTGCCAGAGTGGGGCGTATGACCCAGCCGCTGCGCGCCGCACACACCTACCAGCTCTCCCCGGCCGAACTGGCCGAGATCCGCGCCCTGATGGACGACGCCTTCGAGGGCGACTTCAGTGACGAGGACTGGGACCACTCGCTCGGCGGCCTCCACGCGCTGGTACGCGACGACAAGGGCGTCGCCGCGCACGGCAGCGTGATCATGCGCCGCGTGCTGCACGGAGGCCGCTCGTACCGCATCGGCTACATCGAGGCGATGGCCGTACGTCCCGACCGCCTCAGGCAAGGACTCGGCAGCCGGGTGATGGCCGAGCTGGAACGGGTCGTCGACGGCGCGTACGAGTTCGGCGCGCTGTCCGCCTCCGACGACGGCGCCCAGTTGTACCGGGCGCGCGGCTGGCAGCTGTGGCAGGGCCGGGTCGAGGCACTCGGCCCGGACGGGGTGGTGCACCTCCCGGACGAGGAGGACTCCACATATCTGCGCCCCGCCGCGGGCCGTCCACTGCCGCAGCCCCCCGCCGCGCTGCTCTTCGACTGGCGAGACGGGGACCTGTTGTAGCCGTAGCGCTTCGACCTGGGCATCGCGACGTTCGGGACGACCTCGCCCGTAGAGGAGCTGGTCGGGGGAGTGCTGGTGGAGGAGGGGTACGCCCTGGTCCACCCGGCCGGGCATCCGGCGCCGCGCTCGCTGCCGCTGGTCGACTGGGCCGAGAACTGCACCTCGTACACCCGCGCATGGTGGGCGCAGCAGGAGTGGCTCCCGAAGGCGACGGTCGAGGCGGAGGACGACGGAGCAGTGCTCTCGATGGTGAGCAGTGGTTTCGGGATGGCGGTCATGCCGGAGCTCTCCCTGACCGGAGTACCGGCCACCATCGAGATCACCGATCTCGGACCGGAGCGCCCGACCCGCTCGGTCGGCTATGTCACCACCCCTGAGCAGGCCCGCACCGTCGCTGTCCGTGCGCTGATCCGAGAGCTGCGCACTCTCGCCGTCTCAGATAGTAGGAAGTCCGAGTAATTGTGGAGACAGAAGCGCGTACCTGTCCTAGCTTTGTAGAAGCCGAACGTCTCGCTCGATCCAGCGAATGGCGGTCGTGAGCCAGTGCCCCAAGCAGGCAACCCCTGCGGCCCGGCTCCCCGCCCCTTCCGGCGCCTCGAAATCATTTCTGATCTCAAGGAGTCGATCACCATGCCCGAGACGACCGTCCGCCGCGTCCGTCACACCGCCCGTTCGAGCGAAGCCGAGCGCAAGAATGCCGCCGCCGCCCTGCAGCGAGCCCTCGACCGCAGGGACAACGGCGGCTCCACCGGCCACTGAGCCGGTTTACCGACCCGAGCGCTTCACCTCGAAGTAGTCGATGCGCTTGCCGCTCTCGGCAAGCGCGGAGACCTTCAGCTTCGGCGCCGTGCCGGACTCCGCCTCCACCGCGAGGAACGAGAAGCCGGTGTACCGCACCCGCGACCACTGCACGGTGTCCGGGTCCGGCAGCCGCAGCTTGGTCCAGTGGAAGGTCACGATGGTGTCGTGGTCGTGGACGTTGCCCTCGTAGCTGTCCTGGACCCCGGGCCCGAAGCTGTACAGCTCTTTCCCGGCGCCGCCCGCGGTGACGTACACGGTGCCGTCCCGCGTCGGGTCGGTGGACGCCCCGATCGGCACCGGCCTGCCGACCTCGCCGCCCTTGATCGCGTCCGTGCGCTCGTACACATGGTTGTGGCCGTTGATCACCAGATCGACCTGGTGCTTGGTGAACAGCGGCAGCCATGCGTCGCGCATCCCGCCGTCCGAGGCGTGGGTCGCCGTCGAGTACATGCAGTGGTGGAAGAAGACCACCACGAAGTCGATCCCGGGCTGCGCCCGCAGCTCGCCAAGGCGCTTGTCGAGCCAGGCGGTCTGCTTGCCGTCCGTGTAGCCCTTGTTGGCGGGGATCTCGTACGAGACGTCATTGGCGTCCAGCGCCACGACGCCGACGTTCCCGTAGACGAACGAATAGATGCCCGGGGCGTTCTTGGCGTCCGGTCCGTTCTCGGGCAGCGACCAGCGGGCCGACTGGCCGCCGTAGCCGTTCGGCGAGTACCACGCCTCCATGTCGTGGTTGCCGGTGGTCACCATCCACGGCACCCGCGAGGCCACGCTGTCCGTCTGCGCCAGGAACTGGTCCCACACCCGCGCGTCGTAGGTGTCCGAGTCCTTGCCGTGCCCGCTGCTGTCTGCGTAGCAGATGTCGCCCGCGTGCAGATGGAACGACGGATTCTGACCGAGGATCAACTGGTCGTTGGCCAGGGCGTGATAGCTCACGCCCTGGTCGCCGAAGGCCGTGAAGACGAACTTCTCCGGCGTTGCCGGAGCCGTGCGGAACGAGCCGATCGTGGCCAGCCGCTCCGGCGATGCGGGGTCGAAGCCGTCGTGGCCGACTCCGTAGTAGTACGTGGTCCCCGGCTTCAGCCCGTCCAGGCCCACGTGCAGGTAGAACTGGTCGACGGCCGGCAGCTTCGTGGAGAGGGAGGGCGTGTGCAGATCGCGCACCTCGGCCTCGATCTTCCGGCTCAGCTCCCAGGGCTTGAGGCCGACGCGCAGATACGGCTGCTTCACCGCGAACGGCACCTGCCAGGAGATCCGCATCTGGGTCTTCGGGTCGGCGCCGAAGGCGAGATGCCGGCCGAACGGCGCGACCAGCGAGCCGTCCACCGCGGCCGTCGCCGCAGCCGTGGCGAGTCCGGGGGAGGCCGCGGTGGCGGTGGACGCGCGGCCGAGCAGCAGTCCGCCGCCGCCCGCCACACCCGCCGCGAGCCCGCCGGCCAGCGCGCCGCGGCGGGACAGCTTCGGGCGTGCGTGCTTGGCGCGCAGATACTCGTGCTGCTCCGGCATGCTCATGCGGCTGGCGAGCTGCTCGGGAATCCCGACGTGGGGGGTGTCCTCAGTCATGGCGCAGAACTTGCCAGTAACTTACAACTCCCGGCCAGACATTGAATGAATGAAAATCAAACCAGTGTTGATCGATTCATGGACGTCCAGATGGTGGACATCAAGTGTCATGGGGTGGGACGGAGAGTTAGGGTGCCGATATGTCTCGCAGCATCAATCTCGCAGTGATCCCCGGTGACGGCATCGGCCAGGAGGTCGTGGCCCAGGGCCTGAAGGTCCTCGCGGCCGTCCTCCCGCAAGATGTGAAGCTGGAGACCAAGGAGTACGACCTCGGCGCCCAGCGCTGGCACCGCACAGGAGAGACCCTCCCCGACGCGGAGCTCGACTCCCTCAAGAACCACGACGCGATCCTGCTCGGCGCGATCGGTGACCCGTCCGTGCCGTCCGGCGTGCTGGAGCGGGGGCTGCTGCTCAAGCTGCGGTTCGCCTTCGACCACTACGTCAACCTGCGTCCGTCGAAGCTCTTCCCGAACACCGCCACCCCGCTGGCCGGCCGCCCCGACATCGACTTCGTCGTCGTCCGCGAGGGCACCGAGGGGCCGTACACCGGCAACGGAGGTTCCCTGCGCACCGGTACGCCCGCCGAGGTGGCCACCGAGGTCAGCCTCAATACGGCGTACGGCGTCGAGCGCGTCGTCCGTGACGCGTACGAGCGGGCCAACTCCCGCCCCCGCAAGAAGCTGACGCTGGTCCACAAGAACAACGTCCTCGTCTACGCCGGCCACATGTGGAAGAACATCTTCGACGCGGTCGGCAAGGAGTACCCCGAGGTCACCACCGACTATCTGCACGTCGACGCCGCGACGATCTTCTTCGTCACCCAGCCGGAGCGCTTCGACGTCATTGTCACCGACAACCTTTTCGGTGACATTCTCACCGACCTCGCCGCTGCCGTGACCGGCGGCATCGGCCTGGCCGCGTCCGGCAACATCAACCCGACGGGCACCTTCCCGTCGATGTTCGAACCCGTCCACGGCTCGGCGCCCGACATCGCGGGCACCGGCAAGGCGGACCCGACGGCGACCATCCTCTCCGTCGCCCTCCTGCTGCGGCACCTCGGCTTCGAGGCCGAGGCGGCACGTATCGAGGAGGCCGTCTCCGTCGACCTCGCGGGGCGTGACGGCGCCACCTTCCGTACGACGGACGAGATCGGCGACGCGCTCGCGGTACGAGTAGCGAGCTGACCCGTCGGATCGAGTACCACCACAGCCGCCGGGTCGCATCTGCACCCGGCGGCTTCTCTTGTGCGGCCTCCGGGTGTCACCATCAACCCTGGACCGTATTCACCCCGTTTCTGGCACAGTCCAGTCCGAGCGATAATCGGACGTGGGCCGTGGCATGCGGGAAAGCTCGGACGTCCTAGCAGCAGTAGCGGCGTGAGCGCGGTCCGTCACAAACAACCGGTGAAGGACACTGCACTCATGACGACGCCCACGATCGAGCTCAAGCCCTCCTCGCACCCGCTGTCCGACGCGGAGCGCGAGGCGATCCTGGCCAACCCCGGCTTCGGCCGCCACTTCACCGATCACATGGTGACGATCAAGTGGACGAAGGGGGTCGGCTGGCACGACGCTCAGCTCGTCCCGTACGCGCCGCTGTCGATCGACCCGGCCAATATGACGCTGCACTACGCGCAGGAGATCTTCGAGGGCCTCAAGGCGTACCGTCGCCCCGACGGCTCGATCGCGACCTTCCGCCCCGAGGCCAACGCCGAGCGCTTCCAGAGGTCGGCGCGCCGCCTGGCGATGCCGGAGCTGCCGGTCGAGACCTTCATCGCGGCGTGCGACGCGCTGGTCCAGCAGGACAACGCGTGGGTCCCGGCGCACGGCGGCGAGTCCTCGCTCTATCTGCGCCCCTTCATGATCGCGACCGAGGTCGGCCTGGGCGTGCGGCCCGCCAACGAGTACCTCTTCATCGTCATCGCCTCGCCCGCGGGCGCCTACTTCCCCGGCGGCGTCAAGCCGGTCTCCATCTGGCTGTCCGAGGACCGCGTGCGCGCCGTCCCCGGCGGCATGGGCTACGCCAAGACCGGCGGCAACTACGCCGCGTCCCTGCTCGCCCAGGCCGAGGCCGCCGAGAAGGGCTGCGACCAGGTCGCCTACCTCGACGCCGTGGAGCACAAGTGGGTCGAGGAACTGGGCGGCATGAACCTGTACTTCGTGTACGGGGACAAGATCGTCACCCCGGAGCTGACCGGCTCGCTGCTCGCGGGCATCACCCGTGACTCGCTGCTGACGCTTGCCCAGGACCTGGGTTACAAGTCCGAGGAGGGCCGGATCTCCATCGAGGACTGGAAGCGCGACACCGAGAACGGCACGCTCACCGAGGTCTTCGCCTGCGGTACGGCTGCGGTCATCACCCCGGTCGGCCTGGTCAAGTCCGCGGACGGCGAATGGAAGCAGTCCGGCGGTCAGCCGGGCGAGGTCACGCTGGAGCTGCGCAAGGCGCTGCTGGACATCCAGACGGGCAAGGCGGAGGACGTCCACGGCTGGACCCACCAGCTGGGCTGACGCGTGCCGTTCAAGGGCCCGCACCTCGCCTGCCGGGGGGCGGGCCCGTTGCCGCGCAGGGGTCAGGAGACAGCCACCTCAGGCTCCGGCTCCGGCGCACGCGCGCCGCGTGCGCCCAGCGCCGCGTACGCCGCCCCGCCCACCACCCCCGACAGGACGAAGCTGCAGTCCACCCCGCCCGTCAGCGCCAGCAACGGGCCCTCGTACAGCGGGGTGGAGACCGCGCACAGGCCGAGCGTCGCGCCGATCGCCCAGCTGACCGTGGCGCGCGCGTTCCAGCCCGCGCGGAACCAGTAAATGCCGCCGTGGGCACGGCGGTTGTAGACCTGCAGGGCCTCCGCGTCGTACGCGCCGCCGCACCGGGCGTGGGCGATCATCGTGATCACCGCCCAGGGCGTGCCGATCGCCGTGAGCAGCAGGACGAACGACGTCATCGCGGACTGCGCGTCCCAGGCGAAGTGGCCGAGGAAGACGAACACCGTCGCGACGGCCGCGACGACGAGGGTGGCCCGTGTACGGGTGGCACGCGGCAGGATCGCGTCCAGGTCGAGGCCCATCGAGTAGAGCATCAGGCCCGCGTTGCCGACCGAGCCCGCGGTGGCGGCGAGCAGCAGCGGGACCAGGTACCAGGCGGGCGACGCGGCCACCAGCGGGCCCGCGTAGTCGAGCGCGGCACGGGCCGCGACAGCCGTGTACGTGCCGAAGAGCTGCGGGAGCAGCAGTCCTGCGACCAGGCCCAGACTGGTCGCCCGCAGGACCCGCCGCGGGCTGTGCCGCAGCGGCGAGATGTAGCGCGTGTAGTCGCCGAGCAGCGTGATGAACGCGATCGGGCCGCTCAGCCCCGCGGCCACCGCGGACAGCACCCAGGTCGGCCAGAAGGCCCCCAGCAGATACGAGGTGCCGGGCTGCGCGGCCGTGGTGAGGTCGGGGGCGTACGCGACCAGGCCGAGCAGCAGCAGCGCAGTCATGCCGATCGCGAGGACCTTGCTCAGCTTGAGCAGCAGCCGGTAACCGTAGACAGCGCCGACGACCGTGCACGCGGCGAGCAGCGCGTAGACCAGAGTGTGCGCGAGCCCGCCCGTCGGCAACCCGGCGAGTCGCGCCAGCGTCCCGAGCATCACGTCCCCGCCGATCCACAGGGTCAGCGTGGTGTAGCCGAGCGAGAGCAGCAGGCCGACCACGGAGCCGACGAGCCGGCCGCGTACACCGAAGGCCGCGCCGCTGGACGTCGACAGATTGGTCGCGGTGCGCAGCGACACCAGGGCGAGCGGCGCAGTGACCGCGACACCGACGATCGTGCCCGCGACGATCGAGGTGACGGCCGGCCACAGGCCGAGTCCGAAGGAGACCGGCAGCCAGCCGAAGACGATGACGCCCAGGCAGAGGTTCGATCCCAGCAGGATCGAGATGAGATCGCGCGGAGTGCTGGTGCGCTCCGCCTCCGGGATCGTGTCGACTCCGCGCTGTTCTATCGGCATGAGGCCGCCCCTGACGCTCGACTGTTCTCGACTGTTTGAGTGGCGCTCAATGTGACTCAAGCAATGCTCATCCGTCAATGCTTCCCGTGAAAAGAGACTCATGGTTAGAGTGGCGTTCAAACAGGAGGTGTGGTGACGTGCGACTGACCCCGACCGAGCGTGACCGGCTGCTGCTCTTCGGCGCCGCCGAACTGGCGCGGGCGCGCCGGGCCCGCGGCTTGCGGCTCAATGTCCCCGAGGCCACCGCGCTCATCGCGGACACCGTCTGTGAGGCGGCCCGCGACGGCAGACGGCTCGCGGAGGCGATCGAGGCGGCGCGGAGTGTGCTGGGTCCGGACGACGTCCTGCCCGGTGTCGCGGACGTGGTCACGGAGGTGCATGTAGAGGCCGTCTTCGACGACGGGTCACGGCTCGCGATCGTCTCGGAGCCCATCGGCGGCGGCCCCGGCGCGCGGCTCGGCGACCGCGCGCCCGGCGCCGTCATCCCCGCGCCGCCGCACCCCGAGCCCGACCCCACGCTGCGGCTGACCGTGCGCAACACCGCCACCGTGCCGGTCAGCGTCACGTCCCACTTCCATTTCTTCGAGGCAAACCCCCGGCTCGACTTCGACCGGGCGGCCGCGTACGGCATGCGGCTGTGCGTCCCGGCCGGCTCCTCGACGCGCTTCGACCCGGGCGGCGAGGCCGAGGTCGGCCTCGTCCCCATCGGCGGCGACCGGATCGCGATCGGCTTCGCCGGTCTGGTCGACGGCCCGCTCGACGCGCCGGGCGCGAAGGAGGAGGCCCTGCGACGCGCGGCGGCCTGCGGCTACCTGGGAGTGGAGGGCCACTGATGGACCCGTACGAGTACGCGAGCGTGCACGGACCGCGCGCCGGGGACCGGGTCGTCCTCGGCGACTCAGGCCTGGTCGTGCGCGTCGAGTCGGACTCGCAGAAGCCGGGGGACGAATTCCTCGCCGGTTTCGGCAAGACCGCGCGCGACGGGCTGCACCTCAAGGCCGCGGCCGTCCGCGAGACCTGCGACGTCGTGATCAGCAATGTGCTGGTGATCGACCCCGTTCAGGGCATCCGCAAGGTCTCCGTCGGCATCCGCGAGGGCCGCATCTCTGCGATCGGGCGCGCCGGCAACCCGGACACTCTCGACGGCGTCGACGTCGTCGTCGGCACCGGCACGTCGATCGTCTCCGGCGAGGGCCTGATCGCCACCGCCGGAGCCGTCGACACCCATGTCCATCTGCTCTCGCCGCGGATCATGGAGGCCTCGCTGGCCTCCGGCGTCACCACCGTCATCGGCCAGGAGTTCGGCCCCGTGTGGGGCGTCGGCGTCAACTCGCCGTGGGCGCTGCGCCACGCATTCAACGCCTTCGACGCCTGGCCGGTCAACATCGGCTTCCTGGCGCGTGGTTCGTCCTCCGACGACGCTCCGCTGGTCGAGGCGCTCGCCGAAGGCGGCGCGTCCGGCTTCAAGGTCCACGAGGACATGGGCGCGCATACGCGTGCGCTGGACACGGCCCTGCGGGTCGCCGAGGAGTACGACGTCCAGGTCGCCCTGCACAGCGACGGGCTGAACGAGTGCCTGTCGGTCGAGGACACCCTTCGCGTGCTCGACGGCCGTACGATCCACGCCTTCCACATCGAGGGCTGCGGCGGCGGACACGTACCGAACGTGCTCAAGATGGCGGGCGTCCCGAATGTCATCGGCTCCTCCACCAACCCGACCCTCCCCTTCGGCAGGGACGCGGTCGCCGAGCACTACGGGATGATCGTCTCCGTACACGACCTCAAGACCGACCTGCCGGGCGACGCCGCGATGGCCCGCGACCGGATCAGGGCCGGGACGATGGGCGCGGAGGACGTGCTCCACGACCTCGGCGCGATCGGGATCACCTCGTCGGACGCGCAGGGGATGGGGCGCGCGGGCGAGACCGTGCGCCGCACCTTCGCGATGGCCGGGAAGATGAAGGCCGAGCTGGGCCCGATGGAGGGCGACGGCGCGTATGACGACAACACGCGCGTGCTGCGGTACATGGCGAAGCTGACGATCAACCCCGCGATCGCGCACGGGCTCGCGCACGAGATCGGTTCGATCGAGGTGGGCAAGCTGGCCGACATCGTGCTGTGGAAGCCGCAGTACTTCGGGGCGAAGCCGCAGCTCGTACTGAAGTCGGGCTTCCCGGCGTACGGAGTGACGGGCGACCCGAACGCCGCGACCGACACCTGCGAACCGCTGGTCCTGGGGCCGCAGTTCGGGGCGTACGGAGCAACGGCGGCGGACATCTCGGTCGCTTTTGTGGCCAAGGCCGCGACCGAACTGGGCTCCGACCTGATGCCGACGCGCCGCCGCCGGGTCGCCGTGCGCGGCACGCGCGGCATCGGCCCGGCGGATCTGCGGCTCAACTCGCGGATCGGTGATGTGGGGGTGGACGGCCGCACCGGTCTGGTCACCCTCGACGGCGATGCGCTGCGCTCCGAACCCGCGGACTCGATCTCCCTCAACCGCCTCTATTTCCTGTAATCGACTATTTTCCTGTAATCGACACAGCCTCTAGGAATCACTCATGACCTTCCGTATGCCGCCCGAGTGGGCCCCGCACGAGCGCACCTGGATGGCCTGGCCCGGCCCCAACATCACCTTCTCCGGCGACGACCTCGCCGAGTCCCGCCGGGCGTGGGCCTCCGTCGCCCATGCGGTACGCCGCTTCGAGCCGGTGACCATGGTCGTGGGCACGGGCCAGGCGGAGGAGGCCCGCGCGCTCCTCGGCCCCGACATCGACCTGGTCGAGCGCGAGCTGGACGACGCGTGGATGCGCGACATCGGCCCGACGTTCGTCACCGACGGCAGCCGACTGGCCGCCGTGGACTGGGTGTTCAACGGCTGGGGCGCCCAGGAGTGGGCCACCTGGGAGCACGACGCGAAGATCGCCCGCCAGGTCGCGGACCTCGCCGGCGTGCCGGTCCACAGCTCGCCCCTGGTCAACGAGGGCGGCGGCATCCACGTCGACGGCGAGGGGACGGTGCTGCTCACCGAGACGGTGCAGCTCGGCCCCGAGCGCAACCCCGGCTGGACGAAAGCCGAGGTCGAGGCGGAGGTCCACGCCAAGCTCGGCACGACGAAGGCGATCTGGCTTCGGCGCGGCCTGACGGCCGACTACCCGCCCCACGGCTTCGGCACCCTGGGTCATGTCGACATCGTGGCGGCCTTCGCCGGTCCGGGCGTCATAGTCGCCCACACCCAGCCCGACCCGGCCCACCCCGACCATGAGCTCTGCAAAGAGAACGTGGCGCTGCTGGGGACCCAGAAGGACGCCCGAGGCCGCCGTATCGAGGTCGTCGAGGTCCCGGCACCGACGGTGGTGCGCGACGAGGACGGGGAGTGGGCCGACTACTCGTACATCAACCACTACGTCTGCAACGGCGGCGTGGTGCTGTGCGCCTTCGACGACCCGCGCGACGAGATCGCGGCCGGCATCTTCCGCCGTCTCTACCCCGGCCGCACGGTCACGCTGGTCGACGCCCGGACGATCTTCGCCGGGGGAGGGGGCATCCACTGCATCACGCAGCAGCAGCCGAGGGTATGAAGACGGTTCGGTGCGGCCGCGGGCGGTACGGCATTCTGCTGCCGGACCGTATGGCCGAGTACGGCTGCGCGATCAGGTAGAACGTACGAGTGAACGTACTGCTCCGTGATCCGGAGGCTGCCGTATGACTCCCGCCCCGCGCCGCCGCAACACCGCGCCGCCCCGCGAGGAGCTGCTCGCCGCCGCCATGGCCACCATCGCCGAGCGAGGGCTCGACGGGCTGACCATGGCCGGGCTCGGGCGGGAGGTCGGGATGAGCAGTGGGCATCTCCTCTACTACTTCCGCACCAAGGACGAGCTCCTGCTCCAGACCCTCGAATGGAGCGAAGGCCGCCTCGGTGCCGAGCGCAGCGCCCTGCTTTCCCAGCAGGCGCCCGTCGCCGAGCGGCTCGGCGCGTACGTCGACCTGTACGTCCCCGACGGACCCCGCGACCCGCACTGGACCCTCTGGCTGGAGGTCTGGAACCGCTCGCAGAACGCAGACGCCGACGCCCGCGCCCGCCAGGCCGCGATCGAAGGCGCCTGGCACCGCGACCTGGTCGCGCTGCTCGCCGAGGGCATCTCCCGCGGCGAGTTCCGCTCCGTCGACCCCGACCGCTTCGCCGCCCGGCTGCGCGCGCTCCTCGACGGGTTCAGCGTCCATGTGGCGGTCGGGATACCCGGCACCGGACGGCCCCAAGTCCTCGGCCACGTACGGGAGTTCCTCGACGACACGCTGCTTCCGTGAACGCAACGAACGCAAGTACTCCCGATCGTTGCGCCCCGCTCCCTTGATCGCCTTCTGCCCCTCCGGCACGGTGGCCCCTCATGGGACGAGAGCACTGGAAAAAGATCTGGGTCGGCTCGGCCGGCAACATGGTCGAGTGGTTCGACTGGTTCGTGTACGCAACCTTCGCGGTGTACTTCGCGGACTCGTTCTTCCCCAAGGGAAATGAGACCGCGAACCTCATGAACACCATGGGGATCTTCGCGGTCGGCTTCTTCATGCGGCCGGTCGGCGGCTGGCTGCTCGGCCGGATCGGCGACCGCAAGGGCCGCAAGGCCGCGCTGACCATGACCGTCACCCTCATGTCGGCGTCCGCGATCCTCATCGCGATCGCGCCGACCTACGAGGTGGCGGGCTACGGCGGCGTCGCCGTCCTGCTGGTCGCCCGGCTGCTCCAGGGCCTGTCGGTCGGCGGCGAGTACGCCGCCAGCGCCACGTATCTCACCGAGGCGTCCGCACCCTCGAAGCGTGGCTTCGCCTCCAGCTTCCAGTACGTGTCGATGACCGCAGGCCAGCTCGTCGGCCTCGGCCTGCAGATCATCCTGCAGCGCAACATGTCCGAGGCGGCGCTGCACAGCTGGGGCTGGCGCATCCCCTTCGTCATCGGCGCGCTGGGCGCGGCCATCGTCTTCTATCTGCGCCGGAACATGCTCGAGACCGAGGTGTACGAGGACTCGGGTGCCGCGCGGGACGAGGACCGCGGCACGCTGAAGGCGCTGTGGGCGCACAAGCGCGAGGCGTTCCTGGTGATCGCCCTGACCATGGGCGGGACCGTCGCGTACTACACGTACACGACCTACCTCACCAAGTTCCTCTCCAAGAGCGCGGGCATGGAGAAGTCGACGGCCTCGCTGGTCAGCTTCTGCGCGCTGTTCGTCTTCATGTGCCTGCAGCCGCTGGCGGGCGCGCTCTCCGACCGGATCGGCCGCCGCCCGCTGCTGATCAGCTTCGCGGTCGGCTCGACCTTCCTGACCGTGCCGATCATGACGATGCTCAAACACGCGGGGTCCTTCTGGCCGGCCTTCGGTCTGGCGCTCCTCGCGCTGGTCGTCGTCACCGGCTACACGTCGATCAACGCGTGCGTGAAGGCGGAGCTGTTCCCGACGGGTATCCGGGCGCTGGGTGTGGCGTTTCCTTACGCGATCGCGAACGCGTTGTTCGGAGGCACGGCGGAGTATGTCGCGCTCTGGTTCAAGGACGCGGGCGTGGAGTCGGGCTACTACTGGTACGTGGCGGGGTGCGCGGCGGTGTCGCTGGTGGTGTACGTGACGATGCGCGAGACGCGCGACATCGACCTGAACCGGGTGAGTGCCCCCACCCCGCCCCTTCCCGTAACCGGGGCTCCGCCCCGGACCCCGGTCCTCAATCGCCGGACGGGCTGAAAACACTCGCCCGACGGGCTTGATTTCCGCCGGGGAAGGCTGGCGATTCGGCCCGCCGGAGGGGCTGAATTTCAGCCCCGCCGGCGTTTGAGGCGCGGGGGTCCGGGGCGGAGCCCCCAGGTACGGCCGGGCGCGGAGCCCCCAGGTCACCGGGCGCCCGCATCGTGAGACCCCCGCCCGCCCGCCGCAGGCATATGGCAGACTGCGACCGTGCTTACGTTCGCCACGATTATGGGCAGCAGGCGCGCCGGTCCGCAGTGATCGCCTCGTACCACCACATACGACGCGACCACCGTGCCTCAGACCCGCGCGCAGACCTCTCGCACCCGCGAGAGGTTTTTTCGTTTTACGGCCTCACCCCGGCCACGAACGAGTCGCGCGAAGATGGGGGCAAGTGGAGCCAGCATTTCCGGAGCCACGAATCCGACAGGAGTCAATTCAGCCATGACCACGGAGACCGACGACAGCTTTCATGTCTTCGACACGACGCTGCGCGACGGAGCCCAGCGCGAGGGCATCAACCTCACCGTCGCGGACAAGCTGACCATCGCCCGGCACCTGGACGACTTCGGCGTGGGGTTCATCGAGGGCGGCTGGCCCGGCGCCAATCCGCGGGACACGGAGTTCTTCTCCCGTGCCCAGCAGGAGATCACCTTCAAGCACGCCCAGCTCGTCGCCTTCGGCGCCACCCGCCGCCCTGGTGCCAAGGCCGCCGAAGACCCCCAGGTCAGAGCCCTCCTCGAATCGGGCGCCCCGGTGATCACGCTGGTCGCCAAATCGCACGACCGGCATGTGGAGCTGGCCCTGCGGACCACGCTCGACGAGAACCTGGAGATGGTCCGCGACACCGTCTCCTACCTGCGCGAACAGGGCCGCCGGGTGTTCGTGGACTGCGAGCACTTCTTCGACGGCTACCGCGCCAATCCGGAGTACGCCAAGTCCGTCGTGCGCACGGCGGCCGGCGCCGGCGCCGACGTCGTCGTGCTGTGCGACACCAACGGCGGGATGCTGCCCGCCCAGATCCAGGCCGTCGTCGCCACCGTCCTCGCCGACACCGGCGCGCGCCTGGGCATCCACGCCCAGGACGACACGGGCTGCGCCGTCGCCAACACCCTGGCCGCGGTCGACGCGGGCGCCACCCACGTCCAGTGCACCGCCAATGGCTACGGCGAGCGCGTCGGCAACGCCAACCTCTTCCCGGTCGTGGCCGCCCTGGAGCTCAAGTACGCCAAGAAGGTGCTCCCCGAGGGCGCGCTGGCCGACATGACCCGGATCTCGCACGCGATCGCCGAGGTCGTCAACCTGACGCCCTCCACCCACCAGCCCTACGTGGGTGTATCCGCCTTCGCCCACAAGGCCGGACTGCACGCCTCCGCCATCAAGGTCGACCCCGATCTGTACCAGCACATCGACCCCGAGCAGGTCGGCAACACCATGCGGATGCTCGTCTCCGACATGGCGGGCCGCGCCTCCATCGAGCTCAAGGGCAAGGAGCTCGGCATCGACCTCGGCGGCGACCGCGAGCTCGTCGGGCGGGTCGTCGAGCGGGTCAAGGAGCGCGAGCTCAAGGGCTACACGTACGAGGCCGCCGACGCCTCCTTCGAGCTGCTGCTGCGTGCCGAGGCCGAGGGTCGGCCCCGCCGTTACTTCCGTACGGAGTCCTGGCGGGCGATCGTCGAGGACCGCCCCGACGGCACCCACGCCAACGAAGCCACCGTGAAGCTGTGGGCCAAGGGCGAGCGCATCGTCGCCACCGCCGAGGGCAACGGCCCGGTCAACGCGCTCGACCGGGCGATGCGGGTCGGCCTGGAGAAGATCTACCCGCAGCTCGCCAAGCTGGAGCTGATCGACTACAAGGTCCGCATCCTCGAAGGCCGCCACGGCACCGAGTCCACCACTCGCGTGCTGATCACGACGGGCGACGGAAGCGGCGAATGGGCCACCGTCGGCGTCGCCGAAAATGTCATCGCCGCCTCCTGGCAGGCCCTGGAGGACGCTTACACCTACGGTCTGCTGCGCGCCGGCGTCGAACCGGCCGAGTAGCCGCCCACGCGGGTCAGGCCTGGAGCCGCCACTTCTGATTGGCGGCTCCGGTGCAGGACCAGATCTGTGCACGCGTGCCGTTCGCCGATGAGTTGTCCGAGACGTCCAGGCACTTGTCGGCCGGGACGTTCACCAGATCACCGGTGGACGACTCGTAGCGCCACTGCTGCGCGCCCGAGCCGTTGCACCCGTACAGCTGCACCTTCGCGCGTCGTGCCATGGGTTGGGCCCTCTCTGGCAGGGGGACGAGGCGTGAGTCACCTTCTCGGCCGTGAACGGCCGAGCTTGTGTGCTCGGTTGCGTTCACACCTTGTCGCGCTCCCGACTGTCCCCTACGGCAGGACGGTCACGGGTCGCATCTCCTCGCACACGGCTACGTCGGGGCGGGGACGGGCATGGTGACGAATGCCCACGCCGAGCGTGGACCACCCGCACCACGGGCTGCGCCGACAGCCCGAACGTGGCCTTGATATCGGCGTAGAGGAGTTTCTGCAGCCCGTTGCGGTCCTTCACCCCGGAGTCGAAGGCGACGGAGGAGACATATGTGGCGGCTCGGTTGCAGGCGCGCAGGGTCGCCTCCAGCGCCGCCGCCTGCTCGGGCGACGGCAGCAGCTTCACCTGCACCACCAGCTTCATGAGAGCCGACTCTAGAACCGGCCGTCACGCAAACACACGAGTCCCGTACATTCACACGCGATTCAGAGACTTCTAGAACAGGCGTTCGCCATGCCCGGCTCCACCGGGCGGCGGTGGCGGACGCTCCGCGCCCGCACAGATCGGGGATGCGGCGACGCTCCGCGTCGCAGGGGCGGGAGTCGATTCCTCCCCGGCGCAAACACCGGGGCCTCCTCGACGGAAACAGGTGAACTGCCGCTGGGTACGGCCGTCAATGGTTTGCGCATTCAGGATCTGAACGCACAACAGCCAAGATCCGCCCGGAAGTTGAGTTCGGACCCATCTCGGCGTGAAGTATTGACGACACTCTTCGCCAGGGGTTAACTCACCGCCCAGACCCCGGGACCGGTTCCGGGACCGGTTCCAGCACCCGCCCAAGAACTCGACCCGAAGGGCTCCGATGCGTGTCACGATCGCCGATGTCGCACGTGAGGCGGGTGTCAGCAAGACAACCGTGTCCCGCGTCCTGAACACCAAGGGCGAAGTGGACGTCACGACGGCCGCCCGCGTTCGTGAAGTGATCGCAAGTCTCGGCTATGTGCCCAGCAGCGGTGCCGTCGGCCTGGCCCGCGGTAGCAGCCGTACGGTCGGCATGCTCACGCCCCCGCTCAACTGGCCGTGGATGGGCGAAGTCCTCCAGGGAGTCGTCGACACCGTCGAGGCCGCCGGATACGGGCTGTTGCTCTTCACCTGCAACCGCGGCGCCGAGTCCGTGGAGCACTTCACCAGCCAGGTCTCGGCCCGCGCCTTCGACGGACTGCTCCTGGTCGAACCCGAGAACACCCTCGACACGATCACCGCCATGCACCGCAAGGGCCTCCCGGTCGTGTTGATCGACGACCGCGGTCACCACTCGGAGTTCCCGTCCGTCGCGACCACCAACCGCGAAGGCGGAGCCTCGGCCGCCCGCCATCTGATCGCCGCGGGCCGCACCCGCCCGCTCATCGTCACCGGCCGCCGCCACTTCGGCTGCGTACGCGACCGGTTGGCAGGCTTCCTCGACGTCCTGCCGACCGGCCTGATCGCCGAGGGGGACTTCACCGAGGCCTCCGGTCGGCTCGCGGTCGAGCGGGCACTCGCCACCGGCACGCCTTTCGACTCGGTCTTCGCGCACAACGACCTCAGCGCGGCGGGCGCGCTGCGGGCGCTGCGCGCGGCGGGCCGGACCGTGCCGGACGACATCGCCGTGGTCGGTTTCGACGACATACCCATGGCCCAGCACACCGAGCCGCCGCTGACCACCGTCCGCCAGCCGATGCGGGAGATGGGCGAGACGGCGGCGCGGATGCTCCTCGCACACCTGGGCGGCACTCCGGCCCCCGACGAGCCCGTCGTCCTGCCCACCGAACTGATCGTCCGGCAATCCGCACCCGCGTAGTGACCTCCGCAGTACCCGTCCGTACCGAAGGAGCCGCAATGCCACGCACCCGCCTGAGAACGAGAACAGGTACGGCGGTGCTCGCCGCCACCGCCGTACTCACCGGCCTGCTGGCCGCAGCCGCCCCCGGCGCGGCCGCCGACGACCCCGCGCCCGTCCTCGTGGACCGCTTCGAGGGTGAGATCCCCTTCGCGGGCCCCCCGGCCGAGGGCATCTTCACCTGGGGCAGCGACGCCGACGACCAGCCGAAACTGGAGCTCAAGGAGCGCGCCGACGCCCCCGAAGGCAGCAAGGTCCTCGAAGGCGCCTACGACATCAGCGGCTGGGGCGGGCTCACCCACGACTTCGACTTCGACAAGCCCGCCCACGACTGGACCGCGCACAAGGGCATCCGCTTCTGGTGGTACGGCCAGAACACCGCACCCCTCCCGCCCGGTTCCGGCAAGCGCATCAACTTCGAGCTCAAGGACGGCGGCGCCAACGGCGAAGCCTCCGAGCTGTGGACCACGTCCTTCACCGACGACTGGGAGGGCTGGCACCTCGTCGAGATCCCCTTCGCCGACTTCCAGTACCGCGCGGACTACCAGCCGGTCGGCGGCATCGACCAGGTCCTCGGCCTGAACGAGATGTGGGGCTACGCCCTCACCCTGCCGCCCGGCGCGCCCGGCAAGTTCGCGATGGACGGCGTCGAACTGTACGGAAAGGCCGACCCGGCACTGAAGGCGAAGGTCATCACCGACGCCGCCGTGTACCCGGTCGACGAGGGCGGCACGGCCCAGGTGAAGATCTCCGTTGCCACCACCGGCTCCGGCCCGGTCGACGAGCCCGTGACCGTCGCGTACACGACCGAGGGCGGCACCGCAGAGTCGGGCACGGACTACGAGCCCGTCTCCGGCACGGTCACCTTCCCGGCCGGTACGGCCTCCGGCACCTCCAAGACCGTCGCCGTCGCCACCAAGAAGGACCGCACGGCCGAGTCCGCAGAGACGATCCCGCTGGGGCTCACCGTCACCGGCGCGAAGCCCCCGGCCGAGCCCCCGCAGGTCGTCGTGGACGCCCACGGCCTGCCGTACCTCGACGCCAGGCTCCCGGTGAAGAAGCGCGTCGCCGACCTTCTCTCCCGGATGTCCCTCGCGGAGAAGGCCGGCCAGATGACCCAGGCCGAGCGCAACGCGCTCAAGTCCCAGGGTGACATCGCGAGTTACGACCTCGGCTCGCTGCTCTCCGGCGGCGGCTCGGTCCCCACGCCCAACGCCCCCGAGGCCTGGGCGAAGATGGTCGACGCGTACCAGCTGCGCGCCCTGGCAACCCGTTTCCAGATCCCGCTGATCTACGGCGTGGACGCCGTGCACGGCCACAACAACGTCATCGGGTCGACGATCATGCCGCACAACATCGGCATAGGGGCCACCCGTGACCCGTCCGTCGCTCAGAAGACCGGCGCCGTGACAGCAAAGGAAGTACGCGCCACCGGCATTCCGTGGGACTTCGCACCCTGCCTCTGCGTCACCCGCGACGAGCGCTGGGGCCGCTCCTACGAGGCCTTCGGCGAGGACCCGGCCCTGGTCACGGCCATGGAGACGGTGATCCGCGGCATGCAGGGCTCCCCGTCCGGCAAGGATCTCGACCGCAACGACAAGGTGCTGACCAGCGCCAAGCACTTCGTCGGCGACGGCGGCACGGAATTCGGCTCGTCCGCCACCGGCTCGTACACGATCGACCAGGGCATCACCAAGGTCACCCGGCAGGAGCTGGAGGCAGTACACCTCGCGCCCTTCGCCGAAGCCGTCAAGCGCGGCGCCGGCACGGTCATGCCCTCGTACTCCTCGCTGGACATCCTCGGCGACGCCGAGGGCCCGGTGAAGATGCACGCCAACGCGGCCATGATCAACGGTGTGCTGAAGGACCGCATGGGCTTCAAGGGCTTCGTGATCAGCGACTGGCAGGCCATCGACCAGATCCCCGGCGACTACCCGAGCGACGTCCGTACGTCGGTCAACGCCGGCCTCGACATGATCATGGTCCCGACGGCCTACCCGGACTTCCACAAGACGCTGCAGGACGAGGTGAAGGCGGGCCGCATCAGCGAGGCCCGGATCGACGACGCGGTCTCCCGGATCCTGACCCAGAAGTTCGCCCTGGGCCTCTTCGAGAAGCCGTACGCCGACACCTCCAACCTGTCGAGGATCGGCTCGGCCGAACACCGCGCGGTCGCCCGCGAGGCCGCCGCCAAGTCCCAGGTCCTGCTGAAGAACGACAGCGCGGTACTGCCGCTCGAGCCGTCCCAGAAGGTGTACGTAGCCGGGTCCAACGCCGACGACCTCGGCAACCAGGCAGGCGGCTGGACCATCAGCTGGCAGGGCTCCTCCGGAAAGATCACGACCGGCACGACCATCCTGGAGGGCATGAAGAAGGCCGCCCCCGACGCGGCCCTCACTTACTCCAAGGACGCGTCCGCGCCCACCGACGGCCATGACGTCGGCGTGGTCGTGGTCGGCGAGACCCCGTACGCCGAGGGCTTCGGCGACGTCGGCAACGGCAACGACCTCGAGCTGACCGCCGCCGACAAGGCAGCCGTCGACAAGGTCTGCGCCGCGATGAAGTGCGCGGTGCTGATCGTCTCCGGCCGCCCGCAGCTCATCGGCGACCGCCTCGGCGGCATCGACGCGCTCGTCGCCTCCTGGCTGCCGGGCACGGAGGGCGACGGTGTGGCCGACGTCCTCTACGGCAAGCGCGCCTTCACCGGCCAGCTCCCGGTCACCTGGCCGAAGTCCCAGGCACAGCTGCCGGTCAACGTCGGGGACAAGGCGTACGACCCGCAGTACCCGTACGGCTGGGGCCTGACCACGCTGACCAAGCCGCCGTCGGGCGGTGAGCTCAGCCTCAAGGCGATCGCCCTCGCGGCGAAGATCCTCGAATCGGCGGGCCGGGCGGACTCCCCGGAGGCCAGGGCGCTGGTCTCGCAGGCGCGGCTGATGGTCCAGGCGAAGATCGGCCAGCACGTGACGGAGGCGTCGGCGAAGCCGTTCGCGGAAGCGGATCAGCTGCTGCTGAGGGGGGAGCTTACGGGGGCGGTGGCGAGGCTGACGTCGGCGTATCGACTGGCCTGATCCCCGCCCCTTCCCGTAGCTGGGGGCAAGCCCCCAGACCCCGGTACGCCCTTCGGGCGTTGTCCTCAATCGCCGGACGGGCTTGATTTCCGCCGGTCGGCCTGAAATTCAGGCCGACCGGCAGGAACTTCTAGCCGACCCGGGCGAAATTCAAGCCCGTCCGGCAGGAACTTCTAGCTGGCCCGGGCGAAAATCTAGCCCCTCCGGCGTTTGAGGCGCGGGGTCCGGGGCGGAGCCCCGGGGGGACGCCGGACGGGCTGAACCTTCAGCCTCGCCGGCGATTGAGGCGCGGGGGTCTGGGGCTGAGCCCCGGTTCTTGAACCTCGCCGCTTGTCCGAATTCGCACCCATTCAGGTAGCGTCAAGGTATGAAGACCAGGCTGCTCACCGCACTGTCCGGTCTGCTGCTCGCCTTCTCGGCCACCGCCCTCGTCGCGGCCCCGGGAGCCCAAGCAGCCACCGGCCCCGAAACCGTGGCCGAAGCCCTGAAGCAGAGCCCCGTCTACGTCGATCCGCGCGCCGCCGACCAGCTCTCCAGCGCCGAAGCGGACTCCCTCGCGAAGAAGATCAAGGACGCGGACAAGCCGCTCTTCGTGGCCGTTCTGCCCGCCGGGACGGCGGAGTTCCCGCCGAACACGGTCCTGCAGAACCTCCGCGCCGAGACCGGCGTCACCGGCCTGTACGCGATCCGCCTCGGCGACGGCTTCAACGCGGGCGCCGACCGTAGCGTCATGACCAACCAGGCCGTGCAGAACCTGGTCACCGCGGTCAAGACGCCCCCGGGCGCCGACGCCGCCACCCAGCTGAACAACTTCGTCGACCAGGCACTGCCCCAGCTGCGCGGCAGCGCCCCCTCCTCCTGGGGCTCGGCCCCCGACGAAGGCGTGAACACCGCCGGCCTGATCGCGGTCGGCGCGGTCGCTGCCGCCGGCGGCGCGAGCGTGTACAGCGTGATCCGCCGCAACCGCCGCAAGCGGGAGGAGGCGGAGCGAGCCGCCCTCGACAAGCTGCGGGTGGTCGTCGACGAGGACATCACCGCGTTCGGCGAGGAGCTGGACCGGCTGGACTTCCACCCCTCGGAGAAGGGGGCGGACGACGCCATGCGCGCGGAATACGAGCGCGCACTCGACTCGTACGACAGGGCGAAATCGCTGATGGGGTCGGCCGAGCACCCCAGTGACGTACGCGCGGTCACGCAGGCCCTGGAGGACGGCCGGTACTCACTGGCGGCCCTGGACGCACGCCGTACGGGCCAACCCGTGCCGGAGCGCCGCCCGCCCTGCTTCTTCGACCCGCGCCACGGTCTTTCGGTCGCCGACATGACCTGGACCCCGCCGGGCGCCACGTCCCGCGAGGTCCCGGTCTGCGCCGCCGACAAGGCCCGGCTGGAGGACGGCGAGGACCCGATGGGCCGCATGGTCGAGACGGAATCCGGCCGCCGCCCGTACTGGGAGGCGGGTCCGGCGTACGGCCCCTGGGCGGGCGGCTACTTCGGCGGCGGACTGCTGCCGGGCCTGCTGGTGGGCACGCTGCTGGGCAACATGCTCGCCAGTCCGGCGTACGGGGCGGAGTACGGCGGCGGTGAGTTCAGCGGCGGCGACTACTCCGGCGCCGACTTCAACTCCTCCGACTTCGACGGAGGAGGGGGCTGGGGCGGCGGCGGAGACTTCGGCGGCGGTGGCGGCTTCGACGGAGGCGGCGGCTTCTGATGCAGACCAAGATGTGGAACGTCGAGATCGTCATCACTGAGAACGACCACTTGACGAAGGCTGAGGCCAGGTTGCGTGGCCAGAACTCGGAACTGATCGTCGGAGAGGGCACGGCACACCGCAATCGTGCCGACCAGAACGTCCCCCAGATCGGGGACGAGCTGGCCGTGGCCCGTGCCCTCAGCGAACTAACCCATCGACTGCTGCATGAAGCGGCATTGGAGATAGAGACCCACACCGGCGAGCGGGTCGACCACCTCCGCTCGTGAGCCTGTCGGCTTCAGGTCAGCGCTGGGCGACGAAGGCGGCCCAGGCATGCGGCGCGACGGTGAGGCCTGCTAGCCCTGCGTGCTTCTCTCGTTTGGTCGGCATGATCTGCAGCCCCAGGAAAGGGAGTTCAGCGCACTGCCGCAGGTGCCGGATCTGGTTTCGCAGTACGTTGTGGCCCCCGATGGGGCGGTGCAGGATGGCCTCCTCCAGCAGGAAATTGGCCATCGGCCGGGGTTTGCGCTCGAAGATCCTCTTCCGGTCGAGGCGGGCAGAGACCCCGGGCGTGCCACGTACGGCTACGACGTCATCGGGGACGGTCGTCTCGGGCAGGACTGCGAAGCACCTCATGACCGAGCGCCCGCCCCGGCCGCGATGGACGGCAGGGCGGGCGCGCTCAGGTGCCGCGCGTCCATCCGGATGTACGCTCCCAGGCTCGCACCGCCACATGCCCGGTGATGCAGAACGACAGGGCGGGGTTGCGGGCGTCGGCGTACTCGATGAGCCACTGTTCGCCCACCGCCGCCACGCGGTGCAGGGGCGATGGCGGCGGGAGCCGTAACGCGTCGGCCCCCTTCCAGGTGTCCCCGGGGCGGCGCAGAAACCGCCAGCCCTCCCTGCCGCCCACAGCTCGGTACAGTCGGCCGACACCTTCGGGGAGATCCTCGCTGGTCTGCGTCGCCAGAGCGTCCGCAGAGGAGCCGGCGTCGGCAACCAGATAGCGGGGCCCGGACTCGGCAGCGAGTTCTCTGCGGACGGTGGCCTGCTGGGGGCCGATGAGCAGCGCGACCAGTCCCGTGCACTCGTCGGCCCCACAACTGGCGGATTCCGCGAAAGCCGGGACGGGGGCGGCACTTCTGGCGACTGCTGCCTCGCCGACCCATCGCTCCGCGAGGTGCTTCCAGCGATGGGCAGGCAGTGTGCCCTCGTCACCAGGGATCTCCTCCCACCAGCCTGCACACAGCCGGGCCAGTGCGCCCAGGACCCCCGGGTCGGAGAAGCGGGCAGCAGGGCTCAGGCTGTCGCCGTCGGCCGGACTGCTCAGAAGGCCGGAGCCCACAACAGCCACGGGGCCGGTCTCCGTCGACGCGAGGACGAGGTCGGCTGCGGCGTGCGCCGGTGTCCGGTTGAAGGTCACCTTGCCGACTTTGGGGGGACCTCCTCTTGCCGCGCCCAGAACGTCGAGCACCTCCTTGGTCAGGCTCTCGATTTCCTCGCATGACCACAGCAGATCCACGTTCACGCCCCGGTCTCGCAGGCCGACAAGCAGATCCCGGGCGGCGATGGCCCCCTCACGGTCGAGTCGGCCCGCGACGATGAGGACGTTGCCGGACGACCTGGCGAGGACGTCGTCAACCAGCCGCAGACTCTCCGCGGTAGTCAGTGCGATGTCCTGACACGACACGGGTGCTTCCGCGTACGGCTTGGTACGGCCGGGCGCCGGGGTGTCGCCGGCTTCCCGACGCCCGTTGCGGGCGGCCGAGTTGCGCATCAGCTCGCTCAGCTCGCGCTGGAAGTCAGCATCGTTGGCGAGGTCGTCGTGCCGTTCCGCAACCTCCTCCAGGATCATTTTGGTGAGGTGCTGCCATCGGTGCGGCAGTCCGATGACCTCGGACTTGTCCAGGTCGACCCGGACCGGGAGGTAGTACAGGTCCGTGTTCACCCGGGCTACGGAGTCGATCCAGCGAATCCATTCCTGGCGCTGGTCGGAGCGGGGGAGCAGCCGCTCGGTTTCTCCGCCGTTGATCGCCGAGCGGATCATCCTGGGCCTGAGCGCCTCCGACCAGGCGAGTCGGTTCGTTGCCCGTCGCAGGGCCTGGCTGGTGATCAGTGACAGATCGCTGGACCGGGCGAGCTGGCCGGTCAGCCTCTCGCGGACAATGTTCGCGCGGCTCGTTCGGACCCGCAGATTGCTGGGCCTGCGCCCCGAGGAGATCGTCAGCCGGCCTTCCTCGGTGACGAGATAGTGCATCTCCTGCTCATGCTGCACCATGGCGACCCACCCCTCCTGGATGAGGGTGACGAGCCCTTCGGTCAGCAGGCGGTCATGGACCTTGAACACCCCGCGCAGATCACGGAAGGTGCGACCGGCAGGTCCCTGGGCGTCGTTGACCGCCCGCAGAAGCAGCTCCTCCAGCTTGCTGTAGGGGCGGCCATGGGCGAGTTCGTAGGTGACGTTGTACATGTTCAGTGGCAGCAGCACGCGAATCATGGGAGGGCATCGCTTCCTGGTCGGCAGGTGGTGCTCACGCAAGGCGGAACGGGGCGTCGAATCCGGTCAGGTCTGCCGGGATGCGAACGGCCCGGCCTTCGCCGAACCATGCCTCCAACTGGTCCACGGCGAAGGCGAGATGCTGGAGCTTCGTCTCCTCCTCCGGCTTCCGCGACACATGGCTCACCTGGTCGCGGAAGAAGTTCCACGAGCCGACCAGGACCAACAGGAGTTCGGCGCGGGAGATCAGGACGTTCATCCGGGGAGCCTCGACGAGGAAGCCCAAGCCCTTCCCCGCCACCTCGGTGTTGTTGCGGACCAGGCTCACCGCGATGATCTGTGACTGATTCCCCTGGAACGAGTCCACGGTGAAGAACCCGTCTCTGCGCGCGTCAGGCCCCTCCAGCCGGGAACGGCGCGGATCCGGCGCCAGCGTGAGCCCGGCCTCGCCCAGCGCCGTGCGCAGGTGAGGAGTGTTGAGCCTCCCGCGCAGGTAACCCACCTGCTGGGCATATGGAGACAGCACCGCGAGATTCAGCCGCCGATCGGGGGCCGCCCGCAGCGAGCGCAGGAACCTCTCCAAGGCGTGGGCCTCGGCCGGGTTGCGGTACTTGGGCACCGCGTTCTCTCCCGCCCGGGGATCGACTGCGGCTGCGGGGAGATCCAGCCACACCACCGCCTTGTCCTTGAGCTCTCCCGGTGCCGCGAGGCGATGCAGAATGTCCGCATGCGGCACCTTGGTGCTCTCGTCACGGGTGTAGTGCTTCAGCCTGCCCTTGTAGTAGACGCCCGAGACCAGTTCTCCGATGTCGGGATGCATGCGGTGCTGGCCGGTGAGCAGTCCCTCGTCGTGCTCGTGGAATGCGCAGAGACTGTGCAGCTGCTCGAAGAGCTTCAGCCACTTCTTGCAGTACTCGCCGAACTCCCTGCGCTGCTCCTCGGTCCTTACCCGCCAGGCATGGAGCAGCTCGGTGTCGAGCAGATTTCCGACACCCTCCAGTCCTTCGAGGGATGCGACGGTCGCGTCGAGTTCCGACACAGCCTTCTGGTAGTCCTCGATGCGGTACGGCGGAAGCTGCTTCGGGTCGCCGATCAACAGCCAGCGGTGGCCCAGGCAGAGAGGGAGGGCGAGTTCGAAGCCGTGGGCCTTGCCAGCCTCCTCGACGATCGCCCAGTCGTACGTGACCTCGTCGGCGAGGGCGGCCAGATCACCGTCACCCGTGGTGCTGTAGGTGATGCTGGCACTACGCTTGACCAGCTCCCTGAACTCCTTGGCGAGGGAGGCGTCTTTGGTGTTGAGATCCTTGAGCATGGCCCGGCAGATCTCCAGCCAGTCCGCCTGGACGCCCGAAGGTTCCAAGCGCCCGGCCGCTGCCTCCAGTTGCCTGATCGTGTTCTCGAGCAGTGACTTGGTCACCTGCTGCTCCGACCCGGGCTCGTCCTGCATCAAGTTGTCGGACTGATCGGAGTTGGCTCGCCGCAGCCGGATGGCCAGGGGTCTGCGCGCTTCGGGGATGTCCTTGAACGCCTCCTGCTCAACCTTGGCGCGCAGCACATCCACAGCGGGATGCGCCTGGGCCGTGATGAGGATCTGGGCGACCGGGTCCTCCTCCAGGATCTCGCGCAGCAGCCAGGCGACCATATGGGTCTTGCCGGTGCCGGGCGGACCCTGCAGTGCGTAGATGGGGCGGACGCCGAGAATCTTCTGGATCTGGCTGCGCTTGCTCGAGTCGACGATCTTGGAGGAGAGGGGGACCGGCAGCTCCACCGGTCCACTGTCCATGAGAACCTGCCCCGGCGCTGACAGGCTCTCCAAGAGATACGTGTGCTTGGCCAGCTTGCTGATGGCCTCCTTGCGACGCTTGATCAGCAGGACTTGACCGCCCAGGCCCTTGGTGCGCAGGACCCGGACGTCACCGATCTCGGGAGGGTCGATGATCTCTGTCTTGGGGCGCAGCGTGGCAGTGTGCCCTGGGATGTCGACTTCGGCGACCTCCCATTCCGGGACCGATAGCCTCAGTGCAATGCTCTCCGATTCCGGCGGGCACAATTGGATGAGGTTGCTCCCCGGCTTTCCGCTGTTCTTCTCCCGGAAGAGGAAGGCCGCCATTCCGCCGTCCTGCCTGAGCATGGCCAGCGGCTCATGGACACGGGGTATCTCCAGCACCTGGACGGAGGAGACCACTCCGTCGGACTCGGTGACGTCGATGACCTTGCAGCGGAACAGCTCCGCGTCACGGATCAGCATGTCGATCTGGTTGGTCATGCGCACGAACTCGGAGAAGCGCTCCTGGTCCTCGCGGCGCTCCCGCGCCTGATCGATTTTGGGGAGGAGGAACTCCCAGCTCGGTGCGGAGCTCAGCACATGGCCCTGCGCCTTGTAGTCCTTCGTACTGAAGAACCCGATCCGGCCCGCCGATACGTTCACCTGCCGCGATGCCTCCGCGGTGAAATAGTCCAGCGACCCCGTGCAGAACGCGTTCTGCCAGTTGGGGGTGGAACCGGCCAGGCTACGCGCGGAGCTGATGCTCAGGTGCAGGGATGTGCCGGACAGGACGTACTGGTCGCGATTGGGGACCGGCGCCAGGGTGGCCCCCTCGGCGAAGTCCTTGTACAGGAAGCTGTGCAACCGACTGACGTGGTCGGGGCGGTTCGGGTTGAAGGGATCCGCCGGCCCCAGTTTCATAGACTCGCGCAGGCCACGTTCCATGCAGGTGCGTACGAGACTGCGGTTGTGCGGGTCGATCACCACCATGTGCCGGGCTGTGGTGTCGCCGCCTGTCTGCGACTGGTGAAGGACGCGCACGATCTCCCGGACGGTGGTGGAGATCTCGGTGCCGTGCTTGGGACGGATGGCGGGTTCGTCGGAGATGAGCTGGCCGATGAAGTCGTGCTCGAGGGGCGTCAGCTTCCGCTTGGCCTTAGCCAGATGGTCGAGGACGAGGCGGTAGCGCGCCATGGGGTCCGTGGATGTACCCAGGTGCTCGATGGCGAGCATGCAGCGTGCCACAGCATGCCGAAGGCGAACCAGTCCGCGTCCGGGCCGAATGCGGTACTGCCACCCAGCGCTTCCGGAGCGGTCTCCCAGCCGACGCGGGAGGGCGGGGCTGATGCGGGGTGCCCGAGCCGGACACTCCATTCGAATCCGCCAAGGCGACAGGACTCCGGGCCGTCGCCGGGGTCGAGGAAGACCGACTCGGGGGAGACGCATCTGTGAACCACCTGCTGCTCATGGAGCAGGGCCAGCCCCTCGGCTATGCGGCCGAGCATCTGCCAGAGCTCTCTGCGCCCGGCGGGCCGACCGGACAGCCAGTCATGACTGCTGCGTTCGCCGAGCCGCGACGCCAGCGTGTGCAGCCCCTCCGTCTTGAACACCATCACGAAGCACCGGTGATCGTGATCGATGCCGACGTCCTGTAACTGGAGGAGGGAGTCTTCGGAACCGGGTGTGCTGCGTACTTGGTAAAGGGTTCGCAGCTCGGCGTCCCACAGGGCGCGCTGGACGTCGTCCGGTTTGGCCTCGTAGAAGGGCCACGCCTTGAGCAGATACGGTTTTACGAACTCTGAGGTGTCATTGGCCGCCCACAGCTGGCCCTCTCCGGCGGTGGAAATGACGGACCCGGCGATCTCGTACCGACCTTTGAGCAGGGAAACACCCGCTGTGAGAGTCATGCACCCTCCACCCTTTATGCACCATGAACCAAGGGATCTCGCACATTAACACCCATGTCGGTCAAGGGAGTTGGCTGTGGGAGAAGTGCTGGGCGCATCGGGAGCACGCCCCGGCGGGTGGGGAGCATGGGGGTGGCACATTCAGCCTGGTGGGGTTGGAGCGTCTGATGTGAGCTCGGGCTCGGAACCAAACGCACGCCGGCAGGGCCGGGCGGATCCCGGCCCCGCCGTGGCGGTCCATGCGGTGCGGATCAGGCCTGCGGGGCGGCCTTGATCGCGGAGATGTCGAAGTTCAGCCTGACCTTGTCGCTGACCATGACGCCGCCGGTCTCCAGCGCCGCGTTCCAGGTCAGGCCCCAGTCGGAGCGCAGGATCTCCGCGCTGCCCTCGAAGCCGACGCGCTCGTTGCCGTACACATCGGTGGCGGAGCCGTTGAACTCCAGGTCGATGGCGAGCGGACGCGTGACGTCCTTGATCGTCAGGTCGCCGGTGATGCGGTACGAGTCGCCACCGAGCTGCTCCGCGTGCGTCGAGCGGAACGTCATCAGCGGGTACTCCTCGGCCTCGAAGAAGTCGCCGGTGCGCAGGTGGGCGTCACGGTCCGCGATGCCCGTGTCGATGCTGGCGATCTTGACGTCGATCTCGGCGGTGGAGTGGTGGGGGTCGGTGCCGTTCAGCTTCAGGCTGCCCGAAAAGTCGCCGAATGAGCCGCGGACGTTGGTCACCATCGCGTGCCGGACGGTGAAACCGATGCTGCTGTGGGCGGGGTCGATGGTGTAGTCGCCGGTCAGCGCAGCGAGCGCGGGATCGACGTCGAGCGTGGCGGTGGGGGTGGTGGCGGTGTCGGTCTTGCGGTTGAAGAGACCCATGACGCACTCCTTGGGGGACGTAGTGGCGTGTTGTTTAAGCTTCAACTGAGTCGACCATAGACCTATTCCGTTTAAAGTTCAACATCTTCTCGAGAGGTTCACCCAGAGGTACGCGGCAGCCCTCTGGCGGACGCGCGTAGAACTCGGGCACCATCTCCTTGCTCCACCTGCACAGCCGTCCCGCCGGAATGCACCGGTCCCCACCGGAACGCACAGTCCTCAACGGTCATCAGCAGGAGGGATCCCCCGCCATGAAAGTCCGCTCCTTACTCAGCGCGCTCGCGCTCGTCCTGGGTGCGCTCTTCGCCCCTGGATTCGGCGTCATCAGCGGCGCGACCGAAGCGCACGCCGTCACCAAGATCAGCCACGCCACTGCGGCTTCGATGTTCCGCTCGTCCGGGATCACCTGGTCCTCGTCCGGCGGCTGCTCCGACCGCAACAACCCGTCGTGTACGTCCTTCGAGCAGCTCAACCTCGCCAGCGCGAAGGGAGCGCAGACCCTCAAGAGCGCGAGCGGCTGTGCGCTCAACATCACCGGAGGTACGGAGACCGGGCACGCGGGCGGCACGTACTCGCACTGGAACGGCTACAAGCTCGACTACAGCAAGTACACCTGCGTCGGGAACTACATCAAGAACACCTTCACCTACATTGGCGCGCGTCCGGGCGACGGTGCCCCGCAGTGGAGGTCCGGCTCCGGAAACATCTACGCGGACGAGGGCAACCACTGGGATGTGACGTACTACAACTGCGGCGGCTGCTGAGCCGGTGCGGACGTGCGGGTGCCCGGCCGGTTCCCCCATGCCGGCCGGGCACCCGTCCGCGTCACGAGCCGCCGAGGCCCAAGACCCGAGGCTCAAGACCCGAGGCTCAGGACCCGAGGCTCAGGACCCGACGGTCAGGACCCGACGGTCAGTGTGAAGCGCCGCGGGTTGCCGTCGTGCGCCGCGCCGGAGACGTCCGGCTGGCCGTCCGGGCGGACGTCGTCGTACGGGAAGGCGTATCCGATCGGGGTGTTCGCGTGCACGGCCCGGGAGAAGTGGTTCGTCGCCGAGTCGCGGTAGTAGTCGGCCGAGGTGGCCCCGTTCGGCTGATCGGGGTGGGTCAGCAGGGTCGTCCGGTTGAAGCCGGCGGCGAGCCTGGCCAGCAGGCCCTTCTTGTCGTCGGAGTCACCGGGGTTGTTGGCGAAGGGTCCGTGGTTGCAGGTGAAGATGTCCTTCGAGGTGGGCTTGGCGAAGGTGTGGCCGCCGGAGAAGGTCAGCACGTCGCCGTTCACCCGCCCCGTGCGTACGCCGCGGCCGCCCTGGAGGTCGATCCGCAGATCTGTGGAGCGGTACTTGTCCCACACCCGGTTGATGTAGTTGTCGAAGACGTTCCGGAAGGGCATCTCGTTGGGCCGGTCGAAGAAGGGCGCCATCAGGTTCTGCGGCGAGATGACTCGTAGCACCTGGCCGCCCGAGTCGCGGATGACCAGCTTGTCCCAGGGCTGGCTGTCGCGGCCCGCCTGGGCCACGAGATCGTCGGCGATCTTCTGGAGCGCGCCGTTCGGCAGTGTGGCGACCGTGTGGGTGGCGTCGCCGGTCAGCGTGAGGCCGATGGGCAGGGCGGTCACCAGGTCGACATAGCTGATGTTGGCGTAGAGCTGTGTCGGGTTGAAGGTGAACTCCGCGAAGGACCAGGTGCGGCCGTAGTTGGCGTCGGAGGGGGTCGCGAAGGCCGGTTCGACGAGGGCGGGACCCGGGTTCACGAAGAAGTCCAGCTTGCTGTCGCGTACGAAATAGACGCGGGCGCCGAACATCTGCGGCAGCGTCAGCATGATCGGGCCCGCGCCCGCCGCGCGCAGCGGGATGGCGCAGTCGACGGGGAGCGGGGTCTGGGGCGCGGAGGGGGACTCGGGGTAGTAGACGCCGCCACCCGGGCGGAGCAGCACCCAGCGTCCGGTGCCCTGCTCGTGGCCGGTGACATAGGCATTGACCTGGCCGGGCAACGACTTGTTCTCCAGGGCCAGTTCGCAGGTGGGGGGCGCGGCCTTGGCTCGCGGGCTGAGAGCGCTTCCCCAGGCGGGATAGGTGAGCGCGGTCGCGGCTGCGGCGGTGCCGGACAGGAACATTCTGCGGGAAATCACGGATGAACTCCTGTACTTGTGGGGGTGTCCACCACTCTTGCGACGGCAGGAGCAGTCGTCAAGAGGTGTGACTGAGAGCGCTCTCAGAATCTTCGCCGCTTCATAAGTTGTCGTTCATGGAGGGGACTTGGACTAACGCGCGGCGGTTGTTGGACTGCTGGCCTCAGGAGCGCACGACTTCGTTGACGGTGGCGAAAGCGACGGGCTAGTCAGTCCCCATGCCACGAAGACTCCGTGCGGCGTGCGCGCTTGCTGCCGCCTCATCCGCCGTGTTCGCCCTGACCGGGCCCGCGCTCCCGGCCGCCGCAGCCGAGGGCGAGGCCCCCGTCGTCATCGGCTCCGGTCAGCTATCCGTCGCCGTCGCCAAGGACTTCCCCAGAGTGGTGTCGTACACCGACCGAGCCAGTGGGGCCACACTCCTCGGGAGTACGAGCGCGGTCGCGGAGGTCACCCTCAACGGCAAGGCGTACGCGGTGCAGTTGAAGGACGTGCCCGCCGTCAAGGCGTCGAGCGCCGCGTACACCCTGACCTTCGGCGATCTGCCCGGCGTCGAGATCGACGCGACGCTCACCGTCTCCGGCCGGACCACTTCCTTCAAGGTCACCGCTGTCCGCGACACCGAGGCTTTCCGTGTCTCCACGATCGACATCCCCGGACACGACCTGGTGTCGGTCGGCAGCACGGACGCCGGAGCCGCGACAGCCTTCACCCGGCTCGACCCGGACTCGACGAAGACCGCCGACGTCTTCGCCCCGGTCACGCCCGCCACCGCGGCGGACGCGGCACCGGTCGGAGCCTCGTACGCCCTGGTCAATACGGGACAGCTGGCCGCGGCCGTCGAGTCCAACTCCAGCTACGACAAGCCGGCCGGCGCGACCGGCGGCGACGACGCCCGCTTCTGGCACCAGGCCCGCAAGGCCGCGGACGGCAGCACCCGCGTCGGCGTCTGGTCCGGGCAGTGGACCTACTGGGGGAGCGGCGCCCTTAAGCCGGAGAGCGGCAAGGACCTCCCCTGGGCGAAGGTGGTCGTCACGCCCGACGCCAACGGCGACCGGAAGGTCGACTGGCAGGACGGCGCGGTCGCCTTCCGCGCCATCGGAGTCAAGGCCCCGGGCAGTGAGCAGACGCCTGACCGGGTGATCACCCATATCCCGTTCAACTTCGCCAGCCAGACCACCCACCCCTTCCTGCGCACCCTCGACGACGTCAAGCGGATCTCGCTCGCCACGGACGGGCTCGGACAGCTCGCGGTGCTCAAGGGATACGGCTCCGAGGGCCACGACTCGGCGCACCCCGACTACGGCGGCAACTACAACAAGCGTGCCGGGGGGCTCAGCGACCTCAACACACTGCTGAAGGACGGCAGGAAGTGGGGCGCGACCTTCGGCGTGCACGTCAACGCCACCGAGTCGTACCCCGAGGCGAAGAACTTCCACGAGAGCCTCGTCGACAAGACCAAGCCCGGCTGGAACTGGCTCAACCAGAGCTACTACATCGACCAGCGCCGCGACATCAACAGCGGCGGTCTGGCCCGCAGATTCCAGCAGCTGAGGGACGAGACCGACCGCAATCTCTCCTTCCTGTACATCGATGTGTACTACACGCACGGCTGGATCGCCGACAAGACGATGCAGGCCGTGCAGGCACAGGGCTGGAACGTCGGCACCGAGTGGGCCGACAAGTTCGAGCGGGCCTCGCTCTGGTCGCACTGGGCCAACGACCTGGACTACGGAGGAGCCACCAACAAGGGCCTCAACTCCCGGATCATCCGGTTCATCCGCAACGGCGAGAAGGACGTCTGGAACAACCACCCGGTCCTCGGCCAGACCGCACTCGAAGACTTCGAGGGCTGGACCGGCGAGACTGACTGGAACGCCTTCTACGACAACGTCTGGCAGCGCGATCTGCCCGCCAAGTACCTCCAGCAGGAGCAGATCACCCGCTGGGACGGCAACGACGTGACCTTCACCGGCGGTGTGCGCGGCACGGTCGAGGGCGGCCGCCGCACCTTCTACGACCACGGCCGCAGGGTCCTGGACGGCGACCGCTATCTGCTCCCGTGGGACGGCGGCAGGAAGCTGTACCACTACAACAAGGCGGGCGGCCAGAGCAGTTGGGCCGTGACCGGCGCGTCGTACACCGTCTACAAGCTCACCGACAACGGACGCGTGAAGGCCGGGACCGTACGGCCGGTGGACGGCCGGATCACCCTGACCGCGGCCGCCGGACAGCCGTACGTCCTCTACCCGGACCGCGCGCCCGCCGCGCAGGACCCGAAGTGGGGCGCGGGCGGCCCGGTCGCCGACCCCGGCTTCAACGACGCCGGACTGGCCGCCTGGTCCAAGCGCGGCACGGTCGTCCGCGCCACCGACGACCACGGCCGCAACAGCGCCGCGCTCAGCGGTACGGGCACCGCGTCGCTCTCGCAGCGGATCTCGGGACTTGAGGCGGGCAAGCGGTACACCGCGTCCGCATGGGTCGAGGTCGAACCGGGGAAGTCGCGCCGTACGACGCTGTCCATCGGCGGGAAGTCGGTCGCCGTCGAGCGTTCGACGGCCAAGGACCAGGTGGCCGCGTCCGACTGGCACGGCAGCTACTTCCAGCGGGCGAAGGTGAACTTCACCGCGCCGGCGGGCGGTGTCGCGACGCTCAAGGCCGAGGCGGCGCGGGGCAGTTCGGCGACAGTAGGGATCGATGACGTACGGCTCGTCGCCAATGCGCCCGCGACCCGGTCCGGCGCGCTGGTGTACGAGGACTTCGAGGCCGTCGACCAGGGCTGGGGGCCCTTCCTCAAGGGCGACGCGGGCGGCGTCACCGACCCCCGCACGCATGTGAGCCAGCTGCACGCGCCGTACACCCAGGCCGGCTGGAACGGAAAGCGGATCGACGATGTGCTGGGCGGAATCGAGTCCCTCAAATCGCACGAGGAGAACGCCGGTCTCGTCTACCGCACCGCGCCCTGGACTGTCCCGATGCTGGACGGGCGCAGCTACCGGGTCGAATACGACTACCAGTCGAGCCACGCGGGCGCGTACGAGTGGGTCACCGGCTACGACGGCGGCGCCGGAGCCGTCGAGACCCGCCGTACACCGATGGGAGAGCAGCGGACGACCGGCCACTTCACCGAGACCGTGACGGCGGGCTGCGGCGGTACCTGGGCCGGGCTGCGCAAGCGCGGCGACGCCCCGGACGGCGCGGACTTCGTGCTCGACGGCTTCACCGTCACCGATCTGGGCCCGGCCACCGAGCAGGCGGCGTGCGGGACGCTGGCCGTCACGGCGGGCGAGACCCTGGAGCCGGGTCAGAAGAGCGAGGTCACGGCCGCCTTCACCAACAACGAGGCGACCGCGGTGAGCGGTGTCTCGGTCGGGCTCACGCTCCCGGAGGGCTGGACGGTGGAGCCGGCGGGCCCGGTGACCTTCGACTCGGTCGCGGCGGGTGCGCAGGCGACCGGTACATGGCAGGTGACGCCGCCGGTGGACGCCGCGTACCGGACGTACACGATCGGCGGGGCGGCTTCGTACGCGGTGGGCGGGGCCTCCCGGAAGCTCACGGCAGCGACCTTGGTACGCACCCTGCCGCCACCGCCCACCACTGACGCGTGGGCGAGCGACCTGGACTGGACGGCGTCCGAGAACGGCTGGGGACCGGTCGAGCGGGACCTGTCCAACGGCGAGACGGGCACGGGCGACGGCAGCCCGCTGAAGATCGGCCAAGTGGCCTACGAGAAGGGACTCGGCAGCCACGCCCCGGCGAAGATCCGCTACTACCTGGGCGGGAAGTGCACCTCCTTCACCGCCGGGGTGGGTGTGGACGACGTCCAGACGTCGCGCGGCAGCGTGCAGTTCAGCGTGCTGGCGGACGGCGCGGAGAAGGCGAAGTCGCCGGTGCTGAAGGCGACGGATGCCGTCTGGTCGCTCACGGCCGATGTCACGGGCGCCAAGTACGTCGACCTGGTCGTCGGTGACGGCGGCGACGGGAACGGCAACGACCACGCCGACTGGGGGAGTGCTCGCTTCCACTGCGGCAGTTGATGAACGGCGCTTGCCCCTCTGAACGGCGCTTGCCCCTCGTGCTGAAGGCACCGAGGGGCAAGCGCTTTCCCATTCGGTCTGTCATGCCCATTGAAGGCACGGCGAACGGCTGCTAGACCAACGGGCAACCGGTCTGCACCACTTCCGTTCCGGAGGCTTCCGTGCCCGTGCCGCTCACGCCCGCATGGTCCCGTCGCACCTTCCTCGCCGCTGCCGCGGGAGCAAGCGCTCTCACGCTGGGTTTGCCTTCCCAGGGACACGCCACCGAACAGGACGAGTACGAGACGCTGCGCCTGCGCTGGCTGGAGATCATCCTCGGGACCGGCTACGACCCGGCCGTGGAGCCCTACGCATCCCGCCTCGCCGAGACCGGCGAACTGGCCGCCCGATTCCGCGCGGCCATGGCTCCCACCGACACCTCCCTGTGGCCCGGCTACACCTTCAACCCGCCCTCCGGCATCACCCAGAGCTACAGCCGCCTGTGGACCATGACCCAGGCGTACGCGCAGCAGGGCACCGGCCTCACCGGCGACGCCGGGCTCCTCGCCGACATCATCCGCGGCCTCGACCACCTGGCCGCGAAGATCTACAACCCCTCCACCACCCGATACGGCAACTGGTGGGAGTGGCAGATAGGCAGCCCCCGTCTCCTCATGGACATCGTCGCCGTCCTTGAGGACAAGCTCACCCAGGACCGGCGCGACGCCGCCTTCGCCGCCGTCGACCACTTCATCCCCGACACGATGCTCGGCGACTACAGCGGCACGTCCACCGGCGCCAACCGCGTCGACCTCTGCCGTTCCGTCGCCCTGCGCGGCGTCCTCGGCAGGGCCCCGGAGAAGATCGCACTCGCCCGGGACGCCCTCTCGCCCGTCTTCCCGTACGTCACCAAGGGCGACGGCCTGTACGCCGACGGATCGTTCATCCAGCACACCTGGGTCGCCTACTCCGGCACATACGGACAGGTCATGCTCGACGGCCTCGGTCGCCTCTTCGCCCTGCTCGCGGGCGGAGCCTGGGCCGTCACCGACCCCAACCGCCAGATCATCCTGGACAGCGTCGAGCACGCGTACGCGCCCCTGATCTACAACGGGCTGATGATGGACAGCGTCAACGGCCGCGCCATCAGCCGGGGTTACCTCAAGAACGATGAGCGCAGGATCATGCGCAGCGACCACTTCCACGGGCAGGGCCTGATCGCCGCGATCGCGCTGCTCGCGGGCGGAGCCTCCGCCGCCGAGCGGGAGCGCTGGCACGCCAGGATCAAGGGCTGGATCGAGCGGGACACAGTGACTCCGGTCCTCACCGGCCGGCAGTTCGGCGTCGCCGACCTCTCCCGGCTGCACGCGGTCGCCGCCTCGCCCGTCCCGGCCGCGCCCGAACCGGTCGGCCACCAGCTCTTCGCCTCGATGGACCGGGCCGTGCACCGCCGGCCCGGCTGGGCCGCGAACATCTCCATGGCCTCGGAGCGGATCTCGTACTACGAGTGCGGCAACGGCGAGAATCCGCGCGGCTGGCACACCGGAGCCGGAATGCTCTACTGGTGGCCGGGCGAGGCCGCGGGCGGCCGGTCCGATCAGTACACAGACTGGTTCTGGCCGACCGTCGACTTCTACCGGCTGCCCGGAACGACCGTGTCGACCAAGCGACTTGCCGACCGGGCGGGCGGCGAATGGGGCGTGCCCAAGCCCGCGGCGAAGTGGGTGGGCGGGGCGAGTGACGGCGAGTTCGCGGCCGTGGGCCAGCATCTGCTCGGCCTCGGCTCCACCCTTGAGGCCCATAAGTCGTGGTTCTGCGTGGCCGACGAGGTCATTTGCCTCGGCGCGGGCATCACGAGCAACGACGGGGTGCCCGTCGAGACGATCGTCGACAACCGCAACCTCGGCGAGGGCGGCACCAACGCCTTGACCGTCGGTTCCCGCTGGGCACACCTCGAAGGCCACGGTGGCTGGATCTTCCCCGGCGGCACCGCCCGGCTGCGCACCCTGCGCGAGGACCGCACCGGCGCATGGAGCGACATCAACACCACCAGCTCCACCGAGCGCGTCACGCGCCGCTTCCAGACCCTCTGGCTCAACCACGGCACCGACCCGGTGGACGCCTCGTACGCGTATCTGCTGCTGCCGGGAGCGACCCGCCGCACCGTCACCGCGCGCGCCCGCGAAGCCCGTCGGGTGGAGATCCTCGCCAACAGCGACGCCTGCCAGGCGGTCGCTGTCCGCTCCCTGGGGCTGACCGCCGCGAACTTCTGGCAGCCCGGTACGGTGGGCCCGCTCACCGCGACCGCACCGGCGAGTGCCCTCGTTCGGAGTAACCGCCGCACAGCAACTCTTCATATCAGCGAGCCGCCGCGCACAGGGACCCCGCTGGAGATCACCTGGCACCACCCGGTGCACAAGGTGAACAGCAAGGATGCGTCCGTCGAGGTGCTCGCCACCGGCCGGTCGCTGCGGCTGCGAATCACCGGAGGCACCGCTGGAGCCAGCCACCACTGTGAGGTGGCTCTCAGGTGAACGCCTTGTTGAACTTCCACAAAGCTTGATGGCCGTGAGCTGGTACTAGGGCTGCAGTGCGCGACGGTTCTGTTCAAGGGCGACAGGAGAAACGTCCGGAGACTGTACGGAGTCAACGGCAGGGTTTTCTTGGTCGGATCCGTAGGGTCAATGCATGACCGTTTTGGACGAGACCACCGGCGAGCCGAACGACGCGCGCGGGCGTGTGGCCGAGCTGCACGCCCTTCGTGACGAGGCGCACCGCGGCCCCAGCGACCGTGCGACCCAGGCGCAGCACGCCAAGGGCAAGCTGACGGCCCGCGAGCGCATCGCGCTGCTGCTGGACGAGGGATCGTTCCATGAGGTCGAGCAACTGCGCCGGCACCGCGCGACCGGGTTCGGCCTGGAGGCCAAGAAGCCGTACACCGACGGTGTCATCACCGGCTGGGGCACGGTCGAGGGCCGCACGGTGTTCGTCTACGCGCACGACTTCCGGATCTTCGGCGGCGCGCTCGGCGAGGCGCACGCCACCAAGATCCACAAGATCATGGACATGGCCATCTCGGCCGGGGCTCCGCTGGTCTCGCTGAACGACGGCGCCGGCGCCCGTATCCAGGAGGGCGTCTCCGCGCTCGCCGGCTACGGCGGCATCTTCCAGCGCAACACCCGCGCCTCCGGCGTCATCCCGCAGATCAGCGTGATGCTCGGCCCGTGCGCGGGCGGCGCGGCGTACTCGCCGGCGCTCACCGACTTCGTGTTCATGGTCCGCGAGACCTCGCAGATGTTCATCACCGGACCTGACGTCGTCAAGGCCGTCACCGGTGAGGAGATCACCCAGAACGGCCTGGGCGGCGCGGACGTCCACGCCGAGACCTCGGGCGTCGCGCACTTCGCGTACGACGACGAGGAGACCTGCATCGCCGAGGTGCGCTACCTGCTGGCGATGCTCCCCTCCAACAACCGCGAGAACCCGCCGGTCGCCCACGCCGAGGACCCCGCGGACCGGCGCTCCGACGTCCTGCTGGACCTCGTGCCCGCCGACGGGAACCGCCCGTACGACATGCACAAGGTCATCGAGGAGCTCGTCGACGACGGCGACTACCTCGAGATCCACGAGCGCTGGGCCCGCAACATCATCTGCGCCCTGGCTCGGCTCGACGGCCAGGTGGTTGGCATCGTCGCCAACCAGCCGCAGTCCCTGGCCGGTGTCCTGGACATCGAAGCCTCCGAGAAGGCCGCACGTTTCGTGCAGATGTGCGACGCTTTCAATATCCCGATCATCACTCTTCTGGACGTACCCGGCTTCCTGCCCGGCGTCGACCAGGAGCACGGTGGAATCATCCGGCACGGTGCGAAGCTGCTGTACGCGTACTGCAACGCCACCGTGCCGAGGATCTCGCTGATCCTCCGCAAGGCGTACGGCGGTGCGTACATCGTCATGGACTCCCAGTCCATCGGTGCGGACCTCACCTACGCCTGGCCGACCAACGAGATTGCGGTGATGGGCGCCGAGGGTGCCGCCAATGTCATCTTCCGCAGGCAGATCGCCGAGGCCGAGGACCCCGAGGCCATGCGCACCCGCATGGTCAAGGAGTACAAGGCCGAGCTGATGCATCCGTACTACGCGGCGGAGCGCGGCCTGGTCGACGACGTCATCGACCCCGCCGAGACACGCGAGGTGCTGATCGCATCTCTCGCGATGCTCCGTACAAAGCACGCCGACCTGCCGTCCCGCAAGCACGGCAACCCCCCGCAGTGACCCTGCGAGACTGGAGCCCGAAAGCCATGAGCACTGCCGCCGAGTCGTCATCCTCCCTGCTGCGCGTAGAGAAGGGTCACGCCGACCCCGAGGAGCTGGCCGCGATCACCGCGGTGCTGCTTGCCCGCGCGGCGTCCCAGTCCGAGACCGACGCTGCCCACCGCGGCCGCTCCGCGGCGGGCTGGCGCCGCCTCGAGCGGCAGCGGGGCTTCCGCACGGCCCACAGCTGGCAGGGCTGAGGCTGCTGCCGCGTTACGCAGACCCCGGCGCCCGGTAGGCGGTTTCTAGGGATCGTCGCAACACGTGATCGGTTGTGTCAGGCGGCGAGCAGTTTATGCAGGCGCTCGGCTGGGGTTTCCCAGCCGAGCGTTTTGCGTGGGCGGCCGTTGAGTTCGGCGGCGACAGCGGCCAGTTGCTCGCGGGTGTGGACGGACAGGTCGGTTCCCTTGGGGAAGTACTGCCGCAGCAGGCCGTTTGTGTTCTCGTTCGAGCCGCGCTGCCAGGGACTGGCGGGGTCGCAGAAGTAGACCGGGATGTCGGTGGCGACGCTGAAGGCATGGTGGGCGGCCATCTCCGATCCCTGGTCCCAGGTCAGCGAGCGTGTCAGATGCGACGGCAGGGTCTTCACGGTCTCCACCAGCGCGTCGCGCATGTGCGCTGCGCTGCGGCCGTCAGGCAGGTGCACCAGCATCACGTAGCGGGTCGCCCGTTCGACGAGGGTGCCGATCGCTGAGCGGTTGTCCATCCCGATGATCAGGTCCCCTTCCCAGTGGCCGGGCACCGCCCGGTCCTCCGCCTCTGCCGGGCGTTCGCTGATCATGACCATCGGATGCGTGAAGCGCGGCTGACGACAGGCCGCCTGGCGCTGCGGGCGGCGGCGGGCGCGGCCCGAGCGAAGGGCCCGGGCCAGCTCGCGGCGCAGTTCTCCGCGGCCCTGAACGTACAGGGCCTGGTAGATCGTCTCGTGCACCACGTGCATCTCCGGCTGGTCGGGGAAGGTCCGGCGCAGACTCTCGCAGATCTGTTCCGGGCTCCACTTCAGGTCCAGGCCGTCCTGGATGAAGTCCCGCAGTGCGGTGTTCCGACCGATCTTGCCGGGCTTGGGGCGGGGCCGGCGGGCATCCGCGCGGGCCTGGGCGGCGTGTGGGCGGTAGTGCCACTGGCTGCCTCGGCCGGGACTGCGGTTGCGGTGGATCTCCCGGCTGACGGTGGACGGGCTGCGGCCCAGTTCGGCGGCGATCGCCCGGACGGTGGCCTTCTCCCGCAAGCGGTCGGCGATGTGGATGCGCTCGGTCTCGCTCAAGTACCGGGACGGTGCGGCAACGGGCGCCCGCTCGATGTGAGCGGGCGCCCGAAGCCTCTGCGGATCCGTCCGGCCATGACGCCACTCGCGACCGGTCCGCTCATGCACGCCGACAAGCCGGGATGCTTCTTTGTTGCTGTAGCCCTGTTGCACGAGCCGGAAGTATTCCGCCCGCTCACCACGGAGCTTCCTGGGCCCCTGCGGCTTGCGATCCCCACGGATCTCGAAGTCCATCGCATCCCCTGAGCTGAGGCGTTGCGACGACCGCTAGAACCCAAGGTACGGGCGCCGGGGTCTTTGCTGTCTTCTCCTGGGGCTCCGCCCCCGGCCCCGCGCCTCAAACGCCGACGAGGCTTGAGTTTCCGTCGGACGGGTCGACTGCCGGGGCTCCGCCCCGGGCCCCCGGTCCAATGACCAGTTGGCGGGGATCGGGCAGATGGTGGTGCCCGGCACCCCGCGCGACAGCCTGCGGATGTTCGGCCGCGAGGGCCACCCGACCCCGCTGGGACAGGCGTTCGCCGAGTACGGGCGCATCGCCAAGGCCCTGGGCCTGCTCGCTGTCGTCGATCCGGTCGACGACACCTACCGCCGCCCGATGCACAAGCAGCCCACCGTCCAGGAGTCCCGCCACAAGCTCGCTCGCGACATCTGCCACGGCAAGAAGCGTCTCCAGGCCCAGGTGCTCCAGTCCTCGGAGACCGAGTAGCCAGCAAGATCAATCTCACCGATAACCGCTGTACCGATGTTCCCCAAGGCCGTTCTGCAAGAACGGCTGGTGACCCCGCGAATAGGCCTCCCCAGCCCCGCCATGTCACCCGATCGGCGGCCATTCCGAGAAGGGTTCACGAGCGAATCGGCGTATACCATCCGAATGCGCTCGCCATCCTTCTCATGCCCTCGCCCGTAGCCGACCAAGAGACATCTGAATGTTCGAGTTATTTCTCACTGGCGACTCGGCTCCCCCATCCCGGGGGAGCTTGTGGAAGGCCGGAGATGATGCCTGAGGTACACGTTCAAAAACGAGGAGGAGTCTTGTCCAGGACGCACGGCAGGATCAGATGGAGGCTGTTTGCCGTTGTCATGGTGCCCAGCCTCGTCGCTAGCGCGGCGCTGTTCGTTGCCTTGGCCCAGGGCGCGCTTGCCGCATCGTTCCTTGTCTCCAACCAGCAATTCAAAGTAACTGCTGAGCGCACCGAAGGCATCGGGCTGATCCAGTACAGCGCCGTAGACCGGCGATACGACGGGAAGATCGTTCCCGTTACGGTCACGGGCCTGAAGCAGTCGAAGACCACGGGCTATTGCCAGTCCGTGGTCGCTCGGGACATCCCGCTGATCGGCACGTTCACGGTGAAGGTGACCGCAAAGCAGGTCACGGCTCGTGACACGTACACCGATACAGTCCAAAGCGACAGTGGCACTATCACGCTCAAGAACACAAACAATGGTATTGCCGCCGGGACCAGCAGAAAGGGACCGGGCATCAGGGAAGGGGATAAAACGGACCCCGCCCGTGCCGCGCAGGAGGCCGATTCGGTTTTGGTGACCAATTCCAAGCAAATCGTGCTGGCAACGAGCGCCAGAATTACCAGGACCAGCGGAAGCAGCCTGAGATTCTACAAGGGCGTTCACGAGTGCTTCTAGACACGCCGCGACCGATGAGAAGAAATCATTCCCCGCGCCCGCCCCTTCTCTTCACATGTCCGTAGGAAGCCTGGCCCCCGGGAGCTGTTCCATGAGCGTCGATTCTCCAAGGCGCAACGTCCATTACCTCAAGGGCCTCTGGCTACACTTCGGCGACTGGCGTGGGAGTCGGCCGTTCTGGGCCGGGCTGCTGACCATGCTGGGCGGGGTGCCGATCGTGTATCTGCCGTACGCGGACCTCGCGATCGGCCAACTCACCGTCCAGATGGCCACCACTGCCGGCTCCGGCTCACTGGTCATCGGCGTGCTCCTCGTGACGCTCGGCCTGACCATGTGGTTCCAGCCCATCGTGCGGGTGTTTGCGGGTGTCGCGGCGATCGTGCTTGCCCTGCTGTCGATTCCGATGTCCAACCTCGGCGGCTTCCTCGTCGGCCTCCTGCTGGCCCTCCTCGGCGCAGCTCTGTCCATCGCCTGGGCGCCCGGTGAGCCTGGGCATCCGTCAACTTGACTGGGAACCGCGAAACTTCAGCTCCTTCTTCGCCCCGGCGATGACTCGCAGCAGATGAGGATGATGCCCCCTACGCCCTGCGGGCGTGGGGGACCCCCAGCGGGCGTACGAGGGGGCTGGGGGCTTGCCCCCAGTTACGGGAAGGGGCGGGGTGGGGGAGAAAACAACAGCAGGACGCCCCCGCGCTCCAAGCAGGAGGCGAGGGCGTCCTCAACAGAGACACGCGGCCGTGGTACCGGCTACCGCAGGCGCGCCATCAGTGCGTGCTCGACCAGCGTGATCAGCGCGCTCTTGGCGTCCGCACGATGGCGGGCGTCGGTCGTGATGATCGGGGTGTCGGGGCCGATCTGCAGCGCCTCCCGCACCTCTTCCGGGTTGTACGGCTGGTGTCCGTCGAAACCGTTGAGAGCTATGACGAACGGCAGGCCGCTGTTCTCGAAGTAGTCGACCGCCGGGAAGCAGTCCGCGAGACGACGCGTGTCCACCAGCACCACCGCGCCGATCGCACCGCGGACCAGGTCGTCCCACATGAACCAGAAGCGGTCCTGTCCGGGCGTGCCGAACAGGTACAGGATCAGGTCCTGGTCCAGGGTGATACGGCCGAAGTCCATGGCGACGGTGGTCGTCGTCTTGTCCCCGGTGTGGGTCAGGTCGTCGATGCCTGCGGAGGCGCTCGTCATGACGGCTTCGGTACGCAGCGGGTTGATCTCCGAGACGGCGCCGACGAACGTGGTCTTGCCCACGCCGAAGCCGCCCGCCACCACGATCTTCGCGCTGGTGGTTGAGCGGGCTGCACCGCCGCTAGAGCTTGCGAAGTCCACTGAGCACCCTTTCGAGCAGTGTCACGGCTGGCTGGCCGCCGGCGGCCTCGTCGCCGCCTGGCTGGTGGATGGCGACAAGTCCGGCCTCCGCCAGGTCGGCGACAAGGATCCGGGCAACGCCGAGGGGGATGGTGAGAAGTGCCGAGATCTCGGCGACCGACTTGATCTCGATGCACAGCCGGCAGATCCGCTGGTGCTCGGGCAACTGCCCTTGCAGCCTTGACGGATCGGCCGTGGTGCTGACCAGTGCCTCGATGGCGAGCTGGTAGCGCGGCCGGGTCCGGCCGCCGGTCATGGCGTACGGGCGCACCAACGGGTTGTGCGTAGGCGCGGGCTCCGGCGCCCGCCGCTGCACCGGCTGGATCCGGGGCTGCGGCGGCTGGTCGTACGAGGGGTCGTACGGCGACTGCTGGTAGGGCTGCTGGGCGCCCTGTCTGCTTGGCGCGGAGGGAAAGTTGAAGCGGTTCTGGGAGTGATCACCCGGCGGTTGGTGAGCACCGTCATAGGGGCGTCCGCCCGGGGGTGTTGCCACGTTTCCTCCTCCGACTGCCGGTCGCCGGTCCATGTCCCTGTGGAGCCGCGCCACCGCACCCTATGGTGCGGTGGCGTGAAACGCACTGTCTGTTAGTTGAGAAGACTGCCCTGGAGCTCCGCACGGAGGTCCGGGGTCAACACGCTGCCTGCACGGTCCACCAGCAGAGCCATCTCGTAACCCACCAGGCCGATGTCGGCCTCCGGGTGTGCGAGCACGGCAAGCGAGGAACCATCGGAGATGGACATGAGGAAGAGGAAGCCCCGATCCATCTCCACCACTGTCTGGTTGACCGCGCCGCCTTCGAAGATCCGGGACGCCCCCGCGGTCAGCGAGGTCAGACCGGAGGCGACAGCCGCCAGCTGATCGGCTCGGTCCCGCGGGAAACCTTCGGACATCGCCAGCAGGAGTCCGTCGGCGGAGACCACCACGGTGTGGGACACCCCAGGGGTGTTGTCCACGAAGTTGGTGATCAACCAGTTCAGATTCTGCGCCGCCTGGCTCATCGGGCTCACACTAACGCTCCTGGTTGTAGGTACTGCCCGAGCCGAAGCCCGGTCCGTTCGTGTCCGTTCCCGCGCTGCGTCCCTGCTGGACGCCGCGCCGCAGGTTGCTCAACCTGCCACGTACGTCCTCCGGGGCGCGGGAGACCTGGGGGCCGCCCTGCGGCGTCTGCTCCGCGGTTCCCTCGACGAGATTGGCCTTGGGCACTCGCCGTGGAAGACCGGAGGGGGTGACCCCGCCCGCCTTCGGCTCGCGGAGCTTCTCCGCCCGCTGCCAGCGCTGGTCGTTGGTCGAGCGCCAGTCCTCGGAGCCGGCGCCGTTGCCGGCCGCCTCGGCCTGACCGCTCTGCGGAGCTTGCTGGGCCTGCTCGGCGGGCTGCTGCCACTGCTGCTGGGGCTGCGGCTGCTGGGTGCCGCCGCGCCGCGGCAGACCGGCGTCGGTCAGCGCGTGGCTGCTGCTCGGAGAGGGTCCCGGACGTTCGAAGCCTACGCGCTCCGGGGCGTTCGTGGGGGCGCCGGGGGCAGATTCCGAATCGGTCCGGTACTCCGGCTCGTACGCACTCTGGTACGTACCTTGTTCCGGCCACTCTGCCTGGTGGGACTGGGTGTCGAACTGTCCGTCGTACTGCGGCTCCGGCGTCTGCGAAGACTGGTAAGTGGCTTCCGCATATGCGGATTCCTGGTGCTCCTGGGGCCCTTGGTATCCGCCCTGCGGCTGGTAGCCGTCGTACGCCTGCGGCTGCTCCTGGGCGTAGTCCTGCGCGTACTCCTGGCCGTACTCGGAGGCGTACTGCTGCTGCTCCTGCGGGTACTGCGTCTCGTCCCCGTAGAGCGGCCGCTCGCCGCCCTGAGCCTGCGCCTCCAGCGCCGCACGGCGCTCCTCGCGCATCAGCGAGCGGCCCACCGGGTCGAGCTTCGGAGAGTCCTCGTAGCGGGAGTCGTCGAAGCCGAGCTCCGCGGCGGTGCGCATCGGGGCACTCTGAATCGGGGCGGGCTCGAAGACCTGCTGCTCCGGAATGATCTGGGAGACCGTGAAGTCGTCCTCGGGCAGCGGCTGGCCACCGCCACCATGTGTGATGGCGTCGGGCAGCATGACCAGCGAGGTGGTGCCGGCCTGCTCGCCGGAGGGGCGCAGCTGGACGCGGATGCCGTGCCGGTCGGCAAGGCGGCCGACCACGAACAGGCCCATGCGCTGCGAGACGGCGGCGTCCACCGTCGGCGGGTTGGCCAGCTTGTGGTTGATGTCCGCGAAGTCCTCGGCGGTCAGGCCGATGCCCTTGTCGTGGATCTCGATCATCACGCGGCCGTCGGGCAGACGGGTCGCGGTGACGCGCACCTTGGTCTGCGGCGAGGAGAACGTGGTGGCGTTCTCCAGCAGCTCGGCCAGCAGGTGCACAAGGTCCGTCACGGCCTGGCCGTGGATGTCCGTCTCCGGGACGCCGGTCAGCTCGATGCGCTCGTAAGACTCCACCTCGGAGGAGGCGGCACGCAGCACGTCGACCAGCGGCACCGGCTGGTTCCAGCGGCGGCCCGGCTCCTCACCGGCGAGGACCAGGAGGTTCTCGCCGTTGCGGCGCATACGGGTCGCCAGGTGGTCCAGCTTGAAGAGGTTCTCCAGCTGGTCCGGGTCGGCCTCGTTGTTCTCCAGGTCGGTGATCAGGGTCAGCTGGCCCTCGATCAGCGACTGGTTGCGGCGCGACAGGTTGGTGAAGATCGCGTTGACGTTGCCACGGAGCATGGCCTGCTCGGCGGCGAGCCGCACGGCCTCGCGGTGGACCTGGTCGAAGGCGCGGGCGACTTCGCCGATCTCGTCCTGGCTGTCGATCGGGATCGGCTGCACGCGGGTGTCGACGCGGCCCGGCTCCGTACGCGAGAGCTGGTCGACCAGCATCGGCAGACGCTGCTCGGCGATGCCGAAGGCGGCGGTGCGCAGCTGGCGCATCGAGCGGCTCATCTGGCGGGCCATGAGGCCGGCCAGGATGAAGGCGGTGAGCAGGGCGATGACGACGATGCCGCCGTTGGTGATGGCGTCGGTCTTGGCGTCGTCGGAGATCGCCGCGGCCTCGGTCACGGCCTTGTCGACGAGTTCGTTCTCGATCTCGGTGTAGCCGTCGAACTTGGCGGTGGACGCGCCCATCCAGGTCTCGGGCGTGACGTCGAGCTTCTTCAGCTCCTTGGGGCTCAGCCCCTCGCCGATCTTGCCGGCCATGCCGGCCAGGACCTGGCCGCTCTTGTCCCGCGGAGGGTTGAGGCCCAGGGCCTTGAGCTGCTTCTCGCCCGCGGCGGCCTTGCCCGCCATGATCTGCTTCAGCTTGTCCGTGTCGGCCTGGGTGCCGCCGGAGACGTACTCGCCGATCGCGATCTGCTCGAGGTAGTTGTACGAGTTGAACGCCACGGTCTGCTGGGCGCGGACGGTGTCGTCCGCGCTGGGGCGGACCAGCAGGTGCATGCCGATGGAGCGCTGGAGCGACGCGGCGGCCTTGGCCAGCTGGACCGCGTAAACCGTACGGCCGTAGCTGGTGATGTTGCCGGTGCCGAGGCCGAGCTCGTTGGAGAACTCCATCAGCGAGTGCTGGACCTTGACGTAGCCCTCTTCGGTCTTCACCGGGTCGAGGGCCTTGGTGTACGCGGCCAGGCGGAGCTTGGCGAGGGTCGGCTCCTCCGCGCGGAAGAGGCTCAGACGGCGATCCAGACCCTGCTTGTCGGGCATGTCCTGGATGGCCAGGTCGAACTTCTTCTTCGCGGCGTCCGTGGTCTCGTACGCCTTGGTGACGGGGGGCTTCTGGCGGTCTGCCTCGCTGGTGGCGGTGAGCAGCGTCGCGGCCGTGAGGTCACGTTCGTTGAGCAGCGCCTGGCCGTACTCCGAGGCGGCGCGCACGATCAGCGCCGTCTTCTCGGCGTCCTGCGCCTCGTCCCAGGTGTCGATGGAGGACTTGACCTGGAAGCCGCCCATCACCAGACCGACGAGCACGGGGATGAGGAGGATCGCGTTCAGACGGGTGGGCACCCGCCAGTTGCGCGGGGACAGCCGGCTGGAGCTTCCAGGAGCCGGGGACGGACCGGGCGCATCCGCAGGCGACGCCGCTGTGCGCGGCGGCGGGGTGAAGTTGCCCCGCGCCTGCTGCTCTGCGGAGCTCGTCATGCTTCGCCTCACTCGACCAACAACCTCTCGGCGTCGGCACCTACGCTGTGCCGTGTTTCGTTCAGAGCTCTACTACTAGGGAGTTCGCCAGATTTCAGCACGTCGAGCGGCCCCCTTCCAAACAGTTGGAATCAGCCATTCCGAGTGGTGCAGGCCTCAGATAAAACGGGGCATAAGGAGCGAGCCCCGTCAAATGGTGAGGCTAATGTGAGCGCAGTGGTACCACTCGTATGCACCGGGTGTCCGAGGCCGGGTAATTCTCTGTCGAAACGTTATGAACACGGAGGCGGACCGTGTCAATCGACACAGCCCGCCCCCTCACAACTACGACAACTGCCGTACGTCGGCGTCCACTTGAGCGTCCATTCGACCGTCTACTTGAGCCGTGCCATCAGTGCGTGCTCGACCAGTGTGATCAGCGCGCTCTTGGCGTCCGCGCGATGGCGGGCGTCGGTGGTGATGATCGGAGCGTCCGGACCGATCTGGAGAGCTTCGCGCACCTCCTCCGGGTTGTACGGCTGGTGTCCCTCGAAGCCGTTCAGGGCGACGACAAAGGGCAGGCCGCTGTTCTCGAAGTAGTCGACCGCCGGGAAGCAGTCCGCGAGACGACGCGTGTCCACCAGCACCACCGCGCCGATCGCACCGCGGACCAGGTCGTCCCACATGAACCAGAAGCGGTCCTGTCCGGGCGTGCCGAACAGGTACAGGATCAGGTCCTGGTCCAGGGTGATACGGCCGAAGTCCATGGCGACGGTGGTCGTCGTCTTGTCCCCGGTGTGGGTCAGGTCGTCGATGCCTGCGGAGGCGCTCGTCATGACGGCTTCGGTACGCAGCGGGTTGATCTCCGAGACGGCGCCGACGAACGTGGTCTTGCCCACGCCGAAGCCGCCCGCCACCACGATCTTCGCGCTGGTGGTTGAGCGGGCTGCACCGCCGCTAGATCTTGCGAAGTCCACTGAGCACCCTTTCGAGCAGTGTCACATCCGGCGTGCCGCCGGCCTCTCCGTTGCCCGGCTGATGGATCGCCACCATGCCCGCCTCCGCCAGGTCGGCCACGAGGATCCGGGCCACCCCCAGGGGCATCGACAGCAGCGCCGAGACCTCGGCCACGGACTTGACCTCACGGCACAGGTGGCAGATCCGCTGGTGCTCGGGGAGCAGTGTCCCGAGGTGCGCCGGGTCGGCCGTGGTGCTGACCAGCGCCTCTATGGCGAGCTGGTAGCGCGGCCGGGTCCGGCCTCCGGTCATGGCGTACGGACGGACCAGCGGCTGATCGCCCTCAAATCCGTACGACGCGTCGACTGAGGCGCCGTACGGATCGTGAGAGGCGGGTGGCGGGGTCATGAATCCTCCGGGCGTGACAGCAAGTGGTCGGCGTGCCGTCTGAGTGGGCCGGTGGGGGGCCTGTGGGCGACCTGACGGTGACTGTGCGGTGGCGTATGGCTGAAGCACCTGTGTGGGGTGGGCAGGTTCAGTGCAACAGGCTTCCCTGGAGCTCGGCGCGCAGGTCCGGAGTGAGGACACTGCCCGCCCGGTCCACCAGGAGAGCCATCTCGTAGCCCACGAGGCCGATGTCGCAATCGGGGTGTGCGAGCACGGCCAGCGAGGAACCGTCGGAGACGGACATGAGGAAGAGGAAGCCGCGCTCCATCTCGACAACGGTCTGGCTGACCGGGCCGCCTTCGAAGATCCGGGACGCCCCCGCGGTCAGCGAGGTCAGCCCGGACGCCACAGCCGCCAGTTGGTCGGCGCGGTCGCGGGGGAATCCTTCGGACATTGCCAGCAGAAGACCGTCGGCGGAGACCACCACCGTGTGGGACACCCCAGGGGTGTTGTCCACGAAGTTGGTGATCAACCAGTTCAGATTCTGCGCCGCCTGGCTCATCGGGCTCAACTAACGCTCCTGCTGGTGAGTGGGGCCGAGGTTGAAGCTGCCGGTCGTCGAGCTGTTCTGCTGACGGCCCTGCTGAATGCCCCGACGGAGATTGGTCAGTCGGCCGCGTACGTCGTCAGGCGCACGCGAAACCTGCGGACCGGCCTGGTTGTTCTGCTCCTGTGCGGTGCCCGGCACAAGGTTGGCGCGCGGGACCCGGCGGGGCAGACCAGAGGTGGTGACACCGCCGGCCGCGGGCTTCCTGACCCGCTCCGCCTGGCGTACCAACTCGTCATTGGGCGAGGTGCGCCAGGCGGCAACACTCGCATTGGGCGCGTTGCCCGGGGTCACCGGGGTCTGCGCCGGGGAGCGCTGCGGCATCGGTGGAACGGGACGGTCCGCCGGCTGCTGCGGCTGCTGCTGTGCCGGCTGACCGCCCTGCTGACCGTTCTGAGTGCCGTGGAACCAGTTCGTCTCGAGCGTGTCGTACAGCGGCGTACGGCCGTCGCCGGGGCCGGCCGGCGGCAGCGCCTCGGGCTGCGGCTGCGGGGGCAGCGCTCCCCCATGGCCTCCGGCATGGGAGGTGCCCCCAGCGGGGCGCGGCGCGGCGAAGCCGGAGTTGTCCCGGCCGCCGCGCTGGCGCGGTGCCGGAGGATTGAAATCGGGACGAGCGAACTGAGCTGTGGACGCCGGGTCCTGTGAGCCGTTCAGGTCCTGGCGGGCGTACTGGCCCGTGGACGAGGGGTCAGGCGTGCCGTACACATCGCCGCGTACGAACTGTCCTGTGGAGCCCGAAGCGGCTCCGGTGTTGGCGCCCCGCGGCGGCGGCGCGTTGAAATCGGGCCGTGCGAACTCCTCCGTCGATCCGGGACCGCGGGTGGAGGCGCTGTGCTCGTGGCCACGCGGCGCGTCCGTCGGACGCTGCGGGGCCGACGGCTGCTCGCTGCCCCAACTGGCCGCCTGCGGACGCTGCGGGCGCTGCGGCTCCTCGCGGCGGGGGTTGCCGCCGGGGAGCTCGGCGCGCGGGCCGCCGGAGGGCGGCAGCTGCCGGCCTCGGTCACCCGCGGCCGGAGCACCCTGCTGGAAGCCGTTCTGGCGTGCTTCGTTACGGGCGGGAGCGTTCTGCGCCCCGCGGCCCGCACTCGAGCCGAAGGCGCCGGCGAGACCGCCGCCCTGACCGCCCTGCTGACCCTGACCCGGGCGCGCAGCCTCGTCACGGGGCGGCAGCGCGGCACGCGGAGCCGAGCCCGCGCCGACCTGGCCGCGCGGCGCACCGGCACCGAGCCGGCCGCCCGCGGGAGCACCGCCGAGACCGGGACGGCTACCGCCGCCGGCGCCGCCGGCCCCACCGCCCGGACGGCCGCCGAGGCTCGCCGGACCGCCCTGCGCCGGGGGAACGGCGCCCTGGCCGCCCGCACCGGGCATGGCCGGGGCCTTCTTGCCGCCGTGGGCGACATCGACGGGGAGCATGACCAGCGCGGTCGTGCCACCGGAGTCGGAGGGGCGCAGCTGGATGCGGATGCCGTGCCGCAGGGACAGTCGGCCGACCACGAACAGACCCATGCGGCGCGAGACCGAGACGTCCACGGTGGGCGGCGACGCCAGCCGCTCGTTGATCGCGGCGAGGTCCTCGGGGGAGAGGCCGATGCCGGTGTCGTGGATCTCGACCAGGACGCGGCCGTCGGGCAGCGCGTGACCGGTGACGCGGACCTTGGTCTGCGGCGAGGAGAACGAGGTCGCGTTCTCGAGCAGCTCGGCCAGGAGGTGCACAAGGTCGTTGACGACGCGGCCCGCGACCTCGGTCGCGGGGACCGCGGCCAGTTCGATGCGCTCGTACTGTTCCACCTCGGAGGCGGCGGCACGGAGCACGTCGACCAGCGGGACCGGCCGGGTCCACCGGCGGCCCGGCTCCTCGCCCGCGAGGACGAGGAGGTTTTCGCCGTTCCGGCGCATACGGGTCGCGAGGTGGTCCAGCTTGAAGAGGGAGGACAGCTGGTCCGGGTCGGCCTCGCGGGACTCCAGCTCGGAGATGAGCGAGAGCTGACGCTGGATAAGGCCCTGGCTGCGGCGCGAGAGGTTGGTGAACATCGCGTTGACGTTGCCTCGCAGCAGCGCCTGCTCGGCGGCCAGTCGGACCGCCTCGCGGTGCACGTCGTCGAAGGCCGCGGCCACCTGGCCGATCTCGTCCCTGGAGTGCACACCGACGGACTCGACGGAGGTGTCGACGTCCTGCGGGTCGGCCTCGGAGAGCTGCTTGACCAGCTCGGGCAGCCGGTCCTGGGCGACCCTGGTCGCGGTGTCCTGCAGCCGGCGCAGCGAGCGGATCATGGAGCGGGCCACGACGAAGGCGCCGACGAGCGAGACGCCGAGGACGACGAGGATCAGCGCACCGTTGATGATCGCGTCGCGCTGGGACTGATCGCGCAGCTCACGGGCCTTGCCCTCCATCTGGCCGAGCAGCGTGGCCTCGATGGTCTTCATGGCGTTGATGCGGACCGAGTAGTCGTCGGTCCAGTCCAGGTGCGAGCGCTTGTCCAGGCCGGCCAGACCGTTCTTGTTGTCCAGCGCGCGCTTGGCGTACAGCTCGGACGCGGTAATCGTCGGGTTGCCGTTCTCCATCGGCTCGGTCAGCTCGTCGGCGTTGCCGCCGGAGGACTCGTAGACCGACTTGAAGGCCTTGAGCTGGGTTTCGCCGTTGTCGCGGGCGGCCTTGCCGTAGAGCCGGTCGTTCTCGGCGAGGCCAGGACCGGCCGAGTCGGCGCCGCCCGGCAGCGCGGCGGCGATGATCGCGCGCTGGATGGAGGCGTACTCCTTGGCGGCGGAGAAGGCCGCCAGGGCGCGCGTCCGCTTGATCATCTCCGGGTTGCTGGTCGCCTGCGCCATGTCCTGGGAGAGGCTCAGCAGCGATTCGATCAGCCGGCTGTAGCCCTCCACCGTCAGGGAGTTGCCCTGGGTGTAGGCGGTCTCACGGATGCCGTTGAGCTGGTTGACCTGGACGGCGATCTGGTTCGCATTGGCGCGGATGCTCTCCAGCGCGTCGTCCTCGTCCGTGTTGGGGATGTCACGGGTGGCTTCGAGGAACGACTTCCTGGCCCGGTCGGTCGCGGCTCGCGGTCCGGCGATCTTGAAGTCGGCGACCGGGGTGTTGTTGACCAGCGGACCCGCCGACAGGTCCCGCTCCGACTGGAGCGCCTGCGCCAGCTCGGTCGCCTGCTTGGTCATCTTGGTGAGCAGCTGCATGTGATCCAGCTGCCGCATGTCGTCCATGGACTCGTTGATACGGAGTCCGCCCAGCGTCGTCGCGGCGACGACCGGCAGGGTCAGCAGGGAGACCAGACGCGTGCTGATGCGCCAGTTGCGCAGTGCTATTCGCGAACCGGTTTCCGTGGGCCCCTTCGGCTTCAGCGGGGCCTTGGGCCCGTCGCCGCCGGGTGCCGCCGCGCCGGGGCGTGCGGCACGTTCGCCGCTGTCGCCGGGCGCTGCCGGTCCCTGGTTCTGGGTGTGCCGGGGCGAGGATCCGCGGTCGGTCCCGCCGCGCGGCTCCTGTTCCGCCGCAGCGCTGCCATCCCTCTTGAAACGTCCCTGCACTAGCGTCGCAACCTCTGGACCAGGCGTCCCTCCGCTTGCACGGCGGGACGGTGTCGGCGTCGTGGGGCGAAGAACGCGCCCCAGTGGTGGTCGTGAGTGACCGGCGCTGCTCCCCCTTCCCCGCCGCACTCGGCGCTGCGTTGCGCCCCTTGCGCGCCGGCCTGAAACCGCGGCGGTGCGTGGAATTCCAGCACAGTGCCGGATCTCCAACAAGAGCCGTGTACCGGGCTGTGACCTGGATGACACGGTGTGAGCGTTGTGTCACAAGGAGTAGAAAGAGTTCGCGGAGGAAACGGACTTTTGCTTACGAGTCACTTAGGGGTGAGGGGTGTCCCAGTCGCCATGATCAGGAGCGGAATGCTCCCTTCAGTTACGTAATGTCCGTTTCCCTGTGGGTAGTTGACTGTCTGGAATGACCGAATTGACGGTCAACTCGTGAGGAAACTCACATGGAGATCGCTGTCTCTCGGTGGCCTTCCCGGGGAATTGGATGTTTAGCCTGACGCTTTACAGGGATGGGAAATCCGTCAACCGGTGCTCACCTGGGTGCCCGTACTCCGACAGGGTCTGAAACAACAGATGAAGACGACGACGATGTTCCGCAACATAGCCAACCCCCGGCGCACCACCCTCGCGCACCTCAAGGACGCCGAGGAGTTGCAGACGCCGGAGCAGCTGGAGCACACGGTCGATCTTCCCACTCAGACGGCCAACCCCCGCCGCACCATCCTCGTGGACGCCCCCCTTTCCTGAGGCTCGCTTCTCCCCCTGCCTTCGGCGGGGGGACCCCCACGGGGCGCTCAAGCTCTGCCGACGGTCGACCGTGCTCGATCCCTCGTTCCTCGGGACCTCCGCGCGCGCTCCCTTTCGGCAGCCACGCGCCCCTTCGGCTCACTCGCCTGGGGATGTGCCCGGCCGCGTTAGCCTGGAGCGTCACACTCCAGTCAGCGTAAGTAGAGGGGCACCCGCATCCCGTGCGCATCGCCAGGTTCTCCATCGACGGCAATGTCGCCTTCGGCGCGGTCGAGGGCGAAGGCACCGGTGACTCAGCCGGTCTCGTCCTCGACATCATCAAGGGCATCCCGTTCGCGGACTTCGAGCTCTCCGGCACGAAGGTCCCGCTGAGCAAGGTCCGGCTGCTGCCGCCCGTGCTTCCCAACAAGGTCGTGGCCTTCGGCCGCAACTACGCGGAGCACGCGGCGGAGCTCGGCCACGAGGTCCCCGACGCGCCGTTCGCGTTCTTCAAGCCGTCCACCTCGGTGGTCGGCCCCGGCGACCCGATCGCGTACCCCTCCTTCTCGAACGAACTGCACCACGAGGCCGAACTGGCCGTGGTCATCGGCCGGATGTGCCGCGAGGTCCCGCGCGAGCGCGTCAAGGACGTCATCCTCGGCTACACCTGCGCCAATGACGTCACCGCGCGCGACGTGCAAAAGCGCGAGAAGCAATGGGCCAGGGCAAAGGGCTTCGACAGCTCCTGCCCGCTCGGCCCCTGGGTGGAGACCGACCTCGACCCGAGCGACCTGGCCATCCAGTGCACGGTCAACGGCGAACAGCGCCAGCTCGGCCGTACGAGCCAGATGATCCACTCCATCGAGGACCTGATCGTCAACATCACCGAGGCCATGACGCTGCTCCCCGGCGACGTGATCCTCACCGGCACCCCCGCCGGGGTCGGCCCTCTCAACGTCGGCGACGAGGTCGCCGTCACCATTCAAGGCATCGGCACTCTCACCAACAAGGTGATCAAGCGTGGCTAACGCGAACGTCCGCGTACGTTTCTGTCCCTCGCCGACCGGCAACCCGCATGTGGGTCTGGTCCGCACCGCCCTGTTCAACTGGGCCTTCGCCCGGCACAACGGCGGCACCATGGTCTTCCGCATCGAGGACACCGACGCGGCCCGCGACTCCGAGGAGTCGTACAACCAGCTGCTCGACTCGATGCGCTGGCTCGGCCTGGACTGGGACGAGGGCCCCGAGGCCGGCGGCCCGCACGCCCCCTACCGCCAGTCGCAGCGGATGGACATCTACAAGGACGTCGCCGAGAAGCTGATGGCCGGCGGTTACGCGTACGAGTGCTTCTGCACCGCCGTCGAGCTGGAGGCCCGCCGGGACGCCGCCCGCCTGGCCGGCAAGCCGTCCGGCTACGACGGCACCTGCCGCAACCTCTCCGCCGAGCGCATCGCGCGGTACAAGGCCGAAGGCCGGCCGGCCATCGTCCGCTTCAAGATGCCCGACGAGCCGATCACCTTCACGGACCTGGTCCGCGGCGAGCTCACCTTCACCCCGGACAACGTCCCGGACTACGGCATCGTCCGCGCCAACGGCGCCCCGCTCTACACGCTGGTCAACCCGGTCGACGACGCGCTGATGGAGATCACGCACGTCCTGCGCGGTGAGGACCTGCTGTCCTCCACCCCGCGCCAGATCGCGCTCTACAAGGCGCTGATCGAGCTGGGTATCGCCAAACAGACGCCTGCCTTCGGGCATCTGCCGTACGTCATGGGCGAGGGCAACAAGAAGCTGTCCAAGCGCGACCCGCAGGCGTCCCTCAACGTCTACCGCGAGCGCGGCTTCCTCCCCGAGGGCCTGCTCAACTACCTCTCGCTGCTCGGCTGGTCCTTCTCCGCCGACCAGGACGTCTTCTCGGTCGCGGAGCTGGTCGAGAGGTTCGACATCGCGGACGTCAACGCCAACCCGGCCCGCTTCGACCTGAAGAAGGCGGAGGCGATCAACGCCGACCACATCCGTCGGCTGGATGTGAAGGACTTCATCGAGGCGTGCCGCCCCTGGCTGCATGCCCCGCACGCCAACTGGGCCCCGGAGAAGTTCGACGAGGCGGCCTGGCAGGCGATCGCCCCGCACGCCCAGACCCGGCTGACCGTCCTCTCGGACATCACCGCCAACGTCGACTTCCTCTTCCTGGACGCCCCGGTCGAGGACGAGGCGTCCTGGGCGAAGGCGATGAAGGAGGGCTCGGACGCCCTGCTCCGTACGGCCCGCGAGAAGCTGGCCGACGCGGACTGGTCCAGCCCGGAGTCGCTCAAGAACGCGGTCCTCGCGGCGGGCGAGGAGCACGGCCTGAAGCTCGGCAAGGCCCAGGCCCCGGTCCGCGTCGCGGTCACCGGCCGCACGGTGGGTCTGCCGCTCTTCGAGTCGCTGGAGATCCTGGGCAAGGAGCGGACGCTGTCGCGGATCGACGCGGCGCTGGCGAAGCCGGCCGCCTAAACTCGGATCATGACGATCCGAGCCGTGCTCTGGGACATCGACGACACGATCTTCGACTACACCAGCGCCGACCGCGTCGGCATGCGAGAGCATCTGCAGATCGAGGGCATGCCCGACGGATACGAATCCGTGGGGCAGGCCCTCGACTCATGGCGGGAGATGACCGAACTCCACTGGGCCCGCTTCGCCAGCGGTGAGACCGACTTCCAGGGGCAGCGCCGGGACCGCGTGCGCAGCTTTCTCGGTACGCCGCTCAGCGACGCCGACGCGGATGCCTGGTTCGACCGGCACGTCGCCCACTACGAGGCCGCCTGGTCGCTCTTCCCGGACACCGTGCCCGTGCTGGACCTGCTCGCGGACGACTACCGCCATGCCGTCCTGTCCAACTCCAGCATCCACAACCAGGACCGCAAGCTGCGCGTTCTCGGTGTACGGGACCGGTTCGAGGCCGTCGTGTGCGCCGTCGAACTGGGCATGTCCAAGCCCGAACCCGGCGCCTTCCACGCTGCCTGCGACGAGCTCGCGCTCGCGCCGCACGAGGTCGCCTATGTAGGGGACCATCCCGACATCGACGCCCAGGGCGCCGTCGCCGCCGGACTGGCCGGGATCTGGCTGGACCGCACCGGTCTTGGAGGCCGGCCCGAGCTCACCCGGATCACCGGACTCGACCAGCTCCCTGGCCTGCTGCGCGGCGATACCCGTTTTGGAGCGCCGGACACCTTCGGGTAATGTTCTTCCTGCGCCGCCCGAGAGGACCAAGAGGTCCGGCCGGGGAGCGCGAGCCAAACAAACCCCCTCCAGGGGGTTGAGTTTTGGTGGGCTATGGTGTAATTGGCAGCACGACTGATTCTGGTTCAGTTAGTCTAGGTTCGAGTCCTGGTAGCCCAGCTCGCAGAAATGATCTTCTGCAAAGCCCCCGTTGTGTAGCGGCCTAGCACGCTGCCCTCTCAAGGCAGTAGCGCCGGTTCGAATCCGGTCGGGGGTACAGATCCATCCCGTTGATCATCAGGGTCGCACCCGATGATCATGCGGTGACATCACCTGGCTCCCGCCGGGTGGGATCGCTAGGGCCCCCGTTGTGTAGCGGCCTAGCACGCCGCCCTCTCAAGGCGGTAGCGCCGGTTCGAATCCGGTCGGGGGTACTGGTCTAAACCACCATGGCCTATGGTGTAATTGGCAACACTACGGTTTCTGGTACCGTCATTCTAGGTTCGAGTCCTGGTAGGCCAGCTCGCGGAGCTTATCCGCAAGGCCCCCGTTGTGTAGCGGCCTAGCACGCCGCCCTCTCAAGGCGGTAGCGCCGGTTCGAATCCGGTCGGGGGTACGCATCTAAGAGGCCCTCCGCGCATGCGGAGGGCCTCTTCGCGTCTGCCTCGTATCCTTCTCCGTCCCCCTCCTTCCTCCAGCGCTCGCAGCGGCGGATACTCCGCGCATGGAGGCTGCCGACGCGGAACCACTCGTACGCACAGCCGAGTTACGCATCACCCGCATCCGCCGGCCGCCGGGACTGAGGATCGAGGGCGTGGTGGACGTCCACACGCACCGTCATCTGCGTGGCGCGCTCGAGGTCATCGCGTCCGTCGAAGGCGATCTCCAACTCGAGCTCTCCAGGCTGGAGTTCCTCGATCTCGGCGGACTGCGCATGCTGATCGGCTTCGCCCGGACGCGAAACTCGGGCCACCACGTGGAGTTGACCGGCCTCGCCCCGCATCTGCGGAATGTGATCGCGCTGGTCGGCTGGGACGAGACACCCGGTCTGTGGCTTGGAGACCACCGTGTCAACTGACCCGTCCCACAACGGATTTGTTCACCACGCCTGCCTGTACGGCGACGACGAGGAATTCCTGGCGATGGCCGTGCCGTTCGCCGAGGAGGGGCTGGCCGCGGGGGAGCCGGTGCTCGCCGTGACCACGCCCGCCAACATCCAACTCCTGCGGGACGCGCTGGGGGAGTGGGCCCTGGCTCTCGACACCGCCGACACCGCCTGCTTCGGCCGCCGGCCGGTGGGCCGGGTCGCCGCGTTCCTGCGGTACTCGAACCGGTACGGGGAGCCGGGCCGCCCGGTGCGGATGATCGCCGAGCCGGTGTGGGCGGGGAAGTGCCCACGTCAGATCGCCGAGTGGAAGCGGATGGAGTCCGGACTCAATGTGCTGCTGGCGCACACACGGGCCCGGCTGATCTGCACGTACGACACCAGGACCGTGCCCGACCACGTCGTGGAGGCCGCCTGGGCCACCCACCCGCGTCATGTGGTGGGGGACCTGGTGCTGCCCTGCGGGACGTACACGGACCCCGAGATCTACGCGTCGGCCGGGCAGGGCCCCCTCCCGCCGCCGCCCGCGAGCGCCGCGCTCCTCGAACCGCCGGCCTCCCTCGCGGCAGTACGGCGCTTCGCGCGGCTGCGGGCCGAAGCGGCGGGCCTGGCCGGGCAGCGGGTGGCGCTGGCCGAGACGCTGGCCAATGAGGCGCTGACCTGGCTGCTGGAGCTCGGTGCGACAGATGCGGAGCTACGCGTCTGGGAGGAGCCGGGCGCCGTGGTGTGGGACATGCTGGCACTGGACCGCGAGGCGCCCCTGCCAGGGCCCTACGCGGGCTTCGTACCGCCGGGGCCGGACGCGGGGCAGCACGACGGGCTCTGGCTGCTGCGGAGCCTTTGCGAGGCGGTGGAGCTGCGCGGCGAGGACGGCGGCGGGCTGCGCCTGCGGCTGCGCTGCGCGGGGCCACGCACCCTTCGGTGGCCCTGAAAGCCGCCGAGGCCCCATCTTGCCGAGGCCCCATCCTTCCGAAAAGCGCGTCCGGCCGGCCGCTGCGGCGTGGAAGCGGCCGGCCGGTACGTGAACAGCGTGGATCAGCCGGAGCGGCGCAGCGCCTCGCTCAGGCGGGCCGCGGCGTCGATGACCGCCTGCGCGTGCATCCGGCCCGGGTGGCGGGTCAGACGCTCGATCGGCCCGGATACCGAGACGGCGGCGACCACGCGGTTCGAGGGGCCACGCACGGGGGCGGAGACGGACGCCACGCCCGGCTCGCGCTCGCCGATCGACTGGGCCCAGCCCCGGCGCCGTACGCCGGACAGGGCCGTCGCCGTGAAACGGGCGCCCTGCAGTCCGCGGTGCAGCCGCTCCGGCTCCTCCCAGGCCATCAGGATCTGGGCCGAAGAGCCGGCCTTCATGGTGAGCGTGGAGCCGACCGGCACGGTGTCCCGCAGTCCGGACAGCCGCTCGGCCGCGGCCACGCAGATGCGCATGTCTCCCTGCCGGCGGTAGAGCTGCGCGCTCTCGCCGGTGACATCGCGCAGATGCGTGAGCACGGGCCCGGCCGTGGCCAGCAGCCGGTCCTCGCCCGCCGCGGCGGCGAGCTCCGCCAGCCGCGGGCCCAGGATGAACCGGCCCTGCATGTCCCTCGCCACCATCCGGTGGTGTTCCAGTGCCACGGCAAGGCGGTGTGCCGTGGGTCGTGCAAGCCCTGTCGCCGCGACCAGCCCGGCGAGGGTGGCCGGACCGGACTCCAGTGCGCTCAGTACCAGAGCTGCCTTGTCGAGAACGCCGACGCCGCTAGAGTTGTCCATGCAACGATATTCACGTCTCACACTGTGAAACGCAAGTTCAATTTTTCCGAGAACCCGCCACCCTGGAGTTGCGACCCGCGGACCAACGGGCTCGCGACAAGATCTCTAGTTGTGTCGGCGGACCAGCCGGCCGGAGGGAAAGCGATGGGTAGGACACTCGCGGAGAAGGTCTGGGACGACCATGTCGTCCGGCGCGCCGAGGGCGAGCCCGACCTCCTCTTCATCGATCTGCACCTGCTGCACGAGGTGACCAGCCCCCAGGCCTTTGACGGGCTGCGCCTCAACGGCCGCCAGGTGCGCAGGCTCGACCTCACCATCGCGACCGAGGATCACAACACCCCGACCCTCGACATCGACAAGCCCATCGCCGACCCGGTTTCCCGCGTCCAGTTGGAGACGCTGCGCAAGAACTGTGCCGACTTCGGCGTACGTCTGCATCCGCTGGGCGACGTCGAACAGGGCGTCGTCCACGTCGTGGGCCCGCAGCTGGGTCTGACCCAGCCCGGCACCACCGTGGTCTGCGGCGATTCGCACACCTCCACCCACGGCGCTTTCGGCGCGCTTGCGTTCGGCATCGGCACCTCCCAGGTGGAGCATGTGCTGGCCACCCAGACGCTGCCGCTGGCCCGCCCCAAGACCATGGCCATCACGGTCGAGGGCGAACTGCCCGACAGTGTCACCGCCAAGGACCTGATCCTGGCCATCATCGCGAAGATCGGCACCGGCGGCGGCCAGGGTTACATCCTGGAATACCGCGGCTCCGCCATCGAGAAGCTCTCGATGGAGGCCCGGATGACCATCTGCAACATGTCGATCGAGGCGGGCGCCCGGGCCGGCATGATCGCCCCCGACGAGACCACTTTCGACTATCTGCGGGGCCGCGACCACGCCCCCAAGGACGCCGAGTGGGACGCCGCCGTCGACTACTGGAAGACCCTGCGCACGGACGACGACGCCGTCTTCGACGCCGAGGTGTTCATCGACGCCGCCGAACTGGCGCCGTTCGTCACCTGGGGCACCAACCCCGGCCAGGGCGCGCCCCTGTCGGCGAACGTCCCCGACCCGGCTTCGTACGAGGACGCTTCGGAGCGGCACGCCGCCGAAAGGGCCCTGGAATACATGGGGTTGAGCGCTGGCCAGCCGCTGCGCGACATCAAGGTCGACACCGTCTTCGTAGGCTCCTGCACCAACGGCCGTATCGAGGACCTGCGCAACGCGGCCGCCATTGTGGAAGGCCGCAAAGTCGCCGACGGCGTACGGATGCTGGTGGTCCCCGGCTCCGTACGGGTCGCGCTGCAGGCCGTCGAGGAAGGCCTGGACAAGGTCTTCACCGCTGCCGGCGCCGAATGGCGGCACGCGGGCTGCTCGATGTGTCTGGGCATGAACCCCGACCAACTGGCTCCCGGCGAGCGCTCCGCGTCCACCTCCAACCGCAACTTCGAGGGCAGGCAGGGCAAGGGCGGACGCACCCATCTGGTCTCGCCCCAGGTCGCCGCCGCCACCGCGGTACTGGGCCATCTGGCCTCGCCCGCCGACCTGTCCGAAGCCCCCGCGACCGCCGGAGTCTGAGCAACCATGGAAGCTTTCACCACGCACACCGGCCGGGCTGTTCCGCTGCGCCGCAGCAACGTCGACACCGACCAGATCATCCCGGCCCACTGGCTGAAGAAGGTCACCCGCGACGGCTTCGAGGACGGGCTCTTCGAGGCCTGGCGCAAGGATTCGTCGTTCATCCTCAACCAGCCCGAGCGGCAGGGCGCCACGGTCCTGGTGGCCGGCCCGGAGTTCGGCACCGGATCCTCCCGCGAGCACGCCGTGTGGGCCCTGCAGAACTACGGCTTCAAGGCCGTCATCTCCTCCCGGTTCGCCGACATCTTCCGGGGCAACTCGCTCAAGAACGGCCTGCTGACGGTGGTTCTGGACCAGAAGGTCGTGGACGCGCTCTGGGAGGTCACCGAAGCCGACCCGACCGCCGAAATCACCGTGGACTTGGAGAAGCGACAGGTTCTGGCCACCGGAATCACGGCCGACTTCGACCTTGACGAGAACGCCCGATGGAGGCTGCTGAACGGTCTGGACGACATCAGCCTCACCCTTCAGAACGAAGCGGACATCGCGGCTTACGAGGCATCCCGACCGGCCTTCAAGCCCCGCACAATTGAGGCCTGAGCAGCGCTTTTCCCGTACTGCGCCCCCCACCGTCCGGTGGGGGGCGCAGTCGGTTGTTGAGACCCCGTCGGGCGACAACTCGCCTCAGATGGCACAATCGGTGCATGGAACGCGACAGCCAACTCGAGCTCTACGAGGCAGTCGCCGCCCGATTGAAACAAGCGCACACACGGGTGCGTGAGCTGCAAGTCCCGGAGGGCGTAAGGATGGCGCTGTCCCGGAAGCTGCTGGTCGTCACGGCCGCGGCGAAGCACGATCTCCCGGATGCGGCAAGGCGTCTGGACCGCTTCATGAAGGACCTCGACGAGGGCCGATTCCCTGAAGGCGACTGACACCCAAAGTTCCGCGACGGTCGACTTCGTTGCGGCACTAGGGTGATTAGCCCGTTTCGTGTTTGATTTGCGGTATATATCTGCCTAACGTGCGAAAAAGCCTGGACGCATTCGTTCCGGCAATGTCTCCGAAGGGGAAGACGTGAACAAGGCGCAGCTCGTAGAAGCGATTGCCGACAAGGTCGGCGGCCGTCAGCAGGCCGCCGAGGCTGTCGACGCGGTACTTGACGCGATCGTCCGCGCAGTTGTCGGCGGAGACCGGGTTTCGGTCACCGGCTTCGGCTCGTTCGAGAAGGTGGACCGTCCTGCTCGTTACGCCCGCAACCCGCAGACGGGTGAGCGCGTACGGGTCAAGAAGACCTCGGTGCCGCGATTCCGTGCGGGCCAGGGCTTCAAGGACCTGGTGAGCGGCTCGAAGAAGCTCCCGAGGGGTGGCGAGGTCGCCGTCAAGAAGGCTCCCAAGGGCAGCCTTTCGGGCGGGGCTCCCAGCCGTACGACCGCCAAGGCCGCGGCCAAGAAGGCCACCGCCAGGAAGGCGGCTGTGAAGAAGGCCGCCGTCAAGAAGACGGTGGCGAAGAAGGTCACGGCGAAGAAGGCCGCCGTCAAGAAGACGGCGGCGAAGAAGGCGACCGCCAAGAAGACCGCGGCCAAGAAGACCGCCGCCAAGAAGGCGACCGCCAAGAAGACCGCGCCGGCCAAGAAGGCCACGGCCAAGAAGGCGCCCGCCAGGAAGACGACGGCGCGCAAGACGACCGCCAAGAAGACCACTGCCAGGAAGAAGTAAGCGGCAAAGGGTCACAGAGCCACTCACGCGCCGGGCCGGGCTTCCCTTCGGGGAGCCCGGCCCGCGGCGTTGAAAAGGGCAGAGGGGGCAGCGGTCAGAGGGTCTGCAGCGTCACCAGGGTGATCCGCAGGGACGCGCCCTCGCCCTCGGTCTCGATGCGCACGCGCTGGCCGGGCCGGAGCAGCCGCAGACCGCCCGCGTCGAAGGCCGCGGCGTCGAACTCAACCGGGGTGCCGTCGTCGAGCAGCACGCTCCCGCTGCGGGTCTCGGAGTCGTAGGTGTACGAGGTCGCCTGCATGCGGGCCAGCCTAGCCGTCGCGTCAGCCGTCCAGAGCGTGGGCGCCGGCCGCCCAGCGCTCCGCGGTCCGCGGGCCCACTCCCAGGGCAAGCGCGGCCGCCAGATCGTCCCCCGTGTCCACGTCCTGCCGTACCGAATCGACGCCTTCGAGCAGGATTTCCGCGGCTCCCGATGCCGAATGCCGACGCCGGGAACGGCCGCCGAAAGCGGGACACAATTCCATGCCGGGTGCCGCCGAGAGCAATGTCGTACCGATTCCTGCCGCATCCGCCAGAAATGCCCGGGGAAATACCGAAGCGCGCGCAAGGACCCGTGCCAATTCCGCGGGACGCAATGCGGGCAGATCAGCGTTGAGTGCGGCTACCGCCGCCGCGGGCCGCAGGGCGCGCACCGCGTCCGCCCCGTGTGCCAGCGCCGCGTTGAGGCCCGCTGCCGGGGAGTCCGGCACGATCCGCGCCCCCAGTGCCGCCAGCTCGGCCGTGGCCGCCGGGTCGTCCGTGACGACTGCCACATCCCGCACGGCTTCGCAGGCCAGCGCCGCGGCCACGGTGTCCTGGGCGAAGGCGAGCGCGAGATGCGGCCGCAGAATGTCGTCCGCGGCCCTGGCGAGCCTGCTCTTGGCCAGTACAAGGGGTTTCAGCGGGACCACCAGGGACCAGCGGACCTTCGAGTCGGTGTTCGTGGCGAGCTCTCCGTCCATGCGCATCGGGCTCCATTGTGGCGCGTGCCCGCGAAGGTCCTGAGGACCGGGCCCTGGACCGGGGCGTACCGTGTCCTCGACAGACCAGGGGCCTGGGGCGACACTTGACCCCCAGCAGCCGGGCGGTGACCCGGCAATAGAGGAGGGTGTCCGAGTGTCCCGCCGTAGAATCGGCTTCTGGTACCGCCTGGCGGCGGTCATCTCGAAACCGCCGCTGTTGGTTCTGTTCAAGCGGGACTGGCGGGGGATGGAAAACATTCCGGCGGACGGCGGATTCATCACCGCCGTCAATCACAACTCGTATCTCGATATGTTCTCGTACGGCCACTTCCAGTACAACACCGGACGTGTGCCCCGATTCCTCGCCAAGGCGGTGCTCTTCGAGGCGCCCGTTGTCGGGACCCTGCTGCGAGGCACCGGCCAGATTCCCGTCTACCGCGAGTCCTCCAACGCCGTCGGCGCCTTCCGCGCCGCCGTGGATGCGGTGGAGCGCGGTGAATGCGTCGCCTTCTACCCCGAGGGCACTCTCACCCGCCATCCCGGCATGTGGCCGATGACTGCGAAGACCGGAGTCGCACGCGCGGCTCTGCTGACCAAGGCGCCCGTCATTCCGATCGCGCAGTGGGGCGCCAACTTGGCGATGCCGCCGTACGCGCAGGAGAAGAAGGTCCGCTTTTTCCCGCGTAAGACGCTTCAGGTGAAGGCGGGCCCGCCGGTCGACCTCGACCGTTTCTACGGCGAGGAGCCGACGCCCGAGGTGCTGAGGGCGGCGACTGAGGCCATCATGGCCGCGGTCACCGGTCTGCTGGAGGAACTGCGCGGCGAGCAGGCCCCCGCGGAGCCGTACGATCTGCGCCAAGTACTCGCACAGCAGCGCCGCAAGGCCGCCGAGGAGGGCACCAAGTGACGCGCGCAGCCACCAAGGCAGCGGTATTCGGAACAGGCTCGTGGGGTACGGCCTTCGGCATGGTGCTCGCGGACGCGGGCTGCGATGTGACCCTCTGGGGCCGTCGCGCCGAACTCGTCGACGCCATCAACACCACCCGCACCAACCCCGACTATCTGCCGGGAATTGAGCTCCCCTCCTCGCTCCGGGCCACCACCGACCCGGCCGAGGCGTTGCGCGGCGCTGACTTCACCGTCCTCGCCGTCCCCTCCCAGACGCTCCGCGGCAACCTCGCCGAATGGGCGGCCAAGCTGCCCGCCGAGACCGTCCTCGTCTCCCTGATGAAGGGCGTCGAACTCGGCACCGCCAAGCGCATGAGCGAGGTCATCGAAGAGGTCGCCGAGGTCCCCGCCGAGAGCGTCGCGGTGATCACGGGCCCCAACCTCGCCAAGGAGATCGCCCAGCGCCGGCCTGCCGCGGCCGTCGTCGCCTGCCGCGACGAGGCCGTCGCCCAGCGGCTCCAGTCGGCCTGCCACACCCCGTACTTCCGCCCGTACACCAACACGGACGTGGTGGGCTGCGAACTCGGCGGCGCCGTCAAGAACGTCATCGGCCTCGCCGTCGGCATCGCGGACGGCATGGGACTCGGCGACAACGCCAAGGGCTCGCTGATCACCCGCGGCCTGGCCGAGACCACCCGGCTCGGCCTCGCGATGGGCGCGGACCCGCTGACCTTCTCCGGCCTCGCCGGACTCGGCGATCTGGTGGCCACCTGCTGCTCGCCGCTCTCCCGCAACCACACCTTCGGCACCAACCTCGGCCGCGGCATGACCCTCCAGGAGACCATCGCGGTCACCAGGCAGACCGCGGAAGGCGTCAAGTCCTGTGAATCGGTGCTCGATCTGGCACGCCGGCACGGCGTCGACATGCCGATCACCGAAACGGTCGTCGGCATCGTCCACGAGGGCAAGCCGCCGGTCGTCGCGCTCAAGGAGCTGATGTCACGCGCCGCCAAGCCCGAGCGCCGCTGACCTCTTTTCGACGCACCTCTCGCACCGCTTCGCGGCTTCGAGCTGCTGCGGCGGCCTCCAGCCACCGGCCGGGGGAACCCGGACAGTCCGCCGCGCCCTGCCGCACTGGGCGACCCAGCGCGCCCCGTGCCTGCACTCCACGGCACGGGACGTGCACGGTAGTCTCATCGCGATATGAGCAGCGAGAACCTCCCCCAGAGCCCTGAGCAGCAGCTCCGCAAGCCGCGCGTAGCCGTCGTCTTCGGCGGTCGCAGCTCCGAACACGGGATCTCCGTGGTCACCGCCGGCGCCGTCCTGCGCGCCATCGACCGTACGAAGTACGACGTACTGCCGATCGGCATCACTACGGACGGCCGCTGGGCGCTGACCGCTGACGAACCGGACCGGATGGCGATCGCCGACCGGCGGACGCCGAGCGTAGACCAGCTCGCCGACTCGACCGAGGGCGGTGTCGTGCTCTCCGTCGACCCCGCCAACCGCGAGGTCGTCTACAGCGAACCCGGTGCCGTGCCCAAGGCGCTCGGCGAGGTCGACGTCGTCTTCCCGGTGCTGCACGGCCCGTACGGCGAGGACGGCACCCTCCAGGGCCTCCTCGAGCTTGCCGGGGTCCCGTACGTCGGCTCGGGCGTCCTCGCCTCGGCCGTCGGCCAGGACAAGGAGTACATGAAGCGCGTCTTCATCTCCTTCGGCCTGCCCGTCGGTCCCTACGAGGTGATCCGCCCCCGCGAGTGGGAGCTCGACCCGACCGCCGCCCGCAAGAAGATCATCGACTTCGCGGGCGAGCACGGCTGGCCGCTCTTCGTGAAGCCGGCCCGCGCCGGGTCCTCCATGGGCATCACCAAGGTCGACGACCTCTCCGGCCTGGACGAGGCGATCAGTCAGGCGCAGCGCCACGACCCCAAGATCCTCGTGGAGTCGCTGCTGCGCGGCCGCGAGATCGAGTGCGGCGTCCTGGAGTTCGAGGACGGCCCGCGCGCCAGTGTCCCGGCCGAGATCCCGTCGGTCACGGCCCATGAGTTCTACGACTTCGAGGCCAAGTACATCGACTCCGCGGCCGGTCTCGTACCCGCGCCGCTGACCGACGAGCAGACCGCCGAGGTGCGCCGCCTCGCGGTGGAGGCCTTCGACGCCGCGTCCTGCGAGGGACTGGTCCGCGCGGACTTCTTCCTGCAGGAGAACGGCGAGTTCGTCATCAACGAGATCAACACCATGCCCGGCTTCACGCCGATCTCGATGTACCCGCGGATGTGGCAGGAGAGCGGCGTCGGCTACTCCGAGCTGGTCGACCGGCTGATCCAGGCGGCGCTGCGCCGCCCGACCGGGCTGCGCTAGCGATCAAAGGGCCTACGGAACGTCGAGCGTGGCCGGCACCGTCTTCTTGACGGCGTCGGCCAGTTCGGCGAGCGGCGTGATGTCGTGGGCGTACCGCTTCTCCATCGAGACCTCGACATAGGCCTTGCGGTACGTCGTGGTGAAGCGGGGGCCCTCGGGCTCCTCCTCCAGCAGCCAGTTGACGCCGTTCGCCTCCACTCCCTGTGACTGGGGGGCGCTCATCTTCTCCGGCCGGGGGACGCCGCAGCGCAGTACGATCGCGGCATCGCCCCAGCCGGCGGTCAGTTCGGAAGCCGGCTCAGGGTCGTTACGGTCCTGCCCGGCCACGGACTTCGGAAGCTCCTTGTGCAGCGCGCCGCACAGGGCGGCTTCCTCCGCCGGGGGGCTGGGAACCGTGATCGACACCGCTGCGTCCGTGGAGGAGCAGCCCGCGGCAGCCAGCAGCATCAGCGCGGCAGCGGACAGACAGAGGGGCCGACGGCGGGAAATCGTCACCGGCCAAGCGTAGACGGGGGCTACAGGTGCACGACCGGGCAGGTCAGGGTGCGGGTGATGCCGTCCACTTGCTGGACCTTGGCGACCACCATGCGACCGAGATCGTCGACCGTCTCGGCCTGGGCACGCACAATCACGTCATACGGACCGGTCACGTCCTCGGCCTGGATCACTCCCGGAATCTTGCCGATGGTCTCGGCGACGGTCGACGCCTTGCCCACCTCGGTCTGAATGAGGATGTACGCCTGTACCACGGAACCTCCAGGGCGGCCACGAGGATCATGTGGGGGGAAGGGACGCCACGGTATCGCGTCGCCGCGGGCCGCGGGGAGACCCGCGCGCGGGGTGACGCCCGCAGCGTGGCGTACGGGAAGAAGAAGTTGACGTATCGCTTGACGGTACATATGCCGCAGACGGCTCGCGACCGCAAGCAAGCAGCACTGCCGGGCACTCCGGCAGGACGACGGAGAGGTGAGACTCGGTGAAGGGCACTGTGGGCGAGTTGGGGGAGTTCGGGCTCATCAGGGAGCTCACCTCACGGCTCACCTCCACCCCCGCGGTCCGGCTCGGACCCGGTGACGACGCCGCGGTCGTGGCCGCACCCGACCGCAGGGTGGTGGCGAGCACGGACGTCCTGCTGGAGGGACGGCACTTCCGCCGTGACTGGTCGACCGCGTACGACGTCGGCCGCAAGGCCGCCGCCCAGAATCTGGCCGACATCGCGGCTATGGGCGCGGTCCCGACCGCGCTGCTGCTCGGCCTGGTCGTACCTGCCGAACTCCCGGTCACCTGGGCCACCGAGCTGATGGACGGCATCCGCGACGAGTGCCAGGTCGCCGGAGCCGCGGTGGTCGGCGGCGATGTCGTACGCGGCGATGTCATCACCCTCGCGATCACCGCGCTCGGCGATCTGCGCAACCACGAACCGGTCACCCGGGCCGGCGCCAAGCCCGGCGATGTCGTCGCGTACACCGGCTGGTTGGGCTGGTCGGCCGCCGGGCACGCGGTGCTCTCCCGGGGCTTCCGCTCGCCGCGCGCCTTCGTCGAGGCACACCGGCGGCCCGAGCCGCCGTACCACGCGGGACCCGCGGCGGCGGGCCTCGGCGCCACCGCCATGTGCGACATCAGCGACGGACTCGTCGCCGACCTCGGGCACATCGCGGAGGCCAGCAAGGTCCGGATCGACCTGCGCTCGGGCTCCATCGACATCCCCTCGCAGATGAACGACATCGGCCAGGCCGTCGGCGTCGACCCGCTGCAGTGGGTGCTGACCGGGGGAGAGGACCACGCGATCGTCGCGACCTTCCCGCCGGACGTGAAGCTGCCGGCCCGCTGGAAGGTGATCGGCGAGGTGCTCAACCCGTCGGCGCTGCCGCAGGTGACGGTCGACGGTGCGCCGTGGACCAGCAAGGGCGGCTGGGACCACTTCGGAGACATCGAGGACGGCAAGTAGATTCGGGCGCATGGACATACCTCCCCGCGTGCCTCCTCGCGTGCTCACCGTCGCCGGGTCCGACTCCGGCGGCGGCGCGGGCATTCAGGCCGACCTCAAGACGATGCTGGCGCTCGGCGTGCACGGCATGAGCGTGCTCACCGCGGTCACGGCGCAGAACTCCCTGGGTGTGCAGGGCGCGTGGGAGCTGCCGGTCGATGCGGTACGGGCGCAGTACCGCAGCGTCGTCGACGACATCGGCGTACAGGCCGTGAAGACCGGCATGCTGGCGTCCGCGCCGCTCGTCGAGACGGTCGCCGAGCTGCTGGCCGATGTGGACGCACCGGTGGTCGTCGACCCGGTGGGGGTCTCCAAGCACGGCGACCCGCTGCTGGCCGCCTCCGCGCTCGACTCCGTACGCAAGAAGCTGCTGCCGCTCGCCACCGTCGCCACGCCGAATCTGGACGAGGTCGGTCAGCTGACGGGTGTGGTGGTCGAGGACGAGACGGGGATGCGGCGGGCCGCGGAGGCCGTGCTCGGCTTCGGGCCGCGATGGGCGCTGATCAAGGGCGGGCATCTCGCGGGCGATGCGGTGGACCTGCTGACGGACGGCGCGGAGGAGCACTGGCTGCGCGCGCCCCGGCACGACAACCGGCACACCCATGGGACGGGCTGCACCCTGGCGTCCGCGGTCGCGTCGGGTCTGGCCAAGGGGATGGGGGTCCCGGAGGCCGTGCGGGCCGCGAAGGAGTACGTCACCGGGGCGATCGCGGCCGGGTTCCCGCTGGGAGGCGGGATCGGCCCGGTCGATCACGCCTGGCGCTTCAGGTGACCGTCGTACGAGTACGAGTACGAGTACGGGCACGGGCACGGATACGGGCACGCTGAAAAGCCGGTCCACCGAGGTGGACCGGCTTTCAAGGCAACCGGAGGGGCTGCGCTACGACGAACAGTCGGCGTTAGCGCGAGACCTTGCCGGCCTTGATGCACGAGGTGCAGGCGTTGAGCCGCTTCGGCGTCCCACCGACCACGGCACGCACACGCTGGATGTTCGGGTTCCAGCGACGGGACGTACGGCGGTGCGAGTGCGAGATGCTGTTGCCGAAGCCCGGCCCCTTGCCGCAGACGTCGCAGTTGGCAGCCACGGGTCACTCCAAAGACTTCAGATGCACTTACAGTGAATTCCGGCGCGCCGGAAATCAGTGACCTGATTGGTGGCTTTGCCGGGGGAATGGCCCGACTCTCATCGGGCAACCGGAGCAGCATACAACGACTGCGTCCGAGATACGAAACTACCATGGCTTCTCCCGCCCCCGCCCCGGACCCCGCTCCCGCCCGGGGTCTACCCTGCGGTGCAACCCCGCTGCCCACGGCCCTTTCCGGGCCGCTCAAGGAGGATCACCAGGTGCCGCAGACCCTCGACGCCGCAGCGGTACGCACCTGGTGCTCACTGGCGCTGGAGGCCCTGGGCCGTGAGCGCGAGGAGATCGACGCGATCAATGTCTATCCGGTCGCGGACGGGGACACCGGCACAAATCTGTACCTGACCGTGGAGTCCGCGGCCCAGGCCGTGGAGGCGGTCTTCGCCGCGCACGAGACCGGGTCATCGGCGCCCGCGCCGGCCGACGTGGTGCGGGCGATGGCCCACGGGGCGCTGATCGGCGCCCGCGGGAACTCCGGGACGATCCTGGCGCAGCTGCTGCGGGGCATGGCGGAGCGGCTGGGAGACGGAGATCACCTGGCCGGTGCGCTGCAGCGGGCCGCCACTCTGGCGCGCGAGGCCGTCGCCCATCCCGTCGAGGGCACGATCCTGAGCGTGGCGGGGGCGGCGGCGCAGGCCGCGGACGCGTTCCCGCAGGATGCGGTGCGGGCTGCGTACGAGGGGGCGCGGCAGGCACTGGACGCCACCCCCGGGCAGCTCGCCGTGCTGGAGCGCGCGGGGGTCGTGGACGCGGGCGGGCGCGGGCTGCTCATGGTGCTCGGGGCGCTGGTCGAGGCGGTGACCGGGGAGGCCCCGGTCGCGCCCGTGCTGGCTCATGTAAGCCATGAGATCGGTGACCCGGGCTCGGAGCCGTGCGCCGACGGGGGCCCGGCCTTCGAGGTGATCTACCTCCTGGAGGCGGACGACGCGGCGGTGGCCCGACTGCGGACCCGGCTCGACGGGCTCGGCGACTCGCTCGTCGTCGTCGGCGGGGACGGCCTGTGGAACGTCCACGTACACGTCGACGACGCGGGCGCGGCGGTGGAGGCGGGCGTCGAGGCGGGGCGGCCGTACCGGATCCGCATCACACACTTCGACGCCGCGGCGGTGTCCCGGGAGCGGGAACAGGTGCAGCGGGCGGTCGTCGTGGTCGTTCCAGGGGAGGGACTGGCGGGCCTGTGCGCCGAGGCGGGCGCCACAACGGTCCTCGCCCGCCCGGGGGAGCCGCCGGCCAGCGGCGAACTCGTCGACGCGATCCGGCGCGCCCACGCGCGCGAGGTGGTCCTCCTCCCGAACTCCGCGGAGCTCCGCCACACCGCCGCGGCGGCCGCCGAACAGGCCCGCACGGAGGGCGTTCGGGTCGCCCTCATCCCGACCCGCGCGGCCGTCCAGGGCATCGCGGCCCTCGCCGTGCACGAGCCGGACCGCCGATTCGACGAGGACGTGGTCGCCATGACGGCGGCGGCGGGCGCGACGCGCTACGCCGAACTCGCCGTCGCGGAACGGCAGTCGTGGACGTCGGCGGGCGTGTGCCAGGCCGGAGACGTCCTGGGCCTGATCGACGGCGACGTGGCGGTGATCGGCGTGGACCTGGCAGCCACCGCGGAGGCGGTGCTGGACAGGATGCTGGCGGCAGGGGGCGAGCTGGTGACGCTGGTCCTGGGGGAGGACGTCCCGGACGGCGACGCGGTGGCGGACCGCCTGGAGAGGTATGTACGCGACGGCTACCTGGCGGTGGACACCCTGGTGTACCGGGGCGGGCGGGGGTCGACCCCGCTGCTCGTCGGCGTGGAGTAGGGACGGCGCAAGGGCGGCGCAGGGGCGGCGCAGGGGCGGCGCAGGGGCGGCGCAGGGGCGGCGCAGGGGCGGCGCAGGGGCGGCGTAGAGCGGCTCGCGGCACCGTGGTGACCAGCGGATATCCACAGGTGCGCGACGTCTGTCAGTGGTGTGGTGTGCAATGGATCGCGTGCCCGCGCTCGACGAACCTCTGAAGAACACGCTCGGCGCCGCCACCGCGAAGGTGATGGCCGAGCATCTCGACCTGCATACGGTCGGTGATCTCCTGCACCACTACCCCCGCCGGTACGAGGAGCGCGGCCAGCTGACCAGGCTGGCCGATCTGCCGCTGGACGAGGACGTCACCGTGGTCGCTCAAGTCGCCGACTCCCGGGTGCTGAAGTTCAACCACGGCCGGGGCCAGCGCCTGGAGGTCACCCTGACCGACGGAAGCGGCCGGCTTCAGCTGGTCTTCTTCGGACGGGGAATCCACAAGCCGCACAAGGACCTGCCGCCGGGCAGCCGCGGGATGTTCGCCGGCAAGGTGTCCGTCTTCAACCACAAGTTGCAGCTCGCGCACCCCACGTATGTACCGCTGGGCGCGGACAGCGGCGACGACGCCGTCGACGCCTTCGCGGGCAAGCTGATCCCCATCTACCCGGCCTGCAAGGGCCTGGAGTCCTGGAAGATCACCAAAGCGGTGGACGCGGTGCTGCCCAGGGCCGTGGAAGCCGTCGATCCACTGCCGCCCGCGCTGCGCGAGGGACGTGGGTTCGCATCGCTGCCCGAGGCACTGCTCAAGGTCCACCGGCCGGACACCAAGGCGGACATCGAGGACGCGCGGCAGCGCCTGAAGTGGGACGAGGCGTTCGTCCTCCAGGTCGCCCTCGCCCGCCGGCGGTACGCCGACACCCAACTCCCCGCCGTGGCACGCAGGCCCAGGCCGGACGGACTGCTCGACGCCTTCGACGCCAAGCTGCCCTTCACCCTCACCGAGGGCCAGCAGAAGGTCTCCAAGGAGATCTTCGACGATCTGGCGACCGAGCACCCGATGCACCGCCTCCTCCAGGGTGAGGTCGGATCGGGCAAGACGATGGTCGCGCTGCGGGCGATGCTCACCGTCGTTGATTCTCGCGGCCAGGCCGCGATGCTCGCGCCCACCGAAGTCCTCGCCCAGCAGCACCACCGCTCGATCACCGAGATGATGGGCGAGTTGGCGGAGGGAGGGATGCTCGGCGGCGCCGAGCACGCCACCAAGGTGGTCCTGCTGACCGGCTCGATGGGCGCGGCCGCCCGGCGGCAGGCGCTGCTCGACCTGGTCACCGGCGAGGCCGGGATCGTGATCGGCACGCACGCGCTGATCGAGGACAAGGTGCAGTTCCACGATCTGGGTCTGGTCGTCGTCGACGAGCAGCACCGCTTCGGCGTGGAGCAGCGTGACGCCCTGCGCTCCAAGGGCAAGCAGCCGCCGCACCTGCTCGTCATGACCGCCACCCCCATTCCCCGTACGGTCGCGATGACGGTCTTCGGCGATCTGGAGACCTCGGTCCTGGACCAGCTGCCGGCCGGGCGTTTGCCGATCGCCAGCCATGTGGTCCCCGCCCAGGACAAGCCGCACTTCCTTGCGCGCGCCTGGGAGCGCGTGCGCGAGGAAGTGGAGAAGGGACACCAGGCGTACGTCGTCTGTCCCCGTATCGGCGACGGCGAGGACGATCCGAAGAAGAAGTCCGCCGAGGACGAGGCCGAGAAGCGCCCGCCGCTGGCCGTGATCGAGATCGCCGAGCAGCTCGCCAAGGGGCCGCTGAGCGGCCTGCGCGTCGAGGTGCTGCACGGGCGGATGCAGCCCGACGACAAGGACGACGTCATGCGCCGGTTCGCCGCCGGCGATGTGGACGTCCTGGTCGCCACCACCGTCATCGAGGTCGGTGTCAACGTTCCCAACGCCACCGCCATGGTGATCATGGACGCGGACCGGTTCGGCGTATCGCAGCTGCACCAGCTGCGCGGCCGGGTCGGCCGTGGCTCGGCCCCCGGTCTCTGTCTGCTGGTCACCGAGATGCCCGAGGCGAGCCCCGCCCGGGCCCGGCTCGGCGCGGTCGCCGCCACCCTCGACGGCTTCGAGCTCTCCCGTATCGACCTCGAACAGCGCCGCGAGGGCGATGTGCTCGGCCAGGCCCAGTCCGGCGTGCGCTCCTCTCTGCGGATGCTCACCGTCATCGACGACGAGGAGGTCATCGCGGCCGCCCGCGAGGAGGCAGTGGCAATCGTCGCCGAGGACCCGGACCTCGAACGGCTGCCCGAACTGCGTACGGCGCTGGACGCGCTGCTCGACACGGAGCGGGAGCAGTACCTCGACAAGGGCTGAGGGCCCAGGAGGAGAGCGGTCCGCCCCGCACCGGCCGCCGCCGAAGCAATATCCTCGGGTGTGCACCCCGCCGTATCCGCACCCCCCACAACCCGACGAGGACCGACAGCCATGACCCGCGTGATCGCCGGCGCGGCCGGCGGACGCCGTATCGCCGTCCCGCCCGGCACCGGCACCCGCCCCACATCCGACCGCGCCCGCGAGGGGCTCTTCTCCAGCTGGGAGTCGCTCCTCGGCACGCTCAGCGGCATCCGAGTCGCCGATCTGTACGCGGGCTCCGGCGCCGTCGGCCTGGAGGCGCTCTCCCGCGGCGCGTCCCACGCCCTGCTCGTCGAGGCCGACAGCCGCGCCGCCCGTATCGTCCGGGAGAACGTCCGGGCGCTCGGCCTGCCCGGCGCCGAGGTGCGTAGCGGCAAAGCGGAACAGATCGTGACGGGTCCCGCCCCCGACGCCCCGTACGACGTCGTCTTCCTCGACCCTCCGTACGCCGTCACCGACGACGATCTTCGCGAGATTCTGCTCACACTCCGCGCTCAGGGCTGGATCGCGGACGATGCTCTCGCCACCGTGGAGCGCAGCACCAGAGGCGGCGAATTCATATGGCCGCAGGGCTTCGAGCCATTGCGGGCCCGTCGTTACGGCGAGGGCACGCTTTGGTACGGTCGCGCCGCCTCTACGTGCGAAGACGCACGATGACCGGACCGGAGAGCGAGGGACGTAAGTTGCGCCGCGCAGTCTGTCCGGGGTCATTCGACCCCATCACCAATGGACACCTCGACATCATTGCCCGCGCCTCCAAGCTGTACGACGTCGTACATGTCGCGGTGATGATCAACCAGTCCAAGCAGGGACTGTTCACCGTCGAAGAGCGGATGGACATGATCCGCCAGGTCACCAGTGAGTACGGGAACGTCGAGGTGGAGTCCCATCACGGCCTCCTCGTCGACTTCTGCAAGCAGCGCGACATCCCGGCCATCGTCAAGGGTCTGCGGGCGGTCAGCGACTTCGACTACGAGCTGCAGATGGCCCAGATGAACAACGGCCTCTCGGGCGTCGAGACCCTCTTCGTCCCGACCAACCCCACCTACAGCTTCCTGTCCTCCAGTCTGGTCAAGGAGGTCGCCGCCTGGGGCGGCGACGTCTCCCACCTGCTGCCGCCCGTGGTCCATGAGGCACTGACCCGGCGCCTCGCCGAGAAGTGACGGGCTGACAGTCCGTCACCCGGTGTCGGACGGGCGCCGACTGCCCGTACAGTCGTCCCGTCCGTCTCCCATCAGCTGTAGAGAGTGGCGAACACACGGTGGACGTCCAAAAGAAGCTCGACGAGATCGTCGAGGCGGTCGGGAACGCCCGGTCGATGCCCATGTCGGCCTCCTGCGTGGTCAACCGCGCCGAGCTGCTCGCCATGCTCGAAGAGGTCAGGCAGGCCCTGCCGGGATCCCTGGCCCAGGCCCAGGAGCTGATCGGCGGCCGTGAGCAGCTGGTCGAGCAGGCCCGCCAGGAGGCCGAGCGGATCATCGAGAGCGCCCACGCCGAGCGCGGCTCGCTGATCTCGGACACGCAGGTCGCCCGCCAGTCCCAGGACGAGGCGGACCGCATCCTCGCCGAGGCCCGCAGGGAAGCCGAGGAGATCCGCGCCGAGGCCGACGACTACGTCGACTCCAAGCTCGCCAACTTCGAGGTCGTCCTCACCAAGACCATCGGCTCCGTCGACCGCGGCCGCGAGAAGCTGCTCGGCCGCGGCCCCGGCCTGGACGAGCAGGGGTACGCCGACGAGGACGCCCCGGAGTACAGCGCGGACCCGCAGACCCTCATCCAGCGCGCGGACGAGTACGTCGACGCCAAGCTCGGCGCCTTCGAGGCGGTGCTCTCCAAGACCCGTGACGCGGTCGGCCGGGGCCGTCAGAAGCTGCACGGCCGGACCACCAGCGACGCTCTCGGCGAGCACATGGCCGCCCAGGACGCCGCGGGCCCGCAGCAGCACGCGAGCGACGCGGACTATCTGGCCGGTCTCGCGGAGCTGGCCGATCCGCAGGCCCAGCCGCAGCAGCACCAGTACCAGCCGCAGGCCGAGCCGCAGCCGCAGATCCCGGCCCAGGTCCCGGCCCAGGTCCCGCAGCAGGATCCGTACGCCTATCAGCCGCAGGAGGCGTACGCCGGCTATCAGACCGATCCGTACGCCGCGTACCAGCAGCAGGGCTACGACCAGCAGTACGTCCAGCAGGATCCGTACGCCTACCAGCAGCCGGTGCAGCAGCAGGACCAGCACCAGCAGCAGGTCCAGCAGGGCGCGGCCCTCGACGAGACCAGCCTGTTCGACACCAGCATGATCGACCTCGAGCAGCTGCGCCGTTATGAGCAGGGGCGCTGAAGAAGCCGCCCGGAAGTACCGGATTGGGTCTACAGCGGCCCGTCCAGTATCCTGGCTCTTCGGTCGCGCGTAGTTCCGCGATCCCGGCTGCCTGCTTCGTATCCGAATCGGGACGGCCCCTCCCCACGATCCGAAAGCAGGAAAAGCCCTGAGCACGCGCCTTGACCACCGCAACCCCCTCGTGTTCGACACACACGAGCTGGGGCGGCGTCCCGGTGCGCTCCAGCGGCTGACCCGCTCGGTCCCGGCCCCCAAGGACTTCGGTATCGAAGGGGTCATCGGCGTGCCTCTGGGCTCGCCCGTGGAGCTCGGCCTCCGCCTGGAGTCGGTCATGGAAGGTGTGCTTGTCACAGGCACCGCCCGTGCGTCGGCCGAGGGGGAGTGCGTAAGGTGTCTGGAGCCGCTCAGCCAGGAGGTTGCGGCGGATTTCCAGGAGATGTTCACGTACCCCGACGCCGATGACCGGGGCCGCAGTCGCACTGCGGAGCCGGTCGACGACGCCGAGGACGAGGACACGCTTTTCCTCGAGGACGGCCTGTTCGACCTCGAGCCCGTGCTGCGTGATGCGGTGGTGCTCGCACTGCCGATGCAGCCGGTGTGCCGGGAGACCTGTGCCGGCCTGTGCTCCCAGTGCGGGGTCAGGCTGGACGAGAACCCGGGTCACCACCACGATGCCGCCGACATTCGTTGGGCGGCTTTGCAGGGACTCGCCGAGACCATTCAGGACGGCGAGAAGGACAACATGGGCGGCGCCGAAGCGGGCGTCGACGAGAAGCAGGAGAAGTAGCCGTGGCTGTTCCGAAGCGGAAGATGTCGCGCAGCAACACGCGCCACCGCCGGTCGCAGTGGAAGGCTGCGGTCCCCAACCTGGTTTCGTGTGAGCGTTGCCAGGAGCCGAAGCTCCAGCACATCGCGTGCCCGAGCTGCGGCACCTACAACAAGCGCCAGGTCCTCGAGGTCTGAGCGGCCGGTGAGAGGCACGATGTCTGAGCTGTCCAATGCCAAGAAGCAGGCAGACGCAGTAAACACAGCCAACGCAGCCTCGTCCCACACGCTTCTGGAAGGGCGGCTCGGGTATCACCTCGAGTCCGCCCTTCTGGTGCGTGCGCTGACCCACCGTTCGTACGCGTACGAGAACGGCGGTCTGCCCACCAATGAGCGGCTCGAATTCCTCGGGGATTCGGTGCTCGGTCTGGTGGTCACCGACACGCTGTATCGCACTCACCCCGACCTGCCCGAAGGCCAACTGGCCAAGTTGCGGGCCGCGGTGGTCAATTCGCGTGCGCTGGCGGAGGTCGGTCGCGGCCTCGAACTCGGCTCCTTCATCCGGCTCGGCCGGGGCGAAGAGGGCACGGGTGGCCGGGACAAGGCGTCCATCCTCGCCGACACCCTGGAAGCGGTGATCGGTGCGGTCTATCTCGACCAGGGCCTCGAGGCGGCCTCGGAGCTGGTGCACCGGCTCTTCGACCCGCTGATCGAGAAGTCCTCGAACCTTGGCGCGGGCCTGGACTGGAAGACCAGTCTCCAGGAGCTCACCGCCGCCGAGGGGCTCGGAGTCCCGGAGTATCTCGTCACCGAGACCGGCCCGGACCACGAGAAGACCTTCACTGCTGCCGCCCGCGTCGGTGGTGTCTCGTACGGCACCGGCACCGGCCGCAGCAAGAAGGAAGCGGAGCAGCAGGCGGCGGAGTCCGCCTGGCGGGAGATCCGTGCCGCCGCGGACGAGCGTCTGGCCGCGGCGAAGGCCGAAGCCGAAGCGGCGGCCGACGCGACGCCCGAGGCGTCCGACGCTGCCGACGAAGCCGAGGAATCCGACGGAGGGGCCGCCGACACCCTTTCGACCTCGGAACCCGCGGACCGGGCCACGGCCTGAGTCGACGTTTCCGTTTTCCCTTGAGGCCCCTCGCTCCCCCTGGCGGTTTCTAGGGATCGTCGCAACACGTGATCGGTTGTGTCAGGCGGCGAGCAGTTTATGCAGGCGCTCGGCTGGGGGTTCCCAGCCGAGCGTTTTGCGTGGGCGGCCGTTGAGTTCGGCGGCGACAGCGGCCAGTTGCTCGCGGGTGTGGACGGACAGGTCGGTTCCCTTGGGGAAGTACTGCCGCAGCAGGCCGTTTGTGTTCTCGTTCGAGCCGCGCTGCCAGGGACTGGCGGGGTCGCAGAAGTAGACCGGGATGTCGGTGGCGACGCTGAAGGCATGGTGGGCGGCCATCTCCGATCCCTGGTCCCAGGTCAGCGAGCGTGTCAGATGCGACGGCAGGGTCTTCACGGTCTCCACCAGCGCGTCGCGCATGTGCGCTGCGCTGCGGCCGTCAGGCAGGTGCACCAGCATCACGTAGCGGGTCGCCCGTTCGACGAGGGTGCCGATCGCTGAGCGGTTGTCCATCCCGATGATCAGGTCCCCTTCCCAGTGGCCGGGCACCGCCCGGTCCTCCGCCTCTGCCGGGCGTTCGCTGATCATGACCATCGGATGCGTGAAGCGCGGCTGACGACAGGCCGCCTGGCGCTGCGGGCGGCGGCGGGCGCGGCCCGAGCGAAGGGCCCGGGCCAGCTCGCGGCGCAGTTCTCCGCGGCCCTGAACGTACAGGGCCTGGTAGATCGTCTCGTGCACCACGTGCATCTCCGGCTGGTCGGGGAAGGTCCGGCGCAGACTCTCGCAGATCTGTTCCGGGCTCCACTTCAGGTCCAGGCCGTCCTGGATGAAGTCCCGCAGTGCGGTGTTCCGACCGATCTTGCCGGGCTTGGGGCGGGGCCGGCGGGCATCCGCGCGGGCCTGGGCGGCGTGTGGGCGGTAGTGCCACTGGCTGCCTCGGCCGGGACTGCGGTTGCGGTGGATCTCCCGGCTGACGGTGGACGGGCTGCGGCCCAGTTCGGCGGCGATCGCCCGGACGGTGGCCTTCTCCCGCAAGCGGTCGGCGATGTGGATGCGCTCGGTCTCGCTCAAGTACCGGGACGGTGCGGCAACGGGCGCCCGCTCGATGTGAGCGGGCGCCCGAAGCCTCTGCGGATCCGTCCGGCCATGACGCCACTCGCGACCGGTCCGCTCATGCACGCCGACAAGCCGGGATGCTTCTTTGTTGCTGTAGCCCTGTTGCACGAGCCGGAAGTATTCCGCCCGCTCACCACGGAGCTTCCTGGGCCCCTGCGGCTTGCGATCCCCACGGATCTCGAAGTCCATCGCATCCCCTGAGCTGAGGCGTTGCGACGACCGCTAGAACCCAAGCCTGGAGCGCAGGGGCCTCACCGGTTTCGTCATCCGGCACAGCGGTACGCTGCGGGCACCACCGTGAGAGTTGCCCGAAGGAGCCCCGTGCCCGAGCTGCCCGAGGTCGAGGTCGTACGTCGCGGACTCCAGCGCTGGGTCAGCGGCCGTACGATCGCCGAGGTGCGGGTCCTGCACCCGCGTGCGGTCCGCCGCCATCCGGCCGGCGCCGAGGACTTCGCGGCGCGTCTCAAGGGACACAGCGTCGGCATCGCCCGCCGCCGCGGCAAGTACCTCTGGCTGCCGCTCGCGGACACGGACGCCTCGATCCTCGGTCATCTGGGCATGAGCGGGCAGCTGCTCGTCCAGCCCGAGGACGCCGACGACGAGAAGCATCTGCGGATCCGGATCCGCTTCGACGACCCTCTCGGCACCGAGCTGCGCTTCGTCGACCAGCGCACCTTCGGCGGTCTTTCGCTGCACGACAACACCCCCGAGGGGCTGCCCGACGTCATCGCGCACATCGCGCGTGATCCGCTCGACCCCGCCTTCGACGACGCGGCCTTCCATACAGCGCTGCGCCTGCGCCGTACGACCGTCAAGCGCGCGCTGCTGGACCAGTCGCTGATCAGCGGGGTCGGGAACATCTACGCGGACGAGGCGCTGTGGCGCGCGAAGCTCCACTACGAGCGCCCCACCGCGACCCTCACACGCCCCCGCTCGACCGAACTGCTCCGTCATGTACGGGACGTGATGAACGCGGCCCTGGCCGTCGGCGGCACCAGCTTCGACAGCCTCTATGTGAACGTGAACGGCGAATCAGGCTATTTCGACCGGTCGTTGGACGCTTACGGGCGAGAGGACGAGCCCTGTCGTCGCTGCGGCACACCCATACGCCGACGCCCCTGGATGAACCGGTCCAGCTACTTCTGCCCGCGCTGTCAGCGGCCGCCACGGCTGACGAGCACGCTGTCGTAACGCTCGCGCGCCGCCAGCACCTCGGGCATCCGGCCCTCCACCAGGTGGATCAGCCCGAGCAGCCGCTCGGCCACGGCGCGTCCCAGCGGGGTCAGCTCATAGTCCACCCGCGGCGGATTCGTGGGCTGCGCGTCCCTGTGAACCAGGCCGTCGCGCTCCAGGGCCTGCAGTGTCTGGGAGAGCATCTTCTCGCTCACGCCGTCGACGCGCCGCCGCAGTTCGTTGAAGCGGAGGGTCCCTTCGTACAGGGCCCCGATGGTCAAGCTGCCCCAGCGGCCCGTCACATGCTCGAGCGTGCCGCGCGAGGGGCACTGCTTCGAGAACACGTCGAAGAGGTGGCCGTCGTCCATGACGGCCACCTTACTCCGGCGCAGCGCTGACCAAGAGAAAGTGAGACGCAGGGCCTCAAAAGCCGAAGTCCTGGGTCCACCAGGGGCCGCCGTCACCCAGGTACACACCGACGCCCAGCGTCTTGTACTCGCAGTTGAGTATGTTCGCGCGGTGACCGTCGCTGTTCATCCAGGAGTTCATCACAGCGGCCGCGTCGGCCTGCCCGCGGGCGATGTTCTCGCCGCCGAGCCCCTGCACGCCCGCCTTCGCGGCGCGGTCCCAGGGGGTCGCTCCGCCCGGGTCCGTGTGGTCGAAGAAGCCGCGCGCGGCCATGTCGGCGCTGAAGTCCCCGGCGAGATCCGCCAGTGCGGCATCGGACCGCACCGGGCTGCACCCCACCTTCGCGCGCTCCTTGTTGACCAGGCTGAGCACCTCGGCCTCGATGGCCGCGGCACCCGTGGCCACGGGCTTGGCCCGCTCGGACGCACGGTCTGAGGCGCGCGTCTCGGTACGGGACGGAGGCGCGGTGCTCTCCTTCCGCTTCTCCGGGGCCTTCGTCTGCTTCGAAGGCGTCGCCGACGGCTTGGTCGGCGTGGGGGAGGGGGTCTTCGACGGCGCCTGCGGGCGGGTGACACTCGGGCTGGCGGAGGCCGAGGCCCCGTTCGTCGGCTCGGCGCTCGCGTCGCCCTGCGTCTGCAGCTTCGCCGAGCCCTCGGTGCGTACCTGCCCGCTCGACTCGCTGCCGCCGCCGACGTTGAACTTGTCGCCGCCCGGCAGCAAGCCGGACGCGACGGCCACGGCGCCTACCGCCATGGCTGCGGAAGCACCGAGCAGCCCGGTGCGCACGGGCACAGCTGCCCGCCTCTTCCGGCTATGGCGTCCCATCTGCAGTGCCTTCCTCATGCTCGACGATGCTTGACGGTCGAATATCAAAGCAGACTCACCCATACGGGTGAGTCCCATTTCGACCGGACTGTACGCCATGACGGGTGGGGGCGAAGTGCTCAGAGAGGAATTGGCCGGTTAGCTTGCACCCATGGATGATGTTGCACGGCTCACCGCCTGGGTACGCGGCCGAGTACAGGGCGTGGGCTTCCGCTGGTTCACCAGGGCAAATGCTCTGGAGATCGGCGGCCTTACGGGATTCGCCATCAATCTCGACGACGGCAGAGTGCAGGTTGTGGCAGAGGGGTCACGTGAGAATTGCCACCGTTTGCTGGAGTGGCTGCGCTCCGGCGACACACCCGGGCGGGTCGACGGTGTCACTGAGATCTGGGGCACCCCGCGAGGCGGTTACGAGGACTTCGCGATCCGCTGAAGATCACCACGGATTTCGTCGCCTCAGCGGTCCATAACGCATGCCTCAGGCCACCTGCCTTTGGTGGAATGACCTGGTGGTTGCCAAGAAGGGCTTGTCGTGCGAGGCTGCGCCAGTAAGAATGATCTCTACGCCCCAAGGGCCCCGCAGATGAGGCTCCGCCGCACGTTTCGCGGCCGGATGCCCCCGGGTTTGCCCGCTGATGCGGGGCGTGATCGTGTTGACCGTCAAACTTTTTGGTGAGACTCTGGAAGTCCCCGCGCACCTTAGCTGTTTGGCAGTAAGAACCGCAGCAATATCAGCAGTAACAAGCACTGCCGAACACCGCGGGTGCGATTCCCTCACGACCCACACCGCTTCGGTCGGTCACTCAGTGTGGAGGACCATCCATCATGGCAAAGGCGCTTCTCGGTTACGTCGGCGGTTCCGACCCGCGACTCCTCGCCGAGATGCGACGGCTTCAGCAGCGCGTCCAGGACCTGGAATCCGAGCTTGTACGGATCCAGTCCGAGAACGACGCGCTCAACGCTGCCGTCGCTCAGCACCCTGGAGAGTCGCTGCTTGACGGCATCGACATCGACGTACCCCAGGCGGAGCCTGCGCTCACCTGAGCACGGCGATCTCTGGAGATACATCGCGCAAGATATGCAAGGGACGCTTCGGCGTCCCTTCTTTCTTTGCCCCCCGCCCCGTACGGTGCTTCTCTTAACGTCTGATGTGCCCTGCACCTTCATGGGTGAAACCGCGAGTGAAAGGTAGAGTCCGGCGGCGTGCACCTCAAGGCCATGACCCTGCGCGGGTTCAAATCCTTCGCCTCCGCCACCACCCTGCGGTTCGAGCCGGGCATCACCTGTGTCGTCGGGCCCAACGGCTCCGGCAAGTCCAATGTGGTGGACGCGCTCTCCTGGGTCATGGGTGAGCAGGGAGCCAAGTCGCTGCGCGGCGGCAAGATGGAGGACGTCATCTTCGCCGGGACGACCGGGCGGCCCCCGCTCGGCCGCGCCGAGGTCTCTCTCACCATCGACAACTCCGACGGCGCGCTCCCCATCGACTACGCCGAGGTCACCATCACGCGGATCATGTTCCGCAACGGCGGCAGCGAGTACCAGCTCAACGGCGACACCTGCCGGCTCCTCGACATCCAGGAACTGCTGTCCGACTCCGGCATCGGCCGCGAGATGCACGTCATCGTCGGGCAGGGCCAGCTCGACTCCGTACTGCACGCCGATCCGATGGGCCGCAGGGCCTTCATCGAGGAGGCAGCCGGCGTCCTCAAGCACCGTAAGCGCAAGGAAAAGGCGCTGCGGAAGCTGGACGCGATGCAGGCCAACCTCGCCCGCGTACAGGATCTGACCGACGAGCTGCGCCGGCAGCTCAAGCCGCTGGGACGGCAGGCCGCCGTGGCGCGGCGGGCCGCCGTCATCCAGGCCGATCTGCGCGACGCCCGGCTGCGGCTGCTGGCCGACGATCTCGTACGGCTGCGGGAGGCGCTGCGCAGCGAGATCGCCGACGAGGCCGCGCTCAAGGAACGCAAGGACGCCGCCGAGGCGGAGCTCAAGGCGGCGCTGAGCCGCGAGGCGGAGCTGGAGGACGACGTACGGCGCCTCGCGCCGCGGCTGCAGCGGGCGCAGCAGAGCTGGTACGAGCTGTCCCAGCTGGCCGAGCGGGTGCGCGGCACGATCTCGCTGGCTGACGCGCGGGTGAAGAGCGCGACCGCGGCGCCCGCGGACGAGCGGCGCGGCCGCGACCCCGAGGACATGGAGCGCGAGGCCGCCAGGATCCGCGAGCAGGAGGCGGAGCTAGAGGCCGCGCTGGAGGCGGCCGAGCGCGCGCTGGAGGACACCGTCGCGCACCGCGCCGAACTGGAGCGGGAGCTGGCCGTCGAGGAGCGGAGGCTCAAGGACGTCGCGCGAGCGATCGCCGACCGGCGCGAGGGACTGGCCCGGCTCAACGGTCAGGTCAACGCCGCCCGTTCGCGGGCCGGATCGGCGCAGGCCGAGATCGACCGGCTGGCCGCCGCACGCGACGAGGCCCAGGAGCGGGCTGTGGCCGCCCAGGAGGAGTACGAGCAGCTGAAGGCCGAGGTCGACGGGCTCGACGCCGACGACTCCGCACTCGGCGGGCAGCACGACGCGGTCAAGCACGAACTGGCGGAGGCGGAGGCGGCACAGAGCGCGGCCCGCGAGGCCCTCACCACCGCCGAACGCAAGCGCGCAGCCGTGGCCGCCCGCCGCGAGGCGCTCGCCCTGGGCCTGCGCCGCAAGGACGGCACGGGCGCGCTGCTCGCCGCGAAGGACCGGCTGAGCGGTCTGCTCGGCCCGGCGTCCGAGCTCCTCACCGTCGCTCCCGGCTACGAGGTGCCGGTCGCGGCGGCGCTGGGCGCGGCCGCGGACGCCGTCGCCGTGTCGACCCCGGCGACCGCCGCCGAGGCGCTGCGGCTGCTCCGCAAGACGGACGCGGGGCGCGCGGCAATACTGCTGGGTGGCGCCCCCGAATCCGTACCGCCGGAGCGGCGCGCGGACGGGCACCCGTACGCCGCCGATCTGCTGCGCGGGCCCGATGAGCTGATGCCCGCCGTGCACCGGCTGCTGCGGGGCATGGTCGTCGTCGGGACGCTGGAGGACGCCGAGGATCTGGTCTACTCGCGGCCCGAACTCACCGCCGTGACCGCCGAAGGCGATGTCCTCGGGGCGCACTTCGCGCAGGGCGGCTCCGCCGGAGCGCCGAGCCTGCTAGAGGTTCAGGCATCCGTCGACGAGGCGGCCGCCGAGCTGGAGGAGCTGGCGGTCCAGTGCGAGGAGCTGGCCGCCGCCCAGCAGCTGGCCACCGGGCGTCGCCGCGAATGTGCCGCGCTGGTGGAGGAGTTGGGGGAGCGCCGCCGGGCCGCCGACCGTGAGAAGTCGGCCGTGTCGGGTCAGCTGGGACGGCTCGCCGGGCAGGCCCGCGGCGCCGCGGGCGAGGCCGAGCGGACGACCGCGGCCGTCGCCAGGGCGCAGGAGGCGCTGGAGCGGGCGCGGGAGGAGGCCGAGGAGCTGGCCGAGCGGCTGCTCGTCGCCGAAGAGGCTCCCATCGAGGAGGAGCCCGATACGCATGTACGGGACCGGCTCGCCGCCGACGGCGCCAACGCACGCCAGACCGAGATGGAGGCCCGCCTCCAGGTCCGTACGCACGAGGAGCGCGTCAAGGGGCTCGCGGGGCGCGCGGACGCACTCGACCGGGGTGCGCGCGCCGAGCGCGAGGCACGGGCGCGCGCCGAACAGCGGCGCGCCCGGCTGCGCCACGAGGCGGAGGTCGCGTCCGCTGTGGCGAGCGGTGCCCGCCAGCTGCTGGCCCATGTCGAGGTCTCGCTGGTGCGGGCCGAGGCGGAGCGGGTCGCGGCCGAGGGGGCCAAGGCCGAGCGCGAACAGGAGTTGAGCGCAGCCCGTAACCAGGGGCGCGACCTCAAGGGCGAGCTCGACAAACTCACGGATTCAGTTCACCGCGGCGAGGTACTCGGGGCGGAGAAGCGGCTGCGGATCGAGCAGTTGGAGACCAAGGCTCTGGAGGAGCTCGGCGTGGAACCCGCCGGGCTGATCGCAGAGTACGGGCCCGACCAGCTGGTGCCGCCGTCACTGCCCGCCGAGGGAGAGGACCTGCCCGATGACCCTGAGCACCCGCGCAACCAGCCGAGACCTTTCGTACGCGGTGAGCAGGAGAAGCGGCTCAAGTCCGCCGAACGGGCGTATCAGCAGCTCGGGAAGGTGAATCCGCTTGCCCTGGAGGAGTTCTCCGCGCTGGAGGAGCGCCACAAGTTCCTCTCCGAGCAGCTTGAAGACCTGAAGAAGACCAGGGCCGACCTACTCCAGGTGATCAAGGAAGTCGACGAGCGCGTCGAGCAGGTCTTCACCGATGCGTACCGGGACACGGCCCGCCAGTTCGAGGGTGTCTTCTCGCGGCTCTTCCCGGGCGGCGAGGGCCGGCTGATTCTGACCGACCCCGACAACATGCTCACCACGGGCGTGGACGTCGAGGCGCGGCCGCCGGGCAAGAAGGTCAAGCGGCTCTCGCTCCTTTCGGGCGGCGAGCGCTCGCTGACCGCCGTCGCGCTGCTGGTGTCGATCTTCAAGGCCAGGCCCAGCCCGTTCTATGTGATGGACGAGGTCGAGGCGGCGCTCGACGACACCAACCTCCAGCGGCTGATCCGGATCATGCAGGAGCTCCAGGAGTCCTCGCAGCTGATCGTGATCACGCACCAGAAGCGGACGATGGAAGTCGCTGACGCGCTGTACGGCGTCTCCATGCAGGGCGACGGCGTCTCCAAGGTCATCAGCCAGCGCCTTCGCTGACAACCGCTGAGCACCGCTGACCGATCTTCAAGTGTTGAACTCAAGTCGGTCCGCATGCGGTTCAGATCTGTTCAGTAAGGGTCTTGACTTCGAAACTTGAACGAATAGTCTCTGCAACGTTGCTTTTACCTTCAGGTGGTGGGCGACGTGAAGTTGTGCGCCACTTGAAGGGCTCGCCCTGCCCACGCCCGGCGACGCTGCCGGACGGCCCCAGGAGTACACGTGACCAGCACCTCGCAGCCGCCACCGGCATCGGGAGCCCGTGAAGCCCACCCGGAGCATCTCGCCCACGTCATCTTCATCACGGCCTCCGCCGCGATGGGCGGCTTCCTCTTCGGGTACGACAGCTCCGTGATCAACGGCGCCGTCGAGGCCATCCGGGACCGCTACGACATCGGCTCGGGAACGCTCGCCCAGGTCATCGCCATCGCCCTGATCGGCTGCGCCATCGGCGCCGCCACCGCCGGCCGGATCGCCGACCGCATCGGCCGCATCCGCTGTATGCAGATCGCCGCCGTGCTCTTCACCGTCAGCGCGGTGGGCTCCGCCCTCCCCTTCGCCCTCTACGACCTCGCCTTCTGGCGCGTCATCGGCGGCTTCGCCATCGGCATGGCCTCGGTCATCGGCCCGGCCTACATCGCCGAGGTGTCCCCGGCCGCCTACCGAGGCCGGCTCGCCTCCTTCCAGCAGGCCGCGATCGTCATCGGCATCGCCGTCTCGCAGCTGGTCAACTACGGCATCCTGCAGCTCGCCGACGGTGAGCAGCGCGGCGAGATCGGCGGGATCGAGGCCTGGCAGTGGATGCTCGGCGTCATGGTCGTCCCCGCGATGCTGTACGGTCTGCTCTCCTTCGCGATCCCCGAGTCGCCCCGCTACCTGATCTCCGTCGGAAAGGTCGACAAGGCGAAGGAGGTCCTCGGCGAGGTCGAGGGCCACAAAATCGACCTGGACGCCCGTGTCGCCGAGATCGACCTCGCGATGCGCCGCGAGCACAAGTCGAGCTTCAAGGACCTGCTGGGCAGCCGCTTCAACTTCCTGCCCATCGTCTGGGTCGGCATCGGACTCTCCCTCTTCCAGCAGTTGGTCGGCATCAACGTCGTCTTCTACTACTCCGCGGCGCTGTGGCAGTCGGTCGGCATCGACCCGGCCGAGTCCTTCTTCTACTCGTTCACCACGTCGATCATCAACATCATCGGCACCGTGATCGCGATGGTCCTGGTCGACCGGGTCGGCCGACGTCCGCTCGCCCTCGTCGGCTCCGCCGGTATGGCGATCGCCCTTGCCTTCGAGGCCTGGGCCTTCTCCGCCGACCTCGTCGACGGCAAGCTGCCCAGCACCCAGGGAGCCGTCGCCCTGATCGCCGCGCATGTCTTCGTGCTCTTCTTCGCCCTCTCGTGGGGCGTCGTGGTCTGGGTCTTCCTGGGCGAGATGTTCCCGAACCGGATCCGCGCGGCGGCACTCGGCGTCGCCGCGTCCGCGCAGTGGATCGCCAACTGGGCCATCACCGCGAGCTTCCCGAGCCTGGCGGACTGGAACCTCTCCGGCACGTACGTCATCTACACAGCCTTCGCCGCGCTCTCGATCCCCTTCGTACTTCTGTTCGTCAAGGAGACCAAGGGCAAGGCGTTGGAGGAGATGGGCTAATCCCCGCTGCCCCTCTCCTCACCACGGAACTGCCCCGGCTCAGCGTCTCCCAGAGGCCCTCGAGCCGGGGCAGTACGTGTGCGTCGGGCAGGCTCAGCCAGTGAGCCGGGGGAGCACGCTCTCGGCGAAGAGCTGAAGGCTGCGCCAGCCCTCGTCCACCGGCATGCCGCCGCACAGCGGATGCAGCACCAGGCTGTCCCCGCCGAGCGCCACGCACTCGTCCGGCGTGACGATCCGGTACACGCCCTCTTCGCGCAGCTCCTCGACCGTCGTCGCCTTCGAGCGAACCGCGGAGCGGATGTCCTTCGACTGCCAGGAGGCGTACATCCGCGCCTCGTGCAGGAAGTACCCGCCATACTCGGCCCACGCGCGGTCCGGGTCCTCCGCGAGATGCAGGAGCGGCGTCTTCTCCGCCGGCATCATCGTCCAGCCCTCGGTCCCGTACCGCTCGCGCTGCTCGTGGTAGTACGCCTCCAGCTCCGGCAGATGCGCGCTCGGGAAGAACGGCAGCCCGAGCCGGGCCGCGCGCCGGGCCGCCGCCCGCGAGGAGCCGCCCACCAGCAGCATCGGATGCGGCTGGGTGTACGGACGCGGGGTCACCCGGACGGTCCGCCCGCGGTACGTGAACGGCTCACCGGTCCACGCCGTCAGCAGTGTCTCGAGCAGCTCGTCCTGGAGCTTGCCGCGCCGGGTCCACTCCACCCCCAACTGCTCGTACTCCTCCGGCCGGTAGCCGATGCCCGCGACCGTGACCAGACGGCCCTTGCCGACCAGATCGAGTACGGCGATGTCCTCTGCCAGCCGCAGCGGATCGTAGAGCGGACCGATGATCGCGGAGACGGTGACCGCGATCCGGCGCGTGGAGCCGAGGACCGCCCCGGCGAAGACGAAGGGAGACGGCAGCCAGTTGTTCTCGGCGCCGTGGTGCTCCTCGGTCTGGATCGTGTCGAGGCCGCGGTCGTCGGCGTACGCGGCCATCTCCAGGGCGGCGCGATAGCGAGCCGCGAGGGTATCGGGCGTCGCGCCGGGATCGACGAGATTGAAGCGGGCCACTGTGAAGGCCATGGGAACGTCCCCCTCCGCCGGTGTGAACGTGGCGAAGGAGGACGGTAGCTGACGCAGCGTCAGATTGACAGGGTCGTGGACTCGGGTTCTGTGACGGGAGCGGCCGGGATCGGCTCGGGCGCCGCGGACCGGGTGCGCGGCAGCACCGCGTACAGCGCCGCCGAGACGACGATCGTGGCCGCCCAGCCCAGGCCGTGCTTCCCGATCCAGGTCGGGGCGAGCGGACCGGCGAACCAGTCGACCTTGGTGAAGAGCAGACCGACCAGCAGCGCGAGTGCCCACGCCGTCATCGCCTGCCAGGCGAAGCCGCCCCGGTACCAGTAGGCGCTGGTGCGCGTGGTATCCATCAACGCCCCACCGTCGTACGTGCGCCGGCGCAGCATGTCCACACCGAAGACGCCGATCCACGCCGAGAACGCCACCGCGAGCAGTGTCAGGAAGGAGATGAACGAGCCGATGAAGCTGGTCGCCACCACCATCAGCAGGAAGCCGAATACCAGGCTGATGACGGCGTTCACGCTGACCGCCCAGGCGCGCGGGACCTTGATGCCCAGGGTCTGCGCGGTGAAGCCCGCCGAGTACATCGACATCGAGTTGATCAGCAGCATGCCCACCAGCGCGATGAGGAGATACGGAACCGCGATCCACATCGGCAGGATCTGGCCGATGAACGCGACCGGGTCGGTGGCGCTCGCCAGATCCGGCGTCGAGACCGCCATCACCGCGCCCATCAGCACCATCGGCAGTACGACGATCCCGGCGCCGCCGACCGTCGAGCCGACCATCGCCCTGCCGGACGCGGCGCGCGGGAGATAGCGGGTGAAGTCCGGGCCCGAGGGGACCCAGCTGATGCCGCCCGCCGCGATGGTGCCGATACCCGCGACCATCATCGCCGTCGACCCGGCCGGCTTGCCGAAGACCGCGGACCAGTCGGTGTTCGCGACCAGATGGACCAGCACCAGCACGCTGAACGCGCCGAAGAGATATGTCGACCACTTGCTGCACACGCGCAGAGCATTGATGCCGAGCCCGGAGACCAGGAACGTGCAGGCGACGAAGACCAGCAGCGTGACGACGATCAGCGCGGTGTTGCTCTCCACGCCGAAGAGCAGATCCAGCACGGTCAGCACGGCGTACGCGCCGGTAACCGCGTTGATCGTCTCCCAGCCCCAGCGCGCGACCCAGATGAGCGAGCCGGGGAAGAGATTTCCGCGCTGGCCGAAGACCGCGCGGGACAGGGCCATGCCGGGGGAGCCGCCGCGCTTTCCGGCGATGGAGATCAGGCCCACGATTCCGTACGAGACGAGGGGTGCCGCGACTCCGACGACCAGCACCTGCCAGAAGTTCAGACCGTTGAAAACGATCAGGCCCGCACCCATCGTGAGCAACAACACGCTGATGTTGGCTGCGACCCAGGTGGGGAAGAGTTCGCGTACGTGGCCGGTGCGCTCGCCGTCGGGGACGGGTTCGAGGCCACGGGTCTCTATCGCGCCTTCGGATTCGGAGGCGTGGGGCATGGAAGAGCTCCGTAGAGTGGGGCGGGGGGACGCCGGGGGAGGAGTGCCGGCCGGCAGAAGACCTGAACAACCAGCATCGCCCGAACCCCCCAAAAGGTCCAAATGGAGTCCTGGGCCTTGTGGGATCCTCCGGGGCTGCTGCGGGTGAGCGGTCGTGGCCGATACTGGGTGGGTTATGGAAATCCTCATCCTTGCTGTAGTCATCGCCCTGGTCGCGGTCGGCGCGATCAGCGGGCTCGTGGTCAGCAGCCGCAAGAAGAAGCAGCTGCCGCCCTCGGCGCCGTCGAGCACGCCGACCATCACTGCCCCGCCCGCCGAGCCTCAGGTCGGTGAGGACGCGGCGCCGACGGTCGAAGAGCCACGCCGCACGATCGAGGAGGTCGACCTCCCCGACGCCGCCGAGGCCGTCGAGACCCCGGCCGCCGTCGAGGATCCGGTCGTCGCGGCGCCGCCGGTCCCCGAGATCGAGATCCCCGAGCCGACCGCCGGCCGTCTGGTCAGGCTCCGCGCCCGCCTCGCCCGGTCCCAGAACACGCTCGGCAAGGGGCTGCTCACGCTCCTGTCCCGAGACAACCTCGACGAGGAGACCTGGGAGGAGATCGAGGACACCCTGCTCACCGCGGACGTCGGCGTCGCGCCGACCCAGGAGCTGGTCGAGCGGCTGCGCGAGCGCGTGAGGGTGCTCGGTACGCGTACGCCCGAGGAACTGCGCGGCCTGCTGCGCGAGGAACTGCTGCATCTGCTAGGCACCGACTTCGACCGCGCGGTGAAGACCGAGAGCGGTCTGGACACCCCTGGCGTCGTCATGGTCGTCGGCGTCAACGGCACAGGAAAGACCACGACGACCGGCAAGCTGGCGCGGGTGCTCGTCGCGGACGGCCGCTCCGTGGTGCTCGGCGCGGCGGACACGTTCCGCGCGGCGGCCGCGGACCAGCTCCAGACCTGGGGCGAGCGGGTCGGCGCGCGCACGGTGCGCGGCCCGGAGGGCGGCGACCCGGCGTCGGTCGCGTTCGACGCGGTCAAGGAGGGCATCGCCGAGGGCGCCGACGTCGTACTGATCGACACGGCGGGCCGGCTGCACACCAAGACGGGCCTGATGGACGAGCTCGGCAAGGTCAAGCGCGTCGTCGAGAAGCACGGACCGCTGGACGAGATCCTGCTGGTCCTGGACGCCACGACGGGGCAGAACGGTCTGGTGCAGGCGCGGGTGTTCGCGGAGGTCGTGGACATCACCGGCATCGTGCTGACGAAGCTGGACGGCACGGCCAAGGGCGGCATCGTGATCGCGGTGCAGCGGGAGCTGGGCGTACCGGTGAAGCTGGTGGGCCTGGGCGAGGGACCGGACGATCTGGCGCCGTTCGAGCCGGAGGCGTTCGTGGATGCGCTGATCGGCGACTAGCTGCCGCGGGGCGGGGAACAAGCCCGCCGCAGGCGCACCCGCTCGCGGTGCGTCATGACGTACCCAAGGAAATGCCCGGCCACGTCGTGCAGACGAGGCCGGGCATTTCCGTATCGGCCGCCCGACCCAGGCTCACGAACGGTGGCAGACGTACGCCAGCGTGCCCAACAGCAGTCGCGCCTCCGGCGGCGCCGTGTCCAGAGACGGTGGGCGCAGCCAGCTGACCGGGCCCAGGCCCGCGTGGTCGGACGGCGGGGCCGTGATGTGGGCGCCCGGGCCCAGGCAGTGCAGGTCCAGGTCCGCGTCGTCCCAGCCCATCCGGTAGAGCAGGTCCGGGAGTTCGTCGGCGGCGCCGGGGGCGACGAAGAACTGGCAGCGGCCGTCCGGCGTGGCCGTCACCGGGCCGATCGGCAGCCCCATCCGCTCCAGGCGTACCAGCGCCCGCCGGCCGGCCGGGGCGGCAATGTCGAGGATGTCGAAGGTGCGGCCGACCGGCAGCAGCAGCGACGCGCCCGGCACTTCGGACAACGCCTTTGTGACCTCGTCCAGCGTCGCGCCCGCGGGCACCTCGGGAGCGAAGCCGAGTGGATGGGCCCCCGGGGACGCGCAGTCCGCCGCCTCGCAGGAACATTCGCCGGACGCCGCTCGCGCCCCCGGCGCCACGTCCCAGCCCCACAGCCCTGTGTACTCGGCCACCACTGTGCACTCTGTGGTGCGGCCGCGGCGCCGTGAGCCGGACCGCATCTCCCGGATGCCGCCGATCGTGAAGCCCATGCCCCCTCCAACGGGTCTGAATCGCCGGTGGTTACGACCCGAAGTCTCCTCGTGACACTGAGTCGCAACCGGTAAAGGTCAGGTGGCGCACAGTGGCGCAAGGGGTGGTGCGGACCAGGCTGCGCGCCTGTGTGTGCACCGCTCCGCCACATCCTGATCGTCGTATGTCAAGTGAATCGCGCCCGGCGGCAAGGGAGTTCATTCGAAGGGGTGGCGAATGGTGGCGTTTCTGCAATTGCGCTCGCGAGAGGGGTGATCGTGGGATTACTTTCAGTACACGAACCCTGGAGCTTTGCGCACCCGCGGGTATGCCGGGGGCAACTCGGTTTCCTGTTCGGTAGGGCGCAACCTCCGCACGGACGGTCTCAACTCACGGCATTCTGGTAGGGGTTCGGGGCGACAAAGGCTTCAGCGGATGGGGGCGTTCCAGTGGACGGCAGCGGCGCAAACGGTACGGATGCCGGCAAGCGCCCGAACGAGCAGTTGAGCTCGTGGTTCGTGCGCAGCGGTTGGTCGAAGGGCGAACTCGCGCGTCAAGTGAACCGCCGGGCGCGCCAGATGGGCGCACACCACATCAGCACCGACACCTCACGCGTACGCCGGTGGCTCGACGGCGAGCAGCCGCGCGAGCCGATTCCGCGCATCCTCTCCGAGCTGTTCTCCGAGCGCTTCGGCACCGTCGTCGCCATCGAGGACCTCGGACTGCGCTCGGCGCATCAGTCACCCGCAGTGTCCGGGGTGGATCTCCCCTGGGCGGGCACCCAGACCGTCGCCCTGCTCAGCGAGTTCTCGCGCAGCGACCTGATGCTGGCGCGGCGCGGTTTCCTCGGGACCTCGCTCGCCCTGGCCGCGGGACCCGCACTCGTCGAGCCGATGCAGCGCTGGCTGGTGCCCTCCCCGCCCGGTGAGCCGGGGCAGCAGGTGCCTCTCGCCGCATTGCGCAGGGCTTCGAGGCTCTCCAAGCCCGAGCTGGAGCTGCTGGAGTCCACCACCGCCATGTTCCGACAGTGGGACGCGCAGTGCGGCGGCGGGCTGCGACGCAAGGCGGTCGTGGGCCAACTGCACGAAGTAACCGATCTGCTCCAGGAGCCGCAGCCCCAGGCCACCTCACAGCGGCTGTTCAGGTGCGCCGCCGAGCTCGCCGAGCTGGCCGGCTGGATGAGCTACGACGTCGGACTGCAGCCCACCGCGCAGAAGTACTTCGTGCTCGCCCTGCACGCCGCCAAGGAGGCGGGCGACAAGCCACTCGGCTCGTACATCCTGTCCTCCATGAGCCGCCAGATGATCCACCTCGGGCGGCCCGACGACGCCCTGGAGCTCGTCCATCTCGCGCAGTACGGCAGCCGCGACTGCGCGACCCCGCGCACCCAGGCGATGCTGTATGCGATGGAGGCCCGCGCTTACGCCAACATGGGCCAGCCCAGCAAGTGCAAGCGAGCCGTCCGGATGGCCGAGGACACCTTCGCCGACACGGGTCTCGACGGCGAGTCCGAGCCCGACTGGATCCGCTTCTTCTCCGAGGCCGAGCTCAATGGGGAGAACGCCCACTCGTACCGCGATCTGGCCTATGTGGCGGGCCGCAGCCCCACCTACGCCTCGCTCGCCGAGCCGGTCATGCGGCGCGCCGTCGAGCTTTTCGGCCAGGACGACGAGCACCAGCGGTCGTACGCACTCAACCTGGTCGGCATGGCCACGGTCCATCTGCTCAAGAAGGAGCCCGAGCAGTCCACGGAGCTGGCCGGCCAGGCGCTCAAGATCGCCAAGCGGGTGCGCTCCGAGCGGGTCAACACCCGGTTGCGCAAGACGGTCGACACGGCGGCCCGGGACTTCGGCGACGTTCCCGAGGTCGCCCACTTCACCGACCAGCTGACCGCCCAGCTGCCCGAGACCGCGGAAGCGGTCTGAGCGGGCGGCGTCACCAGGCCCCGGCCGCGACGCTCACCCCGAACAACCCGACTCGGCTCCCCCGTGCCAGGTCAGGCGGGTGGGCGTCGTGGTCGGCTGGTGATGTGCGCAGAGGGTACTCCCGGCCCTCCCGCCCCACCCACCTGTTCATCGCCGCGTAACACGCCGGACCTCTTCGTCACTGCGGCGAAACATCGTGCGGCATTGGCGGAAACCGCCTTGCGTCAACTTTAGGGCGCATAACCGGCCCGCCCTTCCGCACAGGCTTCGCCCGCACGCGGCCGCACCGACGACGAGGAGACGCCGATGCCTCAAGGCATCTCGACGCTTGCCGCAGACGCCCCGACACTGTCTGCAGCCAATACCGGCTTCATGCTCATCTGTTCCGCCCTGGTGATGATCATGACGCCGGGCCTTGCCTTCTTCTATGGAGGCATGGTCCGGGTCAAGAGCACCCTCAACATGCTGATGATGAGCTTCATCAGCCTCGGGATCGTCACCATCCTGTGGGTGCTGTACGGCTTCAGCCTCGCCTTCGGCACCGACAAGGGCTCCATCATCGGCTGGAGCGCCGACTACGTCGGGCTGAGCGGCATCGGCATCACCCAGCTGTGGGACGGCTACACCATCCCGGTGTACGTCTTCGCGGTCTTCCAGCTGATGTTCGCGATCATCACGCCCGCGCTGATCAGCGGTGCGCTCGCCGACCGCGTGAAGTTCACCGCCTGGGCGCTGTTCGTCGCGCTGTGGGTCACCGTCGTCTACTTCCCGGTCGCGCACTGGGTGTGGGGTGCGGGCGGCTGGCTCTTCGAGCTCGGCGTCATCGACTTCGCGGGCGGCACCGCCGTCCACATCAACGCCGGTGCCGCGGCCCTCGGCGTGATCCTCGTCATCGGCAAGCGCGTCGGCTTCAAGAAGGACCCGATGCGGCCGCACAGCCTGCCGCTGGTGATGCTCGGCGCCGGTCTGCTGTGGTTCGGCTGGTTCGGCTTCAACGCCGGCTCGTGGCTGGGCAACGACGACGGTGTCGGCGCGGTGATGTTCGTCAACACCCAGGTCGCCACCGCGGCCGCGATGCTCGCCTGGCTGGCGTACGAGAAGATCCGCCACGGCGCCTTCACCACCCTCGGCGCCGCGTCCGGCGCGGTCGCGGGTCTGGTCGCCATCACCCCGTCCGGCGGCGCCGTGAGCCCGCTCGGCGCGATCGCCGTCGGCGTCATCGCCGGTGTGCTCTGCGCCATGGCCGTCGGCCTGAAGTTCAAGTTCGGTTACGACGACTCGCTCGACGTCGTCGGCGTCCACCTCGTCGGCGGTATCGTCGGCTCGCTGCTGGTCGGCCTCTTCGCCACCGGCGGCGTCCAGAGCGACGTCAAGGGCCTCTTCTACGGCGGCGGCCTCGACCAGCTCGGCAAGCAGGCCGTCGGTGTCGGCGCTGTACTGGCCTACTCTCTGGTGGCATCGGCATTGCTCGCCTTCGTCCTCGACAAGACGATCGGCATGCGGGTCGAGGAGGACGTCGAGGTCTCCGGCATCGACCAGGACGAGCACGCCGAGACGGCGTACGACTTCAGCGGTGCCGGCGGCGGCGCCGGTTCCCGTAAGGCCGTGCCCGCCCCGGGCGACTCCGTGGCAGCCGCGGCTCAGACCAAGAAGGTGGACGCATGAAGCTCATCACCGCCGTCGTGAAGCCGCACCGGCTCGACGAGATCAAGGAGGCCCTGCAGGCCTTCGGAGTCCAGGGGCTCACGGTCACGGAGGCCAGTGGATACGGCCGCCAGCGCGGTCACACCGAGGTCTACCGCGGTGCGGAGTACACCGTCGACCTGGTGCCGAAGATCCGCATAGAGGTACTGGTCGAGGACGGCGACGCCGAACAGCTCATCGACGTGGTCGTCAAGGCGGCCCGCACGGGCAAGATCGGTGACGGCAAGGTGTGGAGCGTCCCGGTCGAGGCAGCGGTACGGGTGCGGACCGGCGAACGCGGCCCGGACGCGCTGTAAACGCAGAGCAGAACAGGAGCTGCTGGGTGACGAGCCTTGATGTGACCACCGAAGCGGAAGACTCGGGACCCAGCGGCTATGCGGCGGCCCGGCTGCGCCTTCTCAACGAGAAGGCGCAGTCCGGGCCGCCGCGCCGTGCTGCCCTGGCCAGACTGACCGACGACTGGCTGAACGCGCTGTTCACCACCGCCTGTCTGGAGGCCGGGGTACGGGGCACGGCGCTCGTCGCCGTCGGCGGTTACGGGCGCGGCGAACTCTCCCCGCGCAGCGACCTCGATCTGCTCCTGCTGCACGACGGGCGGGCGGACGTGGGTGACATCGCCGCCCTCGCGGACCGGATGTGGTACCCGGTGTGGGATCTGGGGCTCGCACTCGACCACTCCGTACGCACTCCCGGCGAGGCCCGCAAGACCGCGGGCGAAGACCTCAAGGTGCAGCTCGGGCTGCTGGACGCGCGCCATGTCGCGGGCGATCTGGGTCTGCTGACCGGGCTGCGCACCGCCGTGCTGGCCGACTGGCGCAACCAGGCCCCCAAGCGGCTGCCCGAGCTGGACGAGCTCTGCCGCGAACGGGCCGAGCGCCAGGGCGAGTTGCAGTTCCTCCTGGAGCCGGACCTGAAAGAGGCGCGCGGCGGCTTGCGGGACGCCACCGCACTGCGCGCCGTCGCCGCCTCCTGGCTCGCCGACGCGCCCCGCGAAGGGCTCAACGAAGCCCGCCGGACGCTGATGGACGCCCGGGACGCGCTGCATCTGACCACAGGGCGCGCCACCGACCGGCTCGCCCTGCAGGAGCAGGACCAAGTCGCCGCCGATCTCGGCCTGTTGGACGCCGACGCGCTGCTGCGGCAGGTGTACGAAGCGGCGCGCACCGTCTCGTACGCCACGGACGTCACCTGGCGCGAGGTGAACCGCGTACTCAGGTCACGCGCCGTACGGCCCCGGCTGCGGGCGATGCTGGGCGGCGGCCGCGGCACCCAGCCCGAGCGCAGCCCCCTCGCCGAGGGCGTCGTCGAGCAGGACGGCGAGGTGGTGCTCGCCCGCGCAGCGCGGCCCGAACGCGACCCGGTGCTCCCGCTGCGGGCCGCCGCGGCCGCCGCCCAGTCCGGGCTGCCGATCTCCCTGTACGCGGTACGGCGGCTCGCAGCCACCGCCCGCCCGCTGCCTGTGCCGTGGCCCGCCGAAGCCCGCGAGGAACTCCTCACCCTGCTCGGCGCGGGGGAGTCGACGATCGGGGTCTGGGAGGCGCTCGAGGCCGAGGGCCTGATCACCCAGCTGCTGCCCGACTGGGAGCGCGTACGGTGCCGGCCACAGCGCAACCCCGTACACACCTGGACCGTCGACCGGCATCTCGTCGAGGCGGCGGTCAAGGCCTCCGCGCTGACCCGCCGGGTGGGCCGCCCCGATCTGCTGCTGATCGCGGCCCTGCTGCACGACATCGGCAAGGGCTGGCCGGGGGACCACTCGGTGGCGGGCGAGACCATCGCCAAGGACGTCGCCACCCGGATCGGATTCGACCGCGCCGATGTGGCCGTCATCGCCACGCTCGTACGCCACCACCTGCTGCTCATCGAGACGGCCACCCGGCGCGATCTGGACGACCCGGCCACGGTCGCGTCCGTCGCCGAGGTCGTCGGATCCGCCGGCACGCTCGAGCTGCTGCACGCCCTGACCGAGGCCGACGCACTCGCCACCGGGCCCGCCGCCTGGTCCTCCTGGCGTGGTTCGCTCGTCGGCGACCTGGTGCAACGGGTCGCGGCTGTCCTCGCGGGCGCGGCGCCGATCGAGCCGGAGCCCGCCGCGCCGAGCGCCGAGCAGGAACGTCTCGCCATCGAGGCGCTGCGTACCGGCGAACCGGTGCTCGCGCTGCACGCCCAGACCGAGCAGCCGGCGGGCGACGAACCCGAACCCGTCGGCGTCGAGCTGCTGATCGCGCTGCCCGACCAGCCGGGGGTGCTGCCCGCGGCGGCCGGCGTGCTGGCCCTGCACCGGCTGACCGTCCGGGCCGCCGACCTGCGCTCCATCGACGTGCCCAGCGAACTCGGCGGGCCCGGTGGCGTACTGCTGCTGAGCTGGCGGGTGGCGGCGGAGTACGGCTCCCTGCCGCAGGCTGCCCGGCTCCGCGCCGATCTCGTACGGGCCCTGGACGGCTCGCTCGACATCCCGGCGAGGCTCGCCGAGCGGGAGGCCGCCTATCCGCGCCGCCGCGGGGTCCAGGCCCCGCCCCCGCGCGTGACCGTCGCGCCCGCGGGCTCCCGGCTCGCCACCGTGATCGAGGTCCGCGCCCACGACGCCCCCGGGCTGCTGCACCGCATCGGCCGCGCGCTGGACGAAGCGGAGCTACGGGTGCGCAGCGCCCATGTCTCCACGCTCGGCGCGAACGCCGTCGACGCCTTCTATGTGACGGGCCCGGAAGGGGCACCGCTGCCGGCCGAGGAGGCCGCCGAGACGGCCCGTGCGCTGGAGGCGGTGCTGCGCGCCTGATGTGAGACCCCCCCACGGGGCAGACCACACCGCGCGCGGCCGGATACCCTGGGGGACACTGTCCGCCTGCTCCCGACACCTGAGGATCCGCGACCACCGTGTTCGACACCCTCTCCGACCGCCTTGCCGCGACATTCAAGAACCTCCGGGGCAAGGGCCGCCTGTCCGAGGCGGACATCGACGCCACCGCGCGCGAGATCCGTATCGCGCTGCTCGAGGCGGATGTCGCGCTGCCCGTCGTCCGGGCCTTCATCAAGCAGGTCAAGGAGCGCGCGAGTGGCGCCGAGGTCTCCCAGGCGCTGAACCCGGCCCAGCAGGTCATCAAGATCGTCAACGAGGAGCTCATCGGCATCCTCGGTGGCGAGACCCGCCGCCTCCGGTTCGCCAAGCAGCCGCCGACCGTGATCATGCTCGCGGGTCTGCAGGGTGCCGGTAAGACGACGCTGGCCGGAAAGCTGGGCCTGTGGCTCAAGGGCCAGGGGCACTCGCCGCTGCTCGTCGCCTGTGACCTCCAGCGCCCCAACGCGGTCACCCAGCTCTCCGTCGTCGCCGAGCGCGCGGGCGTCGCGGTCTACGCGCCGGAGCCGGGCAACGGCGTCGGCGACCCGGTCAAGGTCGCCAAGGACTCCATCGAGCACGCCAAGTCCAAGCAGTACGACGTGGTCATCGTCGACACCGCCGGCCGCCTCGGCATCGACCAGGAGCTGATGCAGCAGGCCGCGGACATCCGCGACGCCGTCAGCCCCGACGAGGTCCTCTTCATCGTCGACGCGATGATCGGTCAGGACGCGGTCAACACCGCCGAGGCGTTCCGCGACGGCGTCGGCTTCGACGGCGTGGTGCTCTCCAAGCTCGACGGTGACGCCCGCGGTGGCGCGGCGCTCTCCATCGCGCACGTCACCGGCCGCCAGATCATGTTCGCCTCCAACGGCGAGAAGCTGGACGACTTCGACGCGTTCCACCCGGACCGCATGGCGTCCCGCATCCTCGGCATGGGCGACATGCTGTCGCTGATCGAGAAGGCCGAGCAGACCTTCAGCCAGGAAGAGGCCGCCAAAATGGCCTCCAAGCTGGCGAGCAGCAAGGGCAAGGACTTCACGCTCGACGACTTCCTGGCCCAGATGGAGCAGGTCAGGAAGATGGGCTCCATCTCCAAGCTGCTCGGGATGCTGCCCGGCATGGGGCAGATCAAGGACCAGATCAACAACATCGACGAGCGGGACGTCGACCGTACCGCCGCGATCATCAAGTCGATGACGCCCGGCGAGCGTCAGGAGCCGACGATCATCAACGGCTCGCGCCGTGCCCGTATCGCCAAGGGCTCCGGTGTCGAGGTCAGCGCCGTGAAGGGCCTGGTTGAGCGGTTCTTCGAGGCCCGCAAGATGATGTCGAGGATGGCGCAGGGCGGTGGGATGCCGGGTATGCCCGGGATGCCCGGCATGGGTGGTGGCCCTGGCCGCCAGAAGAAGCAGGTCAAGCAGGCCAAGGGCAAGCGCAAGAGCGGCAACCCGATGAAGCGCAAGGCCGAGGAGCAGGCGGCCGCGGCGCGCCGCGAGCAGGCGGCGCAGGGCAACGCGTTCGGCCTGCCGACCGGTGAGCCGGGCAAGGACTTCGAACTGCCCGAGGACTTCAAGAAGTTCATGGGCTGACGTGCTGACACGCTGACACCAGCCCCGAAGGGCCCGCGACCGGACCGGTCGTGGGCCCTTTGCGTGCTCGGTCCGGCCGCGTGACGGCGCCCTCGCAGGGCCGGCGGCTTCGGCTGGCGACGCCTGGGGATCTGTGCGGTCATGGGCACAGGCGCCGAGTCACGGCAGAGGAGAGCAGGCGTGGTCAACCCCGTACCCCCACGCGAGCGGATCGACCAGCCGTGGCGCTCCGAGGGCGCGCCTCCGTCCAGGAAGATGCCCGGGGGCTGGGCCGGCCTGATTCTCACCGCGCTCGTCGTCTTTCTGGCCGCCAATCTGCTGCTGTCCTTCTTCGGCGGCGGGGGCGGGCCAGCCATCTCGTACACGGAGTTCAGCAAGCAGGTCAAACGGCAACGTCTCGAAGATCTACGCCAGGGGCGACACGATCCAGGGCGAGCTCAAGCGGGAGGCACCCCTTCCTGACGGCAAGGGCGACTACACCAAGTTCACGACCCATCGGCCGGGCTTCGCCGACGACAAGCTCTGGGACGAGCTGAGCAAGCAGAACGTCACCGTGACGGCCGAGCCGGTCGTCACCACGGGACGCGGCATTCTGGCCAATCTGCTGATCTCGCTCGCGCCGATGCTGTTCCTCGTACTGCTGTGGTTGTACATCGCCCGGCGGACGGGCGCGCCGCTGGGCGGCGGCGTGCTCGGGCGTAAGCCGAAGCCGGTGGAGGTCGAGCCGGGCAGGCGCACCACCTTCGATGACGTGGCCGGCATCGACGAGGTCAAGGCCGAGCTCAACGACATCGTCGAGTTCCTCAAGAACCCGCAGGCGTACCGGAAGATGGGCGCGAGGATGCCCGGCGGCGTACTGCTCTCGGGACCGCCCGGGACCGGGAAAACGCTGCTGGCGCGGGCAGTGGCGGGCGAGGCCGGGGTGCCGTTCTTCTCCGCGTCCGCCTCGGAGTTCATCGAGATGATCGTCGGAGTGGGCGCCAGCCGGGTCCGTGAACTCTTCGCCGAGGCGCGCAAGGTCGCCCCCGCCGTCATCTTCATCGACGAGATCGACACGATCGGGCGGCTGCGGGGCGGCGGCGCGGGCCTGGGCGGGCACGACGAGCGCGAGCAGACGCTCAACCAGATCCTCACCGAGATGGACGGCTTCAGCGGCTCGGAGGGAGTGGTCGTACTCGCCGCCACCAACCGCGCCGACATCCTCGACCCCGCGCTGACCAGGCCCGGCCGCTTCGACCGGGTCGTCCAGGTCTCTCCGCCCGACCGCGCCGGCCGCGAGGCCATCGTCGAGATCCACACCCGGCGGGTCCCACTGGCCGAGGACGTCGACCTGGCCCAGATCGCCGGCGCGACGCCGGGGATGACGGGCGCGGATCTCGCCAACCTGGTCAACGAGGCCGCGCTCCTCGCGGTCAAGCGCCAGCAGCCGGCAGTTACCCAGTCCGACCTCTTCGCCGCCCTGGAAAAGGTCCAGCTCGGCGCGGAACGCCCGCTGATCATGCCGGAGGAGGATCGCAGACGCACCGCCTACCGCGAGAGCGGTCACGCGCTGCTCGGCATGCTCCAGCCCGGCGCGGACCCGGTCCGCAAGGTCACCATCGTGCCGCGCGGCCGGGCGCTGGGCGTCACGCTCTCCACGCCGGACGTGGACAGGTACGCGTACACCGAGGCGTATCTCCGCGGCCGCATCGTCGGCGCGCTGGGCGGGATGGCGGCCGAGCATGTGGTCTTCGACGTGATCACGACGGGCTCGGAGAGCGACCTGGAACAGGTCACGCACCTGGCCAGGGGCATGGTCGGCCGCTGGGGCATGAGCGAACGGGTCGGCAGACTGACCGCGATCCCGAACGACGCCCAGCAGGCGTACGGGCTCTGCGCCGCCCCGGCGACGCTGGACACGCTGGAGCACGAGATGCGCAGGATCGTCGACGAGTGCTACGAGAGCGCCTGCCGCCAACTGCGAGACAACCGCGACCGTTTGGACGCGCTGGCGCGGGCGCTGCTGGAGAACGAAACCCTGGAGGAGCCCGCGGCGTACCGCGCGGCGGGCATCTCACGCCCGGACAAGGCGGAGTAGCGCGTCGGCCTGTGGCGCGCCACATGAGGTCCGTTGGCTGCCCCGGCGATCCCGGGGCCGCCCGAGCCTCAGCAGCCCGGCGCCGCGAAGCTGCCGCCGGCTCGTCGGGACGCCCGTGCGGGGCCCGGCCGAGTGCCCGCAGGCTGGCGGGCGAAGCTGCCGCTCAGGAACGCCCGCACGGCGGCGCGCAGCTGCCGCCCGCCGTGCGGGGTCCCCGTGCCCGGCCCGGGGAGAGTTCTCCGCGGGGTGGCCGCGCGCAGCGGCCGCTCATGAGCGGCCGTGCAGGCCCCGGCCGGGCGGCGGCGTGAACGGGCCCGCCGGGCATCACGCGCGCCTCTGGCGCGGGCAGTTGCTCCCGCAGGGTGCGGCGCGAAGTTGCCGTCGGCCGGGCCCGGTTCAGGGGTCCGGGCGAGCCCTCGCATGTTGGCGGCGCGAAGCTGCCGCCCCCGGGATCCGGGGCTTGCCCCGGTTGTGGGAAGGGGCGGGGAGGGGAAAGGCCCCGCGCAGCGGAACCCGCACCCGCACCCGCACCCCCGCCCACCCTCACCGCGTCCGCGCGATCAGGTACCGGAACACATTCGGCATCCACACCGTGCCGTCCCGCCGCCGATGCGCATGCAGCGCCTCCCTGATCTCCTTCTCCACCTGCGACTGGTCCGTCGCCCGCACCGCCGCCGCGTACAGCCCCGTCGACAGCAGCCCCCGCACCGCGCTCTCCATGTCCGCGTAGCCGAAGGGGCACGCCACCCGGCCCGAGCCGTCCGGCTTCAGGCCCGCCTGGGCCGCGACGTCCTCCAAGTCGTCCCGGAGCGCCGGGCGCCAGCCGCCCTTCCGCAGCCGGTCGGTCAGCCGGCCCGCCACCCGCAGCACACCCGACGTCGCGCACCGCTCCGGCGGGCCCCAGCCCGTCAGCACGACCGCGCTGCCGTGCTCCGCCAGCTCGACGGCCGCCGCGACAGCCGGTCCAAGGCCCTCCGAGTCACCCGCCGCACAGCCGATCGGCTGAAACGCGGTGATCAGGTTGTACGGACCCCGCTCCGAATCCGCCGCGGTCGCCGCATCGCCTTCCGCCAGCTCCACGTCCCGCGCAGCCGCCCCCGCGTCCGGAGCCATTCGTTCCCGCGCCAGCGCGAGCCGTTCGCGGTCCGTGTCGAGCCCGGTCACCCGCGCACCGCGCGACGCCGCGATCAGCAGTGCGAGACCGGCCCCCGCAGTCGAGGCCGAGCAGCCGCGTCCCGGAGCCGACCTCCAACCGCTCGTACACCGCCTCGTACAGCGGTACCAGCATCCGTTCCTGGATCTCGGCCCAGTCCCGGGCCCGCGCACACGCCTCCGCCGGAGACGGAGACGCAGACGACGCGTGGGGTCGGTGCTGGACGAGCGTTGGTGTCATCGAAAGCGCCCCAATCCGCCAAGAGGTCAGCAGAGCCCTGAAGGACAGCCCCCCGTGTGCGTACGCCTGCGCTCCCCCCCCCGTATGCCAGAGAACTCCGCATGCGCCCGCAAGTCCAGGGGTTGAGTGGCAATGCTTGCGTGCCCCCGGCGTGCGCCCGCAGACGCCGGCCGATTCACGCTTGGCCGCGGTGTCGCCGTACGATGCGCGCCATGGCAAAGGCACCCGTTCTCACGCCCCAGGCGGAAGACTTCCCGCGGTGGTACCAGGACCTGATCAACAAGGCCGAACTGGCGGACAACGGCCCGGTGCGCGGCACCATGGTCATCCGGCCGTACGGCTACGGCCTGTGGGAGCGGATGCAGCAGGAGATGGACGCCCGCATCAAGGACGCGGGTGCCCAGAACGCCTACTTCCCGCTCTTCATCCCACAGTCTTACCTGACTCGGGAAGCTGAGCACGTCGAGGGCTTCGCACCCGAACTCGCGGTCGTCACACACGGTGGCGGAAAGGAGCTCGAGGAGCCCGTCGTCGTACGCCCCACCTCCGAGACGATCATCAACGACTACTTCTCGAAGTGGGTGCAGAGCTACCGCGATCTGCCGCTCCTGATCAACCAGTGGGCCAATGTGGTCCGTTGGGAGATGCGCCCGCGCGTCTTCCTGCGTACGACCGAGTTCCTCTGGCAGGAGGGCCACACCGCCCACGCCACTTACGAGGACGCCCGCGACTACGCCGCCTACATCCACAAGCACGTCTACGCGGACTTCATGATCAACGTCCTGGGCATCGACGTGGTGCTCGGCCGCAAGACGCCCAAGGAGCGCTTCGCCGGCGCCATCAACACCCTTACGCTCGAAGCCATGATGGGCGACGGCAAGGCCCTTCAGATGGGTACGAGCCATGAGCTCGGCACCAACTTCTCCAAGGCCTTCAACACCACGTATCTGTCGAAGGACGGCAAGCAGGAGCTTGCCTGGCAGACCTCCTGGGGCTCGTCCACCCGGATGGTCGGCGGCCTGATCATGTCGCACGGCGACGACAACGGACTGCGCGTCCCGCCGCGTCTCGCGGCCGTCCAGGTCGTCGTCATGGCCATCAAGGGCGACGAGGCGGTCGCCAAGGTCCGCGAGATCGGCGACCGGCTGAAGGCCGCGGGCCTGCGCGTGCAGATCGACGACCGCACCGACACCCCCTTCGGCCGCCGCGCGGTCGACTGGGAGCTCAAGGGCGTTCCGGTACGCGTCGAGGTCGGCCCGCGCGACCTGGAGGCGGGCACCGCGATGCTGGCCCGCCGCATCCCCGGGGGCAAGGAGCCGGTGCGGATCGAGGCGCTGGCCGGGCTGCTGCCCAAGCTCCTCGAGGAGGACCAGGCGCAGCTGCTGAAGGAGTCGCGCGACCGCCGCGAGTCCCGTACGACCGACGTGACGACGATCGAGGAGGCCGCCGAGGCCGCGGTCGCCGGCGGCTGGGCCCGTATCCCCTGGTCGACCCTGGGCCAGGAAGGCGAGGACAAGCTCGCCGAGCAGGCCGTGTCCGTACGGTGTCTGGTCGCCGAGGACGGGTCGGTTCCTGAGGCCGATGACGCGCCGGGTACTGTCGCGATCGTGGCCCGCGCGTACTGACCCGGCCTGCTGAGGCGCACGCGGCCCGGAATCGGGCAGCCGCCCCGGCGCACGGCCCTTGTCTATGCGCTGGGGCGTACGCGCCGCTACGTACCACCTTGATGTGAGCTGTGAAGCTTCTCCGCAGATCGGCGCACCCGCCCTCGTCCGGACGCATCAACGGCAACTGACGGGTACGTGCAAATTATTTGGGATGCCCCGGAATGGAACCCGCGAGCGCCCCGGCTCGTTATCACGACGTGAGCACGACACCACCTGTTCTCGCCGCAGAGCTGGCACAGGCGTGGGCCGATATTCAGCGGCACCACCCCGAGCTGCCGGATCTTGCCGCGCCAGAGTCCCTGATCGGAGAGTCCTCGTCCGCCTGCGGCCACGAGCTCTCCTTCGAGCGACTGCTCCACGAGGCAGTCCATGGCATCGCCGCCGCCCGAGGTGTCCGCGACACCTCCCGCGCCGGCCGCTATCACAACCGCCGATTCCTGGCGATCGCCGAGGAGATGGGGCTGGACCATGTCGACGAGCCGCACCCCAGCAGCGGCTTCTCGCTGGTCGCGCTCAACTCCGAGGCGAAGCGGCGGTACCGACCCACGATCGAGAGACTGCAGCGCGCCCTCAAGGCGCACACCGTCGCGACGGCCTCCGACACCAAGCGCACCTTCCGCGGGCCGGCCGCCCGGCACGGCTCGTCCGGCCGGTGGCGTGCGGGTCAAGGCCGTGTGCGACTGCGGCCGCAATGTCCGCGTCGTCCCGTCCGTTCTCGCCCAGGCCCCCATCGTCTGCGGCGGCTGCGGCAAGCCTTTCCGTATCCCGGAAGTAGTCGCCGCCGCGAGCTGATGGCCTCCGCCCGCCGGGTCGGGCCGCCGACGGGGGCGGTGCGACACCGGCCGGGTGCAAGCCCGCCGCAGGTCTGTGGCACAATGGCTAGCTGTACTCGACAGCCGCACAGGAACCCTCTCGCCTCCGGCTGACGCGTCCATCGGGCACCCGAGTACCGCAACCCCACGTGGCATCTCGTTGTGCCCAACCACGTCAAGACCAGGAGACACCACTCCCGTGGCAGTCAAGATCAAGCTGAAGCGTCTGGGCAAGATCCGTTCGCCTCACTACCGCATCGTCGTCGCCGACTCCCGTACCCGCCGTGACGGCCGGGCCATCGAGGAGATCGGCCTGTACCACCCGGTGCAGAACCCCTCGCGCATCGAGGTCAACTCGGAGCGTGCGCAGTACTGGCTGTCCGTCGGCGCCCAGCCGACCGAGCCGGTTCTCGCGATCCTGAAGCTCACCGGTGACTGGCAGGCGCACAAGGGTCTGCCGGCCCCGGCGCCGCTGCTCGTCGCGGAGCCGAAGGACAAGCGCGCCGCGTTCGATGCCTTCACCAAGGGCCTCGAGGGTGACGAGCCGAAGGGTGAGGCCATCACCCCGAAGGCGAAGAAGGCCGACAAGAAGGCGGACGAGGCTGCTGAGGCCCCGTCCACCGAGTCGACCGAGGCCTGAGCATGCTCGAGGAGGCTCTCGAGCACCTCGTGAAGGGCATCGTCGACAACCCGGACGATGTGCAAGTGGCCTCGCGCAATCTGCGCCGCGGTCGCGTGCTCGAGGTCCGGGTCCACCCCGACGATCTCGGTAAGGTGATCGGCCGCAATGGCCGCACCGCACGCGCCCTGCGCACCGTCGTGGGCGCCATTGGTGGCCGTGGCATCCGCGTCGACCTCGTCGACGTGGACCAGGTTCACTGACATACGCAGCACCGGCACGGGCCGGGGAGGGCCTTATGGCCGTCCCCGGCCCGTAGTCGTCGACAGGAGAGAGTGCTAAGTGCAGTTGGTAGTCGCGCGGATCGGCCGCGCCCACGGCATCAAGGGCGAGGTCACCGTCGAGGTGCGTACGGACGAGCCGGAACTGCGGCTCGCGCCCGGCGCCGTACTGGCCACCGACCCGGCCACCACCGGACCGCTGACCATCGAGACCGGCCGGGTGCACAGCGGCCGGCTGCTGCTGCGCTTCGAGGGCGTCCGGGACCGCAACGCCGCCGAAGCCCTGCGCAACACCCTGCTGATCGCCGAGGTGGACCCGGCAGAACTCCCCGAGGACCCCGAGGAGTTCTACGACCATCAGCTGATGGACCTCGATGTCGTCCTCGCCGACGGCACCGAGATCGGCCGGATCACCGAAATCAACCATCTGCCCTCGCAGGACCTGTTCATCGTCGAGCGGCCCGACGGCAGCGAGGTGATGATCCCCTTCGTCGAGGAGATCGTGACCGAGATCGACCTCGAGAAGCAGCGCGCCGTCATCGACCCGCCGCCCGGGCTCATCGACGACAGCGAGGCGGAGATCGCATCGTCGCGCGATGCCGAGGACGATTCGTGATGCGGCTCGACGTCGTCACGATCTTCCCCGAGTACCTGGAACCGCTGAACGTCTCGCTCGTCGGCAAGGCACGCACGCGTGGGCAGCTCGATGTCCATGTGCACGACCTGCGCGAGTGGACGTACGACCGGCACAACACCGTCGACGACACCCCCTACGGCGGCGGCCCCGGCATGGTCATGAAGACCGATCCCTGGGGCGACGCCCTCGACGACGCGCTGGCGAGCGGCTACGAGGCGGGCGCGCACGGCCCGGTCATGGTCGTGCCCACACCCAGCGGCCGCCCCTTCACCCAGGAGCTCGCCGTCGAGCTCTCCGAGCGACCGTGGCTGATCTTCACCCCCGCTCGGTACGAAGGCATCGACCGCCGGGTCATCGACGAGTACGCCACCCGGATACCGGTCTACGAGGTGTCCATCGGCGACTACGTCCTGGCCGGCGGCGAGGCGGCCGTACTGGTGATCACCGAGGCCGTGGCGCGGCTGCTGCCCGGGGTTCTGGGCAACGCCGAGTCGCACAGGGACGACTCCTTCGCGCCCGGCGCGATGGCCAATCTGCTCGAAGGCCCCGCCTACACCAAGCCGCCCGAGTGGCGCGGACGCACCATTCCGGAGGTGCTGATCAGCGGGCACCACGGGAAGATCGCGCGCTGGCGGCGGGACGAGGCGATCCGCCGTACGGCCCTCAACAGGCCCGACTTGATTGAGCGTTGCGACCCCGCCGCCTTCGACAAGAAGGACCGCGAGATGCTCTCCATCCTGGGCTGGGCGCCGGAGCCCGGCGGCCGATTTTGGCGCAGGCCCGAGGCCGTGGAAGAATAGGCCGCTGCTGTACGTCCAGTGGGCGCCCCTGCCACAGGGGGAACGACGCCCGCTCGACGTGGACGGCACTCTGACTCTCATCTCGATCATTCCGCTGATGACCTGTGGCATCGGCGAGGAAGCAGACCTACATGGCCAGCCTGCTCGACTCCGTCAACTCCGCGTCGCTGCGCAGCGACGTCCCCGCCTTCCGTCCCGGCGACACCGTGAACGTCCACGTTCGCGTCATCGAGGGCAACCGCTCGCGTATCCAGCAGTTCAAGGGCGTTGTCATCCGCCGCCAGGGCTCGGGCGTCAGCGAGTCCTTCACGGTCCGTAAGGTCTCCTTCTCCGTCGGCGTCGAGCGCACCTTCCCGGTGCACAGCCCGATCTTCGAGAAGATCGAGCTCGTCACCCGCGGTGACGTCCGTCGCGCGAAGCTGTACTACCTCCGCGACCTGCGCGGCAAGGCCGCCAAGATCAAGGAGAAGCGCGACAACTGAGCTTCGGCTCGCCTCTCGCGCCTGAGCTTCGGCTCACACTGACGCCGGGTTCACAGGGCGGCCGGATAGGCTCTGGCCCCGATGGACACCGAAGCGAAGCACACGGAGCGCGACCGCTCTTCCGCCCCCGAAGCCGGGGAAGAGGGAGAGGGGTCGCGTTCTGTGCGTTCATCGAGCCCCTCCGAATCGCTGGGAAAACGTCTCTCCGGGATGTCCTGGCGCAGGGCCGGGCTGCTCGGCGTCCTCTGCACCGTCGTCGTGCTGCTGTTCAGTCACTTTGTGGTGCAGCCTTTTCAGATCCCCAGCAGCTCCATGGAGCCCACCCTTCAGGTCGGCGACCGGGTGCTAGTGAACAAGCTGGCGTACCGTTTCGGTTCCGGGCCCCAGCGGGGGGACGTCGTCGTCTTCGACGGCACAGGATCCTTCGTACAGGAGGGCCTGGAGGAGAACCCGGTCAGCGCCCTTTCGCGCGGTGCGCTCGCGGCGCTGGGGCTGGCCGAACCCGCCGAGACCGACTTCGTCAAGCGGGTCGTCGGTGTGGGCGGTGACAGAGTGGTCTGCTGCGACAAGGGGGGCAGGGTCGAGGTGAACGGCGTACCGGTCGACGAGAGATATCTCCATCCCGACGACGTCCCGTCCGAGGTCCCCTTCGACATCGTCGTTCCGCAGGGCACTCTGTGGGTCATGGGAGACCACCGGAGCCACTCGCGTGACTCCCGCGACCATCTCGGGGAACCCGGAGGCGGGATGGTGCCCGTCGAGAGGGTGATCGGACGGGCTGACTGGATCGGCTGGCCGATCGGGCGCTGGACCTCGCTGGAGGGGGCCGACGTCTTCGTGAGCGTTCCGGAGGCGGAACGAATGCCGGGCGGCGCCCATGGGTAACCGCGGGCGTCGTGCGAGTCACCGGGCCGACACCCGGCTGCCGACCGGGACCCGGCCGACGGACGGCGCCAGGACGCTGCCCGGCCGGGCGGAGCGGCGCAGGCTTGCGCAGAAGGTGAAGCGCAAGCGCCGCCGGTCGGCCGTGAAGGAGATACCCCTCCTGATCACCGTGGCGCTGATGATCGCGCTGGTCCTGAAGACGTTCCTGGTGCAGGCCTTCGTGATCCCGTCGGGCTCGATGGAGCAGACCATACGGATCCAGGACCGGGTACTGGTGGACAAGTTCACCCCGTGGTTCGGCTCCAAGCCGCAGCGCGGGGATGTCGTCGTCTTCAAGGATCCAGGCGGCTGGCTCCAGCAGGAGCAGACCCCCAAGAAGGACGACCCGATCGTCGTCAAACAGGTCAAGCAAGGCCTGACCTTCATTGGGCTGCTGCCATCCGACGACGAGCAGGACCTGATCAAGCGGGTGGTCGCGGTCGGCGGGGACACCGTCAAGTGCTGCGACAAGGACGGGCGGGTGACCGTCAACGGCGTACCGCTCATCGAGCCGTATCTGAACCCCGGAAACGTTCCCTCAACGCTCAAGTTCGAGGTCGAGGTGCCGGCCGGGCGGATCTTCGTGATGGGCGACCACCGGGCCAACTCGGCGGACTCGCGCTTCCACCTCGACGAGAAGGACCGGGGCACCGTCTCGGAGGACGAGGTCGTCGGGCGAGCGGTCGTCATCGCCTGGCCGGTCAGCCACTGGCGAAAACTGGAAGAGCCGGAGACATACGCATCCGTCCCGAACGCGCGTGCCGGGTCGACCTCGGCGCTCTCCCCGTCGAATAGGGTGTCACCTCAGGATCTGAACGGGATGATCCTGCTCCCGAGCCCTGCGGAACTCCCGCTCGTTATGGGAGTGGTGGGCTTGCTCCGACTTCGGGGCAGGCGGTTCGCACGGAGTGAGGAGTGGACGTGGGGGATGTGGCCGTCGGCGCACGATCCGGACACGATGAGCCGGAGGAAGGGCCGGGGAAGCTCGCCGAGCCGCCCGCGGCTGTGACGGACGAATCGGCGGCTCGGACGCCGGGGACGGCGGGAACGGTGGACGCCGAGAGCGGATCCTCCGAGGACAGTGGTACGGGACAGAAGAAGCAGCGATCCTTCTGGAAGGAACTGCCGCTCCTGATCGGTATCGCGCTGCTTCTCGCGCTCCTCATCAAGACGTTCCTGGTGCAGGCCTTCTCGATCCCCTCCGACTCGATGCAGAACACCCTGCAGCGCGGCGACCGGGTGCTGGTCGACAAACTCACCCCGTGGTTCGGCTCGGAGCCCGAGCGCGGTGAGGTCGTCGTCTTCCACGACCCGGGCGGCTGGCTGGAGGGTGAGCCCACCCCCGAGCCGAACCCTGTGCAGAACTTCCTCAGCTTCATCGGCCTGATGCCGTCGTCCGAGGAAAAGGACCTCATCAAGCGGACGATCGCGATCGCCGGCGACACGGTGGAGTGCAAGAAGGGCGGCCCGGTCAAGGTCAACGGGAAGGCGCTCGACGAGCCGTACATCTACCCCGGCGACACCCCCTGCGACGACCAGCCCTTCGGCCCGTTCAAGGTGCCCAAGGACCGGATCTGGGTGATGGGCGACCACCGCCAGAACTCCAGGGACTCCCGCTACCACATGGAAGACGTGAACAACGGCTTCGTACCGGTCGACAAGGTCGTCGGACGTGCTGTCGTGGTGGCCTGGCCGCTGAACCGCTGGTCGACGCTGCCGGTGCCCGGCACCTTCGACCAGCCCGGGATCAACACCGCTGCCGCTGCCATGTCGGCCGGTCCCGTCCTCGGCGTTCTGCCCTTCGCGCTGTGGCGCCGCAGGAGGCTGACCGCGGGGCATACCGCCGGGTAGGGTGCCGTCCCAGATCGCCGATCTCCGAGGATGGCTCTCGGGGACCGAATCTCCGAGGTGGGAGCGCTGGGATGAGCGGAACAGTACGTACGGACGACGGCCGCCGCCGGCTCGGCAGCGCATTGTCGGGCCTGGCCGTGGCCGTCGGCTGTGTGCTCTTCCTCGGGGGGTTCATCTGGGGAGCCGTGGTCTACCAGCCGTACACAGTGCCGACCGACTCGATGTCCCCGACCGTGATGGCGGGTGACCGGGTACTGGCACAGCGGATAGACGGCGACCAGGTGCGACGCGGCGACATCGTGGTGTTCCGCGATGCGCAGTGGGGCGATATGCCGATGGTGAAGCGGGTGGTCGGCGTAGGCGGCGACAAGATCGCCTGCTGTGGCGACGGCGGCAAGCTGACGGTCAACGGCACGGCGGTTGAGGAACCGTATCTGCCCAACAAGGGGCTCGCTTCGCCGGACCGCTTCACGGCCACGGTCCCCAAGGGGCAGCTGTTCCTGCTGGGCGACGAGCGCAGAGGCTCGCTGGACTCCCGCGTACACCTCCAGGACCCGGGGCAGGGGTCGGTGCCGCGCTCGGCGGTGACGGCGCGGCTGGACGCCGTGGCATGGCCGCTGGACGGCGGTCTGCTGGACCGGCCGCAGGGCTTCGCGGCGCTGCCGGGCGGAGTGTCGCAGCTGGGCCCGGTGAAGCTGGTGGTCGGGTCGGTGGCGGTCGGGGCCCTGTTGATCGTGGGCGGTGCGATGTACGGTCCGATCGCGCGACGGTTTTCGAGGAAGGGGCACGGGGCCGCGGGCGCCGGTGGCGGCGGACGCGGGGGCTCGGGGCGCGGAACGGCGGCCTCCGGTGTCGGCTGAGGGCCGCGAGGGCGGGGACCACGAGAGGGAGCTGCGGGACGGTGATGGCGGGCCGGCCCCTGGGGGCGAGCTGCGGGATCCCGAGGGCGAGCTGCGGAAGGTCGCACGGGTCGTGCTGCTCGATCCGCAGGACCGCATTCTGCTGATGCACGGGTACGAGCCCGAGGATCCGGCCGACCGCTGGTGGTTCACACCGGGCGGCGGCCTGGAGGGCGACGAGACCCGACAGGAGGCCGCGCTGCGCGAGCTGGCCGAGGAGACCGGGATCACAGAGGTGGAGCTGGGCCCTGTGCTGTGGCGCCGGACCTGCTCATTCCCGTTCGACGGACGGCGCTGGGACCAGGACGAGTGGTACTTCCTGGCACGTACCGCACAGACGGTCACGGTCCCGCACGGACTGACGGAGCTTGAGCAACGCAGTGTCGCTGGGCTGAGGTGGTGGACCTACGCCGAACTGTCGGCGGCGCGTGAGACGGTGTATCCGACCAGGCTCGCCGAGCTGCTGCGCACGCTGTTCGACGAGGGTCCTCCGAGTGCGCCGGTGGTCCTGGCCCCAGAAATCGTCTAGGGGCGCAGGGGGCTGGAGCACAATAGGGGGACGCACGGCTGAAGGGGAACATGCCATGAGCGCCGAGGACCTCGAGAAGTACGAGACCGAGATGGAGCTGAAGCTCTACCGGGAGTACCGAGACGTCGTCGGGCTGTTCAAATACGTGATCGAGACCGAGCGTCGCTTCTACCTCACCAACGACTACGAGATGCAGGTGCACTCCGTACAGGGCGAGGTCTTCTTCGAAGTATCGATGGCGGATGCCTGGGTCTGGGACATGTACCGACCGGCCAGGTTCGTCAAGCAGGTACGCGTGCTCACGTTCAAGGACGTGAATATCGAGGAGCTCAACAAGAGCGATCTCGAGCTTCCCGGCGGCTGACGCTCGGGTGGCTGAGTTATCCACAACGGATGGGTTATCCACCAAGATCCACTAGAGGTGGTCTGACGCGTCACAGTCGGTGCCGGAGGTGGTGCCGATATGAACGCGACGGGGGCACTGGGGCGGTACGGCGAGGATCTGGCGGCGCGGCTGCTGGCCGGTGCCGGCATGACTGTGCTGGCACGGAACTGGCGCTGTGGGCGTGCCGGTGAGATCGACATCGTCGCCCGGGACGGCGATGCGGTGGTTGTCTGCGAGGTCAAGACCCGCAGAGCCGGTGCGTACGGACCGTACGAGCATCCGATGGCCGCGGTCACGCCGACGAAGGCGGAGCGGCTGAGACAGCTCGCCGAATGCTGGCTGGAGCGGCACGGCGGACCGCCGCCCGGCGGGGTGCGTATCGATCTCGTGGGCGTGGTGCTGCCCAGACGTGGCGCACCGCTCGTCGAGCATGCGCGGGGGGTGGCCTGATGGGGTTCGCGCGTTCCTGTTCCGTGGCGCTGGTGGGCGTCGAGGGCGTGGTGGTCGAGGTCCAGGCGGACCTGGAGCCGGGCGTGGCCGCGTTCACGCTGGTGGGGTTACCGGACAAGAGCCTGGTGGAGAGCCGGGACCGGGTCAGGGCGGCGGTGGTGAACTCCGGCGCCGAGTGGCCGCAGAAGAAGCTCACCGTGGGGCTCAGTCCGGCGTCCGTGCCGAAGGGCGGAAGCGGGTTCGATCTTGCTGTGGCCTGTGCCGTGCTGGGCGCGGCGGAGCGCATCGACCCCAAGGACATCGCCGATCTGGTGCTGATCGGCGAGCTGGGCCTGGACGGCCGGGTGCGGCCGGTGCGCGGGGTGCTGCCCGCCGTCCTCGCGGCCGCCGAGGCGGGCTACCGGCAGGTGGTCGTCCCCGAGCAGACTGCGGGGGAGGCCTCACTGGTGCCGGGAGTTTCGGTCCTCGGTGTGCGGAGCCTGCGGCAGCTCATCGCCGTACTGACCAATGAACCGGTGCCCGAGGAGGAGCCGGTCCCGGAGGGCAGCCCGGACCCCATGCTGGCCGGGCTGATGGTGCCCGGCGCGGGGGTGGGCACGGGGCTGGCGAGGGAGCCGGCGGACGGCCCCGACCTGGCCGATGTCGCCGGGCAGCGCGCGGCACGCACGGCTCTGGAGGTCGCCGCCGCGGGCGGCCACCATCTGCTGCTGCACGGACCGCCGGGCGCGGGCAAGACCATGCTGGCGGAACGGCTGCCCGGGGTGCTTCCGCCGCTGACCAGACGGGAGTCCCTGGAGGTCACGGCGGTGCACTCGGTGGCGGGCATCCTGCCGCCGGGGGAGCCCCTGGTGCGTACGCCGCCGTACTGCGCGCCCCACCACTCGGCGACGATGCAGTCGCTGGTCGGCGGGGGCAACGGGCTGCCGAGGCCCGGAGCGGTGTCGCTGGCCCACCGGGGCGTGCTGTTCCTCGACGAGACTCCCGAGTTCTCGGGCAAGGCGCTGGACGCCCTGCGGCAGCCGCTGGAGTCGGGGCACGTGGTGGTGGCGCGCAGCGCGGGGGTGGTGCGGCTACCGGCCCGCTTTTTGATGGTCCTCGCGGCCAACCCCTGCCCCTGCGGGCGGCACACCCTGCACGGGGCGGGGTGCGAGTGCCCACCATCGGTGATCCGGCGGTATCAGGCGCGGCTGTCCGGGCCGCTGCTCGACCGGGTCGATCTGCGGGTAGAGGTCGAGCCCGTCAACCGCAGCGATCTGCTCTGCCAGGGCGGCCGGGGCGAGCCGACGGCGGCCGTTGCGGCACGGGTCCGGGAGGCCAGGGAGCGCGCCGCGGCCCGGCTGCGGGACACCCCCTGGAGCGCCAACAGCGAGGTGCCGGGCCATGAGCTGCGTACGCGCTGGCTGGTCGCGCCCGGGGCACTGGCCGCGGCCGAGCGGGACCTGGAGCGGGGCCTGCTCACCGCGCGCGGACTCGACCGGGTGCTGCGGGTGGCGTGGACGATCGCGGACCTGGCGGCACGGGACCGGCCGCAGGCGTACGACGTGGACCTGGCACTGGAGCTGCGCACCGGGATCTCGCGAGGTGCGCCCATGCCGGTCGGCGGGGGAGGGCACTGATGCGCGAATCGGGGGCGGGCACGGCGGAGCAGGAGCGGATCGCGCGGGCCGCGCTGACGCGGGTGATCGAGCCGGGCGACGAGCACGGTGGGCGGTGGCTGCGCGAGTTCGGGGCCAGGGAGCTCGTGGCACGGCTCACCTCGGCGGAGCACAAGGACGCGGCGCTCGCCGGGGCCACGGCGCGGCGGCTGGCGGGCTACCGGATACGGGCAGTGGCGGCCGAGCCGGACCGGGATCTGGCGGCGGTCGCCGCGGTCAAAGGGCGCTTCATCTGCCCCGGCGACCAGGAATGGCCCACCCAGCTCGACGACCTCGGGGACGCCAGACCCATCGGACTCTGGACGCGAGGAGGGGCCGACCTGCGGAAATGGGCGCTGCGCTCCGTCGCCGTCGTGGGGGCCAGAGCCTGCACGCCGTACGGGGCACACATGGCGGCCAGCCTCGGTTCCGGGCTCGCGGAGCGCGGCTGGGTCGTGGTGTCGGGGGCGGCGTTCGGGGTCGACGGCTCCGCGCACCGCGGCGCACTGTCCGCGGGCGGGGCCACCGTCGCCGTTCTCGCCTGCGGTGTCGATGTCGTCTATCCGCGCGGCCATGCCGAATTGATCGGGCGCATCGCGGAACAGGGGCTGGTCATCGGGGAGTTGGCGCCGGGCAGTCATCCCACGCCCAGCAGATTCGTCCTGCGCAACCGGGTGATCGCAGCGCTGACCAGGGGCACCGTCGTCGTCGAGGCCGAGTACCGCAGCGGTTCGCTGGCCACGGCGCGCAGCGCGCAGAAGCTCGGCCGCTTCACGATGGGAGTTCCAGGGCCTGCCACCAGCGGGCTCTCGGCCGGTGTGCACGAACTCCTGCGTGGTGAGGGCGTGCTGGTCACCGATGCCGACGAAGTGGCCGAGCTGGTCGGCGGCATCGGCGAGCTGGCACCGGACAGACGTGGTCCTGTGCTCCCCAGGGATCTGCTGGATCCCATGAGCGCACGGGTTCTTGAGGCCCTTCCGGCCCGTGGCGCGGTCGGCGGGGAGCAGGTGGCCCTCGACGCCGGGACGACGACCGACGAGACGCTCGGCAGGCTGTACGAACTGCACTCGCTGGGCTTCGTGGAACGGCACGGGGACGGCTGGCAGTTGACGCACAGCGCGATCGGCGGTTCGAACGCGCGGCGAGGCGGTCCTTGACCTGGAGCATTCGGGTGAAAAGGTGATGGCGATGACCTTTGCAGGCCTGTCGGCGACACCTGAGGGGCCGGCGACGTCGGCACCGGTTCGAAGGTATGGGCGACGGCAGGTACCCGCACAGGTTCGTTCCCCCGTCCTTCGCCCACCGCAACACCGCAGTCACGCTACGCTCACCTCGATTCCGGCCCAGACGCTCGTCCCCTCCCCCCTCACAGCAGAACGGCTCAAGGCAACGCATGCCCCAGCACACCTCCGGGTCTGACCGCGCGGCAGTGCCACCCGCTGCCCGTGGCACCGTGCGGCCCCCCGCTCCCTCGTCGCTCGACGAGTTGTGGCGGTCGTACAAGGCCACGGGTGACGAGCGGCTGCGGGAGCAGTTGATCCTGCACTACTCACCACTGGTGAAGTACGTCGCGGGTCGGGTGAGCGTCGGGCTGCCGCCCAATGTCGAACAGGCGGACTTCGTCTCCTCCGGAGTCTTCGGACTCATTGACGCCATCGAGAAGTTCGACATCGAACGGTCCATCAAGTTCGAGACATACGCGATCACCCGGATCCGCGGCGCGATGATCGACGAACTCCGCGCGCTGGACTGGATCCCGCGCTCCGTGCGCCAGAAGGCCAGGGCCGTGGAGCGCGCCTACGCCACGCTCGAAGCGCAGCTGAGACGCACGCCTTCGGAGTGCGAGGTTGCCGCCGAGATGGGCATCGCGGTCGAGGAACTGCATGTGGTTTTCAGCCAGTTGTCGCTGGCCAACGTCGTCGCGCTGGAGGAGTTGCTGCACGTCGGCGGCGAGGGCGGCGACCGGCTCAGCCTGATGGACACCCTCGAGGACACCGCCGCCGACAACCCGGTCGAGGTGGCCGAGGACCGGGAATTGCGCCGGCTGCTCGCGCGTGCCATCAACACCCTGCCGGAACGCGAGAAGACCGTCGTCACCCTCTACTACTACGAGGGCCTCACCCTCGCCGAGATCGGCAATGTCCTCGGCGTCACGGAGAGCAGGGTCAGCCAGATCCATACGAAGTCGGTGCTCCAGCTGCGGGCGAAGCTGGCCGACGTCGGACGTTGACGCTGAATCGTCCCTGCCTCATCCGTAGAGTGGAGGCGTGCCCAGGATTCGAGCGGCCTCCGTGGCCGAGCACCGGACCATGCAGCGCGGCGCCCTGCTGGACGCCGCGCGTTCCCTGCTGTCCGAGGGTGGTACGGAGGCGCTGACCTTCCCCGCCCTCGCCGAGCGCACGGGCCTGGCCAGGTCCTCCGTCTACGAGTACTTCCGCTCGCGCGCCGCTGTCGTCGAGGAGCTCTGCGCGGTCGACTTCCCGGTCTGGGCGGCCGAGGTCGAGGCCGCGATGCAAGAGGCCGGCACGGCAGAGGGCAAGGTCGAGGCGTACGTACGCCAGCAGCTGGAGCTCGTCGGCGACCGGCGCCACCGGGCCGTTGTCGCGATCTCCGCGAGTGAGCTGGACGCCGGGGCGCGGGAGAAGATCCGTGCCGCGCACGGCGGGCTGATCGCGATGATCGTGGATGCGCTCGGCGAGCTGGGCCACGACCAGCCCCGGCTGGCGGCGATGCTGCTGCAGGGCGTGGTGGACGCCGCGGTGCGCCGCATCGAGATCGGCGCGGCGGAGGACCCGTCGGCGATCGCCGAGGCGGCAGTGTCGATGGCCCTGCGGGGCGTGCAGGGCTGACCCCGCAAGGCCATCGCGGACCGGGAGGGCCCGGCCGACCGGGCTCCCGGGCCCGGCGTAGGCCCCGGTGCGTCAGGGCGGCCATGATCAGCAGCAATGCCGCGTGCAGCGCCGTCCCGGACGCCCCCGCGAGAACAGGCGCGGCCACCCGTGCGGCGACCGGAGCGACAGTCGCCTCAAGAGGCGGGCCGCCGAACAGCGGCAGCAGCCGGGACGGCGATCGGCGCAGCAGCCAGGGCGGCAGCAGGGACAGCGGATCCAGATACTCTGCGCCGCGCAGCAGCCCCCAGTGCAGACAGCCCGCCGCACAGTGCGAAGGTCCCGGCTCGACGGTCGCCACCACCTGGCCGGCGCTCACCTCCGTGCCCTCGGGGAGCAGCGACCGCACGGGTTCGTACGTCGTGCGCAACGGCGGTTCACCCGTACCGGTGAGGGTGAGGGAGAGGACGCCGCGGCCCGCCACCCGGCCCGCGAAGGAGACCCGGCCGGGCGCCGCCGCCCGCACCGGGGTGCCCGGCGGCGCGGCCAGGTCCACGCCACGGTGCCCCGGCCCGTACGCCGAGTCCGGCGGCTCCCAGCCGCGTACCACCACGGGCCGCGGCGGACCCACCGGCCAGCTCCGGTCGCTATCGAGGGCAGACGCCGGGGACGCGCCCACAATGAGTAGGGCAACGACAAGGGCAACGACAACGGCGACTACAGGTACGAGAAGTCTGCGGATGAATCTGCGGATGAGGCGGTACATGGCACAGACCGTCCCGCGGAACCCCGCAATCGCGTGGATCATGGTCCCGATCTGTGGAGTACTGACCGGTTGTGGACAGCGCCGTCACCCGGCACCGCGCCGGTCCCGTACACTTCTTCTGGCGATCCGGGTCACCGGGTCGACTTCGCACGCCCCGCCACCACACCCTCTTCAGGTCGGTGGCCGCGCTCCTCGGTCCCTTGTGGCACGGCGCGTCGGGGCGTCAGGACATAACCGAGAATCCAAGGAGATACGGCCATGGCCGTCGTCACGATGCGGGAGCTGCTGGAAAGCGGCGTCCACTTCGGTCACCAGACCCGTCGTTGGAACCCGAAGATGAAGCGATTCATCTTCACGGAGCGCAACGGCATCTACATCATCGACCTGCTCCAGTCGCTGTCGTACATCGACCGCGCCTACGAGTTCGTCAAGGAGACCGTCGCACACGGCGGCTCCATCATGTTCGTCGGCACCAAGAAGCAGGCCCAGGAGGCCATCGCCGAGCAGGCGACGCGCGTTGGTATGCCGTACGTCAACCAGCGTTGGCTGGGCGGCATGCTCACCAACTTCTCCACCGTCTACAAGCGCCTTCAGCGTCTGAAGGAGCTTGAGCAGATCGACTTCGAGGATGTGGCCGCGTCCGGCCTCACCAAGAAGGAGCTCCTGGTCCTCTCCCGCGAGAAGGCCAAGCTGGAGAAGACCCTCGGTGGTATCCGCGAGATGCAGAAGGTGCCCAGCGCCGTCTGGATCGTCGACACCAAGAAGGAGCACATCGCCGTCGGTGAGGCGCGCAAGCTCCACATCCCGGTCGTCGCGATCCTGGACACCAACTGCGACCCCGACGAGGTCGACTACAAGATCCCGGGCAACGACGACGCGATCCGCTCCGTCACCCTGCTCACCCGCGTGATCGCCGACGCCGTCGCCGAGGGCCTCATCGCCCGTTCCGGCGTCGCCACCGGTGACTCCAAGCCGGGCGAGAAGGCCGCCGGCGAGCCGCTCGCCGAGTGGGAGCGCGACCTCCTCGAGGGCGAGAAGAAGGCCGACGACGCCGAGGCTCCGGCCGCTGCCGAGGCCGAGAAGCCGGCTGAGGCCGCTGCTGAGGCCCCCGCTGCTGAGGCTCCGGCTGCCGAGGCCCCGGCCGCCGAGGCCCCGGCCGCCGAGGCCGAGAAGCCGGCCGCGGACGCCGAGCAGGCCTGACCGCTCAGGTTCGGTAGTTGACGGCGGGGGACGGTGCCACAAGCACCGGCCCCCGCCGCTCACCCGTAGATCTTCGACTTTCGACTTTCGAGAGAGATTCAAGGACATGGCGAACTACACCGCCGCTGACGTCAAGAAGCTCCGCGAGCTCACCGGCGCCGGCATGATGGACTGTAAGAAGGCGCTGGACGAGGCCGACGGTAACGTCGACAAGGCCGTCGAGGCTCTGCGCATCAAGGGCCAGAAGGGCGTCGCCAAGCGCGAGGGCCGCTCCGCCGAGAACGGCGCCGTCGTCTCCCTCATCTCGGACGTCAACACCTCCGGTGTCCTCGTCGAGCTGAAGTGCGAGACGGACTTCGTCGCCAAGGGCGACAAGTTCCAGGCCGTCGCGGGCGCGCTCGCCGCCCACGTCGCCGCGACCTCCCCGGCCGACATCGAGGCGCTGCTCGCCTCCGAGATCGAGCCCGGCAAGACCGTCCAGGCGTACGTCGACGAGGCCAACGCCAACCTCGGCGAGAAGATCGTCCTGGACCGCTTCGCGCAGTTCACCGGTGGGTACGTAGCCGCGTACATGCACCGCACCATGCCTGACCTCCCGCCGCAGATCGGCGTCCTCGTCGAGCTCGACAAGGAGAACGCCGACGTCGCCAAGGGCATCGCGCAGCACATCGCCGCCTTCGCGCCGAAGTACCTCTCCCGTGAGGACGTCCCGGCCGAGGTCGTCGAGGCCGAGCGCCGCGTCGCCGAGGAGACCACGCGCGCCGAGGGCAAGCCCGAGGCCGCCCTCCCGAAGATCGTCGAGGGTCGCGTCAACGGCTTCTTCAAGGAGGCCACCCTCCTGGGCCAGCCGTACGCGCTCGACAACAAGAAGTCCGTCCAGAAGGTTCTGGACGAGGCGGGTGTCACGCTGAAGCGCTTCGCGCGCATCAAGGTCGGCATCTGACCCGTTAAGCGATCGACACGGGAGCCCGCTAGGGTTCCTTACGCAGTCGCCGGTCGCGCTCGCGCCGGACGACCGCAGATCTGACGAGGAGGCCATTGCCGACAGGGATACCAGTAACCCACGGCAATGGCCTTCTTCGTATGTGCACGAGGAGATCTCCATGAACAAGGGCGCGGACGCCAAACAGGCTGCCGACGACAAGAGCGACCACGACGTCAAGAAGGTCGGGCGCTTCATGCTGAAGCTGTCCGGTGAGGCCTTTGCCGGCGGTGGAGGGCTCGGCGTAGACCCCGACGTCGTACACGCAATGGCGCGCGAGATCGCCGCGGTTGTCCGCGACGGTGCTCAGATCGCGGTCGTCATCGGTGGCGGCAACTTCTTCCGCGGGGCCGAGCTCCAGCAGCGCGGTATGGACCGGGCCCGCTCCGACTACATGGGCATGCTCGGCACGGTGATGAACTGCCTCGCCCTCCAGGACTTCCTGGAGAAGGAGGGCATCGACTCCCGCGTCCAGACCGCCATCACCATGGGGCAGGTCGCGGAGCCGTACATCCCGCTGCGCGCAGTACGCCACCTGGAGAAGGGCCGCGTCGTCATCTTCGGCGCCGGTATGGGCATGCCCTACTTCTCCACCGACACCACCGCGGCGCAGCGCGCCCTGGAGATCGACGCCGAGGCCCTGCTGATGGGCAAGAACGGCGTCGACGGGGTCTACGACTCCGACCCCAAGACCAACCCCGACGCGGTGAAGTTCGACGCGCTGGAGTACGGCGAGGTGCTCTCCCGCAACCTCAAGGTCGCCGACGCCACGGCCATCACGCTCTGCCGCGACAACGCTCTTCCGATCCTCGTCTTCGAACTGCTCGCCGAGGGCAATATCGCTCGGGCCGTCAAGGGTGAGAAGATCGGCACGCTCGTGAGCGACCAGGGCACCCGGGCCTGACACGGGGGACGTCCCTCGGGGGACGCCCCCTCGAGGGATAGACAAAGTCCTGCCGGTCGGACACCGTGCAGGGGAAGACGCGACACAGGGTTCCGCCGGCCCAGTTTGACGCCGGGCCTACTCAAGACACGCAGGAGCAAGTGGTGATCGAAGAGACCCTCCTCGAGGCCGAGGAGAAGATGGAGAAGGCCGTCCTGGTCGCCAAGGATGACTTCGCCGCGATCCGCACCGGACGTGCGCACCCGGCGATGTTCAACAAGATCGTGGCGGACTACTACGGTGCGTTGACCCCGATCAACCAGCTGGCCTCGTTCTCGGTTCCCGAGGCGCGGATGGCCGTGGTGACTCCGTTCGACAAGAGCGCGCTGCGCAACATCGAGCAGGCGATCCGCGACTCCGACCTCGGCGTCAACCCGAGCAACGACGGCAATATCATCCGGGTGGTGTTCCCGGAGCTCACGCAGGACCGCCGCAAGGAGTACATCAAGGTCGCCAAGACCAAGGCCGAGGACTCCAAGATCTCGATCCGCTCCGTGCGCCGCAAGGCCAAGGAGACCATCGACAAGCTGATCAAGGACGGCGAGGTCGGCGAGGACGAGGGCCGCCGCGGGGAGAAGGAGCTCGACGACACCACCGCGAAGTACGTCTCGCAGGTGGACGAGCTGCTCAAGCACAAGGAAGCCGAGCTGCTCGAGGTCTGATGAACGACTCTTCCTGGGGGGCCCCGCCGAGAGCCGGTTTCTGGGGACCGCCCGACCAGGGGCCTGCCCCGGCGGGTCCCGCATACGATGAGCATGACGCACAGCAGACTCGGCCCATGCCCATCGTGCCGGACTTTCCCGACGCAGGTAGAGACGCCGAAGACCGCGACGACCGCGATCACCGCGACGACAGCAACGACCGCGACCGGGGGGCCGCTCGGCTGGGTGGCCCCCTGTTCCGCGACGAGATTCCGCAGGAGCCCATGCCCACCCCGCCGTCGGCACCCGAGCCGCCGCAGAAGAAACGGGCCGGCCGTGATCTGCGCGCGGCCATAGGGGTCGGCGTCGGTCTTGGTGCTGTGATCGTCGCGTCGCTCTTCATCGTCAAGGCCGTGTTCGTCGGCGTGATCGCGGTCGCCGTCGTGGTCGGGCTGTGGGAACTCACTTCGCGGCTGGAGGAGCGGAAGCAGATCAAGGCCCCGCTGGTGCCGCTCGCGGTGGGCGCCGCGGCGATGGTCGTGGCCGGTTATGTGCGCGGCGCCGAGGGCGCCTGGGTCGCCATGGCGCTCACGGCGCTCGCGGTGCTGGTCTGGCGGATGACGGAGCCTCCCGAGGGCTATCTGAAGGACGTCACGGCGGGCGTTTTCGCAGCTTTCTACGTTCCTTTCCTGGCAACTTTCGTCGCGTTGATGCTCGCCGCGGACGACGGCCCGTGGCGGGTGCTCACCTTCCTGGTGCTGACCGTGGTCAGCGACACGGGTGCGTACGCCGTCGGCTGGCGCTTCGGCAAGCACAAGCTCGCGCCGCGCATCAGCCCGGGGAAGACCCGCGAGGGCCTCGGCGGCGCGGTGGCGTTCGCGATGGGCGCGGGTGCGCTGTGCATGCAGTTCCTCATCGACGACGGCACCTGGTGGCAGGGTCTGCTGCTGGGCTTCGCGGTCGCGGTCAGCGCCACGCTCGGCGATCTGGGCGAGTCGATGATCAAGAGGGACCTGGGCATCAAGGACATGGGCACGCTGCTGCCCGGTCATGGCGGCATCATGGACCGGCTGGATTCGCTGTTGCCCACGGCTCCGGTGGTGTGGCTGCTGATGGTGATCTTCGTCGGGTCCGGCTGACCCATTTGACCTGCGCTTTTATACGTGAGGGGCTCGTTGTCCACAGGCGGCGGGCCTTCTTCGTATCTCTGCGACACTGGTACCACCATGCCCAAGCCCGGAGAACTCACTTTCGTCGCGCCCCGCGGAGCCAAGAAGCCCCCGCGGCACCTCGCCGACCTCACGCCCGCCGAGCGCAAGGACGCCGTCGCCGCGATCGGCGAGAAGCCGTTCCGCGCCAAGCAACTCTCGCAGCACTACTTCGCGCGGTACGCTCACGACCCCACCCAGTGGACCGACATCCCCGCCGCCGCGCGAGAGAAGCTCGCGTCCGAGCTGCTGCCCGATCTGATGTCGGTCGTCCGGCACATCTCGTGCGACGACGACACCACCCGCAAGACGCTGTGGCGGCTGCACGACGGCACGCTCGTCGAATCCGTCCTGATGCGCTACCCGGACCGGGTGACGATGTGCATCTCGTCCCAGGCCGGCTGCGGGATGAACTGTCCCTTCTGTGCCACCGGGCAGGCCGGGCTCGACCGCAATCTGTCGACCGCCGAGATCGTGCACCAGATCGTCGACGGCATGCGCGCCCTGCGTGACGGCGAGGTTCCGGGAGGGCCCGCGCGGCTGTCCAACATCGTCTTCATGGGTATGGGCGAGCCGCTCGCCAACTACAAGCGGGTCGTCGGCTCCATCCGCCGCCTCACCGACCCCGAGCCGGACGGGCTCGGGCTCTCGCAGCGCGGCATCACCGTGTCGACCGTCGGCCTGGTTCCCGCGATGCTGCGCTTCGCCGACGAGGGCTTCAAGTGCCGTCTGGCCGTCTCGCTGCACGCGCCGGACGACGAGCTGCGCGACACCCTGGTCCCGGTCAACACCCGCTGGAAGGTACGGGAGGTGCTGGACGCCGCCTGGGAGTACGCGGAGAAGTCCGGCCGCCGCATCTCCATCGAGTACGCACTGATCAGGGACATCAACGACCAGGCATGGCGGGGCGATCTGCTGGGCCGCCTCCTCAAGGGCAAGCGGGTCCATGTGAACCTGATCCCGCTCAACCCGACACCGGGATCGAAGTGGACGGCCTCCCGCCCGGAGGACGAGAAGGCGTTCGTGGAGGCCATCGCGGCCCATGGCGTGCCCGTCACCGTCCGCGACACCCGTGGCCAGGAGATCGACGGAGCGTGCGGACAGCTCGCGGCCTCCGAGCGGTAATCTTGGCTCGGACATTTACATATTCCGACAGGGGAGCGCCACAGCGCTGAGAGTGCGACCACCGCTATGAACAAGCACAGCGGTCGCAGACCCTCTGAACCTTGCCCAGGTCATTCTGGGTAGGAAGTTCGGTCACCACTCAAGCTGTTGCGCCCTGCTCACATTGTGAGCAGGGCCGCGTCTCTTCCTGGTCACTCCAGGAGGAATTTCAGTGAGCACCACCAAGAAGTTGACGGTTACCGCCGTCGCCGCCGCTCTCGGCATCTCGACCCTCGCGGCCTGCGGCGGGGAGTCCGAGGACTCCTCCACCGGCGGCTCGAAGTCCAAGACCGTGACGCTCGTCAGCCATGACTCCTTCGCCGCCTCCCCGGCCGTGCTGAAGGAGTTCACCCAGGAGACCGGCTACACGGTCAAGGTGCTCAAAAGCGGTGACGCGGGCGCGGCCCTCAACAAGGAGATCCTCACCAAGGGCTCCCCGCAGGGCGATGTCTTCTTCGGCGTCGACAACACCCTGCTTTCGCGGGCGCTCGACAACGACCTGTTCACGCCGTACGCCGCCAAGGGCCTCGGCCAGGTGTCCGACGAGGCGCAGCTCGACAAGGACAAGCACCGTGTCACGCCCGTCGACACCGGCGACATCTGCGTCAACTACGACAAGAAGTACTTCGCCGACAAGAAGCTCGCGCCCCCGCAGTCCTTCGACGACCTGATCAAGCCCGAGTACAAGAACCTCCTCGTCACCGAGAATGTCGCGACCTCGTCGCCCGGTCTCGGCTTCCTCCTCGGCAGCGTCGGCAGGTACGGCGACGAAGGCTGGCAGGACTACTGGAAGAAGCTGAAGGCCAACGGCGTCAAGGTCGTCGACGGCTGGGAGCAGGCGTACAACGAGGAGTTCTCCGGTTCGGCCGGTGGTAAGAAGGCCAAGGCGGACCGGCCGCTGGTCGTCTCGTACGCCTCCAGCCCGCCCGCGGAGGTGCTCTTCGCCAAGCCGCAGCCGACCGAGGCGCCCACCGGCGTCGCGACCGGAACCTGCTTCCGTCAGACGGAGTTCGCGGGTCTTCTCGACGGCGCGAAGAACGAGGCGGGCGGCAAGGCCCTGCTGGACTTCCTGGTCTCCAAGAAGTTCCAGGAGGACATGCCGCTCAACATGTTCGTGAACCCGGTGGTCAAGGACGCGAAGCTGCCCGAGCTGTTCACCAAGTTCGGCGCGGTCGTCGACAAGCCGGAGACCGTCGCACCTGACAAGATCGCCAAGAACCGTGAGCAGTGGGTCCAGTCGTGGTCCTCGCTCGTGCTGAAGTAAGCAGGTCCGTCCGCGGGAATGCGGCGCGGCTCGGGCTGATGGCCGGGCCCGTCGCGTTCTTCGCGGTCTTCTTCGCCTATCCCGTCGTCGCGATCGTCGGCCGCGGTCTGGAGATCGACGGGGTATGGCAGTTCGGGCGGATCGGCGAGGTGCTGGGCCGCTCCGACATTCAGCAGGTGCTGTGGTTCACCGTCTGGCAGGCGCTCGCCTCCACAACGCTCACCCTGCTGATCGCGTTGCCCGGTGCGTACGTCTTCGCCCGCCTCGACTTTCCCGGGAAGCGGCTGCTGCGGGCGGTGGTCACCGTTCCGTTCGTGCTGCCGACCGTCGTCGTAGGGACGGCGTTCCTGGCGCTGCTGGGTCGCGGCGGACTGCTCGACGAGCTGTGGGGCGTCAGATTCGACACGACCGTCTGGGCGATCCTGCTCGCCCATGTCTTCTTCAACTACGCGGTGGTCGTACGGACCGTGGGCGGCCTGTGGTCGCAACTCGACCCGCGTCAGGAGGAGGCCGCGCGAGTCCTGGGCGCCGGGCGGTTCGCGGCCTGGCGGCGGGTGACGCTGCCCGCGCTCGCGCCCGCCGTGGCAGCGGCCGCCCTGATGGTCTTTCTGTTCACCTTCACCTCCTTCGGCGTCGTACTGATCCTCGGCGGGCCGGCCTTCTCCACACTTGAGGTGGAGATCTACCGTCAGACGGCTCAACTGCTGGATCTGCCCACGGCGGCGGTGCTCACGCTGCTGCAGTTCGCCGCGGTCGGCGCGATCCTCGCCGTGCACGCGCGGACGGTACGGCGGCGGGAGACCGCGCTGAAGCTGGTGGACCCGGCGCAGACCGCGCGCCGACCGCGTGGCGCGGGACAGTGGGCGCTGCTCGGCGCGGTGCTCGCCACGATCCTGCTGCTGGTCCTGGCCCCGCTCGGCGTCCTGGTCGAGCGCTCCTTCGACGGTCCCGGAGGCTATGGCTTCGGCTACTACCGGGCGCTCGCCTCCAGCGATGCGAGCGGTGGGGCGTTCCTCGTGCCGCCCATCGACGCCGTGTGGAACTCCTTGAGTTACGCATTGGTCGCGACCGCCATCGCGCTCGCCGTCGGCGGTCTCGCCGCGGCCGCGCTCACCCGGAAGGCCGGCCGGCTGGTGCGCGGCTTCGACGCGCTGCTGATGCTGCCGCTCGGCGTCTCCGCGGTGACCGTCGGCTTCGGGTTCCTCATCACCCTCGACAAGCCGCCGCTCGATCTGCGCGGGTCGTGGATTCTGGTGCCCCTCGCCCAAGCGCTGGTCGGCGTGCCCTTCGTCGTACGCATCATGCTGCCGGTACTGCGAGCGGTGGACGAACGACTGCGCGAGGCCGCGGCGGTGCTCGGCGCGTCCCCGCTGCGTGTGTGGCGGGAGGTGGATCTGCCGTTGGTGCGGCGGGCGCTGCTGATCGCCGCGGGGTTCGCATTCGCCGTGTCGCTCGGCGAGTTCGGGGCGACCGTCTTCATCGCCAGGCCCGACAACCCGACGCTGCCGGTGGCCGTGGCGCGCCTTCTCGGCCGGCCCGGTGAGCTCAACTACGGGCAGGCGATGGCGCTGAGCACGATCTTGATGGTGGTGTGCGCGGCGGCGCTACTGCTCCTCGAACGCATCCGTACCGACAAGACCTCCGGAGAGTTCTGATGGCGTTGCTGCGGCTTGAGGGCGTGACCGTGCGGTTCGGGGCGCGGACGGCGCTCGACTCGGTGGATCTGGAGGTCGCCGAGCACGAGATCGTCTGCGTGCTGGGGCCGAGCGGCAGCGGTAAGTCAACGCTGCTGCGGATCGTCGCCGGGCTGCAGACCGCCGACGCCGGGCGGGTGCTGCTGTCCGGCGCGGACCAGGCCGGGGTGCCGGTGCACCGGCGCGGTGTGGGCCTGATGTTCCAGGACCACCAGCTCTTCCCGCAGCGCGACGTTGGCGGCAACGTCGCCTTCGGGCTGCGGATGCACGGCAGCGGCCGGGCCGAACAGGCCCGCCGCGTCGACGAGTTGCTGGAGCTCGTCGGGCTGCCTGCCGCGCAGCGCCGGGCCGTTGCCTCGCTGTCCGGCGGGGAGCAGCAGCGGGTGGCGCTGGCCCGCGCGCTCGCGCCGGAGCCCCGGCTGCTGATGCTGGACGAGCCGCTCGGCCAGCTGGACCGCGGGCTGCGGGAGCGTCTCGTCGTCGAACTGCGCGGGCTTTTCGGGCGGTTGGGCACCACCGTGCTCGCCGTCACCCACGACCAGGGCGAGGCCTTCGCGCTCGCCGATCGCGTCGTCGTCATGCGGGACGGACGGATCGCCCAGGCGGGAACGCCGCTGGAGGTCTGGGAGCGGCCCGCGTCCGAGTTCGTGGCCCGCTTCCTCGGCTTCGACAATGTGGTGGCGGCGACGGTGAGCGGTGCCGCCGCAGACACGGTGTGGGGCAAGATCCCGGTGCCGGGGGGTTCGCCGCAGGGCGAGTGCAAGGTGCTGGTCCGGCCCGCCGGGGTGCGGCTGGCCGACGCCTCGGAGGGGCTGCCCTGCACGGTCGAGGGGCGTACGTTCCGGGGCAACCACGTCGCCGTACAGCTGCGGCCCTGTGACGGGCCGCCGCTGGAGGCGGAGTGCTCGCTGCGGGACGCGCCGGAGGAAGGGGCCGAGGTGGGGGTCGTCTTCGCCGCGGCCGATGTGGTGGTGCTGGACCCGGCAGGGTGAGCTACTTGCTGCTCGCTGCGGGAAGTGTCGATCACCCGCCGGGTGATGGACGGGCGGCTAGGGGACGGAGACCAGCTCATCGGGGTGCGAGTCCGCCGGCTGCGGCTCCGTGCCATGGGCCTCGGGCGCGCCGAACCAGGCCACCGCGACCGCTCCCGCCACCGCCAGTACGAAGCCGAGAATCGCCATCCAGGCGAAGCCGGGGCGGGACGAGTCGCCCAGCCACAGCACGCCGATCATGCCCGGCAGCACGGTCTCGCCCACGACCAGCGCCGCCGTCGCGCCGTTCACCGAGCCGATCTGCAGGGCGACGGTGTGCAGATACATGCCGCCGATCCCGGCCACCAGGATCGCGTACAGCGCCGGGTCTGAGAGCAGGGCGCCCAGGTCGAAGGGGTCGATGCCGTTCAGGACGCGTACGCCGACGCCCAGCGCGCCGAAGCCGAGGCCGGACAGCAGACCCGCCAGGATCGCGGCGCGCGCGCCGAGGAGGCGTACGACGACGGTGCCGCCGACCATCAGCAGCAGCGAGATCGCCAGCAGCCACCAGTGGGTCGCGATCGGGGTGTGGCCGCTGCCCTCCGGGCCCGCGGCCGTGGCCAGCAGCACCAGGGCCGAGCAGACGACGGCGATCGAGGTCCACTCGGCGCGGTTCAGCTTGATGCCCAGCAGCTTCACGCTCAGCACCGCCGTGATCACCAGATTCGCGCTGATCACGGTCTGCGAGAGGAACAGCGGGAGCAGGCGGGCGGCCAGTGCGCCCAGGCCGAAGCCGACGAAGTCCAGGATCGTGCCGACGATGAACTCCCAGGTCATCGCGGCCTGCGCGGTGGAGGACAGGCTCGGCCCGCCGTGCTGGGTGACACCCGACGCGGCCGCCTCGCGGCGGGCGGCCTTGCGGGATCCCACGGCTTGCAGCACCGACCCCGTGCCGTAACAGATCGAGGCCGCGACAGCGGTCAGTAGGCCGATCAGCACCAGAGGCTCCGTTCACGTGGGGTCAGTCCAACTGCCAGACGTGAGTTTGGGGCCGGAAGTTGCTTCTGCTTTCGTGCCGCTCGTTAACCGAGGCCGGTGAGGCGGCGCAGCGCGTCGGGCGCCTCGTCGACCGAGTCGACGAGCGCGATACGGGACTCCATCGAGCGGCCCGCCGCAAGGGACTGGAGCAGCGGCCAGGTGGGGAGCCGCTCCGTCCAGTGCGTGCGGTTGACGAGGACCATGGGGGTCGGCTCGCCGCGGGACTCGTAGTAGTTCGGGGTCGCGCTGTCGAAAATCTCCTGGACCGTGCCGGCGGCGCCGGGCAGGAAGATCACACCGGCGTTGGAGCGGGCGAGGAGGCCGTCCTCGCGGGTGGCGTTGGCGAAATACTTGCCGATGTGGCCCGCGAAGGCGTTCGGCGGCTCGTGGCCGTAGAACCAGGTGGGGATGCCGACGGAGTCACCACCGCCGGGCCAGCGGTCCCGCACCTCGAAGGCGGCGCCCGCCCAGTCGGAGATCGAGGGGATGTAGGAGGGGGCCTTGGAGAGGAGTTCGAGCGCCTCGTCGAGCATCTCGTCGGGGTGCGGGGCGGCGTACGCACCGAGGTTCGCGGCCTCCATCGCACCGGGTCCGCCGCCAGTGGCGACGGTGAACCCGGCCCTCGCGAGGGCCCGGCCGAGGCGGGCGGCGCCGGCGTACGCGTCGGTGCCGCGGGCCATCGCGTGGCCGCCCATCACGCCCACGACGCGGGCGCCGACGAGGAGTTCGTCCAGGGCGTCGGAGATCGCGTCGTCGTGGATCGACCGGAGCATCGAGGCGAAGATGTCGCCGTCGGCCTTGGTCCGCTGGAACCAGTCGTAGGCGAGGGCGTCGGGGGTGGCTTCGTAGCCGCCGGCGGCGAGGCCTTCGAAGAGCTCGTCGGGGGAGTACAGGAGCCCGCGGTACGGGTCAAAGGGCAGATCGGGGACGGGCGGAAAGACGAGCGCGCCGTCGGCCCTGACCTTGGCGGCGGCGTCTGGCTGCATGGGGCAGCCGAGGAAGACCGCGCCGGTGGTGTCGGCGGAGACCAGGGCGAAGGTGCGGTCTGTCAGATCGACGGACTGGACGCGGTGCCCGACGAGTGAGCCGTGGGCGACGACGTGGTCGAACTCCTCGAGGGTCTCGATCTCGCGGTCGTGGCTGTGGGCTTGCGGTCCGTGTCCATGCACCATGCGGCCACGATAGGCCCTGCGGGTGGGGCGGCGCGGGGCGGGTCTTTCCCCCGGGGGCGGCGTAAGCCGGCTGCCGCTCACCCCGCGCTCAGCTTGAGAACGGGACCGCTGCCAGGGCCGTCACCCCCCACGTCAGGGGGGCGAAGACCGCCAGAAGTGTCGCCGCACGCAGGGCGGTTGCGTTGCGCAGGACCGTCGCGGGGATGCCCATGCTGCGGAGGGAGTCCGTGTTCGTGGCGCGGGTCTGCCTTGCCTCCAGGGCCGAGACCAGCAGCGTCGCCGTCGTGCACGTCATCACCAGTGCCGTGCCCAGGCCCGTCAGGAGGCCGATGGGCTGCTCGGCCGTGCCGCCGTACAGCCTGGCGGCCTCGATCGCCGCCGAGGCGACCGCGCAGACCACGCCGAGCGGGCGGCCGATGCGGCGGGATTCCTCCATCAGGATGCGGCCCGCCAGTAGCCGGGTCGCGCCCGGGCGCAGCGACTGGAGGAGCCGGCCGCTGAAGTGGGTGATGCCCGGGCCCGCCAGGGCCAGGCCCAGGGCGGTGAGGGTCCAGCCGACGAGGACGCCGGCCGGGTTGCCGTCGATCTCGCCCGGGACGGGGAGCGGTGAGCCGGCGCCGCCGCGGTTCGCGTATGTCTCGACGGCCATGCCAATGGCCATCAGCGCGACGCCCCACGGCAGCTCGGTCGGCGCGGCGGACGACGCGTCCGGCGGCGGGGGCACCCGGCGCGGGCGCAGGGACAGTGCCGCGGCGACCGAGGCCAGCAGCGGCACCAGCGCGAGAAGCGTCAGCGCTGCCGCCAGCGGCAGCGGCTGGTCCGCGGCCAGCAGCTCGGCCGTCGCCCCGTCGAACGGCAGCCCCGTCAGATCGCCCCGCAGATGAAGGAAGATGAGCAGCGCGAGCATGCTGCCGAGCGTGCCCGAGACGGCAGTGGAGACAGCGGCCAGCGCGGTGAGCCTGGCGGGCCCCAGGCCGACCGCCGAGAGGCCCGGCCTGGGCCGCGTACTCGGATCCGTACGCGCCACCGCCACCGCGAAGTGCACCGTCGCCGCGAGCGGGATCAGGCACCAGAGCAGCCGGAGTCCTGACGTGCCCGAGTCGGTGGGATGGGACAGCGCGTACGTCAGTGTGCACAGCAGCAGGAAGCCCACACCCGCCGACGCCGCCGCCACCATCAGCCGGCGCAGCAGGACGAGAGGGTGCGTACCGCGGGCTAGACGGAGAGCGAGCACTCGGCTCGGCCTTCCGCGTCGGCGGTCCCGAGCGAATTGACGCGCCGGCCGTCCACGAGCGTGACCGAGCGGTCCGCGTGCGTCGCCACCTCCGGGTCGTGCGTGGCGAGCACGACGGTGATCCGGTGCGAGCGGGCCGCGGCCATCAACGTACGCAGCACCCCCGCCCCGTCCGCGCGGTGCAGCGTCGCCGTCGGCTCGTCGGCGAACAGCACCAGCGGCGTGCTGACCAGCGCCCGCGCCGTGGCGACCCGCTGCCGCTGCGCCTGCAGCAGCGCATGCGGCCGCAGCCGGGCGCACGCGCCGATGTCGAGCCGCTCCAGCCACTCCATCGCCGCGGCCTTCGCCTTGCGGTGCGACGCGCCGCGCAGCAGCAGCGGCAGGGCCGCGTTCTCCCACGCCGTCAGCTCGGGGACCAGCGTCGGCTCGGGGTCGATCCAGCCGAACCGGTGGCGCCGGAGCCGCTCGCGCAGCAGCGGGGTCAGCGTGTGCACGGGGGAGCTGTTGAACCACACCTCGCCCTTGTCGGCGACGAGTTGGCCGGACAGGCACCGCAGCAGCGTGGTCTTTCCGCTGCCGCGCGGGCCGTACACGGCGAGGATCTCGCCCTCGCGCACACCCAGCGATACGCCGACGAGCGCGGGCGAGCCGTTGTGGGAGTGGTGCAGGGAACGTGCCCAGAGCACATCGTTGTCCGGCGGGGCCACCATGGCGTACACCTCGGTTCTGATCAGATTTCTCCTCCCCCGTACGGGGGAACGAAGACAGGGCCGATCGGTCACTCGGCACGGTATGGATTCAGAACCGGCGTATCGGGAAGCACGCGGCCCGGGTGCACCCCATCCCACTCGGATGGCCGAATGAGATGGCGGGTGCCCCGGGCCGTTTGCCGTAAGCGACCAAAGGTCAGAGCTTCGTCCAGGCCTCCGTGAGGACCGTACGCAGAATCTGCTCGATCTCGTCGAACGTCGACTGGTCGGCGATCAGCGGCGGCGCCAGCTGCACGACCGGGTCACCGCGGTCGTCGGCCCGGCAGTACAGACCGTTCTCGTACAGCGCCTTGGAGAGGAAGCCGTAGAGCACGCGCTCGGTCTCCTCGTCCGTGAAGGACTCCTTGGTGACCTTGTCCTTCACCAGCTCGATGCCGTAGAAGAAGCCGTTTCCGCGGACGTCGCCGACGATGGGCAGGTCGTGCAGCTTCTGCAGCGTGGACAGGAAGTTGCCCTCGTTGTCCAGGACGTGCTGGTTGAGGCCCTCGCGCTCGAAGATGTCGAGGTTGGCCAGGCCCACCGCGGCGGAGACCGGGTGGCCGCCGAAGGTGTAACCGTGCAGGAAGGTGTTGTCGCCCTTGTAGAACGGCTCGGCGAGGCGGTCGGAGATGATGCACGCGCCGATCGGGGAGTAGCCCGAGGTCATGCCCTTGGCGCAGGTGATCATGTCCGGTACGTAGCCGAACTTGTCGCAGGCGAACGTCGTGCCGAGCCGGCCGAAGGCACAGATGACCTCGTCCGACACGAGCAGCACGTCGTACTGGTCGCAGATCTCACGGACCCGCTGGAAGTACCCGGGCGGCGGCGGGAAGCAGCCACCGGCGTTCTGCACCGGCTCCAGGAAGACCGCCGCGACCGTCTCGGGGCCCTCGAAGAGGATCTGCTGCTCGATCTGGTCGGCGGCCCAGCGGCCGAAGGCCTCCGGGTCGTCGCCGTGGATCGGCGCGCGGTAGATGTTGGTGTTCGGCACCTTGTGAGCGCCGGGGACAAGCGGCTCGAAGGGGGCCTTGAGCGCGGGCAGACCGGTGATGGACAGGGCGCCCTGCGGGGTGCCGTGGTAGGCGACGGCACGTGAGATGACCTTGTACTTGGTGTACTTGCCCTGCAGCTTGAAGTACTGCTTCGCCAGCTTCCAGGCGGTCTCGACGGCCTCGCCGCCGCCGGTGGTGAAGAAGACCTTGTTGAGGTCGCCGGGGGCGTGGTGCGCGAGCCGCTCGGCGAGTTCCACGGCCTTCGGGTGGGCGTAGGACCACACCGGGAAGAAGGCGAGCTCCTGCGCCTGCTTGTACGCGGTCTCGGCGAGCTCTACGCGGCCGTGGCCGGCGTTGACCACGAAGAGGCCGGCGAGGCCGTCGAGGTAGCGCTTGCCCTTGTCGTCGTAGATGTAGGTGCCCTCACCGCGCACTATGGTGGGGACGGGTGCGTTCTCGTACGACGACATGCGGGTGAAGTGCATCCACAGGTGGTCGTAGGCGGTTTTGGAGAGGTCCTTGCTCACGGCTATCGGGTTCCCCACATATAGGTCTGCTTCTTGAGCTTGAGGTAGACGAAGCTCTCGGTGGTGCGCACGCCGGGGAGCGCGCGTATCCGCTTGTTGATCACTTCGAGCAGATGGTCGTCGTCCTCGCAGACGATCTCCACCATGAGGTCGAACGAGCCCGCGGTCATCACCACGTACTCGCACTCGGCCATGGCTGTGAGCGCGTCGGCCACCGGGTCGACGTCGCCCTCGACCGTGATGCCGACCATCGCCTGGCGGCGCAGGCCCACGGTGAGTGGGTCCGTGACGGCGACGATCTGCATCACGCCCTGGTCGAGCAGCTTCTGGACGCGCTGCCGGACGGCCGCTTCGGACAGGCCCACGGCCTTGCCGATGGCGGCGTACGGACGACGCCCGTCCTCCTGGAGCTGTTCGATGATTGCGAGAGAGACGGCATCGATCGTCGGGGACGATCCGGTGCCGTTCCTGGAGTCTGCGTTACGACTGGCCACGAGCTCACTCTGCACTGCGACTCGTCTGTCCCGCAAGCCCTGAGCGATGAAATTCGTTGTTCTGAGGTCGTAATTTCACCGAATCCGAAGATGCGGAGGGTTGGGGCTGTCGAAAGCGTCACGTAGGAGATTAGGGTGGAGGTCTCACCCATCGGACATCTGACAGGAGGGGTGGCAACAGTGACCACCGAGCTGCGTCGTCTGCGCAACTACATCAACGGGGAGTTCCGGGACGCCGCCGACGGGCGGACAATCGAGGTCGTCAACCCGGCCACCGGTGACGTGTACGCCACGTCGCCGCTCTCCGGGCAGGCCGACGTCGACGCCGCCATGGACGCTGCCGCGGCCGCCTTCCCCGGCTGGCGCGACACCACCCCGGCCGAGCGCCAGAAGGCCCTGCTGAAGATCGCGGACGCCTTCGAGGAGCGGGCCGAGGACCTGATCGCGGCCGAATCGGAGAACACCGGCAAGCCGCTCGAACTCACCCGCACCGAAGAGATCCCGCCGATGGTGGACCAGATCCGCTTCTTCGCGGGCGCGGCGCGGATGCTGGAGGGCCGGTCGGCCGGCGAGTACATGGAGGGCTTCACCTCCATCGTCCGGCGTGAGCCGGTCGGCGTCTGCGCGCAGGTCGCGCCGTGGAACTACCCGATGATGATGGCCGTCTGGAAGTTCGCGCCGGCGCTGGCGGCGGGCAACACCGTCGTCATCAAGCCGTCCGACACGACGCCCGCGTCGACGGTCCTGATCGCCGAGATCATCGGCTCGATCGTGCCCAAGGGCGTCTTCAATGTCATCTGCGGTGACCGGGAGACCGGCCGCGCGATGGTCGAGCACCCGACGCCGGCGATGGCGTCCATCACCGGTTCCGTACGGGCGGGCATGCAGGTCGCCGCGTCCGCGGCCAAGGACGTCAAGCGCGTCCACCTGGAGCTCGGCGGCAAGGCGCCGGTCGTCGTCTTCGAGGACACCGACATCGCCAAGGCCGTCGAGGACATCGCGGTGGCGGGCTACTTCAACGCGGGCCAGGACTGTACGGCCGCGGCGCGCGTCCTGGTGCACGAGTCGATCCACGACGAGTTCGTCTCGGCGCTGGCGAAGGCGGCGGCGGACACGAAGACGGGCATGCCGGACGACGCGGACGTGCTGTACGGCCCGCTGAACAACGCGAACCAGCTGGCGCAGGTCTCGGGCTTCATCGACCGGCTGCCGGCGCACGCGAAGGTCGAGGCGGGTGGCCACCGGGTCGGCGAGAAGGGCTACTTCTACGCGGCGACGGTCGTCTCCGGCCTGAAGCAGGACGACGAGATCATCCAGAACGAGGTCTTCGGCCCGGTCATCACGGTCCAGTCCTTCTCGGACGAGGTGCAGGCGCTTGAGTGGGCGAACGGCGTGGAGTTCGCGCTGGCGTCTTCGGTGTGGACGAAGGACCACGCGCGGGCGATGCGGATGTCCAAGTCGCTGGACTTCGGGTGTGTGTGGATCAACACGCACATCCCGCTGGTGGCTGAGATGCCGCACGGCGGCTTCAAGAAGTCTGGGTACGGAAAGGACCTGTCGGCGTACGGGTTCGACGACTACACGCGGATCAAGCACGTGATGACGTCGCTGAACGCGTAGTTTCTCGGGCGGTGGGGTGGAGGGTCTTCCCCCACCCCGCCCCTTCCCGAAAACCGCGGGCGGCGCCCCCGGGGCGTCGGCTTCGCGGCGCGGGGGCTTCGCCCGGACTCGCCGCCGCCCTCAGTTCGTTGGCGTGCGGTGGAGCGTCACCAGCAGGCGCCAGACCTGGGATGCCATGTCTTCCGGGGTCGCGGCGATCGTGCCGTGCAGCCAGTCCGCCAGGACGCCCGCGAACGCCGATGCCACCGCCGAGGCGATCAGGTCCGGGGCCGGTGCGCCCGCCAACTCGCGTTCCTTGCGGCTGCGTTCGCGCAGTTCGCGGTGGAGCAGGTCGCCCAGCGGGCCGCTGCCACCCTCGCGCAGCAGGGTGCGGTAGACCGCGGCATGCGGAGCCAGCCCGGTGAAGAAGGCCGTCAGGGCGGTCGGGGGAGCGCTCGGGTCGGGGGTGCCACGCCAGGCGTGGAGGGCCTCCACCGCGTCTCGTACCACCTCCGCGCAGGCGTCGACCGCCAGCGCCTGCAGGTCCGGGTAGTGCAGATAGAAGGTGGCCCGGCCCAGACCCGCCCTGCGCACCAGGGCCGCGACGCTCACCTCTTCCAGCGAGTGTTCCGCGCACTCCTCCAGCAGCGCCTCGCGCAGCCTGGCCCGGGTGCGCTCCGCGCGCGGGTCGCCGGTGGAGCCCGTGCTCATCCGGCCACCAGAACCGCCGCCAGCGCCAGCGCCCCCGGCAGCGCCTGCGCCACCAGGATGCGCCGGTTCGCGGTGAAGCCGCCGTACAGGCCCGCGATCACCACGCAGCTGAGGAAGAAGACCTGAACGCGGTACCCCGTCGGGTCCGCGGCGATCAGGCCCCAGACCAGGCCCGCCGCCAGAAAGCCGTTGTACAGGCCCTGATTCGCGGCGAGGGGGGCCGTCGCGCGGGCCATCTCCGCGTCGAAGCCGGAGAGGCCGCGGCCCGGCTTGCGCTGCCACAGGAACATCTCCAGAACCAGGATGTACGCGTGGAGCGCGGCCACGAGGCCGACCAGGACATGTGCTGTTGTGTTCATCGTCGACCTCAAGGTATTGGACAGGTGTCCAGTAAATATAGACACATGTCCATGATCGACAGGGTGGTCGCCCGAAGCACGTACCGATCGACGCAGCGTCCATTGCTGCGCGTACCTCCCGCCCGCCATTCTTCGGACGTGCCAGCGATCCGGATGAACCCCATGTCACGGCGGTCCCTGCTGTTCGGCTTCGCCGCCGGCGCCGCGCTCACCGGATGCGGGGTGCCCGCGGCGTACGTGAAGCCCGGAGAGCGCGCACGGCGCGACGACTCCGAGCGCGACCGGAGCGTCGACTTCGCCAACTGGCCGCTGTACGTCGACACCGACGACGAGGACACCTCCGAGCGCCCCACCCTCAGCGCCTTCACCGAACGCACAGGGATCTCCGTCCGATACACCGAGGAGATCAACGACAACGACGAGTTCTTCGGGAAGATCAGCCCCGCGCTGATGAATCATCAGGAGACCGGCCGGGATCTGATCGTGGTCAGCGACTGGATGGCCGCCCGCTTCGTACGGCTCGGCTGGGTGCAGGAGATGGACCGCGCCAAGCAGCCGAACGTCGCCAAGTACCTCGACCCGCAGCTGCGTTCACCCGCCTTCGACGACGGGCGGCTGCACAGCGTTCCCTGGCAGTCCGGGATCACCGGCATCGCGTACAACCGCAGGAAGCTCGGCCGCGAGATCCAGCACACCGATGACCTGTGGGCGGACGACCTGCGCGGCAAGGTCACGTTGCTGTCCGGCCTCGATGAATCCTTCGCGCTGCTCATGCAGGGCAACGGCGTCGACGTCACCCGCTGGACCGCCGACGACTTCCACACCGTGTGCGAGCAGGTGGAGCGGCTGGTGAAGGCGAAGCACATCAGGCGCTTCACCGGCAACGACTACATCAAGGACCTCTCCACCGGCGACGTGCTGGCCTGCCAGGCGTACTCCGGCGATGTCATCCAGCTCCAGGCCGACAACCCGGACATCGAGTTCGTCGTGCCGCAGGAGGGCGCGGAGCTGTGGGCGGAAAGCCTGATGATCCCCAACCTCGCCCGCCACAAGCGCAATGCCGAGGCGCTCGTGGACCACTACTACGAGCCGGAGGTCGCCGCCGAGCTCGCGGCCTGGGTCAACTATGTCTGCCCGGTGCCGGCCGCCCGTGACGTCCTGGCCTCGTCCAAGGACGAGGAGACGGCCGCGCTTGCCGAAGACCCGCTGATCTTCCCCGACGACGAGATGCGCAAGCGCCTCGCGATCGCGAGGGACATCACATCCGAGGAGCGCACGGAGTTCGCCAAGCGGTGGAACTCCATCGTCGGCCTGTAGCAGGCTCGCGATCATGAACTCGCTGTGGCGCGCCGAACGGCTTCGGCCTGCCACGCCGGCGCGTGCGCCGCAAGATCAAGCAGCTGGAGGCGCTGACGGAGCGGACGGACGGGCCGGCAGCGGTCGCCGCGGCGGCGTAGTTGGCGGCGCTGTCGTGGCGCTACGGCTTGCGGGCGACCGCGCCGAACTGCGCCACCTGTACGGGCTCGGCGCCGGTCGCCGGGTCGTGCCGCCAGCGTGCGCAGGACACGATGCCCGGCTCGAGCAGGTCGAGGCCCTCGCAGAACGAGGCGAACTCCGCGCGGCTGCGCGCCGTGATCGGCGGCGTCGCGTTCTCGTTCCAGAACGCCATCGCCTCGGCGTTGCCCTCGCCGCCCAGCTCCAGCGTCGGATGCGTGAGTACGAGATAGCTGCCGGACGGCACCGCCCCCATCAGCCTGCGCACGATCGACCGCGCCTCGTCGGTGTCCATCACGAAGTTCAGGATGCCGAGCATCATCACCGCCACCGGCCGCGTCAGATCCAGAGTCGCCTCGACCGAGCTGACGATCGACTCCGGGTCGTGCGCGTCCGCGTCCAGATACTCGGTCACTCCCTCAGGAGAGCTGGTGAGCAGGGCGCGCGCGTGCGCCAGCACTATCGGGTCGTTGTCGACGTACACGATCCGGGCGTCGGGCGCGATGCGCTGGGCGACTTCATGGGTGTTCTCGACTGTGGGCAGGCCGGTGCCGATGTCCAGGAACTGGCGTACCCCCGACTCACTCGCGAGGTGTGTCACCGCGCGGCCCAGGAACGCCCGGTCCGCGCGCGCCACTTCGCCGATGCTCGGGTACAGCCCGGTGACGTGGTCGCCCACCGCGCGGTCGACCGGATAGTTGTCCTTGCCGCCCAGCCAGTGGTTCCAGACCCTGGCGTTGTGCGCTACGTCGGTGCGGACTTGTCGGACACGTGTCGCTCCTCGGCCGGCTGCGTCAGGGCCATCATGCCGGACGGATCAAGACGGCCTGCCGACAGGGGAGTTCGGCCGGACCGTGGAGTGCAGCGTGTCCACGCGGTTGGTGGTGATCGCGTCGACGCCGTACTTCATCAGCCGGCGCATGGTGCACCGGGTGTCCACCGTCCAGGCCGAGACCAGCAGCCCGTCCCGGTGGATGCGGTCCGTCAGCTCCTGACCGAGCAGCCCGAAACGGTAGTTGAGCCAGCGCGGCCCCACCGCGTCGAGCAGCGCGGGACGCGGCGCCGCGAGCGTCGTCCATGTCATCGCGATCTCCGCCGAGGGGTCGGCGGCCCGCACCGCGAGCATGGTGACCGGACCCGCGCAGTAGTACACCCGCTCGCCCGCGCCGCACTCGCGGACGGTGCCGACCACCGTCCGCACCGACTCCTCCGAGGCCCCGGGCAGATCGATCATCACGCGGTGCGCGCCGACCGCGAGCAGAGCCTCGCGCAGCGTGGGCACTCCGCCCAGGGTCAGCTCGTCGACCTCGGCCCGGGTGAGCTTCGCGAGCGGACGGTCGTGACCCCACAGCCGTTTCAGCGAGTCGTCGTGCAGCAGCACGGGCACGCCGTCACGGGTGAGGCGTACATCGATCTCCACCGCGTCCGCGCCCCGTTCGACCGCCGAGCGGAGCGAGGGCAGGGTGTTCTCACGGACGCGGTACGGATCGCCGCGGTGGCCCACGACACTGACGGTGCGCATGGGCCCATTGTCGGGGCCGGTCAGCGGCCGGGCCATGCGGCGGTGTACACGTCGATCTCCGCCACGATCCGCGCCTTGCCGGCCGGGTCGAGGAAGGACGCCTCCACGGCGTTCTTCGCGAGGTCGGCCAGTCCGCGCTCGTCCAGCTGAAGCAGCCTGGCGGCGACCGCGTACTCGTTGTTGAGGTCACTGCCGAACATCGGCGGGTCGTCGCTGTTGATCGTCACCAGCACTCCGGCCGCCACCATCTCCTTGACCGGATGCTCGTCGAGGTCGCGGACAGCGCGTGTCGCGAGATTCGAGGTGGGGCAGACCTCCAGCGGAATCCGGTGCTCCGCGAGGTGGGCGAGCAGCTTCGGGTCCTGTGTCGCGCTGGTGCCGTGGCCGATGCGCTCGGCGCGCAGGTCGTTCAGCGCGTCCCAGATCGTCTGCGGACCTGTCGTCTCGCCGGCATGCGGCACGGAGTGCAGGCCGGCCGCGATCGCGCGGTCGAAGTACGGCTTGAACTGCGGCCGCGGCACACCGATCTCCGGGCCGCCGAGCCCGAAGGAGACCAGGCCGTCGGGGCGAAGGTCCACCGCGAGCCGCGCGGTCTCCTCCGCGGCCTCGAGACCGGCCTCGCCGGGGATGTCGAAGCACCAGCGCAGTACAACGCCGAACTCGGCCTCGGCAGCCTTGCGGGCGTCCTCGATCGCCGCCATGAAGGCACTTTCGTCGATGCCGCGGCGGGTCGAGCTGAACGGCGTGACGGTCAGCTCGGCGTAGCGGATGTTCTGCCGGGCCATGTCGCGGGCCACCTCGAAGGTGAGCAGCCGTACGTCCTCCGGGGTGCGGATCAGGTCCACGACCGACAGATAGACCTCGATGAAGTGCGCGAAGTCGGTGAAGGAGAAGTAGTCGGCGAGCGCCTCGGGGTCGGTGGGGACCTTGGAGTCCGGGTGGCGGGCGGCCAGCTCGGCGACGATGCGCGGGGAGGCGGAGCCGACGTGGTGCACATGCAGCTCGGCCTTGGGAAGCCCCGCGATGAAGGGGTGCAGATCGGTCATCGAGGTCCTCCATGGGCGATGGTGTAAGCAACTGAGCAACAAGGTGCGCGAGGGCGGGGTCCGAGCGCGGGTGCGACCGGCTGTTCGGGTCGGGGATCCTCGTTCGGGTCGGGGATCATCGTAGGGGGGCCCGGTCGAGCGCGGGCCGCAGCCCGTAGCATGACCGAACCACGATGGGGGAGAACCATGTCTGACAACCAGGCCCAGCCGCCGGGCGGGCCCGAGCCCCGCGACCGCGATCCCTGGGCTCCTCCGGAGAGCAGCGCGGCACAGAACAGGGTGCCGCTGCACAAGCCCGCCGCCCCGACGCCGCCGGTGTCGCCCGTGCACGACCAGCCGACGATGACGGCGATGCCCAGCACCGGGCTCGCTGCCGACGCGGGTGCCGTGCCGCCTCCCCCGATAGCCCCGGGCGGACCGGCACAGCCCGCCGCCGGACCGTACGGCTACCCCGCCGCCCCGAGCGCCCCGCTGCCTGGCCCCGGCGTGGGCCCGGGCGCGGGTGATCCCTACGGCGGCTACCCCGGATATCCGGGTTACCAGAACTACGGCCAGACCGCCTGGCAGTCCGCCCCGGCGAACGGCATGGGCACCACCGCGATGGTGCTCGGCATCCTCTCCGTCTGTCTGTTCTGTCTGTACGGGGTCGTCGGGATCGTCCTGGGCGTGCTCGCCCTGATCTTCGGCATCCTCGGCAGGAAGCGCGCCCAGCGGGGCGAGGCGACCAACAGCGGAATGGCTCTGGCCGGCATCATCCTCGGCTCCATCGGCATCGTCATCGGCCTCATCATCGTCGGCCTGATGGCCTGGGGGATCACCAGGGCGATCAACGAGGAGCGGGACAAGGGCAACGTCTACGACGACTACTCCAACTCCCTCGTGATCGACGGCGTCAGGCGTTAGCCGGACCGGCCCGCAACTCCTCACGCGCCTCCATCAGCGCGAACCCCAGCAGATTGAGCCCGCGCCAGAGCGCGGGATCCTGCGCCCGCTCGTCGTCCGCGGCCAGCCCGATGCCCCACACCCGGTCAAGCGGGCTGGCCTCGACGAGCACCCGGTCCCCCGTGGCCAGCAGAAAATCGCGCAGCTCGGCATTCTGACCGAACTTGTGCACACTGCCCGCGCGCACAATCGCGGACCGCTCGCGCTCCCATATCGCGTCGTCGAAACCGCGCACCAGCCGCCCGGCCGCTTGGCCGCCGCCGGACTGCCCGCATCGAGCGCCTGCCGCTCGGCCTCCGCGTCCCCGAAGAGCCGCGCCTTCCCCGCCATCATCCAGTGCTCGGCCGTGGCGTACCGAACGCTGTCGACCACGAAGGGTGACGGCCACCACTGGCTCAGACAGCTCGCGCCGATTGATCCGTCCCGACGCGGCGCATGCCCCCAAAAGAACAGATACTTGATTCTCCTGTTACTGCTGACCTGCTCGATCAGCTCTTCCATCCCCATGCACGCGAGTCTGGCATCCACCACTGACACTCCGTACGGGTATTGCCGGACCGGCGCGACACATGGTCGACTGATTCCGTCGCGTAACCAAAAGGCAACAACGGAATCACTTGTTGGAGAGCCGGTGCTCTGCCAGGATCGGCACTCAATTCGATCTGGGACTACGGAGAGCGTCATGGGCAACCGCTTCCAGGTGCAGGACCGCTATGCGGACGGTGCACAGTTCATCGGCGGGCGGCTGCGGCCCGGCACCTCAGGACGCAAACAGAACATCGTGAACCCCGCCACCGGCGAGACGGTCCACAGCTACGAACTGGCAGGGGCCGCCGACGTCGACGCGGCCGTCGACGCCGCCCGCAGGGCCCTCCCCGGCTGGGCGGGCGCCACCCCGGGCGAGCGCTCCGACGCCCTGCACAGCTTCGCGTCCGTCCTCGCGGACCAGGCCCCCGACCTCGCGTACGCCGAGTCCCTGCAGTGCGGCAAACCGATCAAGCTCACCACCGAGTTCGACGTCCCGGGCACCGTCGACAACACCGCCTTCTTCGCCGGCGCGGCCCGCCATCTCCAGGGGCAGTCGGCCGGCGAGTACAGCGGCGACCACACCTCGTACGTACGCCGGGAGCCGATCGGCGTCGTCGGCTCCATCGCACCTTGGAACTACCCGCTTCAGATGGCCGCCTGGAAGGTCCTGCCGGCCATCGCCGCGGGCAACACCATCGTGCTGAAACCCGCCGAGATCACCCCGCTCACCTCGCTGATGTTCGCCGAGGCGGCGAAGGAGGCCGGGATCCCCGACGGCGTCGTCAACGTCGTCAACGGCGCGGGCAAGGACGCGGGCGAGCATCTGGTCGGACACCCGGACGTCGCCATGACGTCCTTCACCGGCTCCACCCCCGTCGGCAAGCGCGTCGCCGAGATCGCCACCGCCACCGTCAAGCGCCTCCACCTCGAACTGGGCGGCAAGGCCCCCTTCGTGGTCTTCGACGACGCCGACCTGGAGGCCGCGGTCCACGGCGCGGTCGCGGGCTCGCTCATCAACTCCGGCCAGGACTGCACGGCCGCCACCCGCGCCTATGTCCAGCGGTCCCTGTACGACGCCTTCGTCAGCGGCGTCGCCGACCTGATGGCCACGGTCCGCCTCGGCGACCCCCTCGACCCCGCCACCGACCTCGGCCCGCTCGTCTCGCACCTCCAGCGCGACCGCGTCGCGGGCTTCGTCGACCGGGCTCGCGCGTACGCCACCGTCGTCACCGGCGGCGAAGCGCCCCAGGGAGAGCTTTCGAGCGGCGCGTACTACCGCCCCACCCTCGTCGTCGGCGCCGCCCAGGACAGCGAGATCGTCCAGTCCGAGATCTTCGGCCCGGTCCTCGTCGTCCTCCCCTTCGACTCCGACGACGAAGGCATCGCGCTCGCCAACGACACCCCCTACGGCCTCGCCGCCTCCGCCTGGAGCCGCGACGTGTTCCGCGCGAACCGCGCCACCCGGGAGATCAAGGCCGGGTGCGTCTGGATCAACGACCACATCCCGATCATCAGCGAGATGCCGCACGGCGGATACAAGGCCTCCGGCTTCGGGAAGGACATGTCGGTGTATTCCTTCGAGGAGTACACGCAGGTCAAGCACGTGATGTACGACAACACGGCGGTGGTCAGGAAGGACTGGCACCGCACGATCTTCGGGGACCGATAGCTCAGCATCCGTTTGCGGCCACCGCCGCGCGGCCGCCCGACCAGCGGCCACCATCCCGAAAGGGCACAGCGCATGGAGCACAACGAGCCCGACCGCCTCTCCGCGGCCCAACTGGCCGCCGTGCGACGCAGCTTGGCGAACGGGCGAGGCGCACTCTCCCGCCGTTCGCTTCTGCGCGCGTCGGGCGTCGGCGCGCTTGCGGTCGGCGGCGCCGGCATATTGAGCGGCTGCGGAATCCCGCCCGCCAAGCGGGAGGCCGGAGCGGCCGCCTCGGACGACCACTCGGATCAGGAGAAGCAGATCAACTTCTCCAACTGGACCGAGTACATGGACATCAGCGAGGACGAGAAGAGCCGTCCCACTCTGGTGGAGTTCACCAAGCGCACCGGGATCAAGGTCAAGTACACCGAGGACATCAACGACAACGTCGAGTTCTTCGGGAAGATCCAGCCGCAGCTCGCGGCGGGCCAGGACACCGGCCGCGACCTGATCAATGTGACCGACTGGCTGGCCGCCCGGATGATCCGGCTCGGCTGGGTGCAGAAGCTCGACGCGTCGCTCCTCCCGCACGCGTACGCCAACCTCTCGCCCCAGTTCCGCAGTCCGGACTGGGACCCGGGGCGCGCCTACTCCTACCCCTGGACCGGAATTCCGGCTGTCATCGCCTACAACGTCAAGGCGACCGGCGGCCGCAAGGTCGACTCCGTCACCCAGTTGCTGGACGACCCGACCCTCAAGGGCCGGGTCAGCTTCCTCACCGAGATGCGGGACACGGTCGGCCTGACCCTGCTCGACATGGGCAAGGACCCCGCCAAGGTCAACGACGCCGACTACGACGCCGCTGTCAACCGGCTCCAGAAGGGCGTCGACAAGAAGCAGATCCGCCGCTTCACCGGTAACGACTACACCTCGGACCTCGACAAGGGCGACATCGCCGCCTGCGTCGCCTGGGCCGGTGACCTCATCCAGCTCCAGGTCGACAACCCGGACATCAAGTTCTCGATCCCGGCCGCCGGCTACATGACGGCCACCGACAATCTGCTGGTCCCTGCGCATGCCCGGCACCAGAAGAACGCCACCCGGCTGATCGACTACTACTACGAGCTGCCCGTCGCAGCCCAGCTCGCCGCGTACATCAACTACGTGACCCCGGTCGCCGGAGTCGGCCCGGAGCTCGCGAAGATCGACCCGGAGCTGGCCAAGAACCCGCTGATCATCCCGGACGAGGCCATGGCGGCCAAGTCCCACTCCTTCCGCTCGCTCTCCTCCAAGGAAGAGACGGCGTACGAAGAGAAGTTCGCCAAGCTCATCGGCGCCTGACCTCCCCTGCTCCCTTCGACACACCGGGACTGCGACCCATGACTGAAAAGACAAAAGGCGGCGACGTCCGTCTCTCCGGGATCAGCAAGACCTACGGCTCCTTCACGGCCGTCCACCCGCTGGACCTGACCGTTCCGCAGGGCTCCTTCTTCGCCCTGCTCGGCGCCTCCGGCTGCGGAAAGACCACCACCCTGCGGATGATCGCCGGACTCGAGGACCCGACCGCCGGAACCGTGTTCCTCGGCGACAAGGACGTCACCGGCCTGCCGCCGCACAAACGCCCGGTCAACACGGTCTTCCAGAGCTATGCGCTCTTCCCGCACCTCGACATCTACGAGAACGTCGCGTTCGGGCTGCGCCGGCGCGGCATCACGTCGGTGAAGAAGCAGGTCGGCGACATGCTCGACCTCGTGGAGCTGGGCGACTTCGCCAAGCGCAAGCCGCACCAGCTCTCCGGCGGCCAGCAGCAGCGGGTAGCCGTCGCCCGCGCGCTCATCAACCACCCCCAGGTGCTGCTCCTCGACGAGCCGCTCGGCGCCCTCGACCTCAAGCTGCGCCGCCAGATGCAGCTCGAGCTCAAGCGCATCCAGACCGAGGTAGGCATCACCTTCGTCCATGTCACCCACGACCAGGAAGAGGCCATGACCATGGCCGACACCGTCGCGGTGATGAACGCAGGACGTGTCGAGCAACTGGGCGCGCCCGCCGAGCTCTACGAGAACCCGCAGACCACCTTCGTCGCCAACTTCCTGGGCACCTCCAACCTCATCGAGGCCGAGGTCGTCGAGAACAGCGGCGGCGAGGTCGTAGTCACGGCCGCCGACGCCAAGCTGCGGCTGCCCGCCGAGCGCTGTGCCACCCAGCCGCGCACCGGCGGAAAGCTGCTGGTCGGCGTGCGTCCGGAGAAGATCTCGCTGGCGCACGCGGACGACGCGGGCACGATCGCCGAGGGCCGCAACCGGTTCACCGGCAAGATCGCGGACTCCAGTTTCATCGGCGTCTCCACGCAGTACGTCATCGACAGCCCGGTCTGTCCGGAGCTGGAGGTGTACGTACAGAACATCGAGCGTGACTCGCGGCTCGTCCCCGGGGCCGAGGTCGTCCTGCACTGGAACCCGGAGCACACCTTCGGACTCGACGCGGCTCAGGACATCGACGCCGGTGTGGAGACGGTGGAGGTGACGCCATGACCGTCACCGAGGCACCGCCCGCCTCGCCCGCTCCCCAGCCGGTCGAGCCGGTCGTCCGCAAGCAGTCCGTCCGGCGGAAGCTCGTCCCGTACTGGCTGCTGCTGCCAGGCATCCTGTGGCTGATCGTCTTCTTCGCGCTGCCCCTGGTCTACCAGGCGTCGACCTCCGTGCAGACGGGCTCCCTGGAAGAGGGCTTCAAGGTCACCTGGCACTTCCAGACCTACTGGGACGCGCTGACCCAGTACTACCCGCAGTTCCTGCGCTCGCTGCTGTACGCCGGCACGGCCACGATTCTGTGTCTGCTGCTCGGCTACCCGCTCGCGTATCTGATCGCGTTCAAGGCGGGCCGCTGGCGCAATCTGCTGCTGGTCCTGGTTATCGCGCCGTTCTTCACCAGCTTCCTGATCCGCACGCTCGCCTGGAAGACGATCCTCGCGGACGGCGGCCCGGTGGTGGAGGTGCTGGGCAGCATCGGCTTCCTGGACGTCACCAGCTGGCTAGGGATCACCGAGGGGAACCGGCTGCTTGCCACCCCGCTCGCGGTGGTCTGCGGTCTCACGTACAACTTCCTGCCGTTCATGGTTTTGCCGCTGTACACCTCGCTGGAGCGGATCGACCCGCGACTCCACGAGGCGGCCGGTGACCTGTACGCGAAGCCGTCCACCGTCTTCCGCAAGGTGACCTTCCCGCTGTCCATGCCGGGCGTCGTCTCCGGCACACTGCTGACCTTCATTCCGGCCAGCGGCGACTACGTCAACGCCGAGCTGCTCGGCTCCACGGACACCAAGATGGTCGGCAACGTCATCCAGTCGCAGTTCCTGCGCGTGCTCGACTACCCGACCGCTGCCGCGCTGTCCTTCATTCTCATGGCGGTCGTGCTGATCATGGTCACCGTCTACATCCGCCGAGCCGGGACGGAGGATCTCGTCTGATGCGTTGGATACGGCACCACCTGGTGGTCATCGCGGGCCTGCTCACGCTCGCGTACCTGATCCTTCCGAACATCGTCGTGATGGTGTTCTCGTTCAACAAGCCGGCCGGCCGGTTCAACTACTCCTGGCAGGAGTTCTCCACCGACGCGTGGAAGGACCCGTGCGGCGTCGCCGACATGTGCGGCTCGCTCGCGCTGTCGCTCCAGCTCGCCCTGTGGGCGACGATCGGCGCCACCGTCCTCGGCTCGATGATCGCCTTCGCGCTGGTCCGCTACCGCTTCCGGGCGCGTGGCGCGATCAACTCGCTGATCTTCCTGCCGATGGCGATGCCCGAGGTGGTCATGGCCGCCTCGCTGCTGACCCTCTTCCTCAACCTGGGCGCGGAGCTGGGCTTCTGGACCATCCTCATCGCGCACACGATGTTCTGCCTGAGCTTCGTGGTCGTGGCGGTCAAGGCACGTGTGCTGTCGATGGACCCCCGCCTGGAAGAGGCCGCGCGTGACCTCTACGCCGGTCCTGTGCAGACGTTCCTACGGGTCACGCTGCCGATCGCCGCTCCCGGCATCGCTGCGGGCGCGATGCTCGCGTTCGCGCTCTCGTTCGACGACTTCATCATCACCAACTTCAACTCGGGCAACACCGTCACCTTCCCCATGTTCGTGTGGGGCTCGGCCCAGCGCGGCACTCCCGTCCAGATCAACGTCATCGGCACGGCCATGTTCGTCATCGCCGTACTGATCGTGGTCTCCGCCCAGTTGATCAGCAGCCGGCGGAAGAAGACCGCACTACCCAAGTAGGCCCCGAAGGAGTGGAAACCATGGCCCCAGCTGCCATGACCTTTGCCTCATCACTCTCCGACGCCCAGCCCGTCTCCTATTGGCTGGACGACCCCGCGAAGCCGGGCGCGCTCCCCGCGCTCACCGGTGACGAACACTGTGACCTCCTCGTCGTCGGCGGAGGTTACAGCGGACTGTGGACCGCGCTGCTGGCCAAGGAGCGCGACCCCGGCCGGGACGTCGTACTGATCGAAGGGCGCGAGGTGGGCTGGGCCGCCTCGGGCCGCAACGGCGGCTTCTGCGCCGCCTCCCTCACCCACGGCTTCGGCAACGGACTCGCCCGCTGGCCCGGTGAGCTGGCCAAACTCGAGGAGCTCGGCGACCGCAACCTCGACGCCATCGAGGCTGCGGTCAAGGAGTACTCCATCGACTGCGACTTCGAGCGCACCGGCGAGATCGACGTCGCCACCGAGCCCTACCAGGTCGACGAGCTGCATGAGATGTACGAGGAGGCGACCCGGCTCGGCTTCGACGGCCTCGAACTCCTCGACCAGGACGCGGTACGCGCCGAGGTGAACTCGCCGACCTTCCTCGGCGGTCTGTGGAGCCGGCGCGGGGTCGCCATGCTGCACCCCGCCAGGCTCGCCTGGGGTCTCAAGCAGGCCTGCATGGACCTCGGCGTACGCGTCTACGAGAACACCCAGGGTCTCGGGCTCGGCACCTCCGGCGCAGGAATGGTGGTCCGCACGCCGTACGGCCGGGTCCTCGCCCGCCGTGTCGCGCTCGGCACAAACGTCTTCCCGTCGCTGGTCAGGCGGGTGCGCGCGTACACCGTCCCGGTCTACGACTACGCCCTGATGACCGAACCGCTCAGCGCTCAGCAGCTCGCCGAGATCGGCTGGAAGCGGCGGCAGGGGCTCGGCGACAGCGCCAACCAGTTCCACTACTTCCGGATCACCGCCGACCACCGCATCCTGTGGGGCGGCTACGACGCGATCTATCCGTACGGCGGCAAAGTCAGCGCCGAGATGGACCACCGGCCAGAGACGTATCTGAAGCTCGCAAGCCACTTCTTCCACTGTTTCCCGCAGTTGGAGGGCCTGCGCTTCAGCCACGCCTGGGGCGGCGCGATCGACACCTGCTCGCGCTTCTCCGCCTTCTTCGGCACCGCGCACGGCGGCAAGGTCGCCTATGCCGCCGGATATACGGGTCTGGGCGTCGGCGCCACCCGCTTCGGCGCGGACGTCATGCTCGACCTGCTCTCCGGCGAGCGCACCGAGCGCACCGAGCTGGAGATGGTGCGCAGCAAGCCGCTGCCGTTCCCGCCCGAGCCCGTCGCCTGGGCCGGTATCGGCCTCACCAAATGGGCGCTGGCCAGGGCGGACGCCAACGGCGGCCGCCGCAATGCGTGGCTGCGGGCGATGGACAGGCTCGGCCTCGGCTTCGACAGCTAGAGGTGACGCGGTTCACACCGCCGATCGGTAGCCGAAACCCGCGTAATCCCGCGCGCCCACCCCGCTCTCCCCGTGTGAACGCACCTTCTGCGGACACGGAATGGAGGCCGGGCAATTGACTGGCTCGGGGGCCAAGACTGCGGTGGAGTGGCTGGCATCGGTGGCGCCGGACCCGGACGCCTGCCGGTGGGATTGGGAGCGCAACCCCCTCGGTGTCGCCCTCCTGCCCGCAGGCCGGCGCTGGGACGTGCTGATCCTCAAGGCCGAGCTGGGCTGTCCGACGCTCGACGTACTGACCCGGCTGGTCGACCGGCCGGGGCCGGTCCTCACCGACTTCGACGATGCGCGCATGGGCTTCTTCGTACCGCCGGGCACAGCCGGGTGCTGGGTCGGCACGGGCGTACGCAGCGCGGGCCTGGGGACCTGGATCGTCGTTCCGTATCCGGGTCGGGCCGGCGACGGTGTGCGCTGGCTGATCCCGCCCGACGGCTCCGGCACGCTCACCGATCCCCTGCTGCTGGAGCTCGCGATGCACGAGGCGGCGGCGGGCCTCGCGCGCGGCGGCGGGTATTGAGGCGGCCCGGGTGCTGCCAGAGGTCTTGACAACAGCAATTGGTCTGGACCATGTTGTGCGCGCTCCCACTTGAATTCCCCCACGCCCGGAGGCAGTTGTGGACCGCACCAGACTTTTGGCCGCCCTGTCGGCGGCCGCCCTCGCCATCAGCGGACTTGTCGCCACGGCGACCTCCGCCGGAGCGGCCGACACCGAACTCGCCCGCAATGGCGGCTTCGAGGCGGGCCTGGACGGCTGGAGCTGTACGTCGGGCAGCGGCGTCGTCGTCAACTCGCCGGCCCACGGCGGAAGTTCCGCGCTCAAGGCAACGCCTGCGGGCAGCGACAACGCCAAGTGCAGCCAGACGGTGACGGTCAAGCCCAACTCCGACTACACGCTGAGCGGCTGGGTCCAGGGCAGCTATTTCTACCTGGGCGCATCGGGCACCGGCACCACCGACGTCTCCACCTGGACGGCGTCCGCGCCGAGCTGGCAGCGGCTGAGCACGACCTTCCGCACGGGCGCGGCCACCACCTCGGTAACGATCTACACCCACGGCTGGTACGGCACACCCAGCTACTACGCCGACGACCTCTCCCTGCTCGGCCCCGGCGGCGACCCGGTCCAGATCCCGGCCGCCCCCACCGGCCTCACAGCGGGGTCCCCCGGCTCCACCTCGGTCCCGCTCAGCTGGTCCCCGTCCTCCGGCGCCACCAGCTACCACGTCTACCGGGGCGGCACCAAGGTCCAAACGGTGAGCGGGACTTCGGCCACCGTCACCGGACTGGCCCCCTCCACCTCGTACAGCTTCCAGGTCTCGGCGGCCAACACGGCGGGCGAGTCCGCGAAGTCGGCGGCGGTCACCGCGACCACCACCTCGGGCGGCGGCGGCAGCGGCGGCGAGCTGCCCGCCCACGCCCTCGTCGGCTATCTGCACGCCAGCTTCGCCAACGGCTCCGGCTACACGCGCATGGTCGACGTCCCCGACTCCTGGGACGTCATCAACCTCGCCTTCGGCGAACCGACCTCGGTCACCTCCGGCGACATCCGCTTCAGCCTCTGCCCGGCGTCCGAGTGCCCGAACGTCGAATCGACCGCCGACTTCAAGGCCGCCATCAAGGCCAAGCAGGCGGCCGGCAAGAAGGTCCTGATCTCCATCGGCGGCGCCAACGGCCAGGTCCAGCTCTCCACCACGGCCGCCCGTGACACCTTCGTCTCCTCGGTCTCGAAGATCATCGACGAGTACGGTCTCGACGGCCTGGACATCGATTTCGAGGGCCACTCGCTCTCCCTGAACACCGGCGACACGGACTTCCGCTCCCCGACCTCACCGGTGATCGTCAACCTGATCTCGGCGATCAAGACCCTCAAGGCGAAGTACGGCTCCGACTTCGTGCTCACCATGGCCCCGGAGACGTTCTTCGTGCAGCTCGGCTACCAGTACTACGGCTCGGGCCCCTGGGGCGGCCAGGACCCGCGGGCCGGGGCGTACCTCCCGGTCATCCACGCCCTGCGCGACGACCTCACCCTGCTGCACGTCCAGGACTACAACTCGGGCTCGATCATGGGCCTGGACAACCAGTACCACTCCATGGGTGGCGCGGACTTCCACATCGCCATGACCGACATGCTGCTGACCGGCTTCCCGGTCGCCGGCGACACCACCAAGGTCTTCCCCGCCCTGCGCCCCGGGCAGGTCGCCATCGGCCTGCCCGCATCCACCCAGGCGGGCAACGGCCACACCACGCCGGCGGAGGTGAACAAGGCACTGGACTGCCTGACGAAGAAGGTGAGCTGCGGCTCGTACCAGACCCACGGCACCTGGCCGTCCCTGCGTGGCCTGATGACCTGGTCGATCAACTGGGACCGGTTCAACCAGTGGGAGTTCTCGAAGAACTTCGACGCCTACGGATGGAGTTGACGATCAGCAGCATCCCGCACAGGCACCAGCTGCCGATGACGTCCAGCGGCCAGTGATAACCGTGCAGGACGAGTCCGATGCCCGTCGCCAGGGTCAGCACCACGGCGACGGGCATCGCCCATCTGCGCCTGAGATACGGGGTGATGAGCATCGCCGCGCCGCAGTAGGCCACCATCGCGGTCGCCGCATGGCCGGAGGGGTAGAAGCCGGTCACCTCGGTGAGCGGGCCCTGGCGGTCGATCAGAGCCTTCAGGGGCGCGACGAGCGCGGGAACGGCGGCCATGGCGAGGGCGGCGTACAGCGCCTCGGTCCGATGGCCGCGCCACACCGCGTACGCGATGGCCGCGCCCAGGACAGGAAGCGCGACCTCCATGCTGCCGAGGTCGGCCAGCTGACCGGTCAGCGTCCAGGGGCCGCGGCCGGCGATCCTGAGCTCGACGCGTTCGTCCAGCGACCGCAACGGCCCGTCCGCGGCCACCTGCCAGGTGATCAACGCAAAGACGACGGCGCACAGCGCCACAAGCGACGCGGAAAGAAGAGAAGCCGGCCGCCTCGGAACAGGGGGGGTAGTTCCGAGGGGGCCGGCCGGACCGGTTTGCCGCGCGCCCCGGGGGGTTTGGGGCGGGCGGCCATCCGATCGGTGAGGAGTTCCGGAGCCGGAAGCTCCAGTGGTGTGCGCGAGGGCACAACCAAGACGGGGCTGGGGAGGCTCCGCCGTGGTGTCGCCCGCAGTCCCCTGCGAGCGGGGTGTTTCTCTCATCTGCAGAAACCGTACGGCAGGGGCCGGGGGGACCGACAGGCGGATCTCCATCCCGCCATCGGCCCCCCACAGCTTCTTCACAGGCCCTGACTGTTCCACTTGGTCAGACGTCGGTCAGACGCTGGTCACACGCCGGCGAAGGCCTGCTCGATGATGTCCAGACCCTCGTTGAGCAGGTCCTCGCCGATCACCAGCGGGGGCAGGAAGCGCAGCACATTGCCGTACGTGCCGCAGGTGAGGACCAGCAGACCCTCGGCGTGGCAGGCCTTGGCGAGTGCGGCGGTGGCGGCCGGGTTCGGCTCCTTGGAGTCGCGGTCCTTGACCAGCTCGATCGCGATCATCGCGCCGCGGCCGCGGATGTCGCCGATGATGTCGAACTTCTCGGCCATCGCGGTGAGGCGGCCCTTCATGACCTCCTCGATGCGCTTCGCCTTGCCGTTGAGGTCGAGCTCCTTCATGGTCTCGATGGCGCCGAGCGCGCCGGCGCAGGCCACCGGGTTGCCGCCGTAGGTGCCGCCGAGGCCGCCCGCGTGCGGGGCGTCCATGATCTCGGCGCGGCCGGTCACGGCGGCGAGCGGCAGACCGCCCGCGATTCCCTTGGCGGTGGTGATCAGGTCCGGGACGATGCCCTCGTCCTCGCAGGCGAACCACTGGCCGGTGCGGCAGAAGCCGGACTGGATCTCGTCCGCGACGAACACGATCCCGTTGTCCTTCGCGAACTGCGAGATCGCGGGCAGGAAGCCCTTGGCCGGCTCGATGAAGCCGCCCTCGCCGAGGACCGGCTCGATGATGATCGCGGCGACGTTCTCGGCGCCGATCTGCTTGTTGATCATGTCGATGGCCTGGGCGGACGCCTCGGCGCCGGCGTTCTCGGGGCCGGTCAGCCAGCGGTAGCCGTACGCCACGGGCACCCGGTAGACCTCGGGCGCGAACGGCCCGAAGCCCTGCTTGTACGGCATGTTCTTGGCGGTCAGCGCCATCGTGAGGTTGGTCCGGCCGTGGTAGCCGTGGTCGAAGACCACGACGGCCTGGCGCTTGGTGTAGGCGCGGGCGATCTTCACCGCGTTCTCGACGGCCTCCGCGCCGGAGTTGAACAGCGCGGACTTCTTCGCGTGGTCGCCCGGCGTCAGCTCGGCGAGTGCCTCGGCGACCTCGACGTACCCCTCGTAGGGCGTGACCATGAAACAGGTGTGGGTGAAGTCGGCGAGCTGCGCGGACGCGCGGCGTACGACGGCCTCGGCGGAGGCGCCGACGGAGGTCACTGCGATGCCGGAGCCGAAGTCGATGAGGCGGTTGCCGTCCACGTCCTCGATGACACCGCCGCCGGCGCGGGCGGTGAACACGGGCAGCACGGACCCCACACCGCTGGCGACCGCGGCGGTACGGCGGGCCTGCAGCTCGATCGACTTCGGGCCGGGGATGGCGGTGACGACGCGGCGCTCCTGCGGGATTGCGGTCATGAGGGGCTCCTGGGGGTGTTCCGGACGCTACTTCTCTTTCTCCGCAGGCTAGGCGCGGGAGAGGGGGCCGGGCATGCGCCGTTCGGGAGTGTTGGGGGTGTGTCGTTGTCCGCGCCGGACATAGGCGGGCGGGGGCTGGGCGGGCTGGTCCGTGCCTGGACCCCCGGCCGAGAAGCAGGGCAGCAGGCACGTGCCCGGACCGCCAGGGCGGGGTGCATCAGTGAACTACCCCGGCAGGGGCACTAGATTGACGGGTGCACAGAGCGGGCCTGGCTGGTCAGGGGGCAGCGGTTCATGGATTCCGAAGGCACATTCGACGCACGCGGCACACGGTCAAACCCGGTGCCACGGCAGGCGAGGCCACTAGTCGTCCCCGGGATCCCCGCCGTCCCCGGCCATGCGCCCACCACCCGCCCCGCCGTCGTCGACTGGCTGCGCACCCCGCGCCCGGCCGCCGACCCCGGCATCTGGCGGCTCGGCCACCGCGCCCGTCCCGAGGAAGAGCCCGAGCTCGTCCCGGCCCGCCGCCTCTTCGCCGGTGCCCTCATCGCACTGCTCAGCGGCTGGCTGCTGTGGTCGCTCCTGTGGAACGGCTACCTCGGCCGCTACTGGATCTGGCCGCTCCTCGTCCTGACCCCCGACTCCTGGCGCTCCGACCCGCCCACCTGGGCGACGGCCAGCTACATCTACTACGCGATCGTCGGCGGCGCCCTGCTCGTGTTCTTCGCCCGGATCGGCCACGTACCGGAGATCTGGCACCGCTATGTGCGCCGCGCCGACAAGCCGGTCACCGCCCCGCCTCGGCCTCCGGAGGCCGACCCCGCCGACTGGCCCGAGCTGCGCGCGGCCGGCCTGTCCGACGCGGCGCGGAGCCTCGCCGAAGCCACCCGCTCCGGCGCGCTCGGTGATGTCGACTACGCGCGGATCCGGCGCGCCTGGCAGGGTGTCCACGCCCGGCCCGAACGGCTCGCCGCCTTTACCGACACCGTGCGCAAGCACGGCCCGGCCGCCTGCGCCCACCCTTCCGGCGGACGCGACCTGCCCGTCCGCACCGCAACCCACGACCTGGCCACCGCACAGGTCAAGATCGGCACCGCCGTCGACGACCCCCGAAACCCCTACGCCCGCCGCACCACCGGCGTCGCCCTCGAACCCGCTCTCCTCGGCACCTCGCTGCTCGCCGTCGGGCCCTCCGGGTCCGGCAAGAGTGTGCGTCTTGTGCGGCCCGTCGTCGAGTCGATGTGCCTGCTCGCGCTCGCCAACCGCGCGGCCGTCGTCGCCGTCACCGCGTACGGCACCGGCCTCGCCCCCGACGACGCCTTCGACCTCGTCATCGGCGTCGGCCGCCCCGACTCCACCCACGACCTCGACCTCTACGGCGGCGCCGACGACCCCGACGAGGCCGCCCGGATGCTCGCCGAGGCCCTCGTCGGGGATCTCGCCGCCACCCATCCCGGCGGTGACAGCAGGCGCGCCGCCACCGCGCTGGCCCAGCTGATCGGGCCCTACCAGTGCGTCCACGGCCACTTCCCCGCCGTACCCGAGCTGCGTGAGCTGCTCGGCGGCGCGCCCGCCGCGGTCGGCGCGCTGCGCACCGCCCTGGAGGCCGCCGCCGACCCCGGCGCCGCCGCCCAGCTGCGTGAACTGGACGCCAGGGAACGGCAGTCGGCCCGCGCCGACGACATCGGCGTACTGCTCGCCGAGCGGATTTCCTTCCTTGACCGGCCCGCCTTCGCGCACTTCTTCCGTACCGACGGCGGCGGCCGGCAGTTCTCGCTGCGCGCCATCGAGCACCCGCTGCGGGTCCGCGTCGACCTGCCCGAGCGCGGCCACGCCGAGGCCTCGCGGATCATCGCGCGCCTGGTCCTCGCCCAGTTCACCGAGGCCGCGCTGACCCGCTCCGACCGGTCCCTGTTCGCCGCTCTCGTCCTGGACGACGCGACGTACACCGTGACCGCCGACTCTGTGCGCGCGGTACAGCGGCTGCGCTCCGCCAACGCCGGCGTGGTCTTCGCGCTGCGCACTCTGGAGGACGTGCCTGAGCCGCTGCGCGGCCCGCTGCTCGGCGCGGTCGGCTGCCGGATGGCATTCGCCGGGCTCGCGCCCTGGGACGGCGGCCGGTTCGCCGAGACGTGGGGCACCGAGTGGGTGCAGACCCGGGACGTCACCAACCGGCAGATCATCTCCGACGAGCCCCTCACCAAGGCGCTGCACATGATGCGCCGCCTGGTCACCGGTAAGGCGGCCACCGCCGAGGCGATCACCGTGCGGGAGGTCGAGCGGGCCCGCTGGTCGGCGTCCGACCTCGCGCACGCGGTGCCCGCCGGGCACGCGGTGCTCTCGCTGACGACCGTACGGGGCGAGCACGCGCCGCCCCTTCTGGTGGATCTGAGGACCTGACCCGAGCCACGCACTGCTACGCCCTGGCAGAATCGATGTACGCCGTTCGTACGGGACGGCGAAATCATCTGCACCTCTGCGCGTCTGTTCGAAGGGCTCAAGGTCCCATGCCGCCCACGCTCGCCTCGCTCGTCCAGCACTCGGCGCTCAAACTCACCGTGCGCGCCGGGGAGGACCGGCTCGAGACGCCCGTGCGCTGGGCGCATGTCAGCGAACTCGCCGACCCCGTGCCGTACATGGAGGGCGGCGAGCTGCTGCTCGTCACGGCGATGACCCTGGACGCCGAGGACCGCGAGGCGATGCGCCGCTATGTGCGCAGGCTCGTGGGCGCGGGCGTCGTCGGGCTCGGCTTCGCGGTCGGCGTGTACTACGAGGACATCCCGGACGCGCTCGTCGAGGCGGCGAAGGAGGAGGACCTTCCGCTCCTCGCCGTACCGCGCAAGACCCCCTTCCTCGCCATCAGCAAGGCGGTCTCCGCCGCGATCGCCGCCGACCAGTACCGCGCGGTGACGGCCGGTTTCGAGGCACAGCGAGAGCTGACGCGGGCCGCGCTCGCCGAGGGCCCCGGCGGCGTCGTCGCCCGCCTCGCCGCGCATGTCAACGGCTGGGCCGCGCTGTACGACGCGTCCGGCGCCGTCGTCGCGGCAGCGCCCGAATGGGCCACACGGCGGGCCGCCCGGCTCACCGCCGACGTGGAGCGGCTGCGTGAGCGGTCCGCGCCCGCGAGCGCGGTGGTCGGTGACACCGACGACGACCGGGTCGAACTGCAGTCGCTGGGCAGCGGGCGGCGGGTGCGCGGCGCGCTGGCCGTCGGCACCGGAGCGCCGCTGGGTACCGCCGAGCGGTACGCCGTGCACTCCGCCGTCGCCCTGCTGACCCTCTCCACGGAGCGCTCCCGCTCGCTCCAGGAGGCGGAACAGCGGCTCGGCGCGGCGGTGCTGCGCATGCTGCTTTCCGGCCAGCAGGACCATGCGCGCGCGGTCGCCGGAGACCTCTACGGCGGGCTGCTCGACGCCCCCTTCCGGCTCCTGATCGCCGAGCCCGCGGGTGAGCCGGACCCGGCCGCCGAGCACCCGCTCCAGGCATTCGCCGAATCGCTGGAGTCGGCTGCGGCCAGGGCGGGCGAGCCGCTGCTCGACGTGCCGTACATGGACGACCGGCTGGTGGTGCTGGCCGCGGACGGCGGTGCGGTCGTAGCGGCCTGCACGGCGGCGTACGCGGACAAAGAGGCCGAGGACGCCGAGGTGGTGGTCGGACTCTCCGCGCCGACCGGGCCGATAGCTGCCGCGGGCGCGTACAAACAGGCCGAACAGGCGCTCTCGGTCGCCCGGCGGCGCGGACGCGCGCTCGTCGAGCACGAAGAACTCGCCGCCGGATCGGTCCTCCCGCTGCTCGCCGACGACGCGGTGCGCGCCTTCGCCGACGGCATGCTGCGCGCGCTGTACGAACACGACGCGACCGGCCGCGGCGACCTGGTCGCCTCCCTGCGCGCCTGGCTCTCGCGCCACGGCCAGTGGGACGCGGCAGCCGCCGACTTGGGCGTACACCGCCATACGCTGCGTTACCGGATGCGCCGGGTCGAGGAGATTCTGGGCCGCTCGCTGGACGACCCGGACGTGCGTATGGAGCTGTGGCTGGCCCTGAAGACGACATCGGCGGCGGCGTCGGACCAGGGCACCTGAGCGAGCTGCGGGCCCTCGCTGGTGCGTGCGAAGCAGCTCCCGGCGGACGCCCGCAGCGGGCGGGCCCGACCGGCGGACGCCCGCAGCCCACGGGCGGACTCGTCCCGGCGGACCCCGCAGCCGGCGGGTGAAGCCGCCCCCGGCGGACCGCCGCAGCTCGTGGGCGAGCTCGCTCCCGGCTCCCGGGACACCGGCCCGCCCCGGAAAAAGCACCCCTCCCCGCCAATTCGGCGTGCCCGCAGACCCCCACACTCCACGCCGGACAAACGACCATCCGCCCACACGGTCCTACCGTGGGGCGAAGACAACCCCACTACTTCGGAAGGGCCGGGACCCGAACATGACTTCCACCCACGCCTTCTGGCTCGCCGGCCGCCAGGCCACCGGCGAGGCAACCTTCGACGTCACCTCTCCCTGGGACGGACGTCTCGTCGGTCAGGTCTCCGTCCCGACCGACGCCCAGGTCGAGGCGGCCGTCGCCGCCGCACACGCCGTGCGGGACGAGTTCGCGGCCACCCCGGCCCATGTACGCGCCGCTGCCCTCGACCATGTCTCGCGCCGCCTCGTCGAGCGCACCGAGGAGATCGCCCAGCTGATCTCCGCCGAGAACGGCAAGCCGGTCAAGTGGGCCCGCGGCGAGGTCGGCCGCGCCGTCTCCGTCTTCCGCTTCGCGGCCGAGGAGGCCCGCCGCTTCAACGGCGGCGAGGCCCAGCGCCTGGACACCGACGCCGGCGGAGCCGGCCGGCTCGCGCTGACCCGCCGCTTCCCCAAGGGCGCCGTCCTCGGCATCGCGCCGTTCAACTTCCCGCTGAACCTCTGCGCCCACAAGATCGCCCCGGCGATCGCGGTCGGCGCGCCGATCATCCTCAAGCCCGCCCCGGCGACCCCGCTGTCCGGGCTGATCATCGGCGAGCTGCTGGGCGAGACCGAGCTCCCCGCAGGCTCCTGGTCGGTGCTCCCGGTCCCGAACGACAAGATGCCCGCTCTCGTGCAGGACGAGCGCCTGCCGGTGATCTCCTTCACCGGCTCCGACAAGGTCGGTTACGCGATCATGGACTCGGTGCCGCGCAAGCACTGCACCCTGGAGCTGGGCGGCAACGGCGCGGCCGTAGTCCTCGGCGACTTCGCCAGTGAGCAGGATCTGGACTGGGCGGCGACCCGTATCGCTACCTTCTCCAACTACCAGGGCGGCCAGTCCTGTATCTCGGTGCAGCGTGTGATCGCCGACGCCACGGTCTACGACCGTCTGCTGCCGAAGATCGTCGCGTCCGTCGAGGCCCAGGTCACCGGCGACCCGTCCGACTCCGCCACCGACGTCGGCCCGCTGGTCAGCGAGGACGCCGCCAAGCGCGTCGAGTCCTGGGTCGACGAGGCGGTCCAGGCGGGCGCGAAGCTGCTGGCCGGCGGCAAGCGCGACGGCGCGTCCTACGCGCCCACCGTCCTCGCCGACGTCCCCGCGGACTCCACCATCGCCTGCGAGGAGGTCTTCGGACCGGTCCTCACGGTCAGGAAGGTCGACGGCGAGGCCGAGGCCTTCGCCGCCGTCAACGACTCCAAGTACGGCCTGCAGGCAGGGGTGTTCACGCATGACGTGCAGACCGCCTTCCGCGCCCACCGGGCCCTCGAGGTCGGCGGCGTGATCATCGGCGATGTGCCGTCGTACCGCGCGGACCAGATGCCCTACGGCGGCGCCAAGCAGTCCGGCGTGGGCCGCGAGGGCGTGCGCTTTGCGATGGACGACTACACGTACGAGCGGGTGCTGGTCCTCACCGGTCTGGCGCTGTAACGCCCGTACGCCACGGACGACGGCCGGAGCCCGCTGTGCGGGGGCTCCGGCCGTTGCCGTCGCTCCGGTGCGTAGCTCCAGTGCCGTACGGAGACTGGTGGAGAGGGCAGGAATCGGGTACTACGGACGAGTAGCACCGGTCGGTACGGCGCGCCTCCGTGCCTCCGGCCGAAGCCCCGGAAGTCCCCGACTCGCGGCGAGGTGAGCCTCATGTCCGCTCCACTCCAGAAGACCCAGCCACCGAAGGTCAGTGAGCGCGAAGCACGACAGGTCGCCGAGGCCGCGCGCGAACAGGACTGGCGCAAGCCAAGCTTCGCCAAGGAGCTGTTCCTGGGCCGCTTCCGCCTGGATCTGATCCATCCGCATCCGATGCCCGCCGGTGAGGACACCCGGCGGGGCGAGGAATTCCTCACGAAACTCCGCGTTTTCTGCGAGACGAAGATCGACGGTGCGCTCATCGAGCGCGAGGCGCGGATCCCCGACGAGGTGATCAACGGGCTCAAGGAGCTCGGCGCGCTCGGCATGAAGATCGACATCAAGTACGGCGGCCTCGGCCTCACCCAGGTGTACTACAACAAGGCGCTGGCCCTGGTCGGCTCGGCGAACCCGGCGCTGGGCGCCCTGCTCTCCGCCCATCAGTCGATCGGCGTACCGCAGCCGCTGAAGATCTTCGGCACGCAGGAGCAGAAGGATGCGTTTCTGCCACGCCTCGCCCGTACCGACATCTCCGCCTTCCTGCTCACCGAGCCGGACGTCGGCTCCGACCCCGCCCGCCTCGCCACCACAGCCGTCCCTGACGGCGATTCGTACATCCTCGACGGCGTCAAGCTCTGGACGACCAACGGCGTCGTCGCCGACCTCCTCGTCGTCATGGCCCGCGTCCCCAAGGGGGAGGGCCGCAAGGGCGGTATCACCGCCTTCGTAGTCGAGGCGGCGAGCGAGGGCGTCACCGTCGAGAACCGCAACGCGTTCATGGGTCTGCGAGGCCTCGAGAACGGCGTCACCCGCTTCCACCAGGTGCGTGTCCCCGCCGCGAACCGCATCGGCCCCGAGGGCGCGGGCCTCAAGATCGCCCTCACCACCCTCAACACCGGCCGCCTCTCGCTGCCCGCGATGTGCGTCGGCTCCGGGAAGTGGTGCCTGAAGATCGCCCGCGAGTGGTCGGCTGCCCGGGAGCAGTGGGGCAAGCCGGTCGCGAAGCACGAGGCCGTCGGCGCCAAGATCTCCTTCATCGCCGCGACCACTTTCGCCCTCGAAGCGGTCGTCGACCTCTCCTCGCAAATGGCCGACGAGGACCGCAACGACATCCGCATCGAAGCGGCGCTCGCCAAGCTCTACGGCTCCGAAATGGGCTGGCTGATGGCCGACGAGCTGGTCCAGATCCGTGGCGGCCGCGGCTTCGAGACGGCGGACTCCCTCGCGGCCCGCGGTGAACGGGCCGTTCCCGCCGAGCAGATGCTGCGCGACATGCGCATCAACCGAATCTTCGAGGGCTCGACCGAGATCATGCATCTGCTGATCGCCCGCGAGGCGGTCGACGCCCACCTCGCCGTGGCCGGCGACATCATCGACCCCGACAAGCCCCTGTCCGCCAAGGCGAAGGCGGGCGCGAACGCCGCGGCCTTCTACGCCCGCTGGCTCCCCAAGCTGGTCACGGGACCGGGTCAACTCCCGCGTACGTACGGTGAGTTCCACCCGGCCGGGCTTCCGGACCTCTCCGGGCATCTGCGCTATGTCGAGCGCTCCGCCCGCAAACTCGCCCGCTCCACCTTCTACGCGATGTCCCGCTGGCAGGGCCGGATGGAGACCAAGCAGGGCTTCCTCGGCCGGATCGTCGACATCGGCGCTGAGCTGTTCGCGATGAGCGCGACCTGCGTACGCGCGGAACTGCTGCGCACCACCGGGGAGCACGGCCACGAGGCGTACCAACTGGCCGACGTCTTCTGCCGCCAGTCCCGCATCCGCGTCGAAGAGCTCTTCACCCGACTGTGGTCCAACACCGACGACCTCGACCGCAAGGTCGTGGACGGCGTCCTGGCCGGTACGTACACCTGGCTGGAGCAGGGCATCGTCGACCCGAGCGGCGAGGGCCCCTGGATCGCGGACGCGACCCCGGGCCCGGCCGAACGGGACAACGTGCACCGCCCGATCCGCTGAGAACTCGACCGGACTGGTGTCCCTGCCCCACAATCGACCTTCGATCACGGTCAACACGGAAACGGGGCAGGGATGTTCGGGGCGGGGAATCAGTGCGGTCGGCGGCGGGCGGTCGCCCTGCTTGTGGCGGTCGTCCTCGGCGGTGTCAGCGCCTGCGGCGGCAGTGACGACAAGGGCGGCAAGGGCGGCGAGGCCGACGACAAGCCGTCCGCGTCCGCCCCCAAGGCGCTGACCGAGGCGCAGCTCAAGGCCGTCTCCTTCACCGACGGCGAGAAGGTCGGCCCGTACACCGCGTCGGAGTTCACCCTCGGCGCTCCGCTCGGCGAGGACTACACCGCGGATCCCGCCGTCTGCCAGCCACTCGTCAGCCTCGCCGAGGGCGCCACCGCGCACGACCCCGCCGCCGAGGTCAACCGCGAGGTCGACGTCGCCGACGAGATGGCCGGAATCAGCGTCGCCGTACAGCTGCGCTCGTACGCGAAGGGCGAGGCCGCCGCCGTCATGAAGGCCCTCGCCGCGGCCGGCACACAATGCGCGGGCGGCTTCGTCGAGGAGCGTGCCATCGCGAAGGCGAAATACCTCAAGGTGGAGCCCGCCAAGGCACCCGCCTTCGGGGACGAGGCCAAGGCGTACCGCTTCACCATCCTCGATGTGAAGGGGAAGCTGAAGCTGCACGAGTACCTCACCGTCGTCCGCTCCGGCTCGACCACGCTCTCCTTCCGCGCCGACTTCCTCGGCACCAAGGACATCGGTGCGGTGCCCGCGGAGGTCATGACGGCGCAGTGGGAGAAGTTCGAGGCGGGCCGTAGGTCCGGCGCGTAGGGAAGCGTACGGGGGCGCACAAAGGGGCGTACGCGGGGACGCACTGTCCGGCCGGACAGGACTTGCGGCCACAATGGGGTCATGAGCGACAGCCCATCCCCCCTCGCCGACCCGCATATCGTCTTCGACGCGACCGAAGGCCGCCGGAACATCGTCGTCCTCGGTTCCACCGGGTCCATCGGCACACAGGCCATCGACCTGGTCCTGCGCAACCCCGACCGCTTCCGCGTCACCGCGCTCTCCGCCGCCGGCGGCCGCGTCGGACTCCTGGCCGAGCAGGCACGGCAGTTGCGGGTCGACACGGTCGCGGTGGCCCGCGAGGACGTCGTGCCCGCACTGCGCGAGGCGCTCGCGGAGCAGTTCGGCACCGAGCCCCTGCCCGAGATCCTGGCCGGGCCGGACGCCGCCGCCCAGCTCGCCGCATCCGCCTGCCACACCGTGCTCAACGGCATCACCGGCTCCATCGGCCTCGCCCCCACCCTCGCGGCGCTCGAAGCCGGCCGGACCCTCGCCCTCGCCAACAAGGAGTCGCTCATCGTCGGCGGGCCGCTGGTCAAGGCCCTCGCCAAGCCGGGCCAGATCATCCCGGTCGACTCCGAGCACGCGGCCCTCTTCCAGGCACTCGCGGCCGGGACGAGGGCCGACGTACGCAAACTCGTCGTGACCGCGTCGGGCGGCCCCTTCCGCGGCCGTACGAAGGCGGAGCTGGCGGACGTCACCCCCGAGGCCGCCCTCGCGCACCCGACCTGGGCGATGGGCCCGGTGATCACGATCAACTCCGCGACCCTGGTCAACAAGGGGCTTGAGGTCATCGAGGCGCATCTGCTCTACGACATCCCCTTCGACCGCATCGAGGTCGTCGTCCACCCCCAGTCGTACGTCCACTCCATGGTGGAGTTCACGGACGGCTCGACCATCGCTCAGGCCACCCCGCCGGACATGCGCGGCCCGATCGCCCTCGGTATCGGCTGGCCCGAGCGGGTCCCGGACGCAGCCCCCGCCTTCGACTGGTCCAAGGCCTCGACGTGGGAGTTCTTTCCGCTCGACACCGAGGCTTTCCCTTCGGTGGGACTCGCCCGGCACGTGGGGGAGCTGGGCGGGACGGCCCCGGCGGTGTTCAATGCCGCGAACGAGGAGTGCGTGGACGCGTTTCTCGCCGGGCGGCTGCCGTTCAACGGAATCATGGATACGGTCACCGAAGTCGTCGCCGAGCACGGTGTGCCCGCCAAGGGAACCTCGCTCACGGTGGCGGACGTCCTGGAAGCGGAGACCTGGGCCCGGGCGCGGGCCCGGGAACTGGCAGTGAAGGCAACAGCGGAGGCTCGCGCATGACGATTCTGTTGACGGTCCTCGGCATAGCGCTGTTCGCCGTGGGACTGCTGTTCTCCATCGCCTGGCACGAGCTCGGCCACCTCTCGACGGCCAAACTCTTCGGCATCCGCGTGCCCCAGTACATGGTCGGCTTCGGCCCGACCCTCTGGTCCCGGCACAAGGGCGAGACGGAGTACGGCATCAAGGCCATCCCCATGGGCGGCTACATCCGCATGATCGGGATGTTCCCGCCGGGGGAGGACGGCCGGATCGAGGCACGGTCCACCTCGCCCTGGCGCGGGATGATCGAGGACGCCCGCTCGGCGGCCTTCGAGGAGCTGAAGCCCGGCGACGAGAACCGTCTCTTCTACACGCGCAAGCCGTGGAAGCGCGTGATCGTGATGTTCGCGGGACCGTTCATGAACCTGGTCCTCGCCGTCGCGATCTTCCTCGGTGTGGCGATGTCCTTCGGCTTCCCGACCCAGACCACCGAGGTGGCAGGCGTCCAGAAGTGCGTCATCTCGCAGAACGAGAACCGCGACAAGTGCCAGAAGGGCGACCCCGTCTCGCCCGCCCAGGCCGCCGGCCTGCAGAAGGGCGACAAGATCGTCGCCTTCAACGGCGAGCCCGTCGCCGACTGGTCCGAGCTGTCGAACCACATCCGCGAGACGATCGGCCCGGCCACCATCACCGTGGAGCGCGACGGCAAGGAGCAGGTACTGAAGGCCACCCTCGCCCAGAACATGGTGGTCAAGAAGGACGCGGACGGAGAGGCCGTCCCCGGCGAATTCGTTCCGGCCGGCTATCTCGGCTTCGCCGCGCAGACCGAGATCCTCCCGCTCTCCTTCACCGACTCCATGGACCGCATGGGCGACATGATCCAGAACGGCGCCGAGTCGGTCATCGCGCTGCCGTCCAAGATCCCCGACCTGTGGAACGCGGCCTTCGGCGACGGTGAGCGCAAGGACGACTCCCCGGTCGGCGTGGTCGGTGCGGCCCGAATCAGCGGCGAGTTGATGAACGTGGACGCCCCGACGCAGAACATCGTCGCGTGGTTCCTGATGCTGCTCGCGGGCTTCAACCTCTCGCTGTTCCTGTTCAACATGCTGCCGCTGCTGCCGCTGGACGGCGGGCACATCGCAGGGGCGCTGTGGGAGTCCGTACGCCGCAATGTCGCGAAGCTGTTCCGGCGTCCCGACCCCGGTCCCTTCGATGTGGCCAAGCTGATGCCGGTCGCCTACGTCGTGGCGGGGATCTTCATCTGCTTCACCCTGCTCGTGCTGGTCGCCGACATCGTCAACCCGGTCAAGATCAGCTGAGCAAACCGCTGTGCCGACGGCCGGGCACCCTTTGTGTCCGGCCGTTCACCTCTGCGTTCACCTTTGTATTCACCTTTGTATTCACCTTTGAGTGGATTCGACGGCGCGATGTGCTGGGCCGAACCTCAGTGCCGTAATCTCGATGGCTGGAGCCCGCCGATCTCGGGACCACGATCCACACCTTGGGGTTGCACAGCAGATGACTGCAATTTCTCTCGGAATGCCGTCCGTTCCGACCAAGCTCGCCGACCGGAGGGTCAGCCGCAAGATCCAGGTCGGTTCCGTGGCCGTCGGCGGGGACGCTCCCGTATCGGTGCAGTCGATGACGACCACGCGCACTTCGGACATCGGCGCGACGTTGCAGCAGATTGCGGAACTGACCGCGTCCGGCTGCCAGATCGTACGGGTGGCGTGTCCGACCCAGGACGACGCGGACGCGCTTGCCACCATCGCGCGCAAGTCGCAGATCCCGGTGATCGCGGACATTCACTTCCAGCCGAAGTACGTGTTCGCGGCGATCGACGCCGGGTGTGCGGCGGTGCGGGTGAACCCGGGCAACATCAAGCAGTTCGACGACAAGGTCAAGGAGATCGCCCGCGCCGCCGGCGAGACCGGCACCCCGATCCGTATCGGTGTCAACGCCGGTTCGCTCGATGCCCGGCTCCTCGCCAAGTACGGCAAGGCGACCCCCGAGGCGCTCGTCGAGTCGGCGCTGTGGGAGGCGTCGCTCTTCGAGGAGCACGGCTTCCGCGACATCAAGATCTCGGTCAAGCACAACGACCCGGTCGTGATGGTCAACGCCTACCGGCAGCTCGCCGCCCAGTGCGACTACCCCCTCCACCTCGGCGTCACCGAGGCCGGACCCGCCTTCCAGGGCACCATCAAGTCGGCCGTCGCCTTCGGCGCGCTGCTCAGCGAGGGCATCGGCGACACCATCCGGGTCTCGCTGTCCGCTCCGCCCGCCGAAGAGGTCAAGGTCGGTATCCAGATCCTGGAGTCCCTCAACCTCAAGCAGCGCCGCCTGGAGATCGTCTCCTGCCCCTCCTGCGGCCGTGCCCAGGTCGATGTCTACAAGCTCGCCGACCAGGTCAGCGCCGGTCTCGAAGGCATGGAGGTGCCGCTGCGCGTCGCCGTCATGGGCTGCGTCGTCAACGGCCCGGGCGAGGCCCGCGAGGCCGACCTCGGCGTTGCCTCCGGAAACGGCAAGGGCCAGATCTTCGTCAAGGGCGAGGTCATCAAGACCGTGCCCGAGTCGAAGATCGTCGAGACCCTCATCGAAGAGGCGATGAAGATCGCCGAGCAGATGGAGCGGGACGGCATCCTCTCGGGCGAGCCTGAGGTCTCGGTCAGCTCCTGACGTCCCGGCCGCAGGCCCCGCCCAGAAGTCTCGGGCCGGCCGGCGATTGCGTACGGGCCCCGTGCACGCCCCTGGCGTGTGGCGGGGCCTTGCGCTGGGCTCGGCACCCCGCAGACCTGCCAGGTACAGTGCGGAGATCAGCAGACCGTATGGTGAGGCCCCCTCGTGTTGACGCAGACCACCACCCGGGTCCTCGAACCCAGTGACCTCGGCGCAGCGCTCGCCATCCTCGAGAGCGAGCCCGTAGCGAACGCCTTCGTCACGTCCCGCGTCCAGGTCGCCGGACTCGACCCCTGGCGCCTCGGCGGCGAGATGTGGGGCTGGTACGCGGACGGGCGGCTGCGCTCGCTCTGCTACTCCGGCGCCAATCTCGTCCCCATCTGTGCCACCCCGGAGGCCGTGCGCGCCTTCGCCGACCGGGCGCGCAGGACCGGCCGCCGCTGTTCCTCGATCGTCGGCCCGGTCGAGTCCACCACCCAGCTGTGGCGTCTGCTCGAGCCGGGCTGGGGCCCGGCCAGGGATGTCCGCTCCCACCAGCCGCTCATGGTAACCGAGCAGCTCCCCGACACCATCGAGCCCGACCCGTGCGTCCGGCGCATCCACAAGGAAGAGATGGAGGTGATCATGCCGGCCTGCGTGGCGATGTTCACCGAGGAGGTCGGCATCTCGCCGATGGCCGGCGACGGCGGGCTGCTCTACCAGGCCAGGGTGGCCGAACTCATCGGCGCGGGGCGGTCGTTCGCCCGCATCGACGACGGCCAGGTCGTCTTCAAGGCCGAGATCGGCGCGGCCACCACCCAGGCGTGCCAGATCCAAGGCGTCTGGGTCGCACCGGAGTTCCGCGGCCGTGGACTGTCCGAGACCGGCATGGCGGCCGTTCTGCGCTACGCACTCGAGGACGTCGCGCCGGTCGCCAGTCTCTACGTCAACGACTACAACACCGCAGCCAGGGCGGCCTACCGGCGGGTCGGTTTCCGCGAGGTCGGCGCCTTCATGAGCGTGCTGTTCTGACCGTGCGCGACGGCAAGTAGGGTTTCGCGCATGGCAGCACTCTCAGGCGGCGGACCCGACACTCCCAGCGTCGTGGTCGGGCCCGTCAATCTCGCCGCGCGGATCGACGAAGCCCTAGCCGTGCAGGCCCTCGCCTTCGGGCTCAGCGAGGACGAGATCGAGGTGCGCCGCCATATCGTCTACCGCCATCTCATGTACCCCGGGGCCCGTGCGCTGGGCGCGCTGACGGAGTCGGGGCGCCTCGTCGGCTTTGTCTACGGCATGCCGAACGACCGCACCCACTGGTGGTCCACCGTCGTCGAGCCGTATCTGCGCCGCACCGGCACCGACAGCTGGCTCGACGACTCCTTCGTCATCACCGAACTCCATGTCCACCCCGGCTACCAGGGGCGGGGCATCGGCCGCTCGCTGATCACCACGATCACCGACGACGCCGACCAGCCGCGCTCGATCCTCTCCGCGATCGACGTCGAGAGCCCGGCCCGCGGCCTGTACCGCACGCTCGGCTACCAGGACCTTGCGCGCCAGGTGATGTTCCCCAGCGCGCCCAGTCCGTACGCCGTGATGGGCGCCCCGCTGCCGCTGCTGCGCGAGAAGTGATTTCCGCCCGCCCGGGCCGCCCGGTTAACCTCCTGAGCATCACCCTTTCTTGACGCAGGAGATTTCCCCATGGCCCAGGTCCAGCGCATGTCCCGTCTGATGGTCAAGACACTGCGCGACGACCCGGCGGACGCCGAGACGCTCAATCACAAGCTGCTGGTGCGCGCCGGCTATGTGCGGCGGACCTCCGCCGGCATCTGGAGCTGGCTGCCGCTGGGCAAGAAGGTCCTGGAGAACATCACCAGGGTCGTGCGCGAGGAGATGGACGCGATCGGCGGCCAGGAGGTGCTTCTCCCGGCGCTCCTCCCCAAGGAGTCGTACGACGCGAGCGGGCGGTACGAGGAGTACGGCGACCTGCTGTTCCGGCTCAAGGACCGCAAGGGCGCGGACTACCTCCTGGGCCCCACCCACGAAGAGATCTTCACGCAGATCGTCAAGGACCAGTGCACGTCCTACAAGGACCTGCCGGTGATCCTCTACCAGATCCAGACGAAGTACCGGGACGAGGCGCGTCCGCGGGCGGGTGTGCTGCGCGGCCGCGAGTTCCAGATGAAGGACTCGTACTCCTTCGACACCACGGACGAGGGCCTGGCCGAGTCGTACGCGCTGCACCGCGACGCGTACATCCGGATCTTCGAGCGGCTCGGGCTCGACCACCGCATCGTCTCGGCGGTCTCGGGCGCGATGGGCGGCTCGGCGTCCGAGGAGTTCCTGGCGCCCGCGCCGGCGGGCGAGGACACTTTCGTGGACTGCCCGGCGTGTGAGTACGCGGCGAACACGGAGGCCGTGACCTTCACCGCGGTCGCGGCTGACGCCTCGTCCCACGGCCCGGTCGAGGAACTGGACACCCCCGACACCCCGACGATCGAGACCCTCGCCGCGCACCTGGGCGTGCCGGCGTCGGCGACGCTGAAGAACCTGCTGGTCAAGGTGGACGGCGAGATCACGGCGGTGGGCGTGCCCGGCGACCGTGAGGTGGACCTGGGCAAGCTGGCGGAGCACCTGTCGCCGGCGGAGGTCGAGCTGGTCACGGCGGAGGACTTCGCGGGCCGCCCCGATCTCGTACGCGGCTATGTCGGCCCGCAGGGCCTGGAGAAGGTCCGCTACATCGCCGACCCGCGGGTGGCGCCGGGCACGGCTTGGGTGACCGGTGCGAACAAGCCGGACAAGCACGCTCGCAATGTGGTGTGCGGGCGGGACTTCGAGGTCGACGAGTACCTCGACGTGGTCGTGGTCCAGGAGGGCGACCCCTGCCCGAAGTGCGGCACGGGCCTCAAGCTCGACCGCGCGATCGAGATCGGCCACATCTTCCAGCTGGGCCGCAAGTTCGCGGACGCGTTCCAGCTCGACGTCCTCGGCCAGAACGGCAAACCGGTCCGCGTGACCATGGGCTCGTACGGCATCGGCGTCTCCCGCGCGGTCGCGGCGCTGGCCGAGCAGACGGCGGACGACAAGGGCCTGTGCTGGCCGCGCGAGATCGCCCCGGCGGACGTCCACGTGGTGGCCGCGGGCAAGGCACTCCAGACGGAACTGGCCCTGGAGGTCGCGGACCAGCTGTCCGCGGCGGGCCTGCGGGTGCTGGTCGACGAGCGGGCCGGGGTCTCACCGGGCGTGAAGTTCACGGACGCGGAGCTGATCGGCGTCCCCAAGATCGTGGTGGCGGGCCGCCGCGCGTCGGAGGGCGTGGTGGAACTGAAGGACCGCCGTACGGGCGAGCGCGAGGAGCTGTCTGTGGCGGAGGCGGTGGCGCGGCTGCGGGCGTAACGCCTGCGGCGGGCTAACGCGGCGGAGCCGCAAGTCGATACAGCCCCCGCCCCTTGCCGAACTGGGGGCAAGCCCCCAGACCCCCGTACGCCCTTCTGGGGGTCCCCCCACGCCCTCCGGGCGTAGGGGGAGGGTCTGGGGCGGAGCCCCCCACGCGGCGGAGCCGCAAAATTGATACAGCGGGAAGGGGCGGGGTGGGGGCTACAACCAGCCCGCGAACTCCAGCGCCGGCTCGCCCTCCCGGCGCCGCCCCGTCGTGATCGCTCTCGTGCCCGATTCCACCGCACGGAACATGGTCCACCCCCGCAGCCGCTCCCGGTCCACCTCCAGCGAGTCCGCGAGCTTGTTCACCCGGCGGCGGGCCGCCGATGCGCCCGCCGACGTGGCGATCAGGTCCTCGACGCGGTCGCGGACCAGGCGGGCCAGGTCGTAGGCGCGCTCGCCCACCAGGGGCTCCGGGCCCACCGCGAGCCACGGTGTGCGGTCGGCCGCCAGGACTTTGCCCTGGCGGAAGTTGCCGTGCAGCAGCAGGAGTTCGGGGGGGGACGCGGTGAGCTCGTCCCGGGCGGCCAATGCCGCGGAGACCAGCGAAGCCGTGCCCGGCTCCGCGAACGCCCGCATCGCCTCCGCCTGCCGCGCCGTCCGTTCCGCCACCGTCTCGAAGCCGTGGTCCGTCGGCGGCTCGACCCACAGCCGCCGCACCGTCCCCGCCGCCTCCAGGAGCGCCTTCGCCTCCGGCAGGGACCGCAGCGACACCTCCGGGTGCAGCCGTTCCAGCAGCAGCGCGCCGTCCGAGGAGGCGAGCAGACGGACCGCGCCCCAGCCACCCCAGTGCTCCAGCGCCGTGCGCTCCAGCTCGGGCGAGGCGGACGGGTGGGCGACCTTCAGCGCTGCCGGCGACCCGTCCGGCTGCCGTACGAGCACGACCAGACTGCTCCGGCCGCCCGGCGCCATGACCCGCTCGACGTCCAGCTCCCACCGGTCCGCTGCCTCCTGGACGGCCTTCGGCAGCTGCCCGAGCCAGTCGTCACTCTCGCCCAGCGCCTGGACCAGTCGCTGCGGCGGTTTGAAAGCCATGCGTCCGTTGTTCCCTTTCCGCTTCAGCGCGCTCGACTCCCGGTCCGCTCGGCGAGCCCAGGAAAGGCTACGCCGCTGCCGCGCCACCGCACCGCACGTACGGCCGCCTCGCGGAGCGCGCCCGCGGCCTCCCGCCGCAGCGGCCCTTCCGCGGCCCGTACGAGATCGGAGTAGACGCCCGCGACCCGGTCCTCCAGCACCGCGGCGAGCCGCACGGCAGCCGCCGCGTCCGGCACCGGAAAGGGCAGCGCGTACGCGGCCGCCGCCGCGGCGGGCGTCCCGCCAAGGTCGCGCACCGTGCGCGCCAGCGCGTCCCGCCGGGCCCGGTGCGCGGCGTACGCGGCGGTGGCCTCGCCCTCGCGGTCGTCGCCGACCCGGCCGCCGACGACCCCGTACCCGTACACCGCCGCGTGCTCCGCGGCGAGCGCGGCCTGTACCGCGTCCAGCGTGCTCATCACGAGCCCTTCTTCGTCAGCAGGTACGCATGCGCGGCGCCGGCCGCCGCGACCGACGCGAGCAGCCGGGCCAGCTCAGGCTCCGCGACGACCAGGGAGGCGGAGTGCGCGTCGGAGATCCGCCGCTCCGCCGTGGCCAGCGCCTTCAGCGCGGCCGCCGCATCGGCGGGAACCTCCGGCGGAGCGACCGCGGGCAATGCGGTCACCGCCGGACCCGCGAGCGCCGTGACATGCTCGGCCACCGCCGCCCGCAGAGCCGCCAACTTCCCTGTCAGTGCGGGATGTTGCGCGATGACGGCGTCGTACTGGTCACGCAGCGCCCCGCTCGTCGCCGCCAGCCGACGCCGCAGCGCCGCCTCCGCGCGAGCCGGGTCCGCCGTCGAGCCGGACGTCCGCCGGCGCTCCGGCTCCTCGGTCGAACAGCCCGTCAACACGACGGCCGCAGCCGCTCCCGTCACCATGAGCGCACGCCTGCGTGTCGTCCCCGTGCGCCCCACGCCTGTCTCCTCGGACCTCGCACTGATCATCGCCGCAGGCGAGCGTACCTGCGGGTCCCGCCCAGGTGGACGGCAACACCCCCCGGGACCGGATACCCTTTGATCTGACACGCGACGATCCCACAACAGCACACGCGGCCGAGGAGTCACCCGGATGAGCACCACCCAGAGCGAGAGGCTGCGCGGGCTGCTGGAACCGCTCGTCAGCGCCGCGGACCTGGATCTGGAAGAGATCGAGGTGTCCCGGGCGGGCAGGCGACGCGTGCTGAGGATCGTCGTGGATTCCGACGAGGGCGCCACTCTGGACGCCTGTGCCGAGCTGAGCCGCGCGATCTCGGAGAAGCTGGACGAGACGGACGCGATGGGTGAGGACGAGTACGTCCTCGAAGTGAGCTCGCCCGGCGCCGACCGCCCGCTGACCGAGCACCGCCACTACGTACGCGCCGTCGGACGACTGGCAAGGCTCCATCTGCACGAGGGCGGCGAGCTGGTCGCCCGCATCCTCACCGTGGACGACGAGGGACTCGACCTCGAGGTGCCGGGCGTGAAGGGGCGCAAGCCCACCGCCCGCCGGGTCGCCTTCGCCGAGATCGCCAAGGCCCGCGTGGAGCTCGAGTTCAACCGCAAGGACAAGAAGGAAGAGGAGGCGTAGCCGTGGACATCGACGTAAAGCTCCTGAAGGGCTTGGCACAAGAGAAGGAGATCCCCTTCGACCTGTTGGTCGAGGCGATCGAGTCGGCCCTCCTCATCGCATACCACCGCACCGAGGGCAGCCGTCGCCACGCCCGTGTCGTGCTCAGTCGCGACACCGGCCATGTGACGGTGTGGGCGAAGGAGGACCCGGCCGACCTCGAAGAGGGCCAGGAGCCCAAGGAGTTCGACGACACCCCCTCCGACTTCGGCCGGATCGCCGCCACCACCGCACGCCAGGTCATTCAGCAGCGGCTGCGGGACGCGGAGAACGACGTCACTTTCGGTGAGTACGCACGCCGTGAGGGCGATGTCGTCGCCGGCATGGTGCAGCAGGGCAAGGACCCCAAGAACGTCCTGGTCAGGCTGGACGACAAGCTTGAGGCGATCCTGCCGGTGCAGGAGCAGGTGCCGGGCGAGGAGTACACCCACGGCTTGCGCCTGCGAACGTACGTCGTGCGCGTCGCCAAGGGTGTGCGCGGCCCGTCCGTGACCCTCTCCCGCACCCATCCCAACCTGGTGAAGAAGCTCTTCGCGCTGGAGGTCCCGGAGATCGCGGACGGCAGTGTCGAGATCGCGGCGATCGCCCGCGAGGCCGGCCACCGCACGAAGATCGCCGTCCGCTCGACCCGCTCGGGCCTCAACGCCAAGGGCGCCTGCATCGGCCCGATGGGCGGCCGTGTGCGCAATGTCATGGCCGAGCTGCACGGCGAGAAGATCGACATCGTGGACTGGTCGGACGACCCGGCCGAGATGGTGGCCAACGCCCTCTCGCCGGCCCGCGTCAGCAAGGTCGAGGTCGTGGATCTCGCCGCCCGCTCCGCCCGGGTGACCGTCCCCGACTACCAGCTGTCGCTGGCGATCGGCAAGGAGGGGCAGAACGCCCGGCTGGCCGCCCGCCTCACCGGCTGGCGCATCGACATCCGCCCCGACACGGAGCAGAGCGCCGAGCCGGGCTCCGACCGGGACTCCGACCGGGGCTCCGACCAGGACTGAGGACCGACGGTGGGCCTCACCTAGATCAAGACAACAACCGTTCGATTTTTGCCCCAAAGGGGTGAGGTCGGTACGGGGAGGTAGACTGAACGTGTCTGGCCGGACGCATGCCCGCGTATGCCCTGAGCGAACCTGTGTGGGATGCCGGGAGCGAGCGGCCAAGACCGATCTGCTGCGCATCGTGGTGATCGGTGGCGAGTGCGTCCCCGATGATCGCGGTACGCTGCCCGGCCGGGGTGCGTATGTACACCCCGCCTTGGTCTGTCTCGACCTGGCGGTCCGCCGCCGGGCGTTTCCCCGGGCCTTCAGGGCCAAGGGACCGCTCGATACCGCGGAAGTACGCCGGTATGTCGAGCAGGCAGCACAGTAAGAAGAGAACGGCACGGGACCCCGTGCGGTCAGGTACCTCGCGAGTTGGAAGTAGGTCGAGATTGCGATGAGCACTCGATGAGTACGCGATGAGTACGCCCATGAAGTAGCGACGGTCCGGCGGTAACCCGGACCTAAAAGGAGCGAAGTGGCTAAGGTCCGGGTATACGAACTCGCCAAGGAGTTCGGTGTGGAGAGCAAGGTCGTCATGGCCAAGCTCCAAGAACTCGGTGAATTCGTCCGTTCGGCGTCCTCGACGATCGAGGCGCCGGTTGTACGTAAATTGACTGACGCTTTGCAGGGACCCGGCGGCACCGCCGGCAAGTCCGCTGCCAAGCCCGGCGCGCCCCGCAAGGCCGCGCCCGCCAAGCCTGCCGCGCCCTCACCGGCGTCGTCGGCCCGTCCCGCTGCCCCCAAGCCCGGCGCCCCGGCCCCCAAGCCGGCCGCAGCCGAGGCTCCGGTCAGCAGCACCCCCAGCACCCCGTCCGTGGCCCCGGCTTCCGCCGGCCCGCGTCCGGGTCCCAAGCCCGCACCGGCCAAGCCCGCTCCGGCGGCTCCGGTGCCCGCGGCCGAGTTCTCGGCCCCGGCTCCGGCACAGCCCAGCGCGCCGCAGGCCCCGCGCCCCGCGGGTGCCACTCCTGGACCCCGTCCTGCCGGTGGCTCTGCCCGTCCGGCTCCGGCCGGCGGTCAGCGTGACGGCGGCCGTGACGGCGGCCGTGGTGGCGAGCGTCCGGCGCGTCCCGCCGGTCAGGGCGCCCCGCGCCCCGGCGGTCGTCCGGCCGGTCCCCGTCCGGGCAACAACCCCTTCACCTCGGGTGGCTCCACCGGTATGGCGCGCCCGCAGGCGCCCCGTCCGGGTGGCGCGCCCCGACCCGGTGGCCACGGCGGTGCCGCTCCCGGCGCCCCGCGTCCGCAGGGTGGTCCCGGTGGCGCTCCCCGTCCGCAAGGTCAGGGCGGCGCCCGTCCGAGCCCCGGCGGTATGCCGCGCCCGCAGGCGCCGCGTCCCGGCGGCGGTCCCGCAGGTAACCGCCCGAACCCGGGCATGATGCCGCAGCGTCCCGCTGCCAGCCCCCGTCCTGGTGGCGGTCCCGGCGGCGGCGGTGGCCGTGGCCCCGGTGGCGGCGGCGGTCGTCCCGGCGGCGCCGGTGGCGGTCGTCCCGGTGGTGGCGGCGGCTTCGCCGGTCGTCCCGCCGGTCCCGGTGGCGGTCGTCCCGGTGGCGGCGGCGGTTTCGCCGGTCGTCCCGGTGGCGGTGGCCCCGGTGGTGGCGGCGGCTTCGGCGGCGGCGGTGGCCGTCCCGGCTTCGGCGGACGTCCGGGTGGTCCCGGCGGCCGTGGTGGCACGCAGGGCGCCTTCGGTCGTCCCGGCGGCCCTGCGCGTCGTGGCCGTAAGTCGAAGCGGCAGAGGCGCCAGGAGTACGAGGCCATGCAGGCCCCGTCGGTCGGCGGTGTGATGCTGCCTCGCGGCAACGGCGAGACTGTTCGCCTGTCGCGCGGTGCGTCCCTCACCGACTTCGCGGAGAAGATCAACGCCAACCCGGCGTCGCTCGTCGCCGTGATGATGAACCTCGGCGAGATGGTCACGGCCACGCAGTCGGTCTCCGACGAGACGCTGCAGCTGCTGGCCGACGAGATGAACTACACGGTTCAGATCGTCAGCCCGGAGGAGGAGGACCGCGAGCTTCTCGAGTCCTTCGACATCGAGTTCGGCGAGGACGAGGGCGGCGAGGAAATGCTCGTCTCCCGTCCGCCGGTCGTGACCGTCATGGGTCACGTCGACCACGGTAAGACCCGACTGCTCGACGCCATCCGCAAGACGAACGTCATCGCGGGCGAGGCCGGCGGCATCACGCAGCACATCGGTGCGTACCAGGCCGGTACCGAGGTCAACGGTGAAGAGCGCAAGATCACCTTCATCGACACCCCGGGTCACGAGGCGTTCACCGCCATGCGTGCCCGTGGTGCCAAGTCCACCGACATCGCGATCCTCGTGGTGGCGGCGAACGACGGTGTGATGCCCCAGACGATCGAAGCGCTGAACCACGCCAAGGCGGCCAACGTGCCGATCGTGGTCGCGGTCAACAAGATCGACGTCGAGGGCGCGGACCCGACCAAGGTGCGCGGTCAGCTGACCGAGTTCGGTCTGGTGGCCGAGGAGTACGGCGGCGACACCATGTTCGTCGACATCTCCGCCAAGCAGGGTCTGCACATCGACAGCCTGCTGGAGGCCGTGGTCCTGACCGCGGACGCTTCGCTCGACCTCCGGGCGAACGCCGAGATGGACGCACAGGGTATTGCGATCGAGGCACACCTCGACCGCGGCCGCGGTGCCGTCGCCACCGTGCTCGTCCAGCGCGGAACGCTGCGCGTCGGCGACACGATGGTCGCCGGTGACGCGTACGGCCGTGTCAGGGCGATGCTCGACGACAACGGCAACAACGTCGAGGAAGCGGGTCCGTCGACCCCCGTCCTGGTCCTGGGTCTCACCAACGTCCCCGGCGCCGGCGACAACTTCCTGGTCGTCGACGAGGACCGTACGGCCCGTCAGATCGCCGAGAAGCGCGCCGCGCGTGAGCGCAACGCCGCCTTCGCCAAGCGCACCCGCCGGGTGTCCCTCGAGGACCTCGACAAGGTGCTCAAGGCCGGTCTTGTGCAGGATCTCAACATCATCATCAAGGGCGACGCGTCCGGTTCGGTGGAGGCTCTCGAGTCCTCGCTGCTCCAGCTCGACGTCGGCGAAGAGGTCGAGATCCGCGTTCTCCACCGTGGTGTGGGTGCGGTCACCGAGTCCGACATCGACCTGGCGATGGGCTCCGACGCCATCGTCATCGGCTTCAACGTCCGTGCGGCCGGCCGTGCCGCGCAGATGGCGGAGCGCGAGGGCGTCGACGTCCGGTACTACTCGGTGATCTACCAGGCCATCGAGGAGATCGAGGCGGCCCTCAAGGGCATGCTCAAGCCGGAGTACGAAGAGGTCGAGCTCGGCACGGCGGAGATCCGCGAGGTCTTCCGCTCGTCCAAGCTGGGCAACATCGCGGGTGTTCTCATCCGCTCCGGCGAGGTCAAGCGCAACACCAAGGCCCGGCTCATCCGCGACGGCAAGGTCATCGCGGAGAGCCTCAACATCGAGGGTCTGCGCCGCTTCAAGGACGACGTCACCGAGATCCGCGAAGGCTTCGAGGGCGGTATCAACCTCGGCAACTTCAACGACATCAAGGTCGACGACGTCATCGCGACGTACGAGATGCGCGAGAAGCCGCGAGGCTGATGCGGCCCGGGGGCTTGGTCCCCTAGGCAGCACTGCGGTCCGGGGCCGGTCGGCGGAGAGTATTTCCGTCGATCGGCCCCGGCCGTTGCGTGTACGGTTCTTGTGTCCCTGCCAAGTGACCGAGGGGCCCTCTAACCCGTACCGGCGGGACATCCGGACATACATGTATGTGGGGACACTGTCCTTCGATCTGCTCCTTGGCGACGTACGGTCGTTGAAGGAGAAACGCTCCGTGGTCCGCCCGATCGTGGCCGAGCTCCAGCGCAAATACGCGGTGAGCGCGGCGGAGGTGGGCGGACAGGACCTCCACCGCAGGGCCGAGATCGGCCTGGCAGTGGTGTCCGGGGACACGGGGCACCTCACAGACGTACTCGACCGGTGCGAGCGCCTTGTCGCCGCCCGGCCGGACGTGGAGCTGCTGTCGGTGAGACGCAGGCTCCACAGCGACGAAGACTGAATGAGCAAGGCAGAGAAGGAGAAGGACCAGTGGCCGACAACGCGCGGGCGAAGAAGCTGGCAGACCTCATCCGGGAGGTGGTCGCCGAGAAGCTGCAGCGCGGCATCAAGGACCCTCGCCTGGGAACGCACGTGACCATCACGGACACCCGCGTCACCGGTGACCTGCGGGAGGCCACGGTCTTCTACACGGTTTACGGCGACGACGAGGACCGGGCCAGCGCGGCAGCCGGGCTGGAGAGCGCCAAGGGCATCCTGCGCTCGTCCGTCGGCGCCGCGGCGGGGACGAAGTTCACGCCGACCCTGACGTTCGTGGCGGACGCTCTCCCGGAGACCGCCAAGACGATCGAGGACCTCCTCGACAAGGCGCGGGCCTCCGACGCCAAGGTGCGCGAAGCCTCCTCAGGCGCCATGTACGCCGGCGAGGCCGACCCGTACCGCAAGCCCGAGGACGAGGACGAAACCTCGGAATGACACAGCAGAACAAAACTCCCCCGGCTACCGCTGGGAGGGGCCCCCAGGACGGCCTCGTCATCGTCGACAAGCCGTCCGGCTTCACTTCGCACGACGTCGTCGCCAAGATGCGCGGGATCGCCAGAACCCGCCGCGTCGGGCACGCGGGGACGCTCGACCCCATGGCCACCGGAGTGCTGGTGCTGGGCGTCGAGAAGGCCACCAAAATTCTCGGGCACCTCGCGCTGACCGAGAAGGAGTACCTCGGCACCATCAGGCTGGGGCAGAACACCGTCACCGACGACGCGGAGGGCGAGATCACGTCGTCCGTGGACGCCTCCGGGGTTTCCCGGGAGGCCGTCGACGCGGGCGTGGCCAAGCTGACCGGCAACATCATGCAGGTGCCGTCGAAGGTCAGCGCCATCAAGATCGACGGCAAGCGGTCGTACGCGCGCGTACGCGGCGGCGAGGACTTCGAGATCCCGGCCCGTCCGGTGACCGTCTCCTCGTTCCGGGTGTACGACGTCCGGGAGACGGTGGCCGAGGACAATACGCCGGTCGTCGACCTGGTCGTATCGGTGGTCTGCTCCTCCGGAACCTATATCCGCGCGCTCGCCCGTGACCTCGGCGCCGATCTCGGCGTCGGCGGGCATCTGACCGCGCTGCGCCGCACCAGGGTCGGTCCGTACGGACTGGACGCGGCGAAGACGCTCGAGCAGCTCCAGCAGGAGCTGACCGTGATGCCGATCGCCGAGGCGGCCGCGGCCGCCTTCCCGCGCTGGGACGTGGACGAGAAGCGCGCCAAGCTGCTCACCAACGGCGTACGGCTGGACATGCCGGCGTTCGACACCGCGCCGGTGGCGGCCTTCGGGCCCGACGGGCGGTTCCTGGCGCTGGTGGAGGAGCAGAAGGGCAAGGCCAAGAGCCTCGCCGTCTTCGGCTGAGCGCACTGGCCCGGGGCTGACCCCACCGTGGAACGGGCAGGGCCGCTGCCCGTTCCACGATCCCCCTCGGAAGAAGGTCTATCCGCCGCCGCCCCCGGATTCACCCCTTCGGGCAGGCGCTCGGAGTGACCGCGGGTGCACTGAGGGGGCGCTTTCGGCATGCCTCCTTCTCCCGGTGATCACCGCCGACCTAACGTCGACAACATGGGACGCGGGGACCTGGCGACGCTGGTACACATCTGCGATCTGGCGGGGCGGCCGCGCGGGACCGGGTTCGTCGCCGACGAGCTCGGCACGGTCGTGACCAGCCATGAGGCGGTCGACGGGCTGGTACGGGTGGTGCTGCACGCGCCCGGCGACCGCACCTGCCTCGCCGAGGCCGACGCCATCGTCCCCCTGCCGGAGGCCGGCCTGGCGCTGGTGCGCACCGAGGGGCTCGGGATGCGGCCGCTGCCGATCAGCGCGCGGGCGCGGGTCGAGGCGGGCACGTACGTACGGCTCGCCGCTCGCGGCTGGCGTGAGGCGCGCGTGCTCGGCGCTGCCCAGGTGACGTACACCGCGACCGATCGCTGCCATCTGGTCGGCGACGCCCTGGAGTTGGCGATCGGGACGGACGGCAGCGACGCGCTGCGGCTGGTCGGCGAGGCCGCCGGGGGACCGGTGCTCGACTCCTCGACCGGCGCGGTGCTCGCCGTCCTCGGCACCGCGCTGCAATCCGGGCACCGGGCGGCAGGGTTCGCGCTGCCGCTGCGGGCCACCGGCCGGCCGCCCGACGGGCCGCTCGCCGAGCTGCTGCGGCACAACGCGGCGACCGTCCCCGGTTACGGGCACGACCTCAACCTCGCGGCCGTGCTGAAGCTCACCGCGATCTCCGTGGGGTCGGCCGGATGGCCGGGTGCCTGGCCGGATCCGGTGGAACGACCGGACACGGTAAGGGAGTTCGCCTCCTTCACCGCCCTGGTGATGGGGCTCGTCGGCGATCCGGGAACGGGCCGCACGACCGAACTCGCCGCGCTCGCCGCCCGGCGGGCCCGCGGACCGGAACCCGCACCCACCGTGTGGCTGCGCGGCGCCGATCTGCACGCCGGCGACACCTCGGTCGCCGACGCCGTCGCGCGCACCCTCAAACAGGCCGGCCGCGTCCTCGCCGCTTCGGGCGCGCGCGGCGACATGGACCTCGTCACCCCGGAACTGGTCGCGCGCCGCGCCCGCGAGGCCGGGCGACCGCTGCTCGTGCTGCTCGACGGGCCCGAGGAGATGCCTCCCGTACTGGCCCACCGGCTCCCCGACTGGACGGCGGGGACCGTGAACTGGCTGAGTTCCTGCCGTGTGCGGATGGTCGTCGGCTGCCGGCCCGAGCACTGGGAGCGGGCCGGGGCGCTGTATCCGCCGGATGTATTGCACCGGCCCGCCACGCCCGCGCACCGGCTGCCGCCCGCCCTGCACATCGCCGCACTGTCCGTCGGCGAGGCGGAGCGCGCTCGGGAGCGGTACGGGCTCCCGGCCGGGGCGGTCGCCGCCGCGGACGAACGGCATCCGCTCGCGCTGCGGATGCTCGCGGAGGTACGGGAGGCGCTGCCCGGCGAGGTGCTGGGGCGGCCTTCCCGCGAGGACATCTTCACCGCGCATCTGGACATGCTGTGCCTGCGGATCGCGGTCCGCGTCGCCGCGGCCTCCCGGCCGCCTCTGCGAGGTTCCGCCGTGCGCAGGCTGGCGGCGAAGGTGGCGGGCCAGGTCCACGAGGCGGCGCGGCGCTGTCTGGGGCCCGGGCAGGGGCTGGACCGTGAGTCCTTCGAGGAGATCTTCCCGTGGGGAACCGGGTGGGCATCCGCAGTGCTCACCGAGGGCCTGCTGGTCCCGGCGGGCGCCGGCTACCGCTTCGCGCACGAGGAGTTCGCCGACTGGGTCCAGGGCGCGCACCTGGACCTCGATGCGGCGCTCCACTCCCTGGTCCACCGCTGGCACGCGCGGGAGCTGGTGGGGCTGCCTTCGCGGCCGGGGACGAGCGGGCGGGGGAGCGGCCATGTGCCGTCACCGCCGGGCCCGGGGGAGCCAGAACCGCGCTCGCTGCCGGTTCCGCGGCATCGCATCGGCCCGGTGGTGCAGGCCCTACTGCTTCTCGACCGGGTGCGCGGCCCCGGGCAACTGGCCTGCAGGCTGGAGAAGTTGGTCGAAGCGCTGGACAGGCTGGATGACCCCGGTTGCGAGGCGGGCGCGCGGCTCGACGACGCCCGGTGGTGGGGAGCCCATCTGCTGGGGGAGGCGCTGCTGCGGGTGCCCGATGCCGGGGCGTACCTCCCGGTGCTGCGGCTGCTCGCGGAACGGGTCACCCGGCGCTGCGTACGTGAAGGCGGGCCCCGACACCTGGGCGGGCTCGGCGAGTTCGGGCCGTGGTTCTGGGAGCGGCTGCGGGTGACCGAGGCCCAGCGGCTCGATCTGCTGCGACGGCTCGTGCCCGCGGACCCGGTGCCGGGGCATCGCACGGAGCCGCGCTATCTGGATTCCGTCGTCGCGCGGCTCGCCGCCGAGCCCAGCACCGTACAGCCGATGCTCTGCCGCTGGTTCACCGACGGCACGCCGCTTCCCGTCGGCCCCGACGCCGAGGTCCGGCCCACCGTGGCCGCCGCCGCGCAGGCCCTGCTCTACGCCCGCCGCGGCCTCGCCATCGACGACCTCACCGAGGCCCTCGTCGCGACCGCCCACCCCCGCGCCGACGAGCTGCTGGCCGCGCTCGCCGATGAGGAGCCGTCCGCCCTGTGCCGGGCCGTCGACCGCTGGGCGCTCGACCCGCGGCCCGAGCGGCGGGTCGCGGCCGCCGCCTACGGACTTGCCACCGTCGCCCGGGTCACCACCGACGCCGACCGCGAGCTGCTCAGGTACGCCGCCCTCGCCCTGCTCGCCAAGCCCGCCGACACCGCCCTGCACGGCTCTGCCCTCGCCCTCCTGGTCCACGATCCGGACACCCGGTCCCGCTATCTGGCCAGGGCGCTCGAGGCGTTCGAGGCCAGCGACCCGGGGCTGCCCGCGAGCGCGCTGGCCGCCGCGCTCACCACACACCCCGAGCCCGTCCTGGCCGCCTTCCGGGCGCGGCTGCACCAGCCCGGGGACGGCGCGGGGGAAGTGCTGCGCGCCCTCGCCGAGGTCACCACCCCCGCGTCGGCCCGCCGTGCCGCCGCCCTCGTAGGCGAGTACATCGACCAGCGGCCCGAAGGCGCGGCCCACGCCGCCGCTTACGTCGACCGCCGCCTGGAACACGGCCCGGCCGCCCGCGCCATCCTGTTCCCGCTGGTCACTGGCCTGCTGCGGGGCCGGCCCGGCCGGGTCCGGATGGCGCTCGTGCCCGTCCTCGCGGCACCGGGCAGCCGGGCCTCGCGGCCGCTGCGGGCCGAGCTCCTCGACGTACTGCTGGACTACGAGCAATACGCGACACGTGACCTCGCCGTCCTCGACGCCCTGCTGCGGGCCGCCGCACACGGCTGCGCGACCCGGCCCGAAGCCCGCACCCGCGAGCTCGTCCACCGCACCGGCCTGCTCCTTGTCCGCACCCCCGAGGGCGCGTCCTGCTTCGACCGGCGGCTCGTCGAGCTGGCCCGCGAGGTACCCGGCTTCGCCGCGCTCGTCGCGGGGTGGCTGGACCGGGCCCCGCAGGAGTGGGCAGCGGTGGTCGGCCCGAGCGCGCGCCGGATGGTCGAGACCCTCGGCAGCCCGGTGCCGATGCGAACCGACAGTCGCGGGCATGGCAGTCTTAGACCTGCGTAACCGGCAATGGCGTACACAGGTTCGGGCGAGGAGCGGTCACAGTGCAGCGCTGGCGTGGCTTGGAGGACATCCCCCAGGACTGGGGACGCAGCGTCGTCACGATCGGCTCCTACGACGGGGTCCACCGTGGACACCAGCTGATCATCGGGCGGACGGTGGAGCGGGCGCGCGAGCTCGGGGTGCCGTCGGTCGTCGTGACCTTCGACCCGCACCCGAGCGAGGTCGTCCGCCCCGGCAGCCATCCGCCGCTGCTCGCGCCGCACCACCGGCGCGCCGAGCTGATGGCGGAGCTGGGCGTGGACGCGGTGCTGATCCTTCCCTTCACGAGCGAGTTCTCGAAGCTGTCGCCCGCGGACTTCATCGTGAAGGTCCTGGTCGACAAGTTGCACGCGTGCGCGGTCATCGAGGGCCCGAACTTCCGCTTCGGCCACAAGGCTGCGGGGAATGTCGCGTTCCTGGCCGAGCTGGGCGCGACGTACGACTACGAGGTCGAGGTCGTCGACCTCTTCGTGAGCGGCGCGGCGGGCGGCGGCGAGCCCTTCTCCTCGACCCTGACCCGCCGCCTGATCGCCGCCGGCGACGTCGAGGGCGCGGCGGAGATCCTGGGCCGCCCGCACCGCGTCGAGGGTGTGGTGGTGCGGGGCGCGCAGCGCGGCCGTGAGCTGGGCTACCCGACGGCGAACGTGGAAACGCTGCCGCACACGGCGATCCCGGCGGACGGGGTGTACGCGGGGTGGCTGACGGCGGCGGGCGAGAGGATGCCGGCGGCGATCTCGGTGGGCACGAACCCGCAGTTCGACGGTACGGAGCGGACGGTGGAGGCGTACGCGATCGACCGGGTGGGGCTGGATCTGTACGGGCTGCATGTGGCGGTGGACTTCTTGGCGTATGTGCGGGGGCAGGAGAAGTTCGACTCGATCGAGGCGTTGCTGGACGCGATTGCGGCGGACGTCAAGAAGTGCCGCGAGTTGACGTCGGCGGACCAGGGCTGACCGGGCCGGGACGCGGGTCTTTGCCGGGCGGTTCTGGGAAAAGCAACCGCACCCCGGATCCTCTTCACGCCCAGTGGCACGCCACCCCCGCCCCACCCAGCACCCCCATCTCCTCCGACCGGCACCTGTCCGCCACCCCCGCCCTCTCCGCCTCGCCCGACGCCAGCACCTGGCAGCGCGCGTGGAAGCGGCAGCCCCCCGGGATGCGGGACGGGTCCGGGGGCTCGCCCGTCAGCACCACCGGGGGGATCGCCGAGTCCGGGAGGACGGACAGCAGCGCCTGGGTGTAGGGGTGTTGGGGACTCGTCAGCACGTCCTCGACGGTGCCGGACTCCACGATCCGGCCCAGGTACATCACCGCCACCCGGTCCGCGATGTTCCACGCGAGCCCCAGATCGTGCGTCACCACCAGCGCGGACAGGCCCAGCTCGTCCCGCAGGCGCAGCAGCAGTGCGAGGATCTCGCCGCGTACGGACGCGTCCAGTGAGGCCACCGGCTCGTCCGCGACGATCAGTTCGGGTTCCAGGACCAGCGCCCCGGCGATGACGACGCGCTGGCGCTGGCCGCCCGAGAGCTCGTGCGGGTAGCGCAGGAAGAAGCGCTCCGGCGGCCGCAGCCCGGCCCGCGAGAGCGCCTCGGCCACGGCAGGGCGTTCGTCCCCGGTGTACCCGTGGATCCGCAGGCCCTCGGCCACCGCGTCGTACACCGTGTGCCGCGGGTTCAGCGAGCCGCTCGGGTCCTGGAGGACCAGCTGGACGCGCTTGCGGTACGACTTCAGCGCGCGGGACGTGTACGACAACGGCGCACCGCCGAAGGTGACCGCGCCGGACGTCGGCGGCACCAGGCCCAGCAGTGAGCGCGCCAGCGTCGTCTTTCCGCAGCCGGACTCGCCGACCAGGGCGACGATCTCGCCCGCGCCGATGTCGAAGTCGACACCGTCGACGGCACGGGCGGCCGGCCCGCCGCGCCGCCCGGGGAAGGTGACGTGCAGACCGGTGGCCGAGAGCAGGGGAGTGGTGGTCATGACTGGCTCCTGGGTACGGCCCCGGCGACGCCGTGAACCGGGCTGGGGGACAGCGGAGTTCGGGACGGGCATGTCACAGTGGCACCGCCCCCACGTGGACGCATGCCGCCCGGTGCCCCTCACCGGCCGACGAGAGCACCTGGTCCTCCCGCGCGCACGCGTCCAGCGCGACCGGGCAGCGCGGGTGGAACGTACAGCCGCTCGGCAGCGCCGACGGGTCGGGCGGGTCGCCCGGCAGGCCGCGCGGAGCCCGGCGCGAGGCGATGTCGCCGACGCGTGGGAAGGCCGCGGACAGGGCGCGCCCGTACGGATGCTCCGCCGCGCTGTACACCGCCTGCGCCGGGCCCTCCTCGACGACCCGGCCCGCGTACATCACCGCGAGCCGGTCGCAGGTGTCGGCGAGCACCGCCAGATCGTGGCTGATCATCAGAAGGCTGATGTCCTGCTCGTCCACCAGCTGCTCGATCAGCCGCAGGATCTGTGCCTGGATCATCACATCGAGCGCGGTGGTCGGCTCATCCGCCACGATGAGCCGAGGGTCGCAGGCGAGCGCCATCGCGATCATGACGCGCTGGCGCTGGCCCCCGGACAGCTCGTGCGGATACGCGTCCGCGCGGGACACGGGCAGCCCCACGTGCTGAAGCAGTTCGGCGACCCGCTTCTTCGCCGCCGCCGGCGTGGTCTTGTGGTGCAGCAGGATCGGCTCGGCGATCTGTTCGCCGACCCGGTGCACCGCGTTGAGCGAGTGCATCGCGCCCTGGAAGACGATCGACGCGCCCGCCCACCGCACGGCCCGCAGCCGCCCCCACTTCATGGTGAGGACGTCCTCCCCGTCGAGGAGGATCTCGCCGGAAAGCTTGGCGGAAGAGGGGAGAAGGCGGAGGAGGGCAAGGGCCAGGGTGGACTTGCCGCAGCCCGACTCGCCCGCGATTCCCAGCTTCTGCCCGGCGGCCACGCTCAGGTCCACACCGCGTACGGCCGGGACGGACCGCGCCCCCGAACCGTACGTCACCCGCAGGTTCTTGACTTCGAGCAGGCTCAACGAGCCACCCCCAGCTTCGGGTTGAGCACGGCCTCGATCGCCCGGCCGCACAGCGTGAACGCCAGCGCCACCAGAGCGATGGCGATCCCGGGCGGCGCCAGGTACCACCAGTGGCCGGAGGAGACCGCGCCCGCCTCCCGCGCGTCCTGGAGCATGCCGCCCCAGGAGACGATCGTCGGATCGCCGAGGCCGAGGAACGCGAGCGTCGCCTCCGTCAGGATCGCAGTGGAGATGCCGAGCGTCGTCTGGGCGAGGACCAGCGGCATGACGTTGGGCAGCACATGGCGGGTCATGATGTGGCTGTGGCCGCCGCCGAGCGCCTTGGCGCGCTCGATGTACGGACGCGACTCGACCGCGATCGTCTGCGCCCGCACCAGCCGGGCCGTGGTCGGCCAGCTGGTGACGCCGATCGCCAGGATCACCGTCCAGATGCTCCGGGACATCACGGTCGCGAGCACGATCGCCAGCACCAGCGTCGGCATCACCAGGAACCAGTCCGTGATCCGCATGATGACGGTCGAGAACCAGCCGCCGTAGTGACCGGCGATGATACCGACGAGGGTCCCGATGGCCACCGACAGCGCGGCAGCCAGCAGTCCGACGGTGAGCGAGATCCGCGCGCCCCACACCAGCAGCCCGAGCAGCGAGCGCCCGAACTGGTCGGTGCCGAGCGGGAATTCGCCGCTCGGCGACTCCAACGCCGTGCCCGGTGCGTTCGTCACGCTCTGCACATCGCCGCCGACGAGCAGCGGCGCGGCGAGCGCGATCAGAGCGATGAGCGCGAGCGCGCCGATGCCGAAGAGGCCCGCCCGGTGTGTGCGGTACGAGCGCCAGAAGCGGGCCACGGAATCGCGGCGGCGCGCCCAGGCGAGGGAGCGCGCGGTCTGAGTGGCACGTGCGGTCTTCGGGACCGGCGTGATCGTCATCGGCCCACCCGGGGATCGAGCAGCGGATAAAGGAGGTCGGCGAGGAGATTCATCAGGATCATCGCGCCGGCGAAGACCACGAAGAGCCCCTGCACCAACGGCAGATCGGGCACGCTCAGCGCCTGGTAGAAGAGCCCGCCCAGGCCCGGCCAGGAGAACACCGTCTCGACGAGGATCGAACCGGCCGCCACATGGCCCAGATTGATGAAGACCATCGTCACGGTGGGCAGCAGCGCATTGGGCACGGCATGCCGACGGCGTATGGCATCGTCCCGCAGCCCCTTCGCCCGCGCCGTCGTCAGATAGTCGCTGCCCATCTCGTCCAGCAGCGACGAGCGCATCACCAGCAGCGTCTGGGCATACCCGACCGCGACCAGCGTGATGACCGGAAGCACCATGTGGTGCGCGACATCGCCGACGTACGCGAAGCCGGTCTTGTCGCCCGACTCCATGCCGCCCGTCGGGAACAGACCGGGGATCGGGCCGACGCCCACCGAGAAGGTGATGATCAGCAGCAGGCCGAGCCAGAACGACGGCACGGACCACAGGGTCAGCGCCACACCCGTATTGAGCTTGTCGCCGAGGCTGCCGTGCCGCCAGGCGGAGCGGGTGCCGAGCCAGAGCCCGATCGTCGAGTAGATCACCACGGCGACCCCGGTGAGCAGGAGCGTCGCGGGCAGCTTCTGCGAGATCAGCTCGCCGACGGGCGCGTGGAACTGGTACGACGTACCGAGATCGCCCGTCAGCGCCTTGCCGCAGTAGTCGGTGAACTGCTGCCACATCGGCTGGTCGAGACCGAACTGGCGGCGCAGCGAAGCCAGTTGCTCGGCCGACGTCGGCATGCCGTGCGTCATGGCCTTGACCGGGTCGCCGGGGATGATCCGGAAGAGGAAGAAGCTGGTGACGAGCACGGCGAGCAGCGAGATCGCCGCGCCGCCCAGTTTGCCCGCCACATAGAGGAGATAGGCGCGTGCGCTGCCGCTCGCGGCGCGGGCCTCGGGAGCCCGCACCACGGCGGCGGTGCCGGTCGTGCTTGTGGTGCTCATCGACTATTCACGGTCTTCCGCGGTGGTACGTCGGCGCATCGCGACGAAGAGCCCGATGGCGGCGGCGAGGACGACAACCGCGCCGATGCCGATCACGACACCCGTCGAGGAGCCGCTGTCGGAGCTGCCGTCGCCCGCGGCCGGCTCGGCCGACCACCAGCTCCAGTAGCCGTCCTGGCCCCAGAGATTGCCCGCGGCCTCCGGCATCGTCTTGATGGACTTGATCTGGTCGGTACGGTACGCCTCGACGGCGTTCGGATACGCGATGACATTCATGTATCCGGTGTCGTACAGGCGAGATTGCATCTGCTTGACGAGTCCGCTCCGCTTGGCCGCGTCGTACTCCGCGGTCTGCTGCGTGTACAGCTCGTCGAAGGGCTTGTCACAGATGAAGTTGTCGGTCGCGCCGGTGTCCTTGGGCGTGGCCGGGAGCGCGGCGCAGGTGTGGATGGACAGGACGAAGTCCGGGTCCGGGTTGACCGACCAGCCGTCGAAGGCCAGGTCGTAGTCGCCCTTGACCCAGGGGTCGGAAACATTGTCGAGACAGTCGACCTTGAGCCCGATGCCGAGCTCGCCCCACCACTCCTGCAGATACTTGCCGATCGCCTTGTCATTGGGGTCGGTGGCGTGACAGAGGATGCGCAGATCGAGGGCCTTGCCGTCCTTGCCGACGCGCCTGCCGCTGCCGTTCTTCTTGTAGCCGGCCTGGTCGAGGAGGGCGGCGGCCTTCGCCGGGTCGTACGCGATCTTCTGGCTCGCCCCGGGCTTCCAGAAGTACGAGTCGAAGCGCGGCGGGATGTAGCCCTCGCCCTCGACGGCGTGGCCCTGGAAGACCTTGTCGACGATGGTCTTGCGGTCGGTGGCGTGGAACAGCGCCTTGCGCACGGCCGGGTCGAGCAGGGCCTTGTGGCCGCTGCCGAACGCCTTGCCGTCCTTGGACCTCGCGCCCGGATTGGTGGCGAGAGCGAAGAAGCGGCGGCCCGGAGCGTCGTTGACCTTGATGTTCTCGGCGCTCTTCAGAGCCGTGGCCTGGGCGGGGGTCAGGCCCTGGACGAAGGAGACCTCGCCCTTCTGCAGCGCCGCGACGGCCGCGTCACCGTCCTTGTAGTACTTGAGCACCAGCTCGTCGAACTTGGGCGCGCCGCGCCAGAAGTCCTTGTTGGGCTTGAGCTTGACGAACTGGTCGACCTTGAAGTCGGTGATGACGAACGGTCCGTTGCCGACGATCGGGAACTGCTTGTCGTTGTTGAACTTCGAGAAGTCGCCGACCTTCTCCCAGACGTGCTTGGGCACGATCGGCACATCCAGCGCCGTCATGGTGGCCTGAGGCTTTTTCAGCTCTATGACCAGCGTCTCGGGGTCCGGGGCTGTGACCTTCTTGAAGTTGGCGGTGAAGCTGCCGTTGGCGGTGGCGGCGTTCTCATCCGTCATCATCTTGTTGAAGGTCCAGGCGGCGTCCTCGGCGGTTGCCTGCTTCCCGTCGGACCACTTGGAGTTCTTCCGGATGGTGTATGTCCACGTCAGCTTGTCCGGCGACGTCTTCCACTCGGTGGCCAGGCCCGGGACCGTGTGAGCGTCCTTGACGTCGTAATTCGTCAGGTACTCATAGGCCAGTCGGTGGATGGTGGTGCTGACCAGCTTCTGCGCCAGGAACGGGCTGAGGGAGTCCACGCTCTGTGAGACGGCGACGGTGAGGACCTTCTTGCCGCCGTCGTCCTTGCCTTCGTCGGCGGCCTGGGCCGAGGGGGTTGCTGTTCCGGCCACCAGTGCGGCGGCGGCGCCGGAGGCCAGAAGCAGTCGGATGCGGGCTGGAACCTTTGTGACCATAGGACGGGGACCTCGCGTCATCACTCGCTCGGAGAAGGCAGGTTGAGCTCTGGTTCGCCAATTGGTGAAGCGAGGTTTATCAGCGGCGGTCGATTGCGTCAACGGGCCGTCAAACCCCGTGTGGGCTGCGGGAATACGCTGAGGGCCCGCACCGTGGAGACGGTGCGGGCCCTCATTGGTTCAGACCTCTGTCGCGCTACTGCTGAGGGGCTGGCGGCGCCTGCGGAGGCTGCTGCTGCGGCCATCCGGCAGGTGGTACGGGCCCTTGCAACTCGGGTTGTCCGGGGCCACCCGGCTGGCCCTGCTGACCGGGGTGACCCGGCTGCCCCGGCTGGCCGGGCGGTGGTCCGGCCGGGCTCCCGGGGGACTGGGCCTGGGAGGGCAACGACTGCTGCCAGCCCTGCGGCGGGTACGGCTGGTGGGGCGGCTGGCCTCCGTACGGCTGCTGCGGCTGACCCTGCGGCGGGTAGGGCTGCTGCGGGGGCTGCGGCTGCTGAGGTACGTAGGGCTGACCGGGCATCGGCTGGCCCGGCATCTGCTGCCCTGGCATCTGCTGCTGGCCCGGCATCGGCGGGGGCAGGTGCGGCGGCGGGTTGCCGTCCGCCGTCCACAGCCCCTGCTGCTGCTGAGCCCGTACGAAGTCCTCGGCGATCAGCACGGAGAGATTGAAGTACGCCTCACGGGTCTTCGGCCGCATCATGTCCAGGTCGACCTCGGCGCCCGCCGACAGGTGCTCGTCGAAGGGCACCACGATCACACCGCGGCAGCGCGTCTGGAAGTGCTGCACAATGTCGTCGACCTTGATCATCTTGCCGGTCTCGCGCACCCCGGAGATGACCGTGAGGGAACGCTGCACCAGCTCGGCATACCCGTGCGCGGACAGCCAGTCGAGCGTCGTCGACGCGCTGCTCGCACCGTCCACGGAGGGCGTCGAAATAATGATCAACTGGTCGGCCAGATCCAGCACTCCACGCATCGCGCTGTAGAGCAGCCCCGTGCCGGAGTCGGTGAGGATGATCGGGTACTGCTTGCCCAGTACGTCGATCGCGCGCCGGTAGTCCTCGTCGTTGAAGGTCGTGGAGACCGCCGGGTCCACGTCGTTGGCGATGATCTCCAGACCGGAGGGCGCCTGCGAGGTGAACCGGCGGATGTCCATGTACGAGTTGAGGTACGGGATCGCCTGCACCAGGTCGCGGATGGTGGCCCCGGTCTCACGGCGCACCCGGCGGCCGAGCGTGCCGGCGTCAGGGTTGGCGTCGATCGCCAGGATCTTGTCCTGCCGCTCGGTGGCCAGCGTCGAGCCCAGCGCGGTGGTCGTCGTGGTCTTGCCGACGCCGCCCTTGAGGCTGATGACCGCGATCCGGTAGCAGGACAGCACCGGCGTACGGATCAGGTCCAGCTTGCGCTGCCGCTCGGCCTCCTCCTTCTTGCCCCCGAGCTTGAAGCGGGCGGCGCTGGAGGGGTTGCGGCTGCTCTTGGCCTTCTGCTTGTTGTTGCGCAGGAGGCGGTCGGACGAGAGCTCGACTGCCGCGGTGTATCCGAGCGGGGCACCCGGCACGGAACGCTCGCGCTGGTCGTGCGTCACCGGTGTGGGCCAGCCGGCACCGGTGCGCGGGTCTGTGGGACCGACCGGAGTCTGGGGATGGGGCGGGCCCTGGGGGCCCTGGGGGTGCGCCTGCGGGTGGGACTGCTGCGCGGGCAGATGAGGCGTGGCGGGCGCCGGCAGGTTGGGCGTCTGCGGCGGCAGCGGTACGGGCGCGTTCGCGCCGGGGTGCTGGCCCGGCTGCCCTGGCTGCCCCGGCTGGGGGAAGCCGTAACCGGTCTGTGGTGCCTGGGTGTTGGGGTCCGGTACGGCGGGCGGCAGGGGTGCGGCGGGTGCGGGGTGCCCCGGCTGACCGGGCTGCGGGAAGCCGTAACCGCCCTGCTGGGCGGCGGGGTGCCCCGGCTGCCCCGGCTGGGGGAAGCCGTAACCGGTCTGTGGTGCCTGGGTGTTGGGGTCCGGTACGGCGGGCGGCAGGGGTGCGGCGGGTGCGGGGTGCCCCGGCTGTCCCGGTTGCGGGAAGCCGTAACCGCCCTGCTGGGCGACGGGGTGCCCCGGCTGGCCGGGTTGCGGGAAGCCGTAACCGCCCTGCTGCTGAGGTGTGGGCGTCTGCCAGGCGGGCGCGGTCTGGGGGCCGCCCTGCACCGGCTGCTGCGGCTGCGGTGGGGCGGACTGGTCCGCGGACTGCGGCGACACGGGCCATTGCGGCGCGGACGGCGGCGCGGCGGGCTGGAAGGCGGGCGGCAGCGGCGGCAGTGGGGCGCTCTGCCCATGCCCCTGTCCATGCGTGGGCGGTGTCGGGGACCAGGGCTGAGCAGGTGCGGGCGCGGGCGGAGTGTCCTGGGGCACGGAGTCGGCGGGCTCGTCGGCCGTCACCTCTCCCGCGCCCTGCGGGGCGCTCTCGTCGCGCGGCTCGGCGTCGCCGCCGTCGGAGTCCTGGGCCTCGGAGTCCCGCGCCTCGGAGTCCTGGACCTCCCCGTCCGGTACGTCCGAGGAGTCTTCGGGACCGTCGGTGTCCGCGGGCTCTGCGGCATCGTCGGCGGAGTCCTCGGCCGAGGACTCGGCGACCTCGTCCGGCCCGGCCGCGACCGGGGGCTCGGGATCGCCGGAAGCCTCAGCGGTGCTCTCGTCGGCCTCCTTGGCAGCCGCCCGGTCCTCCATCTCGCGCTTCAGCGCGGCGGGGGAGAAACGCATGGTCGCCCCGCTCTCCACATCGCCGCCCCCGAAGGGCTGCGGCGCGGGCTCGGCGGCCGCCTCGGCAACCGGAGCCGGAGCCTGAACGGGAGCCGCAGGAGGCGTCTGCACAGGAGCAGGAGCAGGAGCAGGAGCAGGAGCAGGAGCAGGAGGCGTCTGCACAGGAGCTGGCGCAGGAGCAGGCGCTGGGACGGGCGAAGGCGCAGGCGTCGGCGCAGGCGCCTGAACCTGTGCCGGAGGAGGCGTCGGCGCAGGCGCCCAGTTGGGCTCGAAACCGCTGCCCGCGGGCAGCCCCGGCACGGCCACCGGCGCCCCGTTCGGCGGAGGCGGAGGCGGCGTGTGCCCCTGCTGGCCCGAGCCCCCGCCCGAGGTGTCGCCCGACGCGTTCTGCGTGTACCAGGCCGGCGGGGTGTAGTCGATGGTGAACTCACCCGTCAGCTCGGCGGGATCCGCGTCGGACTGATCATCGACGGGAATGTTCCAGCCCCCGTGGATCTCGTCCCGATCGCCGTTCACTTTGCCTCCTGGTGTGGTCGAGCACCCGTGTGCCGTGGTGGGTGGGGGCGACCTCTTCGTCCGATCGGCCCGGCTCTCCCCCTAGGGACGCCGTCAACACGCCCGCAGGTTCTTCTGCCGCGCCCTGTCCCACCCTAATCGTCAACAATGCCGGACCGGCAGGGCCGACAGCCCGTCGGCTGCTGTCCCGTACGTCACGCCCCGCCCCCAAGTGATCCGGGTGGGGTGCACTGCAAGGAAGCCGACGGGTCAAAACCGTACAACTGCGTACGTACGGAAGGGCCCCCGGCCCTGTCAGTCCATCCGGCGGGCGCTGCCCAACAATCCGGTCTCGGCATCCGTGGCCTGTGTCATGACGAACTGCCGGTCCCGAGCCGTGCACCAAAGTGTGACACCGTCCGCGAGCGTGGACAGCGCCTCCGTCTCGGGCCGCGGAAGATGCATGATGCGCCCGATCTGCGCGGCCTCGTCGGGCGAGACGCGCTGGATGCCCACCAGACCGGAGGCGGCCACATCCCGCGGCCCCGCTTCAGCCATCAGCTGCCGTCGAGTTGCGCTGCGGCGGACCGCCCCAACTCGTGCAGTGAAATGCGCTGCTGTCCGCCGCCCGGGACCTTCCTAGCCGTTCGGCGCTCTCAGCGCAGATCGAATTCCCCGTCACGCGCACCGAGTACAAACGCCCGCCACTCGGCTTCGGTGTATCGCAGCACGGTCTCCGGATCCAGGGACGATCGCATGGCTACGGCCCCACCCGGCAGATGTGCGATCTCCACCCGCTCCTCGTCCTCACTCGTGCCGGGGGCGCTGAGCCACTCGACGCCAGAGATGTCGAGGGCGTACAGCTCTTCCTTCTCCTGTGCGCTCCCCATCAGTCAAGCTTCCCTTCGGTGCGGCCGAGATGAAATGCTCTACGCGCCAAGAAGCGTCGCGTAGTTGGACGCAACTCAGCGTCACTACGAGCATCCTAAGGCAGCTCTTTCCCGACCAACGGCGGAACTCAGTCCATCCGCCGAGCCACGCCCAGCAAGCCGGACTCCGCGTCTGTGGCACTCGTCATCACCCAGTGGCGCTCACGTCCTGCGCACCAGAGGGTGACACCGTCCGCGAGAGTCGGCAGTGCTTCGATCTCGGCCTGCGACAGTGCCAGGATCCGGCCTATCTGCTCCGCCTCCCGCGGTGAGACCCGCTGGATGCCCACCAGCGTGGAGTCCCGCATCAACCGGGGCGCCACCGGACTCAGATACGGCAGCAGCGTCAGTACCGACTGCCACGGTGACGACACGACGCGCCCTCGCGGTGGCCGCATGCCGCAGTCACGTACCACCACCACCGGACTGCCCACTGTCGCGCCCATCGGCGGAACGCGCCCCACGTCGTGGAGCGTGATGCAGTCAAGGCCTGCACCCGCGGCCTGCGCCAGGAGGGTCCACTCCTGGGCACGTCCGGTTTCGACCGTCACCCGCGCGCCCGTGCCCGCCGCACGCAGAGCCAGCACCTGAGCTGTCCAGAGGCCGCCGATCAGCAGTACGTCGTACGGTGTCGAACGGTGGAACCCCACCATCTGCGGGCGACCCTCAGCGTCCTCACCGATCACCACGCCGTCGTCCCCCACCGGCAGGGACAGCGCGCCCAGATGGTCCGCGGACATGGTGTGCCCTGCGTGGCGCGGACCGAGCAACCCCCGCAGTCCGCGCGCCGATCCGGTCGTCCCGGCCATCACCGCGCACCTCCCAACGGCAGCGTCGCAAGTACGCCCGGCAGTTGTTCACGGTCCAGTCGCACCAGACCAACTTTCGCCGACCGCGCGGCATGCTCCAATGCCCGCCGTACCCCGACCAGTTCGGTGTCGGTGCCGCCGGTGATGCGTACGTGGCCGCCCACGGTCATCGCTCCCTGGTGTGAGCCGCGCCGCATGGTGAGGCTGAAAGTGGTCGCGTACGCCGGGACCGCGGTGAGCAGTGCCACCAGTCTGGGGAGCGGAGACGCCCCGCGTCCCAACTCGGGCCAGCGGCCCACCGCATACGTGGTGTGCCAGCGGTCGTCGCACCGCCACACGCGTGCTGTCTCGGCGGTACGCCGCTGCGGTGCGGCATCCGGCCGGCCCGCGCGGGCCGACAGCCTCGGGCTGGCGCAGGCCGAAGTCGCCATGGTGGAGTTCAACTCTTCCTGATCCAGTACCACGGCCCGGAACCCGGCTCCGGTGATACGGCTCGCCACATGGTCCGCCACACGTACCAGGCAGCGCTGGGCGCCTTCGACACCGCCGCCCCGCGCCTCGACGGCTTCGCGGCACAGCTCCGGATCCAGCTTCACCGCCACCCACGTCAACCTCAGTGCGGGGGCCCCGGTCCGCTCCTGCAGCGGGGCGTACGACAGCCGGGCCACCGACTGCTGGGGCAGATGCGGGGCGGGGGCCGAGCGCACCTGCTGCACCAGCTGCACGGACTCCAGCACGATGTCGTCCACCTCAAGGGCACCGCCGAGGAGGGACATTGGCAGTGCGCGTGCGCCGAAGGCGGGCCGCAGCGCGGCACCGCTCGCCTCCACCCTCACAACCGCGGTCAGAAAGGTGCCGTCGCCGAGCATGCCGACCGTGCGCCGATTGCGGTCGACATAGGTGAACGGCCGGAATCCGGGCATTCCCTCCGCCACCGGGCCCAGTGACGGATCGGTGTCGGGCGTGGCCGGCATGGCATTGCGGCGCCGCGACCGCAGCGCCATGGCGGTCGACAGCCAGTCCTGGATGGCGTGACCCCGGCGCCGTATGAACGCCAGGACTACGAGCGCACCCGCGACCGACAGGGTGGGCACCAGCCACAGATCGCCGAGCGCCACACCGACCAGCGCCAGCGCCAACGCACCCTCCACCAGCACGAGCTGGCGCAGCTGGAAGGGGCCGAAGCGGCTGGTCCGCGACAGAGGGCGCAGCGTGGTCTTCGCAGGGGGAGCCGTCGGGGCGTTGCTGCGTTGCCCCCGGGAAGGGGCTGGGCTCCGTCCGGAAGTCCGCCCAGTTCGCGCGCGCGTCGCAGTACCCATCGCCGCGTTGCCCCCTCGTGTCCGTAATTACCAATTTTCCACGGGCGTTGGCCGGGGCGATCACCCTACCTGAGCAGTTGGTCGTGAACCCCAGCAGGCATAGTAGGGGGCGGCATGGCGGCAGGCCGTCTCCGTGAATATGGGAACCTGGCCGTCCAGCGGGGAGAGGGACAGCGGACAGATGGCATCACGACGGGACGAACTCAACGCCTACACCTTCGCGAAGCGGAGACTGATCGCGCAGTTCGTGCAGCCGAACGCCACCGGCTCGGAGGAGGGGGCGCCGCGGCCGCTGCGCGCGGTGGTCCCTGGAGCCATCGTCGGAGTGGTGGTTCTCGCGGTGTTCGGGGCCTGGGGCATGTTCAAGCCCGTAGCGGCCAAGGGCTGGGACAAGCCCAAGGAGCACGTGATCATTGCCAGCAAGTCCACCACCAGGTATGTGGTGTTGAAGACGAAGGGCAAGGTTCAGCTCCATCCGGTGCTGAACATGTCGTCCGCCAAGCTCTTGCTCGACCCGGACAAGGGCAAGGTCATCAATGTCGACGAGTCGGTGCTCGACAGCGGCAAGATTCCGCACGGCGCGACGCTCGGCATCCCGTATGCCCCTGACCGGCTGCCCGCGGCCAAGGACGCCGGCGCCGCCAAGCGCTGGGCGGTGTGCGAGCGCCCCGGCGAAGGCGGCCGGACCATCGCGAAGGCCGCGTTCGTCTTCGCGGACCGGGAGCACAAGAAGACCGAGGGCGCGAGCCGGCTGCGCGGCGGTGACCTGATCTACGTGCGGAACTCCGACAAGGCCCGCTATGTCGTCGACGCCGGGGGAACCGCGTACGCCGTGGCCGACGACGAACTGCTGCTGCGCCAGCTGGTCGGCCAGGGCCGCGCACCGCAGCGGGTGTCCACAGCCTGGTTGGAAACCCTGCACAAGGGAGACCCCGTCTCGTTCCCCAAGATCCAGGGCATCCCCGGCGACGACGCCAACGTGCCCGGCGACCTCGAGTCCGACGCGAACCGCGTCGGCATGATCCTGAAGGCGACCGACGGAACCAGGAACCAGCAGTACGTCGTCCTGCCGGGCCGGGTGGCTCCGGTGTCGGACTTCACCGCGAAGCTGCTGCTCAGCAGCCGCGACCTGATCGGTCTCGGTCAGGCCGGCCGGGCGAAGTCCGTCAGCGCCGCGACCTTCCAGCCGGGAGCCGCATTCGGCCAGGACAAGAAGTGGCCGGCCAGCGCACCGCGGCCGGTCAACTCGGCGAGTGCCGCGGAAGGCAGCCGTAACACCGTGTGCAACGTCCTGCGCAAGGTCGACGAGGACAACGGCTCCACCACGCTCAGCACCTGGGCGGGCACCGACTTCCCCGCGGTCCTGCCGACCGGGGCCAGCAGCGCGTACGTCACACCGGGCTCGGGACTGCTCTTCCGCCAGTTCAAGGGCGCCACGACCAGCTCGGGCTTCCTGTTCCTGGTCACGGACACCGGCCTGCGCTATGCCATGCAGTCCAACAGCGACAGTGCGACGGACTCCTCCGGCATCGGTGACTCGGGCTCCAAGACGGAGCGCGAGCAACGGCAGCAGGAGGCACAGCAGGCGCAGAACAGGCTCGGATACAAGGACGTCGATCCGGTGCCGGTGCCGGCAGCCTGGTCGACCTTCCTGCCGACCGGCCCGCGTCTGTCGACCGGGGCTGCGAAGCAGCCGCAGGGTTCGTGAGGGCCGGGCAGACATGACGTACACCGATCGAAGGCGTTCCGGAAGCACGGCGTACGCCCGTGGATTCCGTCGACGCCTGTTCATGGTTGCGGGCGCAGCGGCAGTCGCCCTGGTCGGGACGCCGGTGGCACCCGCGGCCCCCGCCGTCGCCGACACGACCCAGTGCACCTTTCCGAACAAGAACTACGAGGGCCGCCCTTGGGCGTTGCAGCGGGTATTGCTCGACGAGTTGTGGAAGCAGTCCACCGGCAAGGGCGTGAAGGTCGCGGTCATCGACACCGGAGTCGACATCCGGCACCCGCAGCTCAAGGCCGCGGTGGACGTCAAGAGCGGCGTGAACCTGATCCCCAAGATTCCGAAGGACGCGAACGGTAACAAGGTCGAGCGCGGCAAGGAGGACGGCACCACGGACACAGTGGGCCACGGCACCAAGGTCGCGGGCATCATCGCCGCACACCCGGCGAAAGGCACTGGTTTCGTAGGCCTCGCCCCTGATGCCACGATCATCCCCATCCAGCAGAACGACGCGGAGGGCCGCGGCACCGCCAAGACGCTCGCCGCGGCCATCCAGCACGCGATCGACAAGGGTGCGGGTGTCATCAACATCTCCCAGGACACCGCCAACGCGGTCGAGCCGGCCCCCCAGTTGAAGGAGGCCGTGGGCCGGGCTCTTGCGAAGGACATCGTGGTCGTGGCCTCGGCGGGCAACGACGGCCTCGGGGGCAACGTCAAGAAGACGTACCCCGCGTCCTACGAGGGCGTTCTCGCGGTCGCGTCGTCGGACCGCAACAACGAACGAGCGGCCTTCTCCCAGTCGGGCGACTTCGTCGGCATCGCGGCCCCTGGAGTGGACATGGTGACGACGGTCCCGGGTGGCGGTCACTGCGCCGACAGCGGCACCAGTTTCTCCGCCCCGTACGTGGCCGGTATCGCCGCCCTGATCAAGAGCAAGCACAAGGACTGGACCCAGCGGCAGATCGTGGCCCAGATCCAGCAGACCGCGGAACGGTCGATCCCTGGCCATGACCGCCTGGTGGGCTGGGGCGTCGTCGACCCGGTGCGCGCTCTGACCGAGGACGACGAGCCGATCGAGAAGCCGGTCGCCCACGAAGGCGTGGCGAAGGCGGAGGCCCCGACCCCGGCCGAACTCCACCTCGGAGAGACGGCGGAGGAGCGCAACGCACGCCTCGCGACCTATGTCGTTGTGGGCGGTGGCGTCCTGGTCGCGGCAATTGCTGGTGGTGCGGTGGCCCTGCGCGATGCCCGGCGGCGGACGAGGCGGATCACGGGGGAGGCGCGTGGCTGAGTGATCGACCGCAATGAAACGGACATGGCGGAGAACGTTGCAACCGCATAGGCCTCTTGGGACGTCACATCTGGAGGCCGAGGGAAGTCGCGTGATGGATAAGGCACTTGGGGCTGTCATAGCCAGTGGCTAGACTGGTATTTGCGCGATCAGTGATGAGCGAGTCACCACGATCGCAACGTGTGACAGCTGGAGCAAACGGGGAGGAACGGGCATCGTGCTCGATGCAGAGGGTGGCGGGGTCGGCGCGACCGGTGGGAGTGACCTCGAGCGCGGCGTTGGCGCGCTGCAGCGATTCCAGACGCGTGTGAACAAGCTGCTGGCAGACCTCGAGGACGGGGCAGCCGGCAAGGCAAAGGTGGCCGCCCAGACGGTTCCCCGGAGTTCTTTCAGCGGCACTGGCATGACTTTCGGCGAGGCGGAGGGGTTCTTCCACCAGTACAACCGGGTCCACGCGGAGCTCGTCAAACTCTCCAAGTCCCTTGGCGATCAGATCGCGATGCTGAGTATCGCCGTGCACGGCGCGGAGGTTGGCTTCGACAACCTCGAGGAGGACCAGCGGCGGCGGTTCCATTCGATCCAGACTCGTGTCCTCCAGGAGCAGCAGGCACAGCAGGAGCGGGCGGCGCAGCAACAACAGCAGGACAAGGCGCCCGGGGAGAAGAGCGGCGAGTCCGAGCAGTCGCGTGACGATCACAAGAAGACGCGTACGAAGGACCTGGGGTGATCGCTGATGGGTGAGAAGAAGAAGGATCTGGCCCCCGAGGAGCAGCAAGCCGCGGACGCAGCACAGATCCGTACTCAGTTCGGCGCAACTGATGCTCTTGAGCGCTTCGCGCAGGTGATGGACGACATCGGCTTCGGCGCCGGCAGCGGTCCAGGCGGGTACTTCGGCACGACAAGCTTCGAAGAGGCCCCAGCTCAACGTGATGCTCGACCTCATCGAGCACTCCAACCCGGCGGACCTGGAGACTGCGGGCAAGGCGCTCACAGATGCGAAGACCGCACTCAACCAGGCTGCGAAGGAGCTTGCCGACTATGTCAGCAAGGTCGAGTGGAAGGGCGAGGCCGCCACCGAGTTCAAGCGGTTTGGAACGGCGCTTGCCGAGCACGCCTATGCGCTGGGCAGATTCGCCAACGCTGCCGGCACGCAGATGACGGTCGCGAGCACGGGCCTGACCTCGGTGATCAACTCCATGCCGCGGGAGCGTGACACTCGGCTGGTCGCGAAGAAACCCGAAGCGTTCGCGCTGACCCCGGGCAAGGAGACCAACCCGGAGTACGCCGAGGCCGTGAAGGTGGAGAAGAACCGCCAGGAGGCCATCAACCAGATGAACCGCCTGGCCTCGTTCTACGCGGTTTCCGAGTCGTCTCTGGCGGGGCAGGAAGCGCCGACGTTTCCCGGGGCGCTGAAGGCGGACGTGCCGCCGCCATCGGATAGTGGCAGTAGGAGGGGGGTCGAGTCAGGCGATACTGCATCACGCGTTGACGCTTCAGACTCCACCAGCCAGCAAACGGCGCCTCGGCGAGCGGAGACCAACGCTGCAACTGACACGTCTCGAGCTGAAGCCATCGGCACGGCTACGACCGTCCCGGACCGGAATACGTCGATGGAGATTGACAGCGTCAAGGCACCGCCGGCTCCCACCACAAGTTCTGGGGTTACTCCGCCCACCCCTGCCACCGGTCCAGTCGGCCCCGCGAGCGGTCCGGTGCCGCCGGTGGCGGGCGGCTTCGCGAACCCCGTGCGAGGCGGTGTGCCGCGGTCCACAGGTACGTCGGGAGTACCGAGGACCGGCGGCCCGAGGGCCGACGCAGTTGGACGGCCCGGCACTTCAGGAGGCAGCTCCGCGCCAACGGGGCGCGCCGGAGCTGTCGGTCGGCCGGGGGCCGCTGGAAGCAGCCAGGCTGGGGCGGGGCGGGCTGGCGCGGTTGGTCGACTGGGAACGGGCGGTGGGTCCGCCGCTACGGGGCGCGCTGGCGGCGCTGCAACTGCTGGCCGTACACCTATGGCCGGTCGGCCAGGTACGGCTGGTCAGCCCATGGCCGGGCGTGAGGGCAAAAGTGGATCTGGAGGTCCTCGGGCTGGTCGTGGAGACGGCATCGTGGGAGGTACGCCGCAGCGTTCCGCCACGGGCTCCGCCGGATCTCGTATCCCGCGGGGAACTGTCATCGGCGGTGAGGGAGCAGCCACGGGCCGTGCCTCCGCTGCGAAGCCCAGCCAGTCCGGAGTCATCGGGGCAAACGCGGCGAACGGTGCACCCAGGGTCACCGGGCGGGGCACACCCAGCGCGAACGGAGTTGTTGGCACCCCGCGCACCGGTGCTACCGGTGCGCGGCCAGAAGCACGAGGCTTCACCGCAGGGGGTGCCGGCTTCGTGGGCGGCCGCTCTGGCCAGCAGCAGTCGGGTGAAGACGAGCAGGAGCGCACCGGATCCACACGTCCGGACTACCTGACGGAAGACGAAGAGACGTGGACGGCCCGCCGACGCGGCGCTGTGCCGCCGGTGATCGACTAGGCATATGGAAGGTTCGGAAGCCGGGATGACAGCAGGAACGAGCCACGAGCGGCGGCGCTCTGCGCTGCTCGCTCTGCGGCGGGGTCTGACTTGCACGCTGACTCTGGTCTGTGCGTGGGCTATCGGTGTCGTCGGCATGGCTCCGGTCGCGGTGGCGGCCGACATGCGGGCGAAGCAGTGGTACCTGGACGCGATGCACGCCGAGGAAGTGTGGAAGAGCGCTACTGGCGAGGGAATCAAGGTCGCTGTCATTGACTCGGGCGTCAACCCTTCGACGCCTTCGCTGAAGGGGCAGGTCCTGAAAGGGTTTGATGCAACGGACGCGCCCGGGGAGGCAACGGACGACTATAACGGGCATGGGACGACCATGGCCGAACTGATTGCCGGTACGGGTGAGGGCGGTGGTCTGCGCGGACTGGCACCCGGCGCCGAGATCATCCCTGTGCGAGTTGCGGATGGTGCATTTGCGGGCAAGCACAAGGTGAATGCCTGGGATGAAGCGGCTGCCATTAGGGCAGCGGCCGATAGTGATGCACGCGTCATCAACATGTCGTGGGGCACTGCGTTCATGACTCCTCGCGAGCAAGAGGCGGTCAAGTATGCAGAAAGCAAAGGCAAGTTGTTCTTCGCCCCCGTCGGTAATAGCGCCAAGAAGGGCAACAAACCAGAGTACCCTGCCAGTTACCGAGAAGTCGTCGGCGTCGGCGCCTCCGACCGTGACGGCCAGGTAGCCGACTACTCTCAGCACGGCGACTTCGTTGACATCACCGCCCCCGGCAACGACATCCCCCGCTGGTGCAACGCAAGCTTCAAGAGCTACTGCGATGGCGACGGCGGAACCAGCGCCGCCACCGCCATCGCTTCCGCCTCCGCCGCCCTGATCTGGTCCGCCCACCCTGATTGGACCGCGAACCAGGTCCTCCGCGTCATGTTCGAAAGCGCAGCTCGGGCGGAGGGCTCGAAGGAGGGCACGCTCAGCAACTACCTCGGCCACGGCATCGTCCGCCCGGGCGCGCACATCAACCGCGGCCTCGGCAAACCCGGCGACCCGAATATCAGCCCCCTGACCAACAAGAAGACGGCCGGCTCGTCCGCCTCGCCCGCCCCTTCTGCACCAGCTTCGTCACAAGCCCCGAATGGCAACGGCAGTGACCAGGCCGCCGTGGCAGGCTCCAGCGAGAAGGTCGAAGACGACAGCCAGTTGGGCCTCATCATCGGCGGAATTGCAGCCGTGATTGTCCTTGCGGGCGGGGCCTTCGCCGTAGTCCGTCGGCGGCGCGCCGCCCAATGACGGCCGGCTCCTGACCGCAAATCCAGCAAACCCCCGCTGCGGACGCGTGAACCGGCACAAACGCAGCTCACTCAGTGAGAAACAGGAAAGGGAGATCGACACATGGCAGTCCAGAAGGTCGGCGATCAGAGTCTCAAGGATTTCCAGGATGAAATCTCGAGGAAGTTCGAAGACGTCAAGGGGCAGCTGAAGAATCTCCAAGGCGTCATCGACGGCCTCGAAGGTCAGTGGAAGGGCATCGGCGCCGGCGCCTTCGACGTGAAGCAGAACGAGATCAACCAGGGAATGGTGCGGATCGCGAAGCTGCTGCTCAACTTCCAGGAAGCGATTCAGGTCACCCGCACGACCGCCGGCAACACCGAAGACGAGGTGGAGGCGGCCCTGCGCGGAGTCGACGTGACCGCTGGCTTCTCGGGTGACGCTGGTGCGACGAGGGCAGCGACCTCGAACATCGCAGGCTACTGACGAGCACCTCGAGCATCCGGTAATCAGCCAACACACTGGCGTAAAAGGCACTTGGAGGAACCGTGGCACAACAGAACGACGGCATCATGCTCGTCACGTACGCTTCGCTGGACCAGGCAGCTGGGACGATCGAGACCCAGGCGAAGCGCCTCGACGAAGCCCTTGAGGCCATCCAGACGAAGATCCGTGGCGTCTCCGCCACCTTCGAGGGTGAGGCAAAGACCGCAGCGGACGGCGCTCACGCCAAGTGGGACCAGGAGACACGGGCCATTCACACGGCTCTGAAGGGCATCGCCAAGGCAGTTCGCGAGGCGGGCCCGGCCTACCAGGCAGGCGACAAGAAGGCCGCAGGCTACTTCTAGGCGGCGAGCGGCACATAGGGCAACAGGGTGGGCATGCGCGGGAGATGCCCACCCTGTCTCATTGCGCCTCAGGGCCCACCGTCAAGGTGTGCGGCGGCAAGACCGGCGGGTCTGGCCTGACAGGCTTTCCACCGCTTCCCCGTCTATTGAGGATGCTCGCGCATCTGCCCGAGCGCGTCGGCTGGACCACCGGGCAGCTGATCACCACGGCAGCGCGGACAGCGGCACGGCGGGTAGGCCATGCTCTGCGGCAGAGGCGTGTCCGGCCCGCAGACCACGACGACCCGGGCGCGCTCTTCGACGGCCGTGCCGTCCTCATCCGCGCGGTACACGCGCAACGTCATCTGATGCCGCTGGTACTCCTCGCGGGCGGTCACCGCTGTGGCCCCTCGGCTGCTCCGGAGGCGATCGGGCCGCCTTCGGAGAGCGGCACCCGCCCGCCCCGGCTTTCTGCCACCCGCAGCGTGTCGCCCAATGACTGGCACAGCCGCAGCGACAAGCACCGCAGTTCCTGCACCGTCGCGTCCGGGTCAACCAGCAGTTCCCGTGCCCGCCCCAGCACCATCGCCCCCGTGTCCAGTTGCGTCGCCTCCAACTCGTTGGCCAGCCGGTTCAGTCGACTATCTGGATCGTCGGAGGACAGATAGCGCCGTTGTCCCTCCGGACCGGGCCACGGCAGCAGCCGCAATTGAGTGGCGGCGTTCACCGGGCCACCCCCGCCCTGTGCACCTGCACCCGTTCCACATCGATGCCACACGAGGCCACCAACATCGCCCGGTGCCGCAATGCCTGCAGCCACTCCTCCCGCAGCTGTTCGTGGGCGACCGGGTAGGGGCGGATGAGCGCGGCGTCCTCACTCCGCAGGGCAGTGGGGCAGGGGCGTCGGCCGAAGGTGGGGGTAGGCGCAGCGGGCGGTGTCGTGGCAGCGTTGACCAGCGGATGCGCGACGGTCCGATGTCGACCGTGGGGCGGCAACAGCAGCCTCAGCAACAGCGTGAGGAGTTGGGCGATACAGTGCGGCACGTCTACCTGCTTTCGTCAGGTGGGCCATGCCCCCGGGCCGGTCGCACGGTCGCGGGGGTCCGTCGTCTTCGACGGCGCTGTAACGCTAGAGCGATCTTTGATAGGCGCACAGTGACGCCCTGTGCCACTGTGCGCGGTGACTAGGACGCGTTGTCCTACCCGTCGATACCGAGTCGGTCGGCGAGATCCGTGAGTGGGGACGTGCGACGTCTTTCCCTCCCACGGAGTTCGGAGACGAGCCGTCGGCTTGTGGAGTGATATCGCATCCATTCGGGAGCTGTTCGCTCGGCTGTGAGCAAGGCGCGCAGTGCAGCTTGGTCCTGGTTGAGGTCCGCACTGACGATTGCGCAATCGACGTGGAATCGGGCGCGCCACGTGGGGGGCAGGGCATGAAGATCAGGGACGGTGCGGGCGGTGCGTAAGGCATCTGCACTCTCTTCCATCTCCACCAGGAAGTTGACCTTCGCCACGCCCATGTTGGTCGGACCGAACGGAGTCGCGTAGTCCAGACGATCAGTTCCGATTCTCGCGGCTGCCGCATTGGCCATGCTGAGCAGTTCCTGTACGACGTCCCGCCGTTCCAGACGCACTGCGGCAGTTGCTGCACGCAGCAGGAGGACGCCCCAGAGAGCGAGTTCTATCGGCTGTGAGCGGAATCCTGGTTCGATCCGCTCGGCGGTTGTCAACGCCAACTGCTCGGCATCAGCCAGCCGCCCCTGCTTGGTGAAGATCCATGCCAGGCTGGAGACTCCAACCGTCTCAAGATGAGGATCATCCCCTTGCGAGCCGCCTTCATAGAGCGCTCAAGGGCGGTGAACGCCGCGTCCTCCTTACCGAGTGCCGCCAGGGTGGTGGCCGCGACCTGGTACGCCTCAGCGAGAACGGACTGAGCGGCGGCCCCCTCAGATCCAGTGAACGTCCGACTGCCGGCTTTGGCATCCCTGATCAACTGAGGCAGCAGCAAACCGATCTCGCCCATGCGCCCCTCTCGCCGGATGTGCTCGGTGGACCTCAGAGACGCCCGCAGTTGTGCGATGGTTGGCGGATCCTCAGGGTCCGATTCCTGTCCCAACAAGTCAGCGACAGGCGAGATGGCCTGGCGCAGTGCAAGGACGGATGGCTGCTCGTCTTCGGTGCGCACCTCGAAGGTGGTGGGCTGCCCGACGAGTGTGGACGGTTCCACGTCCAAGGCTCGGGCCAAGGCGTTCAACGTCGAGAGCCGGGCCGTCTGACGTACGCCCTGTTCGAGCTTACGGATGACGTCGACAGACAAGCCCGCTCGTTCCGCGAGCCTCTCCTGTGTCAGTTTCCGTCGCATACGCAGACGGGCGACCCGGTCTCCGATGCTGGGTTCGTCATGGAGCTGCATGACTACCCCCGCGCGAAGGTCTTGCTGACCAAGCTACGCCGCGTGCAGGGTTGCTGCCCGAGGATCGCAGCCCAGTCACCAGGTCCTCGACCAGTCGAGGCGGCCGGCCGCGTTCAGCTCAGCCAGCAGGATGCGGTGCAGTTGGTTGAAACCCCGGCATGCTGCCACCCCTCCAGGCGTCGCCAGCAGGTCTGCCCGGAGCCGAACCACCAGCGGCGGCGGCCGGCAAGGGGCGTCTGATCCTGTTTCCCGCGGACGGCAATGTGATCGCCGTGGACACGGCCACAGGTCGCACAGCATGGGACCTCCCCGATCAAGGGACCTCAGCCCTGGTGCCGGCTGTAGTGAACGACAAGGTCTACCTCGGCGAAAGGACGCTGACCGCTCGCTCGACGACGGCAAGAAGCTCTGGTCTGTGCCGGCAGAGTACGGAGGTTAGGGACCTCCTGCCGTGCGCGGTGATGAGGTGTACGCCGTCGACGACGAGCTGCACCGCTGCAGAGCGAGCGACGGTAAGAAGCAGCGGAGGTTCTATACCGGGGGAAACGTCGGCACTCGGATGCCACCTGCCGTACAAGGCGGCACCGCGTGGATCGCCGAGCCGAACGACCGCGGGCTCATCGCCGCCAGTACCCGCACCGGCGAAGAGGTTTTCCCGTGCCAGTCCAGCGGCATCGGTGCGTACACGATGTTGGGCGACGGCAATCGCATCTTCGTCGCTCACGCCGGCTCGGTCGTCGCCCTGCCGGTGCGCCCCTGAACAGTTGGGCGACTTCCCGCAAGAGGAAGGCATCGCGAGACAGGGTGGGCACCTGCTGGAGGCCTGCCCTGTCTCGTATCTGCTCAGCTATCGAGCGCAGCCACTGGAGTCTTGCCGTTCGGGGCCTCGTCGGCCCGTGTGGCGAGGACGGCTGCCAGGTCCTTGACCAGCGCAGCATCGATGCCTGTCTGCTGGGAGGCATCGAGACTGACCCACATGATGACGGTGCCGAGTCTCACTTGCGCGACGGCGCGTTTGGCACCCTGGTAATTGCCGGTGCCCAACGCGGCCTGGCGCTGCTCGCCCACTCTGCCGAGGTCCAGGCTCTCGGGCTTGCGCAGGCTTTTCCTGTACCAGTCCCAATGGACGTCGAAGGCGTCCTCGGCGGCCTTTTCATCCCGATAGGTGATGGCCCAGAACCCGATCTCCGCCTTCTTCTCCTTCTTGAAGCGCGAGGTCCCCACGAAGCGGGCGCCCTCGCAGGCATGCTTCTCTTTCTGGGGACACAAGCTGCCCCTGAGGTCGCCCTCCACGGTGTCCGCGGCCGGCCCACTGAGGACCTCCCAGCCCGGCACGGCCTTCGCATCCGGGACCACGGTCGTCATCTGCTGCTCGCTGAGCGCAGAGGTCTTGCCCCCGCTGCCCTCTCCGCAGCCGGCCAGCAGCACCAGCACAGCACCGGCCACCACGATCCGCACGTACCGTCGTTTCCTCATGGAGCCTCCTGTGGACGTTGCGTTGGCGGATGATTCTGCGGTTTGCGACGCGGAATGTCGGTGCCGAGCAGCTCCTGCCAGCGCTGGGTGGCCGACCCCACGCGGCAACCAGCCCACTGACCGCCCGCATGCGACGCCGGTCAAGGTGCTTCTGGCGCCGGGACTTTGGAGGGAGCTGCGCCTCGCCCTGTCGGCATGAAGCCATACTTGGTGAGGCGCTCGTCGTCTCAAGGTGTCGGACGGGTACCTGGTTCCCCCGGCTGACGTGCAGGGGGAACGCACCGTTACGCGTCAGTGCACTCCGCACTCTTTTTCACCGACTCCGTGTAATCGGCGATGAGGCCCTTCATGGATTTCGCGTCGTCAAGGTCCGATGCATGTACCTGGATGGCAGTGAACATGCTCTGCCCCTTGAAAGCGGGATCCGAGCATCCTTCCGTCCTACCGATCGCGCCGTTGCCCGAGTACAGGTAGTTTCCGCTGTTCTCGGACTTGTCCAATTTCATATTCGCGTGGGCGAGCGCAACCTTCGTGATCCTCTCGCCCTGCTTCCACCACTCCCGGCTCGCGACGACAGCCAGTTCATCGTCAACGCTGATGTTGCAGCGCTTCGTTCCTTCGAAGGGTTCGGTGTCTGTGACGGAAATCTTCGAGCCCGGAGGAAGGAAGGGTGAGAGCAGGTCAGCGCTGACCTTCGCGCCGCAAAGGGACCGAGGTACGGCGTACTCCCTCTCCTCGCTGTCCGAGCAAGCGGTAAGTGCGCTCGCAGCGACCATGAAGGTTGCGTGTCGGCGACGGCTGAAAAGTGGACCAGTAGCGACGCTTGAAAGTTGACCCCCTCCAGGGGTCTAGCTCGTTGAGTCAGACCGGGAGGAGTGGTGATCAGCGTGGAGGACTGGGCGGAGATCCGCCGGCTGCACCGGGCCGAGGAGATGCCGGTGAGAGCCATCGCGAGGAAGCTGGGGATCTCGAGGAACACCGTTCGCAGAGCGATCGCGGACGATGCCCCGCCGAAGTACCAGCGGGCTTCAAAGGGCTCGATCGTCGACGTCGTCGAGCCGCAGATCCGCGAACTGCTCGAGCAGTGGCCTGAGATGCCGGCGACAGTGATCGCCGAACGCCTGGGCTGGGACCGGGGCCTGACCGTGCTCAAGGACCGGGTCCGTGAACTGCGGCCCGCCTATCGGCCCGTCGATCCGGCGTCGCGGACGGTCTATGAACCCGGCGAGCTGGCCCAGTGCGACCTGTGGTTCCCGCCGGCCGAGATCCCGCTCGGCTTCGGACAGGTGGGGCATCCGCCGGTGCTGGTGATAGTGGTCGGCTATTCGAGGTGGATCACCGCCCGGATGCTGCCGTCGAGGTCGGCGGCCGACCTGATCGCAGGTCACTGGCGCCTGCTGACCGACCTCGGCGCCGTCCCGAGGGTGCTGGTCTGGGACAACGAGGGAGCCGTCGGCTCCTGGCGGTCCGGCGGACCACGGCTATCCGGCCGGCACCCGCATCATCGTGCGCCGAGAGCGGCCGCACCCCGGAGCCCAGCTATCCCTGTTCGACCAGGACGAGGGCCTGCGGCATCAGGTGTTCCTCACCGACACGCCGTACTCCGGTGGCGGCTCCGCCCAGTTCCTGGAGGTCCGCCACCGCGGGCATGCCACCGTCGGAGACCACATCCGGTGCGGCAAGACCACCGGCTTCGGCCGCTTCCCCTCCCGCGACTTCGCCATCAACGCCGCCTGGCTCGAACTCAGCCTCGCGGCGATCGATCTGCTGGCCTGGATGCGCGTCCTGCTGCTGGACGGCGAACTCGCCACTGCCGAGCCGAAGAAGCTCCGCTACCGGCTGCTGCACGTCGCCGCCCGCCTCACCCGCGGCAGCCGACGCCTGCGCTTGCGGATATCGGCGACCTGGCCCTGGAGACACCAACTGGCCACGGCCTTCCTCCGCCTCGCCGCACTGCCCCGCCCCGCCAGCAGACCGGCAAACCCCCGTCCGCCCACGACCCGAAGGACCCCGGAGAACCCGACCACCGCGCCGGGACTCCACCCTGCCCAAGCAGCGAAAACACCTCGCCCACCCAACAGTTGGTGACCCGCGACGCCGCCTCATCCCAACCGAAACGGCGAGGCTAGCATACGGTCGAGTTATCCCGGCGGGAACCGAAGCCGAGCTCCCTGCGTGATCGATTCTGGTGCCCTACGGTGCCGGATATACATTAGGACGCGAAATCGTGATCACCAGCATCGGGGGTTGGCGCACCATGGGCTTCGACGAGGAATGGGCCGCGCTGCGGGCCGAGGCAGCCGAACGGGGCTCCACGGCCATGCAATTGAACCGGCTCCCCGAGGACGGCCCGGCCCCGGGTCCGGGCCCCGGCGGCACGTCGAAGCTCGCGTCAACGCCGGCCGAGAAGAACGCCGCCGCCAACACCATCGACAACGAGCTGCTGACCAGTACCAACAAGGCGGGCGACCACGCGGACGAGGCCAACGGCAGCGCCGTCAGCGCGTTCAGCGGATGGGCGACCGCAACCGCACTGAAAAAGGTGCAAACCACCTGGGACGGGCAGGTGAAGACGCTCATGGGCCGCCTGAGCAAGGAGCGCGACGGCCTCAGGAGCACCGTCACCACCCTGACGGGAGTCGACACCGGCCGCCGCGACCGCATCAACGGCATCAAGACGCCGTCGGCGTTCAACGGCTACGAGTGAGCCACCGCAGGCCACCACGACTCCGAAGCGCCCCAGGGGAGATGAGCATGCTGACATATCGCGAAGTCATGACGACCGACTTCGGAAAGCTCTCCGCCGCTGCCGACAAGTGGAAGTCGATGGCGGAGGAATTCGCGAAGGTCGAGAAGCGCTACCGGGACAGTGTCCAGAAAGTCACGCTCGGCGACGGCTGGCAGGGCGAGAGCGCGAACGCGGCCTCCATGAACTTCGCCGTGACCCGGTACGAGTACCAGGCCGCCCAGACCCAGGCAAAAGCGACGGCGACACTGCTGCGCAACGCGCACGCCCAGTTCGTCGAATTGAAGAAGCAGCTGGAGACCGCACGCGCCGACGCCATCAAGGCGGGCATGAAGGTCTCCGAGCAGGGCAATGTCGCCTTCGACCACGAGAGGGCCACCGAGGGCGAGCGCAACGCCCTCCGCCACGACCCGGACTACGCCAAGAGCGTCCGGGAGAGCGAGCAGTCCTGGGCCGACTACATCAAGTCCTGCGTGAAGGCCGTCGACGACGCCGACAAGGACTTCCAGAAGGATCTCGACGCCGTTGTCAAGGACAGCGGCGGCGGCAAGAACGACGAGACGGCGGGCGGCTTCAACGGCAACGCCGACAAGGTCGCGAAGACGGACGACCAGCAGAAGCAGGAGCGCATGGAGCTCGCCTCGCTGGCGATGCGGGACGGCGAGACCCTGGACGACTATCTGCAGCGCCTCCAGAAGGAGGGCGTGGAGAAGATAACCGGCAGCAAGAGGCTCGCGGAACTCTTCGCCGCCGTCCAGAAGGGCACGATCACCGCCTCCGCGTTCGCCGCCGCGGTCGGCGGGACCCTGGGCAGCTCCTGGAAACTGTTCAAGTACCTGAAGCAGGGCAAGGACATCACCGCGCCCGGCACCTTCCTCTCCACCTTCATCAACAACCGCATGGCCGGGGCCGCGCCCGGAAGCCTGTTGAGCAAGCTTCCTCCCGGTATGGTCAACGCCATCACCGGGTCCGACGAAGCGGCCATGCTCGGCGGGTACATGCGGAACGGCTCCTTCTTCATGCCGTCGGCGGCGGAGGCCAACCTCGTCAAGGTCGCGCAGAACGGCGGCCTCGCGAACGCCGCAAAGGCCGCCGGATGGATCCGGGGCGCGGGTGTCGTCGGTGGTGTCGCGGCGACCGCCTACGGCGTGGCGAACCTGGCCACGTATGACGCGGACATGATCAAGGCCAATCCCTCGAAGTTCGCCTCCGACCTCAGCGGAACGGCGTTCAGCGCGTCGATGACTGCGCTGACCGTGGCGCCCAACCCGGTCACGGCCGGCCTGGCGATCGGCACAGGCGTGGTGTACGCCGGCTGCCTGATCTGGGACAACCACGAGGCCATCGGCGAGGGAATCGAGAAGGCCGGGGATTGGATCGGCGACAAGGCCTCGGACATCGGGGACGGTATCGCCGACGGGGCGAAGAAGCTGGGCAGCGCCCTCAACCCGTTCGACTAGCGAGGGAAAGACATGCACACGACCATCAGCCCGTTCACGCTCGCGTACTGGAAGGAGAAACAGCCCGCCGGGCGCACGAAGTTCGGCTGGCAGGGCACTTCTCCGGAGCTCGGCGACATCCGAGTGGTGTACCCGGCGGGTCGGGACGTGCCGAACGCGATCGTCACGGAGGTGCGCGGTGGTCTGATCCCCACGGCCACGTTCGAGACGCGTGGCGTGCACACGGACGTCGTGTCGATGCCGACCCTGAACCGCGCGACGCTCCGGGTGGGCGACGGGCTCGTGCGGATGAGCCGGAACCGATGGGCGCCGACGCACCGGGGGCGCTCCCTGCACATGACGTATCTGGGCGACGCGTACAGGCTCACGGCGATCAACCGCCGGGCGTACAAGCTGTCCCGGCAGCCCGACGCCGAGGACCCCGGTGTCGTCATCACGGTGCGGCAGTCCGGCCTCGGAAGCGGCAGGAAAGTAACCGTGCAGGCGGCGGGCCGGGTCCTGCCCGCCGACGTCTCCTTCGCGGCTCTCTTCTCCGGAGTCGACCGGTCCGTGCTCACGCGGCGCGGCGCCGTACGGGCGGGCTTCTCAAGGATCTTCAACTTCTGGGCCGAGTCCCAGTCCTGAGCGACTACCAAGTGAGTGTGTATGCCTTCGTTCGACATTTCCCGGTCCCGCTTCCGGCTGGCCGACGAGCATGTGATCGTGCTCTCCGAGCTGGCGGCAGGGGACGAGGTGCCCGACGAGTTCGCGGCGGCCCGGAAGGAGCTGCTGGACTGCGGTCTGATCGATGAGGACGGGAAGCTGTCCCATCTGCTGCTGCCGCTGATGAAGACGGTCCTCACCCCGGGGGTGATCATCTCGCTAGAGGCCGCCAGCCGGCAGGGCAAGCTGCACCACGGCATGCTCATCGGTGAGGAGCACGTCGTCGCGCACGAGGCGTGGCCGGGCGTGACCGAGGCCGAGTACTCCTGCGTCGAGCCGAAGATGCTGGTCTGGAAGCTCGCCGACATGGTGAACCTCCAGCAGTCTTCGGCCGCCCGGGACACGGCTCTCTCCGTCGTCGAGACGACCACCGGCACCGTCGAGGCGGGTCTCGCGGTCCTGGAAGGCGAGCGCCTCGTCCGGTCTGCCGACGACGAGCGCGAGGCGATCCGCCGGGCCCTCGCGACGGGCGGCAGCCTCGGCGAGCCGGCGCTGACGCTCGTCGCCGACCTGATCTCCGAGCTCCGGTCGAGCTGGCGCCTGACCGCGGCCTGGCAGGCCCACCACGAGGGCCAGGACGGTGTGGAGACGCGCGGCTTCGCCGTCTGGGACTGCAGCCCCCTCGGCTACTGGCTGCGGGAGCTGCCCACCGAGCCTGTGCCCGCGGAGCGGATCACCCCGGCGAGCACCTTCAGGCTCGTCCGCGTGGACGCCAAGACGATCTGGACGCGGATCACCGGCCTCCTGCCCGACGAGGGCGAGCTCCGGCACGCCGCGGCACGCCAGCCGCGCCAGGGCTTTTAGCCTCGCCGTTTCACTTGGGGACGGCTGGCTTTGGGGCGGAAATACGAAAGTGCCTTCCTGACCTGGGACGATGAACCTTGCTGAGGGGTTCTGTCGGTCCAGGCGGAGGGCACTTTCTACGTGCAGGCTATCGGGTTTCGTCCCAAGGTCCAGGTCAGTGCCGATGGTTCGGGGGTGGTCGGTCATGCCGGGGCACAGTTGCTGGCGGATCTCGCTGATGCCACCGGGTTGACCGCCGCGTACTCCGCCGCGCTCGGGCCGCTTCGGCCGCGCGGGACCGGGCATGATCCGGGACGGATCGCCACCGACCTGGCGGTGATGCTCGCCGATGGCGGCGAGGCCATTGCGGATCTGGCCGTACTGCGGGACCAGGCAGGGGTGTTCGGTTCGGTCGCTTCGACGCCGACGGCTTGGCGGCTGCTCGCCGACACCGATGAGAGGGCACTGTCTTCTCTGCGCTCGGCCCGTGCCCAGGCCCGGGAAGTCGCCTGGCTGCAGGCCGCCGAGCACGGCGAGGGCATTCCCGCAGCCCGGGCCGCGGGACGCATTCTGCCCGGTCTGGTCTTGGACATCGACGCCACGCTGGTCACCATGCCACACCGAGAAAGCGCAGGCCGCACCCACCTATAAGGGCGGCTTTGGTTTCCACCCGCTGCTGTGCTTCCTGGCCAACACCGGCGAGGCACTGTCCGGCCGGCTGCGGCCCGGGAACGCCGACGCCAACACCGCCACCGACCACATCACGGTGCTCGACCAGGCGCTCGCGCAGATCCCAGACGCCCACTGGCACGGCACCGACATCCTCGTCCGCACCGACAGTGCCGGATCCGCGAAAGCCGTCCTCGCACACGTCCGCGACGTGCGGAAACGAGGAATCCGTGCATTCTTCTCGGTCGGATACGCCATCACCGAGCCGGTCCGCCGCGCTGTCCGGGCCATGCCCGACCGCCTCTGGCATCCCGCCCTGGACCAGGACGGGACTCTGCGTGATGGCGCTGAGGTTGGCGAGCTGACCGGCATGGTCGATCTGGACGGCTATCCGGCCGGCACCCGCATCATCGTGCGCCGAGAGCGGCCGCACCCCGGAGCCCAGCTATCCCTGTTCGACCAGGACGAGGGCCTGCGGCATCAGGTGTTCCTCACCGACACGCCGTACTCCGGTGGCGGCTCCGCCCAGTTCCTGGAGGTCCGCCACCGCGGGCATGCCACCGTCGGAGACCACATCCGGTGCGGCAAGACCACCGGCTTCGGCCGCTTCCCCTCCCGCGACTTCGCCATCAACGCCGCCTGGCTCGAACTCAGCCTCGCGGCGATCGATCTGCTGGCCTGGATGCGCGTCCTGCTGCTGGACGGCGAACTCGCCACTGCCGAGCCGAAGAAGCTCCGCTACCGGCTGCTGCACGTCGCCGCCCGCCTCACCCGCGGCAGCCGACGCCTGCGCTTGCGGATATCGGCGACCTGGCCCTGGAGACACCAACTGGCCACGGCCTTCCTCCGCCTCGCCGCACTGCCCCGCCCCGCCAGCAGACCGGCAAACCCCCGTCCGCCCACGACCCGAAGGACCCCGGAGAACCCGACCACCGCGCCGGGACTCCACCCTGCCCAAGCAGCGAAAACACCTCGCCCACCCAACAGTTGGTGACCCGCGACGCCGCCTCATCCCAACCGAAACGGCGAGGCTAGCCTATTGATTCGCTTCGGCTACTCGCAAGCGCGGTCCGTGACTTCGGTCTTGAGGCTGTACATCAAGTTGTCCATGGCATATGCCTGTTTGGACTGGCCGGGCAGCGGCTTGGCCGTCACTATCAGGCAGACCCCGTCCACGTCGTAGCGCTCCACGTCTCCAGACTTGGAGGCGAGCATGGCGATCGGGTCTTCACCAGGACCTTGGAGCCGCGGATTGATGAACGGACCCCACGAGCCCTCGTCTTCGAGGCCGGGGAACTTGTACCGCCCGGCCTCACCTGTATCCAGTTCCTCGGCCACCGACTCCACACGCTTCAGGATCTCGTCGTGATCCGGACCGGAGCCGAAAACCCCTGCGAGGCGAAGCATGCCCACGGTCTGCCACGCCAGGAACGCCGCTACGCCCACCAGCGCCAGCCGACGCCACATGAAGGAAGCGGCCGACGGCTCGTGGGCCTCCGGGTTCTCGAAACGGCTGGCCTGGAAGTGCCACCACAGCTTGCGGTGGTCCACGAACGCGAAGGCGAGAAACGCCAGCGCGAACAGGGCGGCGAAGACCGCTGCGCCGATCATCAGTGGAGCTCCGTCGGCATGAGGCCGGTCTGAACCAGCGGGTTGCCGCGCTGCCGTGAGACGAAAATGCCCCGTCCCGCCGGCATCGGGCGCATCCGGGCACCGCCGAGGACGTCGCCCTCCTGTGGGTCGCCGGAGAGCAGCACACCCTGCGCGCCGAGCTCCATCATGCGCTGCATGAACGGCTCGTATGCGGCCCTGCTCGCTCCTGCCGAGTTACGGGCGATGATGAAGCGGACGCCCACGTCCCGTGCGAAGGGCAGCATTTCCGTGAGCTTGCCCAGTGGGTTGCCGCTCGACGTCGACACCAGTTCGTAGTCGTCGACCACGACGAACACCGACGGGCCTCGCCACCAACTGCGGTCCCGTAGCTGCTGGGCCGTCACATCGGCCGACGGCGTACGGCGCTGCATCAGATCCGCCAGAGCGTCCACGTGATGGTCCATGTTGTTGGACATGGGGACGTACTCCGCCAAGTGGGTGGCCGGAGTCGCGTCCAGCAGCGCGCGGCGGTTGTCGATCACGAAGAGCTTGCAGGCATTGCCGTCGTACCGCTCGCTCAACTGCTTGATGAGCAACCGCAGCAGATTGGACTTGCCGGACTCGCTCTCGCCGAACACCAGGAGGAACGGGTCGCGCTCGAAGTTGACGAAGACCGGTTCCAGGTTGTTCTCGTCGATCGCGAAGGAGACACCGCGCTCCGGGTGTGCAAAGCCTGCTGGCAGGTTCTCCACCGGAAGTTCGCGCGGCAGCAGCCGCACTGCCGGGGCTCCCGGCGCGGTCCAGTGCCGGGTGACTTCCTGGGCCATGGCGGCCGTGGCCTCCGACAGGTCGCTGTCGGAGTTGATGCTGTCGATCCGCGGCACGGCCGCCATGAAGTGCAGCTTCTCCGGGGTGAGACCGCGCCCTGGCACGCCCGCCGGGACGTTGACGGCAGCCTTGCGGTCCAGCTCGGAGTCCATGGTGTCGCCGAGCCGCAGCTCCAGCCGGTTCATCAGGTGGTCCTTGAGATTGGCGCGGACCTCCATCGAGCGCGAGGCGGTGAGGACGACATGGATGCCGTAGCCCAGGCCGCGCGCCGCGACGTCCAGGACAGCCTGCTCCAGGCCCTCGTAGTCCGTACGGAAGTTGCCCCAGCCGTCGATGACCAGGAACACGTCGCCCCACGGCTGCTCCATCATCGAAATGTCGCCGCGCGCCCGCAGCCTGCGGAAGGTGGCGATGGAGTCGATGCCTGCACTGCGGAAGTACTCCTCGCGCCGCGCCATGATGCCGTACACCTCGGCGACCGTACGCCGCACGCGCTCCGGATCCAGGCGCGAAGCGACCCCGCCGACATGCGGCAGGCCGGCGATCGAGGACAGGCCGCCGCCACCGAAGTCGAGGCCGTAGAACTGCACTTCCTGGGGCGTATGCGTCAATGCGAAGGCTGCGATGAGCGTCCGCAGCAACGTCGACTTGCCCGACTGCGGGCCACCGACGATCTGCATATGGCCCGCCGCCCCGGAGAAGTCCCGGTAGAGGGGGTCGCGGCGCTGCTCGAACGGCTTGTCGACGACGCCCAGCGGGACGACGAGCTTGCCCGCGCCCTCGAATCCCGGCTGCGTCAGTCCGCGTCCCTCCACTTCGGCGAGACCCGGCAGGATCTCGTCCAGCGGCGGCGGGTTGTCCAGCGGCGGCAGCCACACCTGGTGGGCCTCGGCGCCGCGGCCTTCCAGTCGGCGCACGATGACGTCGAGGACGGAGTCGGCCAGAGCGTCGTCCTCCTGCGTCCGCGCGTCGGGGATGCGCGGCTGCGCGGTCGGTTCGACGTAGCGGACGGGGACCGGGGCCGCGGTGAACGGGACGGGCCGCCGGTCGACGGGGAGCGGGCCTCCGGGCACGGCGGCGTGCTGGTTCGTGCGGTACACGCCCGAGACGTACGCCGCCTTGAAGCGGACCATCTCGTCGGTGCCGTACTTCAGGAAGCCCGAACCGGGGACGTTCGGCAGGGTGTACGCGTCGGGCACACCGATCGCGGCGCGGGACTCGGCCGCGGAGAAGGTACGCAGACCGACGCGGTACGACAGGTACGTCTCCAGACCGCGCAGCCTCCCCTCCTCCAACCGCTGTGAGGCCAGCAGCAGATGGACGCCGAGCGACCGTCCGATACGGCCGATCTGGACGAACATCTCGATGAAGTCCGGCATGGCGGTGAGGAGTTCGCTGAACTCGTCGATGACGATGACGAGCGAGGGGACCGGCTGGAGCGGGGCTCCCGCGGCACGCGCCTTCTCGTAGTCGTGGATGTTGGCGTAGTTGCCCGCGTCGCGCAGCATCTCCTGGCGGCGGTTGAGCTCACCGCGGATGGAGTCGCCCATGCGGTCCACCAGTGTCAGGTCGTCCGCGAGGTTGGTGATCACCGCGGCGACGTGCGGCATTTGCGACATACCGGCGAAGGTCGCGCCACCCTTGAAGTCCGCGAGGACGAAGTTGAGCGTTTCCGACGAGTGGGTGACCGCGAGGCCCAGCACCAGCGTCCGCAGCAGCTCGGACTTTCCGGAACCGGTCGCGCCTACGCACAGGCCGTGCGGACCCATGCCCTCCTGCGCAGCCTCCTTGAGGTCCAGCATCACCGGGGCGCCGTCCTCGCCCACGCCGATCGGGACGCGCAGCCGTTCCGACTGGGACCGGGGCCGCCAGGTGCGCGCGACGTCCACGGACGCCGCGTCACCGAGATTCAGCAGATCCGTGAAGTCGAGGTTGGCCAGCAGCGGTTCGTCGTCGTCACCGCCGGTGGCCACCTGCAGCGGCGCGAGCTGGCGGGCGAGCGCCTCGGCGGCCTCGATGCTGAGCCGGTCGGGAGCCCCGTCGTACACCAGCCCGTGTCCCGACTCCAGTTGCAGGGATTCGGGGTGCACCACGACCGACAGCCCGCCACGCGCCCCGGTCACCTCACCGGGGACGACCTCGATGATCGTCACGCCCTGCAGTCCCTCGGCAGCGGCGAACGCGGACGCGGAAGGTACGGACTGGCCGTCGAGCACGACGACGACATGCGGCTGGTCCAGCAGCGGGTGAGCGCTGCCCTGGAAGCGGGGCCGGCCCTCGAGGCGGCCCGCGAGCATGTCCTCCAGGTCACGGAAGTCCGCGGCGATGAGGCGACGGCTGCCCGCGCCATCGGCGGGGCCGGTGGCCTGGGCGTGCGGCAGCCACTTCGCCCACTCCCAGTGCGGCGCGGCCTGATGGTCGGCGGCGACGGCGATGACCAGGTCCTCGGGCGAATGAAGGGAGGCCAGCGAGCCGATCATCGCGCGGGCGGTGGAGCGTACGGAGTCGGGCTCGCCGCTCACCGTCAGGTGGTAGAAGGCCCGCAGCGACACGGCCATGGGCAGGCCGTCCAGAGTGCTGTGCGCCGACAGGAACTGCCGCATCGCGCCCGCGGTGAGCGGCTCCAGCTCGTCGACGGGTGCAGTGTCAGGTGCGATGAGGGGGGTGGCGAGCTGCTGGCTACCCAGACCGATGCGCACCTGCCCGAAGTCGTCGTCGCCGACGCGCCTCTCCCACACCCGGCTGCCCTCGGCGACGAGCGCCCACAACTGCTCGGGCGACGGGTGCAGGTAGTACTGCGCATCGCGCTGAAGCCGCGCGGTCCGCAGCACCGTGCGCCGCGTCTGCGTCAGGTACTTCAGGTAGTCACGGCGAAGATCGGCAAGCTGCCCCTGTGTACCCCGCCGGTAGCGGACCAGCATCGCGATCGCCATCGCGACCGTCGACGCGATCATCACCATGCCCATGATCCGCATGATCGGATTCGGGGTCATGAAGAAGAAGACGACCGAACCGCCCATGCCCAGCATCGGCAGCAACTGCATCAGCGCGCCCTCCTGCTGCCCTCTGGGCAGTTCGGGCGGGGGTTGCAGCTGCACGTGCTCGCCGGGTACCTCGGAAGGCAGGGCCCGTGGTGGGCGCTTGACGACGATCTGACTCACAAGCTCACCAATTCCCTTGCCGGACGGAAATGTTCCTATCGGCGCCCCCGTGGCGACGGGTTCCGTCCGCGGGGAGGGATCCTACTTGCGCCAGGGCCGACGGGTGGGCGGTAGGGTGGCGCGACGTGTTTGCGCGGCCGTGAACTTCCGCAAAAATGGGGTCATTCGGAGCGCAAGGCCAGGACCACGTTCCAGGAACATCACGAGGGGATGCAGCAGGTGAGTATGACGGCCTCAGCGGTGGCCGCGGGAACCGGTCAGCCCGGTCCTGCGACGCCGTCCAGCAGCGGCACCGGTTTCTGCCGGGTGACGGTCGTCGCCCCCGACGGTCGCGTTGACGTGGCACTGCCCGAGGACATCCCCGTGGCGGACCTCTACCCGGAGGTCCTGCGCCTGTCCGGTCAGAGCCCCGCGCCCGGCGCTCCGGTGGGCTACCACCTCGTGCGACGCGACGGGACCGTGCTCGACGGCGCCCGCTCCCTGGCCGCCCAGCGCATCCTCGACGGTGAGCTGCTGTCGTTGCGGCCCTTCGCCGAGTCGCTGCCCCCGGCGGTCTTCGACGACGTCTCGGACGCCGTGGCGTCCGCCGTTGCCCGCGACCGCACGCTGTGGACCGACGACCTGATGCGCGGCGCCGGGCTCTTCGGTGGGTCGATCCTGCTGGTCCTGCTCGCCTTCGTGCTGTGGACGTCGGACCCGCGGCACGACATGCACGGCCTTCCGGGCATCCTCGCCGCCGTCACGGGCGTACTGCTGCTCGCGCTCGCCGGCGTGCGTGCCCGGGTGTACGCCGACCGGGGCTCGGCCGTCGCCCTCGGCGTGGGTGCAATGGCGAACGCGGCCGTCGCCGGCGCCGGACTGCTGCCCGTGGCGGACGGGCAGGGGGTCGGCAAGCTCCAGGTCCTGCTCGCCTGCGCCGCCGTCCTGGTGTGGTCGGTGATTCTCACGATCGTCGCCCCCGGCGGCGACGGTCCCTTCGTCGCCTTCGTCTTCGCCGCCTCGGTGGGTCTGCTGGTGACCTTCGTGGCCATCCTGACCAAGCTCCAGCCCGCCGAGACCGCCGCGGTCTGCGCCCCGCTGGCGGTGGGCGCCCTGGCCTTCCTGCCCGGCCTCTCCACCCGCTTCGCCCGCCTCCCCATCGGCTTCGAGCCGCCCCGCACCGCCGTCGGCGGCTACGGCGCCGAACCCGAGCACCAGGGGCTCGTCGACGCCGAGCGCATCGCCGCCCAGGCGCGCCGCGGCCACGAGCTGCTCGTCGGTCTGGTCGGCGGCTGCGCACTGGTGGCTGTGGGAGCCTCCGCCGTCCTCGGCTTCTCCGACAATGTGTGGGGCCAGCTGCTGGCGCTCGCCACCGGCGTCGCCATGCTGATGCGCGCCCACCTCTTCCGCTACACGGCCCAGGTGGGCTGCGCCCTCTCGGCCGGACTGGGCGCACTCGTGCTGCTCGGGCTCGGGCTGTGCCTGAACCCGCCCACGGCGCTGATCCGCGACGCCCTGCGGGGCGACGGCACCGGGCTCGACATCCGTACGATCTGGCTCACTGCCGCTGTCGCCGCCGTCGCCGCCCTGATCACCGCGATCGGCCTGATCGTGCCCCGCGCGGGGGTCACCCCCTTCTGGGGCCGCTTCCTGGAGATCGCCGAGACATTCGTGCTGCTCACGCTCGTACCGCTGTGCCTGGCGGTGTTCGACGTCTACCACTCCATCCGGGCGCTGACCTCCTAGCCGGGGCTGGTACGCTGTGTGACGGCCGTTTGTGTACGCGACCTCCGGAGCTCTTTGAGGGCTCTGCGGTCTGCGCTCATCGGACCTTCGCCTCCGAGTCACGGAAGCTCCCCTGAGATCAAGACCAGGGGCACTTGTGGGCGCATCGAACACTAAAGAGGAGTACCGAGTGTCTCTCGACGCCGCTACGAAGAAGCAGATCATGTCCGAGTTCGGCACCAAGGAGGGCGACACCGGCTCCCCCGAGGTCCAGGTCGCGATGCTTTCCCGCCGTATCTCGGACCTGACCGAGCACCTCAAGACCCACAAGCACGACCACCACTCCCGCCGTGGTCTGCTGATCCTGGTGGGCCAGCGCCGCCGCCTGCTGCAGTACCTGGCCAAGAAGGACATCCAGCGCTTCCGTGCGCTGGTCGACCGCCTCGGCATCCGCCGCGGTGCGGCCGGCGGTGCCAAGTAAGACGCCGTGAAGGGAGCGGTTCCCACTCTTAGGGGGCCGCTCCCTTTGCTGTACGTGCGCGACGTACCGGACGGCATTTAGTCTGGTCGCACAACGCAATACCGGAACAACGCAATACCGAACGAACGAGAAGCCGCCTCCCCGCCGCCGGTCCTCGGTAGTGGCCCCCGGAGAACCAAGCCCCGGGTGCTTCGATCGAAGACCGGCCCGCAGAACGAGAGCTTCTCGGCCACCGTCCCCCGCCACACGGGCGAGGGGACGAAGACGAGGAGAAAACGCTAGTGGAGAACGAGACCCACTACGCCGAGGCCGTCATTGACAACGGTTCCTTCGGCACCCGCACCATCCGCTTCGAGACGGGCCGACTGGCTCGTCAGGCCGCCGGCTCCGCCGTCGCCTACCTGGACGACGACACCATGGTGCTGTCGGCCACCACCGCTTCCAAGAAGCCCAAGGACCAGCTCGACTTCTTCCCCCTGACGGTGGACGTCGAGGAGCGGATGTACGCAGCCGGAAAGATCCCCGGCTCCTTCTTCCGTCGTGAGGGTCGGCCCTCCGAGGACGCGATCCTCACCTGCCGCCTGATCGACCGCCCGCTGCGCCCCTCCTTCAAGAAGGGCCTGCGCAACGAGATCCAGATCGTCGAGACGATCATGGCGCTCAACCCCGACCACCTGTACGACGTGGTCGCGATCAACGCCGCCTCCTGCTCCACGCAGCTGGCCGGCCTGCCCTTCTCCGGCCCGATCGGCGGCACCCGTGTCGCCCTGATCAAGGGCCAGTGGGTCGCCTTCCCGACGCACACCGAGCTCGAGGACGCCGTCTTCGACATGGTGGTCGCCGGTCGCGTCCTGGAGGACGGCGACGTCGCGATCATGATGGTCGAGGCCGAGGCCACCGAGAAGACCATCGAGCTCGTCAAGGGCGGCGCCGAGGCGCCGACCGAGGAGCTCGTCGCTGCCGGTCTCGAGGCCGCGAAGCCCTTCATCAAGGCGCTGTGCAAGGCCCAGTCGGACCTCGCCGCCAAGGCCGCCAAGCCCACCGGCGAGTTCCCGGTCTTCCTCGACTACCAGGACGACGTCCTGGAGGCGCTGACCGCGGCCGTCAAGGGCGAGCTCGCGCAGGCGCTCACCATCGCCGGCAAGCAGGAGCGCGAGACCGAGCTGGACCGCATCAAGGAGGTCGCCGCCGAGAAGCTGCTCCCGCAGTTCGAGGGCCGCGAGAAGGAGATCTCCGGTGCCTACCGCGCGCTGACCAAGAAGCTGGTCCGCGAGCGCGTCATCAAGGACAAGGTCCGCATCGACGGCCGTGGCGTCACGGACATCCGTACGCTCGCCGCCGAGGTCGAGGCCATCCCGCGCGTGCACGGCTCGGCGCTGTTCGAGCGTGGCGAGACCCAGATCCTGGGCGTCACCACCCTGAACATGCTCCGTATGGAGCAGCAGCTGGACACCCTTTCCCCGGTGACCCGCAAGCGCTACATGCACAACTACAACTTCCCGCCGTACTCCGTCGGTGAGACCGGCCGCGTCGGTTCGCCGAAGCGCCGCGAGATCGGCCACGGCGCGCTCGCCGAGCGCGCCATCGTGCCGGTGCTGCCGACGCGCGAGGAGTTCCCGTACGCCATCCGCCAGGTCTCCGAGGCGCTCGGCTCCAACGGCTCCACGTCCATGGGCTCGGTCTGCGCCTCCACCATGTCGCTGCTGAACGCCGGTGTGCCGCTCAAGGCCCCCGTCGCCGGTATCGCCATGGGTCTGATCTCCGAGGAGATCGACGGCCAGACGCACTACGTCGCCCTCACCGACATCCTCGGTGCGGAAGACGCCTTCGGTGACATGGACTTCAAGGTCGCCGGTACGAAGACCTTCGTCACCGCGCTCCAGCTCGACACCAAGCTCGACGGCATCCCCGCCTCGGTCCTGGCCGCCGCGCTGAAGCAGGCCCGCGACGCCCGCCTCCACATCCTCGATGTGATGAACGAGGCCATCGACGTCCCGGACGAGATGTCCCCGAACGCCCCGCGGATCATCACCGTCAAGATCCCGGTGGACAAGATCGGTGAGGTCATCGGCCCCAAGGGCAAGATGATCAACCAGATCCAGGAGGACACCGGCGCCGATATCACGATCGAGGACGACGGCACCATCTACATCGGTGCCCAGCAGGGCTCGCAGGCCGAGGCCGCCCGCGCCACGATCAACTCGATCGCCAACCCGACCATGCCGGAGGTCGGCGAGCGCTACCTGGGTACGGTCGTCAAGACCACCACCTTCGGTGCCTTCGTCTCCCTGATGCCCGGCAAGGACGGTCTGCTGCACATCTCGCAGATCCGCAAGCTCGCCGGTGGCAAGCGCGTGGAGAACGTCGAGGACGTGCTCGCGGTCGGCTCCAAGGTCCAGGTCGAGATCGCCGAGATCGACTCCCGCGGCAAGCTCTCCCTCATCCCGGTCATCGAGGGTGAAGAGGGCGACGACCAGAAGGACGACACCGACAAGTGACGTCCCGTAGTTCCAGGACGACGGCCCGCACCTCTTCGGAGGCGCGGGCCGTCGCCCGTACCCAAACGCTTCTCAAGGGCGAGAACGGCATCGGCACGGTCCGCCGCACCGTCCTTCCCGGCGGCCTCCGCGTCGTCACCGAGACCTTGCCGTCCGTACGCTCCGCCACCTTCGGGATCTGGGCGAACGTCGGCTCCCGCGACGAGACGCCGTCCCTGAACGGCGCCACTCACTACCTCGAGCACCTCCTGTTCAAGGGCACGCACAAGCGCTCCGCCCTCGACATCTCCTCCGCCCTCGACGCCGTCGGCGGCGAGATGAACGCCTTCACGGCGAAGGAGTACACCTGCTACTACGCGCGGGTGCTCGACACCGACCTGCCGCTCGCCATCGACGTGGTCTGCGACATGCTCACCGGCTCGCTGATTCTGCAGGAGGACGTCGACGCCGAGCGCGGCGTCATCCTCGAAGAGATCGCGATGACCGAGGACGACCCGGGCGACTGTGTGCACGATCTGTTCGCGCACACCATGCTCGGCGACACCCCTCTCGGCCGCCCGGTCCTCGGCACTGTCGACACCATCAACGCGCTGACCGCCGACCGCATCCGGCGCTTCTACAAGAAGCACTACGACCCGACGCATCTGGTCGTCGCCGCCGCGGGCAACGTCGATCACGCCACGGTCGTACGCCAGGTCCGCAAGGCCTTCGAGAAGGCCGGTGCCCTGACTCGTACGGACGCGGCCCCGACCCCTCCCCGCGACGGTTCGCGGAGCATCCGCACCGCGGGCCGTGTCGAGCTGCTGAACCGCAAGACCGAGCAGGCCCATGTCGTCCTCGGCACGCCGGGACTGGCCCGCACCGACGAGCGCCGCTGGGCGCTGGGCGTGCTCAACACCGCCCTCGGCGGAGGCATGTCCTCGCGCCTGTTCCAGGAGGTGCGGGAGAAGCGGGGCCTCGCCTACAGCGTGTACTCGTACACCTCGGGCTTCGCCGACACCGGCCTCTTCGGCGTCTACGCGGGCTGCCGCCCCAGCCAGGTCCACGACGTCCTGAAGATCTGCCGCGACGAGCTCGACCGGGTCGCCTCGGACGGTCTGTCGGACGAGGAGATCGGCCGCGCCGTGGGCCAGCTCTCCGGCTCCACCGTGCTGGGCCTGGAGGACACCGGCGCGCTGATGAACCGGATCGGCAAGAGCGAACTGTGCTGGGGAGCGCAAATGTCGGTCGACGACATGCTCGCCCGGATAGCCGCCGTCACCCCCGACGAGGTACGCGCGGTGGCCGGCGAGGTGCTGGGACACCGTCCCTCACTGTCGGTGATCGGCCCGCTCAAGGACAAGCAGGCGGACCGCCTCCACGAAGCGGTCTCCTAGAAGCGGTCTCCCAACCTAAGGAAAGAGCAATGAGCAAGCTGCGCGTGGCCGTTCTCGGCGCCAATGGCCGTATCGGCTCGGAAGCGGTACGAGCCGTCGAAACCGCCGACGACATGGAACTGGTCGCGGCCCTCGGCCGGGGCGACAAGCTGGAAGCCCTCGTGGACGCCGGCGCCCAGGTCGTGGTCGAACTGACCACCCCGGCCTCGGTGATGGGCAATCTCGACTTCTGCGTACGCCACGGCATTCACGCGGTTGTCGGCACCACCGGCTGGACCGACGAACGCCTCGCGCAGCTGAACACCTCGCTCGCCGCATCCCCACAGACCGGTGTGCTCATCGCGCCGAACTTCTCCATCGGCGCGGTCCTCACCATGAAGTTCGCGCAGCAGGCGGCGCGTTACTTCGAGTCTGTCGAGGTCGTGGAACTGCACCACCCGAACAAGGCCGACGCGCCCTCCGGTACCGCCACCCGCACCGCCCAACTCATCGCGGCGGCCCGCGCGGAGGCGGGCTGCGCCCCCCAGCCCGACGCCACCGTCACCGCTCTGGACGGCGCCCGCGGCGCCGACGTGGACGGTGTCCCGGTGCACGCCATCCGCCTGCGCGGCCTGCTCGCCCACCAGGAAGTCCTGCTCGGCGGCGAGGGCGAGACGCTCACGATCAGGCACGACTCCCTGCACCACAGCAGCTTCATGCCGGGCATTCTGCTCGGCGTCCGCCGCGTGGTGTCCACCCCAGGCCTCACCTTCGGCCTGGAACACTTCCTCGACCTGGGCTGACGGCCATGGGCGGAAAGATCACGTACTTCTTCCTCGCCACCGTGCTGGTCATCGTCTTCGCCGTGGTGGCGCTGGAGGGTGTGCTCCTCATGCTGACCGGTGAGCCGGCCGCGATGGGGATGGGCGCGGTGGCCTTCCTGCTGCCGTGCGTAGGCGTGTGGTTCCTCTGGCACAACACGCGCTTCGCGCGCAATGCCCATCGGCTGGCCCGCGAGTTGGAGGCCGAAGGCGGCCTGCCGGCGGACGAGTCGAGGCGTACGGCAGGCGGGCGCATCGACCGCGACTCGGCCGACGAGGTCTTCGCCAAGCGTCGCGCGGAGACCGAGTATTCACCGGACGACTGGCGCTGCTGGTTCCGTCTTGCCGTCGCCTACCACGACGCCCGGGACACCCCGCGCGCCCGCAAGGCGATGCAGCGGGCGATCGCACTGCACGACGGCAGGACGGCCCCGACCTAGACCTAGGCGGTCCGGTACTCCGAGCCCCAGGCCTCGACCGTGTCCGCAGCCCTGTCGAAGGCCTCGGGACGCGACAGGAAGTCCGCGTTGTGATCGGTCAGCAGGGGCAGCGGCTCACCGCTCTGCCGTACGACGACGAGCGCCTGCCCCTGCACGGTCCGCGGCAGCCCGAGCCAGCGGACCGGCTGCTGAACGGTACGCAGCGCGGCAGCGTGGTTCCACGGCACCGTGGTGGTCGAGAAGAAGTTCACGCGCCGCACTCCGTGGCGGCTGACCCAGACGCCCGCGCGCAGCAGCCGCAGCGCCGCGAAGATCAGTATGAGACCCAGACCGAGGCACGCGCCCGCGCCCGGCAGCGCACCGGCAAACGCGATGATCATCGCCGCGATGAGTACGAACGACGCGAGCAGCAGCAGCAGCGCCGCCGCGGCGACCCGCCAGGGCCCCGGACGGTACGGACGCCGCCAGTGGTCGTGGTCGTCGAAGGGCAGCGCGACGTCGCCATCGTTCGTGCCAAATGCACGGTCGGCCGTCAGAAAAGGCAGGGGCACGACTGATCCTCACTCACCAGCACACTCGGTTGGGCTGTGCCCGGTGAGGCTACCGAGGAGGCCTCTGGCCGACCACCCCAGGGGGCCGTACGAGTCAGCGCCTCTCGGACGCCTCGGACTGCTGCGAATGCCCCGGAGTCTGGCCGGAATCCAGCGCGGGAAGCCCGAAAAGCAGGGAGCCGACGAGTCCGCAGACGATGGTCAGCCCGACCAGCGTACGGCCCGCGAGGTCAGAGACGCTGAGCCGTTCACGCGGCGGCTGAGTGACGTTACTGCGGAAGCGGTCGGCCTCGGCGACGAAAGCGAACGGGACGGCCTCTCCCCGGCGGAACATCAGGGCACTCTCCTTCTTGGAATCTGGGGTTGGAATCTAGTGACAGGACACTTCTACTGGTACTGACGTCAAAAACTGTCATTTGGTGCCCGAGTTACCGGAAATGTTCAAAGGGGGCCGAGATACTGCCGCGGCGTTCCCTCGTTAAAGTGGGCGCCGAAGCGTTCAACCGGAAGGACCCCTGGTGCCCGACACCCCCATCGAGACAGCCACGCCGAGCTTCCGCGGCGATGTCACCGTCGAACTGGTGAAGCACACCGCCGCCGACTCCGACGTGCTGTGGGCCGCCCGAGTCTCCACGGCAGGCGAGCAGTCTCTGGAGGAGCTCCACAAGGACCCCGAGCGCTCCAAGGGGCTCATCAACTACCTGATGCGCGACCGCCACGGCAGCCCCTTCGAGCACAACTCGATGACTTTCTTCATCAGCGCCCCGATCTTCGTCTTCCGCGAGTTCATGCGGCACCGGGTCGGCTGGTCCTACAACGAGGAGTCCGGCCGCTACCGCGAGCTGCAGCCGGTCTTCTACGTCCCGGGCCAGGACCGCAAGCTGGTCCAGGAGGGCCGCCCCGGCAAGTACGTCTTCATCGACGGCTCCCCGGAGCAGCACAAGGTCGTGTCCGAAGCCATGATCGACTCGTATCGTCGCTCGTACGAGACGTACCAGGAGATGCTGGCCGCGGGCATCGCCCGCGAGGTCGCCCGCGCCGTCCTCCCCGTCGGCCTGTTCTCCTCCATGTACGCGACCTGCAACGCCCGTTCACTGATGCACTTCCTCGGCCTGCGCACCCAGCATGAGCTGGCGAAGATCGAGTCCTTCCCGCAGCGGGAGATCGAAATGGTCGGCGAGAAGATGGAGCAGCACTGGGCGAAGCTCATGCCGCTCACGTACGCCGCCTTCAATGCGAACGGCCGTGTGGCTCCGTAGGCGCCCGCAGAGGACCCGCCGTGCACGCGCCGTACACCCGTAGAGCACAGATGTACGGGCAGCCCGGCGAAGTGTCCGCATTGCGGTGTTTCATGAAGTTCATCTAGGCTGATCAAACGGACCCGGCACTGCTTGAACCCCCGAGCAGGCAGTGCCGGGCTCCTCATGCCACCTTGTACATCACGTCCCCCGAGGGGACACTGCGTACTGAGCAGCGAGTAGCGTGTTACCCATGGCTCCGATCTCCACTCCGCAGACCCCCTTCGGGCGGGTCCTCACCGCCATGGTCACGCCCTTCACGGCGGACGGCGCACTTGACCTCGCCGGTGCCCAGCGACTGGCCGCCCATCTGGTGGACGCAGGCAATGACGGCCTGATCATCAACGGCACCACCGGTGAGTCGCCGACCACCAGCGACGCGGAGAAAGACCAGCTCGTACGGGCTGTACTGGAAGCGGTCGGAGACCGGGCCCATGTCGTCGCAGGCATCGGCACCAACGACACCCGCCACAGCGTCGAGCTCGCCCGCACCGCCGAGCGCGCCGGCGCACACGGCCTGCTCGCCGTGACGCCGTATTACAACAAGCCCCCGCAGGAGGGCCTGTACCGTCACTTCTCGGCCATCGCCGACGCGACGGAACTGCCGGTGATGCTCTACGACATCCCCGGCCGCAGCGGCGTCCCGATCGACACCGAGACGCTCGTACGCCTCGCCGACCACCCGCGCATAGTGGCCAACAAGGACGCCAAGGGCGACCTCGGCCGCGCCAGCTGGGCCATCGCCCGCAGCGGTCTCGCCTGGTACTCCGGCGACGACATGCTCAACCTCCCGCTGCTCTCGGTCGGCGCAGTCGGCTTCGTCTCGGTCGTCGGCCATGTCGTCACCCCCGAGCTCCGCGCCCTCCTCGACGCCCACTTCACCGGTGACGTCCAGAAGGCCACCGAGATCCACCAGCAGCTGCTCCCGGTCTTCACCGGAATGTTCCGCACCCAGGGCGTCATCACCACCAAGGCGGCACTGGCCCTCCAGGGCCTCCCGGCCGGACCGCTCCGGCTCCCCCTGGTGGAGCTCTCCCCGGAGGAAACCGCGCAGCTCAAGATCGACCTCGCGGCCGGTGGGGTACAGCTCTGAACATCCCGAATGGCCCCAACGGCCTGAACGGCTTCAAACCCAGACTTCACAACTGAATATGCGAAGAGATCCGACCGAAACGGCCGGACACAGACAACAGCAAGTGCACGAATGTCATGTACGCCATGTGCCGCAGCGGTACGTGGCGTGCGTGGTGAGGAGAGTCTTTTGAGTCATCCGCATCCTGAACTCGGCGCCCCGCCGAAGCTCCCCAAGGGCGGCCTGCGCATCAC